>JAEEWG010000020.1 GCA_016287245.1 Clostridia bacterium
CGTCCCGACTGTGGAAGAGTTTTCGGACCGCATGCGGAAAGTCATGGAGAAGTACCCGTATCTGGTCGCAGAGGATGACGGCCGGATCGTCGGCTATGCCTACTCAAGTCCCTACAGCTGCCGCGAAGCCTACGCCTGGTCGGTCGCGAACTCCATCTATCTGGACAAAGATTACCGAAGGAAAGGCATCGGTTCTCTTCTCTATCAGGAGCTCGAGAAGCACCTGGCCTCGATGGGCATGGTGAACCTTCTGGCCGGCGTCGCATACTGCGAAGAAGAGGACGAATACCTGACCCACGACAGCCTCCACTTCCACATGCGCATGGGCTACGAGAAAGTCGCCCACATGAAAGACATCGGCAAGAAATTCGACCGATGGTACGACCTTCTGTGGCTGCAGAAGAAGATCTGAACCTTCGACAAAAAGATGCGGTATACTGGTAGCGCATAGGAGAAGATAAAAGTGACAGACGAATTGTTTGCAAATTACCACGAACTTGAATCCGGGAGGCTCCTGCTGCGCCGGATCACGATGCAGGATCTGGATGACGTGTTCGAGATCTATTCAAATAAGGAAGTCATGCTCTATTTCGCGGACCGATTCCCTTTCGAGAGTATCACGGAGGCAGAGACCATGATCCGTGAATATGAAGAGGCACTTACCAAGCACTGGAGCATGCGATGGGGCATCGTCCTAAAAGAAACCGGAAAACTCATCGGGACAAGTGGTTTTCACGCGATATCTGAATACGACAAACGCATCGAGGTCGGCTATGATCTGAACCGCGAGTACTGGCAGAAAGGGATCATGACAGAAGCACTTTCGCTGATCATCGATCACGCATTCCGATGCTCGGATGTGAACCGGATCGAGGCGATGGTCGAGCCGCCGAACACCGGCTCCCGCGCCCTTCTGGAGAAGCTTGGATTCCAGTACGAAGGCACCCTCCGGAAGCACGAGATGTGCCGCGGCGATTTCGTGGACATCCAGATGTTCAGTTTATTACGGGAAGACCGGGAATAAGTGTTTTTCGCTAAGAAACTTCAGAATTTCATAACACTAAACTTCGGAATTTCAGGTATATTGACTTCAGAATTCAATAAGTGTAAACTTCAGATTATAATAAAAGTGAGGTTTACAGACATGATTGAGAGAATGGCAAAAGATACCTTATTGCGACTGGCACAGCAATTTCCTGTCGTGGCTGTAACCGGTCCAAGACAAAGCGGGAAATCTACTTTAGTTCAAGAAACCTTTCCTGAAAAGAGGTATGTGACCTTTGATGATTCATCTGTGCGGGAACTAGCCTCATCCAATCCGCGGGACTTCCTTCGAGCATTTAAAGACGGCGTCATCATCGACGAAGCACAAAAGGTACCGGCGCTTTTCGAGGCGATAAAGCTTGTCGTGGATAGCGAAGAATACACACCCGGGAAGTATATACTTACGGGCTCCTCCCAATTCAAACTTAAGAAGAACATCAGAGAGTCCCTTTCCGGGAGGATCGGCCTGGTAAATCTTCTTCCGCTGTCTATTTCCGAATTGAACCTTCAGGGAATCCTCGGTGAAGATGCCTATGACTATGCTTTCCAAGGGTTCTATACCCCCTTTTATGACGACCGGAAACACTACGATCGCCAGGACTGGTTCGAGAATTATATCGACACATATATCGAGAGAGATGTTGCCGAAGAGATACGCGTCGCGAATCTTTCCACATTCAAGAAGTTTATCCAGATCTGTGCGATCTATAGCGGACAGATCCTTAATATGGAGAGCATCTCACGAGAGATCGGGGTTTCGGCAAATACGATAAAATCGTGGCTATCGATTCTGGAGGCTTCTTTCATCATTCATATGCTGGAGCCGGACACAAACAATCTCGGAAGAATTCTCGTGAAGTCGCCGAAGCTCTATTTTGTGGATGTCGGGCTTCTTTGCTATCTTCTTCGAATCGAGTCGAAAGAGGAGTTATTACTGTCGAGATATAAAGGTGCCGTGGTCGAAACCATGGCGATTTCAGAACTGTTGAAATCAAGATTTAACAAAGGACGAAAAGCGGAACTAACATACTTTCGCGATAGCAATGGTTTCGAGGTGGACGTGATCGCCGATTGGCATAAGACATATGCGCTGGAAATCAAGAGTGATAGCGACACTGAAAAGAAACTAGCCGCCAATGTACGTAAGTACATCGACCTGCGTGCAAGTGACACCAAAGGGTTTGTATATTATCTGGGCGACATTACATGTGACATCAACGGTGTAACCTATGTTTCTTGGAAAGACTGGGGCAACAATTTAGGAGGCACACATGGCATCGAGTAAAGAATACCTGGATTTTATACTGGAACAGCTCTCGGAACTGGAGGGTATCTCGTACCGCGCTATGATGGGCGAATACATCCTCTACTATGGCGGCAAGATCGTCGGCGGGATTTACGATGACCGCTTCATTGTGAAGGTGACGAAGTCTTCCAGAAAGAAGATGCCGGACGCGGAGCTGGAGCTTCCGTACGAAGGGGCGAAGGAAATGCTTCTTGTGGACGACGTGGAGAATAAGGAGCTTCTGCGGGAACTTCTGGAAGCCATGTATCCGGAGCTTCCTCTACCTAAGAAAAAGAAATGAGCGGCAATATCATCCGAAGATCAGTTTCTTTACGATCTCGATCGTCTTCTTCCGCATATAGGTCTGGTCCAGTTTGGGGTCTATGGGATGCATATAGGTATGGCAGAAGCACTCTATATAGTTGACCGCCATGCGGACGTTCTCGGCGCTGTTTTCCGATTTGGCACCCTTCAGGAGGAACACCTGCTCCATCTTCTCATACATGTTCTGCCAGAAGCCGTCGGAGACTTCGGCGATATCTGCATCCGTGTGATATAGAGCTTCCAGCTCTTCGTGCACGGCCCAATTCCGTTGGTGATATTCCAGTAAGTAGTCCAGTGTTTTCTCCGCAAAAGCATCGAATTCAAGCCCCTTTTCTCCCTTTTCGGCTTCGTGGTAGAAACGGGTGACATCTCCCATCAGCTGATCTGCTGCCATTTGAAGAGCCTGGACCAGGATATCTTTCTTGTCTCGGAAATAGTGGTAGACGATCCCCGTAGAGAGACCTGCCGCTTTGGCAATGTCGTCTGCCGTAATGTTGTGGTAGCCCTTTTGAAGGATCAGGTCGCCGCCGACACTTAAGATCTTCAGACGCGTCTCGATGGAGCGTTTCTGCTTCGGCACCGCCATAGGCTTTGCCGCAGGCGATGCCTTCTTGGCTGTCGTTCTGACCGCGGCAGCGTTCTTTTTAGACACAGCATCACTCTTCTTTGCCGCGTTCTTCGGCGTATTCTTCTTTTCCGGCTTTTCCTTCGCCATGGAACGACCTCTCCTTATCTATCAGATAACTACCCATATTCATTAAAACACATATTTGATTTGTTGCAAGTAAATATTGAGACTTTTCTCAATTTTCACAATAAACCACAGCCCCTTTTTATTCACCTTGTACAAAGTTGAGATATTTCTCAATTTTTGTATTGACCTGTTTTCAGGCCGGACGTAGAATGAGGATGGTTAGCACAGACTTACCACTATTCTTATATATAACATACACAGGAGACGAGAAAAATGGGAAACACTATCGTCGAATTTAAAAATGTCATGAAACAATACGGCCAGGGCGAAGCGATCCAGCTGGCCAATAACGATGTCAATTTCACCATCGATGAAGGTGAATTCGTCGTCATACTCGGGCAGTCCGGCGCAGGAAAATCCACGGTCCTGAATATGCTGGGCGGAATGGATACACCGACCTCCGGCACCATCACGGTCGCCGGGCAGGAAGTCTCGAAGATGAACGATAAAGAACTGTCGGAATACCGTGCCGGCACGATCGGATTTATCTTCCAGTTTTATAACCTCCTCCCTTCCCTCACCGCGATCGAAAATGTGTCACTTGTGAAGAACATCGTCAAGTCCGGTCCTGATCCTATGGAGATGCTCCGCGCGGTGGGACTACAGGATCATGCGAAAAAGTTTCCGTCGCAGATGTCCGGCGGTGAGCAGCAGCGTGTCTCGATCGCAAGAGCTCTGGCCAAAGATCCGAAGATCATCCTCGGAGACGAACCGACAGGTGCTCTTGATTCCGAGACAGGCGTGATCGTTCTGGAACTTCTTTCCGACCTTTCCCGTAAACAGGGAAAGACCGTGATTCTGGTTACCCATAATGCCGATATCGCCAAATGTGCAGATAAAGTCATCCGCATGAAAAACGGCAAGATCCGTGAGATCCGCATCAATGAATCTCCGGTTCCGATCCGGGAGGTGGAATGGTAATGCTTGTACGTAAAATGACAAGAGAGATCAGAAAGAATCTCGGTCAGTTCCTTTCTCTTTTTATCCTCTCATTTCTGGCCGTGTCGCTCTTTGCCTGCATGAAGGCCAGCAACATCAGCGCCTATAACAAGCTGGAGGATCTGCGCGAGGCGACGAATTGTGCGGACGGCTGGATCTTCAGTGAAGGCTTTTCCCCGGAAGATCTTTCTTCGGTAAAAGCACTTCCTGACATCACTTCTGCGCAGAGACGTCTTCACTTCACGGCAACCGCAGAAGGCTTTGATCAGGCCCAGCTGGAGGTCTATGGCCTCGAAGAGGATCTGGTTTCCAAGCCCTACTATGTTAACGGTAAGGAACTGGATCTTTCCTCAAAAGACGGTATCTGGATTTCCGAATCATTCGCTAAAGAATGGGATCTGAAGGTTGGCGATGCTTTTTCCTTTTCTGCCTATGGCAGGATCGTGACGAAGAAGATCGAAGGCACCATCGTCTCTCCGGAGTATCAGTATCTGAAGGCAGATAAAGATCTGGACATCGTTGCAAAGAATATCGCGGTGATCTACATGCCTGTTTCCGGGTTAAGCGAATCCTTCAGTTCTATCCTCGGCGGCATTCCTTTCAATGAACTGATATTCACCACAAACCGAAGTGATGTGAAGTCTTTAGAGTCCTCACTGAATGAAGCGCTTCACGGGAACTATGCCGTACTCTGCGACCGTGACGATATGCCCGGCATCCGCATCATGAAAGACGAACTTGCCCAGCATGACCAGTTCGCCATTACTTTTCCTGTGGTATTCCTGGCGATCGCTTTACTGGTCATTATGACGACCATGAACCGTATGATCGCCAACCAGCGCACCCAGATCGGTACTCTTCGGGCACTGGGCATGAAGAAAAGAAAGATCATTCTTCACTACCTGAGCTACAGCTTTATCGTTTCTCTTCTCGGTTCGATCGTCGGCCTTTTTGTCGGCACCTATCTCTTCGGTGAAGGCATCGCCGTGATCTTCCGTTCCTGGTATCTGATCCCCGGCTGGACGGTGGAAATGGATGCGTCTTTCCTTCTGGTAGTCATTCTGATCGTTTCTTGCTGCACGCTTGCAACCTACCTCAGCTGCAGGAAAGTCATGAATGTCCATCCTGCCGAAAGTCTTCGTCCGGCATCTCCGAAATCCGGCAAAGCCACTGTTCTGGAGAAGCTTCCTTTCTGGAAGAAGTTCGGGTTCTCGACCCAGTATAACCTGAGAGATATTACCAGAAGCAAGCTCCGCTCTTTTATGGGTGTCTTTGGAACTGCTGCCGGCATGATGATCATGGTGGCGGCCATGGCCTCGATCACCACGATCCAGGATGCTTCTTCCTGGACGTTTGATAAGATCCAGAATTTCCGGAACGAGATCGACTTCTCGGATGATATCACTTTGGATCGGGCAGAGAAATATAAGAAAGAATACGGTGGGGAACTGATCCAGACTTCCGCGATCGAGATCGCTAAGGAGCCGCATGCGGATTCTTCGAAGAAAAAGACCACTTCTCTGATGGTTACGGAAGGCGCAGACTACTATCGTCTTACCGACAAAAAACGCGACCTCGCCGAGCTTGCTCCGGGAACCTGTGCCATTACCATGAAGCTGGCACGTTCTTTGGACATTCACGAAGGGGATACGATCTACTGGCACCTCTATGAGAAAAACACCTGGTACGAATCCAAAGTAGGTCTTATCAACCGTCACCCGAATTTCTCCGGTGTGACCATGCTCCGCGATGACTACGAAAAGACCGGCGCCGCCTATCTTCCGAACATTCTCTATACTTCTTCTGAAGAAGCAGCATTCGAAGATCAGCCCGGGATCCTTGCGGTCCACGATGACAAGGATCTGAAAGAGAGCTTTGACATCATGATGGAAATGATCTATGCCATGCTCTTCGTATTCGTGGCATTCGCGACTGTCCTTCCGATCGTAGTGCTCTATAACTGCGGAAATCTTTCCTTCCACGAAAGGGTAAAGGAATTCGCCACGTTAAAAGTACTGGGCTTTACGACAAAGAAGATCAGAAAGCTCCTCTCACTTCAGAATCTCTGGCTGTCCATTGTCGGACTCTTCCTCGGTGCACCTTTCGGAAAGATCATGCTCCAGTATATGTTCGACAGTAACGGAGACAGCATGGACTATCCTGTGTCCGCCGGGTTCTTAACTTATCTCGTTTCCGGTCTTTTTGTCATGATCGTATCGGTACTGGTAAGTTACATGTTCAACAAACGCATCAAAAAACTCGATATGGTCGAGACACTGAAAGGCATCGAATAAAGATGTTTAGAAAAAGACAAGGGCGGCAACGAGGTATTGTTGCCGCCCTTTTTAAGGATTATACCTAAAGATCGCCTTCTGCTGGTTTCGCAAAACAGCCTATTTAACGGCAACTTCCTGTCCGGGGCTTTTCAAGGAGAAGTGCGAAAGGGGAGTTGGTCTTCTGCGAGAAAAATATCAGGAACCCCCGGACCGGTATAAGTATGACATAGAACACAAACTAGTTAGCACTTGCTAACTGCTGATGATATTATCAGATGACTAACGGGATGTCAACAGTTATTTTTCAAATTTCTTAAGAGGCTTCAATTTAGGGCTTGACATACTGTTGTCTTATTGTTATATTTTTCTTGTTTCTAGTTAGCATTTGCTAACCAGTACATTAATGCAACACCGATCGTGATAGATTACCGAGTTCATCAGGATCAATGTTTAAGGAGAGATTTTATTCATGTTGGAACGATATCTGGTCGATCAGTGCTCACCCACTCTGGCCGGAATAAAAACAGGAAGCCTGTTTTCCATACAGGGCGAAGATCCCGCTCTTATCAAGCGCGAAGTCCAAAAGATCAACCGGATCTTCTATGGCAAGGGTCTTCTTCTGCTTCCACTGAAGACAACATGTGGTTATTCTCTTCTTTATCTGTACCGGCCATGCTATCTGAAAAGGGACCTCTGTGATAAAAGATGCGCTTCTCTTCTTAAAGAGTTCGGATACACGTCATCCCTTCCTTCCAGGTGTCTTGTACATCTGATCCAGAGGGTCAGGAAAGAAGGGGCATTTCCTCATGAGATCGGGCTCTTTCTTGGGTATCCTCCGGAAGACGTAAAAGGGTTCATCGAAAATCCTCACTGCAAGAGCCGCTGCCGTTCGTGTGTAGGCGGATGCTGGAAAGTCTATCATGAACCGGAAAAAGCACAGGCGCTTTTCAGGAAGTATGAACAATGCACCAAAAACTACAGAAAGCGTCTTACTCAGGGCGCTTCTATCGAGCAGCTGGCAGTAGCCGCATAATCGATCTGACAGTTTCCGGGGAACTCTTCCCGGTCTGTATATAAGAAAAGAATAAACAGAAAGGAATTTCATTATGAGTAAAATCGCAATTGTATACTGGAGTGGAACAGGAAACACTGAGTCTATGGCTGATGCTGTTGAGGCAGGTGCCAAGGCATCCGGTGCCGAAGTGATCCGCTTCAGCTCTTCCGAATTCAATTCTGATAAGGCATCGGAGTTCGATGCCATCGCTTTCGGCTGCCCGGCTATGGGTGCAGAAGTCCTCGAAGAATCCGAATTTGATCCGATGTTTACTGACCTCGAGCAGAAAGGTGTTCTTTCAGGCAAGAAGATCGGTCTTTTCGGGTCCTATGGCTGGGGCGACGGCGAGTGGATGAGAAACTGGGAAGAAAGAAGCAAGCAGGCCGGAGCCATTCTTGCAGCGGACGGCGTCATCTGCAATGAGTCCCCCGACGATACAGCAAACGAAGCTTGTAAGGCTTTAGGCGAAGCCCTTTCCGCCTGATAGAATTACTAAAACCAACACTCCAATATCGGTCCACAAGAAATGTCTGAGCGAGAATATGCCCTCCTCAGACAATTTCTTTGTTTAACTATGGATTTTTGAAGTATAATTGTTCTATCAGCAATAAAGGAGAACGCATATGAATGGACTATATGAATCTGGCGAAGATTATCTGGAAACGATCCTCATCTTAAAAAAGCGTAATGGTAATGTGCGCTCGATCGATATTGCACGTGAGATGGATCTCAGCAAGCCAAGTGTCAGCCGCGCTATGGGGATCCTGAAGAATAAAGAGTTTATCACGGTCGATGAAGATGGTGCGATCCATCTGACCGAGGAAGGCTCCAAACTCGCCAAGAAGATCTATGAACGCCACCGCGTACTGACAGAAGCCCTGATGTATCTCGGAGTTGACGAGAAAACCGCCGCTGAAGATGCCTGCCGCATCGAGCACGACATCAGTGAAAAGACTTTCACCAAGATCAAGAAGCACTTACGGGAAGCGAAGAAAATCGATTAAAGCAATAACCCCTGAAGCAGATCAGCCTCAGGGGTTATTTTTTCATGTTAGTTATTCACTCTTCCGAGTAATCTGTGTCCATGGCGACCTGCAGCTCATAGCCCGGGAATGCTTTGGCAACATCGGCGACCACTTCCGAATATACGGCTTTTCTGTCCTTTGCATCAAAGCTGACTACGATATCGAAGCGGATCATCTTCTTCTCTTTCACCAGATAAAATCCGTGGATCTGCTTGACATATTCATGGGCCAGGACGATCCTGCTGACCTCAGTCCTGGTCCGGATCACTTCCTCATCTTTTGTGTTTGTCGAGTAAACTCCGATCGCTGTCAGGATGACATTGTGTTCTTTCAGGACTTCGATCTGGATCTCTCGCAGGAGCTGATCCAGCTGATCCGCGGAATATGTATCCGGGACTTCAATATGGATCGATCCGTTCCATCTGTCAGGACCGTAATTGTTGAGGACGAGATCATATGCTCCCTGTACGCCCGGAAAAGCAACGACCGTTTTCTTGATATTCTTGACCAGTTCCTGGTCATTCCGCTCGCCAAGGATCTGGGAGATCGTATCGCGGAGCATCTCGATACCTGCCTTGATGATAACGATAGAGATGACCGCACCGAGCCAGGCTTCGATCGATACATCGAAACGCATGAAGATCACGGCGGCAACCAAGGTCGAAGCGGAGATCACGGAGTCAAGAGTCGCATCTTCTCCGGAATTTACCAGAGAATCCGAGTTCACTTTCTTCCCCACCGCTTTCACATAGCGGCCGAGAACGATCTTTACGACAACCGCAACTGCGATAATGATCAGAGAAATGATCGAGTAGTCGGGAGTTTTCGGATGAATGATCTGCTTTACGGATTCCACAAAGGAAGTAAATCCGGCATAAAGAACGATCACGGAGATGATCATCGCGCTTAGGTATTCGATCCTGCCGTATCCAAACGGGTGTTTCTTGTCAGGTTCTTTTCCCGCAAGCTTCGTTCCGATGATCGTGATCAGGGAGCTTCCCGCATCAGATATATTATTGACGGCATCCAGAACGATCGCGATAGAATTCGTCAAAAGGCCGATCACCGCCTTAAAAGACGCCAGAAAAACATTGGCTACGATACCGATCACACTGGTCCGGATGATCTTTTTTTCACGGGACATTTCGTTTTTCCCCATATTGTCATCTCCGTATCAAATCTTATGTAAAAAGTATACCAAAACGCCGGCAAGATCACACATTACAAGAAAAGTGCTTTTGCCGGCGCAGGTGGCTCAGGATACTGTTACAGAGCAGCTTTTACCGCTTCTTTGACCTCATCCATATCTTTGGTAGGCTCGAATCTTGCAATTACCTTGCCCTCGCGGTCGATAAGGAACTTGGTGAAATTCCATCTGATATACGCCTTGTCGCCGAAAGTCTTATTGTTCATGTTCGAGTATTTTTCAAGCATCTTGAACTTTAAGCCCTTGCCGAACCCCTCGAAAGGCTTCTCTGTAGCCAGATATGCAAACAGCGGATCTGCGGTCTCGCCGTTAACGTCGATCTTGGCAAACTGCGGGAACTCGGTTCCGAACTTCAGAGTGCAGAACTGATGGATCTCTTCATCGTTTCCGGGGGCCTGATTGGCAAACTGGTTGCAGGGAAAATCGAGGATCTCAAAGCCCTGGTCTTTCAGTTCTTTATACATCGCTTCGAGCGGTTCATAATGCGGGGTAAATCCGCAACCGGTCGCCGTATTCACGATCAGAAGAACTTTTCCCTGATACTCGGAGAGACTGACTTCCTTACCGTTTCTGTCTTTTACCGCAAATTCATACACTGTTTTCATACTTCGTCTCCTTTTGCGTTTTTCTTCTGCTGGCTATCCAATAATTCATAAAGAAGATCATAGAGCATCTTCGCTTTTTCAGGTGCAAGTTCGATGCAGGATGCCACTTTTAGCGGAACATCTTTTGCCTTCTCCTGAAGCGCTTTTCCCTCTTCTGTCAGCGAGATCACGACAACGCGATCATCTTCGGCACTTCTTACTTTCAGGATATATCCTGCCTGCTGCAGTTTCTTAAGAAGCGGCGACATTGTTCCGCTATCAAGTTTCAGCTTCTCGCAGATCTCACTGACCGTGATCCCGTCTTTTTCCCAGAGGACCAGAAATACAAGGTACTGGGTGTACGTCAGTCCGAGTTCATTCAGATACGGCGTATATTGGGCGATCACATTTCTCGATGCCGCATAAAGAGGAAAACAAAGCTGATTGGAAAGTTTCATCGCTTCACGATAATCGTATTTCATGCACGGCTCCTTTTTGTTTGATACAATTATATTGTATGCAACTTAATTATCATTGTCAATATGCTCCTTACAAAAATGCTGTCTCATGGGATTTCCCAGTAAGGCAGCCTCTTCACTTTACAAGTTTTCAAAATGGATGCGCGGATCTATGCGTTCTTATGGTCGCCGCGGTCCACGACGATCTCATAACCGACGGAAGCGACTCTGGCCGACAGGCACTTAATGCACTCGGCGGATTCGCTGTCGAGGCAGATCTTGCCATCGTAGAGCGCGTATTTCCCGCGGACCATAACGGGAGAAAGATTCGGCATGACGACATTGGCGCCGTACTGCATGCCCTTTTCTCTTCCCATCGGGTCGATCGTCCCGAGCGCAGTCGTCGCCGGAAGCAGGACATCCGGCACCAGCAGACGGATGATCGAAAGAAGCTTCAGCGTCATCTTCAGCGTTCCGGCCGGTTCATCTTTAAAGATGGTATCTTTATGCGGAATAAACGGGCCGATCCCGCACATATCGGGATGGAATTCCTTAATGAAACGAAGATCAGAGATGATGTCCTCTGTCGTCTGATACGGAGACCCGACCATCATGCCGCAGCCGACCTGATAGCCGATTCCACGAAGGGTCTTAAGGCAGTTCATTCGGTTTTCCCATGAAAGATTCTCCGGATGGAGTTTTCTATAGTGATCAGGCGATGCCGTCTCGTGACGGAGGAGATATCTGTCCGCACCGGCTTCAAAGAATGCGCGGTAGCTCTCTTCGCTTTTTTCGCCGATCGAAAGTGTCACGGCGCAGTCCGGATGCATCTGCTTGATCGCACGTACCAGGGAAACGATCTTATCGTCTGTATAGTACGGATCTTCTCCGCCCTGCAGTACAAACGTACGGAAGCCCAGCTCATATCCTTCACGGACACAAGCGAGGATCTGCTCGTCCGACAGGCGGTATCTCTCGGCATTTGTGTTCTTACAGTTGATGCCGCAGTAATAGCAGCCGTTTTTACAATAGTTCGTGAACTCGATAAGCCCGCGGATATAAACGGCCTTGCCATAGATCTTTTCGCGTACCTGCCGCGCGCAGGAGGACAGATACGAAAGAGCTTCCTCGTCTTCTGTATCCAAAAGCGCTTCCCACTCTTCGTTTGTAAGATCGCGCGTATCTTTCAGTTTTTCGATAATACCTATCAAATCCATAGGTTATATTCTAGCAGAAAAATCGAAGAATGAAATACCCTGTGAGATCATTTGCCGGAAAACGGATCCCCCGCGATGACGGTTATGCTTCCGATCGCGTTCAGAGGATATCGATATATTCGCCTGCAAGTGCCTTATTCATCGAGCGGACAGCGCAGAACTTACCGCACATGGAGCAGCTCTCTTCGATCTCCGGAGATCTGTCATCACGGATGCTCTTTGCGGTCACCGGGTCGATGGCGCAGTTCCACTGTTCATCCCAGTCGAAGTTTCTTCTCGCGTCAGCCATACGGTCATCGATGTCTCTGGCATGCGGGATCTTCTTCGCGATGTCTGCCGCATGCGCCGCGATACGGGAGGCAATGATGCCCTGCTTTACGTCGTCTACATTCGGGAGCGCGAGATGCTCAGCAGGTGTGACATAGCAAAGGAATGCCGCACCGGCTTTAGCTGCGATCGCACCGCCGATGGCCGACGTGATGTGATCATATCCCGGCGCGATATCGGTCACGAGCGGCCCAAGGACATAAAACGGTGCGCCGTGGCAGATGCGCTGCTGGATCTTCATGTTCGCTTCGATCTCATCCATCGCCATATGACCCGGGCCTTCGACCATGACCTGTACATCCCTATCCCAGGCACGCTTCGTGAGTTCACCGAGTCTTACGAGTTCCTCGATCTGGCAGACGTCGGAAGAGTCAGCCAGGCAGCCCGGCCGGCAGGCATCACCTAAGGAGATTGTAACGTCGTACTCACGGCAGATGTCGAGGATCTCATCGAAATGCTCGTAGAAAGGATTCTCTTCACCGGTCATGCACATCCAGGCAAAGACCAGAGATCCGCCGCGGGAAACGATATTCATCTTTCTTCCGACTTTTCGGATCTGTTCGATCGTCTTTCTCGTGATCCCGCAGTGGAGGGTGACAAAGTCTACTCCGTCTTCCGCATGAAGTCTTACCACATCGATAAAGTCCTTCGCCGTCAGTGTGGCCAGGTCTCTCTGGTAGTGGATGACAGAATCATAGACCGGAACCGTGCCGATCATGGCCGGGCACTCGCTCGTGAGTTTTCTTCGGAAAGGCTGGGTATTTCCATGAGAGGATAAGTCCATGATGGCCTCGGCACCCATATCGACCGCCGCCAAGACTTTCTTCATCTCGATATCGTAGTCCTTGCAGTCCTTCGATACACCGAGGTTGACGTTGATCTTCGTTTTCAGCATGGAGCCGACACCATTCGGATCGATGCAGGTGTGAAGCTTATTGGCACAGATTGCGACCTGGCCGTCGGCGACCCATTGACGGATCTCTTCTTCCGTTCTGTATTCCTTCTTCGCGACTGCCTTCATCTCCGGGGTGATGATCCCTTTTCTGGCTGCATCCATCTGTGTCGTGTAGTTTTTCATTTTACTTTTCCTCGCATTTCTTTCGTGTTTTATTTCTTATGCCAAAGCACGTGTGTCCTTTTTTCTCCCTTTTTCACTTACGCTTTTTCGTAGAGCTGGTAGTTATGCATCAGCGGGCCGCTTCCGGAGCCTAGATCAAGACCTGCCTCCAGTGCCCCCGTGATGTAGGTCTTCGCTTCCGAGATACTGTCGTCAAGCGGTACGCCGATCGCCAGCATGGAAGCGATCGCAGAAGAAAGCGTGCACCCGGTTCCATGCGTATTCGGATTGTCGATCCGTGTTCCTTTATACCAGTACACGCGTCCGTCAGAATAAAGAAGATCGTCTGCATCGCAGATGCTGTGTCCGCCTTTAAGGAGAACGGACACCGTCTGTCCGGAATCGGTACTGATCTTTTCCGAGATCAGCTTCGCCGCTTTTTCCATATCTTCGCGGCAAGTGATCTTCATGCCCGAAAGGATCTCCCCTTCCGGGATATTCGGCGTGATCACCGTGGCCAGCGGCATCAGCTTTTTGATCAGAACATCGATCGCATCGTCCGTGATGAGTTTGGCACCCGATGTGGCAACCATGACAGGATCGACGACAATGTTCTTCGCTTTATAGAACGTAAGCCTCTCTGCGATGACTTCTATCAGAGCCGGAGAAGAGACCATGCCGATCTTCACGGCATCTGGGAAGATGTCGGTAAACACCGCATCGATCTGCATTTTCAGAAAGTCCGGGCTCACTTCCATGATGCCCGTCACGCCCGTCGTATTCTGTGCGGTCAGTGCAGTAATGACACTCATGGCATAGACACCGTTCATGGTCATCGTCTTAATGTCCGCCTGGATCCCGGCGCCGCCGGAGCAGTCGCTTCCCGCGATCGTCAGAGCTGTATGCATGTCTCTTCCTGAAACCGTCAATGAGATTCCCATATGCTTATCCCTCAACCATATCCTTCGTTTTTACAAGAAGGTCTTCTGTTGCTTTCCTGATATCTTTCGCACCGAAGATCGCGGAGATCACGGCGATGCCACAGATCCCTGCGCCCTTCAGTTCGGAAACATTATTCCCCGAGATTCCGCCGATGGCGATGACCGGGATATGAACGGCTTCACAGATCGCCTTCAGCGTCTCTTTATCCACCTCGACGGCATCGTCCTTCGAACCGGTCGGAAATACCGCGCCGACACCCAGGTAATCTGCGCCGCGTTTTTCGGCCAGGACCGCCTGTTCGACAGTCTGCGCGGAAACTCCCAGGATCTTGTCCGGTCCGAGAAGAGCTCTAACATCGCCCGCTTCCATATCGCTCTGTCCGACATGGACACCGTCGGCTCCCATTCTTTTTGCGATATCGACATTATCGTTTACAACAAAAGGCACCTTATACTTTCTGCAGAGTTCCTGGATCTCGATGGCTTCCTTTTCAAAGGCGGCATCATCCAGGTTCTTTTCGCGAAGCTGGACAAACGTCGTGCCTCCCAAGATCGCAAGCTCCACCTGCTGGGCAAGTGTCATTTCGTCCGTCCAGCGGCGGTCGGTCACGGCATAAAGAAGAAGCGTTTCTTCCAGAGATTTCCCGGAAAAGGTCTTATCGGATCTCATATTTCGCACCTTCTTCCAGTGTCTTTGCATCCATATTAAAGATCGCATCGATGATGCGGTTTCTGTAGGTGGAATTTCCTTCGCCGTCCTGCATCTTCGACCAGCCGATCTCGCCGGAAAGGCCCATAAGGCAGACTGCAGCAGCCACGGCATCGACCATATTTTCCGGATTTGCGACCGCGTAAGCAGTGGCCACAGAAGAAAGCTGGCAGCCGGTCCCCGTGATGCGGCTCATCTCTTTTCGGCCGTTACGGATGACATAGCATCTTCCACTGTCGGAAACCAGATCGATCGCACCGGTAATGGCGATCACCGCATTCGTTTTTTCTGCAAATGCTTTTACAAAGGAAACCATCTCATCGAGGTTCTCTTCCGTGACGGTATCAGCCGCATCGGCATCCACGCCCTTCGTGGTTCCGGCACCCTTTGCCAGTGTCTTGATCTCGGAGATGTTTCCGCGGATGATCGACGGATGAAGTTTTTCCACGATATCCTGAGCTGTCGAAGTACGAAGTGCACTCGCACCAGCACCGACCGGATCCAGAAGGATCACGTGACCGAGTTCCAAGGCTCTTTTCCCTGCCAGGAACATCGCTTCGATTGAACGCTCGTTCAGCGTACCAATATTGATATTCAAGCCTCCGCAGATCGAAGTGATGTCCTCGACATCCTTTGGTTCGTCCGACATGATCGGCGATCCGCCGCACGCCAAAAGTGCATTGGCCACATCGTTGACAGTCACGTAATTTGTGATATTGTGGATGAGCGGCGTTTTCTCATGCACTGCCGTAAGACAGTCGCCCAAAGCTTTTCGTTCTTTTCCATGAAGTGCACTCATGAAGACCTCTTTCCCGCCGGAAAGCACCCGGCTAAGTTTTTTCTAAAACACACAGAGATCATTTCGATAAGACAAGCAAAAAAGCTGCCCGACATCGGACAGCTTCTCGTTCATACCTATATTCTCAGGCATCCCTACGTTGGCATTATCCAAATCAGGTTATGGGTCGAAGGTAAAAACCTTCCTCTCAGCCTGTTACACAAGCTCCCCTCTGTTATGTTTTCGCAGGAATTTTAACACAATGGTTTTTCCCGTGCAAGAGGTAAAAACTACGGATCACGGATCTTTTCGGGAAGAAAAAGATAGACGGGGATCACATAAAATGGAGGACAGACGCATCGATCTTCGAAACATCTTCGAAGCCGGTGGCGCTCATGATGAAGCGAAGCTCATTTCCGATGTCTGTCAAAAACTTATTAACCCCCGGAACGCCGTCTTTTTCCAGCGAAGGAAGCATCGATCTTCCGACCGCAGCCGCATCCGCACCAAGAGCGAGCGCCTTATAGACATCCGCACCGCTTTCGATCCCGCAGTCCACGAAGATCTTCACGTCTTTACCGGAAAGGGCTTCACGGATCTTCGGAAGGATCATGAGCGGCGGCATCGCGTACGGAAGGCGTCCGTGGTGATGGCTCACGATGATGCCCTTTGCACCGATGTCCGCGCACTTAACTGCATCTTCCACACTGAGGACACCTTTTACGACAAACGGAAGATCTGTGGATTCGACATAGGATCGAAGCATCTCCGAAGTCTGATACGTCATCTCTTCACCGATGACGATGTCGTAGCCGGTCACACCGAAAATGTGATCGATATCCATGCCGATACCAAATGCTCCGGTTTCTTCCGCAAACTGCATCTGGTCCTTTACTTTTCCATGATCGGCATATGGCTTCACGATACGGATGGTCTTAGCGCCGGTCTCGATGATCCTGCTGAACTGATCGTTCTCCATCATGCCGACGAAGTTTAAAATATTCGTCTCTTTTGCCGCGATCGAATACTCCTCAAGGCCTGTCTTCTTCCGTCCGTTAAACTCTTTTAAATGAGAAAACGCAGGGGTCAGGACCGGCATGGAAAACTTCTCTCCGAAGATCTCCGTTTCGATGTCCGCCTTTACCGAATCGATCAGGCGCTGCTCAATCAGGATCGAATCCATATATCTCGCGGTGATCTCATTTGCATCAGATGATCTTGTATAAGCCATAGAGCTCCTCCTTCAGATAATTCATGTAGTGGATATATTCTTCGTCGCTGTGAAGATGTTCAAGGATAACCGGCATCTCCGGATCTAAGGCATGGATCTTCTCCGCATAATAGCGAAGCGGGAATTCCCCTTCTCCCGGAGCACATTCTTCAAGCTGCACGGTATATTTCGGGATCCTGTGGATGTCCTTGATATGGCAGCTTCGGATATATTTCCCGAGAAGTTCGAAGCATTCATCGACGAACTCCTCCGGATGGAAATACCGCTCAGCGGAACTTACCATGTTGATGATATCCATATGCACGGCAAAGCGGTCACGATCCACATCTTCTAAAAGCTGGAGATATTCCTTCGGACTCATCGGATACATCCAGGGCATCGGTTCCAGAGTGAAGTATGTATTCTTCACTTCCGCACTGTCGATGATCGTCCGTACCATCTCCACCGTCGACTTCCAGGCTTCCTTCGTAAGATTCTCCTTATAGCCACCTTCCCATACAGGACCCAATGCACCGGCGACATTTACGGCACATCTCGCGCCAAGAAGATCGGCAAGCTGAAGCTGCTTGATACAGTACTCCAGATTCTTCTTTTTTTCTTCGGGATCCAGAGACTGGGCATTCTTCCAGATACCGACCTCAGCGATCGTGATGCCCGCCTTCTCCGCCTGCTCTTTATAGGCCAGGATCTTTTCCATCGGATCATTACAGGAAAGCGGAAACACGACTGTCGTGCAGCCGAGCGCCAGCTGATTACTTACCCATTCTTCCGGGGAACTGTGCGAAAGTGGTGAGGATGTTCCAAGTCTCATTATGTTGCTCCTTTTTGCTCATGTGGCAGGACTTAACTATGGATTCGTTCACTTTCTTGATTATAGCATGTGCACGGCAAAATGTGCGTGAGAAGGAAGATCAATTCATCTCTTTTAGCAGATCCCTGTCGAGCATCGATATAGCGGAACAGGCGCGAACTCGCTGGTGCGGATCACGCTTCGAAAGTGTTTGGGAAAAATCACACTTGAAAGGCATTTACGGCCTGGGGCGTGATATTGAAGCCTCGGGGCCGTAAGGATTTTCTCCTCTTCATTCCCGAGCGTGTTTTTTTGCTCTCGGGGCCGTAAAAATCGACGATTTTCAGCCGATAAAATATGAATTTACGGCCCCGGCATTAAATATTCTGCTTCGGGAATGAAAAGCATACAAAAAACACCTCAGATTTACGGCCCGGAGCTTGAAAAATCGATGTTGGGAATGAAAATCGCGGAGTTTTCCTAATCGGCTTACGGCCCCGATTTGAAAAAATAGCCTTCCGGGCCGTAAATGGCAAAATCCACCATCAACAGCTCTGTTCTTCCGCTCCCTCAGAAACAACCCAGGTCTCCCGCCCCTTCAGCAACAGTCCCAGCGCACCCCAAGCTCCCGCCCACTCAGCTGCACACCTTATTTCGGCCGGTCTCCTTCGCGGTATATAGTTTTTCGTCCGCGGCGCTGATGTTCTCTTCGATCGACTTATGCGGATCGAAGCGAGCACAGCCGAAGCTCATGGTGCAGCGTATGGTCGTGCCGTCGGCATCGATGTCGGATTCCATGAGCTTGATACGGATCTCCTCGGCCTTCTTCACAGCGTCTTCAAGATCCGTGTCGCGCATGACCATGACGAATTCCTCACCGCCCCAGCGGTAAACACAGTCGTTTTCTCCGCAGGTGGATTCCACAAGGTGGGATGCAAATACGAGGACATCGTCGCCGGCGTTATGGCCGTAGGTGTCATTGACTCTCTTGAATTTATCGATGTCACAGATGAAGACGGACATGATCTTCCCGGAATCCGGAAGGAGATAGTCCTTATACTTGCCGTTGAAATCGAAGTAGAAGCCCATACGGTTCTTAAGACCCGTGAGCTTATCATGGTGGGAATCCTCCAGGAAGGTCTCGGACTCGAGCGCGATACCGCAGATCAAGGCGGCCAACGAGAGTTTCTTGCTGTCCTCTTCCACGTTAAATCCCTTCTCATCGTTTTTGTTGATCAGCTGAAGTGCGCCGATGAAGTTTCCGTTGATATCAGCGACCGGCAGGACCAGGACGGACTTGGTGACATATCCGGTCTGTTTATCGATATTCTGGTTGAAATCCGGATCGGAATACGGGTCGTTCGTGATGACGATCTTCCTGGTCCGAAGCGACTTTCCGACCAGGCCCGTGCTGTCCGGCATCACGATCTTATCTACGCCGGTGGCAGACATCGTCCAAAGCTCGCTCTTTCTCTTATCCCATTTCCAGAAACTCGCTCTGTCCGTATTGACGATCGTTTTTCCGAGTTCCGTCAGATACGAGAAAAGAAGTGCGTGGTCCTTGCTTTTGCTCATGCACATGTCCTTATAAAGGCTGTCTGTGATATTGAAGATGTCATTCAGCATTTTCCCGTTGTTGTCCATAGTCTCCCCTTCAAGCGGTGCCAGTTTCGCACCGGTCCCCTCCATTGTTTTTGCGATGTATTCTTCGTCGTCAAGATGCATGAGAAATACGTGCACGCCCTTCTTTCCGAGCTCGCTGATCCGATCCTTTATCTCCTCGCAGAAAAGATGCACTTCGCTCTTATATGCCGAGGTTTCCGCATATAGAAAAGATCCGTCCTCCAGGTATTTCAGGAAGGGTTCCAGGGTATTCGTATCCCCCGTATAGACGACGGTCTTTCCTTCGATACTAAGGCAGTATCCGAAGCATTTTCCGGAAAGCTCCTCCGTATGTGTGGTGGGAATGACTTCAGAAAGCCAGGATTTCCCGAGATCTTTAGCTTCAATCAGTTCATACCAGTCGTCGCTGCATCCGTCAAGGTTCTTCAAAAAATAAAGAAGATCCCGGCAAACAGCATCCGACGGGGCGACGACCGTGACATCTGTTTTGACTGTGAAATAGCAGTAGTCGATGAGCATGGCAATGCCGCTCGTGTGATCGCTGTGGGTGTGGGTCACGAGGATATAGATGTGATCGTATTTTCCGAGGTCCTTTTCCTTCAGTCTGGTAAAAGAACTCATCGGGCAGTCCAGGAGGACCAGGTCGTTTCCGTCCGTAAAATACGCGCTGTTATGCTGATTGGTAAATGCAGATCCCCTGCCGAGAAAAGTAAGCATCTTTTATTCCTCCGGTCCTGTCAGTTTTAATACTTCGAAGCCCTCTGCCTTGCCCTTGAGACGGATGGAATCGCCGAGGGATTCGAACTTCATTCTGCCCTTTAATGCATCCGCGACGGCGCGGCTGATATAGACGGTGCCGCCCGGGGCATTCGCCTCGAGTCTGGCCGCGGTATTGACGGTATCTCCGATCGCCGTATAGTCCATTCTCTTTTCAGAACCCATGTTGCCGACAACGGCCGGTCCGAAATGTACGCCGACGCCGACATGGAGTTCTTCGTTGATTTCTTCTTTCAGTTTCGCGGAAAGTGCGTCCGCGCCTTCTACGATATCAAGCGCCGTTTTGGCTGCCAGATAGACCGGATCCTCTTCCGGAAGAGGCGCGCCCCAGAAGGCCATGGTCGCATCACCAACGAACTTGTCGAGGGTTCCTTTGTTCTTCTCGATGCAGGCGCTCGTCATGGAAAGATACTGGTTCAGGATGTGGACGACTTCCTCTGGAGAGAGCCGCTCGGACATTGTGGTAAATCCGCGGATATCCACGAAAAGTACGGCGATATCGCAGAGCTTGCCGCCGAGTTTTAAGCTGTCCGTACCTTCTTTTAAAATCTCACCCACGATACTCGGTGCGACATATCTTTCGAAGGTCTTTGTTACGTGCTGTCTGGCGATCGCCGCCCGGATATAGTTGCTGGCCTCCGCGACGATAAAGAGCACGAGGACACCGAAGGGGATCCAGAACACGTGCGTGATATAGCCCGCGGAAAAGAGCATGACCGATCCGCCGATCCCGAGTGCCGCAAATGCAAAGAGGATCGGAACGGCGACCAGAAGTCTCCGGCTGGTCACGAAGTAAAGGAAGGCAAAGCACACGAGCCCTAGTACCATCAGCTGGATATAGTCCGGCACCTGTGTCTTATAGTTTCCATCAAGGATACACTGGATGACATTCGCCTGATACTCGATCCCGTACATATACTCGCCCCGGGAGATCGCTGTGGTAAAAAAGTCCGAAAGTCCCGCGGCATAGTAAGGGCCGATCAGGACCAGCTTCCCTGAAAAGTAGGAAGACGGCACATTGCCGTTTATGAGATCACAGAGGGAGACCCCTTCGTAGAATCCTGCGGGTTCGGAGGAAAAAGTCACGAAGTACTGGCCCACTTCGTCCACCGGCGGTTCCGAAATGGTGATGCCCTTTTTCCCTGCATACATGGACGCCGCCTGGAAGGCCATGGAATAGACTCTTTCGCCTTCCGGCTCGATATAGAGGATCGCGTGACGCAGGACACCGTCATCGTCGTACATGGCGTTGATATGTCCCTGTGTGGATACGTCCTTGAGTGCCTGGTAAGGTTCTTCGTAGGAGAGCACGGCCCGGTCGTTGACGACCACCTTGTCGCTTCCGAAAGAATACTGTGTGCCGATCCCCGCTTTCGTTGCCGTGATAACGCATCCGAGGCTTTCGGCCGCATCGGCCAGACGCTGGTCCTCCGCAGGATCCGTCTCTCCCTGATACAGGAAGTCCATCGCGACGACCGCCGGGCGGTTTTCGGGATCTGCGCCAAGCGCTTCGAGGGCACTGGCCATCACGGAGCGCCCCCATGTGCTATAGGGTCCGAATGCCTGGAAATCTCTTTCTGTGACGCCGATAATGACGATATCGTCCGGCACCGCGACCGGCCGCTGGAAAAGCTTATCCTGAAGCCACATGTCCGGACTTTCGAAAAGACCCTTTCCACAAAGGAGCACGATGATCAGTGCGCCTACCAAAGAGATGATCAGATTTCTGTTTTTCTCACTTTTCATGCTTCACCTTAACGTATGTAGTACGGGATCTCCTCTCCTTTGGAATTCTTGTAGTAGAAGTATTCCTGGTTATATCCGAGGTCTATATTATATTTTTCTTCTCGTCTCAGCTCGACCCACTTTCCTTCGACCCAGCCGAGATACTTCTCGTTGCCGTGTTCGTCATTTCCGTAGATGATGAATACCCTTTCCTCTTCGATCCACTCGATCTCTTCGGCAAATCCAGACGGAACATCAACCTCTCTGTCCGGGATCGGCTTCGGGGTCGGTGTCGGTGTAGGCGTATTTGTCGGCGTCGGTGTATTCGTTGGTGTAGGCGTCGGCGTGTTCGTCGGCGTAGGAGTATTCGTCGGCGTCGGAGGAACCGGAGTCGGCGTATTGGTCGGTGTCGGCGGCACCGGTGTTGGCGTGTTCGTCGGCGGTGGCGGGACCGGAGTAGGAGTATTGGTCGGCGTCGGTGGGACCGGTGTCGGGGTATTGGCCGGGTCAGACGGATCCGATTCAGCCGGTTCCGGTGTCGGCGTATTCGTCAGAGCTGGCGGCACAGGTGTAGGCGTATTGGTGGGGGGCGGGGTATCCGACGGATCAGACGGATCTTCCGACGATTCCGGCGGCACAGGTGTCGGTGTATCGCCCGGCGTCGGATCCGGAGTTGGCGTCTCCTCCGACTTCTTCTTTTCTTCCTCATCGAGAATCTCGGTGATGAGCTTTCGGATCTCGTCTTTGTCCCATCCCGTGTCATCGCAGATCTTATCGAGCAATTCATCGTTATCGGCGATCACGCGCAGCGGGAATTCCGGGATCTCACTCTCGTCAAGGTCATCGAGATAGAAATCGATACTGCCTTCCGGTCTGTCGGCCGAATAGATATAGACCTTGATCATCTGGCCTCCGGTAACATCGGCCGACTTGGTCTCTCCGGTCTCGGGATTTGTCGCCACAACGGTAACTTTACCATCGGTCAGGACCAGGGATGCACGGCCGTCCTCGTCGTAATAGACGTAGCCCGAAGTACCACGGATACCGACCGTCATGGTAGACGTCTTGATCTCGAAAGTCTCATCGTCGTTAAGATGCTCGGTGACCTCAAAATACAGGGCACCTTTGGTAAGTTTCAGTTCCAGCTGCTTTTTGCGCTTAACAAATTCCGCACGGCTGTCGTGCTCAAGAGTTACGATCTTCGTGTCATCGAGTCCGACAGAAGCAAGACCGTCGGATCCGGTGTTCAGCGCATCTCCACTTGAGAAGCGGATATTGTTCATGACGGGTTTTTCTTTCCCTTTGGAATCTTCGATCGAGACGGTGCCCTCCACACGGAGAAGGCGCATAGTTGTAGCTAGGTACCCTTTTCCAAAGAAATGGAAGCAGGCCCAGACGATCGCCGCGATCACCAGCACGACCGCAGAAAGAAGCAGGATCTTCTTTTTTGTCGTCAATCCCTTGAACTTATCAACTAGAACCATGTGATGTTTCCTTATCCCGTCCCTCATTTTGACGCTTTTATTCTAATACAAAAGCGCCCTGAAAGAAAGAAGTCACATCAGATGGCTCCCGTTCATGACCCGGGGGGCTTTAGATCCCGAAGATCTTCTCCGCCAGTTCGACCGTCTCTTCCTCGGTCCTTCCCGTCAAAGATCGAGGTACCAGATGAGCTGAACATCGTCCCGCACTTCCGGATCGTTGTAGTAGGCATACATGTCGATCTTTCCGAGGACCGAACCCTGCTTCTGATAGAAATTACATGCCGGTACATTATTGCTCTGGCATTCGATGATCATCTGCTTATAGCCGTCTTTTTGCGCGCCGGCCTTTGCCAGATCGAAAAGACCCTGTCCGACGCCCTGATGCTTATACGCATCGGCTACGCGAAGATCCCAGAGCACGCAGGCATCCGTCCTGCCATTGAGCATAAAAAGATTCGGTGTCGTGCCGGCCACGGTCAGTGCCCCCACCGGGACTTCCCCGTCAAACGCCATATAGACACGCCAGTTGGTGATGTCGAAGTCTTTTTCATAATCGCAGGCCCGATCATACACACTCAGATCCTTGATCCGCGGGGTGACCGGTTCTTCCTCCAGCACCAGTCCGCCAAGTCCGTTATTTACCCTCTTTACCTTATACTCCGACTTGATCTCCACATTCTGTGTGACCTGATCGTACATCGGGAAGCAAGTCTTATCCATTTCTTTAAAAGTAATCATGTTTCTCTCCTTTATTGACTCAATGTCCATCCGTGATCGCCGTGATAGATCATGAGCTTCGTCATGCCTCCGTTCAAGCATTTTCGCTTAGTTCTTCATGCACCTCATTCCAAAAGCCCTCCGCCGCATCATGCGCTCTTTGGACAAGTTCTTCCGGATCTTTGTATTTTGAATTTTCGACTCCGACTTCCATCAGGATCGGCGATGTGAAGTTTGCCTCACGAAGAAGCGGCAGGATCTCATCAAAGTTGACGAATCCTTCGCCGGGGATCACGTGATCGACGAACTCTCGGATCCTGTCGGAAAGGTGTACCGCGATCACACGATCCTTAAGCTCGGAAAGCAGATCCATCGGTCTCGGACCGTCGATCTGATCGTGGGAAGAATCGTAGCAGAAACCGATATATTTCGGGTCTGCCTTCTTGACCATCTCCACGCAGAGATCAGTCGGTTTGCCGGGGACCATGTTTTCAAAAGCGACGCGGATCCCGTTCTCCTTCGCGATTCTCTCCATGTCCTTGATCCTTCCGGATACCAGCTCGAATTTTTCTTCGTATTCATCGTCCTCGAACCAGAAGACCGTGCAGTGGATGACCACGACCGGCGCACCGAGAAACTTCGCCGCACGGGCGAGGATCTCATTTTTCTCGATCGAATCCACGCGGTCAAGATCGTATCCGTGGAGCGTATCGACAGATAGATCATTTTCCTTCAGAAGATCCCGGATCTGCGGCCAGTTCTCCTCCTGAAGAAGCCCGCTATGCGAATAATCCATTCCAAACGAAACATGCGTGAACCCCGCTTTACGGATCATCGGAAGCTGCTCCGAAAGGGGGACTTTGTAATCAAATGTCGTCGAAATGGATGTTTGCGCCATCGTCTGCACCTCTACTTATTTATTATCCTCGAGAGACTTGAGCCACTCGTCTTTACTGATCTCAAGTTCGATGATCCGCTCGCTCTTTCCCTCGATCTCCACGAAAGAATCCTCGCAGATGGTCGATGCGCGGAACCCGCAGGAAAGATAGCACTTATAGGCTGCGGTATTGCATTCGAAAACACCGATCGAAACGGTGTCGGCCTTAATGACCGTGAAAGCATATCTCTGCGAAAGGCGGATCAGTTCTTTTCCATAACCTTTCCCGCGTCGGGAACCATCGACGACGACCCATCCGAACCGGAGGATCCGGTTGTCGCCTTTGATGTAGCGCATGATGAGATGTCCGGCCACGCCGTCCTCGTCAAACGCCGTCATCGGATAGAAGTTATCCGGCTCCTCGCATCCGCCGTTATTTTCGAGGTATTTCCGGTTGATCGCCTCTGCCGTGAGCGGGAAGTTACAGAAATGATTTCCGCCCCACAGAAGGAACATCCTTTCATTATCGATCCAGGACGCGATACTTTCCGCGTCGCAGGGCTTATATGGTCTAAGTCTGAGCATATTCTCTCTCCTCCGCTATCAAACAAAAAAGACGGTGACATCGTCTGCCATCGTCCTTATTGTAACGCACTATTTTTTCTTCTGATATAGACCGATCGTATAAACCTGATCGCGGTTCTTATCAAAAAGAACCTTACGCCTTACTAAGAAGTTCTTTGACCACTTGGATCACATCATCGACAGGTTCCATGGTATCGATGGTGCTCTGCACAAAATCCGGATTCTCGATCTCGGAATCCTCCGGATCATAGTGCTCCTTCGAGCCACCGATCTGGCCCGGCTTCGGCGCCATGCTGATGATGATCTTCTTCGGCTGCGCATCGACATACACATAGTTCGTTACGTTTGCCTTGTTAAAGACCACGACCTGTCTTTCTTTTCCAAAAGCTCTGATCCACCCGATCTTCGGCTTGCCGTATGGGGTCTCCACGCCCGACAAAAGCTCGAGCATCCTGTTGTTATCCCAGCCTTTGGTGTTCTTAAAAGTCTTGTATCCGTAAGCCGTTCCTTCACCGGAACTCAGAAAATCGAAAAATCCCATCTGCGTCCTCCGAAATATGATCTATCGGAATTATACTATATTTCGGACGCCTTCACATATCCTTCTGGCCACGGCGGGATTATTCATGGTGTAAAGATGGATGCCCGGAATGTCGCTGGCGAGAAGGTCGATGATCTGGGAAAGCGCATAGGACATGCCCGCATCGAAAAGCGCTTCTTTTCGGTCTTCATATTTTTTTACGATGCGGTTGAAGCGCTCCGGGAAAGTCGCATTGCAGAGCGACAGCATTCTTCTGATCTGTGCGGCGTTGATGACCGGCATGATGCCCGGGATGATCGGCACATCGATCCCGCCGATCCTGCAGCGTTCGCAGAAATCGTAGAACTTCTCGTTATCGAAAAAGAGCTGGGATAAAAGTACTTCCGCACCGGCATCGACTTTCTTCCGAAGGCCCTTAAGGTCATTTACTTTTCCGTCGGATTCCGGATGACACTCGGGGTAGCAGGCGCCTAAGAAACAGAAATCATGCTTTTCCGAAAGATAGGAGATGAGATCGGACGCGTGATGGAAATCGTCCTTTTCCGCGATCTTCGGAGTGCGGTCACCTCGAAGCGCGAGGATATTCTCGATCCCCTCCTCTTCCATGACGGCTGCGAACTCATCGATCTCCTTTTTATCGTAGTGCAGAGAGGTCAGATGCACGACCGGTTCCACACCATATCTTCTCTTGATGTTCCTGGCGATCTCGATCGTACGGTTGCAGTTACTTCCGCCGCCGGCGCCAAAGGTCACGCTGATGAAGTCGGGCTTTAGTTCACAAAGCACCTCGAGCGTCTCATCGATACTTTCCAGTTCCGTATCTTTCTTTGGCGGGAAGATCTCAAAAGAAAGGCTCTTCCTGTTCTGTTTATAAAGTTCTGCGATCTTCACTTTTTACTCCATTTCGGGCACGCGCCGGAAGGAAAACCTCCCGCGCGGCCAGTACTTCTTTTCTTCACGCACGCGCCCCGCGCGGCCGGCATTTTCGCTTGCCGCACCTATTCCTCCGGCGCGGCCGGCATCTTTACTTTTCGCGGATGATCTTCGCCGCGGCGACAAGATTTTTAAGGCTCTTTACGGTCTCTTCTTCGCCGCGGGTCTTCAGGCCGCAGTCCGGGTTGACCCAGAGTTTTTTATCTTCGGTCTTCTCGCGGATCCTGCTGAGCTGTGCGACGAGCTCATCGACAGAAGGAACACGCGGGCTGTGGATATCGTACACACCCGGTCCGACTTCGGTCTTAAAGTGATTCTCTTTCAAGGAATCGAGGATCTGAAGGTCCGAACGGGAGGCTTCGAATGTGATGACATCGGCATCCATGTTATCGATGGCCGGGATGATGTCCGTAAATTCGCTGTAGCACATATGCGTGTGGATCTGTGTTTCCGGCTTGACCCCGCTATGTACGAGACGGAAAGAAGGGATCGCGAAATCGAGGTACTCGCTGTACCAGTCGGACTTACGGAGCGGGAGCTTTTCACGAAGCGCGGCTTCATCGATCTGGATGATGTTGATGCCGTTTGCTTCGAGGTCAAGAACCTCATCTCGGATCGCAAGAGCAATCTGCTGGATGCTCTCCTTGATGGAGATATCTTCTCTCGGGAAAGACCAGTTGAGGATCGTTACCGGTCCTGTCAGCATACCTTTGACCGGCTTATTCGTGCAGGACCTGGCGAACTTCGACCACTCGACCGTGATCGGTTCTTTTCGAGAAACATCGCCCCAGACGATCGGCGGTTTTACGCATCTTGTGCCGTAAGAGAGGACCCAGGCCTTCTCGGTAAATACATAACCGGAAAGATGCTCACCGAAATACTCGACCATGTCGTTTCGCTCGAACTCACCATGCACGAGCACATCGAGGCCGATCTCTTCCTGCAGACGGATGCATTCTTCGATCTTCTGCTTATTGAAATCGATGTACTCTTCTTTAGAGATCTCGCCCTTTCTATACTCGGAGCGGTTTTTTCTGACATCTGCGGTCTGCGGGAAAGATCCGATCGTCGTGGTCGGGAACTTCGGAAGGCCGAGCTTTTCCTTCTGGATCTCTTCACGTTCGTCAAAAGCCGGAAGACGGGTGTAGTCGGACTCCTTGATGGCAGCAACTCTCGCCTGCACCTTCTCATCTACGCTGTCCGGTCTCTTTTCAAAGAGCGCCTTGTTCTCAGAGAGTTTTTCTTCCTTCAGATCGCAAAGATCCGAAAGCTCGAGGAGTTTTTCTTCCGCAAAAGCAAAGTGCTTCTTATACTCTGCCGGGATCTTCGACTCACTGGAGAGTGTGTACGGAACATGCAGCAGTGAGCAGGAAGTGCCGATCACGAGGTTTTCTTCCGAAACGACCGACCTGATCTCGGAAAGGATCGAAGAAGTCTTACTGTAATCGTTCTTCCAGATATTCTTACCATTTACGACACCTGCAACGAGGATCTTATCCTTCGGGAAACCATTCTCCGTCAGAAGGGAAAGCGTCTTTCTGCCCTCGACAAAGTCAAGACCGATCGCATCGAAATCCAGATTTACCACTTCACTGTAGATATCGCGGATATCTCCGAAATAGGTCTGAAGTGTGATCGAAAGACCGTTCTTGTTCGAAAGGAGGATATCGTAGATCCTCTTAAAAAGAGCGATATCAGAAGCATCGAGATCGCGGACGAGATACGGCTCGTCGAGCTGGATCTTTCCGGCTCCGGCAGAAGCAAGATCTGAAAAGAGCTTTACGTACTCGTTTGCAAGATCCTCTGCCACATCCTCTGCCGTTTTCGATCCGAGAAACTTCGTCAGTTTGAGGAACGTAAAAGGTCCGATCAGGAGCACTTTCGTATCCACGCCGAGGGCTTTTGCCTCAAGATATTCGGAGACCGGCTTGTTGCCGATATATTCGATCTTCGTATCGTCGGAGAATTCCGGAACGATGTAGTGGTAGTTCGTGTTAAACCACTTCTTCATCGGGAGCGCTTTTACATTCCCCTTCTCTCCCTGGTAACCACGAGCCGCAGCGAAGTATTTTTCCAGATCGGAAAGATCCAGATCCAGATATCTCTGCGGAACGATTTGAAAAAGGAAAGCCGTATCCAGCACGTTATCGTAGAAGGAAAAATCGTTACTGGAGATCAGGTCGATTCCTGCATTTTTCTGTGTAACAATGTTACTTTTCCTTATTTCCCGGGCTGTTTCCGAGAGAGAGTCCTCACTGATCTCTCCTCTAAAAAACTTCTCGGAGGCAAACTTCAATTCTCTATCTCTTCCGATCCTCGGAAACCCAATGACTGATGATTTCATAAAATATACGCTCGCTTTCTTATTTCGTTACCCGAAGTATATGCCCAGTAAAACGATAGGTAAAATATATCTTTTTACCTCTTCTCCATAGATTTAATCTATCGCAGGTGATATAATAATAGGCACGACCTATCACGAATTATACGGGGAAGTTATAACGTATGACACTAAAACAGTTAAGATATGCCGTGACCGTTGCCGACACCGGTAACATGACCGAGGCCGCAAGACGACTTTTCATCGCCCAGCCGAGCCTGACCTCCGCCATTATGGAACTCGAAAAGGAATACGGGATCACGATCTTTTCGAGAAGTAATAAGGGCATTGAGATCACCAAAGAAGGCGAAGAATTCCTGGGATATGCCAGGCAGATCTTAGACCAGGCGGATCTTTTCAATGAGAGATATACAGGAAAAACGGAAGGTAAAGTGCGCTTCTGCGTGTCTTCCCAGCACTACTCTTTCGCCGTAGAGGCCTTCGTCGAGCTCCTTCGCAGCCACGGCGGCAGCAAATACGAATTCCACATGCGCGAGACGCAGACATACGACATCATCGAGGACGTCTCTCACCTTCGCTCCGAGATCGGCATCCTCTACCTTAATGCATTTAACGAGACCGTCATCCGAAAGACACTTCGCGACAACAACCTTCGCTTCGAGCCGCTCTTTACTGCAAAGCCCCATGTCTTCATCGGGAAGAACTCTCCGCTTTCAAAGAAAAAGAGCCTTGGTCTTGACGACCTTCGGCCCTATCCCAGACTTTCCTACGAACAGGGAAGCCACAACTCTTTTTACTTTTCCGAGGAGATCTTAAGCACGGTCGATGCCGACAAAGAACTCATCGTCAGAGACCGCGCCACGCTCTTTAACCTGCTCATCGGTCTTAATGGCTACACGATCTGCAGCGGCGTCATCAGCGAGGAACTAAACGGCCCGAACATCATCGCCAAACCGTTGGAAGTGGATGACTACATGCAGATCGGCTACATCCTCCCGACCCAGATCCACCCGTCTTTCCTCACAGAAGAATATATCAGTGCATTAAAGCGCATCTGCGGCACGTGATCAAGAGGTCGGTTCTACCGGTTTGGCCTCGATATGATCCTTTATAAGGAAATCAAACAGTCTTCCGTACGTGGCCTCATCGATACCTCCGGCCTTCAGTATCTCAGAATCGATTGGCTTGTAGAAATCTTCTATGCCTCGTAAATAGGGAACTCGATGTGTATCGAGCATCAGCAGTTCTATCTTTGAATTTGACAGGATCAATGCATTTCTACCGTCGATCGTCCTTCCCTGCTGAACCGTCTTCGGAGACCCATACAGCATACTTATGCGGAACGAATTATACTCAGTATAGACAATAAACATACAGCATCGTATGCTTTCCTTAAGTTTCTCGTCTTGTTTCAGCACCTCGATCACCTTATCCACATCAGCGGACCTGACGTACGGAAACAATTCAAGCTCCGTATCAGGAGATCTCATATAATCATCCATCGCCCCTGTGTACATTAAGATTTCTTTGTTTACAATACCAGGGGTCATGTTACCATCGACTTCAGACGTCTTGCACATTTCCAGATAATCCGGAAAGTACTCCTCAAAAAAGCTGTATGGGATCTCATCTACGATATATCTTCTGTCCAGTTTTTTGAGAGTATAGAAAAACAGGCCATCCCAGAACTTACGAAGCTCCTTTTTCAGGTCTTCATCATCATACACTCCATATCGGTTATTCTCATAATCCTCGTAGATCGCTCGATTATCCCATTTGTTTTTTCTCTTCGCGATCTCAGGTAAATAACCGACGTCGTAGAACGTGATATTCTCATCCCCGGTCAATTCGCGGAGGACTTTTTCGATTTCGGGATCATCAAAACCTAAAACAGCGAATCCAAATGTGAAATAACCTCTGTCCCCTTCGATCACATCAAGCGGCACTTTCGTAGTCGTCGGCAAAGTCTCATTCAGATCCTGTGTTTCCGTCGTCTCCGGAACCGTTGTTGTTTCTGAGGTTGTGGGCGCTTCAGTCGTAACTGATTCCGATGGTGTCGTTGTCTGCGATTCCTTTACTGAACATGACGGCAGAAGGCTGACCGCCATCGTCAGAGCGATGATCTTTCCAATAAGTCTACGTGAATCTTTCATAACCATACCCCCTTCATTTATGATAATAGATTTTCTCAAGAAAAGAAAACAGGAGCTACCGGTTTAAGCAACTCCTGTTGTATCGTTTTTGTGAAATGGCGCTGTCACTCCTTCCAGCGGCCGATCTCCTTGAGTTCGTCGACTCTCTTTCTTTTCCGGATATGCTCGAGGCCGAAGATCAGGAGCTTGATGATGAACAGTTCCGCAATGGCGAAGCACGCTAATACCTTGACCTCATAAGCGTTGATGTCGCTGATCATGTAGAGGTCGCGCGTGATCGGGATCAAAAGGAAGAGAATGAATCCCAGGAACATCAGCTGTACGATGATCGAACGGTAGGTATTCATCGGGCGGCTGATATGCACAAGCAGCAGGTAGGCGGCGATCGCCAGAAGATACATGGCGATCATGCCGAGGCTAACGGACGAAATGCCGTTTTTCTCACCGAAGATCGAAAGCACGGCGATCGTAACGAAGGCCGTAAACGCGGCGGGTCCTGCATTCGTCAGGATCTTTCGGAAGAACTCTGTTTTCTGCTTTCTCGTATTCGGTTCGAGCGAGAGCAGGAAGGCCGGAACGCCGGTGTTAAAGAGCGTTACCAGAGAGATCTGGGACGGGATGAGCGGATAGTTGAAAGTGGCGATGATCGCACAAAGTGCCAGGAGCATCGAGAAGATATTCTTGAAGAGGAACACCGTCGCGGAACGCGTGATGTTGTTGATGATCTGGCGGCCTCTTGATACGATGTCTTCCATTCTCGAAAAGTCCGAGTCGAGAAGTACGACCTGCGCCGCCTGTCTTGCGGCATCGGAACCGGAACCCATCGCGATGGAGCAGTCCGCTTCCTTCATGGCGAGGATATCGTTGACACCATCACCGGTCATGGCGACCTTTAAGCCGTGCTTTTTCAGCGCGATCACAATGCTCTTCTTCTGCTCCGGTTTTACACGTCCGAAGATCGTATATTTCGTGACCGCATCTTCGATCGCTTCATCATTTTCGAGGGTCGTGGCGTCGATATATCTGTCCGCATGCGGGATGCCGACCTGATCGGCGATCTTGGAGACCGTCAGCGGGTTATCACCCGAGATGACCTTCACTTCCACGCCCTGCTTCTGGAAATAATCAAATGTTTCCGGCGCGTTCTTTCGGATGCCGTTCTTGAGCACGATGAAAAGGACCGGCTTGAGATCTCCATCTTCTCCGACTTCCGCAAAGACCAGAACTCGAAGTCCCTGCTCGGCCTGTTCTTCGATCGCGGCACGGTTGACTTCATAGACTTCCGGGGAAAGAAGGATGTCCGGCGCGCCGAGGCGGTAGGTTGCGTCCTTCATGATGACTTCGGAGTACTTCAGTTTCGAGGTGAACTGCGTGACCTCACAGTCAGTGAAAGCTTCGCCTTCACCGAAGTATTCTTTCATGGCGTTCATAGTGATGTTGCCATCATCTACGGTCGTAATATAGCGGGAAAGGATCGCCTTTCGGCTTTCCAGTTCCGTCTCCTTGAGTTTCGTCCTCTTCCCGGGTTTAGAAGAGGCTTTTTGCGGACCGAAGACATCGGTCACGCTCATCTCGTTGGAGGTGATGGTACCGGTCTTATCGACACAGAGGACATCGACACGCGCGAGCGTCTCGATACTTCTCATGTCGTGCAGAAGGACTTTCTTCTGCGCCAGGTGCATGGCACCGAGGGCGAGTGCAACGGTCAGAAGGAGGTAAAGACCTTCCGGGATCATGCCGATGATGGCACCGACCATGGAAATGATCGCTTCGCTTACCGTCTTATCGTTGATGGCGACGGCCTCGATAAAGAGCGCCGCACCTAACGGAATGATGGCGATACCGGCGATCTTGATGATGAGCTCGATATTCTTGACCATCTCGGATTTCTTTTCCTTGATCTCACGCGCTTTCGTCGTCAGCTGTGCTGCGTAGCAGTCACTTCCGACAGCCGTAAGACGCGCTTTGGCTTTTCCCGATACGACAAAAGATCCGGACATCAGCTCACTGTTTTCAATCTTTTCGATCTCGTCCGCCTCACCGGTAAGAAGAGATTCATTTACATTGATCAGACCTTCGGCAACGACACCGTCTGCCGGGACCTGCTGGCCGCCTTCGAGATATACGAGGTCGTCTACCTCGAGATCATCCATCGGAACAGTTACGACTTCGCCGTTCCGATCGACCTGATAGGATGCCTGCGCCATAATGTTTAGATTATCGAGAACTTTTTTCGAACGGAGCTGCTGGAAAATACCGATTCCGGTATTGGCGATGATGATCGGCAGGAATGTCAGGCTCCGGTAGGATCTTGCGATGATCAGAAGCACCGCAATGATCGCGAACACCAGGTTAAAGTAAGTGAATACGTTTTTACATACGATCGATAGTACGGTGTCCGAACTCTGCGTCGTTTTATTACTGTTTTTCTTTGCTGTCATTTCCTCTTCTTTTCCTTTTCCTTTTTCGCCTTATTCCGGCGCTTTTTCCTTTTTGCCGGATCGCCCGGCAAATATATAATGCTTCGGTTTTAAAATCCGAGTTCGTCGTTGACGAGGATCACGTGGATACGATCCTGGTGCCTGGAGTACCTGGTGATCAGGAACTGGCAGCAGATGGTATCCGGGGATTTACAGTTCATGCAGGCGCCGGTCTTGGTGCACGGGGTGGAAAGACCGAAACGCTGGGCATTGATCGGAGCGGCGACGTTTCTTGCCCGCTTCATGGCGGAATCGATATCGCTCGTGATCTTATTCATACCGACGATGAAGAGAACTTTCTTCGGACCCTGGGCGATCGCGGAAACACGGTTGGAGTTTCCGTCGATATTAACGAGGATGCCGTCATCGGTCATGGCATTGGCGGAAGAAAGGAAAAAGTCGGCATCGTACGCCATCAGCATGGCCGCGCGCTTATCTTCGTAGTTATCTCTGTCGATAAAGTTGTAATTCCCTTTCTGCAGGGCATCCACAAGACCGATCTCCCGGGCGCTCATCGCCCCGCCCATCGTCACGGAACTGCCTTCCGGGATAAGATCGAGCGCGATCTTCAGCGCATCCTCTTTCGTCTCGGCATAGTAGCCCGTCATGTTGCGGCTCTTAAGGCCATTGATCACCTTCTCGGAAAGAAGTGCGTTTCGTCTGGATATGATCTCGTTCATAGGACATTTCCTTTCAAAAAACGGCATCTGCCATATATAATACGTGACCTATTGTAACGATTTTTCCGATTTTCCTCAACAAAAAATGATGCAAGCTTTACTATATCTTAATTTCTTCTCCTTTTCGGGCATAAAAAAGCGGCCCTTCCCTGCGCTTTATGAAACGTGGGGGCGGCCTTCCCTTTTCTTTCTTATTCTTTTACCTCAATACCGATGTCTTTAAGGAGCTTGATACCAAGGTCATAGACCATCTGGATGGCCGTTTCTTTCGGCATCTTATAGTCGTCCCACATCATCATGACGGCCAGGCCGTGGGTATAGATGACCATGTTTTGCACGACCTCGCTGATCTTCTCTTTACTGACATCATATTCTTTCGAGAGGATCTCTACCGCCATCGGATTCATCTGCATCGAGAACATGCTCTGATCGCCGGTGACATCTGCCCCGATCGTATCTTTGGGATTATCCACATTCATAAAACGGAACACGTGCGGATGATCACAGGCGACCGTGAGGTAGTGGATACCGGTCTGAAAGAAGGCATGGACCGCATCGAGTCCCGCCATCTCTTCTTCAAGATTCCCCCACATCTTTTTTCCCGAATACATCAGGAGCTCCTTCCGAAGCTCCGTCATGCTTCCGAAAAGCCAGGAGATCGGCTGCGTCGAGCACTGAAGTTTTGCTGCGATCGTCTTGATGATGACGGCATTGATCCCTTCTTCATCCAGAAGGGAAAACGCCGCTTCAAGCACCATCTCTTTTGTGATCTTCGCTTTTCGTCCCATATTCCTTATCTGACCGCATACGGTCTGTCACCTAAAGGTCTTTCGCAGCCCCATCCTTTTGCTGCTTTATCGAAGCCCCTCTTCGCCAGAGTCTTCATCATCAGACCGACCAGGAGCCGTATCGGGAGAGGAAAGACTTCCGGTCCGGTAAATGCCTTGCATGCGGGGTCCGAAAAGTTTCCGTCACGTCCGTAGATCCTGCCCATCGCGGTATATCTTCCCGTTACCTTTTCTCTCTGCTCTCCTTCGAATAATCTTATACTAAAATTATCTCCCTTTACAAGCGTTCCGCCGTAACTGCATCCGAGCCGGCCCGCAAGCTTTTCAAGATATGCCTCTCCGCAGCGAAGCTGGCACCCTTCGGCAAATCCGCTCTGAAGAATAAACGACATCTGCGCCTCGCCATTTCTCGGCTCTACGGTAGAAAGGAATTCCAGCAGAAGTCCCGGGATATTCTCGACATAAAGAGGAAGCGCGATCAGAATATTCTCGTTTTCTGAAAATGCCTTACGGATCTTTTCCCATTGAAGACGGTCAGAGATCTCATACTGCTCGAAGGTACTGCCAGATCCGGCCATGCCCTCCGTGAACTTAGAAAGGATCTTATCCGTGTTACTGTATTTTTTGACTCTCGGACTTCCGTTGATGATCAGTGCATGCATACTGCCGCCTCCTTTACTTCTTCCTCCGGGAAAACGCCCAGGGACTTCGAACCGAAGTTTAATGCGCATCTTTCATTCCATCTTTTGAGATACTCTCTGTCGCCGTCGCCCCGATAGATGAGGCCGATATTCATAATGTTCTTATATCTGAGAACGTGACGCATCTGCTTGCCCTTAAACTTCAGGTACATCGTGATCAGGGGCATGACGCGGTCGAAGATGTTCTTTCCCTTATAGTCGAGAAATCCGAGGGCTGTATCCGAGATGACCCAGAGCTGCCCCGCGGTGACCATCTTTTTCAGGATGATCTCATAGTCGTCCTTGATCGTGCAGATCCCGGGGGTCTTGAGCCAGCAGTAATTACAGCCGATGCAGTGGGAGATCTTCATGGAACTGGCTTCCACGATCTCGAAATCCTCTCCCCGGCTTTCCAGTTCTATCCTGATCTCATCCGTGATCTTTGTGTTTTCCGTTGTATTAACGATGAGGATCATGTTTCTATCCACCTTTCGATTTTATATAAACTTGTTTATATAAACACATTTATATTATATCGAATCAATCCGCCTGTCAACATGTTTTTCAGAAAAAAAGAATAGAGAAAAATAGAACAGAGGCCGCTCCGATGATCTTCATCGGAACAGCCTCTGCCCTGCGCAAAAAATATTGTGAATAGTGAGGTGTAGGATCTGCTGTTTTATCAGAGGACGCCGTGTCCGTTCATGAGGTACTTGTCGCACTCTCTGGCGGCGCCACGTCCTTCGGTCAGTGCCCATACGACGAGCGACTGTCCTCTTCTCATATCGCCTGCGGCGAATACGCCTTCGACAGATGTCTGGAACTTGCCGAACTCTGCGGCGACATTCGATCTTCCGTCACGGTCCAGCCCCAATGCGGAAGGTACTGTATCCTCCGGACCCAGAAAGCCCATCGCGAGGATGACCAGATCTGCGTCGATCGTTTTTCTCGTCGAATCCACCGGAACCGGAATGGTCCTTCCGGTCTTCTCATCTTTTTCCCAGGAGACCTTGACGACCTGAAGTTTCTTGACATTGCCCTTGGCATCGCCGATGAACTTTTCGGTCGACATGAAATACTGTCTCGGATCGTCACCGTACACATACGCGACTTCTTCCTGACCGTAATCCACTTTCTTGACGAAAGGATATTCCGGCCACGGGTTATTCGCTGCACGGGTTTCCGGGAGCGGTCCCATGATCTCGAGCTGCGTGACGCTCTTGGCGCCCTGACGGAGCGCGGTTGCCGAGCAGTCGGTACCGGTATCACCGCCGCCGATAATGACGACGTGCTTGCCCTTGGCGGAGATCGCAAGGTCCGGTGCCGCACCGTCCTTATCGAAGTGATTCTTAGCAAACAGAGCCTGTGTATTGGTCCTTAGGTAATCCACGGCGAAGTGGATACCTTTCAGTTCTCTTCCCTCGACAACGAGGTTTCTCGGTTTGGTCGCACCGCAGCAGAGAACGACCGCATCAAAGGAGCTTCTTATCTCCTCCACGGTAATATCGTGGCCGACTTCAACACCGCAGCGGAACTTGACGCCTTCTTCTTCCATCAGTTTTACACGACGGAGGATGACCTGCTTATCGAGTTTCATGTTCGGGATACCATACATCAGAAGTCCGCCCGGACGATCCGCTCTTTCAAAGACGGTGACACTGTGTCCCGCGTGATTTAACTGGTCGGCACATGAAAGACCCGACGGGCCCGATCCGACGACGGCGACTTTCTTTCCTGTCCTCGTCTTCGGCGGATTCGGTTTCATATTCCCGTTCTTCCAGGCGGTCTCCGACAGATACCATTCGTTGTTACGGACGGAAGTCGAAGCGAAGTTATGTCCGCAGGTGCAGGCGCCTTCGCAGAGAGCCGGGCAGACACGGCCGGTGAATTCCGGGAATCCGTTGGTCTTACGAAGACGTCGGTATGCATCTTCGAAATGTCCCTTATAGAGAAGATCGTTGAATTCAGGGATGAGGTTACTGAGCGGACAGCCCGTGGCACCTCGCCCTAAGAACATACCGGTCTGGCAGAACGGTACCCCGCAGTCCATGCAGCGCGCGCCCTGGGTCCTGGCCGCCTCTTCACTCTGGTACATCTGATGTACTTCGCGGTAGTCGTGGATACGATCCTTGATCTCGCGATCCGGGCCGATGGCTCTTTCGTATTCGAGGAATCCGGTATTCTTACCCATTGTTCTTCCCTCCTTTTCGCGTCGTGGAAGAAGCAGGCTTCTTACTTACTGTCTTCTTCGTGCTTACTGCCTTCTTAGCGGAAGCTGTGGCTTTTTTTGCCGGAGCCTTTTTCACTTCCTTCTTTTCCACCGGCTTTTCTTCTACGACCTTGATCGGAGCTTCCGCCTTACCTGTTGCCAGTTCAAAGGCCATCAGGACGGCTTCGTCACCTTCGTAACCATCTGCTTTGACCTCTGCGAGCTTCTCATTGAACTTGGCATAATCGTGCGGCAGTACCTTGACGAAACGGCCGATGAGATCATCGAAGTTGGTCAGGATATGTTCGGCATAAGTGCTCTGTGTTGCGCGTACATGTTCACTGATCTGGGATCTGACGAACTCGACTTCTTCCGGATCGGACAGAGGCAGAAGCTCGACCATTTCCTGATTACAGCGCTGGGCAAAATCGCCATTTGCATCATAGACATAAGCGATACCGCCGGACATTCCGGCTGCGAAGTTTCTGCCTGTAGGTCCGAGGACGATCGCACGTCCGCCGGTCATGTATTCACATCCGTGATCACCGACACCTTCTACAACGGCAGTCGCGCCACTGTTTCTTACGCAGAAACGTTCTCCTGCGATACCGCTGATATAGGCGGTACCGGAAGTTGCGCCATAGAGAGCAACGTTACCGATGATCGTGTTTTCTTCGGAGCGGAAGGCAGCGTCTCTGTCCTTTCGAACGATGATCTTACCTCCGGAAAGTCCTTTTCCGACATAGTCGTTAGCATCACCTTCGAGACGAAGTGTCAGGCCATTCGGGATAAATGCACCGAAGCTCTGGCCGGCGGATCCTCTGAAGTGTACATCGATCGAATCGTCCGGCAGGCCCTTTTCACCATGAACACGTGTGATCGCGGAACCCAGCTGGGTACCGGCAGCACGGTCGGTGTTGTGGATCTCAAGAGACAGACTTACTTTTCTGTCTTCGTGGATCGCCGGCTCGGAGAGCGGGATCAGGACCTTATAGTCGAGTGTATCTTCCAGTTTGTGATCCTGGGAGACGGTGTGGTGTGTGATGACGGTCGAGTCGAGCTGCGGACGGTAAAGGATCGAAGAAAGATCGATGCCTGTTGCCTTCCAGAACTTGATCGCCTTGTTGACACGGAGCATATCGGATCTTCCGACCATCTCATCGATCGTTCTGAAACCGAGCTGGGCCATGATCTCACGAAGCTCTTCTGCGATGAAACGCATGAAGTTTACTACATATTCCGGCTTGCCTTCGAACTTCGCACGAAGCTTCGGGTTCTGCGTAGCCACACCGAACGGGCAGGTATCGAGGTTACATACACGCATCATGGCACATCCGAGAGCGACCAGCGGTCCGGTTGCAAATCCGAATTCCTCGGCGCCCAGGAGACAGGCGATCGCGACGTCACGACCGGTCAGGAGCTTACCATCTGCCTCGACCGTGATACGGGAACGAAGGTCATTTAAGAGCAGTGTCTGGTGTGCTTCAGCAACACCGAGCTCCCAGGGAAGACCTGCATGTCGGATGGATGTTCTCGGAGCAGCACCTGTACCTCCGTCGTAACCGGAGATCAGAACGACGTCGGCTCTTGCCTTCGCAACACCCGCAGCGATCGTACCTACGCCGACCTCGGAAACGAGCTTGACGTTGATCCTTGCAAAGCGGTTGGCGTTCTTTAAGTCATGGATCAGCTCCGCTAAGTCCTCGATGGAATAGATATCGTGATGCGGCGGCGGAGAGATGAGGCCTACACCCGGTGTAGAGTGACGGGTCTTTGCGATCCACGGATAGACCTTACCGGCCGGGAGCTGTCCGCCTTCACCCGGCTTTGCGCCCTGTGCCATCTTGATCTGGATCTCTTTTGCATGTACGAGGTAATCGGAAGTAACACCGAAACGTCCGGAAGCGACCTGCTTGATCGCACTCATCTTCGAATCGCCGTTGGCCATTCTTTCATATCTTTCCGGATCCTCACCGCCTTCACCGGTGTTGGACTTACCGCCCAGACGGTTCATGGCGATGGCCAGTGTCTCATGTGCTTCCTTACTGATGGAACCGTAGGACATAGCACCTGTCTTAAATCTCTTGACGATGTTCTCGACCGGTTCTACTTCGTAAATGGAGATCGGCTGCTTGCTCGGAACGAATTCCAGAAGACCTCTGATCGTGCAGAGTCTTTCGTTTTCTTCGTTCAGGCCGCGGCTATATTCCTTAAAGAGGTTGTAGTCACCCTTTCTTACAGCGTTCTGCAGCTGGTAGATCGTCTTCGGGTTGAACATATGGTATTCGCCGTCTTTACGCCACTGGTACACACCACCTGTTGCAAGACCCGGCTGTGTATCCGCTGTCTTAAATGCTGCTTCCATACGGCTGCCGACTTCCTTGGCGATCTCATCAAGGCCGATACCGCCGATTCTGGAAGCGGTCGATGTGAAATACTTATCGATGACTTCTTCACCGATACCGAGTGCTTCGAAGATCTGTGCGCCCTGGTAACTCTTGACGGCCGAGATACCCATCTTCGACAGGATCTTAACGATACCGTGGCGGGCCGCTTCGATGTAGTTGTCGATCGCGACATCGAGGTCCTTATCGAGGCGCTGGTGAGAAATCTCATCTGCGATCGTCGCATATGCCATATACGGGTTGATCGCCGAAGCGCCATAACCGACGAGCAGTGCAAAGTGATGAACTTCTCTCGGCTCACCGGACTCAAGGACGATGGACGTCATGTGGCGCTGTCCCTTTCTTACGAGGTGCTGGTGCAGACCGGAAACAGCCAGAAGTGCCGGGATCGGGCTCTTATCCGCATCCGCGTCACGGTCGGACAGAACTAAGATGTTCGTGCCCTTCTCGACTGCTTCAGATGCTGCCTTGCAGAGCGCATCCATAGCCTTTTCGAGAGTATGTCCGTCACCATTTGCCTCATAGAGGATCGGGAGAACAACGGACTTAAAGCCCTTTCTCTTAATGTTCTTAACTGCCGCCAGTTCCTCATCCTTCAGGATCGGGCTCGGCAGAGCGATATGACGGGCATCGGTCGCCTTCGGCTCGATGATGTTGCCTTCGTTTCCGAGGTACATTCTCTCCATGATGACGATGTCCTCACGGATGCAGTCGATCGGCGGGTTCGTGACCTGGGCGAACAGCTGCTTAAAGTAGTTATAAAGGAGCTGCGGCTTATCAGAGAGCACCGCGATCGGACTGTCGTTACCCATAGCGCCGATCGCTTCGGCTCCGGTACTGGCCATCGGGATGACCATCTTTCTTATATCTTCGTAAGTGTAACCGAACATCTTCTGCTTGACTTCGATGTCGGATACCGCGGACTTTCCTGCCTTCGCGGCCTTGGCCGGTGCTTTTGCCGAAGACTTATAATCGTCAACGAGATCAGAAAGTCTGACCATATTCTCATCGATCCACTGCTTGTACGGATGCGCGGTCGCGACCTTCTTCTTGATCTCTTCGTTGGTGATGATCCTTCCTTCTTCGGTATCGATCAGGAGCATTCTGCCCGGACGCAGACGGTTCTTGCTGATGACGCGGGACTCATCGATCGGCAGTACGCCGGCTTCCGAAGAGAGGATAACGTAACCGTCTTCTGTCACGACATATCTAGCCGGACGAAGTCCGTTTCTATCGAGGGTCGCAACGATACTTCTGCCATCGGTAAATGCCAGCGCGGCAGGACCGTCCCATGGCTCCATGAGCATGCTGTTGTATTCGTAGAATGCCTTGACATCTTCGTCCATCTGCTCGTGCTTGATCCACGGTTCCGGGACCATCATCATGGCGGTCTCGGCCAGAGATCTGCCGGACAGTGTCAGGAACTCAAGGGTGTTATCGAACATCGCCGAGTCGGAACCGTTCGGGTTGATGATCGGCAGTACTTTTTCCATATCATCGCCAAACGCCTTGTTGCTGATGGAAGCGGATCTTGCATACATCGCATTGATGTTACCGCGCAGGGTGTTGATCTCACCATTGTGGATCAGGTAGCGGTATGGATGTGCACGCTCCCAGCTCGGGAAGGTGTTGGTGCTGTAACGAGAGTGAACGAGCGCCAGGGAGGAATCAAAGGACAGGTCCTTTAAGTCGAGATAGAAAGCATCCATCTGTTCCGGGGTGAGCATGCCCTTATAGACGATCGTTCTTGTGGAAAGACTTGCAAAATAGAAATAACGCGGATCGGTCTCTGTGAGCTCGATCGTTCTCTTTTCGAGTTTCTTTCTGATAACATAAAGTGCGCGGTCAAATGCGATACCGGCCTTGGTCTTTTCGCCTCTGCCGATGAAGATCTGCGCGATGTACGGACGGTTCTCCTTCGCGGTCACGCCGATCGTACTTTCGTTGACCGGTGTATCACGCCAGCCGAGAACGATCTGACCTTCTTCTTCGACCGCCTTATCGATGACCTTCATGCACTTTTCACGTGCATCGCTCTGTCTCGGAAGGAAGACCATTCCGACACCATAATCACCGAACTGGGGGAGTGTGATATTTTCTTCGGGACAAACTTTTCTGAAAAAAGCATCCGGGATCTGAAGGAGCATACCTGCACCGTCACCGGTGTTCTCGTCACTGCCCTCACCACCACGGTGTGCCAGATTTGCAAGAATCTTAAGACCGTCTTTCACAGTCTGGTGGGAACGCTTGCCGTGAATGTTCACGACAAAACCGATACCGCACGCATCGTGTTCATATTCTGGAGAATACAGTCCTTGCTTTTGCATCATCATTTTCTTTTCCTCCTCAGGTCCGAAAAGGTTCCCGGGGAAAATCAGAAAACAACAAGGCACTAAGCCCTGCCGGTCCAGCTCACCGTATCTTTTCGGTGATCCCGGGAAGCACTTAGCGCCTTTGCTAGTATTCGATGGATACATCTTACCAATTTGCAAGTTATAATGCAACAACTTGCAAAATTAAGAGCAGAAAACGATAAAAAACGTACATTATTTGTTTGCCCACGCAACTCTCGCCGAGCAATTATTCATTTTATTGGGCAGTTTGCACAAGTAAACCGACCGCTTCATCAAAGCTCTGTGCTTTTCCGTTCTGAAGCATCATCTTTACCTTTACCATATGATATCTGCTCCGGAATTCCCGCGGGATCTGAGAATCATATTTCGCAAGGCCCTCACTTATTTCAGCGCGTTTCTGATTAAGCCCGGCAAGTTCTTCACGCAGCTCTGCACGTCTTTGCCTCGCGAATTCCGCCTGCTTAATTCTCTGCTCCTCCAGATACTTCCTCGTATTCTTTTCACGACGATGCTTAACGAAAATGATCAGTGCAATGAGTCCGATATTGGATATGAGGATCACTGCCCAGGCCACGGACTGATGCCAGCGTGTATGCTCATCCCAGTCCATCGCGAAAGACATTAAATAAATATATCCATCGATACCCAGGACAAAGAAGAACGCAATCACCTTAAATATCACAAGAATTCCCGTCTCAAACAGGCTCACATCCTGCGCCGGCTCCTGATACGAGCTCACAGGAGTATCCAGGATCTTTTCCTTATCACTGATCTCCTGATCCACCTTCTCCAGATCACTATAGTCCTTCGAGAGTTTCTCTGCTAATTCGATACTGTCTTTCATGTTCATTTTCCGATCCTCCGTGAATCGTCTTGATCAGGCGCCCTGTTCCAACCTTGTTGATATAACAATATCACCATCATCATCGAATTGCAATAGATTTTTATCGTTATTCGATAAAATTATTCCGATATTCATCAATTTACCAGGATCCGGCATCATACAACAAGAGAACCGTAGCCTCGCCACATAGACTTAGGATTTCTCCTTCATACTGCAGGGTTGCTGTTGAATAACACTTTTTCAAATTCATACGGCAGGGGTTTGTGCCAACTGCGCAATTCCCCATGACTGTTTATAAGAGATAAAACATGGCTATTTGAAATAAGTGCGATTCCCCATGACTGTTTTTAAGTAAAAAAACATGGCTATTGGGAAAAAGCGCGATTCCCCATGACCTCTTCGGCATGGGAATTCGGATATTCTTGAATTTCCCATGACGATTTTCCTCTTTTTCGGCATGGGGATTTTTAGGAACACGCTTTTCCCATGATTTCTTCTTCCCACTCAGGGCAGAAAAAGGCATGGGAATCTTTAAGAATCGCGCGTCCCACATGATTTCCTTTCTTCGCAAGCAGGATCATCGCTCACAAAAAAGGCGAAACCTCGCAGCCTCGCCACCTCGCAGCTCACAGCTTCGCCACGACGCAACGTCCTCTGCGGTGTCCACAAAAAAGGACCTCCCGATTTCCCGGAAGGTCCTTTCTTACTTTACGAATACGAACGTTTTCTGATCAGTTGTGAAGAGCGGCGACCGCTGCATCGTAATCTTTTTTCTTTACATATACGGAGCAGATCGTGGGGCCGGAAGAAGTCTGTCCGAAGCGTCCGACGGCACCGCCCCGTCCGATATCGGCTCCGTGATTTCCGGAATCGGTCTTAATGTCGTACTTGAGGCCCGCTTTTTTGAGCTTGTTGATTACCTCAAAATACTTCTCATCCTTGTTTCCGGTATAAACTTCTCTCTTTAATAACATCTCTACTGACCTGTTCTTTCTTACTTATTAGATCAAGCAACTCACTTGATTTTTCCGCCCTGCATTCTCTGGACATTGGCTGCATTTCTCGTAATGAGATCTGCCACTTCGTCAACGCTCTGTCCGACCGGTACAGTAAATGTCTTATAACCCTTTTCCTTCAAAGGCTTCTTCGAAGGTGTGAGATAATCGCCCTTCATGGCCTTCTGTCCGACGTCGAGAAGCGAGAACGTATTCTTATAGGTAGCTACAAAAGCTACATCCGCAAGATTCCAGATCTTATATCCGGAAAGTGTGCCGGACTTCAGCGGGAATGCGAATTCACCTTCCTCTGTGATCATGTACATCCCGTAAGAATCCTTTACGTGATGCTCTGCTGCGAACTGATCATCGATCTTCTTACTGGCCTTTTTGTCTGCCTGAGAAAGAAATGCGACCAGTCCGATAAATCCACCAACGATCGCTCCGCCAATTACATACTTGATCATGTCAATAACCCCCTCCTGTATTCCATCAATATACCAACCTTACGTGAATCTTTCGTTCACGAATTAAAAGTAGTTTACCATAAGAGAATTCACTGTGTCATCTATAATATATTGCCTCCGGTTATGACGGAAATGTCACCTGAGCCTTACGGATACGTCATTTCAAGGTTCCCATCTCATGTTAAGATAACCTCAAAAGTCGAAAATGTTTATCGAAAAAATTATGAGGAAAACAATCATGACGGATAATAAAGTAAAAATCATCTCTATATCCCGAATCCTCCGCGCGGTATTCTTTGTTCTTTCCGCCGGACTGATGATCCTTTTCCTTTTGGAGATCATTAAAGGATACGGGAGAAACATCATCACCATTTCGGGCTTTCTTCTGTCCCTGATGGTCTTCACATACACGATCTTTTTCCATCTGATCAACAGCTGGATCGTGCGCATCAGAAACAGAAACAAGCCGGCACGCTGTGCTGTAAACGCAGTGATCACCACCGTGATCCTCGGCCTGGCCTACGTGATCACCGCCACTTCCCTGATGATCGCTTATGCCAATCGAAAAGCACCGTTATCCGATCGTCCTCCGGTCGTAGTCGTCCTGGGATGTTATGTCGCAGACGGACAGCCGAGTACACTTCTTTCGGAACGTATCATGACTGCTTACGATTATCTTTCCGAGCATCCGGAATGCCCGTGTATCGTATCCGGCGGTCAGGGCGATGACGAGTCGATCTCGGAAGCCGAGTGCATGTACAGAGAGCTTGTAAATATGGGTATCTCTTCCGACAGGATCTATAAGGAAGACCGCTCTACGAGCACGAGAGAAAACCTCGACTTCAGTAAGGAGATCATGGAAAGAGAGAACCTGGGCGACACCGCCGTAATCGTCACGAATGCCTGGCACGAACTCCGTGCGAGCATGATCGCATCAGACCTTGATCTGCCGTGCGGTCTGGAAGGTGCATCCACACCTCCGTGGCGCCTGCCGAGTAACTATCTGCGTGAACTGGCAGGTATCATCTATCAGCTGGTCTTCTGATCCCATTGAAGATCATTTCATATAATACTCACCGAAAAGAAAAGACACGGGGCGCCTGCCTTCGTGTCTTTTCTTTTTTGCTGTTAACCGTAGATCTCCCGGATGCGCTTCATCGCTTCGATCGTGTTATCGCGGGTGTTAAAGGAGGTGAACCTCACATATCCTTCCCCGCAGTCACCAAAACCGGAACCCGGTGTGCAGATGACATTCGCGCGGACCAGAAGATCGTCGAAGAAGGCCCAGGAGCGCATCTCACTTGGACACTTGACCCAAAGGTACGGAGAGTTCTTGCCGCCGGTAAAAGGCCACTTGAGCTCAGAAAAAGTCTCCGCCATGATGCGGGCATTTTCCTTATAGTACGCGACATTTTCCATGATCTCGGCAAGACCCTGATCCTTAAGGACCGCAGCTGCCGCTCTCTGGACCGGATAGGATACTCCGTTGAACTTGGTCGTCTGGCGTCTAAGCCACATCTTCCGAAGCTGGATGCCGTCTCTTACAAGTCCGCCGGGAACGATCGTATATCCGCATCTGGTACCGGTAAAGCCTGCTGTCTTGGAAAGCGAGCAGAACTCGATGGCACAGGAGCGTGCCCCTTCGATCGCAAAGATCGTTCTCGGGATCTCGGGATCCGAGATAAAAGATTCATAGGCCGCATCGTAAAGGATCACGGAACCGTGGGCATTGGCAAAATCGACCCACTGCTGAAGGCGGTCCTTATCGTAGGCGGCACCGGTCGGGTTATTCGGAGAGCAAAGATAGATGATGTCGGCCGTAAGATCCGGATCCGGCATCGGGAGGAAGCCGTTTTCCGCCGTGGCAGCAAGCTTGACGATCTTTCTTCCGGCCATGACGTTCGTATCGACATACACCGGATAGACCGGATCGGTCACGGCAACGACGTTATCCACATCGAAGATATCGAGGATGTTTCCGAGATCGCTCTTGGCACCGTCCGAGACGAAGATCTCATCACTGAAGATCTTCACACCGCTCGTGCGCTGATAGTAATCGGCGATCTCATCCCGTAAGAATTCATATCCCTGTTCCGGGCCATATCCGTGAAAACCTTCCGCGGTGCCCATCTCTTCTGCCGCCTTGATGAGCGCGTCGACTGCAGACTTGCTAAGCGGTCTGGTCACATCGCCGATACCCATCTTGATCAGAGATGCGCCGTGGTTTTCCGCCATATACTTACGAACTCTCTCGGCGATCTCCGAAAACAGATATGTCTCTTCGATATTCTGGTAATTCTTGTTGATCTTCATTTTTCTTCTTCCTCCTACTTCTCTACATCGCGCTTCTTTGCGCCCTACACATAATTCTTATACTTCGATTTCACCGGTAAAACTGATCACGGCCGGTCCTGTCATGAGGACTCGTTCGTCCGTGTAGTTGATCACAAGCTCGCCGCCGTTTAGGATCACGCGGACATCTTCACCCTTCTTCGTATGACCGTTCAGGCAGGCCGCCACGACTGTCGCACATGTGCCGGTGCCGCAGGCCCAGGTCTCGCCGGCGCCTCTTTCCCAGACACGCATACGAAGAAGTCCTTCTCCCCTGATCTCCGCAAATTCCGTATTCACTCTGGCCGGGAATACCGGATGATGCTCAAACTTCGGACCGAGGGAAGGAAGATCGAGATCCTCGACATTATCCAGGAAAAGGACCGCATGCGGATTTCCCATGGACACGCAGGTGATGTGATATTCCTTACCGTCCACTTCCAGTTCACGGTCGATGACGGCATCTCCTTCCAGATCCACCGGGATCAGCTGGGGAGAAAGGATCGCGCGGCCCATATCGACCGTCGCGCCGGTCGCTTCGTTATTTTCATCGCAGATCATCTTCAGTGTCTTGATCCCGCACTTGGTCTCGATCGTCAGTGTATCCTTCTTGACGTTCCAGATGTCATGAATGAACTTTCCGACACAGCGGATCCCGTTGCCGCACATCTCACTTTCCGAGCCGTCGAGATTGAACATGATCATTCTTCCATCTGCGACTTCCGAGGGTGCGACGAGGATCAGCCCGTCCGATCCGATTCCGTAGTGTCGGTCGGAGATCTTGACTGCGAGCGCCGAAGGATCCCCGATCTGGTACTTTCTGGCATCGATGTATACATAATCGTTTCCGCATCCCTGCATCTTAACGAATTCGTACTTCATGTTGCCTCCTCATATATATCTAATGATTAAAAACTGTTTTTATTTCCTATTCTTCGTATGTCCTGATGATCTCATAGGCGACATCCGATCTCGTTCTTCCGCTGTTCATGGCTTCTTTTTCGATGAACTTGTGCGCCTCTTCCTCGGTAAAAGATAGTGTCTGCATAAGCAGGAGCTTGGCTCTCGTGATGACTTTCTCATCATCGAGTTTTTTCTTTAATGCCCCGAGCCTGATGTGGGCCATGTCCGCGGAATTGATCGCTGTGGTAAAAGAACTCTGCTTCAGTGGTTTGACGAGGATCGTCGCACCGAGGTCGAGAAGCTTCTCTCTTGCTTTCTTTTCCTCTTCGGTTTTAAACTGCGTCTCATCCGCCAGGAAAAGGATCACGGACGTGGGATGGGAAGCGGCGGCCGAGCAGGCACGAAGCGCTTTGGGATCCGAGATCGAAGACTCGACGATCAGAAGTCCGTAGTCTCCTCTTTTGGCTGCGCGGAGTCCTTCATCCGAGATCTGGCTCCACACGACTTCGTGCGGATGCTTGAGGCTCTTGACGATGAAATTCTCCAGTGTACGGCTTGCGCCCATCTCGCGGCGCAGGATCAATACTTTATCTATACCTGTAGAACTCATATCATGTCACCTCTTTTCAGATCGGTTTGCAGTGGCTTACTTACAACCTAATAATAATCTACTCTTGAATTGCCAGTTTTGCAACTTTTCTTTCGCAAAAATTCATTCTGTGTGAAAAATCGTTCATTTTCATTGGTGGTTTTCGCAAATAATGCAAGTTTGTGCATTTTGTCATGCATTTTCTGTTGACAGCAGAATCCTTTTGCTTTATTCTGCTGACATAAAGCAAAGGCGCTTGGAACGAAATTACGTCCCAGGTGCCTCTTTCACTTTTATAAGGAGGAAAAGATTATGACAAACGTACCTGAGATCTTTGGAGAATCGGTTTTTAACGAACAGATCATGAAGGCCCGTCTCCCGAAAGAAACTTACAAAGCAATGAAGAAGACCATTAATGAA
>JAEEWG010000021.1 GCA_016287245.1 Clostridia bacterium
GAGAAGAATCTGCCTGATCAAGGATATCCCGGGACCTGAAATACTCGTAGTCATAAAAGACACTGCAATACGGGCATTCGTACTGCTTGCGGTCGTTATGGACGACCAGCGTTCCGCCGCATCTGGTACATGTGTGGCTCTTGATCAGTGTCATTTACCCAAAGTCCTCCGATATACCTTCGAAAACCCCAAAAACACGTCTAATGACTATAAAATGACTATACCGAAAAGATCGGGACATATCAAGAGATCCTGATCCCGTAAAAGGAAGTGCTATTTCCTGACGAGTTCCTAAATAAATATCGCGCGCGCGAAAAAATCTGCTATAATGTTGTCTCGTAAGTTTCTATATAAAGAGAGGTACATTCGATGGCTTATTCAACCGATGTTGATCGTAAATGGCAAAAGAAATGGGAAGACACCAAATTATATAAGTACGATCCGAACGGAAAGGGCGAGAAACTATACGTTCTCGAGATGTTCTCCTACCCGTCCGCGGCGAACCTTCACCTCGGTCACTGGTACAACTACTCCCTGACCGACTCCTGGTCCCGCATGAAGCGCATGCAGGGATATAACGTATTCCATCCGATGGGATTCGACTCTTTCGGTCTCCCGGCGGAGAACTACGCCATCAAGACAGGTATCCATCCGAAGGATTCCACTCTTCACAATATCGAGATCATGGAGCAGCAGCTCAAGAACATGGGCGCTACCTATGACTGGGATTATGAGATCGCCACTTGCAAACCGGAATACTACAAGTGGAACCAGTGGATCTTCTTAAGACTTCTGGAAAAGGGTCTGGCTTACAGAAAGAATGCACCGGTAAACTGGTGCCCGCAGTGTAATACCGTTCTTGCCAACGAGCAGGTCATCGACGGCGCATGTGAGCGCTGCCACACCGAAGTTGAGCACAAGAACATGACACAGTGGTTCTTCAAGATCACCGCATATGCCCAGGAGCTTCTCGACTGCCTGCCGCAGCTCGACTGGCCGGAAAAGACCAAGAAGATCCAGACCAACTGGATCGGCAGATCCGAAGGTACACAGATCTCCTTCCTCTGTGAAAAGAACGGCGAGCGCTTAAAGGACGAAGACGGCTCCGATCTGAAACTTTCCGTATTCACGACCCGTGCCGATACCCTGATGGGCGTCTCCTACGTCGTAGTTGCACCGGAGTCCCCGCTGTGCACACTTCTGACGACAGATGAGTGCAGAGAAAAAGTCGAAGAGTATCAGGCTTTCACCAAGAAGGCTTCCGATATCGACAGAATGTCCACCACACGTGAGAAGACCGGTGTCTTCACCGGATCTTACGCGATCCACCCGATCACCGGAAAGAAAGTTCCGATCTGGGCATCCGACTACGTAATCGCAACATACGGTACCGGTGTGGTCATGGCGGTTCCGGCTCACGATGAAAGAGACTTCGAATTTGCAAAGAAGTTCGATCTTCCGATCCAGAGAGTTATCGCTTCCAGCGCAGATGCCGAGGACGAGCTCCCGTTCATCGAAAAAGGCGTTCTCGTCAACAGCGGTGAGTTCGATGGTCTGAACTTCAAGACGGCGATCGATGCGATCATCGAAAAACTTGCGCCTTCGGGCATGGCGGAAAGAAAGATCAACTACAGACTCCGTGACTGGCTGATCTCCCGTCAGCGTTACTGGGGCACACCGATCCCGGTCGTTCACTGCGAAAAGTGCGGTGTCGTTCCAGTACCGGACGATCAGCTCCCGGTACTTCTCCCCTACGACGTAGAATTCCGTCCGGACGGAGAATCTCCGCTGGCCAAGTGCGCAGAGTTCATGAACACCACCTGCCCGAAGTGCGGCGCTCCCGCCAAGCGTGATCCGGATACCATGGATACATTCGTTGATTCTTCCTGGTATCAGCTCCGTTACCCGGATAACAAGAACGATAAGGAACCTTTCAACAGAGAACTCATCGATAAGATGTGCCCTGTAGATAAGTACGTCGGTGGTCCGGAGCATGCTGCCATGCATCTTCTGTACACACGTTTCTTCTGTAAGGCACTCCGTGACATGGGTTACCTTGATTTCGACGAGCCGTTCACATCCCTCGTTCACCAGGGTATCATCCTCGGACCTGACGGAAACAGAATGAGTAAGTCCAGAGGCAACACCGTTGCACCGGATCCGTATATCCAGAAGTACGGCTCTGACGTATTCAGAACCTATCTTGCATTTGGTTTTGCTTACACAGACGGTGGTCCGTGGAGCGAAAGCGGACTTCAGGCCATCGTTAAGTTCACCGGCCGTATCGACCGTCTCGTGGAAGATGTTAAGGGCATCGCAAAGGGTCAGGCTCTGCCGACAGACCTCAGCGAAGAAGACAAGGCTCTTCTTTACAGCCTGAACTACACCATCAAGGCCGTTACGACAGATACCGAAAGATTCCAGTTCAATACTTCCATCGCTCGTCTCATGGAGCTTCTGAACGCAATTGGCAAGTATCAGGGATCTGCCAATAAGAATGATGCCCTCCTGAGATCTACCGTGGAGACATTCCTTCTTCTCTATGCTCCGTACGCTCCTCACTTTACTGAAGAGCTCTGGGAGAGAATGGGCAACGAGTATTCTATCTTCAACCAGGCATGGCCTCTGTGCGATGAGAGCAAGCTCGTTAAGGATACCATCGAGATCGCGGTTCAGATCAACGGTCAAGTGAAGTTCAAGGTCAACATCGCTCCGGATGCATCTCAGGAGGATGTCGAGAAGATCGTTAAGGAAGACAGCCACCTCGAAGCTGCTCTTGCCGGAAGAAATATCGTGAAGTTCATCTACGTCAAAGGAAGACTTGCCAACATCGTTGCCAAGTAATTCTTTTTCGAACAATTACAAAACCAAAAGCGCCGTCTCAGAAATGAGACGGCGCTTTTTCGCGGTTTACTATGAATGATCTTTTTACTCTGCGATCAGCATCTGGTAAGGTTCGATTTTACGTACTCTTCTTGCCTGCAGCACTGCGAAGGCGAAGGAAAGAAGGATCATGGCGAAACCGACGATGACGATACCCGGGATCGGGATAGCGAAGGTACACTTCATGAGACCGAAGGAGATCATGATGAACTGCATATACGGATTCGCGATGAAGTAAGACACTACAGAGAACAGGATGACCGACAGGATAATGGTCGGCATGAAGGAGGCTGCCGTCTGAAGGATCAGGGACTTCGATGTGTAACCGATAGCCTTATAGATACCGTAGTCCTTTCTCTTGCTGAATACCAGAGAGCGGATCAGGAGGAACAATACCAGGAGGATCACCAGCGCGGAGATCAGACACATCGTCACGAGCATCAGGGTCGAGATTCCTTTGAAAGTGATCATAGATGCTTCGATGGACTTCACCATATTCATGCGGACTACCATTTTCTCACCGAACTTCTCTTCACAGGCATCCAGGATCGGATCGATCTGCTCATCGGTCTCAGTATCGAAGAGGAAACTCGTGGGCATCGATTCCAGATCGAGGATATGTGCTGCTGCCGCTTCCGACATAATGGCTTCATGACCGTCGTTATTCAGGCTCTGAATGAATCCTGTGATCAGGTAGGTATACTCCCTGCCGCCCAGATTGAGAGTGATCTCATCGCCGATCTTATACCCGTTCTGCTTGGCAAATTTACCGCTGACATTGACCTCGTTTTCGTGCTGGGCAAGTCTTCCCTTGTAGCAGACATCCTTATTGCTCTTTTGGGTCGGATCCTCATAGACCATCAGGTACAGAGAATCTTCCTGTCCGACATAGATCGAATCTTCACGGTATCTGCGGATATTTTCGACGCCTTTCTGAGAGGAAAGGAATTCAAATCCTTCTTCCCAGGTATCCTTGTCAAAAGTGACAACACCATCACAGATTTCCGGGATCATCAGGCTGAGGTTCGGGTTTCTGTTAAAGTTCTCGAACATCAGAAGTGCAATGACACAAATGAATACCATAAATCCAGCAACAAAGAATGTGATAATGTTCTGTCTCTTATTGTGCAGCATCGTCTTCAGAGAGAGGCTGGCATCAAGTCCGAAAACGGACTTGTCGAGCTTAATGCGGTTGGCTTTGAAGTTATGGCTTTCCACACCTTCACGAAGAGCAACGATGGGCTCGATCTTCTTGATCTTACGAAGTGAAAGAAGCGTGACCAGCACAGTAAGAAGTACGACGGTAGCAAAGGCTACAATGGTTGCGATCAGACTGAAAGAAACACTATAAGGAACACCCATCTGCGCAATGACCAGAGAAGAGATCGTCGGAGCCAGCAGGTAAGAAACGGCGATACCGATAACGGAAGCAATCAGAGCCAAAGTCAGGAACATCATCAGGACAGATCCCTTGATATTCCGACTGGTGTAGCCGATGGCCTTAAGCGCACCGATGGTCTTCATGTTCTCCTTGACATAGTTACTGATGCTGTTGACGATCATGAGAATGATGACTATGACGACAAGCATGGTAACCGCGAGAAAAGAACCCGCAATGATCAGCGACATAAATGTACGGGAGCCGAGGTACATGGAGACCGGCTGCAGCGAAACATTTGCAAGAGGATCATCTGTCTTCAGCTGATTGAGGACGCGGATGCGAAACTCCCCCATTTTGACGTCGTCCTGAAGTTCAAACACGACGAAAGAAGATTCACCGGCAACGCCGATCTTGGAGAGCATTTTCTCATACACTTCATCAGAGACACAGATCTCATAAAGACCGCTGTTATTGCATCCGCCATATACGGTGTTGAGAAATCCTTTAACTTTCAGGTCATAGTTTTCACCGGAGATAGAGATGTGATAGTCATCTCCTACGTGCATCCCGCCCGAGGTCTTAAACTGATACGGAAGGTAGATATAATCCCCGTTGATGGAAGCATCTTCTTCGGCGATCTCTGTACGCGCCATTGTCTTTTCCATCATGGATCCCATCCGGCAGACCTTTACGGAATTATCCATCTCGGAAGATCCGAACGGCAGGGATAAAAGAGGATAATACAGTGCTTTTTCCAGCTCGTATTTTTCTGCGCCCAGAAGGAGATCTGAAAGATAAGCATCATCAACTTTGAGAGTTTCACTTGAGACGTACATCATTCCGTCTCCGCCATCGAGACGCTCCGCTTCTTTTGCTGCGGTCGGATAGGTATCGGTAAAGAGGATCATGGCCAGAGAAAGAAGCATCGAGGCCAGGAGCATCAGACAGAAGATACCGATAGAACTTCCCTTATTCTTACGAAAGTGGGATTTCGCGAGCATTTTTTCTTTTGTCATGGTTACCACCCCATTCCGCCTAAGAAGTCACGAAGCTTCAGGTGACGCTCCTTGTCGCCGGAAACATACTTTCCGAGGTCACATTCACCTGCGATCTCACCGTCTTTGACGTAGAGGATACGGTTGCCGCGGCGTGCGGATGTGATATCGTGGGTAACCATTACGATGGACTGTCCATTATCATTCGCTTTTGTAAGAACGTCGAGGACATCCTTTCCGGTTGTCGAGTTCAAGGCCCCTGTCGGCTCATCCGCGAACACGAGCTTCGGCTCATTGATCAGAGCTCTTGCGATGCCGACACGCTGGGCTTCTCCACCAGAAAGCTGTGTCGGGAACTTGTTCCAGAGATTCTCATCGATATCAACAGACTTCAAAACTTCTCTTGCCTTCGCGCCTGCCGTCTTCTTATTCTTCTCGATAAGAAGAGCCGCGGCCAGAACGTTATCGAGAACGCTCATGGAATCTACAAGGTAAGTCTGCTGGAAAACGAATCCGCAGTTTTTTCTTCTGAAGACTGCGAGGTCATCCGGTGTTCCTTTCGTGATGTTCTTTCCTGCGAAAGTCACCTCACCGAGTGTCGGCTTGTCCATGCCGGACAAGGCATAAAGAAGAGTGGATTTACCGGCGCCAGATGCACCCATGATCACGGTAAAATCACCTTCATAAATAGAAAGATCGATGTTTCGGAGCACGTGCTGCTGCACACCGCCGTTAGAAAAAGTTTTGCAAAGTTTTTGTGTTTTAATAATTTCGTTCATAGCTTTCCGCCTCCTTATGGCACTATCATACTTTTTCAAGTCTTAAGTGCCTTTAAGGAACTCTTAAATCTTTCTTAATTCCAAAAAACAGAATAACAGAAAGCCGTGAAATCGAAAACTCAGCCGCCCACTTGGATGGTATCAAACACATCATATACTGAGACGCCATTGACCGAATTATCGTTTGCATCATACGAGAATCTATAGGTTTTGTTCTCACTTTCATCAAGATTCACATCTGAAAGGATAAGTTCTTTTGTCGTCGAGTCATAACCAATCACACAGACCGCGGTCCCCTTCTCAAGTGTACACTTATTCCAAGTTCCGCCATCGTTTTGAATCTTGGATTCCACATTTGTTTTCAGATAATACGGACCGTAAGCCCAGTGGAACAGCATATCCTGCGGATCCGCTTTGATCGGCTCGCCGGTAAATGAATAATAGACGCGTGAATCTGTTATACCCCATGAACTGCCAGAGTAGTGCTGATCTACCGATTCAAGCTTCATAATTTCCGGGTGATAATCAAAGACCCAATCCGCCAAACAACCTTCGGTCACATAATCGACCGTCCAGTCGTCGTTGATACGATAGATGACTTCACACCTGTCATCGGAACCACACAGGACTCCGAAATCCATGTAAAATCCGGTGGAGGTATGTGCTAGGTAGATATGGTAACCGGAATTTGATTGAACATCCGTCTTCACTCCCCTGATATCGACATAACTACCATTGGAGCCTTCACCCATACTGATCGTCTCGACTTTTCCATCGCCATTAATATCCCAGGATATCGTTCCAGATTCATCTTCAGAGATAATATAAGAATCCGGAACATTGAAAAAATAGCCCATGTTGAAACATTCCGGACAATTCACGGCAGAAACAAAATACCCATTAAAATATATTCCGTCATAATTGATTTGGAAATCGATAGTCCCGTCATTGATCATCGCAAATGTCTCATTCAGACGTTGCAGATCATATTCCGATACATAATCTTCAGAATAGATGAAAGATTCCAAATAGTTGTAGAGTGCGTCTTTATCCTTAACAACATCATCAAAAGAAATGATCTTTCCGGTTTTACTTTCAATGTTATAGTACTTCTCCGAGGAATTGTACGAATAATCAACATTTTCCCAACTACTAAACATAAAAGAAACGATTTGGTCGTCTGCACGTTTTATGTATATCGCATCGTCAAAAAGCGCTATCAACGATTCTCCTGCTGAAGGAAATGATTCCTTCAGTTCTGAAACCTTCTGAGCATAAAGCTTCTCATAACGCTCGCCTTCACTCGCAACGATCCCATCCAGAGTCTTTTGAAGTTCTTCAAAACCTTTATCATTCACAATGCATTTCAGATACTCACAGGAGATACGAACAATCTCATCATCTGTTCCCGGATCTTTTGCAGAGAAATTGTGGGAAACAGGATCAAGAGATATATCCAGGTTCTTATGTGACGCATCGATCGAGATCGAGTCCAGCGGAGTCGGCTTCCAGTTCGGATCACCTTTTCTTGTCGGTTTGCTCGTCTCTTCTGTTGTCTCTTCCGTCATCTCGATCGTGGTTTCTTCCGATGACGAAGCAGGCGTCTCTTCCGTCGGTTCATCAATGGATTCTATCTTCGATGTCTCATGATTTTTCGATTCCGTGGTCTCCGTCTTTTTGGTTTCCACTAACGTTTCCGTGGTCTCGGCTTTCTTTGCACATGCCGAAGAAGACAGAAGAAATGCGCTCATGAGAATAACTGCAACTATCTTTTTCATACCAACCTCCAAATGTTTCCCGGTCATATAGTTTCGGTCCATTTGTAAGTTAGACTCTTTAAGTCGCTTCTTTTTTTCTAAAAGAACAAATTATACTGTTCGGATCAGAAAGAGGACACGAAGGCCCGGATCTTCGTTCGTGATCAGGATATCGCCGTCCATCTCTTTTAGGAAGTAAGATGTCAGGTATAATCCGATTCCGGCGCCGTCTTTTCCTTCACTGTTGGCACCGCGCTTATACTTCTCTTTCAGTACGGCGACTTCCTCATCGGTGACGCCCGGACCGAAGTCACGAACGGCAACCTTGAGGTATTCACCTTCGATCTTGGCCTCGACCTTGATTTCCGTATCCGCGTACTTATAGGAATTGATAAAGACATTGTCGAAGGCCTGCTGCAGACGAAGCTTATCGGTAAAGACCGTGCACTCCGGGATCGTAAATCCTCCTGCGCGGCCTTGGAAGTCCGCATGCAGGATCGCTTCACGAACCGTGGTTGAGTCGTTTTCTCTGGGGCTGACCTTGATCTCCGACGCGTCTTTCACGCTCTCGACAAAGAGATTATCGACCAGGACGGTAAGTTCATCTGCCTTGAAGTTGATGAGGTTAAAACGCTCTTTTACCTTCTCATCTTTAGCGAGTTCATAGCCGAATTCGGACGCGGACTTGATGGAGGCGACCGGTGTCTTGATGTCGTGGGAAAGCTGCGCGACCATGTCTTTTTTCGCGTCATAGGCAGCCTTTTCCGCGGCACGGGATTTCTTCAGTTCCGTGCGCATCAAGTCGAATGCTTCGGTGAAACTTCCGAAGGTGTTTCCCTTATCCATCTCAAGCGGGATATCGAGATCTCCGCCGGCGACACGGTTGGCAAAATCAGAAAGCTCGTCAAACGGCTTCACGATGGTCTTTCGAAGATACAGCATGTACGAGATAACGAGAACCGCCTGAATGATCGAACTGCAAAGAACGGTCACGGCGATCGCCTGCTGCCACTTTCCGATCCTCTCTCGCGTCGCATTATGGAAAAGCACTTTTCCCGCGACAGAACCGTCCACGGTGAGGTCCAGGATCGTGTCGTTATTTCTTACCGCTTCGTTCACGGAAGTGGAGATGCCATCTTCAGTGGCGAAAAGGAGTTTGCCGTCATTATCGATCACGGAATAGGACAAGTCGGCGGGGTACTTTTCCGGTTCGCCGAAATTCTCCTCGATCGTCTTCAAAACGTCATTTACGGCAACGGTATCCTGATCGATCTCGCGGGATCTCTGAAGAAAGAACAGGCTGACGGAGCCTTCGATAAGGAACGTAAGAACGATCAGGAGAATAAAGATCTTCTTCCCTTTTCTCATTTGCCGGCACCCGTAACGTACTTATAGCCTTCCTTCCAGACGGTCACGATGCGGGAAGGATTCTTGGGATCAGATTCGATCGCTTCTCTGAGCTTTCGGATATGCACGTTGAGCGTGCCGTCGGAAGTGAACTTGTCTTTCCATACATTATCGAAAAGCTCCGTCTTCGTGATCAGGCGGTCCGGGTTTTCGATGAGATAGCAAAGGAGTGAGAACTCCATGGAAGTCAGTTTCTTCTGTTCGCCGGAAAGCTCCACGGTCTTATTCTTCTTATCCACGGAAAGCTCGCCGTCAGTAAAGATATCCGCCTGCGGCTTTTCTTCCATGGCACCGAAACGGCGGAGCATGACCTTGACCTTCGCAAGGAGAACGCCGAGCGAATAGGGCTTTTCGATATAGTCGTCACCGCCGATATTCAAGGCGATGATCTTGTCGTCATCGGTATTTCTCGCGGAAATGAAAAGGATCGGGATACTGAGCGTATTTCGGATATGCTTACATAGTTCAAACCCGGAACCATCGCCCAGGTTGATATCCAGAAGAATCAGACTCGTCTCATTTTCCGAAAAGAATGAAAGTGCCTCGGCCATGCTGTAGCAGGCGCAGGTCTTCACATCGAACATGTTAAAGTATTCACAGGTGTTATCTGCGATCGCTTTTTCATCATCAACTATCAGACAGTCATATCTCATGAAGTACGGTTATTCTCCTTCTTCTCCGCCCCATTCGACAAGCACGAGACCTTTTCGCTCTTCGACCGAAGGATTCATGGAAGACAGATCCTGCTCGTCTATATAAGTATACTCATCGGACGGATAGAAGTACATATTGACACGAATGATCGTGTCCGGTGCCGGCTGAACATCAAGCCCGACGGAATTCTCATAGGCTTCCTTCTGGAAACAGATCACGTTATACGGATTCTTCTCCATCTGCGGGAGCCAGTACATGATGAAGGTATTGGCTTCCTTCTCGGTAAGTCCGAGTTCAAAAAGCGCTTCTTCCAGGAATTTCGCGGTATCTTCACCTTTCACACAGAAGCCCTTTTGTGTATCCGGGGTAAAACCGATATCTGCTTCGAAGAAGAGATATTCGTAAGATCTTTCGTTACTGTCGGTCAAAGTACCGTCCGCGGAAGTCTTCACTGTCCATCCGTCGTTTTCTTCGTAGGAAGGATATGTGCATGTCAGATCTCCGTCAAAATTCAGTTTTACGGAGACTTCGCGCTCTTTTTCATCGTACAGATAAATGATCGGGGCATCGACATGCATGACGCCTTCTTCGCTCTTCAAAAACTCTTCATCGTTCATCTTATTGTTGATCTTGATCCCCGCAATCACGCAGAAAACCAGAGCAAGCGCCAGGACCACCGAACCTGCGATGGTGCCGATACGATTCTTCTTTCGAATGAACTTGATTAGGAAAAAAACGATGACACCGATCGCGAACGTCGTCATGCCGATCCCGTTCACGACGCTGTTGCAGAATTGCTGCACCCGGCTTGAAAGACTATACGTTTCGATCTTCTTGAATCCGTTATGGTAGTCATAGGTTATGGTGTCTCCGTCCTTGATCACCTCAGGAGTCGGTTTCGACGTTGGTGTGGAAGTTGCGTCAGAGACATCATCAATGATGAGACTGTCGATCGCGGGACTTCCGGTACATTCCACGCGGGTAAGCACTTTATACCCATTCGTGTGGACGTGAAAACAAACTCCAAATGCCATGCTGAAAGCAACTGCGAGCACAATAACAAATACAAAATAAAGGATAGTCGATTTTGAAACACGAGATTGTTTCTTGGGTTTCGAATTATTGTCTTCCATTTTTCTGTCCCGGAACGCTACCGTTCCTTAGTTTCTTCTAAAGGCCGATAATCCTTCTGATTACTCTCCGCGCTTCGTGCGCTCCATCACTTCTTCCTTGGAAGGACGGAATCTGGCGCCGGAGAAATACTTCTTCTCGAAATCCTCCGGCGAAAGGGGCCTGGCGAAATAGAAGCCCTGGAAGATATCTACACCGAGTGCCCGGATACGGGAGGCTTTCTGTGCAGTCTCAATACCCTCAACACAAACAGTCATGCCGATGGTTCTGGTAAGAAGCACGATAGCCGAAATAAATGAGGTATTGAAACGGTCGTCCTGATCGACGAATGCACGGTCGATCTTGATCTCATCTACCGGGAATTCACGAAGGTAGTTAAAGGAGGAATAACCGGTTCCGAAGTCATCGAGCGCGATGCGGATCCCGTTATTACGAAGTTTTGTCATGTTCTGGCGGCAGATCGCGAGATTCTTCATCAAGGACGTCTCCGTGATCTCCAGAAGGATATTTCTCGGGCTTAAGCCATATTCACCCAGGAGCTGGATAACATAGTCCGCAAAATCGATCCTCGCCATATCTTCTGCCGTGACATTGATATGCACATAGAAATCATCCGATACACCGCTGTCGATCCAGTCCTTGCACTGCTTCATGGCGGTGCGCAGGATCCAGTCGCCCACGATGTTCATCTGACCGGTCGCATAGACGGCAGCGATGACCTTTTCCGGGTTAATGAGAGTGCCCTGCGGAGATCTCCAGCGAAGAAGAGCTTCGCAGCCGACAAGGCGCTCGGATCTGGCATCTACCAGCGGCTGGAAGTAAAGAAGGAAGTTCTGGTTGCCTTCTCTGATCGATTTACTGATCTGGAACTCGAAGTCCAGTCTTTCTTTGAGCTCCACCTTGAACTGCGGAGTATAGATCGAATAGGTAAGACGCGGGTCCTGCTTGACCTTATGGAGCGTGATCTCGGCATTGACTAAAAGCTCCTCGGCGACGTTTCCGCAGGACGGGAAAAGCGAGGCACTCATGGAGAATGTCACGTAGATCGTGCTTCTGTCGAGTGTCATCGGCTCGTTCATCTCTTCCTTGATGGTCTTCATGTAGTTTTCGACCTGCACACGGGTCGCCTTCGGCCACAGAAGACAGAATGTATCCATGCTGATATGGTAAAGTTCGCTTCCCTCCGGACGGCTCTCACGGATCTTCTTTCCTACCGTGATAAGGAGCTTGTCGCCGGCATCTCTGCCGTAACGGTCGTTAAAGACATGGAAGTCCTTAATGTCCATGAGGACGATCGCCGCGGAAAGGATATCGCGGTTATGGATCAGCGCATCAAGATCGGAAATGAGTCTTTCACGTACGAGAAGGCCGGTCAGTGCATTACGGGAAGAGTTCTTCTCCACATTCTCACGCATCTCGTTCATGGAGGTCAGGTCGAAGATCGTTCCGATGATGACCAGCGCCTGCTTGCTGCTGTCATATACGGTCTTACCTCTGGAAGCCAGCCACCTGATCTGATCGTCATTGCCCCATACACGGAATTCGATGGAGAAGGTATCCCTCTCCTCATCGACGAGGTAGGTAAATGTCTCGATAAAGCGGCGGCGGTCATCTTCGATGACTTCGTCTGCCATCATGCGGATAATGTCGCCGGTATATGTCAGTTCCATATCCGGGAAAGCATCCTTCAGGTTCGGGGAGAAATTCAGGATGCCGCGTTTCATGTCCGCAGTAAAAGTAATGGCCTCGGATCCGTCGATGATGAGTCTTTGCAGCGAGTTCGTCTTCTTCTTATCCGTGATATCCACGAGGATACCGATCTTATAGTGCTTCTGGTCCGGTGCGGTAAACTCGAACACGCCGCAGGAATGGACCCAGACCTCACCCTGTACCGGAGAAAGGATACGGAAGTCCAGCGTCGGATCGACAGCATCCGGCAGTCTTCTCAGTTTCATGACCGTCAGGAAAACGTTATAGTCATCGGGGTTAATGAAGTTGGCGACTTCTTTGGAAGCATGCTGAAGATCTTTGGTCGGGAAATCCAGGAGGCGGGCCATCGCGGAATTAAAACGGCAGTAGTCACTTCCGGTTTCCAGGCAGAAAACATATCCGTCGATCGAGTCATTTATGAGTTTTTCATACACGATCTCGCCGAAGCTCTGCGTATAGTCTTCCATTATGCCGAAGATCAGGAGATGGTTCTCCTTTCTTACGGCCTGCATGTTGACACGCACGCGGTAAGTCTGGCGGTGATTGGAATATAAGTTATGTTCAAAGGAAACTACCCTGTGGGTATCCGCCGCAAGGTCAAAAAAAGCTTCTTCATAGCGGACGGCCAGTGCCCGCTTCTCATTCGGATCTACAAACTCGAGGAAAGAGTCCAGCAGCATATCTTCCGCTGCAGCCGGACCAATATAATCTATCATTCCTCTGGAAAAGAAGAATCTCTTCTCCTTCGGAAAAACGACGAACGTACACATGGCTACCTGCGCAATCAAACTGTCCGCCTGTGCTAAAAGCTGCGGATCCAGGCTGATCGACGAGTCATATGAAGCAGATACAAAACCGGATTCGTCGGCCACCATCTTCTATACTTTCTCCCCTACACATAAGTGTTTATGTTATTTTAACATTTCCAGCACCTCAGCGTATAGTGCCTTTTTGCTTTCTCCCCATTCCAAAGCAAGAGTTTTTGCGATTTCTTTAGTGGACATTCCCTCATTTTCTAAATTTATTATGCGATTTTTGCGCTCTTCCTTTGTCAGGACCGGCTTTTCTTTTTCGGCCGGTGCGCCTTCGAGCACGAGAACGAATTCACCCTTCGGCGGGACCTCGGAAAAGTGCCCGATCACTTCGGAAAGGGTTCCCCTGACGACTTCTTCGTATTTCTTCGTCAGTTCCCGGCAGGCGGAGATCCGCCGATTCGAAAGGCCCGCTTCAGAAAGATCTGAAAGCGTACGGAGGAGCCGGTGCGGCGCTTCGTAGAGGATCGTCGTAGAAGGCATCATAGCTACCACCTGCAGACGTTCTTTTCTCTCTTTGGTCTCCACCGGTAAAAATCCCTCGAAGAAATAATGATGCGTATCCATACCGGAAAGCACCAGCGCCGTGATCCCGGCGACCGGTCCCGGCACTGCCGTCACGTCGATCCCTTCTTCGATACAGAGATGGACGAGATCCTCACCCGGATCGGAGATACTGGGCATGCCGGCATCAGAAACAAGCGCGACGGAAAGACCTTCCTTCATGCGGGAAATAAGCTTGCTTCCGGAAGAAGCCTTGTTATGTTCGTGGTAACTTACTAGTTTGGCGGAGATCTCAAAATGCGAAAGCAGAAGTCCTGTGCGCCTTGTGTCTTCACAGGCCACGATATCCACGCTCCTTAAAACCTCGATCGCACGGGGCGAGAGGTCCTGCATATTTCCGATCGGCGTTCCCACTAAATACAGCATATCCTATTCTTCCTTGTTATAGATCTTCTTAAGTGCCGGAGTATATTCCCCGTTTTCGTCCCGAAGGATCAGGGGAGCTGTGATCACCGTGCCCGACATCTTCCCGCCTTTTTTAGCGGAAAGCAGGAATAGCGTCGCTTCCTTTCCGGCATAGGGATGGACGAAGGTGATCTTTTTCGGAATTATATTCTGCTTCATGCATTCTTTCATGACGAGGGACAGTGTCGTTGCCCGATCCACGAGGAAAAGATCCCCGCGTGAAGTGAGCATCTTCCGGGCACAGGACAGAAAATCCGATATATCCCCATGCATGGAAAACCTTGCTTCCAGAAGCGCCGTGCTTTTTTTATCCTCCGAAGTCACAGGGCCGTCTTTCGGGTCACGGAAAGGCGGGTTCATGAAGACCGCATCATAAGAATTTCCCGGAACTTTTTCGGTCGGGAGATCCCGAAGGTCGGTCATAAAGCCTCTTACCCGGTCGGAAAGGTCGTTAAGAACGATATTTCTTTCAAAGATCCGGGATGCTTCTTTCTGCCGCTCGACCCCGTCGATCTTAAGATCCTTCCTTCTTGCAGAAAGAAGGATCGAAGCCGCACCGCAGTTGGTGCCCAGCTCTAAAACGCGGATCGGCGATCCCTGACGGAGACGGAGGTTTTCGGAGACAAACCACGAAAGAAGGACGGTGTCCTCACCGAAGCGGAAGCCGTCCCGGCTCTGGATCAAGTGGAAGCCGTCCCTTTCCAGGTCTTCCAGTGTCTCTTTATTGGGGTCGAAAACTTCCAAAAAAACAATCTCCTTATCACGAAAAAGAGATCTGCTCCCCTATAAGAGGACCAGATCCCTCATCTTACTTCTTATCTTGCACGATCAGCCTTGAGAAATCGCGCCAGCCGGACAAGCCGCCTCGCAAGAACCACACTCAAGACAGAGATCCGGGTTGATCTCGTACTTACCATCGCCCTGAGCGATAGCGCCTACCGGGCACTCGCCCTCACAGGAACCGCAAGACAGACATGCATCAGAAATTACATATGCCATATTGTCATCCTCCTTATTCTGGTCTATGACTTCATTAAACACTATTTTTTTCTTTTTGTAAATTGAACAATTTGTAAAAAAATCATTCCTCCGGCTTTTCGGGCTGGGGCTTCTTCTTCGGACAGTCCGCTTTGCACTGCGGCTGCGGCGGATTCACCAGAGAAACATCGACGGCGTCGTAGATCTGCATCTCTGTCTCCTCATCTTTTTCAAAGCGCACCGTGACCTTTTCCTTCAAAAGATCGGAATAGATAACGACACCGATGCCATCCGGAGTTTTGACTTTTTTACCAACCTTCGGCACACGGCGGTTCGCATCTTCATAGGCCGCCTGCTCATAGGAAAGGCAGCACATCAGTCTTCCGCAGGTACCGGTCAGCTTGGTCGGATTCATGGAAAGGCCCTGGTCTTTTGCCATACGGATCGTCACCGGCAGGAACTGGTCAAGATACGAGCAGCAGCAGAGTTCTCTTCCGCAGATGCCCAGGCCGCCGACCATCTTCGCCTGCTCACGGGAACCGATCTGGCGAAGCTCGATACGTGTCCTGAAGCACGATGTCAGATCCTTGACGAGTTCTCTGAAGTCCACGCGCTTGTCGGCGGTAAAGTAGAAAGTCAGTTTTCTTCCGTCAAAAGAATAGACCGCCTCGACGAGCGTCATGGGAAGTTCTCTTTTCTCGATGAGCTCCAGGCATTTATAGAATGCGCCCTGCTCTCTTTCCTTCTTTTCCCGGTAATGCTCCATCTCTTTTTCGTTGGCATACCGGAGGACCGGAAGGACGGTCTCATCCACTTTTTCGTCCGGAAGGTCGAAAGGCTCATCCACGACGAATGCAATATCCTGTCCCAGTGCGGTATTGACCATTACGGCATCTCCGACCTTGAGCTTTAAGTCATTGGCGAGAAAACGGTAAGGCTTACCTGCATCGTGGAAACGCAGATTTACAACTTTAGCCATCAGTACACTCCTTTTTCAGTGCCAGAAGCATCCGACACACGATCATTTCATAATTTCCGTTGGCCTTTTCGGCCCGCGAAGCAACCGTCAGGACAGAGCTCATTTTGCCGATCCTGGCGGGATTTATCTTATAGCGCTTGATCACATTGACCATCTTATCTTTTTTCACTTTATCATGCAAGCGATCCGAATCGGGAGAAAGCGAGAGCACGGCCATCTCGCCGAGGACCATATCCATGAGCGTCAAAACGTCCTGGAAGTGCTCTTTTTCCTCATCGAAAAAAGAATAGACATCGGTAAGAAGCTCGGTCTTACTGATCTCCGGCAGACGAAGAAGGAAGTCCGTGACCTCCTCGTAGTCGTTGACGAGCCAGTCCGTCTGGGAAAGGCCCATGGCCGATCCGATCACTCCTCCGGAAAAATGCGCGAAAAGCTCCGCCTCTTCCGGAAGGATATCCGGGTCATTCTTCTTAAGTACGTCCACGACCTCTTTTTCGGTATTCGGAAGGAGCCGCACCGACACGGTACGGGAAAGGATCGTCGGCAGAAGTTTGGATTCATCGCTGACCGTCAGGATAAAGACGACATGTTTCGGCGGCTCCTCGAGGGTCTTAAGAAGCGCATTCTGCCCTTCTTCCGCAAGGGCATCCGCATCGATCAGATAGACTTTCCTGGATGCGATCTGCGACATGATGCCTACATCTCCGAGGATCCTGCTTCGGACATCGGCGACCTTGATATTCTTCTCCCCAGGCGGAAGAAGAAGTTCTTTATAGTCCGGGTGGGTATGCTCGCGCATATAGATGCAGTTGGGGCAGGTCCCGCATCCGCCATTTTCTGTCGGATGGCTACATAAAAGGCCCTTGGCGAATTCTCTTCCCAGAGTCTTTTTTCCGATGCCCTGCGGGCCCACCAATAAAAAAGCGTGCCCCGGCTCGCCGACTAGCGGTACTCCGAGGCGCTGTTTTGCTTCATTTTGTCCGACCAGTTCAGAAAAACTCATAGATCACATCTTCTCGAACTGTTCTACATTGACGACGAAGACCGTCGCACCGCCCACCGTCACATCGACCGGGTACGGTACATAGGAACCGCCCATAGCAGACGGAGTCAGGTTCGTATTGATCGCCGACTGGCGGGAGGAAGAATACTTGCGGATCAGGTCCAGTACTTCCTGAAGTTTTTCGGTATCGACAACGATCATCAATGTGGTATTGCCGGAACGGAGAAATCCGCCGGAAGAATTCAGTTTCGTCACACGGAAACCGGCTTTGTTCAATTCGGCCATCAGGCGGGGCGTATCCTCATCATGTACGATTGCAAATACAAGTTTCATTTTTCTAATACCTCCCAGACAGCTTTTCTGATCTGTTTATAGATCAGTTCGGGTGATTCGTTTGCCGAAATGACCCGAATGCGGGGTTCGTTTTCACTTAATTTCAGGTAGCCCTCGCGGACTTTCCTCATAAAGGCCAGGCCCTCGGCTTCCAGACGGTCCTCTTCATCGGACCGGCCGTGACGCCTTCTGTAGGCGGTCTGCTCATCCAGATCCAGAAGGAACGTGATGTCCGGGGAAAGCCCTCCGGTGCTCCACTGGTTCAGATGATCCACCGGATCTTTTCCGAGACCTCTGGCAAAGCCCTGATAGGCGACCGTGGAATCGAAGAACCGGTCACAGATGACCACATTCCCTTCCTTTAATGCCGGAAGTATCTTCTCTTCAACGATCTGGGCACGTGCAGCTTCATAAAGAAGGAGCTCCGTGCGGCTGTGCATACGGCTGTTGGCCTTGTCCAGAAGGATCGTACGGATCTTCTCGCCGATCTCTGTTCCACCGGGTTCACGGATCAGGATATACGGGATCCCGGCTTCTTTTAAGTCGGAAGAAAGCATCTCGATCTGCGTGGTCTTGCCGCAACCATCTATACCTTCGAAGGTAACAAACAAACCACTCATGCTCTTCATGCCCTCCCTGCCTCTATAGTTTTATTATATAACATAATCAGTCTAACTTCACCGAATGGATGCTGGCAATTTCGAGCCAGATATCCTTTTCGATGCGCTCGTTATCCTTCTTGATATCCTCGAGAGTCTCCTCGGCCGGACGGCGGCGTCCCCAGTTTTTCTTCTCTCTGTGCTCTGTATTATTTCTGTCGTAGTTCTTCTTTTCCGAACGGAACTCTCTCTTCTCGGAACCGCCCTTTTCATTTCTCTCTCTGCCGTCGCGCTTTTCGTCTCTTTCACGATTGTCAAAGCGGCGCTCACGACCGGAGTTTCCTTCGTTTCCGGAGCGGTTATTACGGTTATAGTTGCCGCCATTTCGGTTCCCGCCGTTTCCGCCGTTTCCACCGGGTTTTCCGGATCTTCTTCTTCTGTTGCGGTTACCATTGTTCCGCGGCGGCTGAGAACCATTGGCCGGAGCGGCCGCTGGCGCATGATTGACCTGATTTTTCTCCTGTTCGCTCATTTACTACCTCCGTAATTTTACGAAACTAAACATCTCTATTATATCGGTTTTCCTGTTTCATTCAACCTTCCCCGAAGGAAGCTCCCCGTAGTAACGGACGTCCTGCTGCCATTTTTCGGGGATCTCCGTTTCTCCTTTAAGGAAAAGAAGCGGTACCTGCACGAACCCTCTTTCTTCCATTCTCGGGTGCGGGATCGTAAGACGCTCCGTATCCATCGTGATCTCCCCATAGGTCAGAATATCGAGGTCGATCGTACGCGGTCCCCAGCGGATGATCCTTTTTCTGTGGAGCTTTTCCTCGATCCGATTGCAGAAAGAAAGAAGCTTCAATGGTGGAAGATCCGTCTTTACCAGTATGCATATATTAAGAAAATCCGCCTGATCCTTATATCCGACCGGAGTCGTTTCAAATACCGGAGAGACCTTCACTACAGCCGTTTTTTCTTCCGGACAGTCCAGAAGTGCGACGGCGCGGGAAAGGTTTTCGAGGCGGTCGCCCATATTGCTTCCTAAGGAAAGATAGGCCTCCGTCATAGTTCGGACTCCATTTCCGACCTTGTCCTTTTGATGATGACACCCATGTAGTCGAAGTCCCCGTCGATCGGAGCTTTCGGCTTCTGGATCTCGCACGTGATCTTTTCGACCATGGAAAAAGCGCGGAAGATGGAGAGGATAATGTTTTCCGCCATGTACTCGATAAGATTGCAGGAGACGTTCTCCACATACTCCCGAACCATTCCGAAAACGGCACCGTAGTCGACGGTATCTTCGAGCGCATCGGTGCGGCAGCCCGGGATATCCTCCATCTCAAGCGTTAAGGAAATCACGAAAACCTGGCCGTTCTCTTTTTCTTCGGAAAGGACACCGGAACAGGAGCAAAAACGCATATTCTTCATGACGATCTTATCCATCGCAAGTTCCCTCCATCGCATACTGCATCTTCAATGCCGTGACTGTCTCAAAGACATTATGTACGCGGACGCAGGCCGCCTTCTGTCTCTGGCAGAACAGGGATACGGCCGCGGTCCCTGCATCTCTCTGGTCAGCAGGAACACCCTCTAATATCTCTCCGATGAAACGTTTTCTCGAAGGACCGATCAGGAGCGGATAGCCTTCTTTTTGGATCCTCGGGATCGCTCTAAGGAGCTCAATTGCTTCTTTGGTATCGGTACCGAATCCAATGCCGGGATCATAGAGGATCCTCTCGGAAGGGATACCGGCCCGATCTGCCACAGCGGCACTTTTCTCGAAGAAAGAAAGGCAGTCATCTACTATATTTCCCTTTCTTTCGAAGATCTTCGGATCGGTGTAGTTGGCCATGATGACCACACCCGCCTGATACTCGGCACAGACGTCAGCCATCTCTTTATCGTATAAAAGCCCCCATACGTCGTTAATGATCGACGCGCCGAATTTCAGGGCTTCTCTTGCGGTCTTGCTCTTATAGGTATCGATAGATACGGGAACTGAAACGTTCTCCATGATGAGTTTTAATGCCGGGATCAGCCGCGAGAGTTCCTCGTCGGCCGAGATCTTCTCACTTCCGGGCCGCGTCGATTCCGCACCCACATCCAGAAGATCAGCGCCGTCCTCACAGAGCTCTCTGGCGCGGATCACCGCATGTTCCGGGGTATAGAATCTGCCACCGTCGGAAAAAGAATCCGGCGTAACATTCAATATGCCCATGACGAGCATCTTTTCTTCATAACTGAGCGTAAGGTCGCGGCACTTCCATGAGGATACGGCCGCTGTACTTTCGTTTCTTTCCTCCATGAAGATCACCTTCCCGCCTTATATAAGATTTCTCGGACGGTTGATGAGCGCTAAGGCCTCGGAACGGGTCCTCGCATCGGAACGGCAGCCGCCGCGCATCGCAGAGGTGACGGTCTTGGAGCCGGGCTTACGGATGCCGCGCATGGTCATGCAGAGGTGCTCCGCCTCGATGACGACGCATACCGACATCGCATCGACTGCATTCTGGATCGTATCGGCGATCTCGGAAGTCAGGCGCTCCTGCAGCTGCGGCTTACGGGAAAGCGTATCCACGATACGGGCCACCTTTGAAAGGCCCAGGATCTTCCCGTTTCTCGGGACATATACCACGTGTGCCTTTCCATGAAACGGCAAAAGGTGGTGCTCACACATAGAGTAGAACGGGATGTCGCCGATGAGGATCATCTCATCGTTTCCGGTCTCGGTAAATGTCTTTATGTCTTTTCCGATATCTCTGTGAAGTCCGGAAAAGACCTCGCCGTACATTCTTGCGACACGGTTCGGGGTCTCCAGAAGTCCTTCACGGTCCGGGTCTTCCCCGACTGCGATCAGGATCTCTCTGACCGCATTCTCGATCCTCGGAAGGTCCATGCCCTTACGGCTCTCCTCCGGTACCCGGAAATCGTCATCATATACACTCATGTTTCTTTTTCTCCTTATTCAGCGTACTTATGTCTATATTCCATCGGCGTCATGCCCTTTTGCTTTCTAAAGGCCACGTTAAATCTCTGCGGACTGGAAAAACCCACGGAGGTAGCAATACCGCTGACCTTGATCTCCTTTTGGGTCAGAAGTCTGCACGCCGCTTCGATACGGATCTGCATCAGATAATTCATCGGGCTGATCCCGAACTCATCACGGAACGCTCTCGTGAAGTATCCCTGGCTTAAGAATACATAGGCTGCCGTCTCGGCCACCGTCACGCCACGATCGTAGTTCTCGTCGAGATAATCTCTGGCGATGAGCACGAGTTCTCTGGCTTTGCCGTTTTTCACGCGCAGGCTCTCTTCCCACTCTTCCCGAAGTGCACGGGAAAGCGTGATCAGAAGTTCCATGGTGAGAAGCTGCATCATCATGTCTTTGGCATAGGCATCCGAGCGGCTCTCCCGCATGATGCGCTCCGCCAGCACACCGATCGCCTGGCGGCTCTTACCGGAGATGATCAGATAGTCCGAAGCATTGTCGCCCTGAGCAAAATCGAGGAAGTATTCGAGAGGCAGGGACGATACATTTTCCTGCAGGAAAGGGACCGTCGGACCACCGCGAAGTCTGCCGTTTGCCATCGGCTGGGTCTCTTTCGGCTTGGAAAGAAGCGCCTGCTGGGCTTTGGCAATATCGGAAGAGAATCCGAAGTAAAGAACGACCATATCAGCCGGGCCCTCGATGACACGAACGGAATGCGTCACCTGCGGGCGGATGATCAGGGTACTTCCCTTCGCGACCTGCACAGTCTTACCGTTGATCACGAATTCGCACTTGCCGCGGCGAAGATACAAAAGCTCGTGAGAGGTATGACGGCTCGCCGTAGGAAAAGGAGTGGATGTCTCAAAACAGTGCTCCACGCCTTCAAAGACTACGGGGATCGAACCGGAAGATTCGAGAAGACTTTTTTCAAATGCCGGTAAAATATCTACGACCATTACGTCATCCTCCCTTCTTATATTTCCTGCTTACGGCAGGAAGCGGATATTATCGATATAGATCGCGCCGGAGCGCTGTCTGTCGAAGATCGTGAAGATCAGCTCCGAGATCTCCATGTCATCAAAAGATGCCCAGTTGAGCGAGATCGTCTGCCAGCGCAGGCCGATCTCGATCGTCGCCTCGCCGCGGAAGCCGCTGATCTGCATGGTCTTCTCGCACTGATCCGGGTTAAAGACATCGAGGCAGATCCTTCTTGCTTTCGAGAACTTGAGCGGTGCCATGACAGACGCGTAGGAAAGGACCGGTCCGAACGAAAGAAGGCTGTTTTCCGGCTCATATTCAATGCGGAAAGAAGCCGCACCCTGCGTCTTATTCATGACCTCACGGAAGATCGTCGCTTTTCCCTTTGTGATCTTATAGGTCTCCAGTTTTTCAAACTCACTGTCCCAGGTCTTCTTGCCGATGAAAGTGATATCTTCGCAGGAAGCAAAGGTCAGGTCCGGGCAGTATTCCGACGGGATCGTATCGAAGCGGAACGGAAGTACCGGCAGATCGATACGGTTTCGGAAAGTCGCCTGGTGCGGGATCGGGCTGTAGCCGTAGGTTACGCCCACCGGATCCTGGATATCGTCGTTCCAGACCATGACACGTACGCCGTGCAGGATACGTGCGGAAGCAGGAACATAGACACGGCTTTCATCGCAGACGGCAAAGCCGCGAAGGATCGATTCATTCTCGGAAAGGCGCAGGCCGTCGACAGTATTATCGAACGAGAGCATGACCTTGTTTCCGATGACCTCGACACCGACACATTCCGGCGAGGACGCCGGCATCTTCGGAGTGAAGTGCAGACCCAGCGCAATACAGGAAAGTCTTCGGCCGATCGTAAATGAAACGGCCTTGTCGGAAAGCAGCAGATCGTGCTGGCCCAGGATACCGATCGGCATCGGGAATCTTCTTCGGATCGCACAGAGGCTCTCATTGAATTCCACGTGGCGGTAAGGCGCCTCGGGATCGATGACCTCCGGATGCAGCTGAAGGATAATGAAAGACGGCACCTGGTGCTTGTCTTCGATGGATCTCGGTCCGAATACGCCGGCCAGGTCGACCAGGAGCTGACGGACCATCGCGGTATAGGGTTTTCCGATCTGTGCATCGGACGCGTCCGGAGCAAATACGATACCTCGGATGCTGTTGTCACAAAGCGGTGCCAGGCGGTGGTTATAAAGGACGGACATCATGTCCGCCGGTCCGACGAGCGGACGGTGCGCCTGCTCGGAAACAAGGGTTTCGGTCAGGACCGTCTCCGCAGACGGGATAATGGAGTTCAAAAGTTCCAGATTATTCTTCTTTTCGAAGTGCGCCAGTTCCTCGGTCGGGAAAGAAAGCGGCGGCTCGTCCGGATCATCGACCGGAGCCGGTACTTCGACCCTTTCCTCGTCTTTTTCCTCCGAAGTCTCCTCTTCCTTTTTCTCCTCTTCCGGCTTTCCGCCCTTATTATCCTCGAAGGCCAGTGCGCCCTCCGGATCGATCGGTACGTCGCACTTCTCTTCATCTTCGAAGACGAAAGACTCTTCGCTCTTCTTTTCTTCTCCCTCTTCTTCGTCCTTTAAGATGTCACCCGACAGGATCGCATCTTTACGGTCGGAAAGACGGGCGATATTGGCGCGCCAGCCTTCTTCATCGAAGTAGAGGTTTCTTTCCTCAAGATATTCGCGGATCGTATCATTACCGTCGATCCCTTCGTGGGAGAGCCAGCGGTAGATCGGCGCATATTCCTCGGCCAGATCCAGGATGCCGACCGGGTAATGGAGCTGCTCCGCCAGATGATATGCATAGGAAAAAGCCACAGATGAGACGCTGGCCAGTTCTTTGGTATCGCGGATGCGGATCCACTTGCTGTCTTCTTCTGTCAGGACCGGTTCATAGGAGAACTCCTCCGCGGAATCGAGCGTGCCCTTCTTCGGAGAATAAAAACGCAGAAGCGGCATTACGTCTTTCTTAAGAGGCGTACGCGGAGCGGCACTCTCGGAGATCGAACCGGAAAGCGGACGTCCGCCGAACATCACCCAGACATCACCGCATCGGCAGTCTTCAATGGTCAGCGTATGCGTGAGAGAATGGAACACCAGCGTGTAGGCGTCGGTCGAAGACCGGTATGCGGGAAGCGCAAACCGGAAAGATCCGTCTTCCTCGGAAACGGTTTCAAGACTTAAGATTACACCGTAATCTGTATCGAGTTTGGAAACTTTACGTCCATCGGTCGGGTCCTTCATGACCTCTAATGTGACCGGCATCGAAGGCGATGCGACTTTTCCCCGCAGCACGATCGGCACTCCCTGCTGGAATACCATGCCCGGAGAGATCCAGGACGGAAGGCGAATATCATTTGTTTGCGTCATATTATGCGACACCTTTCCAGATTATCTCATTCTGCATTCTATTATACGACAACTTTTCCTGTTTTACGCATATAAACAAATATATATACCAGGTAAGAATAAAATAGTGCCTACGTTCGCACAATCGTGCGCTCCACGGAACAAAATCGCGCTTATATCATTTACCGCCGGTTGCGCCCCCCTCTAATATAAAATTGCAAACTCTCTCTACGAAAGGAGGTGTCATTATGGACGAAGCAAAGATCATCGGTAGAGTGATCCGGGGGATCCGGCGGGAAAAGGAACTGTCCCAGTTCGTCGTTTCCTCTCTGGCGGAGATCAATCTTTCCTATTACTGCAAGATCGAACGCGGGGAGACCAACCTGTCCCTGAAGAAACTGTTCTCCATTCTTCGGGTGCTGGAAGTCACACCTTCGCAGTTCATCGAATTAGTCTGCCTCGAGCGGCAGTTCCTGATCGTATCGACCGCAACTTCGCCCCTTCTTGACTAGTTTCGTGATTTTGCCCTCCTCTCTTCCTTTTTTGACTATGTTATGGTATTCTGAAATCATCCATTCATCAAGAATCTACCAAAGCAGTGAGGGGGGCTTCTCTATGGCACGCAGAAAGAAGAAAAGAACGATAGATCCGATATATGAGGACCTTCACCGAGTCAGTCTCGAAGGTGCGCTGGCCAGTTGTCTCCACTTCCCTGAAGAAGGAGCAATATGTCAGAACATCCCGATTCACTATCATGATTTTGTCGAGATAATTTACTGTATAAAAGGCAGATTCACTGCCAAAATGTCCAATCGCGAGGTCATGTTGAGCGAAGGAGATATGCTTCTTCTGAATATCAATGAAATGCATGGTTTTTACCATTTCGAACCCTGTGAGTATTACTGTCTGCAGTTCGATCCGACAGAATACTTTACCTCCCCGACTGCACTCATTGGAGAAAAATACATCATTCCTTTCCTGGTTTCTTCCACCAGTGACAAGAAAGGCAATGATTATACCCTTCTTGCGAAGAAAGAAGAGCTGGAAGGAACATTTATCCTGGACGTCATCAAGAACTATCACGATGAATTAAAAGAAAAACTGCCCGGATACGAGCTTGCGATCCGCGCAGATATCTGCCGACTGTACCTGTGGTACTTAAGACGAATGGAGAAAAACGGCATTTATTTATTCGGCACTACAGACTATCGTCAGGATGACCTCGAGAGGATCAAGGTCGCCATGGATTATGTCCACGAGCATTATGCGGAACCGGTACTGGCGAGAAAGATGGCGGCTATGTGCAACATGAGCTACAGCTATTTCTCCCGTTTCTTCCGTCATACACTCGGACAGACGTTCTCGGATTATCTTCTGTTCGTGCGTCTCACAGAAGCAGAAAAGCTCCTTATCTCAACGACAAAGAGCATCAGCACGATTGCTATGGATACGGGATTCAGTACGTCCAGTTACTTCATCACCCAGTTTAAGAAACATCGTCACATCACGCCGAAACAGCTTCGAACGAAGGTCGCTTCGCCGGAACTTACTTCAGACTGGCCTGCATAGGCGCGATCACCAGTTCGATACCGAAATCACGGATCTCGGACGCCTGTTCCGGAGAGATCCCGGAATCGGTGATGAGTACATCTATCTTTTCTGCAGGAATAAAGGAAGATGTGGAATCAGCGTTGAGTTTGGAGGAATCCACCAGCGCGATGATCCGCTTGCACTTTTCCGCGAAACGCTTTTTCAGCTCCAGCTCATAGAAGTTATGCCCGGTCAGTCCGGAATTCAAAGAAAAACCGTTTCCTGAGACGAAATAGCTGTCTCCGCTGATCCTTCGGAGCATCTCTTCACAGAGGAGTCCCTCGATCGCGCCAGAATGCGGACGCAGGACGCCGCCTACCAGGACAGTTCTGAAATTGCTGTATCTCTGGATCTCCATCGCGGTATGGATACCGTTCGTTACGATCGTCAGGTTGTCCAGTTTGCTGATATAAGGGATCATGTGGAATGTCGTGGAGCTGGCGTCGATAAAAATGGTCTCGCCTTCTCTTACGTATTTTCCGGCTTCCCGGCCGATCACGGTCTTTTCCGCCACACACATGACGCTTCGGCGCATATAGTTTTCCGGATTGGCGGATTCTTTTACGGAATCAGCGATCTGCGCGCCGCCATGAAAACGGACGATCGCACCCTCGCGTTCCAGGTCACGAAGGTCACTTCTTACCGTCGCACCGGTCACGCCAAGCTTGGCCTGAAGGTCCGTCGTAGCTATACGGCCTTCCTTTTCCAATATCTCCAGGATCTTTTTTCTTCTGTCAATGTTTATCATTATTTTCCCCTACTCTCCCGAAAAATTAACGGAACGAAATTCATAATATACGCCGCACTATCGTTTGTCAACGTTTCTTTTTCATTTATTTTCACTTTTTCAAATAAGAAAACGACCGGTTTCGGCGAAAAAAGGGGAGAACCTGTTTCTACGCCACGCTTCCTTTGATCCGGTATTCGGAAAAATGAAAATCCGCAGATCCCCTTCAATGAGATCTGCGGATCTAAGTGGCTGCCGAACTAGGATTCGAACCCAGACAGACGGTGCCAGAAACCGGAGTGCTACCCTTACACAATTCGGCAATGTTGATAATCAACGTTTGAAAGTATACCAAATGTATCCCGATAGTGCAATACTTTTTTGCTCCGGATCCGCACAAAAATCTCTGAGGACGTCTTACTTCGCTCTTCCGTATGTATACTTGCCGGTAAGACCGACGATCATCTTTCCGTCTGCATCCTTATGGTACGGATATACCCAGTAATAATTATAGACTGTCTTCGATGCGGTCTTATCGACAAACTCCGTGCCTTTCGTCGTCATACCGATATAACCGTACGGCTTTCCATCCACGATCCCGTAGACCAGATACCCTTCCGCCTGATACGAAGCCGTCCAGGTGAGCTTCACACCGCCATTAACGGAAGATGCCTTCAGATTTGTCACCGGTGCGCAGACACCTTTCGCATATACATACTTCGGGCAGGATCCCGGATACATCTTGTCTCTAGAGTCTTTTGCATACGGGAAGACCCAGTAGAAGTTATAATCCCAATCGAGTGCTTTTATGTCCGGAAAAGACGTTCCGCCTGTCATACCGACATATCCGTATTTCCCATCCTTCTGCGCATAGATCAGGTACCCTTCCGCACCTTCCACGGCATTCCAGCTGAGCACGACACGATTCTTGCCGCCCGCCTTGGCGGTAAGGTCTGTTGCCGCTCCCGGGATCTTACAATCCGGGAACCGGAATAAATACTCGATAGTATAATCGCCGACGTAAATATCTCCAACGAGATTACTTTCGGGAAGTCTTCGTAGCACTGACGGAGACACGGAGTTGTCTATAAAGACATCGTTCGTTCCATCTTTATCCAGATCTATATAGGAAATGGAATCTTTTACCTCCATTTGGATATAATTGTTTGAAGAAAAGAGAGCCAGGGAAAGTGCAGTTACCAGATCGACCGCAAACGGATCATCTCTCAAATCGATCGTCTTTTTGAGTCCCACCATAGATCTTTCGAGTTCAACTAAATTGGAGCAGTAATCTGTTTCATACTTTCCGTTTCTCATCTCTGCGGTAATGTAAACATGATAATCCTTCCCCCAGCCGGTCTTATCGAGATCGTCCGGCACAGAAAAAGAAACCACACCTTCTCCTCTATAATCGTCCGGTCCGCTCACCTTATCACAGGCAATATAGTGAAGGATCTTCGCGCCATTTTCAGTATATTCCTTGTCTGTGATCACGGCATAGATACCATTCGCAGCATATTCATAGGAATAAGGCACAGAAATTTTAGAAGAGTTGACCGTTACGGTTTTGCCTTCCTGCAACTTCAATTCACGAGGAGATAAAACAGTCAGTTTATATTCCGCATTCATCTTACCTTGCATTCCGTAGACCAGTGTCGAGAACACGATACTGTCTTTTTTGACATTCATTGCCGGTGAAATACCACATGTTTTGCTTTTCTCAATATTTCCGAAGGTAGCATCAGATTTCACCATAAAAACGCTGGAATCGTCATACTTGGATCGGGACAGCCATGAATGGTATTCCCCATCCAGTTTCTTATACCTGGCATTGGATTTCACCGAATAATCCGGATAATACCCGTAGTTAGGATTCGTCAGATCCTCAACATCGAGAAGGAAAATCTTATCTCCATAAAGGGGCGTCGATTCCGGGTTGATGGCACGGATCGCACTGTCCACACTTTCCGGATATGAGTAACTGTCCATCTCCGTTTTTAATAGCGCAAGGCTTTCTGTCGAGGTGAAACAATTATAGTACATCAGGAACATAGCCTGATTGATCCAGGAGCGGACCGAAGCATGAAGCCATCTTGATGTTCCTAAAGAGCCGGAATTGCTATTGAACGCCGTGGAAAAAAGAACCGAATCACAATCCAGAAGCATCGTCGGCTCTCCGTACTTATTACAATTCGGATCCAGGACACGGAATCTTATCGGGGTATCATCATACTTTGCATAGTACACATAGTTTCCACTCCAGCTCCGTTCCGGTGTCGAGGGTGTGGAAGGACGGGTAATCACAGAAGATCCTAAAAAGGTATTGCTCGCATCTTTCGTCCATTCCGCCGAAACCTTCTTACCCGAGGGCAAAAGTGCCCGCAATGAAAAGACCATTGTGGCAGAAAGCAGCAGCGCGGTAGTCCTCTTCATGATTCTTCTCGATGTCATACGAATTTTCCTCCTGTGATGCTTTTCCTGTTTATAAATAATTCTTATTTGGATCCCGGACGCGAAGTAGGCATGTCGGGCTGCGCAGGAAGCTTATCCATAAGTCCGAGCTCCTCCGCCTTTCTTCTGGCCACTTCGATATCCTGCCAGAGCTTGATCCGCTCATTGTTATTTCTCAGGATATAGGCAGGATGGAATGTCGGAAGGATAAGGTATCCGTTCTTCTCGATAAAGCTTCCGCGGATCTGCGTCATCTTCGCATTCTTATCTCCGGTAAAAAGAGTATAGGCCGTCTTCCCCAAAAGCACGATGATCTTCGGCTTGGCGATCAGTATCTGCTTTCCGAGGAGTTTTTTACAGGCAGCCGCCTCCGCATCTGTCGGAACACGGTTTTCCGGCGGACGGCACTTCACAACATTAGCGATATGGTAGTCTTTTTCAGAAAAGCCCTGGGCATCTAAAAGAAGCTGCAGAAGTCTTCCTGCCTGGCCGACGAATGGTCTTCCCTCTTCGTCCTCATTCGCACCCGGACCTTCACCGACGAACATGATGGGCGCAACAACACTGCCTCTGTAGATCACGACGTTCTTTCTCGTCTCGGCCAGAGGACAGGCATGACATGAATTACATTCTTCAACGAAATCGTTCCAGGAGATCTTCATCGCAGGAGCACCATAGTGATCCCGTCGTTTGCTTTCGCCCAGTCAGGATCATTACGGAAAGCAGGACACTTCTCAACGATGGATCTGCCGAGGGTCTCGAAGGGACCGAACTGCTCGCCCGGACAGAATAAACTGATCCTTCCCTCACTCTGCATCGTACGCAATACCTCATGAGTGGCATTTTTGATCACGCCGCCTTTGCCGGTGGAACCATACCCGTGAATGATCTTCACCTGATTCACTCCGACACGGCGCAAAGTATTCAGCTCCAGCCTCAGTTTACGGGTCGCAGCATCTACTTTGGGCATGCCATCTTTAATATTGATTATACTTGCAGCCATAGTATCCCTCATTTTGAAATTTACACATCTATTATATCACAGAATCAGCGTTTTTCACGCGCGGGAATGTAGTGATTTTGATATAATACGAGCATGAGACTGGACAAATTATTGGCGAATTCAGGATATGGAACCCGGACCGAGGTAAAAGAACTGCTCCGCAAAGGTCATGTGACTTTGGACGGGCAGGTCATCTTCGATCCTTCTTTTTCCGTGTCTGAAGAAATGGGTTCCCGGATCCTTCTAGACGGCGAACCGATCGAGGCAGGAGAATATCTCTATTTCTGTCTCAATAAGCCCGACGGATATCTGACGGCGATGACTGATGACCGTCTTCCATGTGTCGGTGATCTTCTTCCCCCAAATTTGAAAACGAAGAAGATCTCTCCTGTCGGCCGCCTGGATTTTCACACGACCGGCGTCCTTCTTCTTACGAACGACGGCGCGCTTTCCCACCAGCTCACAAGTCCGAAGTGGCATCGTGAAAAGGTCTATCTGGTGACGTATTCCGGTGAACCATTAACGGAGAAGGAAGTATCTCTTTTTTCCTCCGGAATGACCCTTACCGAGAAAGGCCATGCGCCGGAAAAACTAAAGCCCGCCGCTTTGACTCTTCTTCCCGATAACAAGTGCCGCCTGACACTTACCGAAGGCAAGACCCACCAGGTCAAGCGTATGCTTGCACAGACCGGAAGATCTGTCATTCTCCTTCACAGAGAAAGCATCGGGTCCCTGCATCTTAAAGAGGATCAGGAACCCGGTGAAATGTATGCTTTATCTAAAGAGGATATCCGTCTTCTGAAAGAAGGAAACTGATCCCCTGTTTCTTTTTGAAAAGATCCGTTAGTCCGTATCTTCTGCGTACGGATGTTCTTCCATGTATGCCGCGCGGAAATCCTTAATGTTCGAAAGGACACTCAGCATACACTCGGTAGCCTTTTCCGGCTGCGTGCTTGTGGTGCTGAGACCAATGATAATGATCGGATCTGCTTCTTTCCACTTCACGGTATATCCCAGGGAAAGACGGTCGATCTTATCGCGGACGATAAAACCGTACACATGATCTACCCGGTCGGCATCGGTCAAAGGCTCGAGATCGTCCTTATATTCCTGCGGAAGTGACTCGCCATATTCTTCGTAGAATCTCGCCTTCGAGTAGATATAGGGCTCGATATGCGACAGCTGTTCTTCAGTCCATGTGGCCTTCATCTGCTCATAGACATCGTCCAGGACCACCATGTCGCCGCTGTTGACGTAGATCGGTGCGGTCAGGATATCGTAAACGAGCATATCCGGCTTTACGGACATGATCGAGATCGCCTTCTGTCCGGCATACGGTGCCATCTCCTCCTCTTCCGCGTTTTCTGCCACATAATCCGCCGCCTGGACGTCCGGATTTTTGAAATTGAAGGTATCTTCCAGATAAGAAGAGATCACCTCTGTATCCTGCGTGAAATGGCCAACGGAAGCGACACGGAAATCGACCTTCGGATCGAGGATAAAGTACTCGAAGAATGCCGTGATGATCAATATCGCAGCGATCGCTACGACCGCGATCCACCAGTTATAGTGCCAGAATTCCTTCCACTGCTTGGACGTCTTTCCGAAATAGTGCTTGGACTGATCCTCGACCTTCTTTTCGGCTTCTTCCCGGTCCCGTTCACCACTTGCGATCTTATACGCAAGAGCGATATCCGCGAGCTTCTGTTCATCCTTCTGCGCACGGTAGGTCTTGCCGAGTTTCCAGAACTCCGCGTCCAGATCCTCTTTGGAGGCCCATTCCGGGAGCTTGAAATAGGCAAGCGCCTCCGCCTTATCCATCGCTTCGATCGAAGGATCCGGCTTGACCGTTTCGTGATGCACAGCATTAGGATTGATCTTCTGTTTCTTCTTTCCGAATAACTTCATGTTTCTTTTTGTGTTTCCTTTTCTTTTTCCTATGAAAAAGCCCCGTTACTTTGAAGCTTTCATGTCCTTTTTGAAGGCGCGGAAATCAGCAAGTGCCGCCCAGCCGATCTTAATGATCTTCTTGATGTTGATGGAGTTCTTACCTCCCTGACGCGGCTTGAATGTGATCTCACGCAGTGTGTATTTTTCCTTATAGTAAGCGAAGAATGTGGTGAGCATAACGTTCGGCAGGTTATAGTCCTCACGGAATCTTCCCACATATTTATTGACGAGCGAAGATCTCATCAGACGGAACGGCGCATTACTGTCCTTGACCTTGACGCCGAAGTGCAGACGGAGAAGGAAGCAAAGGAAATTCTCGACGAATTTTCTCGACTTTCCGTCACCTCTTACGACACGGTTTCCGAGGATGGCATCATACTCATTCCGAAGATCCCAGAATGCCGCAAATTCCGCCGGATTCGTCTGTCCGTCGGAGTCGGTCTGGAAGATGAAATCCGCACCCTTTTCGATCGAATACTTATAAAGTGCGATCAGTTTCGGACCATGCTGCTTCAGAGTATCCGGCAGTACTTCCAGCTTCGGGTACTTTTCCTTCAGAGAAAGAAGGATCGAATGTGTCTTATCGACACTGCCGCTGTCGGCAACGACAAGACGGGAACCTTCTCCCTTTCCTTCGAGTACCGGATACCATGCAGAGACGACCGATTCGATATTGGCCTCCTCGTTATATGCCGGCATTACGATATAAAGATCATCCATGTTTTTAACCCTCCAAATAATCCTATTCCTTTTACCAATGTATCACTTCAGTTCTTTTTTTACCATAGAAAGAGCCGATGCCACGACCGCATCCATGTCGTAGTACTTGTACTCGCCGAGACGGCCGCCGAAGATGATCTTCTCTTCCTTATCCGCCAGCTCTTTATACTTTCCGTAAAGCGCGCCGTTCTCCGCGTCATTGACCGGATAATACGGCTCGTCACCCGGCTTCCATTCGGAACTGAATTCACGGCTGATCACGGTCTTCGGGAGATCATTTCCATCCTCGTCTTTTCCGAAGGTGAACCACTTGTGCTCGATGATACGCGTCCACGGTGTCTCTCTGTCCGTGTAGTTGACCGCGGCATTGCCCTGGAAATTCGGCATATCCAGAAGCTCCGTCTCAAAGCGCACGGAGCGGTACTGAAGATATCCGAGCGAGAAATCGAAATACGCATCGATCGGACCGGTGTAGATGACCTTATCCGCCATGGCATTCCACTTCTCTTTATCTTCAAGATAGTTTGTATTCAGGAGCACTTCGATGCCATCGAGCATGTTCTCGACCATCTTCGTATACCCGCCGGTCGGGATGCCCTGATAAAGCGCATTGAAGTAGTTGTTATCGAAGGTAAGTCGCACCGGAAGACGCTTGATGATGAATGCCGGAAGATCCTTGCATTCTCTTCCCCACTGCTTCTCGGTGTATCCCTTTACAAGCTTTTCGAAAATATCCCTTCCGATGAGGGAGATCGCCTGCTCTTCGAGGTTAGCGGGCTCTTTCCCGGCCATCTCCGCCTTCTGTTCTTCGATCCTGGCCATGGCCTCCTGCGGTGTCACGACACCCCACATCTTGTTGAAGGTATACATGTTAAAAGGAAGGGAGTAAAGTTCGCCCTTATAGTTCGCAACAGGACTGTTGGTGAAACGGTTGAATGTGGTGAACTGATTTAAATATTCCCACACTTCGGTATTGTTCGTATGGAAAATATGCGCACCATAGGTATGCACCTTGATGCCTTCGACATCTTCGCAGTACACGTTTCCGGCGATATGCGGACGCTTCTCGATCACCAGGACACTTTTCCCTGCCGCTTTGGCCTCGTGTGCGAATACCGCACCGTAAAGACCTGCACCAACGACCAGATAATCATACTTCTTTTCCATATTCTGCCACCTTTCCAATCCCCGATCTTACTTATTCTTCCGGATCTCTTTTCGGATCCTTCTCACCTTTTTCTTGATCTTGAAGGTGTCCTTAAAGACCTGCCAGATATCCTTGAAGCGGATACGCGAGAAGCCCGCTTCTCTGGTAAATACCAGGCGGATCGGACGTTCGATGATCTTCGCGCCCATCTCATTTGAGACCGCCAGAAGCTCGATATCGTAAGCAAAACCCTTCGTAATGACGTCCGGAACGATCTTCTTTAAAAGGTCTCCCCGGTAAAGCTTGATACCGGTCTGCGTGTCATGCACTTTCAGATGGAAAAGTACCCGAAGCATCACATAGTATCCGAAGCTTATGAACTTTCTCATCGGCGGATAGTCGAGCTTGGATTCCTTATGCATCTTCGAGCCGATCACGACATCAGCCTTTTCACTATCCATATGTGCAAGAAAATCCTCGAAATGGTCCGGAGAAAGATCCAGGTCGGAATCTAAAAAGGCGATCCGATCCCCTTCTGCCGCTAGAACACCTGACTTGATCGCATGTCCTTTTCCGCCATTCGGTGTATAGGATACGATATGTATGCGCGGGCATTTTTCTGCCGCACGCTTCATCTCGGAAAGCGTATTGTCAGCGCTTCCGTCATTGACACAGACGATCTCGAAGGAATCACAGAATCCGGAGATGATCCGGTCTGTCTCCAGAAGATTCTGATAAATATGCTCGCCCTCGTTATAGGCCGGCATAACTACGGAAAGATCCATGAAGGTTTTCCTCGTTCTCTCTAATAAAATACGGTATATAGACCAAAGGTTATTTTACCATTGATTACCTGTATCATGCAATTACGGGGTCTTTTCGGGAAGAAAAAAGGAGCTGTCTTTTAAAGAAAAGACAGCTCACTTTTGATCTTCAGTTTAAATACTTTTCGGATCAGGCATTCTTCGCAAGAAGCTTACCACCGCGCTTACTAACTACGTCGAAGATTACCGCTACGAGAAGTACGAGGCCCTTAACGACCTTCTGATAGTTCTGGTCAACGTTCATGGCGAACATACCGAGGTTGATAACACCCATCAGGAGCGCACCAATGATAACGCCCGGAACCGTACCGATTCCACCGTATGCCGAAGCACCACCGATGAAGCAGGATGCGATAGCGTCCATTTCGTAGTTCTGACCATATGTCGGCTGAGCAGATGTCAGACGGGCAATGGTGATCATGCCGGCGAGAGCCGCCAGGAAACCCATGTTGGTGTAGGCCAGGAAGTAAACCTTGTTCGTGTTGATACCGGAAAGCTTGGTCGCCTTCTCGTTACCACCGACTGCATAGAAGTAACGGCCGGTCGTCGTATTCGATGTGATGTAGGAATAGACGAGGATGACGGCAGCTACGATGAACAGAACGTTCGGAACACCCTTGTGCTGGGCAAGACGGAAACCGAATGCGCCGATAACTACGGAGATGATGATCATCTTCACGAGCCAAGGTGTGAACTTTTCGACTTCGTATTCCTTCTTAATTCTCTTGTTTCTGTTCATGACTGTGAAGAACACATAGATCGCGATCGCGATACCTGTGATCAGAAGACATGTGATGTTGATCCCGTCGCCTCCGAAGAAATCCTTGAGGTAGCAGTCTGCACCACCACCGAAGAACTTAACGAATCCCGGGCACTTCTGAAGAGAAACTGTCATACCGTCAAGTACGACGTTACTCAGACCACGGAAAATGAGCATGCCCGACAGTGTTACGATGAAAGGCGGGATACGCACATGTGCGATCCAGAAAGCCTGCCATGCACCGATCAATGTACCGATCACGAACATGATGATGACGGCGATCACCGGGTTAACGCCCTTATTTACCATTAATGTTGCACCGACCGCACCGACGAAACATACGACCGAACCTACTGAAAGGTCGATGTTACCACCGGTCAGGATGCAAAGGAGCATACCTGTTGCCAGTACAAATACGTAGGCGTTTTGTGAGATAACGTTACTTACGTTACTCGGATAGAGAATCGCTCCATTAGTAGATACTGAAAAGTAAATGATGACCAAAGCCAATACGATGACCATCGTATACTTGTTGACGAACTCGATTACTTTGCTTTTCTTATCCATCATCCTACTCCTTCCTCATTGATATTGTTGTTTTCTCCTTGTGACGGAGCATCTGAACTGATGATCATCGACATGATCTTCTCCTGGGTGGCTTCCTCACCACTGAGTTCCCCGACGAAACGGCCTTCACTCATGACGTAGATACGGTCACACATACCGAGGAGCTCCGGCATCTCAGAAGAGATAAGAATAACTGATTTACCTTCGCTTACCAGCTGGTTGATAATGCAGTAGATCTCATACTTGGCACCGACATCGATACCACGTGTCGGTTCGTCCAGGATAAGTACATCCGGATCTGCAAACATCCATTTGGAAAGCAGTACTTTCTGCTGGTTACCACCGCTTAAGTTACCGACAAACTGTTCCACCGTAGGACATTTCGTCTTCAGTTTGTTCTTGTACTCAACGGCTACCTTATACTCTTTATCGCGGTCGATGATACCGTTCTTGCTGACACCGCGAAGGTTCGCAAGTGTGGTATTGACTTTGATCGCATTACTCAGGATCAGTCCGTTTCCTTTACGGTCCTCAGTTACATATGCGATCTTATGCCGGATGGCATCTTCCACGGAGTGCAGATTCAGTACCTGTCCATCCTTAATGATCGTTCCGGAGATCCTCTCTCCGTAAGACTTACCGAATATACTCATAGCAAGTTCTGTTCTACCTGCGCCCATCAGGCCGGAGATACCGAGAACTTCGCCTTTTCTCAGGTTAAAGCTTACGTTGTCAACGATCTTTCTTTCAGAATAGAGCGGATGATAAGCATTCCAGTCCTTTACTTCGAAGCAGACCTCGCCGACATGCGATGTACGCTTCGGGAAACGGTCGGAGATCTCTCGACCAACCATTCCTTTAATGATACGAGCTTCAGAAAGATCATCGACGCCCTTGGTCAGGGTCTCGATCGTCATACCGTCACGGATGACTGTGATCTTATCAGCTACGTAGGATACCTCGTTCAACTTATGGGAAATAATGATCGAGGTCATACCTTCCTCTTTAAATTTCAGCAACAGATCCAAAAGATGCTTGGATTCTGATTCGTTTAAGGAAGAGGTCGGCTCATCGAGAATGAGGAGTTTGGCGTTCTTTGCCAGTGCCTTTGCGATCTCGACCAGCTGCTGTTTACCTACACCGATATCCTTGATCAATGTACGGGATGACTCGGAAAGTCCTACGATACGAAGATATTCATTTCCTTTACCATAGGTCTCATTCCAGTTGATCTTCAGTTTCGAACCGCGCTCGTTACCGAGGAACATGTTCTCACCGATAGTCATATAAGGAATAAGTGCGAGTTCCTGATGGATAATAACGATACCCAGGCCCTCACTGTCCTTCGTATTCGTAAAGTGGCATTCTTTTCCGTCATAAAGGATCTGGCCTTCATATGTGCCATACGGATAGATACCGCTTAATACATTCATCAAAGTGGATTTGCCGGCGCCATTTTCACCGACCAGTGCATGGATCTCTCCCTCTTCTACCTGAAGATTAACATTATCAAGTGCTTTCACACCCGGGAAGGTTTTGGTGATATTTTTCATTTCGAGCAAAATCTTTGCCAAATTGATCCCTCCTAGTTGTCCATATACTGCCTTACATGAGGAATCCCCTTACCCTCTGATAAGAAATAAGGGGATTCGACATGTTCATAGCTAATTCATGTATGATCTTAGCAATTAAGCAAGATCAGACTCCTTGTAGTAACCGGAAGTAATGAGGTATTCCTTATAGTTACTGATATCTACGAATACAGGTGTGCAGAGGTAAGACGGAACAACCTTAACGCCGTTGTCATATGTCTTGTCATCGTTTGTCGGAGCGGTCTTGCCTTCCATGAGAGCCTTAACCATTTCAACAACCTGATCTGCGAGTGTACGTGTATCCTTGAATACGGACATGGACTGTTTGCCAGCGAGCATGTTCTTAACGTTTGCGATATCGCAGTCCTGACCAGTGATGATCGGCATATTCTCAGCTGTCCAGCCGGCAGCCTCGAGAGCGTTTGTTACACCAAGAGCTGTGGAGTCGTTGGAGCAAAGAACTGCATCGAGCTTTGTGCCATCAGAGTAGTTACCGGAGATGATAGCTTCCATTCTGGTCTGAGCATTCTCTGTGGACCAGGATGCTGTAGCAGCAGTCTCGAAATCGTACTTGCCGGACTTAACCTGGAGCTTACCAGCTTCGATGTACGGCTTCAGAAGTTCAACAGCACCGTTGTAGAAGAAACGAGCGTTGTTGTCACCAGGGTCACCGGTGAAGACTTCGATGTTGTAAGGGCCATCTGTGGAATCCAGCTTCAGCTGATCGCGGATGTATTCGCCCTGGATCTGACCAACTTTGTAGTTGTCGAATGTTGCATAGTAAGCAACAGCGTCTGTGTTCATGATGAGACGGTCATAAGCAATAACCGGAATGTTCTTCTCTTTTGCTGTAGCAAGTACAGTACCGAGAGAGTCACCGTCGATAGAAGCAATAACGAGAACCTTACATCCACCGTTGATCATGTTCTCGATCTGATTCTGCTGCGTCGGGATATCGTTGGACGCATACTGAAGGTCTACTGTGAAGCCAGCAGCTTCCAGTTTCTTCTTCATGTTGTCGCCATCCTGATTCCATCTCTGCAGGTCCTTGGTCGGCATTGCAACACCGATCTTCTTGCTGTCAGCCTTCTTAGCACAGCCTGCTGCCAATGAGAACAGCATTGCACCAGCAAGAAGCACACTCATAAACTTCTTTTTCATTTTTTCTACCTCCATAATTTGCTTTCGCAATTAATCGTAACTACAGATTAACACAATATCATTCGTCTGTCACAAAGAAATTGAAAAATTTTCGTCTGTTTTGTTGCTTTGTCACAAAAGTAAATCAAAGGATATTGAGAAAAGAACGTTTCATCTGAGCTGGAGTTCTTCCTGACTGTCCACTTTTTTCTTCCCGCGCAGATCCAGTTTATGGTAACTTCCATCCGAATCAAGGAAGTGGCTCCGGACTGTGTCTTCCAGTTCGATATTCAGCACTTCCATAACTCTTGCTTTGCAGTCCGGGTCCTCGACCGGGAAAAGAAGTTCGACTCTTCGGATGAGGTTTCTCGGCATCCAGTCGGCGGAAGACAGATAGATATCTTCCTGCCCTTCATTATAAAAGTAATATATACGGGAGTGCTCGAGGAATCTTCCGGTGATGGAGCGTACGGTGATATTTTCCGAGAGCCCCGGGATCCCCGGACGAAGGCAGCATATGCCGCGCACGATCAAGTCGATCTTCACGCCTGCACAGGAAGCATCGTACAGCGCATCGATAATGGACGCATCCACAAGAGAATTCATCTTCGCGATAATGCGGCTCTTCTTCCCTTTCCGGGCATTCTTCGCTTCCTGGGCGATCTTCTCGAGGAAGTATTTCTTCATTCTCGTCGGAGCCGGGATCAGTCTTCTCCACTCCGGCGGCTCGGAGAATCCCGAGAGGGTGTTGAAGAATTCCGAGGCATCCACGCCGAAGGTCTCCGACGCGGTGAAAAGACCGATGTCCGTATAGATCTTCGCCGTAATGTCGTTATAGTTACCGGTCGCCAGATGCAGATATCTTCTTATACCGTCCTCTTCATCACGGACGACGAGCGTGATCTTACTGTGGGTCTTTAATCCCACCAGACCGTAGATAACATGGCAGCCAGCTTTTTCAAGCATCTTCGCCCAGTTGATATTGTTCTCCTCATCGAAACGGGCCTTGAGTTCAACCAGCACCATGACCTGTTTTCCGTTCTGCGCCGCTTCCGCGAGCGATTTAATGATCGGCGAACTTGAGCTTACACGGTAAAGTGTCTGCTTGATCGCGAGGACCTTCGGGTCTTCGGCTGCCTGGCGGACGAACTCGATGACCGGATCAAAGGATTCATACGGGTGATGCACGAGCCGGTCTTTACTTCTGATCGCATCGAAGATATTGACGCCTTCCGGGAACATCTTCGGCTTGGCCGGACGGAAAGAATGGTAGCAGAGCTCCGGGAAATCGTCGCTGACTTTTCCGCAGACCTTCATGAGGAAAGTAAGATCGATCGGGCCTGCGACGGAGAATACATCCTTTTTCGAGATCTTTAAAGAAGACATCAGAAGTTTCAAAAGTCTGGGATCAAGATCATCATTGACTTCCATGCGGATGATCTCACCGAAGCGGCGCTTTCTGACCTGCTCCTCGATCTCCTTTAAAAGATCTTCAGCCTCATCCTCGTCGATATCGAGATCGGCATTTCTCATAACTCGGTAAAAACCGGAAGAAAGAACGGTGGATCCGACAAACAGGGACGAAAGGTTTGCCTGGATGATCCGCTCGATCGGTACGAAACAGATGCCTGAGGAAAGGTGCATTTCGAAAAGCCTCGGAACGACGGTCGGGACCTGAAGGGTCGCAAACCGGTACGACGGCTCGATGACTTTTCCCTTCTTTTCCTGCTTCGAAAGACGGGCACTCTTCTCTTCTTCCGTCTCGTCGATAAGGACGCACAGATTGAGCTGGCGGTTATAGATCAGCGGGAACGGGCGGGAAGCATCGACCGCCATCGGCGTGAGGATCGGATAGAGTGTGGAGCGGAAGTAATCATCGCAGACTTCTTTCGCGTGATCGTCGAGATCTGAATAATCGCTGATAAAGATGTTATGGTTCTTAAGCGACGGAACCAGCGAACGGGTGTAGGTCGAGTACATCAGCGCCATCGCGGCTCTCGCCTTCTCATCGATCTCCGAAAGCTGCTGCTTGACAGTTCTTCCGGAGATATCCAGTTCGTCATACTTAACACTCAGAAGGTCCCGCAGCGAAGCGACACGGACGATATAGAATTCGTCCATGTTCGAGGCCGTGATGGAAAGGAACTTGAGTCTTTCCAGGAGCGGATTCTTCGTATCACGGGATTCAAAAAGGATACGGTTATTAAACTCCAGCCAGCTTAATTCACGGTTGAAATAGCGGTTGGAATCCGCCTCGATATCGGCGTTGTCCATGGCGGAATGGGCCACTTCGGTCGATACGCCCTGGAGCTTTTTCTCTTTCTTTTCTTTCTTTGTACTCATCTGATCTGCCTCCGGACTTTTAAGAATGCCTTCACAGTGAAGAATTGTTCAAACAGGTCGGTGTGGCTTTCGAAAAACCACTTGTCATATGTCATGTCATACATCGTATCGCCGCTGACAGTAAGTCCCTCCGGAGTAAGTACGACAGAGATATCCCGGAGCTTCTGGCGGTGTGAGCCATCCATGGCATCCGCCAGTCGCAGGATCGCCGTAAGCTTACTGACAAGGACCTGATCTTCGGTAGGGATCTCCGCATACCGGGGATCGAGGAAGAAATCCGGATCGGTATAGAAACGTCCGACGAGCGCCACGATCTTCCTTTCCTTCTCGGACAATCCGATCAGTTCAGTTCTGTCGATGATGCTGTATGTGGACGGATTCGGATTGGCGATGTTGATGAACTTACCGAGCTCATGGCAAAGTGATGCGACACGAAGGAGCGTCCGTTCCCGGTCGTGCATGCCATGGAGTTTTTTCGTCGCATCGAAGATCGCGATCGCTGCATTTTCAACAAAAGTGATGTGTTTTTTCTCGGACTTATAGCGCTTCGCCACATGGCGTGCCGCCGACAGAAGATCCTGATCCGGATCGATCACCAGATCGTAGAGCTTATGGGACCATGCATATCCGTACATGACACCTTCTGTCAGGGAGGCATCCGGCATATGCACGCCGCCGACGTCCATGTAGTCCAGCATCTTTTTGATCATGAGAGCCGTCGGAAGAAGAAGCGGAGCCGTCGATGGCATGATGTCGAGTTTTCTCGCCAGTTCCTCGGAAGAGATCTTAAGAAGCGAGGAGACCACACTGTCGAACTTTTCTCTTGTAAGGTAGCAGTATTCTCTCGCGGACTCTCCGGCGAGCGCCTTGATGAATCCCATATCACTTCCGAAAACGATGAGGTTTTTATACTTGATATTCTTCGGCTCGATCGCGTGATACTCCGCAAGGTCCTGGGAGATATACTCCTCGAGCACTTCCGTATAGTGCGTCGTCTGCTTGGCAAGATCCGAGAGCATCTCACTTACGCGAAGAGATCCGAGGCGCGTGTTCTGTGAAAAAACGAGATCCGACTTATCGTAAAGGGTCGCCTGCATGCTTCCCGATCCGATATCGAGCACCATGGTGCCCTCGGATACCAGCTGCAGGAAATGCGGCTGGCTCTCTTTTACCGCGAGGTTATGGTAATACCGCTCCTGCGCATTATCGAGAACGGTGACCCTGATGCCTGTCTGCACACGGATCTGCTCGATGACCATAGCGCGGTTGCTGGCTTCGCGAAAAGCACTCGTCGCCACGCAGATGGTCTCTTTGATCTTATACTCTTTTATCTTCTGGGCGAATCCTGACAGCACCGTCACGATCTCACCAGCGAGCGGCGGCGGGATGATGCCCTCTGCATAAGCACGTGAAGCAAGCGACAGATATTTTCGGACAGACTCGATCTCTTTGGGCTGTGTCTTGTCTCCCAGCTCAAAGATCTTTAGTCTCAGGGACAAAGATCCCAGATCGATGACCGCCAGTAAAGTCTTTTTACTCATGTCGGGTCTCTCCTTGAATTTGGTTGTTAGTAGTTAGTATACCCTTGAAAAATGGATATTCCGTGAACAACTATGCGATCAGAGTTTCTCGTACGCCTCGATCACTTTCTCCGTGACCTCCTTCGTGCCGAGGATATTCGTCTCTCCGTCAAGCACGATGTCAGCGGTACGGCAGCCGGCCGAAAGGACGTCTCTTACCGCCTGCTCGATCTTTGCTCCTTCCTCCGGAAGGCCCAAGGAATAACGGAGCATGAGTGCCGCGGACAGGATCGTCGCGAGAGGATTGGCTATCCCTTTTCCTGCGATATCCGGTGCGGAGCCGTGGACCGGCTCGTACATGCCGGGCGTACCCGGTGTGCCGAGTGATGCCGACGGAAGCATGCCGATGGAGCCGGTGATCATGCCGGCCTCATCCGAAAGGATATCGCCGAACATGTTGCTTGTGACGATGACGTCCATGGAAGACGGACGGCGCAGCAGCTGCATGGAGGCGTTATCCACATACATGAATTCATAGGTGACCTCCGGATAATCGGTCGCGACTCTTTCGGTCACCTTTCTCCAGAGCCTCGATGTCTCAAGGATATTCGCCTTATCGACCACCGTAACGTGCTTTCTTCTCTGCATCGCGGAAGTAAATCCGACACGCAGGATCCTCTCGATCTCCGCTTCACTATAGGTCTCCACATCAAAGGCCTCAAGACCCTTCGGCGTACCGTCAGGGAGGCACTCGTCAGATGGAGCGAGGCCTCTTTTCCCGAAATAGATGCCGCCGGTCAATTCTCTTACGATCAGGATATCTACTCCGTTTTCAACAATATCGGGACGAAGCGGGCTTGCGCTTTTCAGCTCCGGGAAAAGGATCGCCAGACGAAGGTTCGCATAGAGGGCGAGTTCTTTTCGAAGACCTAAAAGAGCCGCTTCGGGACGGGATCTTCCGGGAAGATCGTCCCACTTCGGACCGCCGACAGCGCCCAGGAGCACTGCGTCACTCTCTTTGGCCACACGAAGTGAATTCTCCGGGAGCGGCTCTCCGCAGGTATCGATGGCGATACCTCCGGCCAGCACTTCCGAAAAAGAAAACTCATGGCCGCTTCTTTTCGAAACGGCCTTTAAGACCTCGATCGTACTTTCCGTCACCTCCGGTCCGATCCCGTCACCGGGAATGACCGCGATATTAAACTGCGCCATATCCGTCACCTCACTTGCTGAGTTTTGCTTTCGTATATCCGACAAGTCCGTCGGCGCTGATGATCTCCCCGATAAACTCCGGGAATGCACCTGCCCTGTACTCTTTTCCGGTCGAAAGATCACGGATGATCCCCGTGTCCGTATCGACCTCGATCTTATCGCCGTCGGAGATCTCTTCGGCGGCCACCGGGCACTCTAAGATAGCAAGGCCCGTGTTGATGCTGTTTCTATAGAAGATCCGGGCGAAAGACGGCGCAATCACACAGGAGATCCCGCTGGCCTTGATGGCGACAGGCGCATGTTCTCTTGAGGAGCCGCAGCCGAAGTTACTGCCCGCCACAATGATGTCTCCCGCTTCCACTTTATTTTTAAAATCCGGATCGAGATCCTCCATACAGTGGGCGGCCAGTTCTTCCTTGACGGAAGTATTCAGATAACGGGCCGGAATGATGACGTCCGTATCCACGTTGGCGCCGTACTTAATGACTTTTCCGGAAAACTTCATGAGATTTCGCCTTCTTTCCTTTAAAGTTCCTCGGGAGATCCGATGTAGCCCAATACCGCTGAGGCCGCTGCGACCTCCACACCGGCAAGATATACTTCGGATTCCTTATGCCCCATGCGTCCGACGAAGTTTCTGTTCGTCGTGGAGACGCACTTTTCTCCTTTTGCGAGTACACCCATGTGTCCGCCAAGACACGGTCCGCAGGTCGGTGCCGAGACGACACATCCGCTGTCGACGAAGATCTCTAAAAGTCCTTCGGAAAGCGCCTGCTTATAGACTCGCTGCGATCCCGGAAGCACGATAGCACGAATGCCCCCGGCGACCGTTCTGCCCTTAAGTACCGCCGCGGCTTTTCGCATATCCTCGATACGCCCGTTGGTGCAGGAGCCGATCACGACCTGGTCGATCTTGATCTTTTCAAATGTTCCGACAGCATGGGTATTCGACGGAAGATGCGGGAAGGCGACCATCGGACGGATCTCCGAAAGGTCGATCGTGACCACCTGGGAATATTCGGCATCCGGATCCGGGAAGAGCCAGTCCGGCGCGTCCTTATATCCGCCCTGGACCCTCGAATCAAGATACTCGATGGTCTTCTCATCTACAGGGAAAATACCATTCTTCGCGCCGCATTCGATCGCCATGTTGCAGATCGTCAGGCGGTCTGCCATGGACAGTTCAATAACGCCCTCTCCCGTAAACTCAAGAGACTTGTAAAGAGCGCCGTCCACACCGATTCTCCCGATCAGATAGAGGATCACATCCTTACCTGCGCAGTAAGGTTCGATCTTTCCTTTTAGTTCCACCTTGATGGCTTCCGGCACGCGGAACCATGTCGTTCCCGCCGCCATGGAGCAGGCCAGGTCCGTAGATCCGACACCGGTCGAAAAAGCACCGACGGCACCATATGTGCAGGTGTGGGAGTCCGCGCCGATCACGACGTCACCGGGTCTGATCAGACCATTGTCGGGAAGGATCACGTGCTCGACGCCCATGCCTTCCTGTCCCTGCTCGAAGTAGTATTTTATATTCTGTGATTTTGCAAAATCGCGCATCCGCTTGCACTGCTCGGCCGACTTGATATCTTTATTCGGCGCGAAGTGGTCAGGGACCAGCGCGATCTTTTCCGTATCGAAAACTTTACCGAAGCCGTTTTTCTCGAAGATCTCGATGGCCGGCGGAGTGGTGATATCGTTTCCCAGAAGAAAGTCCAGTTTTGCCTCGATCAGATCACCCGGGGCACAATCCTTCTTTCCTGCTTTCCGCGAAAGGATCTTCTGTGTCATTGTCATGCCCATATGACTGTCCTCCTGCCTTATCTCTATATTTTTATGTTACTTGCAAATCGTATATCACGCAAGAAAGAAACAGTAAGGATTGTTTAGAATTCTTTACTTCTTTTTTCTATGATATAATGCTCCTATAACTATCCCGTAAAGGAGCAAGGATCCATGAGCAAGTTTTCACTGTTGTCAAATAACTCCAATCAATATACACAGGCTTCCTCCGGAAATGTACACGAATACGGCGAGGAGATCGCGCAGCTGAAGGGTGAAGTCGAAAGACTCGATCTCGTCACAGAAGCGATGTGGAACCTTCTGAAGGACAAAGGCTTTGCTGAAGAAGACCTGATCAAGGCCATCACGGATCTCGATGCGGCGAAGAAGCAGAAGAAGAAAGCTTTGGAAGACGGCGAGAAGCAGGAAGCTCAGCTCTGCCCGTACTGCCATGTCCCGCTCCAGAATAACGGACAGCTCGCAGACCGCTGCATCTACTGCGGACACGAGATCATCACGAGTCCGTTCAAATAAGGGATCTTTTCCAAAATAGAAATAAGGAACTGATTTTTCATGCCTTTAATCTCGGTAAACAAAGTATCGAAGTCTTACCATTCCAGGCTGTTGCTTGACCATGTCTCGTTTTCCATCGAGCGGGGCGACAAGATCGCCCTCATCGGCAACAACGGCACGGGCAAATCTACCCTTTTTAAGATGATCCAGGGCAAGGTCACCCCGGACGAAGGCGAGATCCTCCATCACGGAACAGCCATCGCCGGATATCTTACCCAGAATATGGAAGAGCTCGAGATGGGCGGAAGCCTTCTTTCTAACGAAGAACTCCAGCATATCGAAGATCAGATGCGCGAAGCCGAGTACCGACTCGCGAATGCTGACGCCGCGGAATCCCAGTCTCTTCTCCGCACCTACGAACAGCTGACTTCCCGCTTCGAATCTCTCGGCGGCTACGACTACGAACCCCGAATGAAGGCGGCTCTCGCCGGTCTCGGTCTTACCGGTATCGACTTTTCACGTGACGTCAACAGTTTTTCCGGTGGCGAGAAGATGCGCATCTGTCTTGCGCGCCTGATCGTATCCCGCCCCGATATCCTTCTTCTCGACGAGCCCACCAACCACCTCGACACCGATGCCCTCGAATGGCTTGAGGGCTTCATCCGCTCCTACGGCGGTGCCGTGCTTCTCATTTCGCACGACCGTTATTTCATCGACCGTACCGTGACCAAAGTCCTGGAGCTGGAAAACTCGACCATTACCGCCTATCGCGGCAACTATACAGACTATAAGGAACAGAAGGCACATTTTCTGGAGGAACAGAGACGTCTCGTCGCTTCCCTGGAAAAAGAACTGGTCCGTCAGGAAGGCGTGACCCAGACCATGCTTTCGCATAGAAATATTTCCGGCTACCACGCCAGAGAAAAAGTCGTCGAGAAGCTTTCCGACCGGCTTTCCAAAGAGCGCAGCAAACTCTCGGGCGGACCTTTGCGCATGAGCTTTAAGCTCATGCCGGAAGAAAGATCCGGAGACCCCGACAAGAAGCTTTTAGAGGCAAGACATTTAGGCAAGACTTTCCCCGACGGAAAGGTCCTTTTCGAGGATGTATCCTTCGAGATCAAGGCCTCCGACAAGGTCTTCCTCGTGGGTCCTAACGGCTGCGGCAAGACCACGCTCCTCTCTCTTCTTCTCGGTAAAATCGATGATTTTGACGGAGATGTGCTTGTCAGCGGATCTTCCCGCATCGGGTACATGGGACAGTTCGTACCTTTTGAAGATGAGACAAAGACCATCCTGTCTGAGCTGATGGACAGATCCGAACTGAGTGAGACCGCATCGAGAAATCTCCTTGCCCGCTTCGGCTTCCGCGACATCGATGTCTATAAGCAGATCTCCGTCCTTTCGGGCGGTGAGCGTTCCCGCCTCTTCCTGTGCTGTCTTTTGGAAGAAAAGCCGGAGCTTTTGTTCCTCGACGAGCCGACGAACCATCTCGATATCGAATCCCGTGAAGTCTTAGAGGACGCGCTCGCCGAGTATAACGGTGCGATACTGGCCGTAAGCCACGACCGTTACTTCATCGAAAAATGCCAGAGCCGCATCCTCGGCTTCTTCGGCGACCATATCGAGATGCTCGACAAATACGAATTCTACAGAAGAAAGTACCGGGCCTACTACGCCGATGAGGAAGCGAAGAAAGCCGCCGCACTTTCCGAACAGCGACGCGCTGAAAAGATCCTGCGCGAGCAGGAGAAAAAGGAATCCGCTTCTACCCGTCCGCCGTCCGTAAACCGTGCGCAGGAAAGAAAAGAGATCGCCAAAAGGAAAGAGCGTATCCGCTATCTGGAAAAGACGATCGCTGAACTTGAGGAAGAACAAAAGACCCTCGAAGCTTCCTTCGGAAAGGACACCTCGGCCGAGGATTACGACAGATATGCCAAAAACAGCGAGACCCTCGACGCGATGTATACCGAGTACATGGAGCTCGAGAACAACTGATTACCAAAAGTCTTGTTGCGAAACCTATAACCTCATCCGAACCAAAAAGTGCCGTATATTTTCGATAAAATCAATTTCATACGGTAGCTGATCCGGCCACCTGCCGTATAGATTTAGGTTTTCTCATTTCACACGGCATTTTGGACTCTGTTTGCCGTACGAAAACCACTTTTTGGATTTCATACGGCACTTGACTTCTCCAACTGCCGTACAGAATTAACTTTCCCGATTTCATACGGCAATCTGCTCTGAAATTGCCGTGTGAAATCCACTTTTTCATTTTTTTACGGCACTGCACGATTTTTTCTGCCGTATGAAATTGGATTTTCGGTCAAGTCCATATTTGTGTGTAAATTCAAAAACCTGCATATTCTCTGTCTGACTATGCCGCCTTCATCAGCGCCAACTGTTCTAGCGCAATGCTTCTCAGTTTAGGGAATGTATCTGCACAGAGCT
>JAEEWG010000022.1 GCA_016287245.1 Clostridia bacterium
CACTTCCGAAAGATACAAAATGGTTTTTCAAAATCAGTTCCTACAAGGATGGCGACAAGATCACTCTTACATTCGATTCTCCTTCTTACGCCAAGAATCTCGTAAAGAGATACAATATGGATAAGATGACAGGAAAGATCCATATCGATTCGAAAAGGTTTAATAAGATGTTCTGGAAGATCGACTGCCTTGGCTGCGGATTCTATTTCAGATGCGATTAACGCGTAACGAATATCAGTCTAATCAGCAAACAAATAGCAAAAAGGCAGACCCGAGAAATCGAGTCTGCCTCTTCTTATTCTATCGGATTTTAGATGCTAATTCGTAATAATCAGAACTTGCTCCGTTAAGCTTGCAATCAGAGGTTAGGTTTCTTTCAAAATAGTACGCAAGAAATCATCGCGATTTACGAAAAGAACCATAAGGAAAAAAGAAGACAGCCCCGAGGACTGTCTTCTTTTAAGTTACTAACAGGATGTTATCTTTTTCGCACCCTATTTCACATTACTCCTATAGATCAGGTATCTCTGAAATAGAAACCGCAACCAAGACAATCAATCTTCCAAAAACAAGTGCTATTCCTCTTTTTATCGATGTGAATCTTACCTGTCATCGTCTCCATTTTATATTTCTTGACGATACTTGCTGCGCTATCTGGAGAATCCTTCTTATTAAATGTCAGAGTTATTTTTCCGCCATCTTTGAAATCGGAATCGGAAATTGAAATATCCCATGTGGTTCCCTTCGGCAACGTTACTTTCTTTCCATTACTAGCTTTAAAAGTTACTTTACTGTCCAATTCAATATGATCGGCCGCGAATAAACCGGGAAAGAACTCATAAGCTACAAGATAAGCATCACCAATATCGGCATATGAACCAGAAGCGCGGACGTTAAAGAATACATACATAACGCGAAGTCCCATCACGCCGCCACCATCTTGTTTTTCCTGAGTCGCATCTGCGAATACCGAGAAAGACAAAGAGAAAATCATCATCAATGTCATTAAGATTGCTAATACCCGTTTACTTTTACACGTTTTGTTCATAATACACCTCCTTGAACCTTAAACCTTGATAATTAAATTCTATGTCGGGCCAAAAAGGAAAGGTATCAAGATAGTTCTCAAATAAATAACAATCGTCCATTGCAAAAAAGCAGAGCTCAACTGCTCCAATGACTATCGACAATAAGCTTTCTATTCGAACAAGTTATCATGGGAAGAGATTGGAGTTACCTACTTTCCTAATAATATCGCTATTTGTACATTTCAAAATTCCAATTGTAATATCGCTTTAGGAATGATATTCTGATTTTTGGTTAGAAGAATAAAGAGTTATTAGTTGACATGGATTAACATGACAAAAATACAACATGAGAGGGAGTAAAGTAATGAGTGATCAATTCACCGTAGGGATGCTGTCTGATACTGATATCAAAAAGCACTTCAATAAAGGAATTAAGATTTTTTCTGACGAGAAAGATTCTTTGTCTTTCGATTTGAATAAGCAACTACATATCGGATCTGTAGATTTACACTTTCGTCATCTTTATTCTCGTTTCTCTTTAGAACCAGAAACCACACTCACATACGATCTTCTCAAAAACCATGCATATACTAAACCGGAAGAATTGAAGGCTACAGATTTATTAAGAATCGAACCGGGGGAAATAATCCTTACCACCACTTTGGAAATAGTACATCTTTCGGAGGAATTTGCCGCCCTGATTACAGGAAGGAGTAGCATTGCTCGGCTGGGAATTATGGTGCATTGTTGCCAAGAATTTATTCATCCCGGACACGGTCAATCGATTCCCTTACAAATAGTGAATCTGGGACCTAATCCTGTAGAATTGGATATTAATGTTCCTATCTGTCAGATAGTATTTTTTAAGTTGTCGTCAGCAGCTAGTGAAAAGTACACAGATAGGAAAGATGCTAAGTACTCCGAAGAGAAAAACCCTTTAGGTTCAAAGATATATGAAGAGATTTCGTCCAACCCCAAGGCCATCTCTCACGAACATCGTTCACCCAAAGATAAGGACCGCGACGAAAAGAAAAGCAAGTCGTCATTAACCAGAATCAAGCACATCATTCGGAAGTTTTTCTCTCCTTATATACCATCAATAGTGATGGTGCTGTTAGTATCTCCTTTTATTAGACGTTATATTGAAAACAAGGGAGTGTCCGATTCGATTTTGAAAATATTACATGATATTCCCGCCACATATGCTATCGCCATAATTCTAATTATCATCAACTATATAGCAAACAAGGAGGATTAACCATGCGCATATATATCGCTTCAAAATATCTGGATCACGAAATAATCAACAAAGAAATTTACAATCAACTCACAGATGCTGGCTTTGATGTTTTTTTACCCAAGAGCATCAACATAGATGCATATACAGACGAAGAAATGTTTATTGTTGGCGAAAGGTGTTTTGACGAAATGGATATGTGCGATGTTATTCTCATCGTTGAACCATTTGGCAACAGCGTTTCATGCGAAGTAGGTTATGCTATATGTCAAAAGCGCAGGATGAACTTGAAGAAGACACTGATTCTTCTTTCTTCTACAGGAACCGATGGTAAGGAATCCAAGCGGGAGGCTATGATTACTCCGTATTTTGATATTGTAGTTAATTCTATTCAAGAGCTCATTAACCATTTGTATATTATTGACAAACAACAGTAAGTTTTTACAACACTATTAATCTGGGCAGTAGAGATTTAACAACACACTCCATTTTAATATATTGGGAAAGCTTTATTTTTATATGCTTTAACAAAGTTAAAATTCAAAAACTTACTGCGATTCTCCTGCTCAGGCAATTAATCGTCTGTCTCTTCTCTATCTCGCCTTGCTGTATACGTAGTTCGCGGTGCCGCCGACGATCATCTTATCTCCGTTTTTGTGATACGGGAACACCCAGTAGAATGTCCAGTCCGACTTATCGGCTTTGGTATCCGTGTATGTCGTACCCTTGGTCGTCATACCGATATACCCATACTTACCGCCCGGGCGGATGCCATATATAAGATATCCATCAGCGCCGGAAGAAGCCGTCCAGGAAAGCGTGACCTTACCGGTCGTGCCGTTCGCTTTGAGATTGGTGACTGCAGTAGTGAGTCCTTTTGCATATACATACTTACTGCATCCACCGGGGTTCATCTTCCCATTCTCATCCTTCACATATGCGAATACCCAGTAGAAGTTGTAGTCGGTATCCAGAGCATTATTGTCCGTGAAGGTCGTTCCTTTCGTCGTCATTCCGACATAAGCATACTTTTTATCCTTCTGCGCATACACAAGATATCCTTCCGCTCCGCTCACAGCACTCCAGGTGAGCTTGACCTTGTTCTTTCCCGCAGGCACAGCCTTAAGGTTAGTGGTAGCACCAGGCTTATATCCTCTCGGTATCCCTTTGAGTACAGTCTTCGACCCATCTTTGTTGATTCGTGTCAAAGAACGGCAGTTGCCGAAGTCGGCAATATCCAATGGTCCCGCGTAGTATTCCACATCAGTCGCCCCGCAGAAAGCATACTCTCCCAGTGAAGTGACACTCGCCGGGATAACCACTTTTTCAAGAGATTCACAACCGCTGAAACAATAATCACCTATGCTTTTGAGTGTATTCGGCAAAGATACTTCACTCAGGTTTGTGCAGTCATTAAACGCACTTCCTCCCAATGCCGTAACACCATTTGGAATGGAAATCTGTTCCAACGATCCGCAGAACTCAAATGCTGCTTTGCCAATACTTCTCAGGCTACCGGGAAGCTCGATATTCTTAAGGTTCGAGCACCACATGAAACAACTCGCACCGAGAGTTTGTACCCCTCCGCCCATACTGACCGTCTCTAATGCGGAACACGACTTGAATGCGCTATCATCAATTATCATTACCCCTGAAGGGATATTAATCGATTTCAAATTATCGCAGTCATCAAATGCACACTCCCCGATCCGCGTTACACTGTCCGGAATGGTAATGCTCTCAAATCCACAGTCAGCAAAAGCACTATCGCCTATCTCTTTAAGATCTGAAGGAAGAATTACGGTAGATAGATTCTCGCAATGCCAGAAATGCGCACTTGGATCCGGGAATCCTCCCACTGCCACGCCATCTTTAATGGTGACTTTCTGAATATCCATTTCATAAAATGATGCGTCCGAGACATATGATGGTATCGTGAATTCTTTTAAAGTAGGGAGATTACTGAATGATAGCGACATTGTGTCTACAGTAATACCTGCCCCGAATGATCGGACATATAACGGAAGATCGATACGCTCCAGATCATCAAGATCATGGACATTCAGATAGCAAACCGTCGGCGGGACCTTGATGCTCTTGACCCTCGAGTTCTGCCTTCCGGTTACATGTACCGAAATCACCGGAATTCCATCGATTTCGTCCGGGATTTCAAGATTTCCGGTGCGGCACTCCACATTATCGATCGAGATCCCATATGTATACGGGAAAAGACTCGTCTCAGTTTCATATCCTCTCAAATAACTGTATGTATATCTCGTTCTCAGCACGTGCTGGGTGGAAATATCATATAACATGTCATCATCATAGGCGGAGATCGCTGAGATGAGTTTTTTCACCGTTGCCTCAGTTTCGAGCCCGTTCAAAGATGATGCATAATTCTGTCTGTAATGCAGGAAAGTCTTCAGATACAGCAAAGTACAGTATTTCATCGACTCGCCGTCCTTTTTCGCCAGTTCGAAATTATCCGCACACTTATCCATGATGAACCGGCACATTCCCGCATATTCGACTCGATTCATATGATCGTTGATTCCGAACATGCCTGCGAGGTCAAAGAACAGGTTCTTGTAAGCAGAATAGTATTGCAGTTCTACTATGTCGATGTATTCACTCGTGATTTCAGAGAATGCATAATTCGCATATTCATCGGCGATGCTATAAACCAGTGATTTGATAGATGAATTCGTCTGATCATAGAGTTTTTCGGCTCCATCGTACATATATCGATTGTCTTTTGTAAATGCGTCTCCTCCCAAAACCGTACCGGTTCCCGGATTCACCATGATTCCATACTGAATCGCACGCATATACGACGGATCCGTACTTCGGATCTTGTTCATCATGAAGCAGTTGCTGACAATATCACTCAATTCATGTCCGGCGGATAAAAGATTGCTAATCTGAGTTCCCCACTGGTTTTCATCGATATTAAGCGCATCGAAAAGAGCCTCTTTAGCTGGTTGTGGAGCTACATACTGATCATCCACTTCCAAACGAGTAAACACTCCTTCTCCATCCTCTAAATCGTATTTCATCAGATGCGTATGTTCATAGAGTTCCTTGGTGTTGACGATCTTATCAGTGGTACTACAGACATTATCCAACATCTTCAGAGCGAATGCATCTTCATGAATCTTATCGTCCGGAACCGCAATCTTCGCCAAAAGCGAAGCATATTCATTCACCATCTCTGTACCAGATAGTACGCTTATATAGGAACCATCTTTGATCATGTTCCAGAGAGTGGCATTCTCAGCATCCATAGAATTGGTATCGATGTACATCTTGCTGTCTACATAGATCTCTCGCAAAGTATAGTAGATCTCTTCCAGAAAGTATTCCCGCGGGAAAGCAAAGACGGTCGTACCATCATAGATGATCTTCACATTAAGAAGTTCAAGCACTTCGTCAAGATTGAAAAAAGATACATCCTTGTATTCGATAACTTCTCCCTCGTATTCCAGGGTGTATTTGTACAAAAGCGAATTATCGTAAAGAGAATACACTTTACGAACGAAATTCCTGCAGTCCTCCGCAGTCGTCAAGTCGAAATCTCCGCAGATAGCCGCATCGTCTCTCGCGATAAAGTATCCGCTATTCGTTTTGAGAAGTGTCATCGTAAAGCAAGTCGTCTTACCGGTTTTGGGCAGATATACTACTGTATCGAACTGCACCTCTGTATATGTATCATCCGCCAGCAACATGGCCGATGAAGAAAGAACGATCGTGATAGCTAAAACAAGAACAGCAATAATCCTTAGTCTTCTGCGCATAACAACGCCCTCCCAAGCAGCGAGACTTTTTGATGCGATGCCTATATCGGCATCGCATGTACACCCACTTTGATTATACCGCAGAGATCACTGATAACACAAAATAGCCTAAGATGACAGGAAAGATCCATATCGATTCGAAAAGGTTTAATAAGATGTTCTGGAAGATCGACTGCCTTGGCTGCGGATTCTATTTCAGATGCGATTAACGCGTAACGAATATCATTCTAATAGCAAACAAATAACACAGAAAAGGCGGACTCAAATCGAGTCTGCCTCTTCTAATTCTACGGATTGCAGATGCTAATCCGTTATCAACAGTACTTACTCTTTTACGTTTGCAATCAGAGGGTGGGTTTCTTTCAAAATAGTACGCAAGAAATCATCGCGATTTACGTAAGCGTCAAACCGTAAGCGTCAAACCATCTACTTTCAAGAGTGTCACAAAACGCAAGGTGCCGACATCTGCACCTTCCAGCGTCCGAAATCATCATTCAAGTATGTGTGGGGATCATTATTCTATTCGGATGTTTTGCGAAGTTTTTTCAACACAGCTGATTGCATAATATCAAAGCATTGATATGCAGCTTTATATTTTGCACGTAGTCTCCCTTGCCACCTCAAGTAATCTACAAAATCTAAAAGAATCACTATTGCTAAACCACAAAAGGCTATGGCTAATCCTGCCAAAGATATTAAATCTGATATTGATGGATTCATTACTTCTGGATTCTCTTCGATAGTTTTATTTGCGTAATGAATAATATAATCAGCAACTTGCTGAACCCATTTCCACGCTAATCCGCTAGACCATAACAGAGCCATTATAGATATTATCAACGAAAAATAGCATACAAACAGATTGGATTTCGCAGATGTCCTTTGTTTTGAAAACTCAAGATTCTCGATTTCGGCTTTTAGAATAGATTTTGCTATTTCACACTTCTCATATATTATTTCCAATCCTGAAGGGACCTCGTCTTCGATTGCTTTACTGTACTCATCCTCCAAAGCATCCATTGCAATCACCGATATCCGAAAATCGTCCTGTATCTTAGTAAGGCTTTGCAAATTAATCTCAGTTTCATGCTTTTTGAAATAATCCGCGAAATAATCCGTTGGAAAAAACGGTTTGGGGGTCTTTCCAACCAAGTTCAAAATTCTTCCGTACATTGGATCTCCTTTTCCATCAAGTAAGCAATAAGAGATTAAGAGAATACAAGTCGAATCATTCTATTCCGATCTCCCAATCTCTTCTCTATATCATAGATATCTCTCGCACAGCTACGGATTTCATCTTCTTTATCATCGATCCGGTAGCACATTATATCAATGTATATGCTATTGTTATGACTTGCGTTTAAAGGATTTATTTCTGGCTTGAAGTCGCTTTCGATTATTCAAAAAAACATCGTCATACAGATAATCATACTTAGGATCATACAAATTCTCTTTTTTTATAATATCCTTAAATGCATTGGCATCGACACTTTCATCAAGAGATTGAAATATTATTTCCACAAAATCTTGTATTTCCTTGGGGTCTAGACCTTGAATATCAAAAGAAAAAACTCCACCATGAATTATCCGATTTACAATCATTTGAGGAATGCGCCCCCTCAAAAGCAACAGCAACAATAGGTTCTTGCTATCATTTCTCGCTTGAATAATCAAAGATAACACTGCGCGACTAAAAAGCACAACGTCATGAATCTCGTTAACCTCAAATTTCGGAGTTAACAGAAGCGAAACATCTCTTTCACAATCGAATAAAAATATGACGTTGATCATCAAATAATATATGGCTGGATATTTCAATAGAATATCTATTCCTTCAGAGAAGAAATAATCGAGTATCTCCTTTGTCTCCTTTGTCTCCTTAGTGTATCTGCGTAGAGAGTATTTACGTAAAACAACTATTAATCCCACAATTCTATCAATTATGTCATCATGCAGTTCTTTCTTAATTCTATTTAAAAGTGGGGTGTCAAGGAAATACAAAACACTTATTATAGAATCATTCAATCCCCCATGTTTATACTTCTGTTCAAACAGTCTAACAAGCACATCTTCATCATAACTAATTCTTTTCGAATGCGAACCGTCTATTCTCAACGCAATGACACTAGGATTGCGCAAGAGGTAATTATGATAATCATCAAGATATTGAGGTTGTAAATATCTGTTAGAATTTAAATCCGAAAGAATTGAAAGAGCTGCTAACGCATTCGAGATATCCTTGGATCGATATAAACTCGATCTGTTAATCGGAGTAGCTTCGCACAAATCAAATAACAAGTCGATTACTTCTGGATACTGCTCAGCATCATCAATTTGAGAAACTAGTTCAATGATTAATCGTGCTAATTCATTGTACCCAGAATCACCTATCCAACTCTTCAATTGCTCTCTTAAACTAGCAACGCCATATGATTTAACAATGTGCACAGCTAAAAAGTACTCATAAAACGTCTTGTGCGCAAAATCATATAGTCCTTCATCACACTCTCTGATCAATTCCGTCCTTTCGATTAGATACTTGATATATTGATCAACATCTTCCACCCAGCTAGAAAGATCTTTTACCTTAATAGATTGAAACACAGCGGTTCTAAGGGATTCATTTGTAAACGAGAAATTAATGCCCGTGGATTCTTCACGGTTATATTTGTAATAGGCGATAGTGGGAACTACACTTCGCTTATTCAATATTGTTCTTACTCTGTCGTTTAATTTGTATTTCTTCCTATTATCTCGACTTCGCAAAAAGGTTTCAACACAATGCTTATAAAAGTCGACTCTAGTACGCGGAAGAGAAGTTTCTGCACCAAAAATAATAAGCGCTAAGACAAGAATAATTGGATTTGTTATCAACTCTGCACAATTTGCCTCTTTTACTTCCTCGTTAAATCTGATTATAAATTGATCGTCATCATTCTCAATCCCATTTATTTCCACCCAATTCAGGCAGTATTTCCTTATCTGCCTCTCACCAAACGAATTGATTCTTATGTGCAGAAAAGTCTCATCAAATTGATTTTTCAAGTATCCTACTTCTCTGGACGAGATAACAAACCAACTATTGAAATATATGTTGCAAAACCTTTCAATTACATCTCGGACCGTATTTCGGCCGGCTTGCGTCGATATCTCGTCAAGTGCATCAAAAATAACCAAGCATCTGCCTTGATTCAAATATTCAGCGATAGTTTCCTCAATTCGACTAATTTCATACTTTGTTCGATCAACATGCTTTTCAAATTCTTTTGCCAAGCACCACAGCATATCCTTCTTATCTGTCTCAATATCCTTTGCATATTCTTTCAAATCAACCTTTATTTTTAGTAATTCTACCCCATATATTTTTTCGAAATTGCAGTACAGATAATTGAGTGTAGTAGTTTTTCCCAATCCGGCATCTCCAACAAGAACAATCTTCTTGACACTAACAAAGATATCTTTTAAGGCTATCTCATCCTCGTTTTCGATTTCCCTTATCTTACGCGGTCCTTCTAATGGCTTATAATAAGAAAAAGTGTTTTCGATATAATATTTCCCCAGGTCTATCGCACTTCTTGTTTCAGCACCATCGATCCCAGTGAATTTAATTTTCTTGAACTCTTTTTCGCAATTATTGTGAAATTGAATTATCTCATCTGTTTCAATTCTCCTTCTCAGCAATTCATTTGACGAAAAATATTGTGTTATGTATTCGTTGTTTTCAACAATTCTATCAGCCATATGTTGAAGTATTGTACTAATTATCTGAAGTGTAGCAGATAATTCCGGATTCTCTTCTACAATAGCATATAACGAAGCCATATATGAAGTTTCAAGGGTTTTCAAAAACCGTCTTGCCTCAGCCGCTTTGACTTTTGGGCACTCTTTCACTATATATTTCACAACTTTATCTGTATATTTTACTTTACTTTGGGCATTAGAAATTGGACAGAACTGAAATTTCAAAGCATCAAGAAAACAACTATTCGAAATCAACTTATAGAAATCATCACAATCTAAACTACTATCCCTAAAAGACTCAACACTTTGAATAATCGAAACAAATAGTTTTTTATTCAACGTCTTTCGTTTTGCAGCATTGGAAATTCTTCCACAGAATATTTCGATTGTTTTCTCTGATAACAATTCTACTATCTCAGTCCACATACGGTCCCTCCTGATTTGCGCTCTTTATGACCTGTTGGTAATCATACTTTGTCACTTGTGATGCTACATTCTATTTCATGAAGTACATAAGGTATTGCCGACAGTGGCATCTTTCCTTCAACTACCTTATTCATGGAAAAATCCATCTTTCGCCATGCTTCCATATATTCAGACCATCTTCTGCTAGGAACTACATATATAACAACAATTATCAGAACAACTGACATAAGTGGAATAATAGTCTTCCAATCTGAGATAACGCCTCCATCGTCCGGAACATAATTGAGCGCAAATGAAGAAACAGAATATATGATGCTTAACATTTCACATAATTTTCCTACAATCTGAAAGCAAATGTAATTGTTTATGTAATTAGCCTTTCGAGTAAGATAATACTCAAATCCAGCTTTCTCTTCCTTGCTAGGATTGCGCATATCAAATCGTTTCGTCATTTCGATATCACGTTTTTTATGCTTTTTCCGCATACATAACACGTAGGCAATCATAATAAGAATCGACAATATTGACAATGCCACTACAACATTAATAATCCACATAAAAACCTCCACATAATTAATTTGCTTGCTGCATATTCTCAAGGATTAGGTTGATTTTATAATCGTATTGTCTCCATAATCCAATATACTCATTTCGTCTTTTACATCGTTTAAATGCAACGACGCCGACCACTAATAAGATAGCTACCATAGACAACAGGCTCCTACAAACAATGCTCATATAGCGGATGTCGATATTCTCCATCATTACCAGCAAGCTGATACTCCCTGCAACAATCAGATTTCCAACGATTTCTTGAAATAATAGCCAATCTCTATATTTTCGAATACACATGAAATGTTGATTCAAAAAATCTTCGAATTCGTCTATTCCATTGTCATCACGTTTCTGCATCACAAATCTATTTTTCAATGCTTTCTGCCGAGTTTTGTGAATTCTTCTTGAAAGAAAATAGCACAGAACTTCCACCAAACAGGCCAAGAAAAATACCAACAGTATCAAAAAATACGTATTCATGTACATCTTCTACAAGCACCTTGATATGTACTTTGTTTTCTGGAGATTATCAAAATTGGAAACAAAAAACCTCCCACCCCAAGATAATTGCACAACACGCAATTGTTCGACAAAAGGCAAGAGGACTATTTGAAGATATATGAATTCTGTAATGCTTTTATGTCAAGTTATGATTTAACCATTCCGAAGTTAACAAACAACAGTTTATTAACCACCTAAACCCACTTCTACTTCCTGTCTTTTTTAGAATAGCACTACTATCCTTCAATAATCAAGATATTTTTTGAAGGCTATTACCCTGCACTTTCTTCCCCCAAAACAGCACATTCATATCATAATCCGCAGGGCCAACCACAGGGAGAATCTCGTCCGGATAGTCTTTGCCGTCTATCCGCTCCACTTCAAACCCGATCTCAGTCAGGAACTGATCCGCTTTCATTCCGAAAACACGCTTGTGATCATTCTGTCCGAATCGCTTCAGCATCTCCTCTTCCGTGAGCACATTCTCATCCTCGTCCAAAAGCTCCACCTTTGGATCCATCGGGAACGAACAGATGAAAGATCCGCCAGGTCGGAGGATCCTATGCATCTCCCGCAGTGCTTTTCGAAAATCATCGACATGCTCCATCACATGATTGCAGATAATCACGTCGTAAGAGTCATCCGGAAGGCCGGTAGCCTGAATATCCAGTTTCAGTTCTGCTTTGCTGAAAAGATCAGCCGTAGTACAGGTCACTCCGTTCTTTTTCATCCATTTCATCATGCTGTACTCTGGCGCAAAATACAGGATCTTGGCAGACTTCAGAAGCTGCTTATGCTCTTCGCTCCAAAGCGCAAGTATCCTGTGTCTCGGCAAAGCCCTGCAAACAGGACAAAGCACATCTTGTCTCGTGTGTTCATATCGCTCCGGATTAAATCTCTTTGGCCGCTCTTTGTAGTCTCCGGCGACAAACTCTCTAAATCGGATCCCGCAACAGGGGCAGTAGAATTGCATCTTTTGCGGATGCAATAGCGCTCTTAACTTATAGCGAACAATCTTAAAGTGCTTTCTTCCCCAAGACAGCACTTTACGCAAACACTTTGGACATTTTTGCTTCATTGTTTTTTGATTTAGTCCCATCAAAACCAACCTCCTATTACGAATAATGAGTCGAAGGATCTATTCAAGCACTCTCTTCGATTTCGGCAGAAATGGTGATAATAGAATTGAAAACAAGAATGGCGAAATACAAAACATGCGATATTTCACCGCAGTTTTTAGACCACACTTTTGCAAATCTAGATTCTTTCCAATCTGCTTAATCGAAACCTCATACTCGCGTACATCATTTCTATATCTTGCATACGTTTCCATCATTCCACAGATTAACAACGTACTTATTCTCTGCTTATGACTCTCATTGAACACATTTCCCATATGTTCAATTACAAAATCCATAACTTGGCGATATGCAATATTCCTATCGAGTGAACTTCTCAACCTGTATTGACCAGTGATGCTCTCTTCTCTTCGTCTATACATTATCAAAGGCTCATTCAGAAGCACAACTCGATTCACTAAATCAAGCACCTTAAATGTAGTAGCAACATCCTCATAAACACGACCTTGTGGAAAACGAATATCATTAAAGCACTCCCGCTTATATAATTTGTTCCATGCGTACCAGTTCAGGGTTCCATCGATAAGAGCTCTCAAAGCATCATCATGGTTATATACTGAAAACTTGCATTGTTCTTCAACCATATTATTGGGAAGTGACATTGGACCATTGGTTCGACACTCAACGCTCTGGCACATTACGACATCTGCATTCTCGAGAATCATTATATCCATCAGTCTCTGAATCATCTCCAAATGGAAAGCATCGTCAGAATCCATAAATGAAATATATGCTCCAGTAGCAACTTCCAGCCCGGCATTTCTAGCTCCACTAAGGCCTTGATTGTTTTGATGGATAATACGAACTCGCGAGTCTTTTAGCAGATATTCATCACACAAAGCTCCTGAACCATCTGTCGAACCGTCATCCACAATGATTATTTCTAAATTCCTATAGGATTGATGAATAATGCTGTTCATTGCTTCCGCAAGAAACGGCTTAACATTATATACTGGGATGATTACACTAACTAATGGTTCTATCGTAATCACACCTCCCACGCCAATTGCAACATCGTTGTTTATTTCGCAGATATGCAAAAAGCACTCATGCTGTCATTCTCTATTGCCACGATACATTATACACCAGCATAACAATAGAGGAACTCAAAGATTACTTTTCAAATCATGAAACACTTACAAAAGATGTCTTGGGGAGTTTTTACGTATCTTCAGGCTCAAACAATCGCAACTCTGAATATAGTTTTTGGCGATTTACAGCACAAGAATAATCTTCAAGGTTGACTTTTCTCCCTTTTGAAGAATGCGACCATTTTATGTAATCCCAAACAACTCTCATCCATCCCAATGGCAAAAGCAAAGGGCATTTCTTTGCGAGAGGGAAAGCAGTTTTTGCTTTCGAATTCACATTAGCCAACACATTTCGAACAACACTTTTTCCTTTAATCTTACGTGTATCAGTATTTCGAATTAGTTTTGCTTGTATTTTTCTCGACTCGTAATCTTTCGAACCAAAATTGCCTCCCTGGATGATGTCTTCCAAAATTGCTTCACAATACTTATCATCGACACCTGCACACCAAGAATAATGTTCGCTACCGAAGAAATATATTCCAATGCCAGTTAGGACTTGCGCGAATTTCCAGAGCCCGAGTTTTTTTAGCGGCCTTTCAAACAGCCCCATGAACTCCTCATCAGAAAAAGCCTTTACAAAAACTAACCAATCGCAAAGATGCCTCAGTCCAATCCCAGTACTCGTCATATGGCTCAAAGTATGCAACAGTATTATAATCCCGTGATGAAAGTTCGAAGGCGCGTAAAACTGGCATCCTTGATTCGTTATCAGTTTGCGATCAGATAATATGGTTGAAAGATATTCCGAGATGGATTCCCCCTTCTTTGGCAACCCAGGAATACTCCAATGCATCTCGTACACCATATTATCTTTGTGATACGCCCAGTGAAAACTATGCTTATCTACTGATTCTTCCCGAATATATCCTGATTCGAGCATTAAACTATCAATACTCGATGAATCAGATTCTCCAATAAGGAAATCAACATCTCCAGCTACTCTCAGTAAAGGTTCTGGATAAAACATAGCTGAAGCCTGACCTTTGATAATGACATATTGTTTATTAGCAAGCTCTAATAAGCTATGTATATCCTTATGATCATGGAGATTTCTGATAGCAGATGCTTCATGCTTTAGAAAAAGCTTTGAATACTTTTCGTAATCAGGTTTTGAAAGGCACTCCTTGGCATCGCTTTTTACCGCTGAAAAAGCCAGTGGGAAAACTGCTTGCTGCCGTGCTTCTCTAAACAAGGCAAGAAAAAAATCACTATCTGGTTTTTCAGAGTAATAAGATTCTCTTAAATCCCCATCAACAGGAAAAAGGCGTGAACTAAGTATTCGAATTATTGCTTTCTGAATATCTGTCATCTCTATCTTTTCCGTCTTCTACAAGTAGGCACTTGCCAATACTCTTTGTATGTCATACAGATTTATCTGGCCGTTGTCTATGAGTTCTTCCATCCTGATTGCACAATATTATTGTGCTGAATCTTCAAATACTCTGGGGGCATTTTGTAGTAATCTGGTCCATAATAAACTGTTAAAACCGCCTTGTAATCTCCTGCAGCATTATACATCTTTCCACCTAAAGGAAGCTCTGTTACCGGAAGCCAAGACTCTTTTCGGTTGTGTTCATGCCGCATAGGTTTGACAGTCCCATAAAACACCAGATCTGATGTGCGTTTTCCATTATACTTCTTGCACAATCGTATCGCTCGAGAAATCAACCATTCATCAGAAAACAATCCGTAAGGGAAAACTATTAATCTCCTCACAATATGCTTGACCATTCTTTCTTTATAGTTCTTATCTCGGAGCTTATTTCTTGATGATACTATCGTCTTCATTGATCGAATTCTTATCTCATTTATCCGCTGAAATACATTCCAATACCCATACGCATCATCTAGCGGGAACACATCTATACACAGCCCCTTGGGATGGGTAAAAAAGCGAGAAAGATCATTGTCTCCGTTTGTCCGAACAAACTTCGCATATAATGAACACGAGCGATCAGTTTCTAAACAAGACAAAATATAATTACCTGTATCATGGGTTTGAAAATACTCGACAAATTTCTGGTAGTCTTCACGCAACATAACGACATCTATATCATCGTCCCAAGGGATTACATCCTTATGTCTGAACGCCCCTAGCAGAGTTCCGTAAGCAAGAATATAAGTAACATTTGCAGCCTCTGCAAACTTAACTAGTTCATCCAAAAGCTCTTTTAATCGGTCCTGAACTGGGACTAAATATGCATAATCAGTCATAACACCTCCGCATCAACGTATTATAAAGCATTTCTATTAAGCGATATTTATCCTTTGACCTTATTCTTTCTTCTTAGCATCAAAAGGATCACATCGTGATTAACAACACAGAAGATAATAAGCGAAATGATTGATCCAGCGTAAATATGTAGATCCATCGAAACTAAAACTGCCTGTGTCAATACAATTATCGTATTAACAACAAATCTTGTTACGCTTGAATCCATTTTGATATATCGAGAGATATCAATCATTCTCAAGTAAGAAATCAAAACGTACGAACTGACTGTCCCGATCATAGCACCCCAGATTCCACATGTCAGTATAAACACGAAATTCACTATAACATTTACAATGGCTGCCACCAAAGTAGTCACCATGTTATTCACCGATTTTTTTAACGCGCTATACAAAGCACCGTAATATGCAGAGATTGCAGAAAAACCGGCGCTTGCCACAAGAAGTGGTACATAGCGCCACGCTTCTGTAAACTCTTTTCCAACATATATGCTCATAAACGGTTTAACAACGAGATTTAGCAGTATGCAACAAGCAAAAACACCAGTTCCGTATACCTTTAGGACTCCTGAATAAAAAGACGAATTATTGGTTGATTCTATTTCTTTGATTGATGATATACCCCAAGCTTGTTGAAAAACCGTAACAACCACATTAATCAGCGATGGTATCTTCGATGCAGCTGTATACAAACCCAAAGCCGCCGCACTTAACATTGCCTCGAGCATAAATTTATCAGAAGATTGAATAACCCACCAAGATACACTGTTTAATATCAAAGGTGCAGAAAACAGCAACATCTTCTTCATTAGTTCTTTGTCGTATTCTGATTCTTTCAAATCACGATGAACATTGCCAGCAAAATAGGCCAAAACAACACAACACATATAAGATACAATTGTTGAGAGCAAGTAACCTTGTATCCCTAAGGAGAGTTTTGTCAGCAAAAGAATATTGGAACCAGCCAAAATAGCCGATTGAATAATACTAATAATAGAGAACGACAGATTCTTATTACATACTTTTAGATAGTTCATCTCTATATCCATTGCTATCGCAAGAATAATCATGGCAGACAGATATAGTTTCCATGGTGCTAATCCCCCATGAATTGAAAACAGCGGTGTAACCACTATTGTTACTAATGAGCCAAAGCCTAAAACTATGAATGCATTTCTCAGCACATTTTCTCGTTTGACACCCTTCATTAGTCCAAAACGAATGAGGCTGTCATAAATTACAATAGAAAACACAGGTACAAGAAGTTGTGAAAAAGTAAACACGAGATCCGCTGTACCATATTCACTCTTTGTAAGGAAATTCGTGTATAGAGGAACAAGAAAGAAAAGAACCATTCTGGAACCAAACTTTCCCAAAAAGAAAATAGCTGTATCTTTAGCTAGAACTTTGTATTTCTTATTCATTTCTCATCGCAACCATTTCGTAAATTGACAATGTGAATCATAATCCACCAAAATTCATGTACATTAACAACACAAATCTAAATGTCAAAAGAGACAATACACCGAGAGTAGCATATTTTATTATGGTCTTATTATTGGGATTCTTTATATTGCGAATCAATAGTGAGAAAAATGCTCCCTCAGCCAAATAGAAGAAATATGAAAACCTGTATATCCAACTATTGTATATTGTTGCAAGATAAGCTAAGCACAGCACTCCTGATAGGAAGAGATAATTATCATAATTGGTAATCTTATCCACCAAACTTTTTCTCTTGAGCCATCCTATCAAAGTAATAACATAGAACGGAAATCCTTTTACAAACGTCAAAAAGCCTTCTGTTTGAACATCCTCGCTTGAAGAATCTCCTATATACTGATAAATCTTCGTTGCTAACAAAGATGCATAAGGCGCCACAATCGATGCAATCTTTAGCAAGAGTGGTTCAAGGAAAAGAATAAGAATAACTAATGCAAAGAATGACCAGAGCACTCTTTTTTTTGTTTTACGCATTCTCAACATAATGAGAATAGGAATAAGGAAAAAACCTGTATGATGAAAATAGATAGCCAAAATCAAAGCGACTATACTGAGGACTTTGTCCTTCCTTCCCTCATTTCGCAGTGCAAATGCTAAACAAAGAGCTGAAAAAGCATTCGCGTATGCTTGTTTCAGACACTCAAGCGAGAAGAATACATACTGTGATGAAAAGAGAAAGAGTAACGTACTTGGTGTAGCTTCCGGATCAATGCGGTACGCTAGAAGCGTTATAGCCATCGTAAGAAATGTCGTCACATAAAACAAAGATTCAACATTGGATGAAAAATGGCGCAAGTATTTGATTACCGTTGTTAGGCCAGCACTCTGCGATGCACGAATCCCATAGAAGTTAAGCGCATAGTTTCTTCTATCACTCGTTGTTGAGGGATTCATTTTCGTTACTAAAACATTATATAGAACAAACAGAAGTGCTATAAGAATAATGACTGCAAGTGAAATCTTCGTCTCTCTACTTTGTTGAAGATCCCTTCTTCTGTTACGCGAAAGATCAACCCGTATTCTTACCCGAAACTTGTAACTAGATAAGAAAACTGCTAACAAAACTATGATGAAATAACAGGCTACACTTATAAATACGTCCATACCGGTACGCTAGATTTCCTTCCCTTAATATCTGGATTCATAGAATTCCATAAGCCATGATGCCGTTTTATGAATATCATAACCGGCTCTGACAACTCCTGACGGAGCATCATTCACCCTGCGAAATTGTCTTTCTTTTAATATAGCACTTACCCATTTTTCAGTCGAATCAATGGGCAAAAATGTTACGCAATCACTCATCTTCAACTCTTTAGAAACATGATCACTACATATAAGCGGAACGCCCGCCGCCTGAACCTCAACACCAATTACGGGCAATCCCTCAAACTTCGAAGGAAGAATAAAAACATTTAGCGCTTGAAGGACTCTTGGAATATCATCTCGAACTCCCAGCATCGTTACACATTTCTCAACTTCGTTTCTTTTCATGTATTCTTCGAGTTGCTTCTTCAACTCGCCTGTCCCTGCCCACAAGAAATGAAAGTCTGGATCACAATTCATCATTTCCCTAATTATATCTACAATAAAGAAAATGTTTTTGGCCTCTGTGAATCTACCCACAGTTCCTACGACAAACGCATTATCTTTTAATCCAAGTTCTTTTCTGATTTCTTTTTGCAATAACTCATCATAAGCATATTTCTCGACATCAATTCCGTTATTTAGAATATGGTGGATATCCTGTCGATTAGCAATACGTTTGCCATATCTACTAATTAAAGCTTCAGTCGAACAACCCAGGAAATAATCCGCTACGAAGCGCGTAGGATAAGAAAACGCCTTGTATAACGCATCATGTAAATTAGCTTTTCCCCCTGTACTATGGCTATGTGCAATTGCATACATTCCGTGTTTTTTTGCAATTTTCAGATATATCGATGCTGTACTTCCAATATGTCCATGCACGATTCGATACTCACTGTGAGAATCAAAGAACTGATTCCACCATTTTTTGTATGCGAAATGATTAATCCCCTTATATCTTGGATAACGATAGATCCTTCCACCAAGTGCTATGATCTCATCATCATAATCACATTTTTCGTTCGTTGAAACTGCAAAATCAAATTGAATTCTTTGGCGATCAACCATGCGATAAAGGTTCATAACCATTGTCTCCGCACCTGCGCGTTTCATAGCCGTCAAAACGTGTAAAACTCTAACAGGTTTATCCGATGTATTCTGCATTTCCAACATTCAAAGCCTTTCCAAAATCAGGTTACAACTATTCTCTGCGGCATGACCATAACAAGTAACGAATTTCTCTTGAAAACTCCGAGTTCTATCGCAAAGAGCATTTCTGTTTTGATCAAAATTCAAAAGATCCTCTATCAATCCTTCTTCATTTTGATGAATCGTGCAAGGAAGTTCATCTTTAAGATCAATATACATTCCTCGCTTACTTGTATATTCATCAAAATCATAAGCAAAGCAATACATAGGTTTGTGCATCACAGAATAGTCAAAAAACACACTTGAATAATCTGATATCAGGGCATCCGACACAATCATTAATTCGTTTAGGTTCGGATATGAAGAAACATCAATAAACAATGGATAATCATCAACTCTCATATGCTTTGCAACCTCATAGTGAGCTCTAAATAACACAACAAATCTTTCTCCTAAAGATTCTTGCCAAAGCTGCAGATTGATTGGAATATCCAGCACGATATTTTTTTGCGTATCTCTTGAGTACTCTCTGAAAGTAGGTGCGTATAGGAGAATTGTTTTCTCCTTGCTTATCCCAAGCGATTCACGTATTTTATCTGCTTGATTCTGACTATAGGTAGCAAGACAATCATTTCTCGGTAAGCCGGATAACTTTAGAACAGATTCTGGTAGTTGAAAACAACGGGAAAACACTTTTATATCATACGAACTTTGCGCGAGCATAACGTCTGCTCGAACAAGAACTCTGCTTTTAAATGATTTATTATCTTCTTTGATATCAATCCCCATTGTTTTGATAGCAGTTCCATGCCAAGTATTGAAGCACACAGTTTTCTTCTTTTTGAAGTTCAGCCCTCTTTCTATAGAGGAATTTGTTATCCAGACTTTAGCTCTTAGCGCCGTCACAAAATACTTGAAACTGTCTGCTTTTACAACAGTCGCACGCCCTGGTATTTCTATAGAATTGGGATCTTGAATGGCCCAAACAATCTTGTACTCTTTAAAACGGTCATCATTCAGCATCTTCTCATATATTACTTTAGGACTGTCGTCATAGCGTTTTCCTCCAAATGAGTTAAACAGCAGCAGCTTATTATCAAAGCCAACAAACAGCCCCATCACTCTAAGCAAAAATGACATCGAGAAATAGTATAAGTTGTAAGCAACTCGAGAAGATTTGAGCAAGCGTGCCAATCGGTTCATCTTGGATCGCCGCTCCTTCTTAGTGAATTCATATAGATAGTTTTTACCAACTCCAAAGTGTTGCGAATGTCAAAATCTCTCAGCCGAGCCTGATTGCGCTCGATTTCATCAGAACAATCCGTATTCATAGCAACTTCTAGCTTACTCTTCAATTCAGATTGATTTTTAACATCAAAAAGAAGTTTGCTATCTTGAAGCAAATCATTCGTCCCTCGATTTTTCGATGCGACACATATGAGTTTTGAAGCCATTGCTTCCATTAAGGCAACAGGCAATCCTTCTCGTAAAGATGGAAATACAAAAACATCTGCCATAGTATAGAACTGCTCTACATCATTTCTGTAGCCTGTCAATAGGATGCGATCACCAACTCCTAATCTCACAGCTAATTCTTTATGGGATTCTTGTAAAGGTCCCCGTCCACAGATAACATACCAAACACTTGGGAAAAACTGAAGTGTTCGAATTACCATTTCATGATTCTTGTTCGCATTAACCTCACCAACCGAGAGCCATACTGTTGCTCCTTGAGGAATGCCAAGTTCCTTTTTTATCTCATCGGCCTTTTCCTGATTACTCTTCCCAAAACGATTTAGATCAACACCTATTCCAGGAATGTATTCAACGCGTGCCGCTTTAAACTTCCTCGCGCTCATGAAATCTTCAGTTGTTATGGTAATAAGGACATCTGTCTTTCGAGCTAAACATCTCTCTACTGGATAGTATAACAGCCAATTGAGCAAAGGCGCACCTTTATAGAAATGAAAACCATGGGCAGTATAGATTACAATACTTCCCTGCTTTCTTGCTTTAGTTGCAGCCAATCTTGTCAACATAGCACCAACAGGAGTGTGACAATGAATGATATCATATCCGCCATTTTCAATTATCGTTTTCAGGTGCCTATAAGCTTTTACATTTCCTGGATTAAGGGGGTTTCTCTCAAAAGCGACATCAAAGTACTCATCACAATAAGGGATTATACAATCGTCCTTGTTGTCGAAGTCATTTCTTGCTGCAACAGCTGTTTCCCAGCCCATATCTTTCAACATTTTCAGATATGGTATGTGAAATTCCATGATATGGGTTTTTACAACAGTTGCAACATAAAGGATTTTCATCTGCGCTCTTCTTTCAAACCCATTATCTCGGATCAGTATCTATATCATCATGATTAACCACACTTGTACCATCAATTGAATTCGCGTCATAAAGATCCCTTTTAATCTGCGAACTGCTTATTTCCGGTGTGCGCGGAAGATAGACAACTTCGACTCCTTCTTCTTTGAGAAAATCGAACTTTCCCTTCCAATCATCACCCATCACAAATGTATCAACATGGTATTCATGCATATCTGTTCGTTTCTGATTCCAGCTCTCTTCCGGAATGACAAGATCAACATACCGAATTGACTCTACCAAAGCTTTTCTTTGTTCATAAGTAAAATAGCACTTCTTATGCTTTTCTTTCCAATTGAATTCATCGGTGGAAATCACTACAATCAAATAATCTCCTAACGCTTTGGCTCTTCTTAACAGATTTATATGACCATAATGCAAAAGATCAAATGTACCATAAGTAATAACACGTTTCATTCCCTGATCTCCTCTCATAGCCGTATTTCTTAATACAGCTTTTTCAAAATTTATATCCATTATCGTTTTTTGTAGTTCCGTAGTTTTCTCTCGACCAATTAACATAGTCGCTGCTTCGGATGAAGTTTTATTTCCTTTCACAACATCAAATACTGCTCTTGTTATCGGCATATCCACTTCATACTTCAAGGACAGCTTTATTACCGCTGGCAAGACGTTTATCCCCTCAACAACCATCCCTACTTGTTTAACGGCATCTGAGGTTTGATATCCTTGTCCCAAAAGATATCCACACAGGTTGTTCCGACTATGTTTACTGGTCGCTGTAACAATCAAGTCTCCAATTCCGGCAAGTCCATTAAACGCCTGTCCTTGGCATCCCATTGCGATACCCAATCGTTCAATCTCAGCAAGCCCACGAGTAATCAATGCAGCCTTAGCATTATCTCCAAAACCCAATCCAGAAGAGATACCTGCGGCGAGAGCAATTACATTTTTAAGAGCACCACAAAGTTCCACTCCTCGCACATCAGTATTGGTATACACACGTATACAAGTATTGTTAAACAACTCCTGCACTTTCTCAGCAATAACAATATCATCGCACGCAGCTACGATTGTTGTTGGCAAATCCTGTGACACTTCTTCAGCATGCGTGGGTCCTGACAAAGCGACAATCTGAGCATTAAGAGGACCACATTTTTTTAACTCATCTCGAATAACTTCTGTCATAGAAAGAAGGGTTTCCTCTTCAATTCCTTTCGCCACATCGATAATAACTTGTTCATCACTTATATACGACGAAGCCATTGCCATTGTCGAACGCACATAAACCGATGGAACAGCACATATAATGTACTGTTTTTCTTTACAAGCATTCTCAATTGAATTGGTGAAACGGATTCCTTGAGGAATCTCTGTATTTGGAAGATTGATATGCCGATGAGAAGTAGAAAGCGATTCTACTTCCTCCTTACTTATCGACCATAATGTAATCGTATGTCCAGCATTACAAAGGGTTCTTGCCAATGCAGTTCCCCATGTTCCTGCTCCTAATACCCCTATCTCACTCATAAATTCCTTCTTGTTAGACACATTTAGCAGCAATCATGTGTCGATATACTCATACTTCATCATAATCTATTGGTTGATCCGCATGTTCTTGATTGGTTAATGCTGTAGTAGCTCCATCAGCAATTCCCTCTGTACTCTCCTTACTGAAAAGAATCGAGAAAGTTGCAAAGCAGAGCTGTATATCTGTCAACATATTCATCTGATTGATGTACAGCAAATCAAACTCCAATTTCTCATACGGATCCGTGTTGTATTTTCCATATACCTGCGCATACCCGGTAAGACCGGCTTTTACCTGAAGTCTCAATCTAAAGTCCGGCATCGTTTCATAGTATTGTTCAGCGATTTCCGGTCTTTCCGGTCTTGGTCCAACAACTGACATATCGCCTTTGAATATATTTATCAACTGAGGCAGTTCGTCAATTCGACATTTGCGAATAAACTTACCAATTGGCGTGATTCTGTCATCCTTATCACCAGAACTCAATCTGGCAACTCCATCTTTCTCCGCATCGACTCTCATGGAGCGGAATTTGAGAATCTTGAACTCTTTACCATCAATCGTCAATCTTGTTTGCTTATAAAGCGCCGGGCCTCTGTCATAAAGCCTGATAACTAGTGCAGTGATTATCATCAAAGGGCTAAGCAGGATAATCGCTACCCCCGAAGTAATAATATCGAACGCTCTCTTTTCAAATGCAACTACAGGATCTACTATTGTACGATTGACATATAAAACCGGTGAATCAAATGACTTTACATGGGTTGCTTCCTGCATGATTACATCGCCAATATGTGGGAGAAAGAAGCCTGGCATGCCCTCTCTCTTACAGTACTTCAGTATACCGTTTCTGCAATCCGAATTGACTCCGGCAACAAATACCGCATCGTAGTTTGAGAGTCTATCTTCCAGTTCTTCAAAGGAACCATTGAACTGCAGTTCATCCGAAATCTCATAGAGTCTTTCAATCGGCTTTCCTTTAACTGCACCAAAGCGCTTCCTGTCGATTTCGTTACGGTAGATCAGCAGCGTTTTTCTCTTAGGATAGATACGAAAATAGTATTCAGATGCATAATACGACCAGAGTATGTCTATGGCTAATTGAACTGCGAAGAGTACTAGAAATACCCAAGGATTCTTGAAGCGCTGCCATCCAAAGGATACGCCAAAGTAGATTATGACTGCTGAGAAAACTTGAGAGAGAAACTGCGAGATGACTACTGAACGAATCCTTGAATAGCCTAGAAGATCGGCATTATATGTCTTCTTCAACCAGTAGAGGATCACGGCATAGCCTATGGTCACATAGTAGTTATATCGGAAGCCGTAAGGATTTAGATCAAATAGTCTTCCATAACGGAACAGGATCCATGCGATATAAAAGAGAAGGATATCGAATACAAACCGGTACGTTTTAACAAACGTCAGACGAAACTTATTTCTCTTTCTCCGAATATGACTGTCTCGGTACTCGTACTGACTTGTACCGTTTGCATTGCTTGTTTTGTTACTACCCTCTTTACTCATATCTACCCCATGATCATTTTTCCCCAATTTTCCGTATGCTTCGCCACAGAAGGGGTCTCCTTCTGTGATTTTAGATCTATCCACACTTCCTCACCTGACGCGCGCCGGGCGACGATCAGAAGAAAATGTTTCTTTTCCCCATCAGCATACAGTCTGCCTAGTTATACCATCTTAATTACCTATTATAAGGAAAAATATCAATAAATACTATGAAATTAGAGGGGCTTACAATGCAATTTGATTACAATTTCGTGAACAGTTTTGTGTAGATTGCCAGTGCCGGAAAGCCGTTCTTTTAGCAGTTGTAAGATAAGTCTGAATCAGTGCTTCTCGACGATCTCCAGGCCTACGGCGGCGCAGATCGTCTGGCCGAACATATCGGACTCAAGATAGGCCAGTCTCTTATGCCGGTCGATCTTCTTGATCAGGCCCTCCTGGCCCTTAAGCGGGCCGGATGTGACGATGATCCGATCACCCTCGATCATGCCCTCGGACACATCAAAGAGTCCGCCGTTTCCGTAAAGACTTTCGATGAGATCCGCATCCCTATCGTAAAGGGGACAGAATTCCTTATTCACGGTAAGGATCTTGTTAAAGCCTTCGATTCTCCTGACCTCATCTGCCAGAGATTCCACCTCATCGGTATCCACAAACAGGTATCCGGGGAACAGTGGCTTTTCCACTTTCACCCATTCCCCATTTCTTTTGATCTGCACAGCGCGTCTCGGAATAAAAGCTCTCTTGGCCTGAGGATCATCACTGATCCCCGCAAGCGCTTTTTTCTCCGATCCTGTCGATGTCCAGATCACATACCACATTGTAACAGTGTTACACTCCTCGAATTACTGGGCTTTCTCGTCATAGAAGAGAGTCATGACCGCCTGTTTAAGAGAGTCCTCATTCGGGTAGAATTCGCGGAAATCTTTGCCCGGTTTTGTCTCTCCATCGATCTTCAGCATACCCAGATACTCATAGTCAGCAAGGTAACCGGACAGATTCGAAAGACCATTTAGATCTTGATCGGCGACCATATAGTAGCTGAGATCCGCAATGAGATCCAGAGCGAAAGCAGCATCTTCATTTAGTTTCTGCTTCGCCTTGATGCGCCAGGCGTGAAGATAGGTATCCTGACGCTGCATACGGCTGACATTGGTATCGTCTTCCAGGATCTGCCGGGAACGGACGAAATATTCGGCCTGCTTATCGGTAAGCAGGAGCTTGGCGCCCTTTTTCATGGCAGGATCCACGACAGTCATATCTACAGGGACCGTGACCTCCACACCGCCGACGGACTTATTTAAGATCGCGATGGAATCGAGCTTTAAGGCGATATAGTGATTGACCTCTTCGCCTAAAAGCAGGTAGCTCACGGCTTCCGCTGTATATTCGCAGCTGTCCTTTAAGCCTGAGCCGTAGGTGTGGGAAAGCGCGATCTGCGCCGTTTCCATGCCGAGGCGGTCGCCTGTCGCACCAATCTTCGGGATCTTCGTGAAGGTATCTCTGTTGATCTGCAGCACCTGATAGGTCTTTTTACTGTGGTCGATCACACAGAGCATCAGGACATCCACCTGGTCGTGGTTTCGGTTGCCCTCCACTTCCTGAGCTTCCCCGTAGGAGTCGATGCCCATGAAGAGCACGGTCTCGAGATTCTTCTTATGGGAATAAGCTTTTCCGGAAAAATAAGAAACAGGATCGATCTCCTCGTCCTCGTACGGGTCTAAGACCAGCGAAGAGGAAGGAGTAGAAGAAGTCGCCTTCTTCTTGATCCTGTCTGTCACCACCAATAAAATAGAAAAGAATAGCAGTATTGCTACTGCTATTCCTACTATCTTGATTATCGTGTCTTTAGTTAGCCGAGCTCTTCTTTGCACGTGTCACACACACAACACCGGCTGCTGCCAGAACTAATGCACCAACGAGAACGCTCTTGGTTACGTACTCACCGGTCTGCGGAGAAGTCGTCTTGCCATCGCCCTTATCGTCCTTGGCTGCCTTCTCTGTTCCCTTTGCTACGAGGAATGCGAACGGGCTTAAGGATGTAACGGTCGTTGTTGCGGAAGCGCCCTCCACTGCCCATACACCGGAAGATGTCTGGTGGATCATGATGAGAGTTGCACCATTTTCTACACCGTAATCGAACTCGATCGTTGTCTGGCTCGGAAGCGGCATTACCACACCGTTTACTACATAGCTGACATCGAATACTTCGTCAAAGGTCAGGTCTTCTGCCTTCTTAGAGGATCCGGCGCTGTCAAGCAGACTCTGGATCTTCGCCTTCAGAGGAGAACCCGAGGCATCCAGAAGGTTTGCCGGCTTTCCGTCTGCATTGTTGATATCATCGTTCGCACTCTTGAGGTAAGCGTTGACTTCCGCATACGGAGATGTGGTGCCGAGCTTGGTTACAACGAGATAAGCGGTGATGTCGTTGCCATCTGCATCGATTGCCTTCTTGATCTTCGGTCCGTCACCGGCTACCGGGCTTCCGGAGCCAACAGCGAGGACCTGTGCACTAAAGAAGGTAAGTGCCAGCACTGTTGTCGCAATAGCTTTTAATGCTTTCATTTGTAAACCCCCATCATCATTTCTATGTATTACAACTCTTCTATTAACCTATACTACTTCCTTCGCGAACACCAGGTAACGTCTTGTTCTGTCTCCCCAGAGACAGGAGGATAATACGATCACGTGGTCTCCCTGCGAAGGTTTTGCTTCAGGAATGAGTTTCACATCGACGCCTGTAGTTAAAAAGAGGTCGTCAAAAAATGCGTCGAACACACCTTCCGCATTAAAGTCATTATAGTACAGGATATGGTCACTGTCACTAGGTAATGTAGCGAAAATTTGATAAATTTTTGTTACGGCAGGTGTAAAAATCACAATAAAGCGGTCTTCATCAAAATAATTGTCCTCGGACAATGTCGCCTGAAGCGTCCCGAACATAGAGCCATTGCTCATCCGGTGCCCATAGATCACAGTGACAGGATCCGAAAAATCGAAACCGTTATAGTTATGCTCGACAAAGAGCGATCCGCCCCTCTGATACTTTCCTACCGCGTCTCTATAAAGGTACCAGGTGTCGTCCGTCTGAGACCTTAGGATCGGAAGCGAGATCTCCGGCTTACTCATATAGATCCAGCCGATGATCTCCGGATTGGCATTCTGAAGTTCGTCGAAGTTTACGGGGCACGGGATATCCGGAAGGTCCTTCGGGACCGTCGTTTCCTGCGGCTCCTGCGTCTGCGTCGGCGTGGCCGTCGTAATTCTCGTGAGATCGGCCATCTCGGATTCATCGATGGAAGGATAGGTAAACTCCGCATAGGTCTGGGCTGCCGGCGCGCTCTTGGCTTTCCAGAGATAGCCGTTTCCCCAGAGATAGTAGAGGATCAGACCGATGCTCGCCAGAAACATCACGCAGGAGAGCACGATCCATACGATTCTTTTTTTCATAAGGGTCCTCCCCTCCTTTCCGTTATACGGCCTGATCGATCAGGTCCTGACCATAGGCATCTATCCTATGAAGCGCCTTCGGTCCGAGTTTTTCTTCAATGACCGCCCTTCCTTCCATGAGGTTCTGCGGTCTTGTCAGCATGTTATGGCAGTCGGATCCCAGAAAATGGATCTTCCCTTCTTCCAGAAGCTTTAGGACCTTCTTTCTCGTTTTCCGGTCAATAAAGGCTTCCGCATTGCTCTGTATATAGATGCCCGGTTCACTGAGAAGTTCTTTGACCAGGCGCTTGTCCTGATCGAAGTACCGCTCGATGTGGGCGATGATGACCTTTAAGTCCAGTCCGTCCCGAAGCGCCCGGACATCTTCAAGGAAGGCGCCCGTCCAGGTCCGAAACGGCGGTTCCAGAAGAAGGAACCTGCTTTTCCCGATACAAAGTGTCTCGATATCTTCCGATCTTCCGATGCCGCGGTAGTAGTGGACTTCCGCGCCGAGAACATGTTCCGGGAAGGGTTCATCGGTATCTTCCATCTCCGACCGAAGAAATGCATCTGCCTCGTCTCTTCTTCGAAGAAACTTTCCGGGATCGTCCATATCCGCATAAAAGTGTGGAGTGAAGCACATATAGCCGATCCCCTGATCAAAGGAATCGCGGAGCATGGAAAGAGACATCTCCACGCTTTTGGATCCATCGTCTATTCCCGGTAAAACGTGGCAGTGGATATCGATCATGACTTCGAATAACTCTTCCCGTATTTGTACTTATAGCGGCGGGTCTTGCTGTCGGCGCCGTTATAGACAAATCCGAGGACCTTTGCATCTACATATTCCAGCTGACGCATGGCGTACTCGAGGTCGGTACTGGTGGAATAGTCCTGACGGACGACCATCAGCATTCCGTCGGTGAGCTTACTGACGATCAGGGCATCAGATACTTCGCAGACCGGCGGAAGGTCCATGATGATGAAACTATAGTAATTCTCTACTTTCTCGATAAGCTTGGAGAAAGTGTGGGAAGCAAGTAATTCAGACGGGTTCGGCGGGGTCTTACCCGCAAAGATAACATCCAGGCCCTGAACATTAACGTTCTGGCGTAAAACATCACCGTCCTCCTCGACACCTGCCAAGAGATTCGAAAGACCGGCGGCCTTCTTCTGCCCGAGTTTTCTTCTTAAGGTAGGAAGACGCATATCGCACTCGATGAGGAGCACCTTACGGCCGGATTCCGCGATGGAATACGCAAGATTCACGGACGTTAAGCTCTTACCCTCACCATGCACGGAAGACGTCACCCCAATGACTCTGGCGGAGCGGTCTTTTCTCTTTACGGCATAAAGGATATTCGTACGGAGAAGATTAAAAGCTTCTTTTCCTTCAAAGCCCAGCTTCTCTCCGATAAATGTCAGATCGTTATCATTTGCATTTGCATAAGTCTTTTTCTTGCCCATATTACTTGCCCTCGTTTCCAGGTCTCATGCCCGAAGGCTTATCGTCTGTGCTTGTGGTCTTGATGGCACTCTGGTTCACTTCCGGCGGCATCATCTGGCTTGGGGAAAGTTTACCTTCACTTCTCGCCACCTGCTTCCTGTAGCCGTAGTAACCGCCCTTGCCGCTCTCGTTCAAGTCCGGAACGGAAGTGAGGATCGGGATATCGCGGAAGGCCTCGAGGAGATATTCCTCGGATCTTACCTTCGTATCGATGAGGCTTAAGAAGATAATGACACCGGAAGATAAAACGACACCGATCAGGGCGCCGATCGCGGCAGTCTTAATGGGGTTTCCGTTAACGACCGGAGTACCGGTAACAGCGTAGTCCACGATCTGTGCAGAGCTTCCTTCCACGACCGTACTGATCTTATTCGGAAGTACTTCCAGGATCGAGTTCGCAAGATGCGCCGAAAGCTCCGGGTCGGAAGACGTGACCGTGATCTTAAAGATCGCGGTATCGCCGACGGTCTCGGTCGTGATCATCTGCTTTAACTGTTCGTAAGTAAAGGGAATGCCCGTCTCGGAAATGATCTCATTTAAGGTATTTCTTGCAGTCAGGATCACGGAGTAGGTCTCCATCAGGTTATTGACCGCCTTGATATCACCGCTGGTAATACTGAGCTTTGCAGAACCTAAGGATACGGAATTATTGTTGACATAGAGCATTGCCGAGGACTGGTAGGTCGTATACATCTTCCGATACGTCCAGTAATAACCGGCAGCGCCTAAGATCATGGCGCACAAAAGGATGATCCAGATCCTTTTCCACAGCACTTTGGCCAGTTTCAGAAGATCGATCTCCTCTTCCTGCTTCTTCTTCATACTTTCAGATGCCATACTATACCCTGCCCCTTATTAAACATACGTCTATAGCATACGCTGAATCGATGTGATTATAGCATACTTGCCTACATAAGAAAATAAACTTGATATTATGAGTAGTTTTCAGTTTCCTTACGGGTAGCGGAAAGGAACGGATTATAAGGGCATCTCCAGTTTCTGCAATTTACAGTTCGGGATACCTTCTTTCCAAAATTCCGAAAGCGGGCGTTTTTTTACCTGGCAGACGATACTCAGGTTCATGGCGCCGTGTCCGACGATCAGGACATCTTTTCCCTCATCAAGTAAGGGCTTTACTCTTTCCCTTAAAAACTCGCCGGTCCTGGCAAACAGCTCCTCAACGCTCTCGCCGCCTTCGACCGGGACGGTATATTCTTCCGGGTGAAAAAAGAATACATTGATCGGGCAGTCCGGGATCGAGAACGAATTCTCGATGCCTTCGTAAATGCCAAATCCCATTTCTTTTAGACGGTCATCGACGATGATCGGGACATCTCTTCCCGAAAGCAGAAGCTCTGCCGTTTCTCTGGCACGGATCTGGGGCGAGCAGAAGCAGACGTCGAAATGGACGTCTTTATATTCTTCCCTGGCCTCTTTGGCCATTTGTCTTCCTTCTTCGTTTAACGGGATATCTGTTCTTCCCTGGATCTTATGCTTTGCGTTCCAATCGGTCTTTCCGTGGCGGATGATATATAACATTTTTTCTCCATCTGTGTATCTGAAGAGCGAAACACTATACTGTTTTTCTGAAACCAGCGTGTCAAAACACGTGATTTGCCTACTAGTTTAGTAAAACGACTTTCAAAAATCAAATCATTGAGTGATTCCATCCCTAAAGGCTGACTCACATTCATCCCGCACACGAATAATCACCAAAAGTGTAGAAATCTACAGAAAAAGTGATTTGTTTGCAAGAGTGATTGTCATCGTTCCTGCTAAAAAACATATATCGCCAGCACCTGCTAGATGTCGGAATTGAAGAATCATCTATTCTGCTTTTGGAACTCGATGATGACCGGAACATGGCCTATAGGGATCCTATAGACTTGGGAAAATACGTCCGGGAATTCTGCCGGGGAAAGAAAAGATGCTATGTGTTTTTGGATGAGATTCAAAAGGTATATTCGCTGATAAATCCTAATCTTACAGATGGAAAGCATATCTTAGCCAAGACTTCCGATACCGAAATAATCACCTTTGTCGATGTCGTCCTTGGTCTGTCTCGTGAGAAGAACATAGATCTATATGTTACCGGATCAAACTCGAAGATGCTCTCAACCGATATAATTACCGAATTTCGCGATAAGGCAACCAACATTCAGCTTTCTCCTCTTTCGTTCGAGGAATACTACGGCTACGTTGGCGGTTCTGCCAGTGAAGCTCTTTATGACTATATGCAGTTAGGCGGAATGCCGCTAGCTGTTGTAAAGAGAGCTGAAGAAAAGAAAGAGTATCTACGCGGATTGTTTGAAACAACATATTTTAAAGATATCATCGAGCATAACCACCTGAAAAAGAGCGAATCCTTAGACGAATTATGCAATATAATCAGTGCGGGAACAGGGGAATTGCTGAACGCAGATAAAATAGCAAGAACTTTCAAAAGCATAAAAAAGGAATCCGTCGATAAGCAAACTGTTGAAAAATATATCGGATTCTTCAAAGATGCTTTTATTGTGAGAGAAGCAAAAAGATATGATCTTAAGGGACGAGCAGAGATCGGCGCCTTAAGAAAGTACTATTTTGTTGATACCGGACTTCGCAATGCCAGATTGAATTTTGCATTTCCTGATGAAGGTCAGATGCTGGAAAACATTGTTTTTAACGAGCTTTGTTATAAAGGATACTCAGTAAGTGTCGGAAGTTTTGATACTGTCGAGAAAAACAAGAACGGAAAATCTGTAAGAAAAACATACGAAGTTGATTTCTATGCGACAAAAGAATTGAGGAGGTATTACATTCAAGTGTGTGCTGACATATCAAATGCCGAAACTCGAGCACGAGAAGAACGGCCGTATATGTTACTGAATGACGAAATCACAAAAATCATCGTTATCAACAGACCAATCAAAGAAAGCCTGGACAATAACGGTTTCACGATAATCGGCATAACTGATTTTTTGTTGCGTTATATCTGATCCGAAAATAAACCTAAGTCTATTGTCTGTTGTTCTTTACACCATACCCCACTTATCAAGGATCTCCGGCATGAGTTCGCGGATAATGGTATCGAGCTGCTTGGCTGTCTCCATATAGACCAGATATTCATATCCGTACGGGTCGGTGACTTCGCCGTCCACGTTCGGGATCGAAAGGTCATCGATCAGTTCCTGGAAAGAATACACCTTATCGCCCATGTCCGGGAATTTGAAACGCAGATAACGGGAGAGATCAGCGGTCATGCAGAGGATGAGATCCTGCTTCGTGATCATCTCCTCGGTGACGATCTTCGATCTACCTTGTGAAATATCTTCGTCGTATTCGAAATTAGCCAGCTGGACCGAATCTCTCGTATATTCGGCGCCGTTTTCTGCAAAGGTTCCTGCGGAGGAAGCGGTGACGATCGCCGGAACTTCCGGGTTCGCCTTCATGTTATGCGGGCCTGTCGCTTTAAAGATCGAGCGGAAGATCGCTTCGGCCAGTGGACTTCTGCAGGTATTTCCCGAGCAGACGAAAAGGATGTTTCTTTCATTCTTCTGCGGGTCGATGGAATTTTCGTTCTCTGATGCTGCCTTAAAAAGTCTGTTCATATACGCGATCCCTAATCCTTCCTCCGGAAAAGCCGGTGCTACGATCAGCTGCGCTCTGTCTTCATCCAGGGTACGAAGTCCGTCAAATAAATGATGTGATGCTGCGTCGATATCCCCTGTCGCGCCGTAGATGTAGTAGACGATTCGTTCTTTTTTATCCTCAAATAATACTTTCAGCTGCTGGGCGATCTCCTCGCCCAGGAAAAGACCTACTTTCGTCTTTCCCTCCAGGAATGCATTCTGCACTTCCTGCTTATAGTATACAAGATAATTTGAAAAATCGTCCAATGTTCCGTTGCCGATTATTCTGACAGGGCAGGTCGGTGCATAGTGGCGGTATTTCATGCCCGGCGCACGCGGGGCTTCTTCCGGGGCCGCTTCGTGAAGCTTGAGCTCCAGGGGCTTTTCGATCCCCGCGGATTTTAAGGCATCTTCCATATCTTCGATCGTGATCGCGCCCGGTCTTAGGACCTGCGGCCAGTTGCCCGTGGCATCTACGACTGTGGACTCAAGGCCCACCTGGCACTCTCCGCCGTCGATGATGTACGGGATCCGGCCCTTCATGTCCTTCATGACATGCTCGGCCTTCGTCGGAGACGGGCTTCCTGAAAGGTTTGCGGACGGCGCCGCGACCGGCACACCGCTCTCTTCGATAAGTTTCTGGGCGATCGGATGGATCGGGAAACGGATCCCGACGGTATCAAGACCCGCGGACACACAGTCCGGAACGATCGGGGATTTTTTCATGACGATCGTGATCGGACCCGGCATAAAGGCATCGATCAGGACATGCGCGATGGGGCTGATCTCCGATACGAGATTTGTGATCATCTCTTTACTTGCGACATGGACGATCAAGGGATTGTCCGACGGACGCCCTTTTGCTTCGTAGATCTTCTTTACCGCCTCCGGATTTCTCGCATCGGCACCGAGGCCATACACGGTCTCCGTCGGCATACCGACCACTTCGCCTTCCTGCAGGGCACGGGCGGCATCTGAAAACGTCTTCTCGTCACTGGGATCTACCAGGATCGTATCAAAATCACGTATTTCCTGAAGCATTATTCTTCTCCTTCATCCAAACTTCCCGAACCGAGTTTATGCGCCCGATCGGCAAGTGTCAACTGGCGGACGATCTCTTCCAAGTCTCCGCCGAGGATCTCCTCTAACCGGTAAAGGGTCAGGCCGATCCGATGGTCGGTCACTCTTCCCTGATGGTAGTTATAGGTACGGATCTTCTCCGAACGGTCTCCTGTGCCGACCTGAGATCTTCTCTCGGCCGCGATCGCCCCGTTCTGCTTCTCCTCTTCCATCTGAAGGAGGCGGCTCTGCAGGACCGCCATCGCCTTGGCACGGTTCTTGTGCTGGGAACGCTCATCCTGACAGGTCACGACAAGCCCCGTCGGCAGATGCGTGATACGGATCGCCGAGTCGGTACGGTTGATGTGCTGTCCGCCGGCGCCCGATGCGCGGAAAGTATCGATCTTCAGGTCATTCGGATTGATGTTGACCTCGACTTCATCGACCTCCGGAAGCACCGCCACCGTAACTGTCGAGGTATGGACACGCCCGCCGGATTCGGTGACCGGCACACGCTGGACACGGTGTACGCCGGACTCATACTTAAAGCAGCTGTACGCGCCTTTTCCCTCGATCGAAAAGACCAGTTTCTGGTATCCGCCGAGCTCGGTATCGTTACTCTCGATATATTCGGTCTTCCATCCCTTACTTACCGCATAGGCGGAATACATCTTATAAAGGTCCGCCACAAAAAGCGCCGCTTCTTCGCCGCCGGCCCCCGCCCGGATCTCCATGATGACCGAACGGTCGTCTTTCGGATCTTTTACCGCAAGAAGATCTTCTAGATCGTCGTTTATCTTCTCAAGCTCCGTCTCCAGGGAAGATACTTCCTCGGCCGCCATCTGGCGCATCTCTTCGTCATCTGCTGCGGTGTGAAGCTCCCTGGCGTCGGCAAGTTCTTTTACGACGCGGTCCTTATCGCGAATCCGTGTCACGACCGGCTCGATGTCACTTAGTTCCTTCGTGAGCTTTAAATAGCGCGCACCGTCACTGATGATCGCCGGATCGCCCATCGAGGCGATGATCTCATCGTAGCGGTGCAGTATCTGTTCGATTCTTTCTCTTTCGTTATTCAACTGGCGCTTTCTCCTTCTTCTGGTATCAGCGTAAGATAGTTCTCGTTTTGAAACTGCATGACCATGGAATAGACCGTGATCTGCTCGGGGGTAAGGCTCTCCCTTATGACCTCCGGAAGCACCTTCGGATCGTCTGCAAACCCGATGTGGCGGCATTTCCCGTAGTTCCAGAAGATAACGCTGTTGGTCGTCTCCGGATAGACATCGAAGAAGAAGCCCGCCTCCTGCACCTGCTTTAGGTGCTCATGTCCGAGATAGACGATCTCGTATCCGTCGTACATCATGAGATTAAAAAGATCCTTCCAGTTCTCGGAAGACAGCTTCAGGTCGCCTTTTAAGTCGTTGATGATGATCACATGTCCTTCGTGCGGCTTTACGTCCGCGGGACCGATGAGGTTTTCCTGGTCAAAGCCGTAGATGTGGCGGACCTCAAAGCTCTCCGGGCCTTTTAAGTCTTCGCCGTAGTACATGATGTCAAAGGGAAGGCTGTTGACATAATCAGATGCGTCGGTGACCTTCTGCGCCTGCTCTCTCCAGATACGGTTCTTCCTTGCTGCATCGTCGACGGAAACGCCCACGATCCAGATAAAGAATCCGATCAGGATTATCGCAAATACGAGTGTAACGATCAGCCTTTTGGCATCCATGTCTTCATTTTTCCTTTCACTTATCGAGGAACTCCATCTTCAGATTCGGAGTACCCTGCGTATCCGCAGAGATCTCCGAAAACTTCAGATCACTCATCGCGACGATAGTTTCCCAGTTCTCTTTAGATCCGGTATAGTAGATCGTCGCACCGTCCTTGATGTTGATAGTATAGTTGAAACCTCCATAGGAGAAGTTCTGTAAGGTCTTCGGAAGATACAGCTCCGTAACGGAAGGGCAGTTGATCAGGGAGATCGTCGTCACGCCCTCCGGGATCGTAAGAGATGTGATCGGTGTTTTTGAGTTCTCGGTCAGATATACAAAACGCACCGGTTTGCCGTCGATCACGTCCGGGACACTGACTTTTTCCGAAGTGCCAAGATAGCCCTTGATCTCTATAAAATCCGCCGACTCCTGATATATCCATTCGTCGTTTTTCTTTTCAATGCTCTGATCCTCGGTAGAGATCGGTTCCGCGGAAATGACACTCGTATCTTTTTCGACCTTATGGACCTGACCTGAAGCCAGCATGACTAAATACCCGTCCTGGTATTCGACATAAGAGCTTATCTTCATCCCGTCAAGAGGCTCCATGACAACGGTCTTTTCCAGCGTCTCATCGAGACGATAGGAGACCACATTTCCCGTCTCGTCGATGTAACGGATAAAATCCGGACGAACGAGGATCCACTGGATAAGAGGCGCATTGAGAACCCTCATCAACATATCGGGAAGTTCCGCAATAAGCTGTCCGTTGTTTTTGTCGTAGATGTGCAGGAACTCCCCTTCGTCGGTGAAAAGATAATTGCCGACGATATCAATAAAACCTAAGAGCGGTTCGGTCAAAAGAACGAGTTCTTCTTCCACGCCGCCGATCGGGCACCGGTGGATCTCGCCCGGGTCATTCATATCCAGATGTATATAGTAGTATCCGTCCGAGACCGCAAATACATAACACATCATGGCACCCTCGGCACACTTGAACTTCGGGTGGTCTTCTTTGACCTCTCCGGTCGAAAGATCGATATCGTATACGATCGGGTAAAAAGCACCGCTGATCTCATCGAAGCCTGAACTAAAAACGTACAGGTGATCGTTATCGATGCAGGGGTTCCGTGTTCCCTGCATTCCTTCAAAAGTATAGATCGTGGAGAGATTCTTACTTTCCGTCTCCACCTTCATGAGGAGCGTATTTTCTCCGCTTCTAACAAAGAAGAAGAGATCCTCCTCGTGCGGGACCAAATACGTGACCGTAGTCGTCGGATTACCCTGTACCCGATTAACGGGGACCGATGCAATCATCTTCGCGTCGGTGCCGTCCTTTAACATGAAGATATCTTCCGAGTCGGAAAAGCCGGAAGCATAGCCGTTATCGGCATTTCCCTTCTGCACATAAAAAGCCGTGTCCTTGATGACAACCATACGCCCCTTGTTAAAATGCAGACAGGAATTGATATCATCTTCCATCGAGAAAGCGGAATAAAAGTACGGGTTCTCATCTGCTTTCTGCGGGTTCGTTCTCGGATCCGTCGGCGCCTTCGTGTCCTGCGGGACTGTATCACTCGGATCTGTAGATGTCTCTGTTTCCGAAGGTTCCGGATCAGTCGGAACCGTGACTTCCTGCGAAGGTTCCCGACTCGTCTCCTTCGGTTTTCTTACATCCTTTTTGATTCCGAGCTTGGAAGAATAATCCTTCGATTTTTCCGACTCTTTTTTGGAGCAGGAAGCAAATGACAGGAATGCTCCCGTCAGCATCAGAATGCTTATAAGAAGAGAAAGAATTGATTTTAGTTTTCTTTGTGTTTTGCGCTTGTGCATAACATGCCTCCGAAGAAGTTCATCTTCGTGTTTCCATTCCCTGGTGCCGGTCCGCGTTCCCGCTTTTTGGCACCTCATCGAAACAATTATACCACTTCGAAGTATTTCTAAAGCTCTCTACTACGCTCCATTTCCACATGCGGGATCCCGTCCAGATCAAACTCGCCGGAGATGACGCGGAAGCCCTCTTTTTCGTAGTAACCGATTGCGTAGGTCTGTGCCTCGAGATAGATCTTCTCGGCCTTATAGTGATCAAGCGCGACCTTGACTCCCTCGTGGAGGATCTTCCCGCCCAGGCCTTCGCCATGGACCAGGGTGACCACGCGCCCGATCTGCGCCGTTTTCTCGTCCTTCATAAAGACACGGAGGCACGCCGTTACACGCCCCTCCTCGTTCATCGAGAAGATATGCATCGCGTCCAGATCCAGGTCATCGATATCCATATACGGGCAGTTCTGCTCGATAATGAAGATCTCCTGGCGCGTCTTCAGGATCTCATAAAGTTCCCTGTTACTTAGCTCGTTAAAGTGTTTGATCGAAAATTCCATATACTATCTCAGTTTTCTTTTTCAGACTTATCGGATATCCTTTCCGCAGTAACTACAGAAGATCGCATCCGCCGGGATCTGCTTTCCACAGAATCTGCAGAAGATCTTTTTCTGCTCCGCCGGCGCAGCAGGTGCAGGTTCAGCGGGGGCCGGAGCCACCACTGGCGCAGGCGGAATCTCGGCCGGGGCAGCAACAGGAGCGGTCGCAGTCTCGACCGGCGTAGCTACTGGAGCTGTGGCTGGTGTCGGTGCCGGCGCGGGTGCGGGCGCGGGGGCTGCGGAAGTAACTGAAGCCTCAACAGGCGCTGGCGCCGGGGCCGGGGACTTGCCTTCTCTGGCTTCTCTTTCTCTCTTGGCCAGGATACGGGCCTTTTCGGACTCGAAGATCTTGTTGATGCTGGCGTTATCGATCTCACGTTCAGGAGCAGCAGAGCTTTCGGCAGGAGCCGACTGTGTAGCTGGTGTAGCTGCAGCGCTTTCGGCAGGAGCCGCCTGCAATGCATCGGAAGATACCTGCTCAGCCGGCTCTTCTTTTTCGCCCACGATGACGCCTTCGTTGACATCGACGCCGCTCTTTTCGCTCTCCGCGTCTTTTGCCGCGGCATTGGATTCATCGGCAAAGGTATCAAATTCAGCCTGCTTGGCTTCGATGATCTCGATCATGCGCTCATCTACCGTGTCCGGGCAAAGGAGTCGGTACACGAGTACGTCACGGGTCTGGCCCATACGGTGGGCTCGGCCGATCGCCTGATTCTCCGTGGAAGGCTTATACTGCGGTTCGCAGAGGATGACAACACTTGCGGACTGGATGTTCAGGCCCGTACCGCCGGACTGGATCTGCGCGGCAAGGACCGAACCTGCCGGGGCCGCTTCAAATGCATCGACGATATTCTGTCTTTCCTCTACCGGAACGGCGCCGTTGATCACGCCAACACACTGCGTACCAAACACGGTACGGATCTTTTCCAAAGTATCGAGGAAAAAGGAAAATACCAGGATCTTGCGGGAATCTTCCGCGGCGTCTTCGACGATCTCACGGAGGCGCTGGACTTTGGCGGAGGTATTGAGGTAATCCTCGTTTCGCCAGGACACGCGGCGCACGTCCATGAAGGAACCCGTCAGCACGTCGTCCTCGTAGGCGCGCTCGTCCTCCGGCGTCATGTCGCACCACTCTTTGATGTCCGTCAGATCCGGAAGTTCCGACAGCACGCTCTCGCGCTTTCTTCTGTAGTAGACTGGACAGATCTTCTCCTTGAAGTCGTCGGCATAGGCCGTCATACTGACCTGCTGGGCGAGCTGGGCGACATCGTGCTGGAGGTAATCCATCAGGTGGATCATCTCGCCGACGTTGTTTTCGAGCGGGGTGCCCGTCATGAAGAGCATGCGGTCGGTGTGCTCGCACAGGGAAAGCACGTTCTGGCTTCTCTTGGCGGCGGTGTTCTTGATGTAATGGGCTTCGTCGACAACGATCATGTCGATCTCAAAGTCCTCGTCGATCTTGAAATGATTCTCGAGGCTTTCGTAGTTCGTGACGGCTACGCCGCCTTCTTCCGTCCATGTGCGGAAGGAGGTGTCGCGGTTACTGTCGTGAAGGTTGTAGGCGACCAGGTCGCTCTTGGCCTCGACTTCACGGCACCAGTTGACGATGACGCTGGCCGGGCAGATGACGAGGAATCTCGGCGGGTGCGCGGGCGCGGCAGGAGCGGGCTCCGCTGCCGGTTCTTTAGTCAGTTCGTTTCGAAGGGAGACCATGGCGGCGAGGGCCTGGATGGTTTTTCCGAGACCCATTTCATCGCCGAGCAGGACGCGCTTCTGGCGAAGGATGTATTTGACGCCCCAGATCTGGTATCCGCGGAGCGTGCATTTAAGGCCGGTGAGGTCGACGGGGGTGTTGGCGACGTCCTCGCGGATCTCGTCGCTTAGGCCGTAGCCGTCTTCGTCACTGTCGAAACGCTCGGGGGCGATCTCTTCTAAGACCTGATAGTATTCGATCGGGCGGCGGGCAAAGTCGTTCCACGCGGCGGCGATGCTGATCGGTCCGATGATGGACGACAGCGAGCTCGGCTGAGCGGTATCTTGCGTCGAAGCATTTCCCTGCACGGTGACCTGACTCGAAGAAGCATTTGCAGTGGAAGTTTCGGTCGCGCCCTGATATCCCTGGATCTGGGAGACCAGTCCGGTCGCATCGATCGCGGACGCGGTGGCGTTCAGTTTTTCGTAGGCCGTCTGGGCCTCGTCCTTCTTCTTCCCGCCGGTGAACATCCACTTCAATCCGGATCTGGCGCAGCTCAATTTTTTGATCTGTTCTTCGGTGTCCGAAGGGATCATGGCCAGGAGCTGCTCGCACTTCGGGAGGTTCTCCCGGGCGCGCATATGTTCCGCGACCGCGGTGACCAGACGCGAGTACTCCTCGGTCTTATGGTCGACGCTGATCTTCAGTTTTACATTACTGTTGACGTCGGATGCGATCTTCTCGGCATTTTCTTTGGCACGAAGGGACATGACTTCGCCGATGCCGTTGATGGCGGCGAGGTTTTGCTGGCTGGCGGCATATACGGAATAGACATCGCCGTAACCGGCTTCTTTTAAGACATTGGTGCGGATACCGGCTTTTCCGGCATTCAATTCATCGACGGGGATCCCGCGGAGCACTCTCGCCCACTCGGGCTTGATGGCTTCACCGATCGCAGACTCGATGTCCGACTGGGTCTTTACGACCATGGAAATACCGTTATTTCCGAGTCCCTGCGCCTGACGGATCCGCCTGCTCAATGCGTCTATTTCTTTCTTTCCGAAATTTCTGCTTCCCACCTTGCTGTCCCCTTCATCTGATACTTATGACATCGGATTCAACATAACACAGAAACGCACATGGCCGCAAGTCCGTAAAAAGGAACTTGCGGCCACGGCGGCTTTGTTGCAACTTCTGGTTTTATTTCTGTTCAGACAAAAGGATATTCACCCGGTTCTGGATCGTCTTACTGACTTCGTCCGCCGACTTGGAGCCGTCAAAGAAGAACGGGATCTCCTCGTCGATGATCGAGCGGATGGAAGCATTATTGTACGAAGGTGTACGGATCTTTTCGATCAGCCCGACAAAAGCATCCTTCTTCTCTGATGTGACCGGGACCAGGAAATCGTACATCCAGGTTTCTTCTCCATAAAACTTAGCGGTCGCCGCATATTCGTCGATCTTCTCGTTCATGCGAAGGTCGGTGTTTTCGCGGGAGACGCTGATGTCCGTGTCAAAAGAAAGCTTCTTGTCGGAGCGGAGGAGGAAGGAGAGGAAATCCCATGCTTCCTCCGGGCATTTCGAGTACGCGGAAATCCCGGCGGAGATGTCGGCATAGGCCGAAAAGCCGGAACCTTCGGACGAGGGCCAGCCGATCAGAAGCGGGTCGTGGCTGCAAAGCTCGGAATATGCGCAGTAGGAAGGAAGGTCACGGATCAGCATGCCGGTCAGTGCGCAGACCTTATCCTGCATCATGAAACAGTTCGCCGGAAGATTGGAAGTCATCAGGTCATACTGTTCGAGTAGCTCCTGCAGTTTCTCCTGTTCGATCCGGCCGAACTTTTTCGAAAATTCGAGGAGGGATCGGAAATCGTCGCTGTCGAACGATGCTTTTCCCGAAGAAAAATCGACATAGTGGTCGAGGTCCGAAAACAAAAGCTCGAGGAAGAGGCCTTGCGAGTTCATACTGATCGGATACACCTCCGAAGAAAGGGCGGAGAGTTTTTCGTCCATTTCCGAAAGCGTCCAGTTCTCGGGCTTTCCGAGAAGATCCGGATTTCCGGCCAGGCCTCGAAGCGAGACGACCAGCGGAAGCTGGAAGAGTTTTCCGTTCGTCTCATATGCCCGGAAGATGTTGTCGAAATACTTCGTGCGGTCGATACCGTTGGCGCCGTCCATGTAGGGATTTAAATCAATCAGGACATTTTCGGAATTGAACTGGCTGACCGCCGCGCAGTTCAAAAGGACATCCGGGCCCGTTCCGGACTTCATGGACAGGATCATTTGATCGGTCGTATCTCCTTCGATGATCGAGTACGAAAGATAGTCGCTCGGGCTCTCGACGTAGGTCACTACACGGGCCTTGCTGCCGGGCGCCTTATTATATTCGTTGATCAGGGAAATGAAGGTCGCATCCGGGGTGCCCACGCAGGTGGCGGCATACACGATCCTTTTCCCGACGTACGGGTTCTTCTCTTCCTTGTGAAGATGTGTCAGATAAAGTGTTTCGTTTCCGTTCTGGGCGGAAATGTCGAGCTCGGTGGACAGTAGATAGATATCGTCATCGGTCTCGCACTTAATATCTTTCACTGCATTTTTCGGGGCGATATCTGTGTGGACATATTCCATGACGGACTCGGTCTTCCCGGAAAGGGCATCACACTTGATGAGTCTCTCCATATCGATAGAGAAATAACTGTCGCCGCTTCGATAGACATCCGTCGGAATAGCGGCATCGATCGTCTTCGGCGATGCGCATTTTCCCGTCTCCGGATCGATCTCCTCAAGGAGTTCGGCATAGTAGTTCGGGTCCGAGCGATCCCACTCGGAAGAAAGGATATAGTATTTTCCCTTGGCCGAATAAATCTTCCGGCTCGAGGTCACGCGGCTTCCGCGATCGAGCAGTTCTTCACGGGAGATGATCGTGCCGTCCGGACCCAGAAGCAGTCTCTCCGTGCTGTTAAGGATCAGGATGTTCCCGTTATCGAGTTCTTCAATATTGGCACTATCAAATGCGCCCGTATCGCTGATCGGAATCACGATATCCTGAAGCAGCTCACCATTTTCGGAATAGATGGCAAGCTTCGTAGAAAAGTCAAAGAGGATCTCATTCGTCTCCTCGTTGAGTTTTCGGCTCATGACGTTCAAAAAGACACCAATGCCTCCGTCTTTTTTCAGATAGAAACTGGCCGGGATCGCGCCCTTTTCGAGCGGAAGCTCAAAGAGGACGTCGCCTTGAAAAGAGTAGCAGATCACGCCGTTTCGGATCGTCTTATCGAGGATCTCGTAATAGCGCGAAAACTGCTGTGGATCCGAAGGATCGAGTTTTTCCAGTTCTTTTCTCTCTTCCTGCGTATTCTGGTACTGAAGTGAATAGCTGGAATACACGCGGTCGCCGGAAAAACGGCTCTGCCAGACATATCGGCTGTCCATTTTCCTTCCTTCATCCACCGGGAGAGGAAATTCGACGGTCGTATCCGAAAAGTACGGCGTGTCTTTCTCGACATACTCTTCGTGCTTTACGCCGGTCTTCGTATTCCTATTCTTCAAAGGCTTTCTGCAGGCAGACAGCGGAAGAAGCATTCCTAAACAAAGCAAGAAGGAAAGGGTCTTTTGCATAGGACGACGGATCCTTACCTCTTCTATTTTCTTTTTCATACATACCCCTAAAAACATGGTGCTTCCCTCGAAAAGGCGTTTTTTGCTTTCCGAGGGAGCGCTTATCTTCTATTATTCGTTTTTACGCCTTTTCCTGAAGGAGGAGCTTCACGCGGTTCTGGATGGACTTACTTACGTTGTCGGCATCTTTTGCGCCGGAGAAATACGCGGCGGCTTCTTCCTCAACGACCAGCATGATGGCCGGATCGGTGTGAAGGGACGCGCTGATGCTCTCGATCACGCGCAGATAATCCTGCTCGGTCTTATCGTCGATCACAGAGATGCCGCTGTCGATATCCTCGATATTGTGGCTTCTGTATTCTTCCATCTCCTTATTATACGCCTCGCGGGCTTTCGCCATCTCGAGCTTCTCACCTTCTCTGCTGACACAAATACACTTGTTGCCGTAGCTGGTGAAGTTCTCCTGGATCTCCGGAGAAAGGAGGAAGGAAACAAAATCCCAGGCATCTTCCGGGCACTCCGAGAATGCGGAGATACCTGCGGAAACAGTGGCTTTCGCCGTCATGCCGGAGCCGGTCGAAGTCGGCCAGCCGAGGAAAAGAGAAGAACCTTTGCAAAGATCGTCATATTCCGAGAAACGGCGGAGATCCCCGATATAATTCGTACTCAGTGCGCAGACGCCGGCCTGCATGATGAGAGATTCGCATCTATGATTATCCATCACTTCGAACTCTTCCCGCAATGCGGCCATTCTCTCTTCGGGGATCTTATCTCCATATTTCTTACTGATCTCCAGAAGTTTTCTGAAATCGTCAGTGTCAAAATGCGCTTCGTTTTTACTGTAATCTACGTAATGTCCCATATCGGAATAAAGAAGACCGCTCAGAAGACCGATGCTCGATCCGGCGTCCTCGCTGGAAGCGAAGTATCCCAAGGCCGCATATGCGGAATCGCCCAGTGCTCCCATCTTCTGATCGAAGTCAGAAACTGTCCATTTTCCGGGATCTCCGAGAAGATCGGGATTTCCGTTAAAACCCTGCATCGAGAAGAATACCGGGAGCTGGAAGAGCTTGCCGCCGACTTCAAAGGCGCGGAAAACATTATCGAAGAACTTCGTGCGGTCGATCGGATCTTTTCCATCCATATAAGTATTCAGGTCGACAAGGATCCCGTCGGAATTGAACTGGCCGATCTCAGCGCAGTCCATCAGGACATCCGGACCGGTGCCGGATCTCATGTCTAAAAGGAGTTTATCGGCGGCATCCGATTTCTCCGTGAGAATGCTATCTGAAGCAGTTCCCACCGAATAGGCAAGTACGCGGGTCTTGCTCTCCGGACGGCGGTTGTAGGTGCAGATCAGGCGCTGCACATTGTAGGAAGTATCCAGGCAGGTGCCGACGTAGACGATCCTTTTTCCTGCATGGGGGTTCTTCTCCTCCTTATGCAGGTGCGTCAGATAGATCTCCGCTTCGGGCTGAAGCTCCAGAGCATCCATATTCATGTTTACGGTATAGATATCACCGTCGGGCTTCACCAGCACATTTTCGGTCATGGAAAACTCAATATCCGTATCTTCGACGCGGCAGATCGTCTCCGAAGTCCCTTGCAGGATATCGTAGCACTTAACATCGTTTTCCACTCCATAGATCTTGCCATTCGAGGCATATAGATTGAGCGGGATCGGAGACGGAAGCTCCTGCGGATCGGACAGTGCGCCGTTATTCGGATCGATCTGCTGGCAGTAGTAGTCTTCACGGATTATATCCTCGATATAATTGTATGCATAAGTCGCAAGATAATCTTTGCCGTCGATCTGGTAAACACCGAGCTGAAGATTATCGTATTTCGACGCGCCAAGCGCTTTTCCATTCTTATCTATGAGGGAGAGCGTTCCGGAGCTCAGGACAGCGATATTCCCGTTACTTAATTCACAGAAGATCGGATAGTCCTGTTTCTGACAGTCGATCTCGCTCTCCATTTTTCCGTTCCTGTCATAGAAAACGAGCCTTTTCTCGGATCCCTGCGTCTCCGGTTTAAAGGTGCTGACATATGCTGCGATACGGCCATCCTGAAGTGTCGTGAACGATTCCAGAGTCTCGTTAAGCGCCAACGTGATCATCCCGGTGCTTTTTCCGTCGAGAGAATAAATCAGGATACCATTTTCACAGTTCGAAGCCATGACTTCATAGTATTTCGCAAGCTGATCCGGATCGGTGTAGTCCGTGTTTTCCATCAGCTTCTGCTCTTCCTCGGTATAAAGATAGACGATCGAATACGGAAGGATCAGGCCATCCCCGCTCTTGGTGAAGGCGCATCTGTCCGCCTCGATGGTGGATACGGTCCTCTTCGAATCTGTAGGGATCTCCAGTCTTACGGTCGTATCCGAATAATACGGATCGGTCTGCTGAACAAATTCGGATCGGTTCGGGTTGGAATCGCCCCCGCCCGTCGGGTTTTGCTGGTCCTGCACGGCGGAAGTGCCGCCGGATTTCTTCTTACAGGCCGCGGCCGGAAGCACCATGGCGGCGCAAAGAAGGAGCGCGGCGGCACGGGCGACTTTGCCTAAAACGGAATTCTTTTTCAAGATAATGTGTTTCAAATCCATTCACCTCACCTGACACAAGTATTATAGATGCTCAAATACCTACAGACGTCTGCGCCACCCGGGGGGGAGCCCGAAGGGCGCTTTTCCCAATGTAGTTTTCATAGTAAAAGGGCGCGCGGGAACATGCAATAGAAGTGACAGTTTAGTTAGTTTTATGTAGCAAAGGTGAAACAAATGGGCGGATCGGGCGAAGAAAAGGCGGGGCGAAGGGGTTTTTCGGGAAGAAGGTGCGGAGGGGAACGGATCTTTTCGAGAAGAAAACATGCGGAGGAACGGATCTTTTCGAGAAGAAAAAGGAGTCCCCGGGGAAGACGAAATGAAAATCATTTGAGATGCTAAAAAGCCTAGAAACCGCACGATTTTTCGGTTGTCATTTACGGAAGATTTGCTATAATATACGAGGTGTTATTGTGTGCCGATTTCGAGATCTTGTGTGCACAATGGCTACACGCAATTATTTCGAAAGGGGTTTTCAACATGATCAAGACACATGAAGTTGAACAGATGACTTGCGTTGCAAAAGGCTGCAACCACGGTCCGGCTCCGATTCCTGAAGAAGGAAAGTGGATACAGGCCAAAGAAATTAAGGATATCTCCGGTTACACACACGGTATCGGCTGGTGTGCACCGCAGCAGGGCACATGTAAGCTGTCCCTGAACGTTAAGGAAGGCGTTATCCAGGAAGCTCTCGTTGAGACCATCGGATGCACAGGTATGACTCACTCCGCAGCTATGGCTGGTGAGATCCTCCCGGGCAAGACGATCCTCGAAGCTCTCAACACAGACCTCGTTTGTGACGCTATCAACACCGCTATGAGAGAACTGTTCCTGCAGATCGTTTACGGTCGTACACAGTCTGCTTTCTCTGAGGGCGGTCTTTCTATCGGCGCTGGCCTCGAAGATCTCGGTAAGGGTCTTCGTTCTCAGACAGGTACTATCTTCTCTACTCTCGAGAAGGGTCCCCGTTACCTCGAACTCACAGAAGGTTACATCGTTAAGCTCGCTCTGGACGCTGATGATCAGATCATCGGTTACCAGTACCTGAAGATCGGACCGATGCTCGATCAGATCAAGTCCGGTAAGGACGCTAACGAGGCTTACCAGGCTAACCTCGGTACATACGGCAGATTCGACAGCGCAGTTCGTTACATCGATCCGCGTAAAGAGTAAGGAAGGAGATTAAAGATTATGGCATTGTTTGAAAGCTATGACAGAAGAATAGATCAGATCAACAAGGCTCTTAACGAGAACGGAATCTCTTCCATCGAAGAAGCCAAGAAGATCTGCGACGAAAAGGGCATTGATCCTTATAAGATTTGCGAAAGCACACAGAACATCTGCTTTGAGAACGCAAAGTGGGCTTACGTTGTAGGTGCTGCTATCGCTATTAAGAAGGGCTGCACAAAGGCAGCTGACGCTGCTGAGGCGATCGGTATCGGCCTGCAGGCTTTCTGCATCCCGGGTACAGTAGCTGATGACCGTAAGGTTGGTCTTGGCCACGGTAACCTCGCTGCTATGCTTCTCCGTGAGGAGACAGAGTGCTTCGCATTCCTCGCCGGCCACGAGTCTTTCGCAGCTGCTGAGGGTGCTATCAAGATCGCTGAGATGGCAAACAAAGTTCGTGTTAAGCCTCTCCGTGTTATCCTCAATGGTCTGGGTAAGGATGCTGCATTCATCATCTCCAGAATCAATGGCTTCACCTATGTACAGACACAGTTCGACTACTACACAGGCGAGCTGAAGATCGTTAAGGAAACTCCTTATTCTGATGGTCCGCGTGCGAAGGTTCGCTGCTACGGTGCTGACGACGTTCGTGAGGGCGTTGCTATCAACTGGAGCGAGAACGTTGACGTTTCCATCACAGGTAACTCCACTAACCCGACAAGATTCCAGCATCCGGTTGCAGGTACATACAAGAAGGAAAGAATTGCTGCTGGCAAGAAGTACTTCTCTGTTGCAAGTGGTGGTGGTACAGGTCGTACACTGCATCCGGATAACATGGCTGCAGGTCCGGCTTCTTACGGTATGACAGATACCATGGGCCGTATGCACTCCGATGCTCAGTTCGCAGGTTCTTCCTCCGTTCCGGCACACGTTGAGATGATGGGCTTCCTCGGTATGGGTAACAACCCGA
>JAEEWG010000023.1 GCA_016287245.1 Clostridia bacterium
CAGCTTCGCCAGCGAGCTTCTCTACGAAGATCTCGTCGCCCTCGGCAACCTTGTACTGCTTGCCGCCTGTCAGAATAACTGCATACTGCATAAAAACGTTTCCCTCCTGTTCATCCAGTCTCGCTGTCTCATCCTAGGCACTGTAGCCTTTCCCGTTTCTTACGATCCGAAAAACGGCACAGATTTAGAAGCCCGGCACATGCGGTCACCGCAATAGAATACCATGCGTTTGGGGGTACGTCAAGTATAAATACTATATATATGTGAGCGGCACTTACTTCAGTTTCTTTACCGAGGCGCCGAAATCGATGACAGCCTTCAGGCGTACGTTTCTCGGCTCGCCCGTGTACTCTTCCTTCATGCGCTCGAGGAGCATCCGTACAGCGGTCTGTCCGATCTTGCGGATCGGCTGGATGCCGATCGTGAGCGTCGGGTTATATACATGCGCGATCGTCTGGTTCTCAAAGCCGACGAAAGAGATGTCATCCGGGACCTTCAGGTTCTTTTCGTTCAGATACATCACCGCGCCGCAGGTCAGGTCGTTACCGCTGGCAAAGACGGCCGTCGGACGGTCCTTTTTCTGCATGAATTTGAGCATGCCCATATAGCCGCTCTCTTCGGAAACGTTCTCGAGATACAGAAGGTCCTTATCGACCGGTATCTTCGCTTCTTCGTGAGCCTTCTTATATCCGAGGACGCGGTCGTCCGTCGTGTTAAAGCCCGTAGCACCGCCGATGAAGCCGATACGGGTATGACCGTTCTCGATCAGGTGTTTGGTGATGCGGTACGCGATGTCCACATTGTCGATGGTGACGGAATCGCAGGAGACCGTCGGATATTCCATGTCCACAAAGACGATCGGCACGTCGGCCTTGGCCGCGCGGTCGATATCTTCCTGGCGGACGTTCATGGGCTGCATGATGATGCCGTCGATCTGCTTATTGATCAGAAAGTTGATCTTGTCGGACGCGCCGAGCGGATCCGTCTGGGAGTAGTCGCAGATGATGGTGCTGTAGCCGGAAGCATAAAGCTCCTGGTCGATATAGGAGAGAATGGAAACGCCGTAGTAGTCAGCAAGGCTCGGGATCAGGACACCGACCGACATGGTCTTCCTGGTCTTCATGCCGCGAGCCACGGTATTGACCTGGTAGTTTAAGGTAGAGATCGCATTTTCGATCTGCTGGCGGTTCTCCTCAAGGACATTGCCGCCGTTGATAAACTTCGAAACTGTCGATATCGATACCCCCGCCATTTTTGCTACATCTTTGATCGTTGATGACATAAGCCTTCTCCTCCTTAAGTCATATCAAAACAGCATCCAGTAGAGGCAGGAAAACAGGACCACTGAGAGAGTCTCTCCGAATGCGCCGCGGCGGATCATCCTCCGGATAAACGAGGCACCCGCCAAAGAAGCGATCAGTATAAGGACCTGCACCGCACATAGTTCTCTTTTCATTATAATCGAGAAAATGAAAACTATCACCATCGGAACGAAACGTATCGTGGAAAATTTTACCGAATCGAGGATCAAATGCGGTTCCTCGGTCAGATTTCCGAAAAAAGCATCCGTCAGCTGCAGCATCGTCATGGCTACTCCGAGCATTACGGAAAGGAGAAGTGCCACGGCTAAAAGAATGTCCGGCTTTAAGAAACCCGCGCCCTTCCAAAGGAGCGTCAGCATAAAGATGTCAGCGATCAGAAGCGCCGTGAATCCGGTGTGAAGGAGCCACATCCTCCGGCTCGATCTGACCTTTCTCCCTTTGATCTTCCTGATAAAAGGAAGCATGAAAAAGGCGGAGGTCAAAACAGACACACAGATCCATACAAGAAGGACGATCCGGAAAGAATCGCTCTTCCGGATAACGAAGATCCCGGACGGGATCACGAAAAGAAATCCCAGGAAGATCTGCAGTGCGATGAGATGGTTATAGCGGCTCCGATACTTATCGGCAATAGATCTTCCCTTCTTCTCTTTAAACTCGCCCGCAGGGACAACTTTTTTCCCCATAGGAAGTGTGGAGGCGTAAAGGAAAAACGTCGCGATCAGGAGGATCGTGCAGACAGATTTCACGATCCACGTGTGGAGCGGCGCACGCGAAACGCCCTTTTCTCCGAGCGTGTAGTTCTTAATATAGTTGGCCAGATATGTCTGCATGACCGGGCTGTTTAGTACCGAGGCCGAAGCGATCTGGTCATCCTTCCAGGATCCTTTTTTCGCATAGTATCTCGAGGCATCCGCGGAAAGAAAGAGTTCCGGCGCGCCGGAATCCGCCTTCGCGCCTCTCGTAAAGCGGGTATCCTCACCCGACAGCCGCTCATAGAGATTGTCCGATGTCTTCGAGGACGTCGAGAAGATCGCCACGCGGCAGGAAGGTGCGCCTGCGCCGAATTCTCCGAGTTCAGCGGATTCATCGAGCTTCGGCGCGATGAGGATCAGGCCGGAAACAGAGGTGTTTTCCGTAGCAACAGAAAGGCCGGAAAGTGCGTAGTCCCCTTCACAGAGAAGGAGCACGGAACGGTTCTTTTTCGAGATCTTTTCGACCTTCTCCTTCATCTTTTCGAGGGAAACGGAATCCTCGATCACATAGTACGAGGTGATGTCGAGATCGGAGAAAAACTGCTGGTAGTCCATCTGCGGGAAGAGCCTTCCCTCATGCACGAACATGATCGCGGCATGTCCCGTCGAGCCGTCGTTTCGGCGCGGCAGAAGAATGTCCAGGGACATGAAGATCAAAAGCGCGGCAAGAAGGCAGACGCAGACGATACGAAGCTTCTTTTTCTTATCCATGGATCACTCCAGAGCAACGAGGCGGTCACCGAGAGAACGGATGTCCTCCGGACCTAAGATCAGGATCATGTCGTCTTTTCCGACGACTTCAGAAAGCTTATCGATGATCTCTTCCTTCGAGTTGAAGAAGATGGCGTGGCCGCCTCTTCTGTTGATCTCATCAGCGATGTCCTTCGAGGAGATATCGCCGGGATTGACTTCTCTGTCGGAGAAGATCTCATCGAAGAAGACGTCTTCGCACGGAAGCAGCGAAGTGACATAGTCTTCAAAGAGGACTTTCGTACGGCTGTAGGTAAGCGGCTGGAAAACGACCCAGGTCTTATTGTGCGGAACATGGGAGGCCGCATCGAGGGTCGCTCTCGCGGCACTCGGGTGGTGGGCATAGTCAGTTACGACCATCGCGCCCTTATAGGTACCCTTAATGGTGAATCGTCCTTCCGCGCCGGTAAACTCAGCAAGGGCTTTCTGCGCCGCTTCCTGATTGCCGCCGGCCAAAGATGCACAGGCGATTGCTGTCAGGGCGTTATAGACATTATGCGTGCCCGGGATCGCCAGCTGGATATGTGTGTACGGGCGGCCCTTAAAGAGCACGTCGAAGCCCGCTTTTCCATCGGTATATACGACATTTGCCGCACAGAAATCCGGTTCTCTTCCGAAGAAGTCCACGCCTTCGCCGGAAAGACCGGTCGTCAGGATCCTCGGCTCTTCCAGGCCAAGTTTGGCGCGTACGGAAGGGATGCGCTTGACGCACTCCTGTACGTTCTTATCCCCGGCCGGGATGACGAGCGTGCCTTCCGGAGAGAGCTTCTCGGTAAACTGTGCAAACACGTCGATGACCTCGTCGATCGAGCTGTAGCAGTCGACGTGGTCGTAGTCGATATTCGTGATTGCCGCGATCGTGGAATAGAATTCCAGGAAAGATCTGTGGTACTCACATGCTTCGGAAACGAGGAGCTGGTCCTTCGAGCCGAGATATACCGAACCGCCGAAAGCATCGAGCTCCGCGCCCAGATGCACGGTCGGGTTCGCCCCGCTCTTTAAAAGGATCAGGGAGACCATCGATGTCGTCGTGGTCTTGCCGTGGGTTCCCGAGATATTGATAACGTTGGCAAAGTTTCTCGTGATCAGGCCCAGGAACACGGATCTCTCCATGACCGTAAGGCCGTTTTTCCTCGAATACTCCAGTTCCGGATTTCCGGGCAGGATCGCCGCCGTGTGCACGACGATATCCGGAGCAAACTCCTTTATATTCTCTTCACTGTGATGGTCATAGACCTTCACGCCGATACCTTCCAGTTCCTTTGTGCGCTCGGACGGATGCATATCCGATCCGCCGACGATCAAGCCGTAGTTACATGCGATCCTTGCCAGACCGCTCATGCTGATGCCACCGATCCCCACAAAAAAAACGCGCTTACCGGAAGGCAAGTCTTTCATTCCCGTAGTCATACTATTTCGCTCCAACTATGATGATATTTCGGGGAAATCTAAAATAAAAAAGATTACCCCGTGTCAAATGACCTGCATTTGCCCTATTATTATACCCTTTTTCCGGAATAATATGATGATTATCCATAAAAAATATGATATGCTACATACTAGTGGGCACATTGGGTAGAAGATATTAAGTGGCATACATGGAGGCATTTATGGAGATCTCAGACATCGTTATTCGCAAATTATCTTTGGAAAGCAAGATGAAGGCAATCGTTTCTATTACATTCGATCAGCAGTTCGTCGTACATGATGTCAAGGTCATCGAAGGCAATCACGGTCTTTTCATCGCGATGCCGTCCCGCCGCACTCCGGAAGGCGAATACAAGGATATCGTTCATCCGATCAACTCGGCATTCCGTGACCAGATCTCGGCGCAGGTCCTGGCCAAGTACAAGGAAGCCATCGAGCAGCTCTCCCAGCAGGTAGCAGACATCGCACCGCTTTCCGAGGTCTGATCCTCCGGGAAGGGAAAGAAGATCCGTAGAAGAGAACGGATCTTTTCGAGAAGAATAAACATAAAAAACAAGAAGACCGGACATACATCCGGTCTTTTTTGTCTATTGCGCTCATTCGACAACCACCCCCCTGTTGGAATATAATAAAAGAAATTTTAAGGAGGAAGTAGTATGAAACGATTAGTATCGATCCTTCTCACGCTTACTATGGTCATCTCCCTTGCGGGATGCTCGAAGAAGAGTGAAGAAACAACCAAAAAGACAAAAACAAAGAAAACATCTGAAACCGAGACCGAAGAGACTCTTCCGCCGGAATCAGATACAGAAGAAACAGAAACTGAGACAGAAGAAACGGAAGAACCGACCTCTTCTGAAACAGAAGAATCCACAAAGCCTTCCAAGTCCGGTTCCTCCGGCCTTTCTGACTATACCATCTCTCCGGATTTTGCCATCCGCTCGGATCTGAAGAAACTGGATTACATCAAGACGAAAGAATACCGCGCTTACGGCTTTGTTGCCTCCACCGAGGACAACAAGATCTATTCGGTAACCAAGGACGTGGATGTTCTTACGATCAAAGACGAGGACAACTACTCTCAGCTTTGGAATTCCCTCGACGGCATCTACCCGGCTTTGAACACCAATTACGATGATCTCTACGATCAGAAGCTCCCGAGCTATGTTGACGGCTCCGCAACCGGTTCGTTCGCTGCAACGAGCCATACATATGTCGTCCGTTCTGACAGCGATATATTCTCCTTCATAACATATCAGAACACATATGATCTCGCATCCAGTTCCGATAAAACTACTTATAAAGTATGGAACTACCGTTCCGGCGACTCGATGGAATACAACCTGAACGACATCGTTTCCGACAGACCCGGATTTGCCAATTTCTTCGCTGAATACCTCGATGGTGCAAAGTCTATGCAGGAGAACCCGCACTTAATGCAGGAAGTGGAGTATCTGGCAGGTAAGATCAGTGATCCGAACGCTGAAGTTCCCTTCCTTATCACCTATGACGGCCTCTTCATTATCTATACAGATGATTATGAATTTAATATGTTCAAGATCCCGGCCTGCTATGCCGGTGATTACATCGACATGAGCCTTTTCGGAACTACTCCGGAAACCTATGCTCTCCAGTCTGATGTATATGATCACATCATCTGGGATGTCGACGGTGACGGCAAGATGGATAAGATCATCGCCACTTCCGAAACAGATGAATACGGCTGCCTTATCAACTTTGGTATCGCTTTTAATGACAAGGTCGAGAGCATTCCGGAAGACGGACTTGAGATCTCCGGTCTGATGCTGGATAAGATCTATCTGCTGAAGACTGACGACGGTTTCTATGCTTATGCCGATATGTACTCGGAAGACGCATTTCCAACTGTTGCCGTTTTCAAATTTGACGGTTCTTCCTTTAAGTTCCAGAATTACTTCAATAATAGCCTGCCGAGCATTCATATCGACGGCTTCTTCTTCGATCCGGAAAACTTTACGATCGTTTCTTCCACCGACATCATGGGCACTGGTTATGTAATCGAAAACGTTTCCACCAAGGGCAATAACGGATTCCCGCAGAAGACACAGAATCTGGGCGGCAGATACACGATCGCCGCTACAAAGCAGGAGCTTTCTGTAGACAAGTTCAACAGCAAGGGTGCACCGGACGGTAAGGCTACTCTTCCTGCCAACACTGTATTCGTCGTTCGCGGCATCGATCTTGAGAGCAGAACACTTCTCTGCGAGTACCTTGATGCTGATGCATCCAAGAACTTCTACTTCCAGCTCACAGTTGATCCGGCTTCGGGCGAAGACGACTGGAGCCTCAAGTACAACGGCATTGATCAGAATGACCTCTTCCAGGGCATCTTCTACGCCGGATAAGATCCTATAGGTAATAGCTGAGCGGATCTGCGATGACGGATCCGGCAGCGATCAATTCAATGAAAATCCATTTACCGCCCGGGGCGCGATAATCCGCATCCCGGGCGGTAATCTTTTTTCTAAATGGAAGATTCCCATGACTGTTACATATATGAAGAGCATGGGGTTTTGAAGAATCTGTGATTCCCCATGAGCGTCTTAAATACGAAAAGCATGGGGGGTTGAAGAATCCGCATTTCCCCATGCCTGTTTTTAGTTCAAAAAGCATGGGAATGTGAAAAATCAGCGGTTCCCCATGACCTCTGTAGCATGGGGATTTATATATTCCTGGATTTCCCATGAAGAATCTTCGCTTTTGGGGCATGGGGATTTATTGAAACACACTTTCCCCATGCTTTCTGCTTATGCACCAGGCCAGAATAAGGCATGGGTTTTTATCGAAACACACTCCCCCCATGATTTCAGCATATACTCCGGGTCAGAATATGGCATGGGATATCTTAAGATCCGCCCTTCCCCACCCCATCAGCACAAAAAAGGAGCTGCCCCGCACGGGACAGCTCCTCGTTTCATTCTCGTTTTCAAAAGGACCTTGCTTACTTGTCGTCCTTTTTTCCATCCTTCTCAGAAGGGATCAGCGTCGGGATCGAGCTGTCCTTTTCAGAGGCCGATTCGATCTGCTCGACAGCCTTGTCAAGAGAAGTGCTATCTGCGAGCATATCCTCAGCAGTAAGGCCGACAGACTCCGTCTTGCTCTCAGAGTCAGAGGATGCAGAAGCTTCTTCAGAAGAAGACTCGGAAGGCTCTTCCGAAGCCGGGATCACACCACCGCTGACATAGATCTGCTCGAACTCCGGTCCTTCGATCTTCTCTTTATCAAGAAGTCTCTGGGCAACGGCATTGAGGATCGCCATCTTATCGTTGAGAAGATCGAGTACATCGTTATATGCCTTGGAGATGATGCGGGCGATTTCTTCGTCGATCGAAGCTGCGGACTGCTCGGAATATACTCTCGTATGGCCGTAGCTCTTACCGATGAATACCTCGTCGTCATCGTCAAAGATCACGTTCGGGAACTTCTCGGACATACCATAGCGGGTGATCATCTCTCTGGCGATGCTGTTGCAGTGCTGCAGGTCAGAGGAAGCACCTGTGCTGATCTCGCCGAGGATGATCTGCTCTGCGGCACGTCCGCCTAGGGAGATCATGATGGAATCGATCAGCTGCTTCTTTGTGGTGTAGTAGATATCCTCATCCGGCTTGTGGGCAGTATAACCGCCGGCACCGCCTGCCGGGATGATGGAAACACGCTCGACGTGCTCTGTTTCGGAAACCGTACGCAGAACGATCGCGTGTCCTGCCTCGTGGAAAGCCGTCAGGCGCTTCTCCTTGTCGGTAATAACGCGGCTCTTCTTCTCCGGTCCGATCATGACCTTGAAGACCGCTTCGGACACATCTGCCTTGCTGATCTTCTTGGCGTTTCTTCTGGCCGCCAGGAGAGCTGCTTCGTTTAAGAGGTTCGCCAGATCCGCACCGGTGTAGCCGGGGGTGATCTTCGCGATCTCCTTAAGATCGACGTCGTCCTCGAGAGGCTTATTCTTGGCATGTACTTTCAGGATATCCGCACGGCCCTTGATGTCCGGACGGGCAACCGCGACACGGCGGTCAAAACGGCCTGGACGCAGGAGCGCCGGGTCAAGGATATCGATACGGTTCGTCGCTGCGATAACGATAACGCCCTCATTCGGTCCGAAACCGTCCATCTCAACGAGGAGCTGGTTCAATGTCTGCTCACGCTCATCGTGGCCACCGCCCATACCGGCACCACGGTGACGACCGACAGCATCGATCTCATCGATGAACACGATACAGGGAGAATTCTTCTTGGCATTATCGAAAAGATCTCTTACGCGGCTTGCACCGACACCGACGAACATTTCTACGAAGTCGGAACCGGAGATGGAGAAGAACGGAACGCCCGCCTCACCGGCAACCGCCTTGGCCAGGAGCGTTTTACCTGTACCCGGTGCACCGTGAAGGAGGATGCCCTTCGGGATCTTCGCGCCGAGCGCCGAGTATTTCTTCGGGTTCTTTAAGAAGTCAACGACTTCCGCCAGTTCTTCTTTTTCTTCATCTGCACCTGCCACATCGGCAAAGGTGACCTTGTTCTTGGAAGGATCGTGGAGCTTGGCCTTGCTTCTGCCGAAGTTCATGGCAGATCTGCCGTCGCCCTGGTTTCTGCTGAAATTGATCCATACGAAGAAGATCATGGCGCCGACCATAAGAACGATCATGATGCCCGACATAATGGCGGATACATCCGTCGGCTGCTTATACTCGAAGCTCTCGATCGCGCCGGACTTCTCGGCTTCTATGAGGATCGTCAGCACGTGGTCTTCCGAATCGTACGGGACCTTCTTGCTCACTTCCTTCTTCTTGCCGGTCTCCTTGTCCACATACTTAAACTGAAGGGAGTTTCCGTAAAGCACTACGTCTTCCTTCGTGATCTCCTTGTCCGAGATCATGGTCAGGGCCTCGGAAAGAGAAGCGTTCTTCCCGGAATTATCATTCAGGAAGAAGAACGACGCCGCGATCAGGATCACGATCAGTATGAGATAAAACGGTAAACCGCTAAATGATCTCTTGGGTCTTTTTTCTGTTTGACTCATTTGTCACCTCCGTCAACTTCAAGCACACATACGTCCGGAAGATTTCTGTATTTTCCCGCGTAATCGAGTCCATACCCGACGATGAACTCATCCGGCACCTCGATGCCGATGTAGTCCGCCGTGAACTCCACCTTTCTTCTGGAAGGCTTGTCAAATGCCGCGCAAACCTTGATGCTCTTCGGATTCCTCGCGAAAAGCTCCCTCTTTAGGCACTGCATCGTGACACCGGAGTCGATGATATCTTCCACGATCAGGACGTCCTTGCCCGAGATATCGTAGTCGAGGTCCTTGCGGATCTGTACGTTCCCGGACGAGACGGTACTGTTGTAATAGCTGGAGACCTGCATAAAGTCCATGATGAGCGGGCAGTCGATCTTGCGGATCAGGTCGGCCAGGAACACCGAGGCACCCTTTAAGATACCGATCACGACGATCTCACTGTCCTTGTAGTCTTCGGATATCTGGCGTCCCAGGCGCTCCACGGCTTCTGCGATTTCATTACGGTCGATCATAACTTCAGTAATACGTTCCATCTATCCGATCTCCTTTTCCGTTTCATTCATGTCGGAAAACTCTAAAGCCATCAGCTTTTCTTCCCGGTCTTCCGAACTCATCCCCTTAAACCTTTCTTCCGAAAGCGCGTCCGTAAATCCCACGGCATGCGCCAGACCCGGAAGCCATAAGGTCTCCTGCTCCCTGGCAATCAGGAGCATCCGGTCCCGAAACCTCGGCGGGATCTTGGCCTCATTCATGAATCGGCGAAGCTCCTTTCGGATCGAAGATCCGGCCCGGCTTATGGTATCGCCCGTCCTTCGGGTCCTGATGACCGCACCCTTTAAGGCCGAAGACGGAAAAAACCACGTCAAATTATTATAAACTACCTCCGCTTCTTTCTCAACAAAACGGAGCCTGATTTGCAGAAAACTTTGGAAAAAATTAATCATTTCCCCTATAGGGAGGTTCTCCAGCGCTAACTCCTCGCCCGCCAGTTCTTCCGGCACGATGACACCGATCCCCTCGATGATCCCGCCTTTTTCTTCGGGAAAAGATCCTTTCCCGGAAAGAAAGCGGATCTTCCCGCCTTCTCTTGCGGCCCTGCGATCACCGGGAAGGTCGATATATGCGGTCCCCTCATTCTTCTCACAAAGGCTTAAGATGGCTTTATAGTGGGCTTCTTCCAGATCGACCACATCTCCGAAGCAGGAGATCGCGAATAGCCTTAAGGCCCTTCTTCGAAGCGCTTCCGGGATCTTCCTTACCTCTTCAACTGAGATCGCATCTTCCCCGTCCCCGCCGGAAGAAAGTGCATCTTCCAGGGCATTCCCCGCCAATTCATCAAGATAGTCGTTTTCTTCCCTTGTCCGCTCGGAAAGCCCGACCAGCGAGGCGACCGGATCTCTTTTCGTCCCCTCTTCGATCTTCGGGAAGACCTCGTGGCGGAAGAAGTTTCTGTCGTAGGACGGATCGTCGTTCGTGATATCGTGGCAGTAAGGGATGTCCTTCTCTTTACAGAATCCGAGGATATCTTCTTTCCGAAGGCACAGGAACGGGTGGATGATGTTCCCGTTTTTCGGGCGGATCCCGGAAAGACCCTCCATGCCGGAGCCACGGAAGATATGCATCGCCACGCTCTCCGCCTGGTCCTCCATATGGTGGGCCACGGCGATCGTGCCGTCTTCTTCCGAAAGGCTCTGAAAATAGGAATATCTTTCGATCCGGCCTGCGGTCTCCAGGCTCAGCCCGCGGTTTTCCGCGATCTTCGGGATATCCAGGTGTCTGGAAAAGAAAGGGACCTCAAGATCTTCACAGAAATCTCTGACGGTCTTTTCGTCGGCATCCGCTTCTTTGCGGATCCCGTGGTGCACATGCGCACAAAGGATAGGAAGGTCCGGGTATTTTTGGTCACGGATCTCCTTTAAAACGAACAGAAGCGCCATCGAATCGGCGCCCCCGGATACACCGACTACCAGGCGGCTTCCCGTCAGCAATCCATGTTTTTCGATATAGTTTTCGACCAAAGTGATCAGGTCTTCCACTTATTCACTCCCGCCCGGGAACTGTCCCGGATCATCGAAGAAACCGGGTTCAGAGGAACCCTCATCTCCGTAATTGTCCTTTGCCCAGTCGATCTCATCGAGTTCGACCATCTCCATGGAGGAATCGCCTCCCATAAAAGCGGCATCCAGCGCCATGGATTCGTTATTCTTCGGAGAAGGCGCGGCCTTCGGGCCCTCTTCCTTTCTCTGCTCGATAAAATCATTCGGTATATCGAGGCCCGGTTCGGTGAAGAGTTCGTCCGGGATCGCGATATTGTCGTACGCGCTCGGCGGCGGTGCATCCTGATCCGAAGGACCCTTCGGCGCATACGGATCGTTCTTTTCTCTTTCGAAGAAGGTCGTACGCGAGCCGTTCCAGGAGAGGAATACGTCTTTGGTCGGACCCTGACGGTTCTTCGCCACGATGATCATGGCTCTCTGGATCTCTTCCTCGTCGTTCTTCTTGAACTTGCTCTGATTATTGTTCTCTTCCTCATCGTCCGGCGCTTCCTTGTGCTTATAGTAATCCGGACGGTGAATGAACATGACCATATCGGCGTCCTGCTCGATCGCACCGGAGTCACGAAGGTCGGAAAGAACCGGTCTATGGTCGTCACGGCGCTCCGATTCACGGGAGAGCTGTGCGAGAGCGATGACCGGAACCGCGAGTTCCTTGGCCATGAGCTTCAAGGCACGGGAAATATCCGATACTTCCTGCTGACGGCTGGAATTCGTTCTCGTGGTCGCCGGCTGCATGAGCTGGAGATAGTCGATACAGATCAGTCCGAGCTTTCTTCCGAGGCGGTTCTGCAGTTCTCTGCAGCGTGTCAGGATCTCGGCGGTATTTAAGCCCGAGTGCTCGTCGATATAAAGCGGGGTCTTACCTAAGGTCGGCATGGAGCCGCGGATCTTCTCGAGATCGTCAGAGGTAAGCCTCTTGGAATTCTGCAGGTTAGAGATCGAGATATCGCAGCGGGACGCGAGGATACGGTTCGCGATCTCCTGCGCGTTCATCTCGAGGCTGAAGAAAGCGACCGGCACCTTATCCTTCAGGGCGACATTAATGGCGACGTTAATAACGAAAGCCGATTTACCCATGGAAGGACGGGCCGCCACGATGGTGAGCGTACCGGGCCTAAATCCGTTGGTAACGTGGTCGAGCTGTGTAAAATGGCTTCTTACCACGTTCTCATTCTGCGGTTTAACAATGTTATCTATGGTGCTGACGAGGATCTCTTTTAAGGATTTGAGCGCTTCATCCGAAGTATTGTGGTCACGAAGCTCCGCCAGGCGGGAGATCGCGATCTCGATGAGGTTTCCGGGCTCCGTCTCGCCTTCGTAGGTCTGGCGGGTCAGATCCTCCATGGACTTGATGAGTTTTCGGGAAAGAGCCTTTTCCCGAACGATCTTGATATATTCCTCGTAGTTGGAGATCAGGGCATGCGCATCAACGATGGAGCTTAAGTACTCCATGCCGCCGACCTTTTCCAGTTCGCCCTGCTTCTTCAGTTCGTCGCCGACGGTAATGAGATCGATGGACTTACTCTCGGAGTAGAGGTGATAGATCGTCTCGTAGATCTTCTGGTGTGCAGGAGAATAGAAATCATCCGCCAGGAGACGGGACGTGATCTGCGTCAGATACTGGTCCGAATCCAGACAGCAGCACAGGATCGCCACCTCCGCTTCGTTATTCTGCGGGGGGACACGGGTCATGATCGATCTACTATCCGTCTGTGCCATCTGCTACTCCTCGTATATCCGGAAAGTTATACTATTACTCAGCTGCGACTACTTCCACATTGACCTTTACGCTGACCTGTGTGTGCAGCTTGGCGGTCACTTCGTAGGTGCCGAGGGTCTTGATCGGGTTCTTGATCACGACGTTCTTCTTATCTACGTCAAAACCGGCCTTCTTGATGGCATCGGCTACGTCCATAGCCGTAACGGCACCGTAGAGACGTCCGCCCTCACCTGTCTTGACGGAAAGCGTAACGGTCTTGCCGTCGAGGAGCTTACCGTTGGCTTTTGCCTCTTCGAGCTGACGGCGTGCGTGCTCGGCTTCAGAGCCCTTCTTGAGCTTGTTTTTATTCATGTTATCGGCGTTAGCTTCTACCGCCAGTTTCTTCTTCAGAAGGAAGTTTCTGGCATACCCGTCATTTACCTCGACAATATCGTCTTTCTTGCCCAGACCTTTGACATCCGATAATAAAATGCACTTCATGTTTTCTTCCTCCAAGTTTCCTTTTTTCCGTGTTTTCCGCCGTTTTCGGCAAAAAATAAGCACCCGGATCTGTCCGATACGAGTGCTTATTATTATAAACTGTTCAAGCAGTTATGTAAACGAAAAATGAGAGGGAAGCTTTGTAGTATAAACTACAGGGAACTTCGATCCATTACTCTGCTACAAACGGCAGAAGTGCTACATGTCTTGCACGCTTGATAGCGATCGTGAGCTCTCTCTGGTGCTTAGCGCAGTTACCTGTCATACGCTTCGGCAGGATCTTGCCGCGCTCAGAAACGAACTTGCGAAGACGAGCAACGTCCTTGTAATCGATCACATCGATCTTATCAGCGCAGAAAGCACAGACCTTTCTTCTGGAACGTCTCTGCTTCATGCCGCGGTCACCGAACTCACGTCCGGCTGCCTTAGGTGCTCTATTTTCAGCCATGGTAGTGTAATCTCCTTTCGAAAAATACCGGACACGCTTTGTGTCCTCTCCTTAATAACCCATTACGTCAAAAGGAAGCTGTGAACTATCGTCCGAATCCATGGAAGCCTCAAAGCCCGGATCGATCTGCTGGGCCGGCGGAGGTGTCTGTGTTACGACAGATGCCGTAGAAGACGGTGCCGGAGCACTCTGTGCGGGCTGGGCGGAAGATCCCTGTGACTCATTTCTGGTGTCGACGAATTCGATCTCATCTACGACCACTTCTGTCACGTATCTCTTCTGACCATTCTGATCGTCATAGCTTCTGGACTGCAGGGAACCGACCACTGCGATACGGGAACCCTTGTGGAAATAGTTTCCGAGAAGAGTAGCCTGCTGACGCCATGCAACACAGTTGATGAAATCGGACTGGCGCTCGCCGTTCTGGCTCTTAAAACGTCTGTCACAGGCGATCGTGAAAGAACAAACCGCGATATTGCTCGGAGTCTGCTTCACTTCCGGATCTTTGGTCAATCTACCCATTAAAATTACTTTGTTCATAGTCGTTACTCCCTTTTACCTAATTACTCCTCAATGCGGATAACAAGGAAACGCAGTACGCCTTCTGTGATCTTCAACACACGCTCGATCTCCTTCGGGAAATCCGCTTCAGATGTGAAGTTGAACAGAAGATAGAAACCGTCTTTCTGGTCCTGGATCTCGTAAGCCATACGCTTCATGCCAAGGGACTCCATCGAATCGATCGTCGCACCGGATTCGATCTTCGCCTTGATTGCATCTGTGGTCGAAGTAATACCTTCGTCACCGAGTACCGGGCTCAGAACTACCATCATCTCATACTTGTTCGCCATGATTTTTCACCTCCTCCTGGACTAGAACGGCTCTCATACCCTATCGATGAGAGCGAGGATAATTCTTACACACTATATATGTATCTGCATCCTTCGCAGCACGTGATAGGATATCACATGTAATACGGACGGTCAAGCCTCATAGCCCATTTTCGAAAAACCATGTCCCGTTTCTCCGCCCTGCGGGCTGAAAAATGTCTGTTTTCCGGGGCGGTTCACCGCATCACCTCGGCGGGATCCGCCATCCGACAAGAATATTATAGCGCAGCCCTTTTCCCCCCGCTATATGATATAAGCGTTATTTTGGACAGATTTCACTAAAAAGTCTCTTATGTTTTTTCAGTCCGAAAAGAAACGGTCTCCCGAAATATTTCTTCCGAAAGGCTCTTTTATCTTCGAATCGTCACTAATCAGTAATCAATGAGTTACCAATTATATACCTATAGGAGTTTAAGATATGGAGTAAACGGGGTGGTCCCGTCTTGTCTCGTGTTTTATCTGAAAACTATGGGGGAAATAGTATGAAAAGTACACTGAAAAAGAATCTGTCTATGGTCTGCGCCTTTACTATGCTTCTCGGCGTGGTCACCATAATGCCCGGTGCCAGATCAAGGGCCGATGCCACTCTGGTCGCAGGCGATGAGCTTCCGGCCACATCCGGCACCTATGTTCTGGGCGAATCCATCGAAGTTACAAAGGAGGCGGTGATCCCATCCGGCGAGAGCGTCGTGATCGACTTAAACGGAAATACGCTTCATATGGGCGACTCTTTCCGTTTTTACACGATCGAAGGAACGCTGACGGTCAAAGATACATCCGCCCAGGAGGCCGGATGCTTTATCGGCAACAGCAGCATCCCGTCCGGCGAAAACGGCGGTATCTTCCTTGTAAAGTCCGGCGGAATCCTGAATCTTCAAAGCGGAAGTCTTCTTTCCGGAAAAGTGACGGAATCCCAGGCCTCTGTCCTCACTAACCCGAAAGGACTTGGCGGCGCCGTCTATTGCGCAGGAACCTTTAACATGACCGGTGGCAGCATCAAAGGCTGCCGGGCAGAAGCAGGCGGTGCGGTCTTCGTTCCTCAGGCGGGTACATTCAACATGTCCGGCGGAGAGCTGCAGCTCAATACCGCCGTCAGTGCCGGTGGCGCCATCTGTATCGGTGGGTCGGGAACTCCGGGCACTCTCAGATTATCCGGAAATGCAGCTATCTACGAAAACACCTGTAATCACGTCTATCCGATCGATGCAATAAGTCCGCAGAAAAATGCTTCTGCGGCAGGCGGAGGTATCTGCGCGGTTTTCAGTAACAACATATCCGTCAGCGGCAATGTCCGGATCAGCGATAATACATGCGGGTATTCCCCGACAGATCCCAGAAACAACCTCTATTTTACCTTGCCGGCTGCAGTACTTACGATCAGCGGATCTCTGGGAAGCGGCGCGGATATCCATTTCGACAGAGCGGATTCGACCCTCGTCTCCGGCATGGGAGAAGATGCAGCAACATATACGAGCGGTCTTAGCGGAAACGGCACAGCCGCAAGTTTCACATGCGACCGTGCAGAATTCTCGTTCGTGGAAAATGAAAATGGCGAGCTCATCCTGAAGGACAATTCCCAGCAGCAGCAGCAGGAAGTCACACTCGGCATTTCCGGTTATAACGTCAGTCTCGGCGGCGATATCGCTCTGAATGCGTATATCACCGTACCGGAAGATAAAGACGTGGAGAAGCTTTCCGTTTCTGCGACCTATTCCTACCTGGTCGAAAAGAATGGCAAGAACAAGACGGAGACAAACACTTTCAGTTTTACCTCCGGCGACATGGTCCTCGATCCGGACCACGGATATAAGATCTCTGTCCCGGTAGAATCCGCCTGTATGACATCGGAGATCACCTTCACGCTCACCTACGACGGGGAGGAACTGCCGGATACATATACAACCACGGTCAACAATTATGCGAACACCCTGATCGGTAAGACATCGACCTCATCTTCGGATAAGGAGACACTTAAGAAACTCCTTATCTACGGACTTTATGCCCAGAAGCAGTTCGAGATCAACCTTTCGGAACTGCCTTCCGGAAATGGTGTCTCTTACGATCCTTCCGGTCCTTCTTCCTATCTCGTCGACGCACCGTTTGGCGGTTTTACTGATCCGGCGCATAAAGATCTCTACGTCGGGGCATCGGTCGTATTCCTGACCACCAACAAGGTCAAGTTCTACTTTACCGAAGCTGTGGATTTCGCAGTACAGTACGAGGACGACGGAATCTGGAAAGAGATCACGCCGAAAAAGTCCGGAGGATACTATGTCTATATTCTGGACGGTCCTTATGGCATCGGCTTCCCGGCCACGACCTACTCCCAGGGCTTCTCGATCCGTATCGGTACGACCGAGTATCCGGGCTGCTACTCCATAGTAAGATATCTGGAATCCGTCATGGCAAGCAGCAGCACATCCCAGAGCATGAAGAACCTTGCGAAAGCCTATTACAATTTCGCATCGAGCATATACTGAGTCATTGATCTATTCCCAAAGAAAGCGAGGACGAGTATTATATATGGAGAATAAAGAAAATAATATATATGAACCATTAAAGATCGAAGTGATATACTTTGATAGTGAGGACGTGATCCTCACCAGTGAAGACGACTTTGACGGAGAGATTACATAAATATGAGTAAAAAAAGGCGTAACATCATCATCGCAGCAGCGGCAGCGGCAGTCATTCTGGGCATTGCGCTGTTCCTGATCCTCCGCGGATGCAGTTCTTCCAAGGACCCTTCTACCCCGGACAGTTCCTCGAGCGCTTCGGCCGTCTCGAACTCTTCCCAAACCTCGGACTCTTCCTCCGAAGGCACTAAAGAAGGTTCGGCGGATCTTTCCGATACGGAAAAAGATCCTTCCGATCCTGCCTCTTCAGGCTCATCGGCCGGCTCTTCCGAGACTCCGGGCGATGGCACCGACGGCTCCACGAAGAATAAAGATACGTCTTCCTCATCCGGATCTTCCAAGTCTTCCGATACTTCGGGAAAAGGATCCGAATCCTCTACTGAACCTGCAGAAACTACAAAAGACCCGGTAACGGGCAACACCCCGACGCCGACGCCGACTCCGAAGCCGACGGACCCGTCTTCTTCCGAGACGGAAAAAGACCCGACGGATGCAACACCCACTCCGACACCTGCGCCGACACCGACAAAGGCGCCGGATAAGCCGGTCGAGACATCGACAGGCGACGGCGAACTCGTAAAAGAACCGACACCGACGCCGACACCTACCCCGGCACCGGAACCGACCAGAGGTCCGGACGACACGCCGACACCGACACCGAAGCCGACAGAGCCGTCTGAAAAACCGACGGAGAGGCCGACAGAAAAGCCATCCTCTAAGCGCGATGGCGATGGCGTAGTCGAACTGCCCTTCGTCCCGATCGACGATCTCTAAGGAGGAAAACCATTGAAACTTTCATCGAAATTTCTGATCCACGCGCAGGAAGATAAGAACGAGTACCTTCTGGTCCCCGTCTCGACCGCGAGCTTTTCGGGCGTCGTACGCGGGAACCGCACCTTCTATCTGATCCTCAAAGGACTGGAAAGGGGCGCTTCGGAAGAAGAGATGATCCAGGAGCTCGTCTCCATCGGAGCCCCCGAGGACATGGCGCGCTCGGACGTTCAGACTACGATTTCAAAACTTACGCAGATCGGTGCCATAGATGAGTAATTCCTCTATCGAAGCAGAAATCAGTGAAAAAGGAAAGCTGATCTACACGAACCGCGGGACCAGCATGCTCCCCCTGATCCGGGAGGGCAAGGACATGCTCATCTTAGAACGCCCCTCCTTTCCTCTCAGAAAATACGATGTTCCGCTTTATAAGCCGGAACCGTTTCACGGAAAATACGTCCTTCACCGCATCATCAGGGTCAGGGACGGCCTTTATACTCTTCGCGGCGATAACCGCATCGCCTGCGAGGAAAATGTACGGGAAGACGAGATCGTCGGCGTCCTGACCGGAGTCATCCGATCGGGCGGCAAGACCATCTCCGTGTCTTCCTTTTCTTATAAACTGTATTCGCGGATCTGGCACTACCTCTTCCCTGTGCGCTACCTCTTCATGCGCGCAAGGTCGGCCGCACGCCGGATCTTCCGCTTTTTGAAAAGATCCACCCGGAGGGAGACGCCATGATCGAGTCCTATAAGATCGCCGGCCACGTTTTCTCCGTCGAATCGATCTACCCCGATGTCCACAAATACTGCCGGGACTACCGGACGGAGGAGCCGTCCGAGTTCACCCTTCGTGTCACGCCCGAAGATATCGAATATGAGCGGGCTATGTCGGCAGCAGATAAGACTTTTCCGGACGGATATCTCGAAGAACTGGCCGTCTATAGGAAGATCGCCGAACTTGCGCCTTCCTTTAACACCTTCCTCTTCCACGGCTCCTGTGTAGCTGTCGATGGGAAAGGATATCTCTTCACTGCCAGAAGCGGCGTCGGAAAATCCACCCACGCCAAGCTCTGGTGCGATCTTTTTTCGGACCGCGCCGTCATGGTCAACGACGACAAGCCCCTGATCCGCGTCGAAAAGGACGGGGTATTCATCTACGGCACTCCATATAACGGAAAACACAGACGCGGCAGCGATCTGTGCGTGCCGCTTAAGGCGATCTGCCTGCTGTCTAGAGGAAAAGAAAATCACATCGAAAAGATCACCGGCAAAAAAGCATATCCGGTTCTTTTCGCGCAGACATACCGCTCAAAGGACCCGATGGTCCTGCAAAAAACACTGACGCTTCTTGACGGAATGCTCGAACACGTGAGACTATACGATTTGAAGTGTAATATGAAGATAGATGCGGCGAAGACCGCTTACGAGGGGATCAATGGACCGGACGCTACGATGGATCAATAAAATAGCCGGCAGGAGCCGCGCGCTCGTCCTGCTGCTGTGCCTCGTTCAGATCGTGATGGGCTCGATCGGCGTTTTTTATGCGCTGCTTCTGAAGGCCATCGTCGACAGCGCCGTCGTCTCCGATAAGGACGCATTCCTCCGCTATATCCTTCTCTTCGTGCTCCTCGAAGTATTTCGTATCATTATATCGGCCATCAACCGTCGCCTCACGGAATACACGAAATCGATCCTCGAAAACAAGTTTAAGTCCCACCTTCTGCGGAAGATCCTCTACGGGGATTTCTCGCGGGTATCCGCCACGCACTCGGGCGAATGGCTGAACCGCCTGACCAATGACGCGGTCCTGATCGCCAACGGCATCGTGGAGATCCTGCCGACGTTCCTCGGCATGTTCGTCAAGATGGCCGGCGCCCTCGGAATGCTTCTGTTCCTCGATACGAGGATCGCACTCATCATGCTCCCCGCCGCCGTCGTCCTCGGACTTCTCACCTTCCTGATGCGCAAAAAGCTTAAGAGAATGCATAAGGACGTGCAGGAAAAGGACGGGCAACTCCGGATCTTCATGCAGGAGAGGATCGAGAGCCTGATGATCATCAAAACATTCGGCGCCGAAGAGGATACTCTCACCGGGGCCTCCGGAAAACTCGACGCCCATAAGAAGTCCAGAATGAGAAGGAACACCTTCTCGGTATTTGCGAATATCGGCTATATGCTCACCATGAACGGCATGTATATCCTCGGCATCTGCTACGGCGGTTACGGGATCCTCACGGGCTCCATGTCCTACGGCTCGCTCATGGCCATGACCCAGCTCATCACGCAGCTGCAGAATCCGATCGTCAACATGACCGGACTCATCCCGAAGATCTTCACGGTCACGGCTTCCGCCGAGCGCCTGATGGAGATCGAAAGCAGCTCTTCCGAAGAGACCGGAAAGGATTGCCCGGTCTCTTATTCCGAATTGAAAAGCATCGGTCTTTCGAACGTTAGCTTCACCTACCCGGCACCGTATAGAACGTGCGCCGCCGGACCGGATGCGGCGTCCTCCGATGCTTCCACCGCACCCGCGAAGGGCGCGGCCGAAGCCCCTTCCGGAAAAGAGAAAATGCCGCAGGTCCTTAAGGACTTTTCCCTCTCTATCGGGAAAGGCGAATTCCTCGCATTTGCCGGACACAGCGGCTGCGGTAAGTCCACTGTCTTAAAACTCCTGATGAGCCTTTATACGCCGGATCAGGGCGAGACCTATTACGAGACATCCGCGGAGAAAAAAGCGCTCACAGACGCAACGAGAAGTCTTTTCGCATATGTTCCGCAGGGAAATTACTTAATGAGCGGCACGATCCGGGAGATCGTCTCTTTTTCCGATCCAAAAGCATCGGGAGACACCAGTAGGATCCGCTCCGCACTGAAGATCGCCTGTGCCGATTCTTTTATCGAAGAACTCGACGACAAAGAAGATACGCTCCTCGGCGAAAGAGGCACGGGACTGTCGGAAGGACAGATGCAGCGCATCGCCATCGCGCGCGCCATCTTCTCCGACCGCCCGATACTGCTTCTCGATGAAGCGACCAGCGGCCTCGACGAAGAGACGGAGAAGGCACTTCTTCACAACCTGCGCACCATGACGGATAAGACCGTCGTGATCGTCACGCACAGGAAAGCTGTGATCGACGCCTGTGACCGCGTCATCGATTTCGAGTAACGTCATTGATTTCGAGCAGCGACATCGATTGAAAGTAAAAAGGGATCAGTCCAGTTCGTTTAAAAGACCGAAACGGTAACCTTCGTTTTCCAGAAGCGTCAGCACGGCATCCAGCTCATTTACATTCGACTGCGAGTCATTATGCATCAGCGCGATCGCACCGTTATGGTGATATGTCGCAAAGTGGTTCGTGACGAAACCCGGCTCCGGCTGGGCGCTCGGCTCATAGTCGTTATACGCGATACTCCAGAACACGGTCTTATATCCGCAGTCCGAGATGATCGTCATGAGACGCGGCGTGTAGGTTCCCTTCGGTGTTCTGAAATACGGATCCAGCTTATATCCGGTCTTCTCGTAGAAATACTCGGCCACATCGAAGATCTCGCCGGCGATCTCATCGACGCTCTTCGGCACAAGATCCGTGTGGGTCACGGTGTGGTTACATACCATGTGACCTTCCTGCTTCATGCGGACTGCATAGTCCGAGCACTTCTCCAGATACATCTTCGTGACGAAGAAGCTGGCCTTTGCGCCATGCTTGGCAAGCGTGTCCAGGATCGACACGGTCTTGTCGGACGGATAGCCGCAGTCAAACGTCAGGTAGATCACCTTATCGTCGTCGGAGACGTTCTTATTCACATAGGCCCCGTTATAGTCGGCGATCTTGAAGAACTCGTAGGAAGGAGACTGGGAATGGTCCTCCACTCTCTTGAAGCACCAGGATTCCTTCATGACATTGTCGAGAGAATCGTAGTAGGAAGCATTTGCCACGATACTTCTCCGAAGTTCCTTAAGATACGCAAGATAGTCCTCGTCTCTTTCCTTCGGAAGATCAGACTTGGTCGGAGCCGCCGTAGCTTTCGTAGGCTCTTCCGTCGTCTCCGGAGCCGCCGTGGTCTCTGTCGGAGCCTCGGTCGTGCTTTCCGTCGCCTCAGAGCTCTCGGAAGAACTCTCCTCCGAAGTTGCCTCGGACGGATCTTTTCCATCGGAAACATCGCCACCCGGCGCATCGTCATCCGTCGGAACGGTCGGCTTCACATCCTCCAGAAGAGGCCCGTCGACCTCCTGGCTCCAGCTCTTGATCTGCGTCTCATAGCCGTCGCCGATACCGAGGACTCCGTGATTTCTGACCTTATCCGCCGGCGGATTCTTATCGTTACTTTCGTATGTCTCTGTGTCAGCTGCATAGTAGATCGAATAGCGGACATAGAACCGCTTATCCTTGATCGACTGCTCGAGCTTATCGAGGTCCTGATCCTTGTTTTCGATCGGATGACCCGGCGCGATCTTCAGGCAGCACGACAGATCCATCTCACGGATCTGAAGGAAATCTTCAAAAGAAATGTTCGGATCGATATTCTCCGAAAGTTCCGCATTCTTCCCGCAATTATAGATCACGCGGCAGTCCGGTCCATAGACCTCCTTTGCCATTCCGTCAAGAAGATCGAACGTCTGCTTTTCGTACTTTACCGAGATAAAACTGTCCACATAGCGGAAATCCTCGCCCGAACGCATGACCTTGACATAGATATTCTGCTCCGGGTACTTGTCGCACCTGAGATAAAGCTCGTAGGAGGATGCCGTCGGCTGATGATCGTCGAAGTCAGACACATACGTGAATTCCTCACCGTATCTGCCCTTCATGTACTTGATCGTGTCGTCCACGGAAAACTTCTTGCCCGAGAACAGACAGCCTGTATTCAAAATGCCGCTGAAAAGAACGACCAGCAGCATAACTACTGTGTATTTCACATACTTCTTCATGATGTCCTATCACCTCAACACACACCGGTAAGAACCCATCCCATTCCCGGTGCAATTCCACTTTTCATTATAGTTTCCTCAGGAAAAGTTACGTGACTATTCGGTAAGTTTCGAATCAGAAATGCATCGAAAAGGCGCATCTGTCTATGCCTGAATAACTACATCTCCATCGCCAAAAGACATCTTTAGATAGTTTATATTTTTACCACGTTTTCCGCCATTGTTCTACACACATCTTTTAGGAATCCGCACATTATTTTCCGAAAAGCACCCCTGGTCAGTGAAAATTAATGAATCGTGTTTTCGGCGTAATAGGAAGTAAATATTTTTAAGTGCTTTTTCGCCACTTTTCCTCTTCCGGCAATCGTGAAAAATGCTCTTTGATATTCGTACGATAGTTATGCTTTTCGGTTTGATTTTGACCTTGCCGCAAATGCCCGCCTGCTATACTGAAATTGCTGCAGCAAACGAAATCCAACAAGTGAAAAATGAAATCAAGGAGTGTGTGAACAATGAAAAAAACAGGCATTATTAAATCATTGTCAGTAGTAGTCACAGTCGCCAGTATTCTTACTGCCGGCTCCTCTGTGATGACACAGAAGAAGGTAAGTGCTGCCAGCAACAAAAAGTACGCCGCAGCCGTCGTCAACATCGCTCTGGCAGAAGAAGGCTATCGCGAATATGCCAACAACAAGTGCAAATATTCGGAAGACATTGACAACATGAGAAGAAATGGTCAGTACTTCTATAACGGCTATAAGAATGGTGCTGCCGAGTGGTGCGATATCTTCGTAGACTGGTGCTTTATCCAGGCATACGGCTTCGATGCTGCGCGTCAGATGACAGGCCAGACTCAGGGTCACGATTGCGGTGCAGGCGTAAAGTATTCCTACAGCTATTACTCCAACCATCCGTCCTATCCTCAGCCGGGTGATCAGATCTTCTTCAAAGACAGTAGCAACAATATGACACATACCGGTCTGGTATATGCAGTCTATGGCGGCAGAGTCTATACCATCGAAGGTAATGTTTCCAAGTCTGTCGGCAAAAGAGACTATCCTCTTGGTTCTTCGAAGATCAAGGGTTACGGCAGAGCGACATTTGACGCAGATCCGAACAACAAGTACAACTCTTTCGTTACCGGCCTTTATTCCGGAATTCTCGGAAGAAATCCGGATGCCGGCGGATTCAATTCCTGGATCAACACATTAACTTCCGGCAACCCGAACAAGACTGTTACCGAAGTCGCTTGGGAGTTCTTCTGCTCCAACGAGTTCAAGAACAAGAGTATCTCTGACTCGGCATACATCGACTGTCTCTATAAGGGTCTTCTCGGAAGAAACGCGGATGCCAACGGCAAGAACTACTGGTTAAGTGTTATCGGCAGCCAGGGCAGAGAGGGTGTCTTCAGAGGCGTCATCAAGTCCGACGAATTCCGTAACAGATGCAGCGACATGGGCATCATCAGACAGTACAACAAGCAGAACTAACGCCCGAAAAACAGGCACTGTCATTTATTGAATGAACAGATAATCATTAATAAGATCTCCTGGATCGAACACGGTCCGGGAGATCTTTTTTACGAATTATATATTTACCACTTCTTCCTTTTTTTTGCTACACACATCTTTTAGCAAACCTCCGAATATCGTCCGAAAAACTTCTCCGAATATCGATCTATGCGATGTGTCAAAAGATATCTTCCGATCGCTTAGCTCATTGAAACAAGGCGATTTCATAGATTGTATTCTTTTCGAAGAAACTATTCCCCATCACACGATTGTTATAGATTTAAGGTTGATTTTCCCACGTTCCGAAGTATGCCATTGTTATACTGAAATTGCTGCAGCAAATACAAATATATGGAGAGAAATTATGACAAAGAAGTTTTTGAGCATTATTTTAGTCTTATGTATATTCGCCGGTTTTTACACATTTGCTCCTGCAGGCACCACTCTGCTTCCGAGCAATGATGTATCCGCAGCCGCCAGAGATTCATATAGCGGATCCTACAAAGTAGTTAAACTGATCACCGAAGTCTACACTTCGGATACCGGTGGATGCTTTCAGGTAGTATATGAAAAGAAACCGGGTGCTATCGTCATACTCGATAAGATGGGCACTCCGTCAGATTGTCAGTTTGTAGATCTGCATGAGTATGTCGATAACGGATATCTGGAACCGTTTTATGTGGATCCTCAGCCGAATCCGACAGAAAACCTCCCTTTGGGCTCTGTAAACTTTGCTAACGCGGTCAACACCAATAACCAGACTCACGCTACCGTACTTTATAAAGGCAAAGATTACAAGCTGCAGGGAAATCTGGATGACGCAAAGGGCAAGATCTCTTTCACAGTAAAAGTAACTAACATTAAAAGCAAAACAGTGGTCAGAGATTTTAGTACAGCATACAATTCAAGTTCAAAGACACTGAATCTTTCGTCTGTTCAAAGTCTTCAGAATGCCCTCTCCGTAAAAACCCTTTCCTGCGGTCAGTATAAACTGGAGATCAAAGTAACCAAGAGCGGCTACAAGCCTGCAAACCGTACAGTTTACTTCTCCGTCATTAAAGAAGGAGCGGCTACGCTGGCTAAAAGAATGTATACGGAACTGCTGAAAACATCACCGGCATCTGCAGCATGGGACAATGCTTATCAGGTGTCCGTCGGTACAAAAACAGCAGCAGCACTTATCCGTTCGTACACAGGAAATAGTTCTCTTAACAAGTTGAGCAATGCTGAATTCGTAAAACGACTTTATAACGCCATACTTGGCAGAACTTATGATCAAGGCGGCTTTGAGCACTGGCTAAACTGCCTCAATAACGGAGCTCCTCGTTCAACGATCGTAAATGAGTTCATTGCCTCGAAAGAATTCGAAAACATCTGCAATGGCTGGGGTATCACAAGAGGCACGTAATCATTCTTCTTCCCAACACTATTGAGAAAAAAAAGGAAAAGGATCTTCCCGCGAGGAATCGGGGAAGATCCTTTTCCCTATTCCATTCATGGTCCGATCAATGCTTCTCTAACCTGATCGTGCGCATGCAGCTCTTCGCAACTTCATCGTCGTGTGTAACCACAACGACCGTCGTTCCATTCGTCTTATTCAGATCCTGTATGATCTTTATGATGTGCTCCTCTGTGGTCGAATCCAGAGATCCCGTCGGCTCGTCCGCCAGAAGGAGCTTCGGCTCGCAGATGATCGCGCGGCCGATGGCTACACGCTGCTTCTCACCGCCCGAGAGCTTGCCCGGGTACTTATCCTTCAGATCCGAGATCTCGAGCTGCTCCAGGACCTCCAGGATGCGCTTGCGCTTTTCGCCGGAAGAAAGGGACGATTCCCAAAGTCCGACCTCAACATTCTCATACACGGTAAAGTCATTGATCAGCGCGAAATGCTGGAGCACGATACCGATGTTGTTTCGCCGGAATTTCACACCGTCAGCCGCGCTTTTGATATTCATCTCTTTCTCATCGAAAAGATACTCTCCGCTGTCCTGCGTGTCGATCCCTGCAAGGATGTTCAGAAGCGTCGTTTTCCCGGATCCGCTCTTTCCCATGATCGCGACAAGCTCTCCCTTGTCGATCGAGAGGTTCAGGTCTTCCAGTACGTCGACCTTTGAACTCTTCTTCCCAAATGATTTATTGATGTTTTTCAATTCGATAAAAGACATTTCTTTTCCTCCAGAATGAATGATTAGACGATGATCCGGTCTCGTACGAACATATCCAGATTGACTTTCTTCAGGACGCGGAGCGTCGGGATCAGTGCGATAAAGGATACGACAGCCGCAAACGCAAACAGCAGTATCGGCGAAACCAGGAATTTCTTATATTCGAGTTGCGAAATCACTATCGCAGGAACACATGACAGCGCCGCCCAGATCAGCATCTCCAGAATGATCGATGCATTGATCTTCCATAGCGGGACCCCGCAAAGCAGATATATACAGTTCGTCGACAGATCTTCGATTGCACGGTTATAAAGGACCATACCGAGCGTAATAAGGCAGATGATGCCCGTAACTGCCGTCATGACGGCGATCAGCATGACGTTTTTCTCGGATATGCTCTTTGTTTCCGTAACCTCAACACCATCGCTCGCCTGGACTCTGAGAGTATAAAAACCATTCTTGGCCGTAATCGAATTGACCAGTTTCTGAAGATCTAAAGTCTCATCAGCTACATAGATCCTTACGTCATCCACGCAATCGTAGTTTATCGCCTTTGATGCCTGATAATCGGAATCTTGCGGTCGGCGTCCAAACACGCCGGCGCATATCATTGAATTATCCAGAGAGATCATATTGCCCCATTCATACAAGGCTGAATATTTTTCCAGAAAACCGATCACAACGGCTTTGTCATCGTAATTTTCATTCTTCAGATGAATGATATCACCAATATCATATACTTCCTGATAGTTATACCCCAGCACGACCGGAACCGGTGTATCTATGTCGATTCCGTAGTCCTCCTCACGAAAAAGTCTTCCGGAAGCGCATTTAAGATGAAATGCGTCCTGCGCATGAAGAGTGACAAAGATCTGTTCGATCATTAGTGTACCTTCACGGTCCACCTCGATCGCATACGGTGAAAGATCCGGTCCATCCACGAAATCATTCGGCGCAAAATCCGAATAGATATCGCTATAAATGATGATGTTCGGATCACTCTCCAGCTCTTTTAATACTTCCTGGCCGACATAGAACATGGAAGTTTTGTTCAATATATCACTTCTGTAAATAGCGGACTCATCCATATCCGCAAAAACGATACTATAATGAGATGCAATCGCACCAGACTTAAAGTATTGATCATGACGGTCCTTAAGAAAGTAGTAATTCTGCAGAAGAATAAAGATCACAGACGTGCAGATGACCATATTGAGAAAGATCGTCAGATTTCTCCTTATGCTCTTAAACATATTCCGGTACGTGTTTACCATCACGGTCTTCATATTCTGGTCACCACCTTTCCGGGATCGATCCGATATTCAACGATCCCCGAAATGACCACAAACACTATAAGAAGGAGAATATCCAGAATCAAAAACTCTCCGAATATCTTCCAAAGCAGGGCAAACGGAAGAGAAAACATTCCGAAGAATATCGCAAACACCGAAAGCAACACGGCCAGAATGATACCCGCTACTGCCCAAAGAACAGACCTTCGACAGAAGATATCCATAAACTTTTTGAAGGAGACCCCACACAGGCGCAGCACCGCTGATTTCACTTTATGGGAACGTATCGCCAGAAGGAGGATACTTCCATAGAAGAAAACCAGCAGAAAAACCATGAAGACTTTTAAATAGTTCTTCAGATACATGCCTCCGGAGACAACATCGATCAGCGCGACCGGCGTGTGCCGACGGGTAAGCGTCGTACGGAGCACCTCCTCACTCTTCCGGTTCATTTCCTCGAAAACCGATTCAGCCGAAGATGCATTATCGATATAAAAGATCCCCTTGATCTGCTCCTCCGCAGGAATACTTCCCAGATTTATGAACACAAGAGAGTCCATTGCAGATGCGCCTGATATAGCCGTTACCCCGATAACTTCGTATTTCTTATCCATATAATCGAGATAGTCGTGCCCGTTCTCTTCGTAACATGATTTATATACATCCTGTCCCACCACGGCCAGCGGTTCCTCAGCTAAACACTCTTCCTCCGTGAAGAAGCGCCCCGAAATAAGCGGCACATCTACACTTCTTTTCCCATGGTAAAAGACCCCGCGAAGCGTGCCCCGATGCAGGGAAGCGAAATAACTTCCACTCCCCGCACCGAGTACAGTTTCCATCGCGGTACGACCATCCTCTAAGACAGGATTGGTCAGGACAAAATCCGGATCGGCCGCTTCAATAGGTGAACTGTCGGGGCTTATCATGCCTTCTTCATTGACATTGAAATCGACATTCCCGAAGAAAACTACGTCTTCCGGATCTTCCCCGTAACTCATCCATCCTCCGAATCTGGCAATGGCAGCCGAAGGGTCATAGATGTTGAAAAACAGAGCGTCCCGGGTTATATATCCACGAGCGATCTGCTGGTTAAAGTTATACTCTTCATCCGTACAGATGAAGACGAAACCGATCATCATCACAGAAAAAAAGAAAAAGAATATAGCCAGCCCCAAAACGACTGAATTACCGGATTTGTCCCCACGTTTACTCATTTATATAAAACACCTTCACATCTTTGATCACTGGTCTTATCAGCAATTCTGGACAGATATTTTTTGAAGCCCACTTTCAGATCATATTCTTTGAAGGCATCTAATCTTCCACTAGTTGTAGTTATAAACACATCAATCTTTTTACTACCGTTCCGGTTAGTGACATCAATACCACACCATCCCTGAACGCTCATGGTCGAGCTGCCACTCTGGTAAAATTGATACTTGCCCCTTCCTTTACTTGCACATATCGGATCTCCTGCCATAACTGTCGGAACGACCACACACGAAGCTACAGCAGCCATAGTTAAACAAATTGCAATCACTCTCTTTACTTTCATAGAAACACCTCCAATTGTTTGCCATCTATTTTTCCGTTTCTAAGAAATAAATTGATCTGCTTTACGGTCTCTTTCTTTCGAAATGCCGAATGAACAACAAAACCCGCTCCTTCTTCATTTCTCATTACCTCCTTTGCCAAGATTCGCTTCAGGTGCCCCTAAACTCTCTTTTTCCGCGCGAAAAGATCCATCCCCCCAAAGACGGAAGATGCGCAAAGTAGAGATCGGATCTCACCTTATTCGTTATAGCTTTCTAAAAAAGGGATGCCTGAAGAACGGCAAATACCCGTGCACGTGACACGTGCACGAAAAAAATAGGGCGCATAGACGCGAAGTTTCATAAATCCACCTCCAGTAATGCCAACCCTAAGCAGATTTTATGACAGGAAGGGGCCAGTGTCAAATCAAATTTTAAAGTAAACCCTCTCCCCTCAAAAATCAAAAAGGATCTTCCCCGATCCCTCGGGAGAAGACCCTTTCATTTATAGCTAATTCAGAATCTATATAGATGTGTTCTAAAAATAGCCCTTAAAATTCTATCAGGAGAATCTCTGGTTACAGATTGCACAATACCACTCAGTATGTCCGTTTCTATAGACCGAATACAGCTGGTGACCAGTTGCAGGGATCGTTCTATAGCAGGTAGCCGAGCAGTAGCTGCATCTGCAGTATTCCGTTCCTGTTCGTGTACAGGAGGCCGGCGAGCACACAGTTACCCGAACGTAGTTATGAGCGGTCTTTGGAAGAGTCACACTCCACGCGTAACCACAATCCGCGCAGACGCGAACCGCTGATCCTGTTGAGGTACATGTCGGATAAACCGTCGGAACCTGAACATAGAAGCTATGAGAGCACGCAGCCTCAACTTTTTTGTTCATCGTTGTGGAAACACCAGCTACGATAGCGAATACAAGCAAAACCGCAGCTAACATCTTAATTTTTCTACTTCTAACAATAGTCATAATTCATTTCTCCTTGTTAATTTGACACATTTTTAATTGATTCGTTACTTGCTACTTTTAGGACCGCTTCCTTTCGAAATTCCGAATGAACATAAATAGAGAGTCGTTCTTCATTTCCCCAAATACCTCCTTTGATAAAACTGAATCTATTTATAAAATTCACAACGTTTTTGGCGCGCAAAAAGAAACATCTCAAGAAAGATGACGCTCCTTTAGATGCCAGAACACGTTATAAATTCATTTGTTTCGTCAAAGCAGGAATGCAAAAAAATCCGGGCACAGTTATTCCGTGAAATCTCATAGATCCACCTCCATAATAAACCAACCCTAGAAACAATTTTAAGACAGCAGAAGCCTGCCGTCAACGGCATTCACGGTCAATGCTTTTCCAAATGGATCGTGCGCATACAGCTTTTCGCCACTTCATCATCATGAGTAACCACAATGACCGTTGTTCCATTCGTCTTGTTCAGATCCTGAATGATTTTTATTATGTTTTCTTCTGTTGAAGAGTCCAGAGATCCGGTCGGCTCGTCTGCAAGAAGCAGTGAAGGTCTGCAGATGATTGCACGGCCAATAGCTACACGCTGCTTTTCACCGCCAGACAGTTTCCCGGGGTACTTATCCTTCAGATCCGAGATCTGAAGCTGCTCCATGACCTCAATAATGCGTTTATTCTTTTCGACTATAGACAGACCGGATTCCCAAAGCCCGACCTCGATGTTTTCCGACACGGTAAAGTCGTTGATAAGGGCAAAATGCTGAAGTACGATGCCGATGTTGTTCCTTCTGAATTTCACACCATCTGCAGCATTCCTGATCTTCATGGGCTTCTCATCGAAAAGATATTCTCCGCTGTCCGGTGTATCTATACCGGCAAGAATATTCAGCAGTGTGGTCTTTCCGGAACCACTCTTTCCCATGATCGCGACCAGTTCTCCCTTCTCGATCGAAAGATTCAGATCTTCCAGGACATCAACCTTTGAATTCTTTTTTCCAAATGACTTATTAATGTTTTTCAATTCAATAAAGGACATCTCTTTTCCTCCATACAGTTGCTTTTAGACGATAATGCGGTTTCGCACAAACACATCCAGATTCACTTTCTTCATGACGCGGAGCGTTGGAATAAGCGCAATCAGGGCTACGATTGCCGAAAATGCAAAGAGCAGAACTGGTGAGACCATTAACTTCTTATACTCCAGCTGGGAGATCATACAGGCCGGGATACAGGATAGTGCCGCCCATATCAACATTTCCAGAATGATCGATGTGTTGATCTTCCAAAGCGGAATGCCACAGAGAAGGTAGATACAGTTTGTTGACAGATCTTCCAGAGCCCGGTTATACAGCACCATACCGAGTGTGATCAGACAGATAATACCTGTGACCGCTGTGACAACTGCAATCAGCATGACATTCTTCTCGGAAATGCTCTTTGTCTCCGTGACCTCAACGCCGTCGGTCGCCTGCACACATAATGTATAAAAGCCATTCTTCGCCGTTAGAGAGTTTACATATTTCTGAAGATCCATGGTTTCATCCATTACGTAAATGCACGGAGAAGTGATGCTTGTAAACTCCTCATCACTGCTTAGCCCGAGTTTGCGCTCTTTGTTTTTCTCCAGTTCCTCGAAATCCCGCGGGAAATCTCCCGGCACGACGATCGCATCATCCATATAATTCACGGTCTCCCATGCATTGATAGATGAATACTTTTCAAGGAATCCGATCACCACAGCACGATCGTCATAATACTCATTTTTCAGATGGATAGTATCTCCGATCTTAAAGACCTCCTGAAGATTATATCCCAGCACAACCGGTACCGGATCGTCGGTATCTACGTTAAAATCTTCCTCTTGGAAAAACCTGCCTGAATCACATTTCAACTCAAATGCATCCTGTGTATTTTTAGAAAAATGGTATTGCTCAATCAGTATTTCATTCACTCCCTCGATAGCGTATGGGGTCATATTCACGCCATCGACATAATCTTCAGGCAGGAAATTGGAATATGTGAGGCCATATAGCATTATCCGGGGATCACTTTCCATTGTCTTTAACAAGTCTTGTCCCACATAGTACATGGGAGTTTTATTCAATTGGTCACTGTAGTACAATCCCCCGTCATCCTCATCAGCGAATGAGATTTCAAAATGCGAGGCGATATTTCCAGATGTGAAGTAATCGTCATGGCGGTCCTTTAGATAATAATAATTCTGCAAAAGAATAAATATCACGGACGTGCAGATCACCATATTAAGAAGAATCGTCAGATTCCTCTTTACGCTCTTAAACATATTCCGATAAGTATTGATAATCACTGTACTCATATTCTGCTCACCACACTTCCGGGATCGATCCGGTATTCAGCGATACCCGATATGACCACAAATAAAATCAGAAGAGAAATGTCCAGGAAAAGTAGCTTGCTGAAGACTCCCCAAAGAAGCGAAAATGGTAACGAGAACAATCCGAGGAAGATCGAGCAGATCGTGATCAGAGCTGCTATTATCACACCGGCAATGGCCCAGAAAATATAACTTCTGCAGAATATTACGATGAATCTTTTAAAAGACACTCCGCACAGTCTTAAAACTGCTGCTTTTACTTTATGGTAGCGGATAGCCATCAGAAGGATGCTTCCATAGAAAAAAGCGAGCAGCAGGACCATGAAGATCTTCAGATAGTCCTTTAGGTACATTCCGCCGGAAACCACATCGATCAGTGCCGTCGGTGTATTCCGGCGCTCAAGCGTCGTATGGAGCACTTCTTCGCTCTTCGCATTCATTTCCCGGAAGACCGATTCCGCGGAAGATGTATTATCAATATAGAATATTCCCTTGATCTGTTCTTCAGGCGAAAGGCTACCAAGATTCAGAAACACAAGCGAGTCAAGAGGTGACTGTCCGGACAGCGCTGCGACCCCGATGATTTCGTACTTTTTCCCGAGATAATCAAGATAGTCATGCCCGTTTTCTTCGTAGCACGTTTTATAGATATCCTGTCCCACGACAGCAAGCGGCGAGTCAGACAAGCACTCTTCTTCCGTGAAGAAACGACCGCGGATCAGCGGAACATTCACACTTTTTGTTCCGCGGTAAAAGACCCCGCGCAGTGTTCCCTGATGAAGGGATGCAAAATAATTATCTGTCCCTGCACTCAGCACGGTCTCGATTGCTGTCCATCCATTCTCCAAAACAGGATTCATCAGTACAAAATCCGGATCCTCGGCCTCGATAGGAGTAAAGTCTAAGTTCAGACATCCATCATCATCTAAAACATACGCCAGATTACCGGAAATCGTTGCTGTTCCATCTTTAGAAGTCGTGACTGATCCGTATCTGGCAATTGGTAATGATGGATCATAGATATTAAAAAAGAGAGAATCCCGCGTGATATAACCTCTCGCGATCTGCTGGTTGAAATTGTATTCTTCATCCGTACAGATAAACACGTAACCAATCACAATGACTGCAAAGAAGAAAAGAAAAATAGCCAACCCTACAACGGTAGTTTTCTTATATCGTTCCTCGTGTCCCATCAAGAAACATAATACCTCCGATCCAACAGACATCCCCCAAGAAAATTCTATGACAACATCGAAGTAGTGTCAACCAGCAATCATCAGTCAAACGCCTGAAAATACACGCTTGATACTCGCTGCCACTGTATGCCACTTCATGAAAAAGAGACGCAACAGGAGCACCCGATGCGTCTCTTCTCTTCATCTATCTTCTTGCAAAATCAGCAAAGAACTTTTTGCAAATCAGATACTTTTTTCTCAATTAACATATTGTCCGGAATGTGCTGAAATAGAAACATCTTTGATATGGTCGCTTTTGTTAGCATATTGTGTATAATATGCTCTCCTGCCGTTATAGGCTTTGTATGATTTTCGGGCAATAATCACAGGATCTCGATCCTGGAGCAGAAAGCAGTCAACAGTCTGAAAGCCTGTTACTGTTGCAGTAACATAACCCTGCATCTTTGTGAGGATATACCCCTTCGGGCGCACCGTATACACTCCGTATTCATAAACACGAATGTTACCAGCCACCACCGTGGGAACAACTACGCAAGATGCAATAGCTGCTACTGTCAAACCAACCGCAAGAATTCTTTTGAGTTTCATTGAAACCACCTCCATAAAATATTCCATCCCCTGATTATATTTTTAAGGAAACGACTTTTTCTTTCTATAAAAATCGTCCTCAAATAAGCAAAAATCTTTCAAATAGAGCGCAAAAAACGCAGCCGAATCTCTTCGGCTGCGTCTCTTCTCTTCATCTAGTTTTCTTGCATATTCAGCAAAGCACTTTTTGCATATCAGTTATTATTCTCCGGGAAATGGATCTTCGTTATTACGAAGAGTATCCTGTGATACCGGCAGCCTTGATATAGGGACTCTTAAGAGCATAACCAGTATAATATGCTCTTCTGCCGTAGTAGGCTTTATACGTTTTGCGCGCAACAGTATAAACTGGCGGTAAATCCTGAACCAAATAGCAATCAACTTTCGAATAACCGGTTACTGTTGCTGTTACATAGCCCTGCATCTTTTCGAATACATCCCCTTCCCGTTTCACCGTATATACTCCGCCATTATGAACTGTAATACCGGCCAGCGCTGTAGGAACAACTACGCAAGATGCAATAGCTGCAACTGTCAAACCAGCTGCAAGAATTCTTTTAAGTTTCATAGAAATACCTCCATATTAAATATGCTATCCCTCATTCAGATTAATAGGAATCGACTCATTTTGTATATCAAATACTATTGGCACAACAAATGTTTTCAATAATACCATTGTCCGGAATGTCCCGAAATGCCGGCTTCGTAGATGTGCGAGCTTTTATTTGCATATTTGCTGTAATAAGCTCTTCTGCCGTTATAAGCATTGTATGTTTTGCGGGCAACAGTCGCTGGATACCTATCCTGGATCATATAGCAGTCAACCTCCTGATACCCGGACACTGTTGCTGTAACATACCCCTGCATCTGTGTGAGAATATATCCCTTCGGACGTACCGTATATACTCCACCTTCATGACGTGTGATAGTACCAGCCATTACTGTAGGAACAACTACGCAAGACGCAATAGCTGCAACTGTTAAACCAACTGCAAGAATTTTTTTCAATTTCATAGAAATACCTCCATAATTCAATTGTCATCCCTCGAACATATTTAAATGAGGACAACATATTTCTAAAATGTTCATAATGCAAAAAGTATTCAAGGAAAACACAGCGTGATAATACGTTTGTGTCTTACACTAGTTCGCAAAAATACACAAAAAACTATTAAGAGAATCTGTGGTTGCAGATTGAGCAATACCACTCTGTATGTCCGTTTCTATAGATCGAATACATCTGATGACTCGTTTTCGGAAGAGTCTCAGAATAAGAGTGCCCACACGACGAACAGGTGTAAATGGCCGTACCTGTCTGATAGCAGGTAGGATATCTGATAATGTTCCGTAAATAGTTGTGAGCGGTCTTTGGAACGGATTCGTACCACGTATAATGACATTCCGGACAGTAGCATCTATTGATTCCTGCCGAGGAACATGTCGGATAGGTTAACGGAGTTCGAGTAGCAAAGCGATGGGAACACGTTGCTTCAACTGTTTTGCTCATCGTGGTGGAAGCACCTGCTACGATTGCGAAAACAAGCAAAACTGCAGCCAGCATTTTAAACTTTTTACTACTAACAATAGTCATAATTCATTTCTCCTTGTTGATTTGACACGTAATTTGATTGATTCGTTACTTACTCCTGTCAGGATCGCTTCCTTTCGGAATTCCGAACGAACACATATAGAGAGTCGTTCTTCATTTCTCACTTACCTCCTTTGAAAGAATTGATTCTGTTTTACTTATACAGCTCTATATATCCGCGAAAAGATCCGTCCCCCACAGACGGAGGATCCACGTTTCAAAGCCTAGTTCTCACCTTTATTCTTATAACTATCTTTCAAATCAAGATTGCCGGAAAAACAGTAGAAATCCGAATACGCAACAAGCACAAAACGGAAAAAGAAAAAGGACGCATTAAATCGAAGGATCTATCAAATCCAACTCCACTAAACCATCCCTAAAGAAATTGTAAGGCAGGAAAAAAGCCTTGTCAACTGAATTAGTTAGCATTCGAAAACTCATTATCCGTATTCAATTAAGACTACGCCTGTTATACTGAGATCGGCATAATGGAATCACAACAAGCTAATCATTTTGGAGGTATTTATATGGGGAAAACTACTAGAAAATGTTTGTCACTGTTTATGACAGTGATGATCATTCTATCATTCTCACTTTCCACGGTATCAGCTGCAGGAAGTACGAGAACATTTAAGGTCAGACGAAGCGGTACATATGCCGAGATTGGTTCTGTCACCATTACTACATTTTCATGGGCCAATCTGATGGGCACGATCACATTCAATGGTGACGTGACCTGGGCAAATACCGGGATCGATGCCGGTACTCAGTATATCTTTGCTATCTCTTCCATGAAGGAAGGCGCGAAGATCACCCTCACCTATGTAGAAGGATCTGAGTACTATGAATTCTATAATATTCAGTCCATGGCCAGTACACACGGCGGAAACAATATGAGCAAACTTACAGGCAAGATCCATATTGATAATTCAGGCCTTTGGAAAATAGATACATTAAAAACATCCAGAGGAGCTTCTATCGGTATTTATTTCAGAAACACCTGATAGCCACGTTAAGAACTCGTTCAAAACTCTCATTATGCCGGCAGGAATGAGCTCTCTTTGGTGATGAATGAAATACCCGCTATGCAGTTTCCTGCATAGCGGGTACAGTTTCAATGTCTGGGTAAATGTTTGGTTCAGAAGATTATGCTAGTATATTTTTTGGCAGCCTCAATAAGAGATGTCACTGTTTTGTAATTTGTACATTCAGCGAGTTTTTTATTGAGAGCAGGTCTGACCAACCAGAGAATAACATATGAATAGTAAACTCTGTTGACATTCTTTGTATTGCAGAGTTCTTTAAATCCCTTGCTAGAATCGTTTAGTAAATAACCAATGAATCTATCAAGATTTGTTTTTCCGTTCGTAGTGTTAAACAGTTGCTCATACGTTGGTGTTCTCACAGGATCTCCACCCTTTTTCGTCGGAGGATCAAAAGTTATTCCATAATTACTGCAATAAATTCCAAATTCTGTAGCCATCACATCCCAGGTAGAGAATAGCGTTATTGCAATCAATGCTTCAGTGATAGTTTTATACGACTTAAGTATAGATCCTGCAGGAGAATTGATTTTTTTGACCATTTTCAAAATAATATCACTCTTTGATACGATTGCGGGATTCAGCAGATAATCTGCCAAAGACGATTTTGTTAAGATAGCTACTACGGCTGATGCCTCATCATAATTGTATCTCGACGCCAGATTTTCACATTTTCCAATAAAATCTATGTACTTGCTAACATCTTTTACCTCTACACGAAACAGTTTAGAAGCTTTATTAGAAAGATTCATGCCCTTGCTTTTGGCACACCCATAAGCATAACTGATCCAATTTGCCGCTACGTTTTGTTTTTGACCGCTTGTAAGGCTCCCGGAAAGCTGACTGAACTTTTTGCCGTAGAGATATCCCGCAAAATCATCCAGAGTCTTCGGGGTGGTCGTGTAATAAAAGCGTGTCTCACAGATGGCACATCGCAACTGTGTATATCCATTAACATCTTTTACATATGGTTTATGTCCTGTTGCAGAAAGAGTCTTGTAAAAATACTGTCCACAAGAGTTGCACTTGCAATATGCACTTCCTTCTCTTGAACAGCTCGGTTGGGATACGACAGTTATTGTTGTATAGCTACTATGGCTACAAGCCGCTTGTACCTTATTTCCCAGCAAAGTAGTGGTTCCTGCCAGGGTTGCAAGCAGTAAAACTGCTGCAATGATTCTTTTCCATAAGTTATTAGTTTTATACCTCATATTAATACTCCCTTGATTTTATAAAATTCTTCGACCCTATAAAGTTCTTCATTCTGTGTTGTTAAATTGTTGCTTCAATCATTCCACCTCCTTGTCTTCATTTGTTTATGAATCAGATCCTTAAGGGATCTCTTCTTCCGCCAGTAAAAAAGCATAGAAATACCCGCTTCACCTAGCCGCATACCTTTGCGGGCTTAGTGAATCACTGAAGAAAACAACACATTATTCAGTTTCAAATCGTTAGTCTTGGAACAACAAAGACAGGTATTTTCCCAATATACCTTCTTTAGAAATAGTTCTCACATCAGAACTAGACGACACGCATTTTCTGCATGTCATCACTGAAATAAGAAACACTGCTGCCATAGAAACAAAACACACACGATCCATAACACCAATACCTTGCTTCCGCCCAAAATTTCAGTCTTGCTGATCAATTAACAAATTATTTAGTTGTTTGCCATCTAAGAAGAATATAACAATAAAAGGTCCTTAACAACCTTACAAAATAGTCACTTAGCTTTGAGCAAGACGAAATACATTTCTCAATAGCTCAGCTGCATACACATAAATACAATAAGAGAGGCTACAACTATGATGAATTCTGCGAAAGATATGCTAACTATCTGGAAAACGCAAGTGACTCTTTGCGTACGGATATCTATTCCTCTGACTAGGAAAGAAGATTGAGAGTACAGGAGAACATCAGCTGTCTCCATAAGTGCACTTCGTGCTTTCGTAAACATGATGCATCCTCATCGGAATGAGAGAAGGTTATTCTCTTTTTTCGAAACGTATAGAATACTATTAATCTTTTTTCGCAGCATACCATACTGACAAGCAGAAAACCCTTAAATCAGTTTAAACAAAGAGGGACTACTTAGATAAGCAGTCCCTCTTTGTTGTTCAACAGTATTATCTGAAATAGAGCACAAACACTTGCTCTTGAATAATACTAACAATTGTCTGATTAGCTAATATGTTTACGTTTTCTGTTGCTCAAGGTTCTCTTCTCATTTATGAGCATGTAATTCGAACTAAGTTTTCTCTTTGAAAACATATCAATCGCTAATCTTACTTTTCTTCAATGTACTTCTTCACATACCCAGGTGCAGGAAAGTCAGGATATTGAAACTCCCAAACACAATTGCAGGACCTACATCTAAACCACTTGTTAGCAGGGTGCCAGTATGTCTTAACCTCACCGTTTTTATACACTTCAAAGGTTGATTGACTCTGATCACCTGATGAGATTTCTTCAAATACTCCAGCTTGTACCTGCCCGAGGAAAAAAGATTCAATCTCTTGGTAACATTTCCGAGTGTTGATTATAGTCCCTATTCTTTCAAAGCAATCGCACTTTATCAATGAAACCACCCCTCCTCAACAGTAGGGATATACACCTGGTTTCCACCGCCTGGCAGCATACCAGCTCCGCCATTAATCACTTGCGGTGCCGCTGTACCCTCATAAATAACTGTACCTTTGGGAACTGTCACTGTTTCGACATATAGTGCACTATTGCCCCAATCAGGATTTAGTGCTAAATCAAATTGAGACTGCATTCCTCCGTTTTGTGGTGTTCTCGTCATATATCCACCAATTCTATTACTTTCATCCGAATAAACTCTGTAAAAAGTTGTATCTTCTGTAAGTGTTCTACGTGTATATACTCCACCAGTAAAAGTATCAGCTTTACTCTTATCAAGAGGACCATCATGACCTGGGAAAAATGTCTCATCTGGATCAGGATCATCAAATCCGCCACCTCCGCCATCACCACTGCGGAGGCCACTTTCATTACCATCACTATTACCATTTCCAAATCCATTTGCTCCACCGGCTGCTCCTGCCATGCCAAATGTTACGCCTGCTCCGTAGAATCCTTTAGAAACATATTTAAGTATCCTATAAAGGAACTCATTATCTTTGCAAAAATCATCTGCAATAGCACCTGTAAGGAATCCCAAAAGTCCGCAGATTACCATGCATAGTATGCATTCAAGGGCTGTCAAAGCCAAAGCATATACTAGGAAAGTTGCAAAAATGGACATCGCGCCAATAATCAGACCACCTAAGAAGGCAATTCCCATTTCTTTGAACAATTCGCCATACGAGAATTCGGAAGCATCGACACTATCCTCATATAAGAACCCAGCAATAATGGCGCTTGTTGTGGCTGATATGATGGACATGATTGCCATCGATGTCATCAATTCCCCAAGTGTAGTATGTCCGCTCGGATCCGAATACTTAACAGGATTAGAATTGGCAAATAAGTATCTATTCTGACTTGTAGGATTAGCAATATTTCCTCCGTATGTGTCCATAGACAGGAATCTTCCCGTCTCAGGATCCATATATCGTGCTCTTAAGTATACAAGTCCTGTCTCATCTTGTTCCTCGCCTTGGAATCCATAATTATCTAGCGTTGTTCCTGTTGATTCTGTCAGATTACCAAAACTATCATATATATATGAATCGATTAGATTACCCGTTTCGTCAGTCAGTCCGCGGACTGTTCCAGTGACATCAGTAAGATAATAGAGCGTATCCGTTCCATCATTTCGAGATATTAGGTCAAATCCTCTTACATACGAGATAACCTCACTACCTGTTACAGCCTTCAGCACCTGACTATATCCTGAAGAATAGTCTGTAACGAAATTAGTAGTTACTCCGTTTATTGTCTTACTTGTTCTTGTACCATCATCATCATATGTAAAGGAAGCATTTATCTGATCACCAGCGGCAAGCCCGTTAACTCGAACAAGTCTGTTAAAGTCATCGTATTCGTAAGTAACGGCAAGTGCTCCGTTTACACTCTGAGAAACCAGATTACCTGCATTATCATAAGTATAAGTTGTATCACCAGCCTGTATAAGCTGATTTATCTTGTTATATGTGTAATAAGTAACTACGCCATCTACAGTCTTTGTGCTTCTATTTGAATTTGCATCATAGGTATATTCAGTAATATGCTTACCCGTTGCGTCTTCAACAGATTCTTTTGCAAGTCTTCCAAGTGCATCGTATTCGTAGTTTACAGTTCTTGAGCCCTCTTCTGCTACAGTAATATTCCCATTAAGATTTCTGGTATAAGTATAGTGCTGAAGTTCGTCACCATCCGCATTTACTGTGTAAATTGAAACAATGAGATTGGTACAGTCATACCCGTATGTAGTTACTACTCCATTAGGATAAGAAATAGTTTTGAGATTCCCTACATTGTCATACGAATACGTAGTAACGTTACCTTCTGCATCCGTAACGGTCTCGATTCTTCCGAACTTATCGTATCCGTAAGATACAGTCACTCCGGATGTATCGACCTCTGTAAGCAGATAATTGTTATCGTAACAATAGGTTACTTGATTGTTTTTTCCATCTGTTCTCGATGTAACAAGACCATATTCGTTATAGCTGTAATTTACATTTCCAACAGAAAGAATATTGCCATAACTGTCGTATGTATAGGCAATCTCTTTATCGCCCCAAACAGCTGCTGTGACTCTACCCAGACTATCGTATGAATAGTTAATTGTGTTGCCTCCAAAATCACTTGTAGAAGCAATCTGTCCTTTCGCGGTGTATGATACGCCCGATGTCTGATTAAGAGCATTTGTCTGTGATACATTTCTTCCATATTCATCATAGGAATAAGTAGTCACATTCCCCTTTGCATCAGTTACCGTCTTAAGATTTCCCACATTGTCATAAGTATACTTTGTTGTATTTCCCAGACTATCAGTAACACTTGCAAGATTGTCAGAATCGTCATAGTTATAGGACGTCTCATTCCCTAAAGCATCTCTGCTTATAGTTAACCTTCCTCTTAAATCATATACCGCGGAATATGTGCCCCCATTCGGATATTTGATTTCCGTCTGATGTCCTTCGCTGTCGTATGAAAAACTATATACGTTTTTATTATCGTCCGTCATCGAAGTTAACAAGTTCTGATCGTTGTATGAAAAGAGCGACGTGTTACCTTCATCGTCAGTAACAGACGTATTTCTTCCTATTGAGTCATAGTCATAGGACGTGGTAGTTCCGAGCACACTGGTATTGGATATCACTCTGTTGCACTTATCATACACATAGGTTGATGTAGTACCATTGGAATAAGCTATCTTTGTAAGATTTCCTACGGCATCATAAGTAAACTCGCAGGTTTTTCTGTACCTGTTAGTCGAAGTCTTTACCTGGTTTTCTGCATCATAGGTAAAGCTTTCCGATGTGCCATCCGGGTAAGACACGCTTATGATATTTCCATAAATATCATATGAAAAGTTTGTTGTACCAAAGGGACCAGTCTCAGACGTCGTGTTTCCATAAACATCATACGTATACTCCAGTACAATGCCATCAGCTCTAATTACTTTTGTTATATTGTCGTTGGCATCATAGAAATACTTATCAGTTACCGTCTTTCCCTGATACGTGATTGAAGAAGTAATGGGTCTTCCAAATCCGTCATATGTGAATGTCGTCACCATTCCAGAAGCGCTAGTTATACTTTCTACGTTACCATCTCCATCGTAGGTCATGGTCACGATTTCGCCAATGCTGTCAGAAAGACCCGTAAGCTTTCCATCTTTCGTGTAGGAGTATGTTTGAGTATTTCCTAAACTGTCTGTAGTAGATTCCAGGTTTCCGCGCGAATCATAAGTCATGCTCAGAGCTATTACATCACCACGTGTTAATGAAGTGACCTCACCCTTTGTAGAATATCCCATACTGGAAGTTACACCTTCACTGTTTTTTACAGATACAAGGTTGTTGTTCTCGTCGTAGGCATATTCGGTTACATGGTCTAAAGCATCTTTCTCTGTCAGCTTATTGTTGTTCTCATCATAGGTATACGATGTCGTATTTCCACGCGCATCTTTTACCGAAAGAATATTACCGTTTTCATCATAAGTATAAGTTGTTTTATAACCTAACCGGTTGGTCGTAACCTCTGTTTTTCCATCAAGGTCATGCTCATAGGAGACCCTGTTGCCGTCAGCATCAATTGTAGCTATGAGTCTTCCGTCTTTATCATACTCATTTCTCGCAACTGTTTTTCCGTCAGCATTAGCGATTTCGGTCAAGTAATGATTATTGTATGTAAAACCAGATTCCCTGCCAGATTTATCAACTACACTTACAAGGTCACCATTTGCATCATAAGTATAAGCGACCGAATAAGTTCCATCAGAAATGGATGTAATCTTGCCTTCAGCATCCCTTGTAAAGTTGATGGATCCACCTTCAGAATAGACGATGCCCTGATTAGTGATCTCGATCGTTCTACCTTCAGCATCCTCAATCTTTGTAAGACCGGTATCTGCGTTAAGATAGAACTTCATTCCATCGTATCTAGTAAGGAGAAAATTCTTCGGCGCAAACTCTGCCAGATTAAAATCGAATAAGTAGAGTTTACCATCGCTTGAATACATGAGGTCTTCATGAGGATCAAGGATCTCAAGCGTGGATTTTCCATTCTTGCTTTCGCAATATGCGGAGATACCCAATTCCATCTTGTATCCGTTATTAGTCTCTGGGGAAAGCTTTAACGCAAAGGTCTCGCTATGGCCATTACCCCAGTCAACATAAATCTCATGAGGACATGTTTCCTCCCAGTAATATTGCGGAATCACACCCAAGATTCTTCGATTAGGTTGTTCCCAACCAGCATTTATATCTTTAGTAAGAGATACAGTCGGCCCACCAACAGACATTGTCCAGCCATAGCCAAAGTCACCTAACTGTGTTCTCTGTCTACTATCGTATGTTCTATAGATTTCTACAGGAAGTCCTGCAACAGGAAGTGTCATATCCAGGAAGGAAATGCTGTAATTACCAACCTTTGCCTGACCAGTAACAAGTACAGTAATCTCATCATAGAGACCAGTACCGGCAGCTGTATATGCAGTCAGTTTGACCTGATAGTAGCCGTTCATAAGCAGGGTCGGGTCAAGCTGACCTACTGCGTCCTTAGTTATAGCATTCGTTCCTGCCTTAGTGCTTACTGCAACATCAGAATCTACCGGATATACTTCGAAGATATAGTTGTCAAGAAGCGAACCGGTTACTGTACCGATGATATCTGTAATATATGAAACTTCCATGCCGTCCTGTTCGAGGTCATCCTTGCCATGGTGAATATCAACGAACAACTGATCGTCTGTAAAATCGCCAGGAATCGGTGTAGGAGTTGGATCGCCTGTAACGACTGGTGTAGGCGTAGGATCCCCTGTCGGAACAGGTGTAGGAGTTACCTTTAAGGAGAATGTTCTATCAACAAAGAAGGTTCTACCTGTTACTGTTGTTACACCAAGTGACAGGTGGAGAGTATCACCAGGAACATCGGCAAACGGCATAGTTCCGAGAAGGCCATCTTCGATAGTTGCCTCACCTTCAGAAATAGTTCTCCATTCGTCACCGTTAAAGCGGTACTTCAATACATACGTTGCCTCAACATCAGCGATTGCCGTACCATTGATCTTTAGATCATCGCCACTCAAGACAATGGTTGTAAAGTCAGCACGAATATTACTGTTCTGAACAACAGAAATATTTACATCTTTAACATACTTGAGGCCTTCTTTATCAGTAACATCAACAGTTACTACATAATCGCCCAGTTCGAAATCAGCTGTGCTGATTTTATCCATTACGGTATATGTTGTCTGCGGATCGATATCGTTCTCATAGACAACTGTTCCGTTGGAATCGGCAACACGTACTTTTGCGTCCTTTACTTCAAACTGCGTGCTTACCTTACCATTGACGTTGATCTTCTCACCCTTTTCGTAGATCTGTCCTTCTGTAGGCTCGATCAGTTCAATGGAATTATCGTGCAGAGAATGAATGTCCGGATACGGATCGATCTCGATACCATAAACATTGAAAATAGGTGCATTTCCATATGTGTCTGCCATCCATTCGAAGTGCAGATCGTGTGCTCCTCCGAACACCTCATTGAAGCTAATCGGGCAGATGATGGCCGGAGCAACATTCTTATCGATATTTCCTTCTTCGTCATACTGTGCTGTGTAGAGATAGAGGATCTCTTCCACGCCATCGTATTCGAACCATACTTCATTTACACTTCCATTATCGAGAAGCTGCGCGAAGTCCATAATACCGTAATTGACGGAATAGTTGCCATTGATATCGATCGTCAGTGCACTTTCGTACGGTGTGGAACCAGAATGCCATTCTCCGTCATTAGTTCTCCATCTTCTGCCAGAGTCTCTGGAGAAGTCCATCTCGAGGATGATCGACTTACCAGAGTCAGAAACGATATGGAGTTCAATCGTGTTAGTTGGAGACGTGTTGTTATATTCCATTCCAAGCGTAAATCTGGCCTTAAAGGAATAGTCAGGGCTGAATTCTCTCTTTGTTTTACCAATAACTCTTGTTTCGATATAGTTTGCATATTCAGCCAAAGTGATAAGTTCAGGACTATAGGTAGTGTGAGACTGGAACTGCCAGTCTTCTTCTACAAAATTCGTCTGATAGTCATACTTTGCATCACCCTGCGAGAAGATGAAATATCTCTCCTGTTCTGTCAGCGGTACCGGGGTCGGTGTCGGGGAGACAGAAGGTGTCGGTGTTACAGTTGGTGTAGGTGTTTCTGTCGGAGTAGGCGTTACCGTAGGACCACCATGCATACCCGGCATCGGATCGAGTTCGAATCCGAGGAGGTTATGGCTCGCACAGCAAATGCCAGTTGCAGATGTGAATCCCATGTACAGATCTGAAACACCTGCAAAATGCTCTTCCAAATCGATAGGGCAGACAAGTGTCGGCTCGGTCGGCTTTTCGACATTACCTTCTTCATCGTAATCGGCTACGTACACATAGAGTTCCTTTGCTTTTCCATCGTAGGATACCCATACATCACGAACCACACCGGAAGTTCTAAGAGACGGCCATTCTTTATATGCATAGTGGTAATCCGAGTTACCATCCAACATAACAGCTACGTGACTTCCGTTTTCACCACCGATCCAGTCACCTGTACCGGTCTCGTTCTTGTGACGTCCACCGTTCTGGTAGTTATCCAATTCAACGATCAAAGACGGCGAGATACTGCCGTAACCGATGCTTTGGCCGTTTGTATTGTTATTTACCGTTTTCGGGCTCAAAACAAATGCAATACCATCCGCAAGAGAAGATGTGTGGTCAATACGAACCGTATAACGTGCATCAAAAGAGAGATCCTCATCAAATGCACGGTAGGTCATAAAGAAAGCATAACCGTTCTTCCACGTGACATTCGGACAGACTTCAATTACATATGGATCGAAGGATGCACTATTGCCATAGTTCCAGTCTTCTTCCTGGAACAGGATCTCATAGTTGTATTTCGGATCACCCTGAGAGATGGACCAATATTCCTGCGGCTCATCCGGCGTAGGTGTCGGACTCGGTGTTGCCGTTGCCGTCGGTGTAGGCGTATCGGTCGGTGTCGGAGTCTCAGTAGGTGTAGGGGTTTCTGTCGGAGTAGGTGTCTCCGTCGGTGTAGGAGTATTTGTCGGAGTCGGAGTTTCCGTCGGGGTAGGTGTCGGCGTGTTCGTCGGCGTAGGTGTAGGAGTATTCGTAGGCGTCGGCGTATTTGTCGGCGTAGGAGTATTCGTAGGTGTAGGTGTGTTTGTCGGTGTAGGTGTAGGTGTATTTGTAGGAGTCGGGGTAGGCGTTGGCGGTACAGTTACAATTACTGTTGCAGAGTCAAGAACGACTTCGCCTGTGCTCAGGACAACATATCCTTCCAGTGTATATTCACCCGGCTGGTCAGGAGTGATGACGTATGTCCAGTCTTCGTTGATCTCTACGTCTTCCCCGTTCAGACGGAATTTTACTACATAAGGAGTTTCGATCTCTTCGGATTCGATGGTATATGTGGAGGTCTCATTGGTATAGATCTCTTCCGGATCTGCCGTGATGTGGATGACCGGCAGTTCGTAGAGGAGCTCAAGGTCACTTGCACTTGCGGTGCAGTTAAAGATGGAACCTTCGTAGTTGAAGCGGTTCGCGATGATTCTTCCGTTGAAGGACGTCTCGTTCGCATGGATGCTGACTGTGCCCTTCGGGGCATAGATAATACCGTTGACGGTGATGTTGGTACCTCTTAAGGTAACGTTACCGTTCTTGGAGTAGAGAACTACTCTTCCCTCTCCGGAAAGAGTATCTACGTTATAGCTGATGTCTCCATCGGCTACGATAACGCAGTCACCGGAGAACTTCGTGCCGTTGATGGTCAGGCTGCCATTGGTGGAATAGAATCCGTTGGCAACGATCTGTTTAGAGGATTTAAATAAAGAAGCATCTACTGTTTCCATTCTGGAGGAAAGTCCCAGGATAGCAGCAGAAAAGTCCGGCATCGGGACCGGAGATACTTTTTCGTTTTTCTTTCCGATATTGATCTTATAGCCGTTGGCATTGATTTTACCGACTGCATCAAGATTTCCGAGAAGGCTCAGTTCCGAGCCCTGATAATCGAAGTTGCTTCCGGTATATACATCACCGGAGATCGTGCTCTTCCAGCCCTTGAAGGTAAAGCTTCTGTTGCTGTAGATCGCATATGGGAAAAGGGTAGTTTCTGTCTCTTCGTCCGGAGCGGCCTTCGGAGCAGC
>JAEEWG010000006.1 GCA_016287245.1 Clostridia bacterium
TCAAAGAAGATCCCGTATTCGCCCGTCTGTTGTCCTACCGGGTCTCGGAAGGAGATATAGATGAGTTCCGCGAACTGGTAGAAGGTGCAACGATCTGCACCGGTGGTGATCCGGTGATCTTCAATATCATATGCGAAGAAGCAGCAGCTTATTTTGCCGGTGACCGGACAGAAGATGAGGTCCTTAAGAACATCCAGAACCGCGCAATGACCGTAGTAAAAGAGCGGTAGTTTTAAAGAAATTAAAGCTGAATCGTCACAGTCAGTTTTTCTACCTCGCCGGAGGCCGCAGAGATGCGGCCTTTGTGCTTCTCGACGATAGCTTTTGCCATGGAAAGACCGATACCGTGTCCGCCGGTACTCGAGTTTCTGGACGCATCCGTTCTGTAGAATCTTTCGAACATGTGCTTACATGTTTCCGGAGAAAGCGTCTCCTCCGTATCGTTCGTCACTTCGATCTTCGCGCCCTTCTTATGGCGGGTGACGGAGACATCGATGTGTCCGTTTTCGGGGCAGTACTTCACTGCATTGTCAAGAATGATCGACAGGAGCGAGTCGATGGATTTTTTATCGCCCTGGATGTGGACGCCGTCTTCGATCTTCGTAGAGATCGTCTTGTTCGATGCGGTCGCTACCGCGGCAAAAGAACCTGCCTGGGATCTTGCAATCTGTGAAAGATCGAGATCTTTCATCTCAAGGACAGTCGAGGATTCTTCCATTTTCGACAGCGAGATAAGATCCTGTGTGAGCTCGGAAAGACGCTTGGTCTGGGCTTTGATGTCAGAGAGCCATTCGTTCCCGGAGGACTGTTTTTCGCCATCCTCAGTAGCGTTTTCTCCGCTGTCGCCGGCGCTCTCGAGCTCCATCTCCAGGACCTCAGCATCCGCAGTGATGATTGCAAGAGGAGTCTTGATCTCGTGTCCCGCATCGGTGATGAAACGCTTTTGTTTCTCGTAGCTCTCCGCGACCGGACGCACGATGTGACCGGAAGCGAAGAAGACCAGAACACCTACGAGCATCAGGCATAAAACGGAGACGAAGATACTGATGTTCCTGAAGTTTCTAAAGTTCGCCAGGCTCGCGCCGCAGTCGTGGAAAAGTACCAGCCGGTTGCCGGAAACATCTTGGTCGCCGACGAGATAGTGGTAGTCGCCGATAAAGCCGGAACTGCCGCTGCGCCGCAGTGCTTTTCGCGCATAATCATTCGCGGTCTTCTCGGTGACCGCGGAGATGAAGTTCGTGTCTGTACGCAGGATCTGACCGTCTTCTGATACCAGTACACTGAAATACCGGGTCTCCGCGGCAAGTTCCGCGGAACTCGTTCTGCGCTCGGAGATGCGCATGAAAGATCTCTGCTCCGCAAAGTCCGGCGGAGGCGTGAATTCCCATGATTCTTCGACCTCCCAGGTGGTGCTGTTCGGATCAAAATCCCCGCGTTTGGGGTCAAATCCGTCTCTTCTCGGGAACATGTTGTCCGGGAAAGCACCGCCGTTCTTCATGAGGAATTCGAGAATGTCATTACTCTCATCGACGACCTGGCGGTAGTTGAAAATGTTGATGCCGCCCATCAGGATGACGAGAACGAGAAGTACGGCAAGCATCGTTGTAAGTATTAATCTTATACGGAGTTTTCTGATCATGAGTCGATCTCCAGGGAATAGCCGGCATTTCTTGCCGCCTTGATCTTAACGTTGGCGCCGATCGAACTAAGCTTTCTTCTGAGGTAGGAGAGGTTCGTCCATACGACGTTGATATCGGCGTCGGAATCAAGTCCCCAGACCTTCTCCATAAAGCGGTCGGTTGAGATCAGGGCACCGGGATTCGCCATCAGGTATTCCATCATCTGGTATTCCTTCGCGGCAAGCCTTACCGAACCCTGCGGGCCGCTGAGCTCAAACGTACTTCTGTTAAGATCGATGTTTCCGAACCGCAGCGTATTGTCCGGAGCGGTCGTGGTGTTTCTGGTGATCGCGCGGAGTCTTGCGAGAAGCTCGCGGCTCTCGAATGGCTTCGTCAGATAATCATTCGCGCCGAGGTCGAGTCCTTCAACCTTATCGTCGACTTCGGACTTCGCAGTGAGCATCATGACCGGGATCGTGATCCCTTTCTCACGGATCTTCTGAAGCACCGTGAACCCGTCCATCTTCGGCATCATGACGTCCAGTATGGCACAGTCATATTCGCCGCCGAGAAGATAGTCGAGCGCATCCTGACCGTCGTAGACGGCTTCCACGGAATAGTTGTTCTTCGTAAGGATCGCACACAGCGCGCGCGACATGGATTTCTCATCTTCGGCCAGAAGTATACGCATGATCGGACTCCTTTTCTAATATGAATCACTTTTTAATATTATAAACCTTTTCGCTTCCGTACGTGAAAAGCACTGTGGCTACGGGATTTTGGAAGTCTTTCCTGCTTTAAGGTTGGCTTAAGTTTAGCATGCTAACCTTAAATCAAGATTAAAGCGGAAGGAGGTCACGTACATGTCGACGCAGATGGTTTTTGAACGATATGAAAAGAAATACATCCTGGAACCGGCGGAAAGAGAAGCGGTGCTCCGGACAATGGAAGGCCGTATGATGATCGATCAGTACGGAAAGACCACCATCCGCAATATCTATCTGGACACCGGCGGGTACGATCTGATCCGCACCTCGCTCGAAGGTCCTGAGTATAAAGAGAAGATCCGGATCCGAAGCTACAGGCAGGTGGGTCCCACAGAGGATGTCTTTGTAGAACTGAAGAAAAAGTACCGGGGGATCGTTTATAAGAGAAGAGTCGAGGTTCCCATGTTCCAGTCGATAGACTGGCTCTGTGCCGGCGGCGAGATGCCGGATCCCGGTGATGTGGCAGGACAGCCGAACTTCCGTCAGATCGGAAAAGAGATCGATTATTTCCTCGCCCGCTACAGAAAGTCGGAGCTGGCACCGAAGGTGTTCCTAAGTTACGACAGAGAAGCCTACACTCCGGTCAGTGAAGAAGAGAAACAGTCAGGACTCCGGATCACGCTGGATACCAATATCCTGGCAAGAGAAGATGACCTGTTCCTGAGGTCCCCGGTGTATGGGACGCCGGTCCTCGACAAGAGCCTGACGGTCATGGAAGTGAAGGTCAGCAAAGACGGAGCGATCCCGATGTGGCTCGCCCGGTGCTTTTCGGAAAACGGAATCGTGAAGAGTTCTTTTTCCAAGTACGGAAAATACTATAAGGATGAGATCGCTTCGAGCGGTTCTCCCGATAAAGATCTGAAAGGAGGCTTGCTTTATGCCTGACAATATTTTCGACACTCTGATGGGAAACACCACTGTATCTTATACCGGATTTCTACTGCCGGTCGCCGCGGCACTCCTTCTCGGACTTCTATTCGCGATGGCATACATGTACAGATCCAGAAGAAGCAGAAGCTTCCTTGCCACGCTTGCGATCCTTCCGTGTGTGGTCTGTGTGGTCATCATGGCAGTCAATGGCAACATCGGCGCAGGCGTCGCCGTCGCAGGTTCTTTCAGCCTCGTAAGATTCCGTTCGGCGCCCGGCACCGCCAAGGAGATCGTCGCGATCTTTATCGCCATGGCGACGGGCCTTCTCTGCGGAATGGGATTCCTGATCTACGCTGCGATCTTCGTCCTGATCCTCAGCATCGTTCTTCTGCTCTACAGCATGATCGGCTTCGGCGAGGAGGACAACAGTCTTCGAAAGAGCCTCCGCATCGCGGTTCCGGAGAATGTGGACTACATGAAGGAGTTCGACGGGGTCTTCGCCGAGTATACGACATCCCACCGTCTCATGGCCGCCAAGACTGCGGGCATGGGCTCGATCTTCAAACTGTCCTATGACATTACTTTGAAGGAAGCTTCTGCGGAAAAAGCACTGATCGACGCGCTTCGGTGCAGGAACGGCAATCTGGAGATCCAGCTGTCGGTGATCATGCCGAGAGAGAATGAGGAACTTTGAATGAATTATTGAAAGGAATTTTGAAAGGAGAAAAAAATGAAAAGAGAAGTATACATGAATAGAAATAAGATCCTGGCACTGGCGGTAAGTGCGACACTTCTCGCAGGAGGATCCCTCGCCCTGGCATCGTGCAAGAGCAAGTCTTCCTCAACTGAAAGCTCCACGGAGAATAACCAGGGAACAGACGGTCAGACGACACCGGACGGAACCGCAGCAAACGTCTCTTCCGGGAACGGATCTTCTGGATCCGTAGAGCTGCTGAAACTGACGGATAAGGACCAGGATATATCTTACAATGAGGCGGAGTCGGAGAAGATCGAGCTTACCGACAACTGCGGGAAGATCAACATTACAAAAGAAGGTACGTATATCGTGACCGGTTCGACGAATAACGGCATGATCATCATCAATGTCAGTTCGGAGGAAGATGTGCATCTCGTACTTCGCGACTGCACGATCAACAGTGAGACTTCTGCGGCGATCTACGTGATCTCTGCGGATGAGGTGTACATCACACTTGAAGGTGAGAACAAGCTCAGCAATGGAGGTGCTTTTACCGCGATAGACAGCAACGATATCGACAGCGTCATCTTTAGTAAAGATGACCTGACCATTAACGGATCCGGAAGTGTCACGATCGATTCGCCTGCAGGACACGGCATTGTGTGCAAGGATGATCTGGTCATGACCGGAGGCACCTACGTGATCAATGCGAAGGAAGACGGCATCAACACGAACGATTCCGCACTGTTTACGGCCGGTACATATACCATCGCCTGTAAGGACGATGCGATCCATACAGACGGCATGCTCGAGTTCGAGGGCGGCACCTTCACAATCGACGGAGCCGAGGGTCTCGAGGGTACCTACGTCATGATCAACGACGGAGACTTTACGATCAACGCAAGTGATGACGGAATCAACGCAGGACAGAAGTCAGATGCGTACTATCCGACGGTGGAGATCAACGGCGGCAACGTGAAGATCACGATGGCGCAGGGCGATACAGACGGCATCGATGCCAACGGCAACCTCTATATCAACGGCGGAACGGTCGAAGTCAGCGCACAGTTCCCGTTCGACTACGATAACGAAGGCAAGCTTAACGGCGGCAAGGTTATCGTGAACGGCGAAGAAGTGACCGAGCTTACCAATCAGGATTTCGGACAGATGGGCGGCCGGAGCGGCTTTAACGGACGCGGCGGCAAGAACTTTCAGAACGGAGATTCTGACGGACAGTTTCCGGAGGGGATGACCCCTCCGGACGGCTCCATGCCGGAAGCCCGGAGAGACGACTTCGTCAGAGAGTGAATCTGCATAAGTGCGAAAACAGTGCTTTCCTGTTATAATAAGGCTGTAATTATCCGAGTGCGAAGGAGGTTCGGCCATGAAGAATGAGATCATCGGTTTCCATAGAGAGTATGAGGAAAACGGCTGCTTCTGCAACTGGTATCCGGCGGAGTTTGATTATGCCGGACGCCATTATTTACACTCGGAACAGTTTATGATGTACCAGAAGGTCATGATGTTCGGCCAGACGGCGCTCGGCGATGAGATCATGCATACCGCCGACCCGGAGCAGTGCAAGATCCTCGGAAGAGAATTCTTCGACGGATTCGATGCGGCGCTCTGGAAGAAGACCCGTTTTGTAGTCGTTAAGCGCGGCATCCGCGCCAAGTTCTCCCAGAATCCCCAGATGATGGACACGCTCCTTGCGACCGGAAATGCGATCCTGGCAGAGTGTTCTCCGCGTGATAAGGACTGGGGAATCCTGCTTTCGACATCTGATCCGGAAGTGCAGGACATCACCAAGTGGCGCGGCGAGAATCTTCTCGGACAGGTCCTGATGGAAGTCCGTGAGGAGCTCCGTGAAGAGCTTCGCGTGACCGGAAACGGTGAGACCATGCCTTATGTGGATGCAGTAGATCTGGAACCTGTTCCCGAGTGGGAACTGTCCGCCGGTGAACTCATCCGTATCCCGCAGTTCAAGCAGACAGTGCTCGCTTACAGTGATACGATCGGCTGTGTTGTCGGATCGGAAGAGAGCCGTCAGGCATTCTTCTTCGAGAGATCTCTTGCGGACTGGGAAGCCCTGCTCAAGGGCGGTTCCGCACTGGCGAAGGATCTTCCGCTTACAGGTTTTTATGAGTTGAAGCAGGATGTCTATGACATCGCGGCAAGACTCGACAATGCCGTGACCGGCTATTTGGATGAGGATGAAGACTGATCCCTCTTCTTCTTGTTATCCTTAACATAGACGATCGTTACGACGGTAGCGCAGACTGCTGCGAAAGCGATGACAGATATCACAGCCGGGATGATTGCTTTCTTGCCGGGATCTTCAGGTTCTGTGACCTTCTTTTTCTTGCTTTTTTTCTTCTTCGCTTTCGAAGTGGCTGTAGAGGGATCATCCGGGTCTGTCACGTCCGTATCATCCGTCGGAGCCGGTGTGACGGTGGGCGTGGGTGTCGCCGGTGGCTGCGTGGGTACCGGAGTCGGAGTTACAGTCGAAGGAAGTGCGTCCGGTGCGGTGAGTACCGGATCCGGGACAACGAATTGTGATTTTACATCGATTCCGCCATAAGAAGCAATAATGTCCTGGAAATCGGCGAATGCTTCTTCTCTGGATAGTTTTCCACTTACATACCGATCCACGGAAGAGAGGAAATCAGCGTCGATACTGTTGTACTCGCGAGGAATCACATATGACCCGGGGGCCAGGGCTCCGGCCTTTTTGATGTAGGGGAAAGGATCCTGCCCGCCGAGCATATCAGAAGATCCGTCGGCTTTTTCCAGAACATTTCCTGAAACAACGGCTTCCTTAGTACCATCGGTGGTGTAAAGCCCTGAAGCGTATCCGAACTGGTAACCGGTGTCAGAGGTATCGAGCGTGATCCATTCGACAAATCTGGAGATGAACTCTTTCTTGGAAGGATTTTCCACGCCTTTCTTTGCCGCGGATACACAGTAGCCGCCCCAGGCGAAAGAAACGGGCGCCAGGCATGCGCCCCAGTCTCCATAGGTATAAGTTCCGGATGCATTCTGGGGGGCGATCACATAATAGAGGAACCAGGTAGGTCCTAAAAAGGAGAAGACCTCTCTCGGCTCTTTCGTGATATCGTTTAATCCCGTGCCGTTCATATCCGCATACCAGGCATAAGACCATACGGATTTGTGGTTAGAATAGTCGTTATCTTCGATGATCTTTGCAAGATCCATGAAAGTGGCTCGCTCAGGATCCAGCCGGAGCGTGCCATCAACCACCCAGGGTGTCTCTGAACCATATACGCTCGCGTTCCATAAGTCACCGGTCGAAGAGACCATGGCATAGCCTTTGCTCTTCATCTTTTCGCATGCTTCGAGGAACTTATCCCATTTTCCTGTTCCGCCGCCGATCTCATCCATGACGGAATCCGGATCGTCTGTTCCGAATACCTCTTTTGCGATCGAGCGCCTGTAGTAGAAAAGGCTCAAGGTACTCTGGTAGCTGAGTGCTTTTATATGAGAGGATTTGTCCGTGCCCATCTCCACCGAATATCTGGCGAGCTCGGCCTTGTTGATCTTCGAATCCAGATTGTCGATAAAATCAGAGTAATCGGCGGCATAATCTGCATATTTCCCGTTGATGAAATCATACGCGTAACCTGATTCGGAGATATAAAGATCCGGTTTCTTATCCTTGCTGTCGAGCATGGAGCAGAGGGTGTCATAGGTATTGCCGGATGGGTCGGCCATCCTATAGGAAATAACCTTGTATTTCGAATTCAGATCCGGGTTCTTGACGAAAAAATCCTGGAGCATGGGACTGAATTCTCCGGAAGGAGAATAGGCGATGATCTCTATGCTGCCGTTCCCGTATTCCGCAGATGTAACATCGGTGGGATCCACACGGTCCGTAGGTTCAGCTGATCCGGTACCGGCAAATGTGTTCAGGATAAACATAAAAGATGCCAGTGAAGCAAGCAGACGTTTCTTCATTAAACCACCTCCCCAAATTGCACAACCCCCTATATTATATTGCTTTTCGGGCAAAATGACGAATCAAAATGTGCACAATTCCGAGAGGGAAAATCTGTGCAGGTTGAATTAGCACTCTCGTCTTGACAGTGCTAATTCCGGGACTATAATAGGAGTCGAACAAAGGAACGAAGATCCTTTAGGAATAAGACCTCCGCCCCCAAGTCCGATAACATGATAAAGGAGGAATGATGTATGTTATCGTTATTTGGTGAGAACTTATTTGATGATTGGATGGGCTTCCCGATGCGGGAACTCGCGAATGTAGACAAGAGGCTCTACGGTAAGAATGCAAGTCACGTCATGAAGACCGATGTCAACGAGACGGACGAGAACTATGAACTCGAGATCGACCTTCCGGGCTTTAAGAAGGATGAGATCAATGTAAAGCTCGAGGACGGCTACATGACGATCAGTGCGGCGAAGGGCCTCGATCAGGAGAAGAAGGATAAGAAGGGCAGGATCATCCGCCAGGAGAGATATGCCGGTGCGATGTCCAGATCTTTCTACGTCGGCGCGAACGTCAGTAAGGATGACGTGAAGGCGAAGTTTGAAGACGGTGTCCTGAAACTCGATATACCGAAGAAGGAACTGAATCTTCCGGAAAACAACACGATCAACATTGAAGGCTGATTAGCTTTGCGCGGCCGGCAGCATTGAGTGACTAACCACTTCGCTTGGCTCGTTACCGTGTGTGGCCGACCGCCATCCCACAGATAAACATTTCGTTTCCATAATTACACTTCCTAACAAATCAGGTAGGATCAAATGATGAAAAAACACCGTTTGATCCTACCTCTTTTATTGCCTGATGGTACTAACCTGAGTTTTGCTGCCTGTCTAGTACCACACTTGAGAGCAGGCGAAGGACAAACAAAAAAAGGATCCCGCCGAAGCAGGATCCTTTCGATTTGCTTTTGTATCGCGAGTATCGATTAGTAAGCAATACCCTGAGCCATCATAGCGTCTGCGATCTTCTGGAAACCGGCAATGTTAGCACCCATAACGAGGTTGTCCGGATCACCGTATTCCTTAGCAGCTGCGGAAGCGTTCTTGTAGATGTTCTGCATGATGCCCTTGAGCTTAGCGTCAACTTCTTCGAATGTCCAGGACAGACGAGCGGAGTTCTGGCACATTTCGAGAGCGGAGGTAGCAACACCACCGGCGTTGGAAGCCTTACCAGGTGCGAAGTATACGCCGTTCTGCTGGAAGTAGATGGTAGCATCCGGAGTTGTCGGCATGTTAGCACCCTCACCAACGAACTTACAGCCGTTAGCAACGAGAGCCTTAGCATTGTCGATGTCGAGTTCGTTCTGTGTTGCGCACGGAAGAGCGATGTCGCACTTCACGCTCCACGGACGAGCACCCTCTGTGTACTGAGCGGACGGAACAGCAGCAACATACTCGCTGATTCTTCCACGCTTAACAAGCTTGATCTCCTTAACAACGTCGAGGTTGATGCCGTTCTCATCATAGATGAAACCGTTAGAGTCAGAAAGTGTAACGACCTTAGCGCCGAGCTGTGTTGCCTTTTCACAAGCGAAGATAGCAACGTTACCGGAACCGGAGATAGCAACTGTCTTGCCTTCAAAAGAAGTGCCCTTAGCCTTGAGCATCTCATCTACGAAGTAGCAGAGGCCGTAACCTGTAGCTTCTGTACGAGCAAGAGAACCACCCCAGGAGAGGCCCTTACCTGTAAGAACGCCAACGTAGTCGTTATTGAGTCTCTTGTACTGACCGTACATATAACCGATCTCACGAGCACCTGTTCCGATATCGCCGGCCGGTACGTCTGTGAACTGACCGATGTGCTTGCTGAGCTCTGTCATGAAGCTCTGGCAGAAACGCATAACTTCACGGTCGGACTTGCCCTTCGGGTCGAAGTCGGAACCACCCTTACCACCACCGATCGGAAGAGAGGTGAGGGAGTTCTTGAAGCACTGCTCGAAACCTAAGAACTTCAGGATGGAAAGGTTAACGGAAGGATGCAGACGGAGACCGCCCTTATAAGGTCCGATAGAGGAGTTGAACTGTACACGGAAACCACGGTTTACCTGTACTTTGCCATTGTCGTCCAGCCACGGAACACGGAATGTGATGATACGCTCCGGCTCAACCATTCTCTCCAGGAGAGACTCTTCTTCATACTCCGGGTGACGGTCGATAACCGGCTCGAGAGATTCGAGAACCTCGAGAACTGCCTGATGGAATTCTTTTTCATACGGATCCTTCTGCAGGATCTTCTCATAGACACGCTTTACATACTCATTCTTAAGTGCCATAGCTTTATTCCTCCATATATAAACTGAAATCAAATTGCCTTCTTCCGGGTCGTCTTTCTTCTTGAAAAGATCCGATCCCCAGACTTCTGGCTCAACATTTGTCATTATACAACCCCTAAAGTCATTTGCAAATAGAAAAGAACGTGTTTTTGCAAGAAGAATAAAAAACGTTGCAAAAAACAGCATGTTTTTTAACGCGGGAGATCTCGGAAAAGATGCGGGTATATGTCGGAATATGCTGATAAATACGATATCAACGGCGTGCTGCGGCAAAAATGGCATTATGAAACTTGAAACCTCGAATGTTGCAAAATGGGTCTTTTCGAGATGAAAAAACCCGGAAGGAGCGCTGTAAGGTTTTCTCGATTATATTGTTTATAAGGATGGAAGATGCTATAAAGTAAGAGAAAGGTGGCATGGAAAATGGGTATTAAAAACAGGTTATTGGCGATTGGAATTTCTGCAAGTCTTCTTATCAGCATCCCGGCGATTCCCGGATGTGCGAAAAAATCGGGGGCGAAAAGCGTGGGAAAACACGATACTTTGGAAGTGATATCCAAACTGAAAGAAAAAACAGAGGACGAGAAGTACCATCTTCAGGGAGAGATACAGTTTCTCGATGGAGAAAACTGCCTCATAAACTCTTTTCATGAAGAAATGAGAGAGCTCGTCAATGCGTTATGCGATGCGGACATGAAGTATGTGGATGACTGGGATCCGTCCAAGATCGAATATCCGGTCTACGAATTTTACCTTCAGGCTTTGGATTCAACTGTAGAAGATTATTCGCAGATGACAGATGAAGAAATTAAAAATGTGCATTTCGAGTGGAATGCCTTCTGGTCGAACGGATACCTGATCACATGGACCGGAGACGTCCTCACGTGTAATATCGATATGCCGAAGATCAGCAAAAGCTTTGGTGAATTCTTCGATAGTAAGTACGCAAGAGAAATGATGTTCGTATACTCTCGTGTAAATGCGTATTGGAACGGGAAGTGGAATCCGGAGAACATGATGACACTGGATGACTACTTAAAGAAAAGTTATACGGAGAATGACTGGAATATCCGGGAGGCGCAGGGATGGAGTGCGAAGTTTAAATCCCTGGATGAAAAGAAGCTCACGGTCACGATCACGAATGAATCTGTTTCTGAACTTACATATGGCAACGGTGGCGCGCATATTGTTAAGAAGATCAACGGAACCTGGTATTACGTTCCCGCAGATCCGACGATTGCGCATATGGCCTATACCGCTCTCGGGTATATTCTTCCTGAAGGGCAAAGCGTTGATCTGCCATTGACATATGCACCACTTCCGGAAGGAGACTACGCGGTACTGGTTGATCTTGGCACAGAGGGGCAGGGTCAATTCGAGTATGCGCTGGCCAAATTTTCCGTCTGATTACATTCGGTACAGTTTTACTTTTCTTTCACGCCGATATGGAGTGCTTTCTGTGGGCAGGCGCGGACACAGTCGCCGCAGCGGATGCACTCCATACTGTTAGGTGTTCTGCTCGGGTCGATATTCATCTTGCAGGCATTTGCGCAGGCGCTGCAGTGGACACATTTTTCTTCGCTAAGGTGCATGCGGATCAGGGAGAAGCGGTTAAAGAGACCGTAGAAGGCGCCTAAGGGGCAGAGGTACTTGCAGAAGGGGCGGTACACGATAAGTCCCGAAACGACGACGATCAGAAGGACGATCAGTTTCCAGCTGAAAAGCCAGCCGAACTGCGAGCGGATCACCGGCTGGGTGATATAGGAGAGGATGCCGGCGATCGTGCCGGAGGGGCAGACGTATTTACAGAATGCGGGTGTCAGCTTGAGGCTTATGGGCAGAAGGATAACGAGGATCAGAAGCACTGCGAACTTCAGATAGCGCAGGACCCTGTCGGCCTTGAAGCGGTTCTTCTTGTAAAAAGGAATGAGATAGAGAAGATCCTGGATGAATCCGAACGGGCAGAGAAAGCCGCATATGATTCTCCCGAGAACCGCGCCGAAGAAGATAAGAAGACCCAGCACATAGTAAGGGAAGCGGAACGTAAGGCCGCTCAGGAAATTCTGCAGAGATCCGACCGGACAGGCGCCGACAGCGCCGGGGCACGAATAGCAGTTTAAGCCCGGGACACAGACATTTTTAGTCTGACCGGTATAGATCTTCCCAGTGAAAAAGCCCTTGAAGTTCGCGTTCTGGATGAGCGTGGCGACCGCCTGGATCCCATAACGGGCAGCAGCACCATGGCTTCGGCGCGCGCGGGGAGAACGGCTTTCCTGATCATTGAAGTCGTGCTTTTCCGAAACGCTGGTCATTTTAGAAATGTCTTTATCCAATGCCGATACACTCCATGCAGATGCGGACCGCCTTATTGAAGACGGACTTGGCTTGACCGGAGGAGATCCCGAAGACGATCAGTCCGACGCCCAAAAGCAGCAGAAGAACGGCTGCGATATTCTTTTTGATCAGAAAATGCTTCTCCATAAAGGCTTTTCGAAAGAAGTGAGCTTACAGAAGATCGCTGACTATCGAACCCCAGTCAGTAAATGAGCGGGCGCCTGTAAGAGAAGTGCCGCCTTTGACTTTCATGACCTGACCTTTCTGGTCGACAAAGATCGTTGTCGGGACATATCCTGTCTGGAACTGATCAAAGGTATCGCAGTAATCGGCGATGGGATACGTCGTTCCGGCGGATTGCACGATTGATTTAACACTGCTCAGCATGTCCGTGGAAGAGTAGATCCCGATGATGTAGAATCCGTCGTCTTTATATGCCTGATAGAGGAGCTCGAGGTCCGGCATCTCATGGACGCAGGGACTGCACCAGGGTTCCCAGAAATTGATCATGGTGACTTTGTGCTCGGCAAAAACACTCTCTGTGATTATATTCCCGCTCAAGTCCGTGACGGAAAAAGAGATCTGCGGATAGGTCTTTTCGTTCAGCGCCCAGAGCGGAATGCATCCGGGAAGTGAAAGACACAGGACCAAAATGACGATTAAGCTATATACCTTTTTCATAAAATGCCCCTCCAAGCGCATTGAGATGAATCACTTCAAGTACTTAGTGACGATAGCGGCCCAGTCATCGTAGGATGCGGAGCCGACGACGACATTGTCCCCGTAACCGTTGCTCTCCGGGATTATGTGTCCGTTCTGGTCGACGAAAATGGTCGTCGGCACATAACCGGTCTGGAACTGATCGAAGACCGAGTCGTAGATCAGGATCGGATAGGTGATCTTCGCGTCATTCAGGACTTTGTTGACATCGTCGAGCGTATCTGTCGAGGAGAATACCCCGATGATCAGAAGACCCTTGTCCTTATAGTCTTCGTAGAGCTTTTCGAGCTCCGGCATCTCGGCGACGCAGGGACCGCACCAGGGCTCCCAGAAATTGATCATGGTGACCTGATGTTCTGCAAAAATGCTCTCATCGTAGGCATTCCCGGCCATATCGTAGATGGTGAAGGTGAAGTCCGGAGAAAAGTCTGCGGGTGCAGGGCTGGCGGTGCTGTCCGAAGCCTGGGTGTCCTTCTCACTTTCGTCTGCCGTAGTGGTCGGCGTCGGATCTTTTGGCGTCGTATCTGTGGGCGCATCCGTTATGAGCGAAAGATCGGTCTCATCATCGATATAAGAGTCTAAAGCACTGGAAATCTTATCGATGTCATTTTCTATGTTTTTCCGTACTTTTTCCTTTCCTTCTTCGACCTTCTCGGAAGAGCAGGAAGCCAGAGCGACCGACATCGCTACAGCCAGAACAGGTATCAGTTTCTTCTTCATTTATAGTCTCTCCTTAAAATCTTCGTAACTGAATTGCTTAACGGGGGTGCATATCCCGTCTTCCGCCATTTTCCAGATGGAAGGCAGCGGCATCCCGTTGAACGTGTTGTCTTTTACCATGGTGTACATGGCCATGTCCGTGAAGTAGAGCCGGTCGCCGACCGTGAGCTCTTTCTCAAAAGAGTAATCTCCGATGACATCGCCGGCCAGACAGGTATTTCCCGCCAGACGGTATGTATATGGTTTTTCTTCCGCGTCAAAAGAACCCTGAAGCGGCGGGCGGTAGGGCATCTCGAGTACATCCGGCATGTGGCATGCGGCGGAGACATCGAGGATGGCGATCTTCATGCCGTTCTCGACGATATCGAGGACGGTACCGACGAGATAACCGGCGTCGATGGCCACGGCTTCTCCGGGCTCAAGATATACGGTGACATTATTTTTTTCGGAAAGCCTTTTCACTTCGGAGATCAGGCCTTCTCTGTCGTAGTCATCTTTGGTGATATGGTGTCCGCCGCCGAGGTTCAGCCACTTGATCTGCGGGAGTGAAAGGAGATCGCCGAATCTTTCTTCGATGACCCGGATCGTGCGGAACAGTGGCTCGAAGCCCTGCTCGCAGTGGGTATGGAAGTGAAGACCTTCGATACCTGAGAAGATGGAAGAATTCCAGATCTCTTCAGTGACGGGGGCGGCGCCCAGCTTCTGGTCAAGAAGTTCACGAAGGATGCCGAGGCGGGATCCCTTTACACAGGGATTATAGATATCGGTCTCGATCTCGGAATATTCCGGGTTGATGCGAAGGCCGAAAGACGGGCGATTAGCGGAAGAGTCGGAAGTAGCGCAAGTGTCTGCGGAAGCGCCGCAAGAAGATGCGGTGCCGGTGCTTTTCGCGAAGGAAAGGGCACGTTCGCGGTGGGCTTTCCACTGGCTTACCGAGTTAAAGATGATGTGATCACAGATCGGAAGGAGCTTCTCCATATCTTCGGAAGTGAAGGCCGGTGCATAGACGTGGGTTTCTTTTCCAAAAGGCCTGCCCATCTCTTCGTAGCCGAGACGCGCCTCGCAGTAGCCGCTGGCGGTCGTGCCGGAAAGGTACTTGCTGAGCTCGGGATAGGTCGAATAGCACGAGAAAGCTTTCTGCGCCAGAAGGATATGCGCCCCGGAGCGGTCCGATACGTCTTTTAGGATCGAGGCATTACGGATCAGGGCCTTCATGTCGATCACAAAAGCCGGCGTCGGGATCTTCTCCAAAGAATGGATCTCCTGCATAATATACCTCCCTAAACACTTTCTACGGAATTGATTATAAATGAAAGCAGGAAGAAAGGAAAATGCTAAAAATGCTGTTAAGAAATACGTCAAACACGCAGTTGTGCTAAAATAGTCCTGAATAAATCGGATAGGATACAAAAGAGCATTTCAAAGGACCCTTATGGATAAGAACATTCTGTTTGACACTTCGTGTGGAAGCCTCAATATGGGCGATTATATAATCTGTGAGTCTGTGGAAAGAGAATTGAAAGAGATCATCAAAGATGACTTTCTGATCAAACTTGCGACCCATACACCTGTCACGCATTTCTATCAGAATATGAAGGGTAACCCGCTTTTCAGTTATTGCCAGCAGGCAAAATACAAGTTTTTCGCTGGAACGAATATCCTCCAGTATCACCTGATCTTCCGTCTGTGGCCGAATTTCAATGCGAATATTTTTAACTGCAAGCCGTATAAAAATACGATCCTGGTTGGCGCCGGTTCTGCGAAAAACCGCCCGAATATGGATCCTTATACAAAGATGCTCTTCAAAAAAGTGCTGAGTAAAGAGCATATCCATTCTGCCCGTGATGAGAGCACGAAAGAACTTATTGAATCGCTGGGATTTCGAGCGATCAATACCGGCTGTGCGACAATGTGGTGTCTGACTAAGGAACACTGCAGTCAGATCCCGGAAGGAAAAGGGGAGAACGTTCTTTTTACGATCACGGACTACAAAACGGATCCGCAAAAAGACAAGGAAATGATCCAGTGCCTGCTCGATAACTACGCCAAGGTCTTCTGCTGGATCCAGGGTGCGGACGATTATGACTATCTTAAGACGATCATGGATCTGGACAAGATCACGATCATCGGATCCTCCCTTGATCAGTACCGCCAGTTCCTTATGGAAACCGACAGTCTGGATTACGTAGGAACTCGTTTGCATGCGGGTCTTTTCGCGATGCAGAAAAAGAAGAGAAGTATCATCCTGTCGGTGGATAACCGGACGGAGGATATGAAAGAGACATACAATCTGGTCGTGGTGGATCGCGCCGATCTGAGTGGTCTGGACAGCCTGATCAACAGCAGTTTTTCTACTAATATCAACATTAAGGAAGAGAATATCCGGGAGTGGAAGTCCCAGTTCAAAGCCCCGGCTGGAAAAAGATGACGAAAGAACGAGAACTAGTTAAAAATACAGTCATTATCCTCATCGGGAAAGTGTGTACACAGCTGATCTCGCTCCTTATGCTTCCGCTATATACGCATGTGCTTCCGTCGAATGAGTATGGTCTCGTTGATCTGATCACGACGTATGTGGCACTTGCCCTTCCGCTGATCGGATTCCAGATCGAGATGGGTGCCTTCCGCTATATTCTGGATAATCGGAAGGATGAGAAACGAAAGACGGCAATCATCTCGAATTCGCTTGTCACCATCACCGGCTCGACACTGTTTTTCCTCGTAATCTTCCTGATCGTCAGCCGCTTTGTCACGATCCCGTATCTTCCGTTTGTGATCTTGTGCGTCGTAGCGACTTTATATTCGCACTTCATGCTCCAGGTAGCGCGAGGACTGGGTGATAATCTCGGATATTCTATCGGATGCATCATCACCGGTGTGACGACAGTGGGCTTGAACCTGATCTTCCTTCTGATTCTGAAGACGGGGATATCCGGAATCCTTCTGGCTACGGCGATCGCAAACTTGGCAAACGTACTGTTCCTTCTTATTCGGGAAAAGGCCTATAAGAACATAAAAGTCAGCACGGTCGAAAAGAGTGAGATCGCTGCTTTGCTGAAATACTCGATGCCGCTTGTCCCTAATAGTCTGATCTGGTGGATCATCAATGTTTCCGACAGGACGCTGATCACGATTTTTATCGATATGTCGGCAAACGGTGTCTATGCGGTGGCGAATACTTTTTCCAACATCATCAGTCAGGTATATGGTGTGTTCAATCTATCCTGGACAGAGTCTGCCTCTCTTCACATTGAAGATGAAGACAGGGATACATACTTCAGCAGTACGTTTAACCAGATCATAAAGATATTCTCAAGCATCGCGCTCCTTATGATCGCCGGTATGCCGATCCTGTTCCTGATCGTCGGAAAAGAAGAGTATTTCTCTGCGTATAACTACATACCGATCCTTTTGATCGGTATGTTCTTCAATATCGTCGTTACCTTTATCGGCGCAATCTATATTGCGAAGAAGAAGACGAAGGAAGTAGCCATCACGTCTCTTTGGGCCGGTATCCTGAATGTCGTCATCAACGTATCCCTGATCCATTTCATAGGAGTCTGGGCAGCGGCGCTGAGTACGCTCATGTCCTTCCTTATCATGTCTGTTTACAGATATAAAGATGTGCAGAAATATGTCAGTCTGAAGCTGAGTGTCCGAGCGGCACTTCTGAATCTTTTGATCGCAATTCCGGCGGTCGCGCTTTACTATATGCACAGCATCTATATGACAGTTCTGAATGTGCTCATGGTGGGGGCATATGTGGTGCTTATCTGGTATAAGGACATCGGCAGGATCCTTCGGAAAAAGAAGGCAGAGTAGGCTCTCGGGAATGGTTCTTTTCTAGAAGAAAGAGCGTTGGTTGACCATATGAAAGCATTCTTTTACAATGTGTTTTAGAGCAGATTTGCGTTTCGGACGATTGGCAGGATAAGAACGATCAATGGCTAAAAAACAGAAAGAAATCAAAGTGTGTCTAGTGGGTTCTTCCGGCGGACATCTTACGCATTTATATATGTTAAAACCTTTCTGGCAGGACAAGGAAAGGTTCTGGGCGACATTTGATAAGGAAGACGCCAGAAGCATTCTTGCCGGGGAGAAAATGTATCCTGTCTACTATCCTTCCAATCGCAGCATCAAGGCATTGATCATCAACACCCACCGCGCGATCAAGATCTTAAGAAAAGAACGTCCGACACTGATCATCACATCCGGTGCTGCTCCGGCAATTCCGTTTTTCTGGATCGGGAAAATGATGGGAGCGAAGACGATCTACATAGAAGTATTCGACCGTATCGATAAGCCGACGATCTCCGGAAGACTCTGCTATCCGGTCACGGATCTTTTTATCGTCGAGTGGGAAGAGATGAAGAAGGTCTATAAAAAGGCCGTCAATCTGGGAAGCATTTTCTAAAAGAGCCGGGCAAGAAAAGAGAGAAGAAATGATCTTTGTAACTGTAGGAACACATGAACAGCCATTTAACAGGCTCGTGGAATATATGGACAAGTGGGCGGGAAATTGCGATGAAGAAGTCGTGATCCAGACCGGCTTTTCCACCTATGAACCGAAGAACTGCAAGTGGAGCAAGCTTTATCCGTATCCGCAGATGCTGGAATTTGTTAAGGAGGCCAGGATCGTTATTACTCATGGCGGCCCGAGTTCTTTTATCATGCCTCTTCAGGAAAAGAAGATCCCGATCGTAGTTCCGAGACAGAAGAAATACGACGAGCATGTCAATGATCATCAGGTCGAGTTCGCCAGAGCTGTGGCGGAGCGGCAGAAGAATATCCTTGTTATCGAGGACGTGGAGGAACTGGGAGATCTTCTAACAAATTACGACAGGAAGATCGCGGAAATGTCTTCCGAACTCAGTTCGAATAACGCAGCATTTAACGAAAAACTATCTGACCTCGTAGATAAGATGTTCGCCCGGAAATAGGAGTTGATGGAGAGAAGATGAAGATACTGATCATCAGCACAGTTGGGCTTTCCTTCGATGGAATTACCAGTGTCGTCTGCGAGTATATCCGTGCTATGGACAGAGACGGGCTGAATTTCTATGTGGCAGATACGATTCATACGGAAGAAACGATTCGGAAGGATCTTCTATCATGGGGATGCAAACTGGTGCCGCTTCCTGACCGGCGGTCGTCTCTTTTCGCTTATTATCGCAAGTTAAGATCCTTCATCCGGAAAGAAAAGATCGACATTGTTCATGCGCATGGCAACAGTGCCACACTGGCTGTAGAGATGCTGGCGGCCAAGCTTGGCGGCTGTAAAAGAAGGATCGCTCATTCTCATAATACGCAGTGTGAACATGTCAAAGCTGACCGCATGCTGCGACCTCTGTTTAAGCATCTATATACGGATGCCGTCGCTTGCGGAAAAGAAGCCGGGAAGTGGCTTTTTGGAGACAAGCCGTTCCTGGTATTGAATAATGGGCGAGACCTCCAGAAGTTCCGTTTCCGGGATGAAGCTCGCAAACTGGTCCGTGAGGAGTTTTCGATAGGTGAGAGTCTGGCGGTGGGGAATGTGGCTGGATTTGTTCCTGCTAAGAATCACGAGTTCCTTTTGAAAATCTATGCGGCTCTTCTGGAAAAAGATCCGGATATCAGATTGTTCATGATCGGAGATGGTGATCTGCGTCCGCGGATCGAAGAGAAAGCAAAAGAACTGGGGATCTTCGATAGGATCCTCTTCACCGGCAAGACGACTCGTGTTCCCGAGATTCTGCAGGGGCTGGATGTGATGGTGCTCCCCTCTCTTTACGAAGGACTCCCTCTGGTCGTTATGGAATGGCAGGCGGCTGGACTTCCCAGTGTTCTTTCAGATACTGTGACAAAAGAATGTAGGGTGACGGATCTTGTTACGTATGTATCGCTTGATGAGAACCCAGAAAAATGGGCAGATATGATACTTTCGGAAGCTGCCCGGAATATGCGTATGGAGCAGTCTTCTGAAGCCCGCCAGAAACTGAAAGAAGCCGGTTACGATATTAAAGAGAATGCGGCGGTTCTAAAAGCGCTGTACCTGAAATCAAACTGATCCTTTTCCTGTAAAGACCACAGCGATGGTCTTGAACATGATCCTAAGATCTTCAAATGTAGAGAAGTTGCGGATATATTCTCTGTCGAGTTTTACGACGTCTTCAAAGTTGGTGATGTCGGATCTTCCGGAGATCTGCCAGAGTCCTGTAATGCCCGGCTTTATGGACAGGCGGCTGGCGTGGTAGAGAGAATACTTCTCGTATTCATCCAGCGTCGGCGGTCGGGTACCGACCAGGCTCATATCTCCTTTAAGCACATTCCAGAACTGCGGGAATTCGTCGAGACTGGTCTTCCTGAGGAATCGCCCGAAAGGGAAGATGCGGGGGTCATGGTCCATCTTGAACATGAGACCTTCCATCTTGTTCTGATCCATGAGAGCCTTCTTTCTCTCTTCAGCATCCGGATACATGGAGCGGAACTTATAAAAGTCGAAGATACGGCCGTTTTTGCCGACGCGTTTCTGCTTGAAGATGATGGGGCCCGGACTTTGAATGAGGATGATCGGGGCGAATATGAGGAACAGGACCGCAGTGACGATGAGTCCCAGAATGCTTCCGAGGATATCGATCAGGCGCTTGATGAACTTCTGACGGAAGGTCATCGGGTTGATCGCAGTGGTGATAACGGAGCGGTCGTTGATGTTATTCATCTGCGAATTCGGGGTATTCTCGAGATACTGGCCGATATCGATGTGGACCGTAAGTCCCATATCTACCAGCGTCTCAATGATCTCGTTTCTTACCGATCCTTCTGGATAACTTACGAATACTTCGTCGATTACGTTCTCTTTGATGAAATCCTTATAGGAGTTCTTATCCGCACATCCGGCCAGCTCATAGCCACTGTAGGCTTTTGGGTCGAGAAGCGAAGTCAGTGCTTCTTCATACTCTTTTTCTGTGATCAGAAGCATACGACTCTGTCTCGCAGTCGTCTTCTTCGTCTTCAGAAGGCTCTTTTTTCGTATCATTCTGCATACGCACATGAGGAAAACATCAAGGCAGAAGAAGATTGCCAGGATCAGTCGGGAGTATGTGGCGGATTCTTTCAGGAAGAAGAGCACGATCAGGATTGTGGCCAGAAGTTTGATGTTGTGCCAGACGATACCGCGGATCTCTTCTGCTGTGTTTCTGCGAAGGATGCCAGAGTAGATGCTTCCGGAGAAAGCATAGAAGAAGTGCGTCAGGAAGATGAGTACGACGATGACACGGTAAGCCCCGTTATACATATCGAAGTTTGCGATGTATCTTAATTTGGCATAGTGGTATCCGTAGAACGCGCCGAAAAAGGAGATCGTCACACAGAGCAGATCCAGGAGAATGAAATCCAGATGTTTAAAGAGACTTCCTGATCTATTCATCCGATCCTTCCTTTACGCCTGCTTTTTCATGTTTCGATTCCGCCGAAGCTTTTAAGCCGACGGACGGAACGGCAAGAAGTGCCACCCAGAACGGATTATAGGCGACTTCGATAAAGTGATGTGCCACAATACAGTTTAAAGATATCATGGCGATCACGATTACAAAGCGCAGATCTTTTCGATGCGAATATGCCATATATGCATGAAGCGCGATCAAGGCGACAGCGATGAGTATTCCGAATGTAAAGAGGATGTTCAAATAAGAGCAGTCTACGAAATTATATCCCTTGGGGGCTACGTCATTCGTGACACCACCCATACCGATCCACTCTACTTCCTGTCCGAGAATGGTTACACCGATCTCCGAGAAAGCCCGGTGGCCGAGAGAAAGACGGGATGACAACGCATTGTTGAGTTTGGAAAATATTGCGTTATCAGAGGAATAAAGAAGCGTCAGGACCGTCATGATCGCTGCCGCGACCGGCGTAAAGAACGGCGCCAGTTTTTCCAACATAGAATCCCAGAAGGACCGGCACTTGTTTTCCTTATCCTTCTTCTCAATCAGTTCGTGGAGGAAGAAGACCGCGATGGCGATGACCATGCAGGCAAAGTCCAGTTTTCCGAAAGTGAATATGAAGACAACACAGGCGACGGCGAAAACACCGATCCAGTGATAGATCTTCATTCTTGCACTATATAGATAGAGCACTACGAGGATCAGGAAGAAGATCCTTGCGGCATAGTCGGTGCACCAGATAGCTCCGAGAGAATACCTTGTTATTCCGCGCTGATGGCTGATGATGTGAGGGATCAGGCCGGTGATCGCGGCGATAGTCGTGAAAGCGACAAGCAGCAGCGTCTCAAAAAGGTAGACCTTCAGGATCTTCTTAAAGTCGATCCCGAAGGCACCTATTACAAAAATTACACAAAGGATTAGATCATCACAGTATGTCAGCGCGATGCACTGCGCAAATGCCAGCGCCAGCGCTAAAAACAGCGCCAGTTTGCGAAGAAGGTCGAGCTTGTCGAGAAGCAGGAGCTTGACCGATACGATCAGCATCGGGAAGACGATCTTCAGAAGCAGATAAAATGAGCCAAGATCTTCGAAATACTTGTAAGAGAATGTCGATTCACACAGGAAGCAGAATGCGATCCAGGGAATAAACAGTGCAAAGAACAAAAGCTCTCCGGGATTTCTCTTCTTTTCGTCAATGCTGTTCGATACGTTCATATGCCCCTCAAACTGTCTGTTCGTCCTGATGTCACTCTACTTCTACCGGATTGAAGTCCTCGATCCACGGAAGTCCCCACTTATTCAGTGCATCCATGAACGGATCCGGATCGAACTCTTCGATGTTATAAACACCCGGGCGCTTCCATGTGCCGTTCATGATGAGCATTGCGCCAATCATGGCCGGAACACCTGTGGTGTAGGAGATGGCCTGAGAGCCGACTTCCTTGTAGCACTCCTGATGGTCACATACGTTGTAGAGATAGTACTTCTTTTCTTTGCCGTCCTTCTTACCCTTGAAGATACAGCCGATGTTGGTCTTGCCGACGGTTCTCGGACCGAGGGTCGCCGGATCCGGGAGCATGAACTTCAGGAACTGAAGCGGTACGATCTCGTGGCCTTCGTAGATGACCGGCTCGATGGATGTCATGCCGACATTCTCGAGGCACTTGAGGTGCGTAAGATAGCTCTGGCCGAAGGTCATGAAGAAGCGGATACGCTTGATGCCCGGGATGTTCTTGCCGAGGGACTCAAGCTCTTCGTGGTGGAGGAGATACATATCTTTCTCGCCGACCTGATCGAAGTTATAGACTCTCTTGATCTCCATCGGTTCGGTCTCGACCCACTTGCCGTCTTCCCAGTAACTGCCCTTGGCAGATACTTCACGGATGTTGATCTCCGGGTTGAAGTTCGTCGCGAACGGATAGCCGTGGTCGCCGCCATTGCAGTCGAGGATATCGATGTAGTTGATCTCATCGAACTGGTGCTTCAGCGCATATGCGGAGAAGACGCCGGTTACGCCCGGATCAAAACCGGATCCGAGAAGGGCGGTGATACCGGCCTCCTTGAATCTGTCGTGGTAGGCCCACTGCCATTTGTATTCGAACTTCGCCGTATCGACCGGCTCGTAGTTTGCAGTATCGACGTAAGGAGTCTTCGTCGCAAGGCAGGCGTCCATGATCGTCAGATCCTGATAAGGAAGTGCGAGATTGAGACATACGTCCGGCTTGAACTCTTCCATAATGGCCACGAGCTCCGGCACCTTATCCGCGTCTACCTGTCTTGTATGAATAATGGTCTTTGTCGTCGGCTGAAGCTTCTCCTTAAGAGCGTCACACTTGCTGAGCGTTCGGCTCGCGATCATGATCTCCGTGAAGACCTCGCTGTTCTGACAGCACTTCGCGATGGCAACCGATGCGACACCGCCACAACCAATGATCAATGCTTTTCCCATAATAATCACTCCTTTGCTATTTGTAATTCGGCCCGAGGCCGTCTCATTTTCCGTATTTCATAATCAGTGTTTCCCGCAGGATCTTGAGCGCCAGCGCTGTGCTGCATCCGCTCTGATCGTAAGGCGGGGAGAGTTCCACAAAATCCATGCCCACGAGGTGGATGTCCTGAAGCTGCATCAGACAGACCCGGAGTTCCTCGAAGGACAGTCCGCCCGCTTCCGGGGTCCCCGTTCCCGGGAATTCCCGGGGATCCAGTACGTCGAGGTCCACCGTCAGATAGACCGGAACAGGCTTTTTGGAGAGCTTTAAGAGCGCGAGGACCTCATCGAAATTATCGGCTCTGAAGCGCTCCATCTTCGTATGAGTTTTGGCAAACTCGAATTCTTCTTTCGTGCCCGAGCGGATACCGAACTGGTAGATCCTGCCGTCACCGACGATGTCGTGGATCCGGCGCAGCACGCAGGCGTGCGAGAGTTTAGATCCGATATAGTCTTCCCGAAGGTCGCAGTGTGCATCGAAATGCAGGACCACTACGTCCGGATATTTCTTCTGTACTGCCCGAAACGATCCCAGGCTCACCAGATGTTCGCCGCCGAGCATGATCGGGAGTTTCCCGTCGCTTAAGATCCGCGCAGTCTCTTCTTCGATGAGAGAAAGGGCTTTTTCCGCATCTCCAAAAGGAAGATCCAAGTCGCCGGAATCACAGATCGGTGCGTCTTCGAGATCCTTATCCTGATAGGGGCTGAAGGACTCCAGGCCGATGCTCTCGTTCCTCATGGCGGAAGGCCCGAATCTCGTTCCCGGACGGAAAGAGGTGGTGCCGTCAAACGGGGCGCCGAAGATGACCGCCTCGGCATCTTCGTAAGAGCTGTTCAATGCGAAGAAGTTCTTCTCGATCCGGTCGATCATGCTTTCTCACCTCCCAGGGTATTCGTAGTATCGTTGTTCGGAAGCTCTTCCATAGCCTCCAGAAGCTTCTGCACGTAGTTCGGAAGCGCGAAGGCGCCTCTGTGCAGATTCGTGTTATAGTACTTGGTCTCGATGCCGAGCGCTTTCCAGTCAGCGGCGCGCATATCTCTTACCGGGTGGTACTTCTTCGAGGCAAAGCCGAAGAGCCAGTGGCCCGAAGGATATGTCGGGATATGTGCCTGATAGACACGGCAGATCGGGAAGTTCGCGTGAATGCGCTTATGGGCGCGCTGCATGGCGCGAGCGTCGTTGGCATAGAAGGGGCTTTCATTCTGGTTGACCATGATGCCGTCTTCCTTCAGCGCGGTATAGCAGTTTCCGTAAAACTCCTTCGTGAAGAGACCTTCCCCCGGTCCGAAGGGATCGGTGGAATCCACGAGGATCAGATCGTATTCATTATTGTGGTGACGGACGTATTTGAGCCCGTCTTCGAAGTGGCAGGTGACTCTCGGATCGTCAAAACCGCAGGCGGTGAAGGGGAGATATTCTTTTGCGACCTTCACGACGTCCTCATCGATCTCGACGACATCGATATGCTCGATGCAGTCGTACTGTACGAGTTCACGGACGACACCACCGTCGCCGGCCCCGATGATCAGGACCTTCTTGACGTTTGGATGTACACACATTGGAACATGCGCCATCATCTCGTGATAGATGAACTCATCTTTCTGGGTGAGCATCATGTAGCCGTCGAGTGTCAGAAAACGGCCGAACTCCGGCGATTCAAAGACATCGATCTGCTGGAAGTCACTTTTTCCGCTGTAGAGCTGCTTATCGACCGAGATCGCAAGCTTGACATGCGGGGTATGAAATTCAGAAAACCAAAGATCCATCGTGTCCTCCTTGTATAAAACCAACATCTATATAATACCACCATATAGACGGTTGGCATAATATAACCAAAGAAGAGATAAGAACTCCCATTTCCGTGAGGTGGTTCCATTAGAAGTCAAGATAGAATCAAAACAGGAACGCTTTATTTGCCGATTATCCAAGCAAGGTGTTATAAGAACAGCGGATCGTGGAGCCTTATAACAAATAGGAGAGGTGTGTTTGCACAAGGATGTTGGAAGAGTCATTCTTATACAAAAACAAGTTAGAAGTGTTTGTATAAGGTTCTTTTTTCAAGCCTTGTTATAACAAACAAAATCTGAAAAGTGTTATAAGGATGGCAATTTGAAAGGTTTTATACAAGGAATAAACAAAAAGAGGGTTATAAGAAATTCGATTTGAGGATCCTTATACAAAACGAGATATAAGGCGACTTTAAGATATAAAATCTTGAATACTTGGGAAGGGGCATTACAACAATCGAATTCATTTCAGCCAGAATATCTCTTTGATCTGCTCGCGAAACAGGTCTGGATTCAGAGGATATTTTTTGCTTTCAAAAGTGAGAATGAGGTTCTTGCCGAGAATGATCCCGTTTTGTTCATATGTGCGGAGCTTCTTGAGATTCCGATTTATATAGTCTTCATCATCCATACGGCCCAAGTGTTCATGGTATATAGTTAAGCGACGAGGTGCATGGAAAAGGGTGAAATCTGGATAGTAAGCGCTACCATTCTTGAGAATTAATTCACATTCATATCGATAGGGAATTCCAAACTCAAAGTATATATCGGCCAGGATCAACTCTGACTTAGACCGAACCATTTCTCCTTGTCTTGTGTGAAATACTTTTTCCTGTACCTCATAGTTGCTCGTTTGAAAGGGCAGGGAGAGCCACTTCTTTGAACAATTCTCATTGTCTGCCATATACGGAGAAACAAGAGTTTCCCTTTCCTTGCGTAGTGCTGTGAATACAGATTCTGAATTATGGGAACCAAGATCACGAATGCAGTTTTCAATGATCGATAATTCCTTTCGAGCTTCTTTGATGAACTTAAGAGCATAATCTTTCTGAGCTAATTGGGAGATGAGTTCTTTATTTCCAGACGGAATATAAAGACCACGAGTATCATAAGATTGAGTAACACAAAAGAAGCGAGTCCCACTGCTACGGTTGCTGATTCGTAGTCGGCCTTCCGGCGCATTCTGCAGGAATAGTTCAGCGGATCGGATCGCCATTTCCAATCTCTGTTTACGCGCAACTAGTTCAAAAGACAAACTATTCATATGGTTCTCCCGTTCTGTGTTAGTACTCTTAATTGAATACTCATGGGAGAAGAAAATCTATATTTTATAAGCGCGATTCAAAAAACAAAGTGTTAAGAATGCAAATGCTTCACGACACGGATCGTGCGAAGACTGCTGTCCTCGGCGCCCGTGATCTGACAGCCCTTTTCCTGGGCAAACCGCAGGTACTCCAGCACTTCTTCGGTGATCTTCTCACCGGGAGCGAGGACCGGGATTCCCGGAGGATAGCACATAATGCTCTCTGCGGAGATCCTTCCGACAGAGGCACTGAACTCCACGTGCTCGGTATCTGCATAAAAGGCTTCCTGCGGAGAAAGCGCCACGATCGGCGCGATATAGTTATTCGGAAGAGAGACCAGCGGGTCTTTGCCGAAATGACGGCGGATCTCGGAGAGCGCGCCAACAAGGCGTTCGAGATCGCGGACACGGTCGCCGACCGAAAGGTACGCCAGGCAGTTCCCGAAGTCGCCGAACTCCATCTGGATGTCGTATTCATCGCGGAGAAGGTCATAGACCTCGATACCGGCAAGGCCGATCGGGAGGGTATGGATAACGAGTTTTGTCTTGTCAAAGTCGCAGATGGCTTTGCCGTCAATGAGCTCGGAACCGATGGCATAGTAGCCACCGATGCCGTTGATCTCTTCTCTGGCATATTCCGCCATATCGATCACCTTATCGAAAAGTTCCTTTCCCTGCAGCGCAAGACGCTTCCTCGACAGATCCAGGCTCGACAGGAAAAGATACGATCCGGAGGTGGTCTGGGTCAGATTGATGATCTGTCTGACATAGGCAGGGGAGATCTCGGGAGCGCGGTTTTCCTCGCTTCTGTCACTGCCGACGAGAAGGAAGGCACTCTGTGTGAGGGATCCGCCGGACTTATGCATTGAAACGGCAGCCATGTCAGCACCTGCCGCCATGGCAGAGACCGGAAGACGGTCGGAGAAGCTAAGGTGCGTACCATGTGCTTCATCGACAACGACCTGCATACCGTGCGCATGCGCAAGTTTCACGATGCCGGAAAGGTCGGAGCAGATGCCGTAATATGTCGGGTTATTGACGAAGACCGCTTTGGCCTCCGGGTTTTCAAGTATCGCTTTTTCGACATCAGAGAGCGTCATGCCGAGGGCGATCCCCAGCTGCTCGTGGGCGCCCGGATCGACGTAGACCGGAACCGCGCCGCAGAGCACCATTGCGTTGATGACACTTCTGTGGACGTTTCGCGGAACGATGATCTTATCTCCTCTGGCGGCAACGGTAAAGACCATGGCCTGAACAGAGGAAGTGGTTCCGCCGACCATAAAGAATGCGGCTTTGGCGCCAAAAGCGTCGGCTGCCAGTTCCTCGGCTTCCTTAATGACGGAGACCGGGTGGCAGAGATTATCCAAGGGTTTCATGGAATTGACGTCGAGCGTCATGGTGCGTTCTCCGAGAAAAGCGGTCAGCTCGGGATTGCCGCGGCCATGCTTATGACCCGGTACGTCAAAGGGGACAACTCGTTCGGAGGTGTATTCTTCCAGCGCCTCGGCGATCGGCGCACGCGCCTGGTCGCGCGTCATTTCTCTTCCTCGCCGCGTTCGAAAACATTCGAGCCGGAGAAGATCTCGATCATTTCCTTACGCAGGTTGTTCGTGATCTCAAGGCGTGTCTTCGGAGCGATCTCATAGACATCTGTCTTGAACAGGTAGTTCTGCAGATCCACTTCCTTGATGAGCATCTTGGTGTGGAACATGTTGGCCTGATAGACGTTGATGTCGATGGCATCGTAGCGCTGAAGGGTCTTCTTATCGATGTAGTCCTGGATGGACACGATGTTCTTATCCATAAAGAGCTTCTTGCCCGAGACATCACGTGTGAAGCCGCGGACACGGTAGTCCATGGTGATGATGTCGGAATCAAAGCTTCCGATCAGATAATCGAGAGTCGAAAGCGGGGAGATCTCGCCGCAGGTCGCGACGTCGATATCTACGCGGAAAGTGGCGATCGCCGTATCCGGATGGAATTCCGGGTAAGTATGCACGGTCACGTGGCTCTTGTCGAGGTGAGCGATCACGGTCTCGGTCTCGATACGCGGGATCATGGATTCTTCTGCAATGAGAAAAGTAACGGACGCACCCTGCGGCTCGTAGTCCTGCTTGGAGATACTTAAGACCTTCGCACCGATCATCTCGGTGAGGTTTGTCAGGATCTTCGTAAGACGCTCGGAATTGTACTGCTCATCGATGTAAGCAATATAATCACGCTGCTCTCTTGCCGTCTTGGCATAGCATACGTCGTAGATATTGAAACTAAGGGATTTGGTCAGGTTGTTAAACCCGTAGAGACGAAGTTTATCGTGCGCCATCGCAACCATACCTCCTTATCCGATCTCAATATGACAGTAAAAAACTGCCGTTTCGGCGTGCGCCGCAGTGAAAACAAGATACCACGGATAGCTAGACATTTCAATAGTTTATACGGATTTTTTACACGACGGAAACAAGCCTGAAAAGGCGCTTTAATTTGACATTCCACCCGGTGGACCATAAACTGTTCATAAATCAACGCTTTAAAGGAGCACCAATGAAGAAAAACACATTTAAGAAAACCATACTGATGTCGCTGATCGCGGGAACGCTTGTCGTTCCGGCCTATCCGAAGCAGACGAATGCCGCCTACCGCTACGGAAATGCGAAGCAAAAGGTCGTTACCGAGTACATGGATAAGATGGCCCGTGTCCTCTGGAGACCGAAGAAGGCAGTGACGATCGGAGGTAAACCGTATAACGCTAAAACGACTTACAGAGGCATGCCCTATACGCAGCTTTCCAATATCACCTACGAAGAATTCGAAGAAAAAACGGGTTACGGCCCTGCGAATTTTTTCCAGATCTACACAGACAGCCAGGGCAACGATTGCACGACAGCCGTAGCACTTGCCTGGAAGACCTATTTCACATCCATCGACTATGCCGGTATCTGGACAGGCGATTTCCTCAACTGCGCAAGATACGGCGGAAATGAAAAGTATCACATGAAGCCGGTCGGCGGATACCAGACGAACATGGCCAGCACGAAGGAGTACTGCGTCAGCGCAGGCTTTGCGACCGTGAAGCGCTACTATCAGCAGGTCCAGCCGGGTGACTGCCTGTTCAAGTACTATTCCTACACGAACAGCAGGGGCGAGAGCTGCCTTTCGAAGCATGCCGTCCTCGTTATCGCGACCAGCAGCACAGGTGTGCTCATCACCGACCAGATCGGAAGAGGCAATGGCGATAACATCAGAACGACCTGGAGAAGAAAGAAGATGATCTCCTTCCAGGATCTTTATAAGCAGAACTATCTGCCGGTCTACTGCACAGACGTAAGATAAGCTTCTTATGATGCGCATCCGGAAGACACTTTCGATCCTTCTTATTTTCAGCATCCTTACGGGGCTTTTCGCAGGGTGCGGAAAAGGAACGAAAAAAGGATCCGATGAAAGCCAGTACGACGAGAGTTTCCTTTCCCAGAAAAAGGGGCTCTCGTCTGTCTATTTTTCGGCCGTTGACCTGGACACTGCTCTTCCCTCGGATCCCGCACCGAAGATCTTAGGCGGAACTGTCTCCAGCGAAAAGACCGCGCTTCTTCTTGATTCCGGAGACTCTTACTTTATCGAGCTTTTCGATCTTGCGGGCAATCGGGAAGACACTTTCGAAGTTTCCCTTCCCGAGGAAACTTTCATGAGTTCCATTCTCATGATGCAAAAGAACTCGTCTCTTTATATTGCGGTGAGTTACCCGCAGCTTCTGCATCTGATCACGATCGATCTTTCTTCCCGAAAGACCGTTAGCGACTGGGAGATCGCGCCCGGGGAAAAAGAAGAGTTCGGCGATCTTTTCGCGATCAGGGACGATACTTTTTACGTCGAATCCAAGCCCCTGGAAGGCATCCTCTGTCAGGGGTATTCCATAAGGGACGGATCCTGCGTCCTGGCGATGGGTGAAGAGGCCTGGACAGATGGTTTCTTCTTTCTGAAAAACGATCTTCACGCGCTTTGTGGCGTGGACGGAAAAGACAGAAAAGATGTCGTCACAATACGAAAAGACGGAAGCCTTGAAAAGATCGGGGAAACGGACCTTCCGGAATTCTGGCAGTCGCTTCTTTATCTGGAGGATATGCAGTATATCCGGGATAAGGACGGTATCTGGTATCTGAACGAAGAGGAGCGGGCGTGGAAGAACCTGGTTTCTTTTCAAAGCAGTGATGCCGACCCGATCGAGCTTCCTTACTTCGACCACTACTATGTCTCCACGATGCGCGACCGGATACTGCTTTACGGAACAGACAGCAGTAAGGTCCAGCTCCTTTTCCCGGGGCAGGATCCGAATATCGGGAAGAAGACGTTAACGGTCGCCGGATCGGATCTGACGGAAGATCTCATCTGGGCGATCTCGGAATTCAACCGGAGAAACAAAGACTATAAGATCGAGTTCGTCGACTATTTTGATATGGTCGATATGGACGCCTATATCGATGAGAAGGGAGCTTTGAACGTCGAAGCCTATATCGACGCTGTCGCGGATCTTCTCTGGAAGCAGGTGGTAAGGGGCGAAGGCCCGGACATCCTGATCCGCTCTTTTGCTAGAGATGACAGGAACAAACTCTCGAGCCGCTACTTCGAATACGGCGGACTTCTTATGGATCTTAGCTCTCTCTGGGAAGGCACGGACGCGGCCCTGAAAGACCAGATCCTCCCGTATTTTGCCTCCTGCATGACATGCGGAGAGAAGATGTATGCGATCCCGCTTAAGACCCTGGTCACCTATACCAGAAAAGGAGAGGTCGGTCCGCAGGGCAGCGATGCGACCTACAGGGACTGGCTCAACTTTATGGAGACGCAGGGCGCCGGAAGAGCGCTCATCAACGAAACCGAAAGGGACTTCCTGCTCCACTGCCTGGATATGGATCTTGACGGTCTTGCCTTCGGAGCAGACGGTCAGGTCAATTTCGATAACGAAGAATTCCGCGCGCTCCTTACGCTCTGCAGGGAGCACTGCCTGACGCAGAAAGAGTGGGAGGCCGGGACGGAAAGGGAGACCTGTCTTACTTTCGGGATCGCCTCGGCGGCCGACTTTTATGCTTTCCTTCGAAAAGATCCGCAGACCCGCTATGAGATGTACGGCGGCATTACTTCTTCCGGGATCGACTCCTGCCTGATCCCTTCGTACAGCGCCTCGATCACGACCGGCTGCTCGGATGTGGAAGGGGCCTGGGAGTTCATCTGCTTCCTTCTGTCCCGTGACGCCCAGGAATATGCGATGAGCGGTCCCGACGGCTTCCTTCTATATCTTCCGGTCCGGGAGGATTCCATGGATCTGGTCTTCGATTATTACCAGGATCCTAAGGCGCATAAGGAATATTACGAAAGCCTTCTTGAAACCGAAGAGGAGCAGACGGACGGCTCTTCCGCGCTTCCTTCCATGACGCAGGAAGAGGCGGACAAGGTAAGGAAGATCCTTCGATCGATCCATCATGTCAGTTACCCGGATAAGGAGATCTCCGGCATCATCCTGGAAGAGGCGGAAGCGTATTTTTCCGGCAGCAGAAGCATAGATGACGTGATCCGTCAGATCAACAGCCGTGTGCAGATTATAGTCAACGAACGTAAGTGATGCTTGCATGAGTGGTCCGGCGGGGATAAAATAAGAAATCAGTTGCTAAGAAAGCAGGAATTAAAAGATGGTATATAAAAACGTTTTAGAAGCCGTTGGGCATACTCCCATGATCGAACTGTCCCCGAGGATGGTCGGTGAAGACTGTGCCCGTGTACTCGTAAAATATGAAGGACTGAACGTAGGCGGTTCCATCAAGACACGTACCGCGCTCAACATGATCGAGCAGGCGGAAAAAGACGGGATCATCACGAAGGATACCATCATTGTAGAACCGACATCCGGAAACCAGGGGATCGGCCTGGCGCTGGTCGGCGCAGTCAGAGGATACCGGACGATCATCATCATGCCGGACTCCGTTTCCTGCGAACGCCGCTACCTTGTAGAGCATTATGGTGCGGAAGTGAAACTCATCCACGATGACGGCGACATCGGAAAAGCGATCGACGATTGCCTTAAGCTTGCCATGAAGATGCAGGAAGAAGACCCGAATGTCTATGTTCCCCAGCAGTTCACAAATCCGGCCAACCCGATGGTGCACCGTCATCACACGGGACTGGAGATCTTAGAGCAGGTCGCAGGCCCGATCGACGGTTTCTGCGCAGGCATCGGCACCGGCGGAACTCTTTCCGGTATCGGCGAAGTATTAAAAGCACAAAACCCGGATATCCTGATCTGGGCGGTCGAGCCGGAAAACGCGGCGATCCTCGCCGGCGGAAATATCGGTTCTCATCTTCAGATGGGCATCGGAGACGGCTTGATCCCGGACAACCTCAACACCGAGATCTTCGAAGATGTATATGTCGTAACCGACGATGAAGCGATCGGGACTGCTAAGGATCTGGCCCGAAAAGAAGGCCTGATGTGTGGCATCTCTTCCGGTTCCAATGTGGCGGCCGCGCTGGCGATGGCGAAGAAACTCGGCAAGGGAAAAACCGTCGTAACGGTTCTTCCGGATACGGCAGAAAGATACTTCTCGACGCCTCTTTTTGAGTGATATACTCCGAAAATACCCATAAATACGTAAAAGTTCACAGATTATTTATAGAATAACCTGTCTCTTCGGATGCTTTCTTTTCTCCGATTCTCTATACTGTACATATAGGAACGGGAAGGGAGGTATCTCCATGAAAAAGAATCTGCTTAGAAGGCTCAGTTTAATCCTTGCTCTGCTGATGGTCCTGTCGATGACGGGATGCAAGTCCGAGGAAGAATCCTCTTCGTCCAAAAAGAAGAAGACGAAGAAGACGGACGATGCGGAGATCACCGAGACCGAAACGGATGAAACTGAAGAAACGGAAGAACCGACAGAATCGGTCGAAGTAACGGAACCGCAAGAAACTCCAGAAGTGACGGAACCGGCTGAAACAACAGAAGATACGACCACCACAACGACCGAGATGACCACGACTACGGAGATGACGACGACGACCGAGACGACGGAATCTGCCGAAGAGATCGCGAAGAGAAAAGACCTTGAGAACCTGAAAGCCTGCGGAGAAGATTATGCATTCCGCATCCGCAAGATGGATTCTCTGGGCATTTCCGAAAGAACATATAAGGGTGCGGATAACTTCTCAAAACTCGGCGTTTCCAAGGATTCCCTGAATCTATATGCCTATGTTTTCGACAATTCTTCGATCACCATCACGAACGTAAGCAAAAAAGATGACGAGCATGGAACGGTCACCTATAAGATCGAGGCCATCGATCTGACCGATGCCGTGAAAGCACAGGGGGAAGTATATACTTATACGGATGTGCTGAACACGCTGAAAAAGACGAAGGATCCGAAGAAAAAGACCGTGACGGTCAACACGTCTTTCGTACTGGATCAATCTACCGGGAAGTATATCTGCACCGGTAATTCCGGACTCATCGAAGCCTTTAAGGAGGAGTTCTCTAAGATCGTGATCAGGAAGTACATGACGCAGACCGAGGTCAACTCCGCCGTCGACCGCCTGAAAAGACTCCTGATCGTCAATGACTATAAAGAGTTCAACAAGATGTGGGGTGCGGATGTCCTTACCGATCTCGGCGGCCTGAAGAACTGCTTTGCGATCCTTTATCAGGACATGACACTGACGACCACGATCACGAAAAAAGGCGTAAATTCCACAAACGTGAAGATCCACGTCAAGTACCACGACTATAACGAGGCGCTGGACCAGCTGGTGAAGAACCCGACGCTTCTGGCTCCGGCATTCGAGAAAAACCTGGTTGCGTATTGCAACAAGGCGAATAAGAAACCCCGTGATCTGGTGGAGTTTACAAAGATCCTCAAAAATCAGCTTCCGAAAGCCAAGTATATCGAAAAAGATATTACCTGTACGATCAATAAAGACGCCAAGGGCAATTTCACGATCTCCAATCGCTCCGGCGGTCTGGTTCTGCAGTTCGATCCCGATAAGTACTGGAAAAACGAGGTCCCGGTGGAGATTATCTTCGCGACGGCAGACGCAGCATATGAGGCAGGTCGTATGGATGATGAAACATATGACTGGATCGATTCTATATATGATGATGACTTTATTCCGATCACGGTGGAGCGTGGAAAATACGCGACATATACAGATGTTTATGCGGTGAATCGGCAGTGGAGATGGCTTCCGGGAGTCTATCCTGAGCCGAATTTCTTTAATTTTTATCTCGTCATGGATAAATACAGAACAGAAGAAGCGATCTTGCATGTGGTGTGGTATAGAAACGGGAAAGAATTCTGGACTGTTGACTACAATTACGAGGCTTCCAACATTAGTTCTAATTCTTTCGGCTTTGGAATTGCAAAAACCGATAAAAGTAAGTTCTACGAAGCGGGAAACTACGAGGTCGTTGTCTGCCGGCCGAATACTACTGATCAGATCGAGTGCAAGATCCGGTTCACGATCCCATAATCGAGGTGAGTTCCCGGTATACTCTTGCCACCGGAAGGCCTACGACGGAATAGTAATCGCCGCAGATGGAGTCGATGAGAAGGGCACCCTGATCCTGGATGCCATAGGCGCCGGCCTTATCCATCGGAGAGCCGGTAGCGATATAGGCATCGATCAGTTTCTCCTGCCGCTCATCTAAGTCGTGGAATCTTACGTCGGCAAAAGAACTGAACGTGCGGACAGTTTTTTGATTTTGAATACAGACGCCCGTATAGACGCGGTGGACTTTCCCGGAAAGGGTGGTCAGCATGCGGCGGGCGTCTTTTTCGTCCTTCGGTTTCCCGAGGATCTCATCGGCGGTGACAACTACGGTGTCGGATCCGATGACCGTCGCATCCGGACATTCTTTTAACACGGCCGAAGCTTTTGCCCTGGCCTGGGCGCAGGCGACTTCCTGCGCGATCTGATACATATCGACACGGATCCCGCCTTCTTTAAAGATGTGCAGGACTTTCTCCTCGACCGCGTCTTCGTCGACATGGGAGGTTCGGACTTCAAAAGAAAGCCCCGTCATCGAGAGCAGCTCGAAGCGGCGGGGGGATTTACTTGCGAGTATTAATCTAGACATGCTGTCCCTTTCTTCTTCTCCAAAAGATCCAGCCGTTATTCGATCGGCTTTAAGTTCTTCATGGAGAAATCGAGGATCGGTGCGGAGTGTGTAAGAGCTCCGCAGGAGATGAAATCTACGCCGATCTCGGCGAGCTTCTTCAGACGCTCGATGCTCATGTTACCGGAAGCTTCGAGTTCCGCCTTGCCCTTGGCCATAGCGACGGCCTGCGCGGTCATCTCATCGGTCATGTTGTCGAGCATGATGATGTCGGCCTTCGCATCGAGAGCTTCCTGGAGCATCTCAAGGTTTTCGACTTCCACTTCGATCTTTCTTACGAACGGCGCATAGGCGCGGGCCATTTCGACAGCTTTGGCGATCGAACCGGCAGCTCCGATGTGGTTGTCCTTGATGAGAACACCGTCCGAGAGGTTATAGCGGTGGTTCGTGCCGCCGCCGATACGTACTGCGTACTTTTCGAAAGGACGCATGTTCGGAGTGGTCTTTCTGGTGTCGAGGAGCTTGGTGTCATAGCCCTCGAGTTCTTTTGCCATAGAATGGGTAAGCGTCGCGATGCCGCTCATGCGCTGCAGGAAGTTGAGCGCTGTTCTCTCGCCGCTTAAGACCGCACGGCCGTCACCGACGAGCACGCCGATGACATCACCCTTATGGATCTCCTCGCCGTCTTTGAAGTTGGCGCGGAAAGAGGAGTTGTCGCAGAGCATCTCGAAAACACGGGTGAAGACGTCGATGCCGCAGAGGATACCGTCCTGCTTGCAGATCAGGTTCACCGTGACCATGAAGGGCTCCGGCATGATGGCCTGCGTCGTTACATCATCGGAAGTGATGTCTTCGCGCAGGGCGCGCATGATATATTCGTCCCAAAGGATCGTGTTAAGTACACCATTGTTCATAGAAATCCTTATCCCTTCTCTTGATCTCTTCAAGAACGATCTCGCGGTATTCCTTCGCGAAATCTCTGCCTTCGTACTGTGTAAAGTCTACGTCCTCGACCTCTGTCGGCTCGTAGGGGATGGTCTCCTCGATGTTCTGTGCGGAACGCTTCGCGAATACGAGGCTCTCGAGGAGGGAGTTGCTGCCGAGACGGTTCTTGCCGTGCACGCCGGTGCAGGAAGTCTCGCCGATGGCGTAAAGGTTATCCATGGAAGTTCTGCCCTTAAGGTCCACTTCGATACCGCCCATGAAATAGTGCTGGGCAGGGGTTACCGGGAAGGGCTCCTTCAGGATGTCGTAGCCTTCTTCCTTGCAGTGCTCAAGGATGTTCGGGAAATGGCTCTTGACCAGTTCCGGATCGAGATGCGTGACATCCAGCCATACGAAGCCTCTGCCGTCCTTTTCCATCTGCTTCTTGATCGCAGCGGAAACGACGTCACGGGGCTGAAGCTCGTCGGTAAAGCGCTCCATGTCCTTGTTGCGGAGCACACCGCCTTCGCCTCGAACGGCCTCGGAGATGAGGAAAGATCTGCCCGGCTTCTCGGAATAGAGGGATGTCGGGTGGATCTGGATGTAGTTGATATCCTTAAGGAGCACGTTGTGCTTCAGCGCGATCGCCAGCGAGTCACCGGTGATGTGACGGAAAGCGGTACTGTGCTTGAAAAGTCCGCCGATACCGCCGGTTGCCAGGACGACGGCCTTGCCGAATACTGCCTGGAAGTTGCCTTCCTGATCCTGGGTGATGATGCCCTTGCAGACATTCTTCTCACAGATCAGGTCGACCATGGTGGTATGCTCGTGAAGATCGATATTTTTCTTTTCTCTTACGTTCTGGAGGAGCTTGCTGGTGATCTCCTGTCCGGTGATGTCCTCGTGATGGAGGATACGGGAAGCGGAGTGACCGCCTTCCTTCGTAAGGTCCAGATCGTCGCCCTTCTTATCGAAGTTGACGTGGTAGTCGAGGAGCTCTCTGATGATGACCGGAGACTGGCGGATCATGGTGTCGACGGCTTTTCTCGAATTCTCGTAATGGCCGGCACGGAGTGTATCCTCGAAGTAATCCTCGTAGTCTTCGGAGTCCTTGAGAGCGGCGATACCGCCCTGAGCGAGGTAGGACGCGCTGTTCTCGAGCGTGTCTTTGGTGAGCATGTAAATGGAAAGATTCTCCGGAAGATGCAGTGCGCAGAACAGTCCGGCGGCACCGGTACCAACGATCACAACATCTGCGGACGTAGTGGAATAGGACATATGACGACCCCTCCTAACGAAATATCCCGGGAATAGATCTTTTCCATGGGGCCCTATATAAAGAGGACGACAGGAACCGGGCTTTTTTCGATTTTATCACGCGCTACGGCAAGTGACAAGGGAAAGGCGAAGGGGTATAATACCATTACTTCGTAAACTTGGATAAATATGTCGAAGTTCAGATCTTTAGGAAAGGAGAAGCAGAAGATGAAACGTGACATCATAGGTGATATCTTCCTCGGCGGAGTATTGCTGTCGCTTCTTTTCCTGTTTTCCTACCCGGCATATTTCTGCTATACGGCGAACGTTCCGAGGGAGATCTCCCTGCCGGAAACGATCATGAGCCTCTGTTTTGTCGCGGCGCTTATCCTGACCTGTATCTGGTTCTGCTGGAAAAAGAAGGTCTGGGTCATGCTCGGTGTCGCAGCTTTCGGCCTGCTGGCATATATCCCGAAGTGGTTCCTGCCGAAGGTCAACCTCAATATCGTCATGAACGGCAAGAGCCTTGTGGATTCGATCCTCTCGATGGTCTTAAACCGCATCTATGAACTGACGCACGCGCCTTTTGCCGGGCTGATCGGCATCGTGCCCGAGAAGACGGCTGACGGTCTGACCTATACGATCCTGCCGATCGCGGTCATCTCCTATATCCTGGCGCAGATCGTCCGTTTCTACCATAACGCCTACGTGACAGAGAAGAAGCAGATCCACGATTTTGCCCACTTCCGCAAAGTCAACGATGTGCGCGCGCCTTCTTTCTCTCCTGAACTGGAGAGCGAAGGCCCGTCCCCGCTCGGTACGATCGTTCTGAATGAAAAGGCCGAGGTCGCAAAAGAGACTTTCCCTGTAAAAAAGGCGGACAACGACGCGACAGTCCCGAATGTTCTTTCTTCGGAAGCGCCCGCCGGGAATATCGGTTCCAGGGAGCAGGATACCGCCGTGATCGCGCTTTCGGCCCATGCGCCGACTTCGGCACCGACCGAAGAGACCAAGGTCATTGCACTGGCGGCGCATGCACCGACGTCTGCACCGGCATCTGCGCCGGCAGAAGATACTTCCGTGATCGCGCTTGCGGCACACGCACCGACTTCGGCGCCTGCGGATGAGGAAAAGGCGGAAACTGAAGAAGCTCCTTCGGCGGTGGAGGAAAAACTCCCCGAAGATGCACCGGTAAAAGAAGAAGCGGCTCCGGAGAATGCGGAGCTCGATTTTCCGGATGTGCATGGTGAAGCTGAGAAGATAGACGTTTTCGGCGATGACGAATAAACCGGAAACGGAAAAAAGTGTGAATATATTAAGAAGTAAAAAGGGAGGCATAAGAAATGTCAACGAACAAGTCATTCTGGAGAGTCTGGCTGGAGGGATCGAAAGCACATAAGGAAGCAGGAAACACTGTCTCGGAGGATCCGCTCGAAGAGGGACTTCGTGATCTTACCTGGGCAGATGAAGAATCCGCCCGCAAAGTAAAGACGGAAGAGTCTTTCGGCGAAGAGATCGGAAACGCGACGACACACGGTGTCATGGCGGCATTTATGCTGGGCATCCTGCCATATGCGGCCGTACATGCGTATCTCAGCGCAAAGGAAGGACATGCGATCCTGAACACGGTAGCGATCTCGATCTTCTGCATCGGTACTTTCCTTATGTTCCTGATGTCGACCATCGACCACACCATGAAACACGGCACCAAGCAGAAAGCCGTATTTAACCGCCTCGACCACATCATGATCTTCTACGCTATCGCCGGCACCTACACGCCGATCTGCCTTTCGATCATCGGCGGCAAGTGGGGCATCGGTCTTTGCATCGCGCAGTGGGTCGTCGTTATCGCCGGTACCCTGAAGAAAGCCATCTCCTTCTCGAAGACGGCGATCTCCTATATATTCTCCACGCTCCTTTATCTGCTGATGGGCTGGATGATCGTTCTTTGTTTCCCGATCCTTTACGCCCGGACGAATCATGTGACATTCTGGCTGATCCTGGCCGGCGGTATCTGCTACACCACCAGTGTCATTCTGTTCTACATGCGTTTTAAGTTCGCGCACATGATCTTCCACCTGCTCGTGGACTTCGGTGCGATCTGCCACGTGATCGCTCTTTGTTTCTTCGCATAAGAAAGGGGAAAGAAATGAAAAACGTTAGGAAAATCCTGGCTGTTGCCCTGACTCTGGGCATGGTCCTGTCTGTTGTTGCCTGCGGCCAGACGGCTGAAACCACCAAAAAGAAGAAAAAGAAAAAGACGAAAAAGACTACGACGACGATCACTGAAACGACCGAAGAGCCGAGTCTTTCCACATCGTATGAGACAGATCCTCCGTCCGATTCCACAAGCGGGACCGAAAAGCCTTCCGCGACGCTGTCACCGGATTTTAAGGCACCGGACAAGGGCTGCGCTATCGCGATCCCGACGACGGAGCGCTATCAGTATGTGCTGGATCTCACGCTCGATGCGAAGGAGAACACGGTCGGCGGACACGTGGAAGTGACATTCTTTAATAACTCGGATGAAAGCTGGGACGAGCTGTGCCTGCGCGATTATTCCAGCCTTTTTGTGGATGCGGATACATCAGGGATCACCTATGTGAATGAGACGAACGGCGCGCTGACGGAGATCACGAATATCACGGACAGCCGCGACAAGAGCAAGATCGAGATGAGACGCGACAATGATGTCTCTGTCGTATGGTTCCCGCTTTCCAAGGCACTTGCCCCGAAGGAGAAGATGACCCTCTCCTACGATTTTGTAGCGAAGATCCCGACGCTTGCCGACCGCTATGGGGTGAAAAACGGCGTCTTCAACGTGACGAACTTCTACCCGATCCTCGCGGTATATACGGAAAACGGCTGGTCGCACGAAGCTTTCTATAACGAGGGCGAGTGCTTCTTCTCCGAGGTTTCGGATTATGAGGTGACTCTGCGCGTTCCGAAGGACTTTACCGCCCTGACCACGGGAACCGCATCTTCTGAAAAAACAGAAGGCAGCAGCAAGATCTATACGATCGATGCGCCCTGTGTCCGCGACTTCGTCTTCAGTGCCTGTGAGACTTTTGACATACTCGAAGGCGACTATAACGGTGTGCATATCAACGTGGCGTATAACTCGGCGCACCCGGCGACAAAGGAAATGGAGGAGGTCCAGGCGGTTTCGCTTAAGGCTTCCCAGGATTCTCTTGCCGCTCTCGGATCTGCTTTCGGCGAGTATCCGTATCCGGAAGTAGACGTGATCCTGGCGACGATCGATGCCGGCGGCATGGAGTATCCGAACCTGGTCATCATCACGGACGACCAGTACTACACCAGAAAGAACGCATATGAGACGATCCCTTACGAGGAACTCGGTGTCACGATCGCGCACGAGCTCGGACACCAGTGGTTCATGGGCATCGTCGGCAATAACTCGGGCCTTGAACCTTGGCTGGACGAGTCTTTCGCCTCTTACTCGGAGACCGTCTACGAGGCGTGGGTAGGGCTGAAAGACCGGTACGAGAACTTTTCAAGAGACAGCAACGACCTCGTGTATATCGATAACATGGCGTATTACCCGGAACTTCCGATCAACCGTTCCCGATATGCCTTCCCGAACATGAACGATTATCTGAATGCGGTGTATTTTACCGGCAAAGCGGCTCTTTTCCAGATGGGAGAGATCATCGGAAGAGATGAATTCAATGGCGTGGTCCGCGAATATGTGCAGAGAAATGCCTTTACCAACTCGACCGAAGAGCGCTTCTTCGAGGTGCTCTATGAGTGTGCCGGGAAAGACAATGAGGATCTTAATCTTCTGATCAAAAACGTTTTCAATCGGTGAGAAATCATAGGGAAACACCCGAAAATCGCCATATTTCAGCGGACGATCATATTCTTTTCTTGCATTCTCGCCACTTGCGAATTATAATGATGCGTGCTGATTATTCTATATGAAAGTAAAGGAAGGGCATGAATATGTCTAAACAGACCGAAAAATCGGGAAAAGCTAAGACGAAAAAACATATGAAAGTTTCAAAGAAGAACAGGATCATCGCGACCATCGCGATCATCGTTCTTGTACTTCTCTGCTTCAGCTACTTTGCCTATGTGACCGGTCTTCCGGCCAAGATCCTGCCGGGTGCCAAGATCGTGCACACTGTAGATGGCAAGGAAAAGACGGTAGATCGTCTGACGATCGCAGAGATGAACTATTACTTTGCTTCCATATATACTAAATACAGTTCCTACGGCATCATCAGTTCCGAGACGGATCTGGATACGGTCTATAATTCGGAATCCGGCCAGACCTACCGCGATATGCTCTGGGAAGAAGCAGCCAGCTCCGCACAGGGCGATTACCTGATCGAGCAGGCGGCCAAGAGCGCAGGCTTTAAGGCTGTGGCTGCAGACAGATATGCCGAAGCGGAAGTTGACGCTATGCGTGCTAATGTTGAAAGCGTAAATGTTCTCCGCGGTTCCAACATGACATGTGACCAGTACCTGCAGAATGTTTATGGTTCCGGTATGACCGTTCAGATCTACCGTAAGATCATGAAGCGTCTTGCAGTTGTAGATGAATACAAGCTCGCTGTTCAGGACGGCCAGTTCAAAGCGAACCAGGCTGACATTCAGGAGGCTTTCGACAAGGCTCCGGAGAACTACCAGCTCTGCCGCTTCCAGGTTTACTTCATCGGTGCGGATTACACAGCTGATGCTTCGGAAGAAGAGAAGCAGAAGGCACTCGATGCCGCTCTTGAGAAGGCGCACAAGATCGCTGACGGCTGTAAGAACGCAGTAGATTTCCAGACCAGAGTAAAGCAGGTCTGCACCGAGGACTACCTTACAAGAATGCTGAACGGCGAAGATCCGACGACCGAAGCAGGTCTTGCAAAGGCTCAGGTCGAAGGTTACAACAAAGAGTTCGCAGAGCTCTGCTTCAACCCGGAAACACAGGCGAATACCCCGATGGCATTCCTCGATACTCAGGAGACAGGTGCGTATGCGGTTCTTTTCGAGGATATTCACGTAGATGAGACACCGACATGCTCTTACCGTGTGATCCAGCTCGATGACGATTACCTCAAGGATCTTTCCCACACTCTGGAAGATAAGGCTCCGCACCACGAGAAGTGGCACAAAAAGGCGGAAGAGTACATGGCTCAGGCTACGACAGAAGAGCAGTTCATCGAGCTTGCCAAGAAGTACTCCAAAGATACAAGCAATTTCATCGACGGCGGTTACACCTCCGGCGTAACAGAGGACAGCTTTGAGAAGACGGATATGGGTGACGGTTCTGACCCGGTACTCGCTCCGGAAGATGAGAAGCTGATCGCATGGCTTTTCGATCCGGCAAGAAAGAAGGGCGATATGTACATCATCGACTGCGTAAGCAGCGTTAAGCTCTTCTACTTCTGCGATAACCTTCCGAAATACCAGAGCCAGATCCGTGACACGCTCACAGCGGAGAACTACAACGCATGGTACACAGGTGTGATCTCTGACACCTCTTACTCCACCATCGTGCACCATGGACTGATCGACTTCTTCTCATAATGGATCGTTTTTCCGGATCCTCTGACGGATCCGGAAGAAAAACGGCCCGTGAAAAAAGTTACGGGATAATTAAATATATCGTTGACACTTGTAAAAGATCGTGGTATCATTCTATACTGCGTTACAATGGGTAGGGGTACTTTACCCATTTTGACGTGAAAGTACGGCGGAGCTTGCAAAGCCTGCTTTCTGAGTGTATAGGAAGGTGCGCGATCTTTTTTGCGTACACGTAAACGGAAGGTTTACGAAGTCGAGAGGTGATGTGTAATGGTGCGTCCCATCAAGCAGGGAAGAGCAGAGAGAATGTCCTATTCTCATATCGACGAAGTCATCGAAGTCCCAGATCTTATTGAAGTACAGAAGAATTCCTATAAGTGGTTCCTCGACGAGGGCCTTATGGAAGTACTTGAAGAAGTATCTCCTATTAGGGATTTCACGGGCGATATGGAATTATCCTTCGTTGGCAAGGAATTCGATATCGACAACCCGGCAAACACGATTGAGCAGTGCAAGGAGAAAGACTGCAATTTCGCAGCTCCGCTCAAAGTGAAAGTCCGCCTTTTGAATAAACGTACCGGAAAGGTCGAAGACCAGGACGTCTTTATCGGAGATTTCCCGATCATGACCGAACATGGTACTTTCATTATCAACGGTGCTGAGCGTGTTATCATCAGCCAGCTGGTCCGTTCTCCGGGCGCGTATTTTGACGCGATCCACGATAAATCTGATGCATTTCTTTACACCTCTCAGGTCATCCCGAACCGTGGTGCCTGGCTGGAGTACGAGACCGACACCAACGGCGTTATCTACGTCCGTGTCGACCGTGCCAGAAAGTTCCCTCTGACGGTATTCCTCCGTTCTCTGGGTATCGGCACAGACGAAGAGTTAAGAGAGCTCTTCGGTGATGAGGCTTTCCTCAATGAAACGATCAGCAAGGATACTTCCCACTCCCGTGAGGAAGGTCTTGCAGAACTGTATCACAAGCTCCGTCCGGGTGAGCCGACATCCCTCGAGGGTGCGGAATCCCTCCTGAACGGCATGTTCTTCGACCCGAAGCGTTACGACCTCGCACGCGTAGGTATATATAAGTTAAATAAGAAGCTGTCCCTCGCTTCCCGTATCAAGGGTCACAAGGCAGTTTCCGACATCGTTACCGACGATGGTGAAGTCCTCCTTAAGGCCGGTGAGATCATCACCTCCGATAAGGCATGGGAGATCCAGGATGCCGGCATCAACGAGGTCTTCGTATATCCGATCACTAAGATCGGTGATACTGACAGGATCTCTGATCAGGCTTTCAAGGTCATCGGTAATGCCCGCGTGGATTGCGACAAGTTCATCCGCGCAAGCTTCACAGCAAAAGAACTGAAGGGCTTCGATATTACGGCTACCCCGATCAACGAGATGGTACGTACTACGATCCTGCGCAACATCATCACAGAAGTCCGTGCGACTGCCAAGAAGACAGAATATGCTGAAAAGCTTATGGAAGCTCTTCGTGCACAGGTCATCGAACTTATGCCGAAGCACCTCGTAATCGAGGACATCATCGCCTCTGTCAGCTATCTGCTCGGTCTGCAGTACGGCGTAGGCTTCAGAGATAACATCGACCACTTAGGTAACCGTCGTATCCGTTCTGTAGGTGAACTTCTCCAGAACCAGATCCGCATCGGCTTCTCCCGTATGGAGAGAAATATCCGCGAGCGCATGAATGCCGCTTCTGACGAAGAGCCGGCACATCCGAACCAGCTTGTAAATACACGTCCGGTCAGCGCAGCCGTTAAGGAGTTCTTCGGATCTTCCCAGCTGTCGCAGTTCATGGACCAGCCGAACCCGCTTGCTGAGCTGACACATAAGCGTCGTCTCTCCGCACTCGGCCCGGGCGGTCTTTCCCGTGACCGTGCTAACTTCGAAGTCCGTGACGTTCACTCCTCTCATTACGGCCGTATGTGCCCGATCGAGACACCTGAAGGTCCGAACATCGGTCTTATCAACTCCCTGGCAACTTACGCCAAGGTCAACCACTATGGTTTCATCGAGACTCCGTATCGTGTATATGATAAGGAGAATGGTGTGGTTACCAACGAAGTCGTTTACATGACGGCAGATAAGGAAGATAACTACAACATCGCTCAGGCGAATGAGCCGATCGACGAGAACGGCCGCTTCATCAGCAACAAGGTCGTTTGCCGTCACCTCGACCAGTTCATCGAGGTAGATCCGTCCGGCGTTGATTACATGGACGTATCGCCGAAGCAGCTGGTATCCGTTGCTACATCCCTTATTCCGTTCCTCGGAAACGACGATGCTAACCGTGCTCTCATGGGTTCCAACATGCAGCGTCAGGCTGTACCGCTCATCAAGCCGGAAGCACCGATCATCGGTACCGGTATGGAATATCGTGCGGCTAAAGACTCCGGTGTCTGCAAAGTCGCCAAGGAAGACGGTCAGGTCACCTTCGTTTCTGCTGACCGCATCGTAGTTACTTCTTCTGACGGAAAAGATCACGAGTACCGTCTGACCAAGTACCAGAGATCCAACCAGAGCACCTGCATCAACCAGCGCCCGATCGTAAGAATGGGTGAGGAAGTCAAGAAGGGCGACGTTATCGCGGATGGTCCTTCCACAGAAAACGGTGAACTTGCTCTCGGTAAGAACGTGCTCATCGGCTTCATGACCTGGGAAGGTTACAACTACGAGGACGCCGTTCTCATCAACGAACGTATGGTGCGTGATGATGTTTACACATCCATCCACATCGAAGAATATGAGTGTGAAGCCCGTGACACCAAGCTCGGTGCCGAGGAGATCACACGAGAGATCCCGAACGTCAGTGATGATGCTCTCAAGGAACTCGACGATAACGGTGTCATCCGTATCGGTGCTGAGGTCCGTGCGGGCGATATCCTCGTCGGTAAGGTCACTCCGAAGGGTGAGACAGAACTGACACCTGAAGAGCGTCTCTACAGAGCGATCTTCGGTGAGAAGATCCGTGAGGTCCGTGATACCTCCGTCCGTGTTCCGCACGGTGAGTCCGGTATCGTCGTTGATGTTAAGACCTTCACGAAGGAAGACGAGAATGTCCTTAAGGGCAGCGTCAATAAGCTGGTCCGCGTCTATATCGCCCAGAAGAGAAAGCTCTCCGTCGGTGATAAGATGGCTGGTCGTCACGGTAACAAGGGTGTTGTTTCCAGAATCCTGCCGGAAGAGGATATGCCTTTCCTGCCGGATGGTACACCGCTTGACATCGTACTCAATCCTCTCGGCGTTCCGTCCCGTATGAACATCGGTCAGCTCCTCGAGGTCCACCTCGGCCGTGCTGCCCGTGCCCTTAACTGGAAGGTCGCAACTCCGGTATTCGATGGCGCTAACGAGAGCGACATCATCAAAGCATTCCAGCTTGCCGGAATCGATGAAGATGGTAAGACGATCCTTTACGATGGACGTACTGGTGAGCCTTTCGAGAACAGAATCACCGTTGGTGTCATGTACTACCTCAAGCTCCACCACCTCGTTGATGATAAGATCCACGCCCGTTCGATCGGACCATACTCCCTCGTTACGCAGCAGCCTCTCGGTGGTAAAGCCCAGTTTGGTGGTCAGCGTTTCGGTGAGATGGAAGTTTGGGCCCTCGAGGCATACGGCGCAGCACATACTCTTCAGGAGATCCTCACCGTCAAGTCCGACGATATCACAGGTCGTACGAAGACATACGAGGCGATCGTCAAGGGTCAGAGCGTACCGGAGGCCGGTATTCCGGAATCCTTCAAGGTACTCGTTCGTGAGCTTCAGTCTCTCGCTCTGGATGTACGCATCTATTCCGGCGAGGAAGAGTACAAGCTCAAAGATGCTGCAGATGAAGAAGAAAACCTGCAGGAGCCGACAGCTGAGCTTCTCATGAAGTTCGACAACCTCGCAGAAAGCGAGATGGGTGCAGCCGGTTTCTCTGAAGTAGGTGAAGATGGCGAGCTGATCGACGACTCCGTCGACGATCTGGAACCGAGCCTGGATGACCTTGCTTCAATGGAAGATGAAGATATGTAAGTAGGGAAGGAGATTGCAATTATATGTTTGAAATGAATCATTTCGAATCGATCGGTATTCGTCTGGCATCTCCGGAGACCATTAAGAGCTGGTCCCACGGTGAGGTTAAAAAGCCGGAAACGATCAATTATCGTACGCTCAAGCCGGAGCGCGACGGCCTTTTCTGCGAGCGCATCTTTGGACCTCAGAAAGACTGGGAGTGCCATTGCGGTAAGTATAAGAAGATCCGTTATAAGGGCATCATCTGCGACCGTTGCGGCGTAGAAGTTACCCGTTCCAAGGTACGTCGTGAGCGTCTCGGCCACATCGAGCTGGCTGCTCCGGTATCCCATATCTGGTATTTCCGCGGTACACCGTCCCGTATGAGCCTGCTTCTGGATGTTTCTCCGAAGCAGCTCGAGAAAGTCCTTTACTTCGGTGCCTACATCGTAGTTGATCCGGGTACGACGAACCTGACCAAGTGCGCGATCATCGACGAGCAGGAGTATCAGGAGAATGTCGAGAAGTTCGGCAAGTCTGCTTTCAAGGCTATGATGGGTGCGGAAGCCGTAAAGATCCTGCTTCAGGAACTCGACATTGAAGCTCTGACAGTACAGCTTCACGAGGACTATCAGTCCGCGACAGGTCAGAAAAAGGCACGTATCATCAAGAGACTCGAGGTCCTCGAGTCCTTCAAGAAGTCCGGCAACAAGCCGGAGTGGATGATCCTGGATGTACTCCCGGTACTTCCGCCGGAACTCCGCCCGATGGTACAGCTCGACGGCGGACGTTTTGCGACATCCGACCTCAACGACCTCTATCGTCGTGTTATCAACAGAAACAACCGACTCTCAAAGCTCCTTCAGCTGGGTGCTCCTGAGATCATCGTAAGAAACGAGAAGAGAATGCTTCAGGAAGCAGTAGATGCCCTGATCGATAACGGCCGCCGCGGCCGCCCGGTCACCGGTGCTTCTTCCAGAGCCCTCAAGTCCCTGTCTGACATGCTCAAAGGTAAGCAGGGCCGTTTCCGTCAGAACCTCCTCGGTAAGCGTGTTGACTATTCCGGTCGTTCCGTTATCGTTGTAGGTCCGGAGCTGAAGATGCACCAGTGCGGTCTCCCGAAGGAGATGGCTCTCGAGCTCTTCAAGCCTTTCGTAATGAAGCGTCTGGTCCTCGAAGGCCACGCACAGCACATCAAGACAGCAAAGCGTATGGTAGAACGTGCTTCTGATACCGTATGGGATATCCTGGAAGACGTTATCAAGGATCATCCGGTAATGCTCAACCGTGCTCCTACGCTCCACAGACTCGGTATCCAGGCATTTGAGCCGGTACTCGTTGAAGGACGTGCCATTAAGCTCCACCCGCTCGTATGTACCGCGTTCAACGCCGACTTCGACGGTGACCAGATGGCTGTACACGTACCGCTTTCTGCAGAGGCACAGGCTGAGGCAAGATTCCTCATGCTGTCCACCAACAACCTCCTGAAGCCTCAGGATGGTAACCCGGTTACCGTTCCGACACAGGATATGATCCTCGGTTGCTACTATCTGACGATCACCAAGCCGGACGAAAAGGGCGAAGGCATGATCTTCTCCTCTATCGATGAGGCGATCATGGCTTACGGCGATCATCACCTCGAGCTTCATGCTCCGATCTCCATCCGTGTTACCCGTGAATTCAACGGTGCACCGATGACAAGACTCGTTAAGTCCACACTGGGACGTTTCATCTTCAATGAGATCATCCCGCAGGACCTCGGTTATGTAGATCGTACGAAGGAAGGCAACGAGCTCGTTCTCGAGTGCGACTTCGTAGTTGGTAAGAAGCAGCTCGCTGACGTGATCTCCCGCTCCATCCGTGTACACGGCATCGGCGCTACAGCCAAGCTCCTCGACAACATCAAGGCAATGGGTTATAAGTACTCCACACGCGGTGGTATCTCCATCGGTATCGAGGACATGATCGTGCCGGATGTTAAGGAGAAGATGGTCCACGAGGCAGAAGACAAGGTAGAGTACGTCAACAAGATGTACAAGAGAGGTCTTCTCGATGAGGACGGCCGTTACACATCCGTCGTTAAGATCTGGACATCTACTACAGATGCGATCACTAAGGCTCTTATCGATTCTCTTGGTCAGTACAACCCGATCAAGATGATGGCTGACTCCGGTGCCCGTGGTTCCGCTCAGCAGATCAAGCAGCTCGCCGGTATGCGTGGTAACATGGCAGATACATCCGGTAAGACCATTGAAATCCCGATCAAGTCCAACCTCCGTGAAGGTATGAACGTTCTCGAGTTCTTCATCTCTTCTCACGGTGCCCGTAAGGCTCTTTCGGATACAGCTCTTAAGACGGCTGACTCCGGTTACCTGACACGTCGTCTCGTTGACGTAGCCCAGGACGTTATCGTTACCGAAGAAGACTGCGGTACGGATGACTTCACATGGGTCAAGGAGATCGCTACCGTCGCAGGTACAAAGAAAGACATCGTCAAGTCTCTTTCTGACCGTCTCACCGGCCGTTATGCTGCTGAGGACATCTACGACCTCAAGAATAAGAAGAATCTTCTCGTTGCCAGAAACGAACTCATCACGGCAGACATTGCCAAGAAGATCGAAGAGTGCGGTTACGAGAAAGTCAAGATCCGTTCCGTATTTGACTGCCGCTCCCGTCACGGTGTCTGCAGCAAGTGCTACGGCTTGAACCTGGCATCCGGCCAGCCGACCATCGGCGGCGAAGCAGTCGGTATCATGGCTGCCCAGTCCATCGGTGAGCCTGGTACACAGCTTACGATGAGAACCTTCCACACCGGTGGTATCGCTTCCGGTGAAGATATCACACAGGGTCTCCCGCGTGTTGAGGAACTTTTCGAAGCAAGAAAGCCGAAGGGCCAGGCCCTCATCTCCGAGATCGACGGTATCGTCAAGATCACCGAGGATGCAAAGCACAAGAAGATCATCGTTGTTACACCGGCTACTCCGGAAGGCGAAGCAATCACCGTCAACCCGAATCCGGACAGCGAGATCGAGATCGAAGAGAAGACTTACGCAATTCCGTATTCCGCGACCCTCAAGGTCAAGGACGGCGAGTTTGTTGAGGCCGGCGACCTCCTGACAGATGGTACTGTAAGTCCGCAGGAGATCATGAAGATCAAGGGCGTTCGTGGCGTACAGAAGTACATCGTCAGCGAAGTTATCAAGGTTTATAAGAGCGGTGGTGTTACCATCAACGACAAGCATATCGAAGTTATCACACGTCAGATGATGCGTAAGGTAAGAATCGACGATCCGGGTGATACAGATCTCATGACAGGTTCTACCGTCGATATGTTCGATTACGAAGATGCGAACAGCAAGGCTGAGGCTGAAGGCAAAGAGCCGGCAAAGGGCAAGAGAGTCCTGCTCGGTATCACAAAGGCTTCCCTCGCAACCGACTCCTTCCTCTCCGCTGCATCCTTCCAGGAGACGACCCGTGTTCTTACAGACGCTGCAGTTAAGGGTAAGATCGACCCGCTCTACGGCCTCAAGGAGAACGTTATCATCGGTAAGCTGATCCCGGCAGGTACAGGTATGCCGCGTTATAGAAACGTAACGGCAGTTCCGGTACTCCCTGAGAACAACGAGCTTCTCGGCAAGGATCCGGTCGTTATCCCGAGCACGATCCCGGCCACCAGCGAAGTCTGAGTGAGGTTAAGTAACAAACAGTAAGAGAGCTGCCGATTCCGGCAGCTCTCTTTTTCTATGGCGGAAAACCGGGGGAACAGATCTTTTCGAGATGAAAAGGAAGTCAAAGAAACAGGATTGTAAAATAAGAGAAACGTCACTTTTTTTGACGCGGGGTACTTCCGTGGAGTAAAATACATAATAACATTAGGTTGCCATATTCGGGCAGTTCTATGTAATTGAGCGTGAAAGGGTAGGTAGATAGTGCGGAGATCTTTCTGCACAGAGGTTCAATGAAGCAACGCAAGATGTCTCGCAATTCAAGACTCGCGGTCGTCGCCATCGCTGTATGTACCATGATGACATTCCCGATGATGATGATCCCTGTTGGCCTGCGCGAAAGTACACCGGCCGGCGTGCTGGTTGCGCGTGCGTATGCGGATGCCTATCCTTACGACGACCAGGTGGAAGATGCTCTCGTAGAAGACTGGGCGATCTCTGCTCAGCAGAGTAATTCCGATGACCCGGTAGATCCGACGGAGACCGATCCGACTGCATCTGACCCGACGAGCGCTGAGCAGGGCGAAACTCCGACGCCGAATCCGGAAGCGGATCCGTACGATGAGCCGGAAGAGCCTCTTGAAGAACCGCCGGTCCAGACAGTAGATCCCGAGACGGGCATGAAACTGATCGAGGTCGGAGAGGGTACGACCGCTGTCGGCGAGTCCTATTTTGATGACAGCGCCCAAAAGGAAAAGAAATACGAAAATATCATGACGGCACAGATCGTGCAGACCTACGACTCCTCGAACCTGCCGATCGAGATGCTCGATGTGGAGGCCTTTATCCCGACGGATGAGGATTTCTATATCAAGACGACCAACACGATCTTAAAAGAAGAACCGAACATGGATTCCGTTACTGTCGCGCAGATCGCCAGATCCACGAAAGTCACACGTATTGCTAAGGGTGACACATGGTCTTTGATCCGCACAGAAGACGGAGTTAAGGGATATGTTCTTACCAAGTCCCTTTCCGTAGAGATGGTATTCAATGAGATCGACCGTACGGTTTGGGTAGATGCCAGCGGACTGAAACTGCGTTCCGAACCGAACACGTACTGCACAGTCATCAAGGAACTGAAGCGCTGGACAAGACTGCACTGCTCCGGCATAGCCAATGACCAGTGGTATAAGGTCACTTTGGACGACGGAACCGAAGGCTACGTATATGTTTCCTATACGACGAGAAAAGCTCCGCCGACACCGACTCCGAAGCCGACACCGAAGCCGAAGAACTCCAGCGGCGGAGGCAGCTCCAAGGGTGGCAAGTCCAAGTCCGGTGGTGGAAACGATAACCCGCCGCCGAAGATCACCGGTGTAAACGGTGAGAGTATCGTAAATATTGCGAAGTCCATGCTGGGCGTTGACTATGTCTGGTGTGGAGAATCCAAGAGCGGTGTAGACTGCTCCGGACTCGTAGTTTACTGTTACCGCCAGGTCGGTATCTCGGTACCGCACCAGTCCAACTCGATCAAGACGCGTGGCGCCGGCGTCAGCCGTTCGGATATCCGTCTCGGAGACGTTATCGTGTATGACCTTAAGGGCTCCGATGGTGTCGCAGACCACGTTGCGATCTATGCCGGAGGCGGCTCCGTGATCCATGCATCCTCCAGTAAGGACGCCGTTGTTTACGGTAACATGGACATGGGTACGATCCTGACTATCCGCCGATTTATCGGATAAAAGATAAGGAAAAAAGTAAAGCATGAAAAGAGAAACTGTCTCACCGCAAGGCGCGGTGGGACAGTTTTTTGCAGTCTGGGGAAGCTGCGGGCATGGCGCGGGGATGGCGCGCCGAGGGGCAGTGGGGCAACAGGGCGACAGAGGCAACAGCGCAAGCGGGCATGGGAGATGAGGGAGACCAGGGAAGAAGGTTCTCGAGGCCTTTACGGCCTGGTGGCTAAAAAACAAGGCTCCGGGCCGTAAGGGAATCCTGAAACCTGGTGCAAAATCATTCCCGAAGCCCGACAATCGACCTCGGGGCCGTAAATTTGGCGTGATCTTGGTATGAAATTCATTCCCGAAGTGGAAATATTGAGGCTGGGGCCGTAAATCCGAGTTTTCTCAGCTGAAAATCGGCGATTTTTACGGCCCCGAAGGCAAAAGAGCAGCCTCGGGAATGAAATGGTCAAAATCCTTACGGCCCGAAGGTCAAAAAAAGACGCCCCAGGCCGTAAAGCTATTGAGAGTGAGCAAGCGGCGCGGAGGATACTGGCAAGCAAAGAGTAATAGGGGGAGAGAGAGGCGGCGAGTAAGCGGCGTGCCTGCTCCGACGCCAGGGAATGTGTCAAGAAAAAGAAACAGTGATATACTAAAAACACCAATGAAATTAGGAGGATGGAAAGTATGATTATAGACATTATTCTCGGTTTAGTCTTCGGTGGACTTGCAGGTTTCTGCGCAAGTAAGCTCATGAAGGACTCCAACGGTATCATCGTGAACATCATCTTGGGTATCGTCGGCGGCTTCGTGGCAGGCCTGATCTTAGGCCTCGTCGGACTGAATGGAGCTGGCGGAGCGATCGGTTCATTTATTGCTTCCGTGCTTGGTGCCTGCGGATTGATCTATGTGTGGAGAAAAGTACTGAAGAAGTAATCGTTTCCGCTAATTAAAGAAGAATAAGAAAAGGAGTTTCCTCTGTGGATCAGGCAGTTTTTTCGCTTGGCGAAAAGACCCGCTACCCGGGGAAGCTCCTTTTTTCAGAAATGGTGTTGACTTATTTTACGAGCGTTGTATAATGATGTTAGTCAAAGAAAGTCAAAGTCAAATCAAAAAGTCAAATCTAGAAGTGAAAAGTGGTGCAATTGAGTAGGAGCGAAAAGACGCTTCGTAAGGAGATGAGAGGGTTATGGCAAGATTAGTCGATGTAATCGAAATGATGATCAAAGAGATGCTGGACGAGAACAATGGTGCAGCAGTGATCAGCAGAAGTGATCTGGCGGAACGTGTAAACTGTGTACCGTCTCAGATCACATATGTCATTTCCACACGTTTCACGAACGGACAGGGCTATATCGTCGAGAGCCGTCGTGGCGGTGGCGGGCAGATCCGTATCTCCCGTGTGCATCAGATGCCGAAGACAAGCTACCTGATGCATACGATCAACTCCTTGGGCGAGTCGATCTCGCAGCAGGAAGCAGAGATCTTCTTGATGAATTTTCTTGACTATGGTGTGATCGACCAGCAGACTGCCCGGTTGATCAAGGCGGCGATCTCGGACCGTGTGCTCTCGGGGATCGATGCCGATAAGAAAGCATATGTGAGGATGGATATCTTCAAGAATATGCTTACCAGTCTGATAACGAAGTAAAGGGGGCATGCAAGATGAAATGTCAACGTTGTAAGGAAAGAGAAGCGAATGTAAAGATCATGAAGCAGACGACGGGCAAGGCCCCGCAGATGCTCATGCTCTGTGATGAATGTGCAAGAGAACTCGGCATCGCGATGCCGGGAAACCTCATGAATGGAGGGATCTTCGGATCCGCGGGAGCCGGTCTTGGCGGACTGAATCCTCTGGGAGGGATCCCGAGTCCGCTCGAAATGCTGGCCAGTGCATTTGAAGCGCCGTTCGGATTAGGCCTGGAGGGCATGGTGGATGAGAATAATTCGGAGACCTGTCCGACATGCGGTATTACGAAGAGCCAGTTTACCAAGAGCGGTTTCTTAGGATGCCCGGACTGCTATAACGTATTTTCGCAGTCGATCGATCCGCTGTTCCTGAGAACACAGATGGGCTCGAAGCATGTGGGCAGAAAGCCCGGTGACGCCGAGGAGATCGATGTTCCTTCCGGAAAAGAATCGAAGGCGCCGCAGATCATGCAGGTAGAGACCGAAGCGGATGGGATGGAAGGGATTCCGGAAGCCGAGAAGATGAAGAGAATGACGATCCTTGAAAAAGAGCGCCTCCTCAAGCAGGCCGTAAAGGAAGAGAACTATACGGAAGCGGCGAAACTTCGGGATGAGATACAACTTCTGAAGGGTGAGGAGGATAAAAAATGAGCTGGTATTTAGAAGCAGGCAATGACAGTGATATCGTGCTTTCCAGCCGTATCCGGCTGGCGAGGAACCTGCGGGGGATGCCTTTTCCGAACCGCATGAACGATGAGACGAGAAAGAAGGCACTGGATTCCATTTCCGAGGCGCTCCTCAAGTATCCGGGAAACAAGCTGATGCGGATGGATATCGCACCGCTCCCGCAGATCGACCGAAGAGCACTCATCGAGAACCACCTTATCTCCGAGGACCTCTGCAAGGGGCTCGAAGGACAGAGCGTATTCATCTCGAGGGACGAGAACATCAGCGTGATGGTCAACGAAGAGGACCATCTGCGTATCCAGGTGATGGCACCGGGTTTTGCCCTGGAGAATACATATACGCAGGCCGAGGATCTGGCGATCTTCCTCGAAAAGGAGCTTCCGATCGCGTTTTCTGAGAAATACGGATTCCTGACGGCTTATCCGAGTAATACGGGCACTGGCCTTCGCGCTTCCGTGATGGTACATCTTCCGGTCATTACGAGCATCGGCAGGATGCAGGCGCTGACGGATTCGCTTTCGAAAGCGGGCTATACGGTCCGCGGGGTCTATGGAGAGAGGAGCCGCTCGGCGGGGAATATCTACCAGATCTCAAATACGATCACGCTGGGCATCTCGGAAGGAAGGACACTTCAGAACTTCGCCAAGATGATCAACGAGGTCATCGCGCTGGAGCGGAAACTGCGTAAGGACTATTACGAGAAGAATAAAGACCGTCTGGAAGACAAGGTCTTCCGCTCCTTGGGTGAACTTACCTACGCGCGGATGCTTCCGGCGGGAGAAGCCATGGACCGCCTGAGTGACCTGAGACTGGGTGTGGCGTGCGGATTCATGAAGGATGTGGATGAAAGACAGCTGATGCTTCTTTTGAATACGATCGGCGATGCGTCGGTACAGAAAAGGAGCCGGCAGGAGCTTTCACCGAAAGATATCAATACGAAACGGGCAGAATTCGTAAGAGAGGTTCTGCTGAAAAAAGAAGAGAAAAAGAACGAGAACGAGTAAGGAGGGATGACCTATGAATATATCCAGAAGAACGATGGAGATGCTCTCCCGTGCACATATGTACGCAGCATCTTTTAATCTGAATTTTATCGGTACAGAGCATGTGCTGCTGGCACTTTCGGACTCCGAGATGTCGCCGGTAGATGAGATCCTGATGCGAAATGGCGTCGGAAAGGACGACGTGCTTCGCGAGATCATCAAGATCACAGGCCGCGAACCGGGTGCTTTTGTCGAGCGTGAGGACGATCCGAACGAGATCTTCGCGCACTGCACGAACCGCACGAAAAGACTTTTATACCTCGCGGATTTCTTAACGAAGAACAGCGTAAGAAATGTAGTAGATCCGGAGCATGTGCTCCTGGCGATCCTGAAAGACGGCCAGTGCACGGCATTCAGGATCCTTGCCTACCATGATTTCGATGGAAAAGAAGCGACAGACGAGCTGATCGAGATCCTTCGTGAAAGAGCGAAGGAAGAGGCAGCGGGATTTGACACGGATGAGGATCGCGACGACGATGAGGAAGAAAACAACGAGTCCGAGTCCGAAGAGCAGGATCCGGTATCCAGATTCTTCGGCGGCGAAGCGCCGGCCAGAAGGGGAAGACCTACAGGCAAGCGCACAGGTGCGAAGGAGAAGGACGGAAAGACCAAGGTCCTCGACAAGTTCTGCAAAGATCTTACCGCGGAGGCAAAAGAGGGCCGCATCGATCCGGTGATCGGACGTGAAGAAGAGATCGCCCGTGTCATGCAGATCCTCGTAAGAAGAACGAAGAACAATCCGTGTCTCATTGGTGAGCCGGGTGTCGGTAAGACAGCGATCGCCGAGGGCCTGGCCCAGAAGATCGTCAACAACGACGTGCCGGATCTGCTTGCCGGCAAGAGAGTACTTTCCCTTGACCTGGCCTCGATGGTTGCCGGTACCAAGTACCGTGGTGATTTCGAAGAGCGTTTCAAGAAGGGACTTGAGGAAGCCAAGAATGCGGGCGACGTCATCCTCTTTATCGACGAGCTGCATACCATCATGGGCGCAGGTAACGCTGACGGCGCAATGGATGCCGCCAATATGTTGAAGCCGCTCCTCGCCAGAGGTGACCTGCATGTGATCGGTGCCACGACACTCGATGAATACAGAAAGCATATTGAAAAAGACTCCGCGCTGGAGCGCCGTTTCCAGCAGGTCCTTGTAAAAGAACCGAGCACGACAGATACGATCCTGATCTTAAAGGGTATCCGCAGTAAGTTCGAAGAGCATCACGGGATCAAGATCCCGGACGATGCCATCGATGCAGCTGTCATCCTGAGCAGCCGTTATATCACGGATCGTTTTCTCCCGGATAAGGCGATCGACCTGATCGACGAGGCCGCGTCGAGACTTCGTATCAAGTCCTCGACAGAGCCGGAGGAGACGAAGAAGATCGGTGAGCGCATCAACGAGATCATGCGTCTGAAGCAGGAAGCTGTAAACAACCAGGATTTCGAAACGGCGCAGAAGCTCCGTGACGAAGAGACGGTCCTCGAGGAAAAACTCAGTGCGCTTCGCCAGCAGGTGATCAGCTCGAAGGAGAAGCAGCAGCTGGCGCTTTCTCCGGACGATATCGCGGATATCGTGGCCAACTGGACAGGTATCCCGGTCAAGAAGATCACCGAGAGCGACGCCGAGCGTCTGAAGACTCTGGAAGAAGAATTGAAGAAGCGTGTTATCGGACAGGATGAGGCGGTCACCGCGATCGCCAAGGCGATCAGAAGAAGCCGTCTGGGCTTAAAAGACCCGAAGCGTCCGTCCGGATCCTTTATCTTCCTCGGTACAACGGGTGTCGGTAAAACAGAGCTTGCCAAGGCACTGGCCGAAGTCATGTTCGGTAACGAGAATGCCCTGATTCGTGTCGATATGTCCGAGTACATGGAGAAACACGATGCGGCTAAGCTCATCGGTTCGCCGCCGGGCTATGTCGGTTACGACGAGGGCGGCCAGCTTACGGAGAAAGTACGCCGTCAGCCGTACTCGGTAGTTCTTTTCGACGAGATCGAAAAGGCGCATCCGGAGATCTTCAACTCCATGCTGCAGATCCTGGACGACGGCCGTCTGACCGATGGTCAGGGACGTGTTGTCGACTTTAAGAATACGATCATCATCATGACATCGAACATCGGTGCCAGAATGCTGACCACATCGGCGGGACGCCACATCGGTTTCTCTGTTCCGAGTGAAAAGAAGGACGACCCGTTCGTAGATGAGGCGGATACAGAGAGACTTTATGGCGGCAAGTCCTATAGCGAAGCTAAAGAGCTCGTTATGGAAGAACTGAAGAAGGCATTTAATCCGGAGTTCATCAACCGTGTCGATGAGATCATCTTCTTCAGAATGCTCGGCAAGCAGTCGATCCTGAAGATCGTCGATCTTCTCACCGCAGGTCTTTCCAAGCGCGTCAAGGAGCTCGGCATCGATATCGAACTGACCGACGCCGCAAGAGAGTTCCTCGGAAAGAAGGGCTACGACCCGCAGTACGGTGCAAGACCGCTCAAGCGTGTCATCCAGTCGCTCGTAGAGGACAAGTTCTCTGAAGCACTCCTCGACCGTACGGTGGAAGCCGGCTGCACAGCAGTGGTCGATGTGGAGAACGAGGAGATCGTGATCCATAAAAAGGAGACAAGAAACCTGGCGGTAAGTGCCGCAGAAGAGTGATCAAGAGCAGCCGTGTGTCCCCGGGGCGAGAGCGATCCCCCGGGGACATGTGCCCTGTTCTTCTGAATATCCTTTTTCAAAATGGAAGAAAGACCCCGCAAACAGCGGGGTCTTTCTTTTTGCTTTGTCTGATGATTTTTGAAGGAGGGGATCATCCTGATCCCGGATCCCTGGGGGCGGGATCCCCAAAAGGAAGAGGGGGTATCAGCCGATCTTCTTTACCGGCACGAGCTCGATGTAGCCTCTCTCTCCGCGGGGCTCGAGCTGGATGCGCGGGTTCTTCTTGTCCCACTCATATCCGATGAAGGCCGGGTCATACTTCTTCTCGGCTTCCCAGATCTCACCGATCGCGGATACATAGTTCTCTTCCGCAAAAGGTTCGCCACGGAACAGAAGATAGGTAGCGGCCGGCAGATCGATCACTTCAAATCCTTCCGGAATAGATCCCTGGTAGTCCGGCTCGACTTCGACGCCCTGGACGTACTCATTCGTAACAGGCTTTCTCAGGTGCTCCGGAAGCCACAGGCAGACCGGCTCTCCGCTGATGGACTTGATGCTCGTAAGCAGTCCCCATACATCGCAGCCGACTTCTTTACAGTAGCTCCAGTACTCGGTGGCGTTGACGCCTCTCTTGATGATGACTTTTCTCTCCGGTTTTTCAATGACCTGGATAAACACGTTTCTGATCTCACTCATAGTATCTACATTCCTTTCTGTTTCTGTAATCAACGAAGGAGTGAAGAGCCAGATCGGGACCGGACTTGTGGAGTACTCTTTCGGGTTGCAGCCGAATTCACGTCTGAATGCGCGCTGGTAGCCGTCGACACTTCCGAATCCCATATCGGTGGCGACATCAAGTACGGATATATTCTCATCTCTCAGACGCAGGGCCGACTTCGACAGTTTCAGACGTCTGATGTAAACTGCCGGGGTCATGTGAAGATGCTCGATAAAGAGCCGCCTCGCGTACCAGGGAGAAAAAGATGAAGCCTTCGCAAGATCCGCAAGCGTGATCTCTTCGCTTATATGTTCACGGATGTGATCCTGCATGGCTCTTACCGCTTCTTTATGCTCGTCCACTTGGCTTACCTCCTTTGTGCGCTTATCTTAACGTAAGAGGTCAGACGGAATCTCGACTTTTTTTGCTAAGAATCAGATCAGCTGATATTGTTCACGATGCCGATCGCGATGAAGTGGTCAAGGATCGCGCGAAGATCCGTGCCTTCATCGGCATGGTCGCGGTCCACCCAGTGGATCGTATAGCGCTTCCCGCCGCCCGGGAGCTCGGCTCTTAATCTGTAGATATCGACATAAGGCGTATTCATACTGACACGGCAGTTCCAGTATATCCCTCTGCACTCGTCCACCGAGCAGTCCGGGAAATTGACGTTGATCACCTTCCCGGCAGAAGGGAGGATACGGTCTTCCTCAGGAATTTCCTTCTCGAAAAAAGCCGCTAAAACGGAAGGGAGATATGCATCGGTCACCTGATGTCCGTGTGTGCTGCTTCGGTGATCGTCCAGAAATCCTTCGGAAAAAGCAACGACCGGATAACCGCACATCGCCGCATCCAGAGCCGCCCCGACGGTGGCGGAGTACTGGATGTCCGTGCCGACGTTAAAGCCGTTATTGATCCCGGAAAAGACGATATCCGGCGGCTCCGGCATGATGTATCTGCTTCCGATGCGGAAGCAGTCGGTCGGAAGTCCGGTGCAGGAAAAAGCATGTATGCCATCGATGTTCCAGTCCACCGGATAGATGTCGAGAGGATCGTTGATCGTCACACTGTGGGAAGCGGCACTTCTCTGTCCGTCCGGGGCGATGACCCATACTTCTCCGTATTTTCTGGAGGCTTCGGCCAGCCGCCGCAGCCCGTGGGCGTCGATCCCGTCGTCGTTTGTGATCAGTATTTTCCGGTTCTTTTCCATAATCAGAAATCTCTCCTCAAAGGTGGATCTATATAAAAACTGTATGTAGATTATCTCATAAAAAGCACTCCTTCCGCACTTTCGGATACGTTTATGATGCCGTTTTTTCTGTCCCAATATTCGGATTGACAAAACGAATGTTCGGTATTAAAATGGCGCTACAAGCGATAAAACGAACAAAGTTTCGCTATTGAAAGGGGGAGCCGGATATGGAAAATGAGTTGGAATACATCTATGACGGGACTTTTGAAGGTTTTTTATGCTGCGTATATGCGAGCTATGTTCGAAGAGAAGTGCCGAAATACATCTATGTGGAAGAGGGGCTTCCGCTTCTCGGAGAAACGGCGACCTGGATTCCGACGGAATGGGAGAAGGCGCAGAGCGTGTACATCTCGCTGAGCAAGAAGATCGGGATGGAGGCGCAGGATATCGTGAAGGAAGTTTTCCTGACGCACCTGCCGAACAAGGAGATGCTCCTCTTCCGTTATATCCGCATGGGCTACTGGATGGGACGGCGGATCCTCTTCGAGGCAGGAACCGAGGAGAATGCCGCATATGGGAGCGGTCCGATGCCGAAGGGGGCGGATGACCTGATCTCGCAGGTGCTCATGGCCTCGAGGAGTTACCGCGCCGAGGTGAAGAATATCGAAGGCGGGCTGCATTTTAGATCCTTTTCGGACGTGCTGATCTCCTGTATCTCGCCGAGGAATCTCGTGCTGCCGGGCCTGGCGGATTTTTTCGAAAAGAGGCTTACGAACTCGAACTTCCTGCTTTACGATAAGACGCACCAGATGGCGGCGGTGCACAGGGAAGAGGGGACGATGGTCACCCGCATGAAGAACATCCAGCTGCCGGTGCTTTACGACGAGAAAAATGTTTACGATAACCTCTGGAAGCCGCGCTATGAGAATATCCATATCGAGGTGCCGATGAACCAGAGATATGCCTTGAATGAGATGAGAAAGAGGCTCTGGTGTGAGGTCACGGATGGATAGGAAAGTGCGTCCCGGATCAGACTTCTTCCGCTTTCTCCTGCTGGGCAGAGAGCTTGCCCGAGGACAGCGCATAAAGGAAATGGATCGCGAACGGAAGGCTGGTCAGGCAGCTCAGCAGATCGCTTACGGGATAGACGGCTTCGATGCCGTGGATGCCGAAGAAATAGGGCAGAAGGAAGATGCAGGGGATGAAGAAAAGACCCTGACGGAGACACGAAAGGAAAGATGCCTTGAAGCGTTCGCCGGTGGACTGGAAGGTCATGTTGCACATGACGTTCACGGTCAGAAGCGGCAGCAGGAAGGCCTCGAGGCGCAGTGCGCGGGAACAGATCGAGATGACTTCCGTGTCTTTAATGAAGAGCGGGACCAGCTGCGGGGCGAAGATAAAGAGCGGGATCGCGAAAGCGAGCATGACGCAGGTGCCGAAGATCCAGGTAAAGGTGAAGGCGGTCTTCATGCGGTCCCATTTCTTCGCGCCGAAATTGAAACCGAGCACCGGCTGGTAGCCCTGACCGATGCCGAGGAGCACACAGAAGATCAGCATGGTGACTTTCGAGAAGATGCCCATGGCGGAAAGCGCGGCATCGCCGGCGAGACCGCCGCCCTGCTGATTTAAAAAGATCGTGGAGATGCTGGCCAGTCCCTGACGGAGAAGAGAGGGAAGACCGGTGAACCAGATGTTCCCGTGGAAGGACAGATCCCGCGAGAAGTTGGAGACGCTGAGTATGGCGATGTTCTTTTTAAGAAGGACGGGGACCAGAAGCAGAAGGAAGGAGATGCACTGCGAGATCAGTGTCGCGATAGCCGCGCCGGCCACGCCCATGTCGAGGACATTGATCATGAGCGGGTCGAGGAAGATGTTGAGCACACCTCCGAAGCCGATGCCGATCATGGAGAAGACGGCTTTGCCTTCCCATCTCCAGAGATTATTGAGAACATAGGTGCCCATCATGATCGGGGCGCCGAAGAGGATATATCTGGCGTAGGTCTTCGCGTACGGAAGCGCGGTCGGTGTGGAGCCGAGCATGTTCATGATCGGTTCAAGGAAGATAAGGCCCAGGCAAGTGATCAGGGCACCGATGCCCAGTGCGGAAAAGAAACTCGTGGAGAGAGCTTTTCCGGCGGTATCTTTATCCTTGGCACCGAGAGAACGCGACAGGATACTGCCGGCGCCCATGCCGAGGGTAAAGCCGATCGCCTGAATAAGAGCCATGAGAGAAAAAACGACACTGACGGCACCGGACTGGCTCTTCCCGAGCTGGGAAACGAAATAGGTATCCGCCGTGTTATAGATGCCGGTCACGAGCATGCTGACTGTCGTCGGGATCGCCAGCTTCAGGATCAGCGGGCAGACCGGGGCTTCAGTCATCTTGCGGAACTGTTTCTTGTCGGATGTCGATGCGGACATGATGTGACGGCCTTTCTTCTGGAAAACAAATCGGGGAGATCATGGGGAAGATCTCTTCCGAACAGAAATCATTATAGCAAAGGGCACTAATATGGGATATAAGAGAAATTGCACGAAATTTCGAGATTATTCCCGAATAGTTTCATTTTTTCTTCTGCCTTTTCGGACGGGAATTGATATACTTATAGTGTATGAATGTCGCGATGTGCAGGAACGGGAAGGAGGAGAGATTATGCTTGAGAAAATGATCATCCTCATCGGTATGCCCGGGTGCGGCAAGAGCACCATCGGGCGGATCCTCGCACAGGAACTGCAGGTGCCCTTCGTGGACACGGACGAGCTGATCGCAAAGGCGGAAGGTATGCCGCTTTCGAAGATCCAGCAGGAGAAGGGGAGAGAATATTTTCTCGCCGCGGAAGAAAACGCGCTCTTCTCCTTGGACGATTCTCCGAAGGTCGTGGCTACCGGCGGAAGCGCCGTACTCTGCCGTCACGGCATGATGTATCTGAGCTCGATCGCGACGATCATCTATCTGGAAACGGATATGAATATGCTTGTGCGCAGAATGGGCGACCCGAAGAAGAGAGGCGTCGTTCTTGCGCCGAACCAGACGATCATGGGCGTATATCGCGAAAGACGCCCGCTCTATCAGCAGTATGCGGACATCCGCATCCGCACGTATCACACGAGGCCGAAAGCCGTGGCACAGCGTGTGATCGCGGTCCTTACCGGAGAAGACGGGAAGGAAAAGGAAGGAGAAAACGATGCCAAAGGAAACGAAAAAGACAGCTGAGATAAAGAAGACCACTGCTTCCAGAAAGCCGGTCTCCGCGAAAGCCGCGGCGGCGAAGAAAAAGCAGGAAGAGATGCTCTACGACCTCGCGGATCTTTTCAAAGTGTTCGGAGATTCGACACGCATCCGCATCCTTTATGCCCTGATGGAAGGTTCCCTCTGTGTCAGCGATATTTCTTCTGAACTGGAGATGAACCAGTCTGCGGTTTCCCATCAGCTCAAGATCTTAAAGCAGAATAAGCTCGTGAAAAATACCCGTGCCGGGAAGGCCATCCTCTACGAACTGGCGGACGAGCATGTCAAAGCGATCCTCGAGATCGGCCAGGAACATATCGAGGAGCTGTAAGGACACATGGACAGAAGACCGTCTTTTTCCGCCCTCGACATTATCTCCAGGGTGATCACCGAACATGTAAAAGAAGGAGATCTCTGTATCGACGCGACCGCCGGCCGCGGCAACGATACGGCGATGCTCTGTGAGCTCGTGGGTGAAAACGGAAAAGTTATCGCCTTCGATATTCAGGAAGATGCCGTAGAAAGTACGAAGGAACTACTTGCTAAGAAGGGTCTTTCGGAGCGCGCGGAGGTGCATCTGCAAAGCCACAGCGAGATGAGAAAATATGCCGAAAAAGGGACCGTTTCCTGTATCACATTCAACTTCGGATGGCTCCCGAAAGGCGACCATAATATCTTTACGAAAAAAGAGACCAGCATCCCGGCAATCGAAGCGGGGCTGGAACTTCTTAAAGACGACGGCATCATGACGCTGATCCTCTATTACGGAAGGGAGACGGGCTTCGAAGAAAAGGACGCGCTCCTCGAATATCTTCCGACGATCGACAGTGCAAAGTATACGGTCGTCGAGATGCCTTTCGTCAATAGAAGCAACTGCCCGCCGATCCCGATCGTGATCTTTAAAGGGCGCTGACGCCTGCTGACCGGCGAAGAAAAAGTGAAATCACCTGAGGAGAATGCAACTATGAGCAAGCTGATCAAAGGACAGAACCCGAGTCTTAAAATGGACTTTCCGGATCCGGATGTGATCTTCGTTGATGGCTTCTATTACATGATCTCCACCACGATGCATTTTCTTCCCGGAGGGCAGATCCTGCGCTCCTGCGACCTTATCCACTGGGAGCATGCCGCGTATGTTTTCGACCATCTGGACAGCACGGATGCACAGAGGCTTCAAGGCGATCAGCATATCTATGGAAAAGGCATGTGGGCGGCAAGTCTTCGCTATCATAAGGGAACTTTTTACGTCGTCTTCGTCTGTAACGACACATGGAAAACATATCTTTACCGTTCGGAGAAGATCGAAGGTCCGTGGCGCAAAAGTGAGATCGAGGGATTCTATCATGACTGCTCGCTTCTTTTCGACGATGACGACCGGATCTATATCGTATATGGCAACCGTCAGATCTATCTGACCGAGCTCGATGCGGATCTTAAGGGCCCGAAGGAAGGCGGGCTTCACCGCCTGATCCTTTCCGATTCGGAAGAGACTCCGCTGGGCTACGAAGGGTCACATTTTTATAAGATCAACGGCAGATATTATCTGTTCTTCATCCACTCTCTGAAGGAGAGATGGAGAAGAGTCGAAGCGTGTTTTTCGTCTGATTCCCCGGAAGGAGAATTCACCGGCGGAGATATTTTTAACGACGACATGGGCTTTCGTGATTCCGGAGTTGCGCAGGGCGGCATCGTCTGCGGCGTGGACGGAAAATGGAATGCGATCCTTTTCCAGGACAGCGGAGCGGTCGGGCGCATCCCGGTCATAGTTCCGGTGACCTGGGAAAATGACCGTCCGGTTTTCGGTGCCGATGGAAAAGCACCGCTCGAACTGACACTTCCCGTTTCCGATCAGGCGGATGACCCGGAGGCGGAAGCCGGCTATACATATGCGCCGCTCATCGATTCGGATGATTTCCGATACGGCTTTGCCTGGGGCGAAAACGCCGTGACGGGCGCGGGAGCCGGCGGGACGAGGTCGGGATCTGACGGGAATAGTGATCCGGATCGATCGGCCATCGAGTTTAAAAGAAAATATGGCACATTCGGACTTCGAAGTATCTGGCAGTTCAATCACGAGCCGGATACGGATCTGATCTTCCGCGATGAAACAGAAGGCAAGCTCTGGATCACGACAGATAAGCTGAGCCCCGATCTCAACCATGCCAGAAACACACTGACGCAGCGCATGATCTATCCATCCTGTCAGGCGGAAGTTGCTGTCGACGGATCTTTTCTCAAAGAAGGAGACCGAGCCGGACTTTGTGTTCTGCAGGGCGATCACTGCTTCGTCGGATTAGAGAGAAAAGACGGGAAACTCCTGGCCTGCATGTATTCGCAGAAAGAAGAAAGAGGCGTCTGGGATCTAAGTAAAAAACCGGCGGATCTACTGGAAGAACGGGAGATCTCCCCGGAAGGAAACGGCGGCGAAAGCACGTTCCGGTTCCGCATAGAAGTTAATTTCGAAGACGAAAAAGATGAGGCGGTCTGCTTTATCGGGGAAGACGGAAAATGGGAGAAGATCGGCGGCACACATAAGCTTCGGTTCCGGCTCGATCACTTCACCGGCGCAAGGTTCGGACTGTTCGTCTATTCGACGGAACAGCCCGGAGGAAAAGCCGGATTCTCGGATTTCCGGATTGGAGGTAACAGCTGATGAATAATCCTCTTTTTGCCGTATTCGTGATCCTTATTCTGGGATGCCTGTGCATTATTTTCTTAAGGTTTCGTTCGCTGTTTCTGAAAGGAAAACCGTCAAAGGAAGTTCCTCCTGAAAAAAACAAAAAAGCGATCCTTCTGGCGGCGGTCCCGGTGCTGATCCTTGCCGTGCTCTGTTCGATCCGGCCGCATTTTTTCGTGGTCCCGGTCCTACATCTGATGGGATTCTGGATCCTCTTCGATATCATCTTTTTCATCGTGAATAAGATAAAGAAGACACCTTACTGGCTTTCGGCGGCGATCGCCATCCCGGTCACGGTCGTCTATATGGGAGTAGGCTTTTTCCTTGCGGTGCACGTATATAAGACCGAGTATAAAGTGGAGACAGATAAGGCGGTCGCGCCGCTTCGGATCGCACTCATTTCCGATTCGCACGTGGGTGCATTTTTCGATGGAGAAGGGTTCACCGACCGTATCGAAAAGATCGGGGAGCAGGATCCGGATGTGCTTTTGATCTCCGGAGATTTTGTCGATGACGATACGAAGAAAAAAGACATGGTCACCTGCTGTGAAGCACTGGGAAAACTGCAGCTGAAATACGGCGTGTACTACGTGATGGGAAACCATGACGTGGGATCCGGCGATCAGAGAGACTTCAGTTTTGACGAGTTGATAGCTGAACTGGAAAAGAATCACGTTCATGTCCTTCTGGATGAAGTCGCGGAGATCGGGGGCGAGTACTATATCGTCGGAAGAAAAGATAAGAGTGTGGAAAGAGAGCCGATCGAAGACCTGACGGCGGATCTTGATAAGTCGAGATACATCATCGTGCTGGACCATCAGCCGGCTGACTATGCTGCGGAAAAAGAAGCGGGCTGTGATCTGGTGCTGTGCGGACATACACATGGCGGGCAGATGATCCCGATCGGTCCGCTGTTTCAAGTGATCGGCTCGTACGATGATCTTTATGGCAGAACGGACAAAGGCGATACGACGTTTATCGTCACTTCCGGCATCGGCGGTATCGCGGTCCCGTTTAAGACGGGAACGATCTCCGAGTACTGCCTGATCGATATCGCGCCCGATGAAAACGCAGTGGCGGAGAGAGCCCGTAAGATATCGGAACAGACGACGGAGACTACCGAGGCGGAAACGACCACCGAATCGACCACGGAAGCGACTTCGGAAACCACGCCGGAGGCAACGCTCGACCCGAATATCGATCGGACGTGTTATCCGTATGAAGAACCGGAGCTCCCTGAATTAACAGAGCAGCAGAAGCAGATCTACGACGATCTTTGCGAGAAGATAGGAAATTTCGAACCGTATTTTTATGATCGGAAAGAACTCGGATACGACTACATGGATGATCTTCTGTATGTCACGAGTCTGGTCGAGCAGAGACATCTCGAGTTCACGAACTACTTCGAGATAAGAGAGGTCCTTGACGATCAGTCTGAACTTACGGGTATGAAGCTGGAATACTGGTGCAGATGGGAAAACGGGGATCCGAGTTATGATATCAACGATGTCAAAGCAGGCATGGAGGCTTTTGATAAGAAAGTGGACGAGATCCTTTCCGGCCTCACGGACGATATGACCGCCTACGAGAAATACTACTATCTGGCATCGCAGATCTCGCTCAATCAGGAATATGACTATACGGGATATGCCTCTGTGCAGGCCGCACCCTGGGCAGGCATCATGGGCGGCCAGTCGATCTGTGCCGGATATTCCGCGTCCATGGAGTATCTGTGCAAAAAGGCCGGCCTCTACTGCAAAACGGTATCCGGGATCGTCCGTAATGAGGGACACGCATGGAATCTTATCAAGCTTCCGGAAGGAACATACTACGTCGATGTCACCTGGGCAGATGGCACCGGCGAAGTGGGATCGTACGGCTGGCGCCGGTATTTCGCGCTGACGCAGGAGCAGATCCTGATCGACCACGAGATCGCGGATGATACGGTGGCTACCGGACAGATAGAATTCGTGACGATCGAAGACTCTTGACAATATTGGTTTATCCGAGTAAACTACAGGCAAATGGTTTATCCAGATAAACCATTTCGCGCGAAAGAATAACGGATCGTGGATACTTTGTTTCAGCTGAACCGCGATCAGGAACAAGGAGAATACCATGCAGGATATGGAACTTGGCGCCGTTCAGATGCGCTTCGCAGATATTGTCTGGGAACATGAACCAATCGCATCCGGCGATCTTGTGAAGATATGTGAGAAGGAACTTTCCTGGAAGAAGCCGACGACCTATACCGTCTTAAGAAAACTCTGCGAGAAGGGACTTCTTCAGAATCAGGACGGCATCGTGACCTCGCGGATCCCGAAAGAGGAATTCTATTCCGCGCGATCGGAGCAGATCGTGGAGGACTCGTATCAGGGTTCACTGCCTGCGTTTGTGGCATCGTTTATCTCAAGGAAAAGACTGACTGCGGAAGAAGCTGAAGAGATCCAGAAGATGATCGATGCTTTTAAGAAAGGATAATACACATGAATATATTGTTTATCCGTTTGCTGAATCTAAGCATTGCAGCCACGTGGATCATACTCGCGGTGATTCTGATCCGTGCTTTTTCGAAAAAAGCACCGAAATGGTTTCCGTGTATTCTATGGGCTTTGGTCGGTATACGACTTATCTGCCCGGTTATGATCCAGAGTCCTTTCAGTCTGGTCCCGCGTGAAGAAGTAATTCCGGTAAATATCACTGCGGAAAAAGAGCCTGAAGCCGATACCGAAATGCCGGACATCGCTTACATAGCGGATTCGGAGTTTGGAAACGTGAATCATGAGAATACTGTCGTTTCTTCCGGAAATATTGTCAGAGAAGCAGCTCCGCAAACGATCCTTCCGGAATCAAACACGAAGACCGTTTCATCGGAAAGCAGAGGAATTACTCTGAAACAGATCATCACGATCGCTTCTTATGTTTGGGTCGGAGGCCTGGCTCTGATGCTGGGATATGCGCTTTTCAGTTATATCCGATTGAAGAGAAGTCTGACTGCGTGCATCCGTGTTAAAGATGGAGTGCTGGCATGTGATGAGGTGAAATCTCCTTTTATTCTCGGTGTCTTCCGACCGAAGATCTATGTGCCTTCGTCTATCAGAGAAGATTCTCTGAAGCATGTTCTTGCCCACGAGGAATCTCACATAAAGAGACATGACCACTGGTGGAAGCCGCTGGGATATCTGATCCTTTCCGTGTACTGGTTCCACCCCCTCTGCTGGGTCGCGTATGTGCTTCTTTGCCGTGATATCGAGATGGCCTGCGATGAGAAGGTCATCCGTATGATGAAGAAGGAAGAAGCCGCATCTTACTCGCAGACACTTCTCGATCTGAGCACGCGGAAGACGGCGATTGCCGCCTGTCCGATCGCCTTTGGTGAAGTGGGAGTGAAGCAGCGTGTGAAAAATGTACTCAACTATAAAAAGCCGGGCTTCTGGGTCATTGTCGGAGTGATCGTCGTCAGTATAGCGGTATCGGTGCTTTTCCTGACGAAGCCGGTGAAGAAGACGGATGCAGGTAAGGATGTAACAGAGGCAAGTGAGGAAGAATCAGAGGAAGATCCTCTGGATTCTCAGACAACGACACCTTCCATTTCCGATGAAAGCGATCCGTCAGATCCGTCTATTACGGAGGATAATTCTTCGGCGGATGAAACTGAAACAGCGGCTCCGCAGAAAGTATCAAAGGCGCTTCCGGGGTCCCGCGTGGCTTTCGTACCGGATTGTAATTATGTGTCAGTAAAGGCAATGGAAGAAGATGCCGTAAATGCCGATCAGTTGGCTCTTTCCCACAAGCGCAGTATGCCGATGTATCGCTTTGATACGAGAGAAGAGCTTGATGCTTTTGTTCAGAAACATTCCCAGGCAGGAAATCTGGATAAGGGAGGTTACGGATACCCTTCCTTTACGGAGCTGACATCCGAAAGTGCCGGGTATGACAGTAAGTTTTTCGAGAAAAACTCGATCCTGGCGGTATATAGGTTTATCGATAATCCGGACTATGAAGAGTATCTTTCGGGACAGACGATAGATGATCAAGGCGTTTATCAGCTCTCGGTCAGCCTGAAAGCATCGTGGCCGTTCGATGAAAGCAAGTATATTCAGGCAGCGCATATCCTTCTCTATGATGTCTCGGATGAAGAACTCGCGAAAGCTTCTTCCCTCGATGCGGTCGCATGCTGGGATGACAACTACTATGCATATGTCATGATGCGTAACGCGAGGTTTGACATGGATCAGGAAATGCCTGAAGGAGAGACGATCCGTCTATATGATTTCGCTGAAATGGCCGGATTCGGCTATGAGCAGAAAAGCGACCTCCGATTCAACAGCATCAGCAACATTATGGAGAATCTTTGCAATGTTAATGAGAGCTGGTATATCCCGTGCAGACAAAAGATGTGGGATGAGTTCTATTTGATGTATCCGACGGAGGATAACTATCGTTTGTATCTGTTTTTCAATTATTCCACCAATGGATGCACCTCACCACTCGGATATGGACTGGTCGTCGGAAAGGTGCATACGTCCTCTGATTTTGCGGGCCTGAAAAAGGGAGATTCGATCGATGATGTAATTAAGATCGATGATGTGGCTTCTCTCTACAAGGAGTATTTCCTGAAACAGGTCAACTACAATACGGACAGGGCGAAAGCTGAGGAAGATGATGGAAACAGCATCTGCTCTCTGCATTATCTGGATGACGGTCTTGCGAAGATCGAATACACCATGGAAGAAGAAGGAAAGCTCATTATCAAGGATATAGAGTTTTATCAGAATTACGTCATGGAGGATCAGGACGGCAATGAAGTGGATTATCAGATCTTTGATATTGATCTGCCGAAATAAAACAGCGTGAATCTACTATCTCGAACGGTCCTTCAGCAAGAGAACTGAAAATGCTTTTTGAAAAAGTGTCGCCCGCCGGGCGACCTTTTTTATGTTCAAAACCTGTTTAATGGACTTGTAAGAAAGAGATGCGGCCGCGCAAAAAAGAAAGAGAAAGCGGCGGCCGATGACGCAAAAATGCGACACAGGTTCAGGAGGAAAAGGACATGAAAAAGGAAATCAGAAACAACATGGAAAAGAAAAGCGAAAAACTTGAAAGCGCAAAGAACAATCTCACCGAGATCGTTTTTATCCTCGACAGATCCGGATCGATGAGTGGTCTGGAGAGCGACACGATCGGGGGATTTAACTCCATGATCGATAAGCAGAAAAAAGAAGACGGCGAATGCTACGTGACCACAGTGCTTTTCGATTCGGTCGTTGAGACACTGCATGACAGAGTGAAGCTGTCCGAGATCTCCAAGATGACGGATAAGGAGTATTTCGTCCGCGGCAGTACCGCACTTCTCGATGCGATCGGAACGACCATTAAGCACATCAGCAATATCCATAAGTATGCAAGGGAAGAGGATGTGCCGGCCAATACGATCTTCGTGATCACGACGGACGGTATGGAGAACAGCAGCCGCGAGTATTCTTCCGACAAGGTCAAGAAGATGATCGAGAAGAAAAAAGGGCAAGGGCTGGGAGTTCATCTTTCTCGGTGCGAACATCGATGCGGTCGAGACGGCGAAATCTTTTGGTATCGCGAAGGAAAATGCGGTGAACTATCACTGCGATGCCAAGGGCACGGCGATCAACTTCGCATGTGTCGGAAAAGCCGTCAGCAGCGTGCGGGCCAAGGGCAAGATGGGCTGTGCCTGGCGCGAAGAGATCGACGAGGATTTCGCTTCCCGCTGACAGGAAAAAGGTGCGGGGGCGGATGCTTAAGCCGCGGGGAAAGGTTCTTTTAAAGAAGAAAAAACTTTTCCCCCCGCATAAGTGACAACGAAGTAATTTTTTGTTGAGTATCTCTCCATATAATGAAATCAGAGGTTCATCTGAAATCATTATGTGGGGAGCATTCTATGAAGAAAAATCTGCGAGGTTTTGTGGCGCTCTTTGTGTGCGCCGGCATTGTATTGTCATCAACAGCATGTGGAAAAAAGAAAGCGGGAAAAACCGCGAAAGTAGTATCGGAGAGCGATACGTACTATCGCGCGGAAAATACCGATCTGCCACTTCCGAAGTCAGAAGCGGGTCTTGAAGTAAAGACGGCGATCATCGGGAACTGCTATTGTTTAAAATCTGTGGTCGTGGCGGATTATGAGATCGAGTATCAGATGCCGAAGGATCTTGTCGACAGATATCAGAGTTACATGATGAACCCGATGTCTCTTTCTGATGAGGAAGCCGAGAAACTTCAGGAAGAGGCCGCTGCTTATGGCAAGTCAGGTCTGATCATCTATAATCTCGATGGAAGTACGAGATGCCAGATCCCGAGTAATTATCAGGATTTCGAAGCTGTAGCGAAAGTCCTGGAAACAGAAGACGGACGCTTGCTGGCACTTGTGGAAAAGTACGGACAGGCACCGGATTGGGAACTAAAGTATACCCTCGCAGAGATCAATTCCGATGGTTCTAAAAAAGAACTTTTTGACTTTGAAAACAGTAACGAGATGTTCCACGATATCGCTCCGTTGGAGAATGGCGGATATATCTGCACCGGTTATCAGCAGATCGTTGTTTTTGACAAAAACGGCAAAAAAGTCGCAAGTGACGCAAATAAGATCGACAATGCGGTTCTTCAGAACCTTTTCTGTCAGGATGGGCAATATTATGGTCTGTTCCAGGATATGAGTTCCCTTGAATCCAATGCCGCTTTCCTTAAAAAGTTTGATCTTCAGTCGGGAAAGATTACAGGGGACCCGATCAATATAGGAGACACGAATCTGAAACAGGGAAATGACGGTGTGTATTATCTCGAAGGCAACGATGTGGAAAAGATCGATATCACGACCTGCCAGACGCAGAAAGTGCTTTTCTCGTGGAATAATGTGGATCTGAATAAAAAAACGATCGAATCCATTTACATCAAGTCCGAGGAAGAGATCTATATCGTCCAGACCAGAATGCTCGCGGGGGATCCATATTTCTTCGAGTTCAAGGATCCGAAGATCAACCTGGTCAAACTTACAAAAGAAGAAAAGAATCCGCATGCGGGAAAGAGAATTATCGAGATCGCTTCCTCGCAGAACTATGCCATGATCCCGGATGTCCTTCTGGACCGTATCGTCGAATATAACCTGGATCCGGAAAAAAAGACGAGGATTGAGATCGTCGACTACAGCACGATGTCGACGCCTTTTCCTCCGGCCGGAACGGACAAGGATACCCTTATTTCGCAGACGGTAGATAAAGTCTATCTGGATATGCAAAACGGCGTCGGACCGGACATCCTTCTAAACTTCGGTGAATTCAGCCAGTTCGATAACGAGAGGCTCCTCCTCGATCTCAACACCATGATCGACGGGGAGAACGGACTTAAGCGCGATGAGTATTTCGACAACGTTTTCCGCGCCTGTGAAAAGGATGGTCATCTTTATCAGATGCCGATCAATTTTATCGCTTCCGGAATGGTTTCTGATAAGAAGTATACCCAGGGAAAAACTTCCTGGAGCTATGACGATCTGCTTTCTGTGATCGCTTCGCTTCCGGAAAATGTATCCATGATCCCGGAAACAAACTGGGCCGATGTCCTTCAGGAACTTCTCTATTCTAACGGAAGATCTTTTATCGACTACGAGAAAAGAACCGTCCGCTTTGACGATCCCGAGTTCCTGAAGATCCTGGAAATCACGAAAAAGACCGGATCCCTTCGTAGCAGCGACGAGATCCTCGAGAGTAATATGGCGAATTATTATTCGGGAACGGATATCGGTATAGATCGTCTCAAACAGGGCATGACGGCTTCGTCGATCAGCCGGCTGATCCATATTCTTGAATTTGCCCAGTACGATGCATCATGCTCCGGCGGAGTCGATTATATCGGCACGCCCGGAAACGAAGTCGGAGGTCTTTCTGCCGAATATAATCTGAGTATCGGCATCTCGAAAAGTTCCTCGTATCAGAAAGAAGCATGGGACTTCATCAGATACCTTCTCGATACGGACGCACAGGTGGAATGCGAGCACCTTCTGGACGGATTCCCGGTAAGAAGAGAAGCCTGTAAGAAGGTCCTTGAAGAGCAGGTGGGAAGATATGAAAAAGCAAAGGCAAATCCGACCGTCGGATATGCGCAGGAACTCCTTGAGAGCTATCCGGTGCTCAATGGTGAAACGGTTGAACGCGCGATGGCCATGCTGGAAAATATCCACACGGTGAAATCTTTTGACAAGACGGTATTCCTTCTGATAAAAGAAGAAGCAGAGGGATACGTAAGAGGCGACCGTTCCGCGGAAGACGTGGCGAAGAATATCCAGAACAGAACAGCCACGGTCGTGAAAGAGCGCTAATGCGAAGAAATATAAAACATGACGGTCGGTTCTGGAGGGGCTGACCGCACGGCGGCTGCTTTCCGAGAGCAGTCAGTTAAGGGGTGTCGTATGAAAAAGAGAAAAGAAGCGGCGTGGATCAGCGCTTTTCTGGCGGTATCGATGATCTTTTCGAGCGCGTGCGGGAAGAAGAAAAAGGATAGTGACGCTTCCGGATCGTCTGAGCTTGCTACCCGTGTGACGATGGATGCGGACAACCCGAACAATAACGTGGACTACTCCGTTGATGTTGTCCATCCGGACGATCCATACTACGAGGTGGAGAAGAATGAACTGATCGTTCCCACGGATCCTTCGAGAAAAGTGGAACAGAATTTTGCGGGTGGATCTCCCGTCTTTGTCGGGGAATATATTGCCAAGGAATATAGCCGCAAGTATGTGTTTCCGCAGGATGTGCAGGCCGAATTATCTAAGCTCAAACTCCCGGATGATTACAATGAATATGCAAGGCTTGCCTCGGACTATTATGAGAACGGTCTGGCTATCTTTAATGCATCCGGGGAGTATCAGTTTACGCTTTTGGTGGACAGTCTTGACTCCAACCCCGGCATGGCGTTTGAGACCAGAGACGGGAAGATCGGCATGCTCGAGCATACATTGAACAATAGTGGTTTTACGGCAGACATCCTTATGTTTAATGAAAAGGGCGAAATGATCAGCAAAGAACCTCTGAGCTATACAGAAAGATCGCTGTCTTCCTGGAACGGGAAATCAACGATCCTTCCTTCCGGGAATATCCTTCTTACCAATATGGGCGTGGTCCTCCTTGTGGATGGAAACGGAAAAGAACTCTGGTGCCTGTCTCCGGACGATCGATCTTCCATTCAAGACGGTTCCGTCCGCAACGCTTTTGTCATAGATGGGAAAATCTATCTCTTCTATGTTAACGACTTGACTTATCCTGTGAAGCGTCGCATCCGACAGATCGATGAATCGACCGGAAAACCGATCGGCGATATGCTCGAAATCTCGGCGAAAGTGCCGGAAAAGATATTCCAGGGAGATGGTGCTGTCTTCGCCGTCGGAGCGAATGGCATCGTCAAGGTCGACCTTTTGACCGGCGATATGGAAGCCGTCATCAACTGGAATGAAACGGATATCAACTGGTATAACCTGAAGACAGATACCTGCCAGATGATCTCAGAAGGGGAGCTTTGTTTTCTGGAGTACACCTACGACATAGACACGAGCGAAGAAGAGGTATTTGTAACGCACTTTGCACGGACGGCGACTAATCCTCATGCAGGGAAAACGCTTCTTCATTTAAGTGCCTATGGACTATACGAATCGAGTCTCATCGATCTTCTGATCGAATACAACAAGCGTCCGGACGGTAAAGCCCGAGTCATGACATATGACACCAGTGACGATGTTGATGCCGCTATACCCGGGAATGCGGCAAATGCGGATATGGCATATAAAGTATTCCTGGAAATGAAGTCCGAAAAAGGACCGGATCTTCTTATGAACTTTACGGATTTCGGTGAGTTTGAAAACAAAGAGGTGCTCTGTGATCTCAATCCTTATATAGACGGAAACGCCGGTATTGACAGAAGCAAGTACTTTGACAATATCTTCCGCGCGTTTGAGACGGACGGCAAACTTTACCAGATGCCGATCGTTGTTCAGGGCCTTGGACTCATGGGCAATGCCGACATTTGCGGGGACCGTTACGGATGGACCTACTCGGAGTTCCATACTATGTGCAGGCAGCTTCCGGAGGGGTCAACGGCGTTCTTTGACAAAACGGCCGAGGATTTTATGGTGGAGATGTTAAGCAGTGATATCTCCTACTATGTGAACTATGCCGACTGTAAAGCAAAATTCAATTCGCAGGAATTCAAAGATCTTCTTGAGACCGCCAGACTCTGTGAAGTTTCGAGGAGCCGCCAGTCTTTCGGAGACGACTATGAATCGGATCCGGTGCTGGATGGACTGGCTGCGAAAAGCTGGGCGGTGGTTTCCTATCTCCTCGATGGTGCGGATAACGTGGCAAGGTACAAGAGAGTGAATTCCGGCAGGGTTTCTTATATGGGATTCCCTTCGGTCTCCGGATCGGGATTCGGGGCAATGGCCACTATGTCGATCGGTATATCCGCCTTCTCGAAACACCAGAATGAAGCCTGGGATTTTGTTGCTTATCTTCTGGAGAAGGAATCTCTCGTGAAACTGGGCAGCAAGTATGGTATTCCTGTCAGCCGGGCTGCGCTGGATGAAAAAATACAGACACAGATCGAGGCGATTGAGAAACAGAATCAGGATACACCGGACGATCCGGCCTACGGTGTGAAATATTCGATCGAAGACTCTGACGTCAGAAAGTATATCGGCATGGTCGAGCATATCAACAGAAAGATCGCGAATTATCCTGCGATCATAAATGTAGTCAAAGAAGAAGCGGCGGCATACTTTGCGGGACAAAAATCCGTGGATGATGTGGCCACGCTGATCCAGAACCGAGTGGAACTGATCTTGAAGGAAAGCCAGTAATCGATAGTTTTTTCTTTTCGCTCACATTCCTTTTCGATTATCGGCTTTCCTGCGCGTTTTCGTAGGCGTTTGGACGCCTTCATGCTATAATAGACCTACTGTAAAAAAGGAAGGTATTTCGCATGGGTGAGGAAACAAAGACCACCGGATTTAAGAAAGTCGGTATTGTGGGTCTTGGCCTGATCGGCGGGTCGCTGGCAAAGGCGATTCGCGGAAGAACAGATGTCGGGGAGATCGTCGCGATCGATACGGACATGAAGGCCGGGGAACTGGCCGCTTCGGAAAGCGTTATCGCGGACTTTTCCACGGACGATCTGAGTATCCTGAACGGCTGCGATCTCGTTATCCTCTGCGCGCCCATCGATGCCATCAAGAAGATGCAGCCGGAACTTAGAAAACTCGATATCGGCCTGATCACCGATGTCGGTTCGGTAAAAGGTCCGGTCATGGAAGCGATCACTCTCCCGAATTTTGTCGGCGGCCACCCGATGGCCGGATCCGAACGTCACGGCTATGCCTGCGGAAGCGGTTCCCTTTTTGAGAATGCACTGTATGTGATCTGTGTTCCGGATTCTTCGGAAGTATCTGCGAAGAAACTGGACCAGTTCGAAGAGCTGATTCGCGCGATCGGTGCGATCCCGATGCGCATGACCGCGGAAGAACACGATAAGAGAGTGGCGGCTGTCTCCCATCTTCCGCATATCGTCGCCAGCAGTCTTTCGCTGCTTCTGGCCAATCTCGACGACGGCGCGATCTCCCGTATGGCGGCCGGCGGTTTTAGAGATATCACGCGTATCGCCTCCTCTGACCCGAAGCTCTGGGCGGGGATCACGGAGAATTCGAGAAAGGCACTTCTGCCTGTTCTTGAAGAATATATCGAACTTCTTTCGAAGTGGAGAGACTCCCTTCAGGAGAACGACAAAGCTGCTCTGGAGAAGCTTTTCATGCAGGGCGCATGCTACAGAGATCACCTCGATACGAACCTTAGAGGTGCGCTGGAAGCTTCTTCCATGCTGACCGTCTATGTCGACGATAAGCCGGGTGAGCTGGCCCGTATCACGGCCATCCTCGGAAAAGGAAATATCAACATCCGAAACATCAATATCCGCAACTTCAGGACTTACGACGGAGGTCAGGTGAGCCTCCTGCTCGGTACGGCGAAGGAAGCGGTCGAGGCCTATGCGCTTCTTAAGGAGGCCGGCTATGAGTGCGATTAAAGCAGGTCTCATCGGATCTCCTCTGGGGCATTCGATGTCACCTTATATCCATGAACGCATCATGGAGGCATCCGGCATCTCCGGAACTTATGAACTTTACGAGATCTCTCCGGAGGAGCTCCCGAAATATGCCCCGATCCTCATGAAGGAACTGACGGGCTTTAATGTCACGATCCCGCATAAGGTCAGTATTCTCCCGTTTCTCGATGAGACTGCGCCGATGGTAAAAGAATACGGCGCCGCCAATACTGTCTGCGGCAAAATTGGATATAACACCGACGTGGACGGATTTTTGTCCTGCAATATCCCGATGAACGGGAAGAAAGTCCTTCTTCTCGGCGCGGGGGGAGTGGCCCGCATGATGGCCATCGAAGCCTTAAAGGCCGGAGCGGACCTTCAGATCTGGGCCAGGTCTTCGGAAAAAGCGCAGGCGCTCGTAAACGAGTGCAAGAGCAAGGGATACGACAAAGTCGCCGTGGCCGCGGAAGCTCCGGAGGACGGATCTTTTGACACGGTATTAAACGGAACGCCCTGCGGCATGTGGCCGAATGTCCACGATACCGCGCCGCACCTTTCGGCATTAAAGAAAGACGGCACGTTCTTCGATACGATCTATAACCCGTGCCCGACCAAATCCTGCATGCAGGTCCGGGCGAACGGCGGCACCGCGGTATCGGGCTTAAAGATGCTCCTGAACCAGGCGATCGCCGCGGAAAAGATCTGGGCACCGGAGGGGCATTTTGACGAAGAAAGACTTTCCGAGATCCTGCCGGATGTAAGGAAGAAGCTTTGGGAAAAGAACCCGATCAAGGTCGTGTTTACCGGCTTTATGGGCGCGGGCAAGACCAGCATCGGAAGAAAACTTTCGGAAGAGCTGAAGATCCCGTTTCTGGATCTCGACGAGCGCATCGAAACGATCGCGGGATGCCCGATCCGGGAGATCTTCGAAAAAGACGGCGAAGAGACGTTCCGGAGGATGGAACATGACGTGCTGAAGGTCGTGCTGGAAAACTCCGGATCCGAGGTCATCTCCTTAGGCGGAGGCGTCCTGACGAATGAAGAAAACAGAAAACTTATCTCCGAGAGCAAGGCGCTGGTGATCTATCTTCAAGCCGACGCCGACACGATCTGGGAGAGAGTGAAGGCCGATACCGCAAGGCCGCTCCTTCAGGCGGCGGATAAGGATACCGCCTACCGGAATATGTGCGAGCGCTTAAAGTCCCGCGAGGAGTCCTATCTGGCCGGGGCGGACGTGGTCGTTTCCGCGGTGGGCGATAAAGAAGTCGTGTTCGACAGGGTGAAGAAACTCCTCCTGCCGTGATACAATAGAAGAGGCCGGCCGGGATATCGTGGCCGGACACGCGGACCCGTTCTTTTCAGGCGGGCTCGTGAAATAAAAAGTTCAATGAAGAGAGGTAACAAATATGCCGGAAATTATGGCCAATACCAATCATGGAAAATATCCGATCCTGATCAGAACAGGTGCTCTTGCGCAGCTCGGTGATGTTGCGGGCAAGACAGTTCGAAGCAGAAAAGCATTCATCGTCACGGACGATATCGTGGAGGGTCTGTATTTCGCAGCAGCGAAAAAGTCCCTTACGGCTTCCGGTTTCGAGGTCGCTTCCTATGTGATCCCGAATGGGGAATCCAGCAAGTGCGAGACGAAACTCTTTGAGATCTATGGTGCAATGCATGATTTCGGCATGTCGAGATCTGACCTGGTCATCGCACTCGGCGGCGGAGTCGTCGGCGATCTTGCCGGATTTGCTGCAGCTACCTATATGCGCGGCTGTAATCTCATCCAGGTACCGACCACGCTTCTGGCGCAGGTCGACTCCAGTATCGGCGGAAAGACCGGCATCGATATGCCGTTCGGCAAAAACCTGGTCGGAGCTTTCTACCAGCCGAAAGCCGTCGTCATCGATCCGGGCCTTCTGAAATCCCTGTCGAGAACGAGAATGGCAGAGGGCATGGCCGAGGTCATCAAGTACGGATGCATCCGCGACGCGATGCTTTTCGAGGCGATCGAAAAGGGTCAGGCGGACATGGAGTGGATGATCGAGCGCTGCGTGAAGATCAAGACCACCGTCGTTCAGAACGATGAATACGATACCGGAGAGAGAATGCTCCTCAATTTCGGACACACCTGGGGTCACGCGATCGAGAAGGTATCCGGCTACACCAGATATACGCACGGCGAGGCGGTTGCGATCGGTATGGTCAAGGCCTGCGAGCTCGGCGTAAAACTCGGCGAAACACCGGAGGGCATCAAGGAGCGTATCATCGCTGTCCTCGAGAAGTGGCACCTGCCGACTTCGACGGATCTTCCGATAGAGGAACTCTATCAGACGATGCTTTCAGATAAGAAGAAACTCAACGGCAAGATCTACTATGTCATGATCAACGCGATCGGCGACAGCAAGACACGCCCGCTTTCAGAGCAGGAACTTCACGACCTTCTCTGAGAAAAAAGGAGATACATTGGAAAAAGAACTGGAAAAGATTCATCTTTCGGCGCTTTACGCAACCGGAAAGCTTGGCGTTGTCCCGGGAAAACTGACGGGCGATGTCCTGGTTCCGCAATCGAAAAGTGCCGCTCACCGCGCGCTCATCATGGCCTTTTTGAGCGGAGATATTTCGAAAGCGAAGATCGACGAGAAGAATATCTCGGACGATATCACAGCGACGAAAACGGCGCTCCTTCAGATCGGAGAAGCCCTGAGAAACGGCACCGCGACCGAGGAATCCCCCCTTCAGATCGACTGCAAGGAATCGGGCTCGACGCTTCGTTTCCTGATCCCGCTTCTGGCGGTCCTCGGCGTTCCCACAAGACTTACCGGCTCCGGCCGCCTTCCGAAAAGACCCATCCGCGAATATGAGGATGTCTTCTCGGGTTCCGGCGCCCGGATGCTTTACGAGGATATGACCGGTCTTTCACTGCCGCTCCTCATCAAGGGCAAAATGCGCGCCGGCGATTATTCACTTCCCGGAAATGTCAGTTCCCAGTACATCTCGGGGCTCCTGATGGCGCTTTCTGCCGCGGACGGCCCTTCGCGCATTACGATCACGACAGAACTCGAATCACGACCGTACGTCGACATGACACGTGAAGTCATGCGGGAGTTCGGCGTCGATGTAGTGGAAGAAAAAAACGGCTACTATCTGAGCGGATGGGAAAAGCCCGCGCGCACGGAGGATTTTGAAGTCGAAGCGGACTACTCGCAGGCGGCTTTCTGGCTCGTAGCCAATTACCTGGGTTCATCCATCGTACTTAAAAACCTTCCGAAAAAGACCGCGCAGGGTGACCGTGCGATCGAGACGCTCCTTTCCGGCCTTATGCAGGCAGGATCGGAAGGGAAAGACTTCGAAATGGATGCCAGAGATGTCCCGGACCTCGTACCGGTCTTCTCCATCGCCGCTGCGGCAACGAATATAAGGACCAGGATCGTCCACGCCGAGAGGCTCCGTATCAAGGAGTCGGACCGTATCGCCTCGACATCGGCGATGCTGACGGCGCTCGGTGTAATAAACGAGATCACGGAAGACGGCCTTCTGATCGAGGGAAAAGGACCCTCGGAGGATGGAAAATACTTCGAAGGCGCTACCATCGACAGCTGTAAGGACCACCGTCTGGTCATGGCAGCTTCTGTTGCTGCGACGGTCGCAAAAGATACAGTTTGGATCAAGGATCCGGGTGCGGTAGAGAAGTCCTACCCGGCGTTCTTTGAGGATTATATGGATTTGGGAGGAACGATCTATGGGATCAACGTGGGGTAACCGCATCAGGATAAGTGTATTTGGAGAGTCGCACGGACCGGCGATCGGCGTCGTCATTGACGGACTTCCGGCAGGGGTTCCGATCGACGAATCCAGGATCGTGAAGGAGATGCAGAGAAGAGCTCCGGGCGGATCCCAGGCAGGCTCGACAACGCGTTCGGAACCTGACCTTCCGACCGTTCTTTCCGGCGTCTATAACGGCAAGACCACAGGCACGCCTCTTGCTATGGAGATCCTTAACACGAATACCCATTCTTCCGACTACGACGGATTTACCGTCACGCCGAGACCGGGCCATGCGGACTACACCGCACGTCTCCGCTATAAAATGAATAACGACCCCAGAGGCGGCGGACACTTCTCCGGAAGACTGACGGCTCCGATCCTTTTTGCAGGAGCGATCGCCAAGCAGGTCTTAAAGGCCAAGTGCGGCGCGGAAGTCTATGGCCACATCATCCGTATCGGCAAGGTAGCGGCACCGAGCTGGGAAGAAGAAGAGATGCCGGTGATCCCGACGGAAGGATCTTTTCCACAGGAAAACGCTTCGACCGCTGGCCGGATGACCGCGGAGATCGAGGCGGCAAAGTTGGAGAATGACTCTGTCGGTGGTATAGTAGAGGTGATGGCGACGGGATTCCCGGGCGGTATCGGATCGCCTATGTGGGATACAGTTGAGAGCAGTTTCGCCCAGCTCATGTTCGGAGTTCCGGCAGTCAAAGGAGTTTCCTTCGGCAGCGGCTTTGAAGTGGCAGGCAGAAGAGGCTCCCAGAACAACGACCATCTGATGTTTAAAGAAGGCAAACTCCGCATGACCACGAACCACGGCGGCGGATTTGAAGGCGGCATCAGCAACGGCATGCCGGTCCTGGCGCAGGTCGCATTTAAGCCGACGCCCTCCATCGGAATGGAGCAGGAAACGGTCGACCTCGAGGCCAAGGAGAATACGACGATACAGATCAAGGGACGCCACGATGCGTGCATCGTACCGAGAGCGCTTCCTGTCGCAGAAGGATGTCTGGCTCTGGCCCTTCTGGACGCGTATATGGGAAAAGGAGAATGAGCATGAAGACGATTCTCATCATGAACGGACCGAATCTCTCGATGCTGGGGAAGCGTGATCCGAAACATTACGGGTCCGGCACGCTTGCGGATCTGGAGAATGCCTGCATTAACAAAGGCATCGAGCTGGGCGTGAAAGTCCGGTGTTTCCAGTCGGAATCCGAGTCGGCGATCATTCGGAAACTTCATACCTCTATGGGTGTGATCGACGGCATCGTTTTAAACGCCGGCGCATATACCCATTACAGCATCGCGATCCGTGATGCGATCGAACTTATCAAGATCCCGGTCATCGAGGTCCATCTCTCCGATATCCATAACCGCGAAGATTTCCGGAACACGTCCGTCATCGAAGCGGTCTGCGCCGAGCAGGTCTGCGGCTTGGGCGTGAAGGGATATCTCGTGGCGATGGAAAAACTCGTCGAGAAATATATTCCTTCGGACGATGGAAAAGATCCGTCCGACGATACGGATCCGCTCGCGGAAGAAAGAGCAGCCATCAACGAGATCAATAAAGAAATGATCGTTCTTTTCGAAAGAAGAATGAAGCATGTGGACCGGATCGCCGGTATCAAGGCGAAGTACGGGATGCCGACGCAGGTGCCTTCCCGTGAAGCCGAGATCCTCGAGAAGGTCGGACAGTCAGTGGAGAGTCAGTATAGTGAAGCGGCAAAGGCCTTTATGCAGGAGATCCTGCGCCTTTCCCGCGACAGACAGCAGGAAGTCAACCAGGGGAAGTGAGACAAAATGGGGAAGACGAGGTTGGGAAAACTGGCGAGCATTTTTTTGGCACTAATCTTAGTGCTGTGCCCGCTAGCGCACCTTCGTGCGATAGATGGTGTTTCGGTAAAAGTCGAATCACAGGGTGGTATTTCTTACAGATTAATTGTTACCAATTCTTCCGACCGAACAATGACTGGTTGGTCCATATCAATAACGATTCCTGATGGAGCAACATATCAGGGCAGTTGGAACTGCAAAGAAACAGTATCAGATTCCTCAGTTCGTCTGGATAGCCAATCTGATTGGCAGTGTCCCAAACCAGGAGAATCTGCTGACGTCGCCGGTTTCAATATGTCCGGTGATTTCAAACTTAGCGATATAAAAGCGTCTATCTATCCGAAATTTTCTACGACACCTACACCAGGGCCGACTGCAACGCCAACTCCTGTTCCAACTCCAACTAAAGAGCCGACTAAGGAACCTACAAAAGAGCCTACGAAGACTCCCTCCAAGGCACCTACCAAAGAACCTACGAAGGCTCCGACAAAAGAACCTTCGAAGGCTCCTACTACTCCACCGACCAAAGCTCCGACGACTCCGCCGACACAGGGACCTACGCAGACAGTAACTCCGGTCGCACCGACGGCGACAGAAGCAACTGCGGTACCGACAGCAGAACCGACACCTTCCGGTGCAGGCCCGGTGACCACGGACACGGATCCGTCACAGACCACGACAACAAAACCGACAGAGACGAAGCCTGATCCGAAGGGTGGTTCCGGAAAACCGGCAGCCGGCGATGACTGGCTGACCACGGACGGCAATAAGATCGTCGATAAGAACGGCACGCAGGTATGGCTTACCGGCGTCAACTGGTTCGGCTATAACACCGGCACGAATATTTTCGACGGATGCTGGAGCTGTAATATGGACGCGGCCTTAAAGGCCATCGCCGATCACGGTTTCAATCTCCTTCGTATCCCGATCTCGGCCGAGCTGATCAACAACTGGAAAGACGGTGTTTATCCGCAGGCGAATTTCAACCAGGCGACCAATGCCGAGCTGGTCGGCATGAACAGCCAGGAGATCTTCGACTATGCGCTGCGCCTCTGTAAGAAGTACGGCATCAAGGTCATGATCGATATCCACAGCGCCAATACGGATGCTTCCGGTCACATGACGAACCTGTGGTATACCGATAAGGTATCGCTGCAGGACTACTATTCCGCGCTCGTGTACATCGCCAGCCGCTATAAAAACGACGACACGATCGTGGCTTATGACTTAAAGAACGAACCTCACGGCAAGCCGAATGAGGAGAAGGCGATCTGGAACGATTCCGAACTGGATAACAACTGGCGTCATGTTGCCAAGACCGCCGGCTGGCTGATCCTGAAATATAACCCGAATGCCCTCATCGTGATCGAGGGTATCGAGATCTATCCGAAGGATATTAAGGCGAACGGAGATTTCTCCAGCACCAACGATGCCGACTACTATTTCAACTGGTGGGGCGGCAACCTCCGCGGCGTAAAGGACTATCCGATCGACTTCGGTTCCGAAGAAAAGAACATACAGATCGTCTATTCCCCGCATGACTACGGCCCGACCGTCTATAAGCAGCCGTGGTTTGAAGGATCTTTTACATATGAATCTCTGAAAAAAGACTGCTGGGACGAAAACTGGTTCTACATCTACGAGACCGGCACAGCTCCGATCCTGATCGGTGAGTGGGGCGGTTTCATGAACGATGAAGCCAACCTTGCCTGGATGACGGACCTTCGCCAGCTGATCAGCAACTATCACCTGAACTACACGTTCTGGTGCTTCAATGCCAATTCTTCGGATACCGGCGGACTGGTGAAAGATGATTTTACGACCTGGGACGATGAGAAGTACGAGTTCGTCAAAGAAGTCCTGTGGCAGGAAGACGGCAAGTTCGTCGGCCTCGACCACGAGGTAGCGCTTGGCGCAAACGGCATCTCGCTTTCGGCATATGCCGGTACGATCGTAAATACCGAAAATCCCTCCGCTCCGACAGAGACCACGGCGAGCGAGACGCAGGAAACGTCTGAGCCTTCGGCTTCAACACCTGTGACGCCTGCGGCAGCGGCGGTTGCGACCGCTGCAAAGAAGGGCGTGCCGGTAGGAAAGATCGTCGGTTACGGATTCCTCGCACTGCTCCTGATCCTCATCTGCATCTGCATATATCTTTACATCAAGCGCCCGAAGGACTGGAACCGCCTGATCGACCGTTTCAATCTTCCGGAAAAACTCAAACGTGATATCCCGTGGGAAGTAGCTTCGGAAGCGGCATCCGCGACGAATGTAAGTGCGAATAATGAGTTCGCAGGACGTTTCCGTCCGGTCGCAAGGACCGCAGCGCCTTCAGAAGAAACGAAGACAGCCACAGCTCCGAAAGCGGCATCCGCTGCTTCCAGTCCGTTCAAGCCGGCCCCGTCAGCTCCTGCTTCGCAAAGACCTGCTGCAGCCAGACCGGCAACCGCCAGACCTGCTACACCCGCAACCCCGGCAACTTCGGGAACCCCGGCGGCATCTGACAGTCCCTTCAAGCCGGCACGTCCGGAAAGCCCGTTCAAAGCGGCTCCGATCAAGCGGCCGAATATGCGTCCGGCGGCGCTTTCTCCTGAACAGGAGATGAGCCTTGAAGAGCGTGTGAACCGCCTTGCCGAACAGATGAAGGCAGAGGAAGCCGCACGTCAGTCGGCGATGGCACAGGCAGAAGGCACTACTAGCACACTGGATCAGGCAGGAAAGCCGCAGATGGATGCGGCTCCGGAAGTCCAGTCTGTAGCACCTTCCCGAAGACCTTCCGCTTTCCCGATGGCAAGACCTGCCGCAAGACCATCTGAAGCACCGGCAGCACAGAGTCCTTCGGCCGGACGGCCAATGGCAAGACCAGCAGGCAGACCTGCTGAAACACCGGCGGCCAGACCAGCCGCAAAACCCTCGGATGCGGATATCCCGCCGCTGGCCAGAATGGGCGGCGCAGGCGCATCTTCGGCAGAAGCAGAAAAAGAAGATCTTCCGCCGATCGTTCCGACGTGGGCACATTCCGAACCTGAACCAGCTCGTCCGATCTGGGCGAAGAGTAATAACACGCAAGTGGAGGAATCAAAGCCGGCGACGCATGCACCGATCAAGCGACCGAACCTGAGACCGTCGGCGAAGAAACCGGATGACCCGACCAGTGACGAAAAGTAATAAAGGAACAAAGAAGGGAAGTTATTCCCGCGAAAGAAGGAGACCCCGGATCTTCGGGGGCTCCTATTTCATAATGGGCGTACTTCTGCACCCGTTCCTGATGAAGACCAGCGAGCGTTTTCTGTCACCTATGCAGGAGATATTCCTCTTTCTGATGGCGATCGGGCTGACGCTTCTTATGTTCCTGATCACGAAAAGCCACCTCGTATGCTCGCTCCTTCAGACGGGCGGACTGATCCTTAATGTCGCGGTATTTATCTACGAAAACTTAGAAGACGGATGGGGAGCCCTTATCAAGAATATGGACTATGAGTGGTGGTTTCGGATCATCCTGATGTGGTGCGCCGGCGTCTCCGTCACGATCCTGATCCGGCTCTTTGCGCATAAGAAGTGGAATGCGGCGCATATCCGCAAGACCTTCAGCAGCGGCTTTTTATGCTCAAGTATCGTCTTCTTTATTCTTTATATCCTTCTTCTTCTGGACCTGTTTATCTTCCAGAGGAGTACGGCCGCCGAGCGGATGAGCATGAACCTCATTCCGTTTAAAGGCGCTTTTTCCATCTACTGGCCACGGATCAGAAGCGGGCATTTCCAGAGCGGCGTTTTCGTGCAGTTCTTCGGAAATCTCCTGATCTTCACGCCTCTCGGATTCTATCTGGATCTGTGGTGGAGGAAAAAACCGCATAAGTGGATCCTTTACCTGATCCCGGTCCTTCTGGCCAGCGCAATAGAACTGTGCCAGTACTTTTTCCGCATCGGCCAGTGCGATATCGATGACATGTGGATGAACGTGGTGGGTTTCTTCCTCGGTATTCTGCTTGTAAAGATCCTGGACATGATACGTACGAAGATCACGCAGGGCAAAGAAAAAACGATCTTCAGGTTCTGAAAGACCGTCTCATTTTTCACGATAGAAGAAAGTCAGTTATTCTTCCTTACACCGATCCTCTCTCGAAAAAGAGGATCCAGCTGGTGGGAAGTATTTTAGAAGCCAGGTGAAGTGCTTTCTGTCCCAGACCGAAGACCAGCATCCCTTTCCCTTTTTTCGCGGCCTTGATCGAGGCGGGGATCAGCTTGTCTGTAGTGGTGACAAACTTCGCCTTGATGCCGGTAAATGTGGCATTCGGATCGTTTCTACTGACCTTGATGAAGTCAGTATCCACAGGCCCCGGGCAGACACAGGTGACGGAGATATTCTCTTTTTTCAGCTCTTCCCGAAGTGCTCTCGAAAACGAGATCACATAGGATTTCGAAGCCGCATAGACGGCAAATCCCGGCTGCGGAAGAAAGCCCGCCGATGAGGCGATATTGATGATCGTTCCGGATCTTTTCCCCGGAAGACCGGTCATATAGGGAAGACATGCCCGTGTCACGCAGGAAAGTGCATCGCAGTTTAAAGCGATGGCGTTATGCGTATCGGATGTGGTTTGCTCGGAGAACTTTCCGCTTTTTCCCATACCGGCGCAGTTAATGAGGAGCCGGATAGCGGGCTTTTCAACGGAAAGAAGGTTGGAGAGCGCTTCGATGGATGCGGTATCGGTAAGGTCTAAGGGAAGAACACGGGTACGGGTATTGCCGAGGGATTCTTTTAGCGCGGAAAGTTTATCTTCGCTTCGGGCGATCATCCAGATCTCATCGAACGGGGCACCGAGGACTGCATCTTTTTCATCGAAAAGACGCTTGACGAATTCTTTTCCCATTCCGGAGGAGGCTCCGGTGATCACGGCAATATTCATAGCGCGCTCCTTAGTTGCTCTGAATCTGCTTGAAATACTCCTCGAGAGAATCGCCTATGGAACCGCAGACGACCTTCATCTGTTCCTCATTCTGGAGGATACCGCGGTCGGTCTCATGGGATACGAACCCGAACTCCAGAAGCGTGCCGGTCAGGCCGATCTTGCGGATCACGGCCCAGTTGGCGGTGTAGACCGGCTTTTCCATATTGGACTTTAATGCCGGTGTATCTTTAACGATACCATCATAAAGGATCTGTGCATAGAGCTTGTTGCGATCATTCGGACGTCCGTTATATGCATCGCGGACAGGAGCTCCTGCGGTCTGGTTCTTCGGATTGGATTCATATGTGTTTACGGAATCGTCAGTTACGTAGGTGACCTCGATGCCGTGGTGATCGACCGGCTCGAAGGTCTTCTCGTCGTAGTCGGCATTTAAGTGGATCGACATGAATACGACATCGGTGAGCTTATACTCCATCTCGAAAAGTTCCTTAAGATCATCGCCTACGCCGGTACCGGCCATAAAGCCCATGCCGCCCTTGTCGTAGGAATTATCGTTGACCTTCTTTACATCTTCGAGTTTCTTTCTAAGTTCCTGCTCACGCTCGGCAGAGAAGGGAAGGATGCCTTTTTCCTTTGCAATGTCCATGCAGATCAGATGGATCTCGGCTACGCGGTAGTAAAGGGAATAGTACTCGTCGTCGGTACGGGTGATGAATACGGTCGCACCGCGGCTTTTTAATTCGTCGGAAAGCATATTCGCGATCTTGATGGTGTAGGTAGGTTCCTCATTCTGATCGCTGTTGTAGGGATATGATGTTCCTCTGTCCCATCCACCGTGGCCCGGATCCAGGATGACATAGTATCCGGTAAGATCCTCAGGCAGTGTGGTGGGTTCGGAAGTGGCTTCCGTGGCCTGCGCCTCCGTGCCGATCGTCGTGACGGAAGTCAGCGAACTCAGCGCGGTAGGGCTGGTCTTGGAAGATTTAGATTTAAACAGACCCGAGCGGCAGAGAAGATACACACCGCCACCAAGAACGAACACCATGCAGAAAACGATAATACATTTCGCAAAGAATATTCGACGGGCAATCTCGGCTTTTCTTCGAGAGGGGCGTTTGGTTTGGGAATAGGTTCGGGTTGGATTGGTATTGGTGGAGCCCCTTTGTTGTCTCGAATATTGTTGGTTGTTATTCATAACATTCCTCTCTTTTATGTGCACTTTAAGTATAAGCCATTCTTCTTATTTGTAAATTACTAAACAGACATTTTCGGCCAATGCACAGCGAAGAAATGCACGAAATTCATTCTTTTTCATCAGAATGTCAAGAAACGTTATATCCCCGATTGAATAAAGTACATTTTGATGCCGTCACCGACAGATCTTGCGATATTGTCCACAGTGGAATCCAGCTGGAGCATCGCACGGTCATTATCGTCGGAAAGGAAGGCAGTCTCAAGAAGAACACCGGTCAGTCCATGTTCACGGAGGACCGCGTAGTTATCCGCGAGGACCGGATGAGCGTTGGTCTCAAATTCCGGGATGTTTCCTACGACATTATCGTAAAGGCAGCAGGCGAGAAGATAGTTTGAGTCATTGTCTCTTCCATAATAATCGTCGCGGATCGGGAAGTCCGAACGCTTGAACTCGGAGTTTTCTCTCATCTGACGGTGCTCGCTCTCGATGACAGAGTCATCTGTAACGTAATATGCCTGCGTACCGTGAAGGGTGCGGCTCTCACTGGAGTTTAAGTGGATGGAAAGGAAGATGACGTTATCCAGTTCATACTCCATCTTGAAAAGATCCTCGAGATCTTCACCTACACCGGAGCCGACCATGAGGCCCATGCCGCCGGAGGCTACGGTATCTTCGTTGATATCGATGCTCTGCTGGAGCATATTACGGAGCTCTGCGGCACGGCTGCTGCTGAAGGGGAGTTTGCCCTGCTTCTCAGCGATATCCATGCAGATCAGGTGCACCTGTGCAAGACGGTTATAAAGGGATACCCAGCTGTTGTCTGTGCGGGTGATATAAACGGTTGCACCTCTTGAAGCAAGTTCGTCTTTTACGCGAAGTGCGATCCGGAGCGTGAAGTCGCATTCATCGTACTGCGGGTTGTTGAAGGGGAAGACACAGCCGGTGTCGCGTCCGCCGTGACCCGGGTCCAGGATGACCGTATAGCCGGAAAGATCGTCGCTCTTCTTATCGTTCGGGAGAGTGTATTTGGAAGACTCGGACTCGGGAGTATAGTCGTCATTTCCCCCGTCTTCTCCCCAATCTTCTCCCCAGTCTTCAATATCCCAGTCATCCCAGTCAGTATCATCTTTGGGTTCGATATAGGGAGCATCGTCTTCGTCGTCCCAGTCCCAGTCATCGAAATCTTCTGTTTCTGTAGGCTTTTTCGTAGAGTTACGGGACGTATCGTTATAGTATTCTCCTTTTTTGTCAGAGGAGGAGCGTAAATTGGAGTTGCGGTTTTTCACATGATCCAGTTTTCCGTTCTTATCGAGGAAGAACAGGCATCCGGTCAGCCCGCCGAGGGCGATGAGGGCGACGAGGATGAAGATCAGGAGCCGATGGAGAAAAAGGTCGCTCTGTCTCTTTTTCGCATTCGTTTTTTTACCCGAAGACGCATGAGAAGAATGCCCCTTGGGGGATGTGTTTTTCTTTTCCATATATAGTCCTTTCTAAAAAGAAATCAACGCAGTCTGGAGAAGATCTCTCCGAGTCCTTCGTGGAAAACGATCTCGGCGTAGCGGTCCTGCGCGGTCTCATCACGGTTCATGATGATCAGATGTTTTCCCCGGAAATAATGAGTAAGTGTATTGGCCGGATAGACCGTAAGGGAAGTGCCTCCGATGATGAACACATCGGCTTTGGCCAGCGCATTGATCGCGTTCTCCCAGGCCTCATGCGGCAGGCTCTCTTCGTAGAGCGTGACATCCGGACGGAGCATACCACCGCACTCGCAGTGCGGGATCGCTTCTTTGGACGTAAAGAGGATATCGGCCGGATGCTCTTTTCCGCACTTGTCGCAGTACACTCTTTGAGTCGTGCCGTGCACTTCATAGACTTTCCTGCTTCCGGCTTTCTGATGGAGCCCGTCGATGTTCTGTGTGATCACGCAGGAAAGCTTCCCTGCTTTTTCCATCTCGGCGAGCTTGATATGAGTGATATTCGGTTCGATCTCCCGGCAGTCCATTTTCTGTCTGTAGTATTCGAAGAAGACTTTCGGCTGATCGTAGAGGCAGCTGTGGCTCAGAAGATACTCCGGCGGGTACTTGTCGAACTGTACGTCGTGCTGGTTATAAAGTCCGTCTTTGCTTCGGAAATCCGGAATGCCGCTCTCTGTGGACACACCTGCGCCACCGAAAAAGACAACGGATCTTGCTTCATCTAAAATGCTCTGGAGTTTACTAAGTCTCTCTTCAAATGAAGACATACGCTCACCTCTTCCTTTCACGAATCTACACACATTGTAGCACAGTGGATTCGGGAAATTGTGACGGAATATTCACGGCGGGAGGCGAAAAAATAACGGATATCTCACTTTGAGATATCCGTCTGCGAGAAAGTTTCTCGAATTGGAGCCTTTAACCAGGATCGAACTGGTGACCTCATCCTTACCATGGATGCGCTCTACCTACTGAGCTATAAAGGCAGATAGTGCTCCTTTTCAAGCACGACATACAGTTTGCCATCTACGGGAAAAAAAGTCAAGATATAAAGGAAGAAAGCAGAAGAAAAAAGAAGCTCCGCGCACAATTGCTGCGGAGCTTTCTGCTCTGGAGCGGATAAAGGGAGTCGAACCCTCCTGTTCAGCTTGGGAAGCTGACGTTCTACCGATGAACTATACCCGCATTTTTGTGTATAGGTACATTTGGAATTGTGCCATGAATGAAGGGATATGTCAAACAGGAGAAAGTGTTAATGAATATATACCGGAAAGACACATATAAGCAATGATTTTTCGGTAGACTTAATCTGTAGCCGAATGTATTATTATAGGTAGTCGGATTGGTTAAAGGAGGAAGGATATGAGAAAACGTGCGGTACTCTGCATTCTGCTTGTGCTCTGCATGCTCCTCCCATGCACATCCTGCGACGCGATGGCGACTCAGGAAACGATCGTTAAAACCAGGATCAATCTCCTCATCGTTTTAAAGAACAACCAGATCTGTTATGCCGTTCCGCAGAACGGTTCCAATAACGTATTTTACAGTTTCAATGCGGCTGCCCAGCCGATCTACGATATTGAAGGCAAAGCGGCCACCGCCGCCGATCTGACCCCCGGCATGCTCGTCACGCTCGAGTTTGACGGCTATGTTCTCGAGACGTATCCGGCGCAGTTTTCTGATGTTTCCGGCATCTGGGTCACCGGCGTCCGTGCCAACAATGTGGAATTCCTGACCAATCTGATCTCAGGCATGTTCCCGTCCACTTCTCCGGAGGAAGTCGAGAGATGGCAGGTCAGTTTTGAGGGGGGCTATCAGTTCCTGAAGCCGAATGAGATGCGTGCCCTTGAATTCATCCTTCAGGAGCAGTGGACCAATTCCGGCATTAAGGTCGAAAAGGATAAAGATACGAAGAAGACCGGCCACATCCTGGTCACGGCAGAGGAGACCAGGGATGAGGACGATTCGGTTCATCTGACGATCCGTGTCGAAAGACCGGATGCCGATCCGATCGAGAGAAACATCAAAGCCGCGAAAAAAGACGGGAAGTGGACCATCGTATAAGTCCTGCCCCGTCATGTCGATCTTCCCATGCGCATCGCATACGAAAATCGGACATACGTGTTCTCACATCTTTGACGCAAGACAAAAAAAGAGCTGCCTTCTTACGAAGACAGCCCATTTTTATGTCATGCTTTTGAACCTTACGCGTTTAGACGAGCCTCAAGAGCGTCGAGCTCAGCGAAGAGTTCCTTCGGCATCTTCGGACCATAGGACTCGAAGTGTGCACGGATGGACTTAGCTTCTGCCTTCCACTCATCCTTGTTGACTGTGAGCAGCTCTTCCATGTCAGCGTCTGTTACGCTGTCAAGGCCTGTACGGTCGATAGCATCAACTGTCGGGAGATATCCGATCGGAGTCTCAACAGCCTTGCCTTCTCCGGAGCAGCGCTCAACGATCCACTTAAGAACACGGCTGTTATCGCCGTAGCCAGGCCACAGCCACTTGCCGTCTTCGGACTTTCTGAACCAGTTAACATAGAAGATCTTCGGCAGCTTGTCAGCGTCGGTAGCCTTACCGATGTCGAGCCAGTGCTGGAGATAATCACCTACGTGATAACCGATGAACGGGAGCATAGCGAACGGATCACGACGAACCTGACCTACCTTATCGGAGATAACAGCAGCTGTGATCTCGGAACCCATGATAGCACCCATGAAGATACCGTGGTTCCAGTTGAAGCTCTGGTGAACGAGCGGGATAGTGGTCTTACGACGGCCGCCAACGAGGATAGCGTCAACAGCAACACCGTTCGGATCTTCCCAATCCGGAGCGATAACCGGGCACTGCTTAGCCGGAGCTGTGAAACGAGCGTTCTTATGAGCAGCAACTTCGCCGCAATCCGGTGTCCAGTCTTTACCCTGCCAGTCGATGAGGTGTGCCGGAGCATCGTAGCCGATGCCTTCCCACCAGATATCGCCATCGTCTGTGAGAGCGCAGTTTGTGAAGATCGTGTTCTCTCTGCAGGAGAGCATAGCGTTCGGGTTGGACTCCATGGATGTTCCCGGAGCAACACCGAAGAAACCAGCTTCCGGATTGAGAGCGTGGAGACGTCCGTCAGCGCCGAACTTCATCCAAGCGATATCGTCGCCGAGTGTCTGTACTTTCCAGCCCGGGATGGTCGGAACGAGCATTGCCAGGTTGGTCTTACCGCAAGCAGACGGGAAAGCGCCGCAGATGTGCTTAACGTTGCCGTTCGGATCTGTGAGCTTCAGGATGAGCATGTGCTCAGCGAGCCAGCCCTCTTCACGAGCGAGAACGGAAGCGATACGGAGAGCGAAGCACTTCTTACCGAGAAGAGCATTTCCGCCGTAACCGGAACCAAAGGACCAGATGAGCTTCTCTTCCGGGAAGTGAGCGATGTACTTCTTGTCCATCGGAGCGCACGGCCAGGTTGTCTGATCCTTAGCGCCATTCTCCAGAGGAGCACCTACGGAGTGGATGCACGGGATGAACTCGCCGTCAGCGCCGAGCTGATCGAGAACAGCCTTACCTGTTCTGGTCATGATCATCATGTTGACAACAACGTATGCACTATCCGTGATCTCGATACCGATCTTGGAGATCGGGGAGCCTACAGGACCCATGGAGAACGGGATAACGTACATGGTACGACCGTGCATGCAACCTGTGGAAAGTTCAGTAAGAGTCTTCTTCAGTTCAACAGGATCGATCCAGTTGTTCGTCGGGCCTGCATCGTCTTCGCTCTTGGAAGCGATGTAAGTACGGCCTTCTACACGGGCAACGTCAGACGGATCAGATCTGAAAAGATAGCATCCCGGATGCTTTGCCTCGTTTAATTTTGTTGCCATGCCGCTGGCTACCATAGCGTCGAGCAGTTCCTGCTTCTCTGCTTCAGTACCTTCGATCCAGCGGATCGCGTCAGGTTGAGTCATCTTTGCGATCTCGTCAACCCATGTCTGCAGTTTAACATTTGTTGTCATATGCATAACTCCTTCCGTTTTTGTAATCCTTATTTTCGGTATGCTTTCGGGGCATACTTTGGATTAAAATGGGCTTTGATGCGTTAGCTATAGGTAACTGCCCCTACGCTAAACCGCGATCACAATAAAGATTAGCACAATTCCCTATGAAATACAACTGTAATAATGCCCGAAAATGCCCGAAATCAAACGATTTTGTTGACAAATGAAAATCATTTCAAACGGCCTGAAAAATATGTCGGAAAAGGCAAAAAAACACCCCGGTGAGAAAGGAGAAACACCGGGGTGAAAAAGAAAGGAAAAAGAAACTGAAGTAATAATTAGTCTTTTGCAACGGAAGAAGAGAAGTTGTACTGCTTAACAACGTCCTCATTCTCATAGATCTTGGTCTGCCACTTGTTCGCAGTCTGCAGGATCATCGTGTACGGATTCTCTTTGCCGTCTACGAGTTCCATATCGCCCTGATAGCTGATCGCCTGAGCTTCATCGTCAGACAGGAGCATGTACTGGGAGACCAGGAAGAGAGATCTGACACCTACGCTCATGTGTACGAGCTTCGGGTTGATCGTATATGTCGGAGCTACGGAGAGGGAACGTCCACCGAAGGACAGACCCAGTGTAGAAGTAGCGGTCTTTTCCTCGAGGAGGAAGAGCGGCTTGCCTTCTACGCCAACTTTACCTACATCATGGAAAAGAGCCATGATGATCGCGGACTCATCGTCGAGCTGCGGCATCAGCGTATCCTTGATACGGATGAGCTGCTTCGCAACACCAACAGAGTGAATAAGAAGACCTTTTTCGAAAGCCAGAGGACCTTCCAGCTCAGCCGGAGCGGTCAGCCAGGATGTACGATTCTCGAGGAAATCGATGAAGTGATCGAATTCGGTCTTTCTCTTGATGATCTTCGACTTAAGATCGCTATAGAGTTCGTCAACATTATCTTTGGTAACCATGATCATCGGCATGATCGCGCCTACGCCCTTGCCGGAAGAACGGCTGCCAGAGGAAGAAACTGATTCAGCGGTTGCGCCTGTTACATTTCCCTGACCGTCTGTAAAGTCATACTTACACTTCGGGCAACGAATCGCCTGATTCGCAATTGTCATACCACAATCTGGACACTTTTTCATATGAACCTCCTTTGATGTAAACCTAGAATTTGTATAGGATTCACATCTTCCACGTTTCCTTTCGGGATGCTTATGTGACTATTCTACAACGAATTGGAGCCTCAGACAACCTCAAAGACTCTTGAAGTACGCAAAAACTATGCCAAAATACGAAGTTTTTACAATGTGTTCATTTTTTCTTTGATTTTGGAGGGTGGTTTACTTTGTAATTTCGACGCATGCCCCGGAAGAAGGTGCCGAGATGGAGCTGTTTCGGGAAATACTGCATGCGGTTATAAAGGTGCGCGGTGAGTACCATCTCCAGTTCCTGCGGGTTGACCTGGCGGTTCTGGTTCATCATGAAATCCGTAGTTCCGGGGGCCTCGAAATAGAAACGGTAGTTCGCACCGTAGGCGTCGCCGAGCCCCAGGAGATGACCGAATTCATGGGCGCACTCTTGCTGGAAAGCATGTCGGTCACTGTTCTGTCGGATCGTCGCGCTTCCCGGGTGTTTTTTCGACCAGTTGAGTGTCAGCGCTTCCGGCTGAAAGCTCTTAAAGAAGCCCCAGAACCAGCGCCACAGGGGACTCGTTACATAGCCTGCGCGGTTTTCGGAATAGGAGAGCTTGACCTTGATAAAACGCTGTCCCGGATAGTCATTTACAGCCTGCGGGGTCTGATAGCGGATGAATTCCAGCGTGACACGGGCCGAGGACGGGTCCGGTGTCATCTGTTCGTCGGACGGGTTGTTGTCCTGAGTGAGGACACGATAGCTGGCGTGCGCACGGGACATCTCATAGCCGTCATCTTCAAGCCAGCTCATCGGATATTTGCCGGACCAGTTCCTGCGGATGCCGGCTTCGGCGACATCGGCATAAGTGATGTTGGTACCGGGATAGTAGCGGAACATCTTGGAGGAGTAGCGAACGAACACACGGATACGCATGCTGTTTCCGACAAGGATCAGCTGGATCGGCACCTTGCGGGGGTGCGGATACGAGATCGGATAACGCTTGTCCAATGTGCGCGACGTGATCTCTCGCTTTGAGTTTGGATCGTAAACGTGTTTCATCGGCTCTCCAAAAAAACTCGATTTTCCCTCATTCTATCAACAGAATACCACGAAACGCACGGAAAGAGTATAATAGAGCCGATAACACCTGATCACGGGAGAATGAAAATGAAACTGGAAGGCAAGACTTTCAAGATGAACGTAGTGCTTCAGATGCATGTCGTTGACCATGTAAATGAGAAAGCTTCTTTTGTAAAAGAACTGGATGAGGCACTGGTACTTCTGTGCCGCGAGATGAACGTCCCGTTCCCGCTGTGGCTGTCGAAAAACACCAGAGAGTTTGCGCAGTTCCATCAGACGACCTTCTTCGAAGACCAGTTTTCCGATAATAAGGTGCCATTCGACAGGTTCATGATCCGCCTGATCGGATAAGGTGTGTTTTCTAAAGGAGTCCGAATATGCGTATTGATAAATTTCTGAAAGTATCCCGCGTGGTCAAAAGAAGAACGGTGGCCAATGAAGTCTGCTCCGCAGGCAGAGTCCAGATCAACGATAAGATCGCCAAGCCGGGATCCGAGGTAAAGGCCGGAGACATCGTGACGATCCGTTTCGGTAACGGAGAGACCCGTTTCAAGGTCCTCTCGATCAAGGAAACCGTCCGAAAAGAAGAGGCTTCCGAGATGTATGAACTTCTAAGCGGAAAAGAAGTGGAGTAACTTACAATTACGTTACAATTGCTCCGTAAGTGCGTACAAGTTCTCTTTTTTGTGAGATAAATAGGATAAGTAATAATTCTATTTGATTCGGAAAGGGATCCATGAAGCACAAGAGGATAAAATCTCCGGTAGGAAAAGTAGCACTTTTCGTGGTCTTTGTGATCGTGTTCGCCATGGTCGTGGCACGATTGAACAAAGAGCGTGAGATGCGTGCGCGTGTGGAAAAGCGGGCACGTGAACTGGAAGTGGCTGCTGCTCAGGCCAGCGCCGAATATGCCGATGTGGCCGAAAGAGCCAGAAAGGCCGGTTCAGATGACTACGTGGAAGAGATCGCCAGAGAATCTCTCGGAATGGTCATGCCGGGTGAGACGGTATTCAAGACTTCTGATAATTAAATAGATAAATATACTTTCGATAGATAAGACCCGAGGCTTCAAGTGAGAAAGAACACTTGAAGCCTTTTAAAATTTTTCTAAAAATTCATTGAGTAAAAATTCCAGTTCGTGCCATTAAAGAATTGAATGCTTTCTCCCGAGGTTCTGTGTGATGGGTGGGGAGCATGAAAAATTCATCATAAGGAGAAATTGGTAATGAAAAGTTTAGTGAAGCGATCAGTGGCACTTCTTCTGAGTGCTGTGATGTCGGCAGGCGCCTGTGGAGCTCTGCTGACAGAGAAAGGGAATGCTGCGAGTGCGGCTCCTTCGGCACAGGACATCATGTACGGCCAGGAAATGGAACAGTATTTTAAGACAACGAGCAATCGGGAGAATTCGCCGATCGTGTATTTCGGCAAAACAGCTGATGGCAAACTTCCTATTGAATGGATCGTAGTCGGAGCAGATGGCGTGGGCGTTGCCCGTGAGAATAATGCAGGAGCAGCCACGCTTCTGTCAAAGCGTTCTCTGAAAGAGATGGAATATGCGCATGTATATGCTGATGATTATTTACTGTCAAAGCTTATGACTGAAACTCCCAAGCTCGTAAAAGTAAATACTTATGAAGACTCCGCATTGAAGGCACAGTCTCATGTAGAGAGTTCTACACTGAAAAATGTTAAGGTATGGCCGCTTTCCCTGCGTCAGGCTTCCGGACTGGCATTTTCGCTGAGAAACATGGAATTCGAAGATGGTACATCGACAAAGTGCTGGTGGACACGCACTCCGAACTTTTACTACGCATTCGCTATGAGTGATGGTCTTCTGGGCGAAAAGAAAGTAAGCGAGAAAGCAGGTGTTCGTCCTGCCGTCAATATCGACCTGACAAAGGTTGCTTTCCTCACCGCAACCGGAGAAAAGGACCAGTATCTGACAGATGGTCTGGTCGCTGTGGGAGAAAATGCGAAGAACGAATGGAAACTGGTGCTCAAGGATGCCAAGAGCCAGAAATTTTCTGCGGAACTGGATGGATCTTCCGAGCTTCCGATCGGAGGCGAGGTCAGCCTTTCCTTTAAGAACGCGTATGCAGCTGAGGATGCAGGTGTTTTCGCCATGATCACCGACGAGAACGGTGCAGTAGTAAAGTATGGTCTTATCGCAGACGGTTCTGCTGCTTCCGGCGAAGCAACATTTATTGTTCCGGAAGATCTTCCGGAAGGTGAGTATGGACTCAAAGTATTCTCCTCCCGCTATAACGAGGGAAAAGAAACAGAGATCTGCACAAATATCGTAGACATCAGCATTAGCGCAGTAGAGGTCATCCCGGCTCCGGGTCCGGTTTCGAATGCAAAGGCAGAGATGGCAGGAAAGAACAAGGTCACCCTTACCTGGGATGAGTATGAAGGCGCAGAAGGATACCATATCTACGCAAGTAAGGCAGAGGTCTTCGAGCAGATCGGAACAGTAGAAAAAGGCGAAGAGACAACTTTCACAGACGAAAACGCACAGGATACATCCGTTAACAAGTACTGGATCGTAGCATTTGTCACCGATAAGAAGGGCGACGTTATCGAGCGTGAAGTGGATCCGCAGGGAGAGGCGGATGCACAGTCCAAGGGCGGATGCCCGGCAGTTACCGGCCTGAAGGCAAGTGCACTGAAAGGCAAAGTGAAGCTCACCTGGGAAGCATCTCCTGAAGCAGAAGGATACCTCATCTATGGAATTCGTCCGGATGCACCGTATGGATATATCGGCATGACAACACTGGGTACAACATTTACGGATACAAACGCATCGACAGAAGGATGGAACTTCTACTGGGTATTCCCTTATTACAAGGATGGAAACAAGATCGTCATCGGCGGCACACCGAAGTACACATATGGTAGAGCAAGATAATTAAAACACATCATATGAGTAGATCAGCCACCCTAAGGACCATGCGCCTTAGGGTGCTTTTCTTTGCCCCCAATATGCATTACGAAAAAGAAACAACAAAATTCGTTGACAATAATACAACTCATAAGTATATAATCGAGTTATGTTTGCTTTGTTGGTGGAAACATGGGAGGTTTATTCATATGAGAGGTTTCTGGAAGAAGATGAGAAGGATCGGATCAGTTGCGATGACGGCTGTGATGAGTATCGCGTTAATCCCCAATATTGCATCCCCGAAGCAGGTGAATGCGGATTATGTGAAGAGTCAGGAAAATACCCGGATGGGTGTATATCAGATGGCTAATCCGCGTGTGCCGACATCGAAAGATGATGCATGGCAGGGAAGTTATGTGTACTACGGGATAGCAAAGACTAAATACCGCGTTTTAGATAAGAGTTCTACTAAATATGGAGGGAATACCCTCTTTCTTGATTGTGACGAAGTACTAATGGGTACACCATTTGATTCCCGCTCAAATAAATGGAAAGGTTCTGATATAAGTAAGAAATTGGAAGATTTAGCGGAACGGACTTTTACTAGTCAGGAATTCGATGCTGTTGCAAATAGTAAGATAAGTTCACATGTACTGAATGTATCCGATTCATATGCTAAGAATGCTTATGTAGAATATGTGGCTTTGACGGGAGAGAAACTGTTCCTGCTTGATGCAGAGGATGTTTTAAATAAAGACTACGGATATTGGCCGACTTCCGGCCGCGAAGGAGCAACAGATTATTCTATTGCCAATCATATGAAATCGACTTCATACGTTGGCTGGTGGTTAAGATCTGCATTTTTGTCAGATGCTCATGGTGAATATGCCGGATATGTAACCAAAGATGGCAATTTGTTAGCTTGTTCAACGACCGCCGGCTCTTTAGGAGTGGCGCCGGCTATGAATATCGATAAAAAGTCGATCCTGTTCTCGTCCGCGATTTCCGGGAAATATGGTGATGTCGGAACGTCATACAAACTTACACTTCTGGATAAGGATATGGAGATTTCGATTCGGGAAGATGAAGCTTACGATCTAAATGGCAGAACGATGACCATACCTTATACGATTTCAGGAAAAAACAGCTATCAGGCCAATCGTGTTTCTGTTCTTATTCTTGACAACAAGTACGTGCCGGGATCTAATGCAAATATTCTGTACTATAAGGAACTGGATAAACTTTATTACAATACAGGATCATTTACTTTGCCCGACAACCTTGATATCAGCAAGTGGGGAGTCAACTATCATGTTTATATAATTGCAGAAGCAATCAAAGACGCGACGTCGATATATTGGACAGATTATGCTACTGCGCCTGTGGAAATCAGTATGCCCAAGGAAGTGGAGATCGATCTGACAAAAGGCGGTTTGACCGGAAAATACTGGGATATCGGTATGTTTGGAGACCTTGGTTCTCTCAATCTGGTCGGATTTGATTATCAGGAAGGGAACGATTATCAGGATGTGGATCTGGATAACGATGGCAACATGGATATCCGTACACATTGGATGGGGCAGATGTACATGGAGCGTCTGAGCACGTGCAGCGTCTTTGGTAAATTAACATTCTCCAGCAACGCGCTGCTGACCAAGGGCTATAAGTCGATCACGTTCCTTTTCCCGCTTCCGAGCGTGTCCATCAGTAGTGCGGTTCCGGCTGGAAAGAATAAGGTTAAACTCACCTGGGGCGCGGCAAAAGGTGCGGAAGGATATCTCATCTATGCGCAGAAGAACGGCCAGTACGGTTATGTGGGCATGACGACTTCCGGTACGACATATACAGATACCAAGGCGCTGGATACGGATTACAACTATTACTGGGTATTTGCTTACTTTAAAAACGGAGACAAAATGATTCCGGGCGGATGCGTGAAATATGTATATGCTAAAGGTGTATGTGCAGCGGTTACAAACCTGAAGGCATCTTCCCAGACGGGAAGTGTAAAGCTTTCCTGGACAGCTTCTGAAGGTGCGGAAGGATACCTCATCTATGGCATCCGTCCGGGCGGATCCTACGGGTATATCGGCATGACGACACAGGGTACGACATATACGGATACGAAAGCCAGTAAGACGGACTATACCTTCTACTGGGTATTCCCGTATCACAAGACAAATGGGCAGATGATCGTCGGCGGAACAGCGAAGTATACGTACGGCAAGGCAAAGTAAAGCCTGCGAAAGAATCTTTTGAAACAGAAAAAACCGCCCTCTCAGATATGGTCTGGAAGGGCGGTTCGTTTCTAAAATCTTAAGTATTCAGAACTCGTGTCTGGCCTGCATTGCCTTGGAAAGAGTGACATCGTCGGCATACTCGAGGTCTGATCCCATCGGAAGTCCGGAAGCGATCCTGGTGACCTTGATGCCCGAAGGCTTGATCAGGCGGCCGAGATACATGGCGGTTGCTTCGCCCTCGGCGGTCTGGTTCGTGGCGATGATGACCTCTTTTGTCTCGGGATGCTCGCGCAATCTCTCGATGAGTTCTTTGATCTTGATCTCGTCGAGACCCACATTATTGAGCGGGGAATACACACCGTGCAGTACGTGGTAAAGACCGTTATAGTCGCGCATGCGCTCCATTGTGGAGACGTCTCTCGGATTTTCGACTACACATACCGTGGAATGGTCTCTTTTCGGATCCGAGCAGATCGGGCAGGGATCCTGATCAGTGAAGTTCTGACAAACGGAACACAGCTTCGTAGAAGTTCTGGCGTTGATCAGAGCATCTGACAGGGTCTGCACTTCTTCCTGCGGCATGGCAAGGATATGAAAAGCCAGGCGCTGGGCAGATTTGTGCCCGACGCCCGGGAGCTTTCCGAGTTCAGATATTAATTTCGCTACGCTGGGAGAATACCTGGCCATGAAGTAGAATCCTCAGAAGAATCAGAACGGAAGCTTCGCTCCGCCTGTAGCCTTGGACATCTTCTCCGCAGAAACCTCTGCGAGCTTTCTTGCAGCTTCGTTGTAAGCGGCAATGATCATGTCCTGAAGCATTTCCACATCCTCCGGATCGACCGCGGAAGGATCGATCTCAAGAGACTTGATCTCGTGAGTACCGGAAATAACGATCTTTACGACTCCGCCACCTGCGGTCGCGTCGATCTCAAGAGCGTCGATCTCAGCCTTTGCGACTTCGATGTCACGCTGCATCTTCTGTGCCTGCTGCATAAGCGCGCCCATGTTGCCGCCGCCCATGCCGCCGAATCCGCCTCGAAAACCTTTTGCCATATCTCATTTCCTCCTTGAAAAGATCTAATAAAGTTATTTTCTATTTCATATGTCTTCTATGACATGAAACTACATATCCTTCACATGTGTCAATGGTATTCCGTTTTCCTCACTGACTTTTGTGACAGCCTTGACCCAGTCCGGCTGAGAAGGAGCTTCCGGTGCGGAAGTCTCGGTGCCTTCGGAAGTCGGGTGGCTGTCGTATTCCTGCTGAGTCGATACATGTACGTTGATCAGGGAAGGCTCATACTTCTGACAGATCTTCAGAAGCTGGGTCAGGATCAGGGGATTTTTACGGATATCATCGATGCTCTGGGCAAAACTGTCCGGCATGATGCACCATACATTCTGGTCCTTCCAGAAGATCTTGGAATCGCACATGTACATATATTCGAAGGTATAGTCCTTCTTGAGGTATTCGAGGAACTCCGTTCTGGCAGAGGAGAATTCATCTCCGCCACTATGCCGGATCACCTGCTTTACGTTCGATACCGGAGCCGGTTCTGCTTTCGGTGCACTTTCGCCGTCTTCCCGCAGGATGTCTCTCGGCATCTGGGGAACACGGACTTCCGGCTGGCGGGTCGCCTTGGCCAGATTCGTGGTCTGTCCCTCGCTTACATGCTCGGAAGCAAAGGCCTTATGCAGGTTCGGGGAAGTCGGCTTCGTATGTGCCAGTTCTTCCGCGGTAGGGATATCGATCTCCTCCGGAAGCGGAGGCATATCTTCATCGGACGGTGCCGGAATATCAGCGTCGGAAGGCATCGGGATCTCCGGAATTTCGGGGATCACCGGAATCTCCACAGAAGCCGGCTTGCTCTCCGCTTTCAGCGGTTCCGGATCAAGCGGCGGAGGGGGAAGACTTACGTCTTCAAGTGTCGGCGGCGGGGTCACCTTAAAGGAGACTTCGATCTGCGGCGGAGCCGGAACTTCTTCCTTCGCCGGTTCTTCTTTCGCCGGGACCTCGATCTTTACGGACGCCGGTATCGGAGCTTCTACTTTCGCCGGTTCTTCTACCTTAACCGAGGCAGGAGCAGGGGCGGGAGCAGGCGTGCCGGCTACCGGAGGAATGATCGGCGGAGCGATCTTATTTCCGCGGGAAGCGAGGCGCAGCATCGTGATCTCAAAGGACGTCCTCGGAGACGGGGACCACTTCAGTTCGTTTACCAGATCCGACAGGCGGGAGATAAAGAAGAGGATCACGGTGGAATCTGTTCTCTGGCCGAGGGCCTTCATCGCAGCGATCGCGGCCGAGGTGGACTCGATGAGCGACTGCGGGTTTGAGGAGACCTGGGTCACGAGGATATTCCGGAAATACTGGGTAAGATCTAAGGTAAAGCGGATCAGGTCACGGCCGTCCATGAAGAGCTCTCTGCAAAGCGGCAGGAGATCTGCGGCGCGGCCTTCCAGGATAGCTGTGGCAAAACGGTTCAGGAAAGCCTCATCGACGATGCCGGTGATCCGGAGGATATCGTCACGGGTAATGGTCTTGCCGTTAGAGGTCGTACTGACCTGATCTAAAAGAGAGACCGAGTCACGGAGCGCGCCGTCGCCGATGGTGGCGATAGCGGAAAGGGCATCGGACTCGATTGCGATATTCTGTTTTTCGGCGATATGCGAAAGACGCTTGACGATGCTTTCGTTGCTGATACGGCGGAAATCATAGCGCTGGCAGCGGGAAAGGATCGTGGCGGGAATTCTGTGCGGCTCGGTGGTCGCGAGGAGGAAGACGGCGTGGGCCGGCGGTTCCTCGAGGGTCTTCAGCAGTGCGTTAAAAGCACCGGTGGAGAGCATGTGCACCTCGTCAATGATGTACACTTTATATTTTGCTTTGGCCGGCATGAACATGACTTCGTCACAGATCCGGCGGATATTATCTACGCTGTTATTGCTGGCGGCGTCCATCTCGATGACGTCCAGAAGAGAACCGTCGATGACACCCCTACAGATCTCGCACTCATTACAGGGATTGCCGTTGACCGGATGCAGACAGTTGATCGCCCGCGAAAAGACCTTCGCAATAGAGGTCTTACCGGTTCCTCTCGTTCCGCAGAAAAGGTAGGCATGGCCGATCTTGCCGGAGATAACGGATTGTCGTAAAGCAGAGACGGCATGCTCCTGCTCGACGATCTCGTCAAAGTTCATCGGACGGTAGAGTCTGTACAGTGCGACGTGTTCCATAGGACGCCTCCTTTTATGAGCGGATGATATAAATCGTCCCGGCTGGACTACAGTCGGGGCAAGCACCCTTGCGGCACATACGAGTGACCGCTTACTGCTGCTTCCTTCCGGACCTGACAGGGTTCACAGGCTCGCATCGCACAAGACCCACCGCCAACTGTAGACCACCCGGGACGAAAATACGAAGAGATTATATCATAAATTGCCTAAGCATGACAGTAACTTATGAAATTATATACCAGTGCTCCGAGTGCAGCCTGGATCTCCTCCGCCTCGGCGGGAGTCGCGGCTTCCGCGGTAACGCAGACCACGACGGGTTCGGAAGAAAGGATGATCGCCACATCACTTTCGCTGTGGAATTCACTATTGCTGCCGGCTCTGTGCAGGACCAGTGTATCGGTCGGGAAGTTTTTCCCGATGCCGCTTAAGTGATCCGGATCATAGAGGGCATTGATCAGCCCCTGATAATCGCCCGGATAAGACATGTAACGCCAGTAGAGTTCCTCGGCGTAGTTGGCCAGATCGTAGGGCGAAGAGCGGTGGATACCGGACTGCTGTTTTCCATTGTAATCCACATAATTCTGCACGGTCGTAAAGTCGACGGAAAACGTCGTCTGGGAAAGACGGGACAGCACTTCCGACGATCCGCCCATATAGTCGAGGACCATGGCCATTGCGGCGCTGTCGCCCTCGTGGACCGCCTTATAGATCAGCTGAGAGACGTAAAACTGCTTGCCGTTTGGCACATCCTTCATAGAAGAGGAAGTGCCCTCCTGAAGGTAGGAACTGTTAAAAGTCGAGACGACCTTAAAAGATCTTCTTCCGTCTTTGACATCATCGTAGAGCATCGTTGAGATCGGCAGGTAGATCGAAGACCCGACCACGAAAGGAGCGGCCTCGTTATATCCGAAGGCTTCGGCGGTGCTGAGATTGATATAGTAAAAACCGATGCGGGCTTCCTTATGCTCCTCGATATACTTCTTGACCGCCTGTTTCATGTTCGCATAGGACTGGTCGCGCTCGGCATGCGTGACGGTCTGAAGAGGGTATTTCTGCGGGAAAAGAACCGGCTCGGTCTCCGGCCATTCATCCGGGAGAAGAGAGACAGTCGTCGTGGGTGTGCTTTCGGGTTCGGTGGGGTCATCTTCACCATCCCCGGTCTCATTCGTCTCCGGAAGACTTCCCTCGGTATCTTTGGTCTCGCCGGTATCTTCGGTCGCTTCGGTATTACCTGTCGCAGACGTATCCCCGGAAGGATCTCCGGATGTTGCGCCTGTGTCTTTTGCCGCTTCCGGATCCGAAGAAAGATCCGTCCCGTCTGTCGGAGTCGTGTGGAACTGGGTCGATGCCGATCCTTCCTCACTGCTCGGGAACTCCGAATCGATATCCTTTTTCAGATTCAGAATGTGCGAGAAAAAGAGCGCAAAACCAATAACGAGGATCACGATGCCCGCGATGACGGACCGGATGATCATCCGGTTCCGCTTGATCCTTCGCGCTTCTCCGATGTAATTACTTTTCGGATTCTTCATAGAATATCAGAACAGTCCTTCGATCACGCCGTTGGCATCGATATCGATATCCATCGCGGCCGGATGTTTCGGAAGCCCCGGCATGGTGACGATGGCGCCGGTCAGAGCGACCAGGAAGCCCGCGCCTGCAGACAGCCAGATATCACGCACGGTGAGGGTGAATCCCTCCGGACGGCCCAGGACTTTAAGGTTATCGGACAGAGAATACTGTGTCTTCGCGATACATACAGGAGTGTTGCCGAATCCGGCCTTCGTGAAGTCTTCGATCTTCTTTTGAGCTTCCGGCAGGATCTCGACATTGGCGGCGCCATAGATATTTTTGGCGATCGCTTCGATCTTCTTTTCAACAGGCATATCCAGATCGTACATATAGTGCGGTCCGTCAGCCGGTGTCTCGATGGCGGCAAGGACTTTGTCAGCGAGTTCCTGTCCGCCGTCTCCGCCTTTGGCAAAGATCTGTGCAGGAGCAAATGTCGCGCCCTTTTCTTCGCAGAGACGACGCAGGGTCTCCAGTTCTTCCTCTGTATCGGTGAGGAACTGGTTGCTGGCTACGACACACGGGATACCGTAGCTCAGGATGTTTTCGATATGCTTGGCCAGGTTCGGGAAGCCGGCAGCTACTGCCTCGGCATTCGGCTTGTTGAGTTCTTCCTTCGGGATGCCGGCATTGTACTTCAGGGAACGGACGGTCGCAACGATCACGACGGCGTTCGGCCAGATGCCTGCGGTCCGGCACTTGATGTCCAGGAACTTCTCGGCGCCGAGGTCCGCACCGAAGCCGGCTTCAGTTACGACGATATCTGCGAGCTTTAAGGCCATCTTCGTGGCGATGATGCTGTTGCAGCCGTGAGCGATATTGGCGAACGGTCCGCCGTGGATCAGGGCCGGTGTGTGCTCCAGGGACTGCACGAGGTTCGGGCAGATCGCATCTTTAAGGAGAACACTCATCGCGCCTTCGGCCTTCAGAGCAGAAGCACGGACGATGTTGCCATCCAGATCGTAAGCGATCGCGATATTGGCCAGACGCTTCTTCAAGTCTTCCATGTCGGAAGCAAGGCACAGGATCGCCATGATCTCACTTGCTGCTGTGATGGAGAAGACTTCGTTTCTCGGCACCCCGTTGACACCGCCGCCGACACCGAGGTTCAGGCTGCGAAGTGCACGGTCGTTCATGTCGAGACAGCGCTTCCAGAGGATGCGCTCCTTGTCGAGACGGAGTTCATTTCCCTGATAGAGGTGGTTGTCGATCATGGCCGCCAGAAGGTTGTTGGCGGAAGTGATCGCGTGAAGGTCACCGGTGAAATGCAGATTGATATCATCCATCGGAACGACCTGAGAGTATCCGCCGCCGGCGGCACCGCCCTTGATACCGAAGACAGGTCCGAGTGAAGGCTCACGCAGGGCGAGCATAGCGTTCTTATTCTGTTTATTGAGGGCCTGAGCCAGACCGATGCTGACAGTGGTCTTACCTTCGCCGGCCGGTGTCGGGTTCATCGCCGTGACAAGAACGAGCTTACCGTCTTTCTTATCCTTGCGGTCGGAGAGAAGACGAAGCGGCAACTTGGCCTTATATTTTCCATAAAACTCGAGGTCGTCTCTTGCGATCCCCAGTTTCTCCGCGATCTTCTCGATAGGCAGCATTTCGGCATTACGTGCGATCTCAATGTCACTAAGCATAATCGGTCCTCACTTATATAATTATTCGTAATTTATCCTATAAAAACTACGGTTATCATTATATGCTTTCGACCATATAATTCCAACAGAAAATGACGAAAGTATTACAAAAATCACGACCCGGATTTTTGAGGAAGTCAAAGCTCAAACACTATATTTGGGATTTTTTGTGCAAAATAACCACAAGAGGTTGTGTTTTTCGTTGACAACGTTAGAGGATGCTGATATAATTCTGTAACAGTAGGTTATCCGTTTTTTGATACGCAAATGGAGGAAAAAACCAGTGATTATTAAAGCAGATGTTGAGGCATGCAAGAAGAATCTTGAGGCATATATCGGCAGGACCGTCCGCCTTACCTCCAACGGAGGAAGAAAGAGAATCATTGTGCATGAGGGGATACTCGATCATTGCTACCCGAATATGTTTACAGTGAAGTGTGACAGAAAGCCGACAAACGCTGCGCAGGAGACCGTTTCCTACAGCTACATCGATGTACTGACCAAGTCGGTCCACATCGCAACCGTGGCGGAGACACAGGCAAGCTGAGTTTCTTAGCAGGCATTAATCAAGACACAACAGCCGTCTATGCGAGCCCACGTTGGTGTGAGCATGGCGGCTTTTGCTTTGGAAAGAGAAGAGGAATTCATGAGTAAGGAGACAAATCAATCGGGTCGCAAAGATCCGTTCATCCGGGAGGTCACGCGCATGGCACCCGCCAAGGTCAATCTTTTCCTGCGGATGGACGGGAAAAGAGAAGACGGATACCATCTGCTCTACAGCTGCATGCAGACGATCTCCATCTACGATGAGATCACTGTCCGTCTCCGTGAAAAAGATCCGTCCGACGGGAAAGATCCCTCGGTCACCGTGGTTTCCGATTCCTCCGTTCTTCCGAAGGATCCGTTTAAGAATACGGCTTTTCTGGCCGCATACCGGTTCCTGCAAAAGTACGGCGCGGACAAGTATGCCGTAGAAGTTTCGCTTACGAAGAATATCCCGTCCCAGGCGGGGCTCGGGGGAGGAAGCTCCGATGCGGCTTCTGTCCTTCTGGCCATGGCGGATCTTTTGCCGGAGAAAGTATCCGATGAGGATCTTCAGGCGGTCGCTTCATCGATTGGGGCCGATGTCCCCTTTTTCCTCTTCGGCGGAACCTCGCTCTGCGAAGGCGTTGGGGAGATCGTCACGAAGCTTCCTGACCTCAAAGGCCTTCCGATGCTGCTTTTAAAGCCGAAAAGAGGAGTCTCCACGCCGGCCTGCTATAAGGCGTTCGATGAGACGGGGGCTTCATGTATCACGGAAGAAGAAAAGAAGATCCTGATCGGGAAACTTCAGGTCCCGGAGGAGCCTTCTGACCGGCTGGTCCACGCATCCGCGGACTGGTCGAATGACCTTCAGGCGGCGGCACTACTGGCCGTTCCGGAAATCGAGGAGGGGATCCGTCTTCTTTCTGATGGCGGCGCCGTTTTTTCTGCCATGAGCGGTTCCGGCAGCGCCGTATTCGGGATCTTCGAAACTGAAGAGAAGATTCGCCGGATCGAAGAAAGCCGGGAATTTCAAAAACTGATCAGTGAGGGCTGGTGGGCGCAAGAAGCCGAGACGATCTGATCTTTTCTCAAAGAAGATAAGACATGCGTGACTGGACGAGGACGCCGTGCACGAGCACTTTGCCGTCTTTCAGATCCGAAGCGCGGAAGTATTTATGCTCGACGGGCGAGTTGTTGAGGATCGCCAGAAGATCATTTCTGTCTTTTACGAGACGCGCCATCTGCATATCTTTTCCGTTGATGCTGATCAGATGGATCTCGTTGGCATAGACGGTGTTCGTTTTAAACATGACGTTGACCGAGTTCGGAAGGACGGTCGGCATCATGTTCGTGGAAGCGCAGTAATATCCGAAAAACCAGCCCGGATCCAGTTTGGCCGATGTATCAGAAGAGAGATTCAGCTTCTTGGCCTCGAGCCGCGGGATCAGCATGCGCATCTCATTCTGCGTGAGCTGAAGAAGACTTCCGGAGCGTGTCGAGATCGTTCCGGTGCCGTTGCTGTGGATCGTGTCGTATACGGGAAGGGTATATGGACCTTCCAGCGGAAAGTGGTTATAGATGAGTGAGAATGGAATGTTCAGGACAGCAGAAAGCTTTTTGGCGGTCTCGATCTCCGGATAGGCAACGCCGCTTTCCCAGCGGGAAATGCAGGATTGCTTCACATTGACCATTTCCGCCAGCTGTCCCTGACTCAGATTTGCTCGAATTCTGTATTCCTTAATGTTATTCATACCGGACACATTTCCATCCACTCATGCTTTTGTGTTATTTTATGGGAATTGGGCGGGGATTTGTGTGCGCGGAATAACGGATTTGACGGAATATACCGAACGGTTATATAGATGCGAACATAAGATGAAAAATATACATCGCAAGCATTAAAAATGCATATGAGAAAACAGGGAGAGGTTGCTTTTCACTTCGGCCAGGGAGCCAGTTTCTTCCCGAAAAGACCCCTTCGATAGCCCCTTCCTTCGTCGGTCGACAGGAGTTTGAACCCGCGCGACTGATAGTAGTCGACCATTCCCGGGTTGCTCTGCGCCGTGTGAAGGAGAAGATGGGAACAGGATGTCTTTCTGGCGACCTGCTCACAGTAGGAAAGAAGATAGTTGCCGATGCCCTGATTCCTCCAGGTATCCCATACAGCGAATCTGGCAAAGTACGCCACACGCGAAGAAAAGCCCTTGATGACGTTTTTCAGTTCGTCGTCGAGGTCTCTTCTCGGACGGATATAGAGACGGCAGGTGCCGAGGATCTCTTCGTCTTCGCTGAGCGCCACGAATACGACGCCCGAGGAGATGGCCGCTTCGACCGTCTCAAGCGTCTCCGAAGTGGCCTCGATGAAGGAATCCGGAATCCCGGAATCCTTGCAGTACGAGGTCATGGATTCGTGAACGAGCTTTAGGATGGTGGCTCCTTCTGTGAGCCTTGCCTGACGAACGTGGATATCAGGCATGCTGGTCACTCATAAGATGAACGAGGATCGCCTTGTGGGCGTGCAGTCTGTTCTCCGCCTCGTCAAAAACGACAGAGTGAGGTCCGTCGATGATGTCTTCGGTGACTTCATAGCCGCGGTAAGCCGGGAGACAGTGCAGGAACAGCGCATCCTTATCGGCTACGGAGAAGAGGTCGGAATTGACCTGATAGTCCTTAAATACCTTGATCCTCTCGGCCTTTTCGGATTCCTGGCCCATGCTGGCCCATGTATCGGTATAGATCACGTCTGCATCCTTGCAGGCTACGTACGGGTCTTCGGTCATGACGATCTTGGAGCCGGTGATCTTCGCATCTTCCTGTGCCTGCAGAACATACTTGTCCGGGCAGGTGTATGCTTTCGGGGAAGCCACAGAGATATCCATGCCTGCCTTGGCGCAGGCCTGCAGGAGGGAATTGGCCATGTTGTTTCCGTCGCCGACATAAGCGAACTTCAGGCCCTTTAATGTGCCCTTGTGCTCCTTGATGGTCAGAAGGTCAGCTAAGACCTGTGTCGGATGCTGGTCGTCGGAAAGGCCGTTGATGATCGGGATCGTTCCGTACTTGGCCAGATCCACGATATCCTGGTGGGAGAAGGTACGGATCATGATGCAGTCGACCATTCTCGAAAGAACATTGGCTGTATCGTAGATGGTCTCGCCACGTCCGATCTGGATATCATCGGAACTTAAGAAAAGAGCGTGTCCGCCGAGCTGATACATGCCGACCTCGAAGGAAACACGTGTTCTCGTCGAGGACTTGCTGAAGATCATGCCGAGGGTCTTGCCGGAAAGGATCGGATGAGGGATGCCTTTCTTCGTCTTGTCCTTCAGATCAATAGCGGTTTCAAGCAGAGCGTCGAGCTCCGGGATCGTTACGTCTTCGTGAAAATCAATGTAGTGTTTCATGTGTTTTTACTCCTTTCCTTCGAGAACATCCTGCAGCGCAGAGATGAATTTATAAACGTGGATTCTGTTGATGATGAGCGGCGGGGCGATACGGATCACATTCGATCCGATGGAACTTACGAGGAAGCCCTTTTCGAAAAGCTTCATCTTAACTTCGGCGGAAGAACCGGAATCCAGTTCGATACCGATCAGAAGTCCCTTGCCTCTTACCTCGGAGATCTTCTTCGTTTTCTTCGCAACATTCAGCAGCTTCTTTTGTAAAAGAGCACCCATATTCATGGAGTTGCCGAGAAGATTCTTTGACTCGATCTCTTCAATGACGGCCAGTGCTGCGGCGCATGCCAGCGGGTTTCCGCCGAATGTGGAGCCGTGGTCACCCGGAGCAAAGCCCGTGGAAGCGGCCTTGTTGGCAAGAACAGCGCCGATCGGGACGCCGCCTGCAAGACCCTTGGCCAGTGTGACGATATCCGGCTGGATACCGTACTGCTCATATGCGAAGAAAGTGCCTGTACGTCCGACACCGGTCTGTACTTCGTCGATGATCAGCAGGATCTTATTGGCAGTACAGAACTTGCGGACCTCCTGCACATAATCGAAATCAGCCGGATGTACGCCGCTCTCGCCCTGGATGAGCTCGAGCATGATGGCGCCGGTCTCGGCATCTGCCACTCTCTTAATTGCTTCGATATCGTTATACGGAACATACTCAAAGCCCGGAACCATCGGATTAAACGGAGTCTGGAACTTTTCCTGGCCGGTGGCGGCGATGGTCGCCATCGTTCTTCCGTGAAAAGACATCTTCGCCGTGATGATCTTCGGCTTTGGCGTGCCCAGCTTGGACCAGTACCCGCGGGCGAGCTTGATCGCGCCTTCGTTGGCCTCTGCGCCGGAGTTGGCGAAGAAAGCCTTTTCCGCGAAGCTCATATCAGTGAGCTTTTTGGCGAGCATGGTCTGGGGCTCGTTATAGTAGTAGTTGCAGCAGTGGATGACCTTCTTGGCCTGAGAGCTGATCGCTCTGGTGAGCTTGCCGTTGGCATGACCCAGTGTATTTACGGCGATACCGCCGATCATGTCCATGTACTTTTTGCCATCGGTTCCGTAAAGGTACATGCCCTTGCCGTGATCGACCACGAGCGGTACACGCTTTCCGAATACCGGAAGGAAGCAGGCCTCATCAAGTGCCATGATCTGTGTAAGTTTGGTATCTGTATTAGTAACGTTATCCATATTATTACCTCATATATATAATGCCGGATGCGGCGGATGGTCAGATCTTTTCTCCCTCGAAATAGGGCTTTCTCTCCCGGATGATCATGGTACCGATACCCTTGCCGGTAAAGATCTCGAGGAGGATACTGTGAGGGATACGCCCGTCGATGATATGTGCTCGGCCGACGCCTCGTCGGATCGTGTCGAGGCATCCCGTGACCTTCGGGATCATGCCGCCGGTGATCACGCCGGAATCGATCATCTCGTGGATGTCGGACTCGGTCAGGACCGGAAGTACCTTCATGGAACCGTCCTCCTGGATCGCCTTTACACCCTCGACGTCTGTCAGTGTCATGAGCTTTTCCGCCTTTAAAGCGACTGCGATCTCGGATGCGACCGTATCCGCATTGATATTATAGCTTTCACCGTCAGAGCCGACACCGATCGGGGCAACGACCGGGATATATTCGTCATTGGCCAGAGTGGCAAGGACTTTGGTGTTGATGCTCTTGATCTTGCCGACGAAGCCGACATCGATCGGTTCGCCGTTTGCATCTTCGGTCAGTTTCTCGCACTCGATCAGGTGTCCGTCGATACCGCTGATACCGATCGCCTTGACGCCTTTCTGTCCGAGATAGGAAACGATCTCCTTATTCGTCTTTCCGATCAGGACCATCTGTGCCACGCTCATTACTTTCGCGTCCGTGACACGCAGACCGTTTACGAAATGGGATTCCACATTCAAAGTCTTCAGCATGTTGCTGATATCCGGTCCGCCGCCGTGAACGAGTACCGGGTTGATACCGACTGCCTTGAGAAGGGCGATATCATCCATGACGGAAGACTTGAGCTCATCGTTGACCATGGCATTGCCGCCGTACTTGATCACGATGGTCTTGCCCGCGAGGCTCTGAATATACGGAAGCGCCTCGACAAGAGTCGCCGCCTTGTTGATCAATGTCTGCATGTCGTTTCCGACTGTAGGTAAAGTAAGATCCTTTTCCATAATCGTCTCCTAGAATGCCGTTAATATTTATACAGAATACTGAATAAAATTGCATAAAGCAAGTTAAACCGGTGAAAATCAGGAAAATTGTACATTCTGCACAAGCAGGTATCGCGAATACTCGTCAAGTTGCAACAAAGCTAGGCGGGACGTGTCAAAAAAGCGCGCTGTTTTTTGGGGATTTTTACGAGTGGCATGGCGGGAAAGGGCATGTTATAGTAGTTCCATAAAGAAAAATGTGCCCGCCAAGCGGCGCACGATTTTGGAGGTAACAAATGGCAAGTTTATCACTTCAGCATGTTTACAAGAAGTATGAAGGCGGCGTAGTAGCTGTTTCTGACTTCAACCTTGAGATTTCCGATAAGGAATTCATCATCCTGGTAGGACCTTCCGGTTGCGGTAAGTCCACCACTCTTCGTATGATCGCTGGTCTCGAAGATATTTCCGAAGGTGAGATCTACATCGACGATCGTCTGATCAACGACGTACTCCCGAAGGACCGTGACATCGCGATGGTTTTCCAGAACTACGCTTTGTACCCGCACATGACAGTATTCGATAACATGGCATTCGGTCTTAAGCTCCGTAAGGTAGCTCGTGATGAGATCAAGCGCCGCGTTCAGGAAGCTGCTAAGATCCTCGAGATCGAGCACCTCCTCGACAGAAAGCCGAAGGCTCTCTCCGGTGGTCAGCGTCAGCGTGTTGCTCTCGGCCGTGCTATCGTTCGTGACCCGAAGGTATTCCTCATGGACGAGCCGCTGTCCAACCTCGACGCTAAGCTCCGTGTTCAGATGCGTGTTGAGATCACCAAGCTCCACCAGAGACTGCAGACCACCATCATCTACGTTACCCACGACCAGACAGAGGCTATGACGATGGGTACCCGTATCGTAGTTATGAAGGATGGCTTCATCCAGCAGGTTGACTCCCCGACGGAGCTCTACGACAACCCGGTCAACACATTCGTAGCAGGATTTATCGGAATGCCTCCGATGAACTTCATCAACGCTATGATCCAGGTAGAAGGCGACGACGTTTATGTTGCATTCGAGAACACCTCCATCAAGCTTGCTGAGCGTTACTGCGTACCGGAAGTTATCGAGCGTGACGGCACAGAAGTTATCTTCGGTATCCGTCCTGAGGCTCTCACAGATGATGGTACTTATGTATCCATGCATCCGGAATCTGCATTCTCTGCAGACGTCGACGTTGTCGAGATGCTCGGTGCTGAGACTTATCTGTACGTAACAGTTAACGGTTCTCTCCCGCTGACCGCAAGAGTAGACCCGACCACATCCGAGTCCCGTGTAGGTGAGGTTGTTGACATCGCTGTTGACGCTAACCGTGTTCACCTCTTTGATAAGGATACAGAGCAGAGCATCATTTCCTGATTGGAAGCAAGTAAGGAAAAGATATAAAGGGACCGTCTCGCAAGAGACGGTCTTTTTTTATTTCCCTCAAAAACAGAAAATCCGTAATGTTGCAAGATTTTCACGAAAAGTTTAAGATAAATAAGATAGTATAGTGTATGAGGGCGAATAGTCCCTGCGGCGAAATATTTGACGAAAGAGATAAGGTGAAGCGTATGGAAGAACTTAAGAAATGTATGCGCGAAGCGAAGAAGATCCTTGACCTGACGGTCGGCGTCATGGATACATCGGGAATGGTCGTTGCCTGCACCGATCCTGCCTGGGAAGGCATCGAGGATTCCAGTGCCAGAGCCGTACTTCTTTCAGACGAACTCTTTTCCAGTACGGCCGGCAAGACCTACATGAAGATCGTGATCGGTGATTCCACCCAGTATATCGCCTTCATCAGCGGAGTCGATGCCGTCGCCAGAACATATCTTGAACTGGTCACCCAGTGGATCAAGGCCGCCATGCGTGAGCGAAACACGGATGTCGAGCGTGAGACCTTTATCAAGAACGTACTTCTCGAAAACGAACTGCCCGGCGATATTCCGCTGAAGGCCAGAGAGTATAAGATCCCGTTTGCGACCCGCCGTATCGTATTCATCGTTCGTGTCAGCAAGAACGATGGCGTGGAATGCCTCGAGATCCTGCAGAATCTTTTCCCGGATACCAAGACACAGATGGTCGTTGCAATGGACGAAGAGACCATCGTCCTTGTCATGGATCTCGGTGAGAACCTGAATAACTACCTGACAGAGGTCAGCAAGACGATCCTTGATAACCTCAATGCCGAGTCCATGATCCGTGCCCATGTCGGTATCGGTATGCCGGCACAGACACTGCGTGATATCGCGAAGTCCTACCGTGAGGCGACTTTGGCACTTCGTGTCGGATCGATCTTCGAGAGCGATCAATTCATCATGCGCTACGACAAACTGGGCCTCGGCCGTCTGATCTACCAGCTCCCGCCGACGCTCTGCAACATGTTCTTGAACGAAGTGTTCCCGAAGGGAGCATATGAGTCATTAGATTCCGATACACTGGTGACGATCCAGAGTTTCTTCGAGAATAACCTCAACGGCAGTGAGACCTCGAGAAAACTTTTCGTACACCGTAATACCCTGGTATACCGTCTCGATAAAGTACAGAAGATCACGGGACTTGACCTTCGATCCTTCGACGATGCCGTGCTTTTCAAGCTGGCAGCGATGGTTCGTACCTATCTTGAGAAACAGGAAAAGAGCGGTCAGGGCGGAAATATCAACTGGTAACGATAGGAACGGATAGCTTTGATACGTTTTGAAAATGTACATAAGACATACAAGACCGGCACGGATGCGCTCCGCGGAGTGACATTTGCGATCCGCGACGGTGAGTTTGTGTTCGTCATCGGCAAAAGCGGATCCGGAAAATCCACTCTGATGAAATGCATCACGCGTGAAGAGAAGCCTACTGAGGGGCTGGTCATCATCGATAAATTCTGCATTTCCAAGATGCCGAGAGCACTGGTCCCGATCCTTAGAAGACAGATCGGTATCATCTATCAGGACTTCCGACTGATCGAGACGAAGACGGTTGAAGAAAACATCGCATTTGCCGGTGAGATCATCGGCGTTCCGAGAAAAAAACTCCACCAGATGGTCGATATCGTACTTGGCGCAGTAGGCCTTCGTGATAAGGCGAACTCCATGCCGATGGAGCTTTCCGGTGGTGAGCAGCAGCGTGTGGCCATTGCCCGCGCCATGCTCAATAACCCGAAACTGATCGTCGCCGACGAGCCGACCGGTAACCTCGACCCGGAAACATCCGAGTCCATCATGGCACTTCTCAATGAGATCAACAGAAACGGTACCACTGTCATCGTCTGCACGCATGACAGTAATCTTGTCGACCGCATGAAAAAGCGAGTCATCGAGGTAGATGAAGGCCTGATCGTCCGTGATGAGAAGGGCTCCGGCTACACCGCAGAGGAGAAGCATTCCCTCCCGCAGTCGATGATCGACGAATTTGTCCCGGAAGTCATATCGTATCACGAGATCGAGAAGAAGGAAGAAAAACTTCCGGAATTCCCGTCCGAAGAAAAAGAGGCACTTCCGGAGTTCCCGTCTGAGGAAAAAGAAGAAACACCGAAGATCACTAAGCTTCCGACCAAGGAGATGGCGGAAGAAAGAATCGTCGTCGTTCCGGATCGAAAAAAGGAAGAGAAGCTCCCGCAGCCGAAGGACGAGAAAAAAGAAGAAATCAAAGAAGAAGTAAAAGAAGAAGTAAAAGAAGAAGTAGAAGTAGAAGTAGAAGAAGTAGTAGAAGAAGAAGTAAATGAAGAGAAGATCTCTGAATCTTTAAAGGAAGAAAAGAGCGAAGCCCCAAAGGATGAAAAGCCTTCGCAGGAACCTCCGAAAAAGAAAAAGAAGGACCTTCCGAAGATCACCCCTGAAGAAATGGAGGATCCGGACCTATGAGCATCCGTGCGTTTTGGAACTCCTTAAAAGAAGGCTTTCAGGGCATCATCCGCCATCCGCTGGTGACGATCGCTTCGATCTCCACGATCCTTCTGATGCTCCTGCTGATGTCGGTCTTTTTCATCTTCTCCGCCAATGCGCGTTATGTCATGAAAAAGGTCGGCCAGCAGCCGCCGATCGAAGTCTATATGAAACTCGGCTGCACACAGGATCAGCTGGATATGCTGCAGGAATACCTGAAGACCAACCCCCAGCAGATCAAGGAATACCACGGCCTTACCCCGGAACAGAACTATAACCGTTTCCGTAAGGAACTCGGTGATTCCGCGTCGATCCTGGATGATTTTGACTACAACACATATCTGCCGTATACCGTGACCGTTCAGCTGACGGATCCGGCCTATGCTGACGAGGTCGTCATGCGCATCAAGGCCATCCCCGGCATAGAGAAGGTCATGCAGGAAAGTAACGTCATGAAGTTCCTCACAAGGGCAACGAAAACAGTTAACATCACGACATTTGTCGCCTTTGTGGTCCTTTTCCTGATCTCGCTTTTCATCATTTCCAACATGGTACGTATCTCGGTATACTCCCGTTCCACGGAGATCGCCATCATGAAATTCGTCGGAGCGACCAATGGATATATCCGGCTTCCTTATATCGTGGAAGGTGCGATCGTCGGACTTGTGAGTGCGCTTTGTGCCTGGGGCATCACCCATTTTGCCTACAGTGCGATCTATAAAAAAGCTATGCTGAATGTAGTGCCGACGAGCATTTACGCGATCCTTCCCATGAGAAGCCTGTCTCTTTCGATCCTGCTTCTTTGCCTTGCCTGCGGTGTGATCATCGGATCCATCGGAAGCGGCATCGCCGTACGCAAGTACGTAAAGGTCTGATGAGGTGATCTTATGCAGAGTAGAACGAACCGATTGATCAAACTATTTTCCATAGTTCTCTGTATCTCCATGGTAGTGGGCGTGGTCTCGTTCCTTGCAAAAAAGCCGATCAAGGCGGTGGACCGGGGATTTCTTTCCTATACCCCTTCCCAGAAAGATATTGACGACGCCAAAAAGCAGAGAGATGAGGCCAAGCAGAAAGCGCAGGCTGCTTCGGATAAGGTTTCCGAACTAAAGGGCGAGAAGAGCCGCCTGTCTGGAGAACTTGCCGAGCTTCAGGGCTTGAGCGATGAGCAGATGGCCCAGTATCAGGAGATCTCGGAAGAATATGCGGCTGCGCTTCTGGCCAAACAGGAGGCGCTGGATTCCTATATCGATTCCCAGGAGAATCTTCTTAATAAGCGAAAAGAATACTCCGAGAGGATCAGTATCATGTTCGCTTACGAGAATAAGTCCACGCTGGAGATCCTTCTGGATTCCGACAGCATCGCCGGGTTCTTTACGAACCTCGAACTGATCTCTCTGATCGGTGATGCGGATCTTCAGATGATCGACCAGCTCACGATCGCCATGGACGATGCGGAACTCAAGAGTGAGATCGCCCTTTCTGAAGCGGAGGACATGCAGGCCATCGCTGAGCAGAAAGCGGCGGAACTTGATGAGCTTAGAAGCCGCATCGGAAAAACGAAAGAAGCGCTCGACGAGACATCTACCAGTCTTTCCCGCTGGCAGCAGAAGGAAGATGCGTTTAAAGATGAAGCCGACCGTCTTGACGATGAGATCCGTGAACTGCAGAAGCAGCGTGAGGAAGAAGAGAAGAGAAAGAGGGAACTGACGCAGGCGGCCAGTGCGACGAATACACCTACTCCGAAACCGAAAGACGGTGGAGGTAACGGCGGCAATGGCGGAAACGGCGGAAACGGTGGCAACGGCAGAAGCGGTGATAACGGCGGAAGCAAAACGAAGCCGAGAATGAAGATGGTCTGGCCGTATCCGGGAGATTATAACGTATATTCTCCGTACGGCATGCGCTACCATCCGATCTATCATGTCAATAAGATGCACTGGGGCGTTGACCTCGGCGGCACATACGGCAACCCGATCGTCGCAGCGGCCGACGGAACCGTCATCAAGGTCGAAGAGCCGGTCGAAGGACAGAACACCGGTGGAACGAACTATGGAAACTACTGCGTGATCGACCATGGAAACGGCGTATCTACGACGTATGCGCACTGCAGAGATGTATATGTGCATGTCGGAGACCAGGTGAAAGCCGGGGAAACGATCGCCGAGTGCGGAAGTACCGGCGCATCGACCGGACCGCATCTGCATTTCGAGGTGCGCGTCGACGGTGAAAAAGTGGATCCGCTCCCGTATATTCAAGGATAAGATATGTCAGCATACGATTTTCTAGCAGAATATTATGATGCTTTTCAAAAAGATCTGGACCCCGGCAAGTGGGCGGATTTTGTGACCTGGATCGCGGAAAAATACGGACAGTACAAAGGCGACGGAGAAGGGGGAAGGCCTCTTCTTTGCGACCTTGGCTGCGGCACGGGACTTGTCACCTGCGCTCTGGCGGACAGAGGCTTTGACACGGTAGGCGTCGATAACTCCCCGGAAATGCTGGACTGCGCCAGGGAACACGCGCGAAGTGAGGGGAAGAACATCCTTTGGATCCTTCAGGATATGACGGCGCTCGACCTATATGGATCGATGGATATTTTCGTGTCGCTTCTGGATACGGTCAACCATATCACGGATAGGAAAGGGCTGAAGGATCTTTTTGACTCCTTCCACTATTTCCTAAATCCCGGAGGACTCTTCATCTTCGACGTCGCGACGCACCGTCACTTCTCGGAGACACTGGGGAATGACTTCTTCTATCTGGTGGAGGATGATTTTGCAGTCCTTTGGGAAAACGACTACGATGAGAAGTCCTGTATCAACACGGCATCCCTTACCATGTTCGGGACAGAAGACGGGGAGAAGTACCGCCGCTGCGACGAAGATATCGTGGAGCGTTACTATTCCGACAGCGAGATCCGGAAACTGGCCGAAAGCTGCGGACTGGAAGTTGTGGGCGTGTTCGGCGACTTAAAGAAAAGAAAGCCCGGCGACAATGACGAGCGGGTATTTTACTGCATAAGAAGACCTCTGGGATCCGGTATTCCAGGTCTTAGTTCGGAAGGAAAGTGAGAAAAGAATATGAATGACTTTTATCTGGCACCGGGATCTCCGATGGATGACTCGGATTATATTGTGACGGCCACCGCGCTTTCCGGAAAGGTCCGCGCGCTTGCGATCCGTTCCACCAAGCTCGTGCAGGAAGCGCTTCGCATCCATAAGACCTCTCCTGTGGCGACGGCCGCCCTGGGAAGATTTCTGACGGGAACACTTTTCCTCGCCGATACGCTGAAGGGAGAAGGAGATTCCCTTACGGCCAACATCCGTTCGGACGGCCCCTTGCAGGGCATGACCGCAGTCGCGGATTCCCATGGAAATGTAAGAGGCTACTGTCTGGAACCAGTCGTGGAGACTACCTATCACCGCCCGGGCAAACTCAATGTCGGCGCGGCTGTGGGTTCCGGAAAACTGACTGTTGTTAAAGATTTCGGCCTCAAGGAGCCATATGTAGGTCAGGTGGAATTAGTCTCGGGAGAGATCGCAGAAGATTTTACTTACTATCTGGCTTCTTCAGAACAGACACCTTCGATCGTTTCCCTCGGCGTGGGGATCGATTCAGAAGGCGTGACCTGTGCCGGAGGCTTCATGGTGCAGCTCCTTCCCGGTGCGGATGAAGAGACGATCAGTTATCTCGAGAACCGCGTCAGCGGCGGATTCCCGGATGTGACTTTCCTTCTTACAGAGGGCATGAATCCCGAGAAGATCCTGGATATGTTCCTCGGGGATAAGGATATCTGTTTCCTCGACGGAAGAAAGGTCGCCTACAAGTGCAACTGCTCCAGAGAAAGAATGGAGAGAAATCTCATGGCGATCGGAAAGAAAGACTTAACGGAGCTTTCCGAGGATCCGAAAGGCATCGATCTGGAGTGTCATTTCTGCGACCAGAGATACCATTTTTCCCAGGAAGATGTAAAAGCACTCATTACCGAAGAGTGATCAGAAACGCCGAAACGGCCGACAGATCCGATGTTTTCTTCCTTCCCTCTATGATATAATGAGCGTGATCTATACATATTTGGGGATGCGTAAAGGAGGAGAACATGAGAAAACGTTTGCTTTCTTTCGCGGCAGGGGTGCTCTGTATATGTTGTCTGAGCTCTTCCCTGGCAGTGCCTTCCATGAAGGCGGGAAATTCCGGCATTAAGCTTCTGACGGCAGAGGCCGCGCTGGTTACGAAGCCGGGCACGGTGACCGGCGTCAAGGCGGTTCCTTCCGGCAAGAACAGAGTCAAACTGACATGGAAAGCTGTTTCGGGAGCCCAGGGTTATCTTATTTATGCGCAAAAGAGCAATAAATATGCCTATTGCGGCATGACTTCATCGGGGTCATCCACATCTTTTACCGATACAAAAGCACTGGACAGCGATTTCAACTATTACTGGGTCTTTGCCTATGTAAAAGATTCCGCCGGGAAGATGATCGCAGGTGCCTGCGAAAAGTATGTGTACGCCAAGGGCATCTGCCCGGCAGTTACGAACCTTAAGGCTTCTTCCACCACTTCCGGAGTCAAACTTTCCTGGACTAAAGTCGGTACTGCAGACGGGTATCTGATCTACGGCAAGACGGATTCCACATCTTACGGCTATAAGGCGATGACGTCCGGAAACACATGGACGGACGCTAAGGCGCCGACAGATAAATACAGCTATTACTGGGTATTCCCGTATCACAAGGATGCAGGCGGAAACATGATCATCGGCGGAACGGCTCCCTATGTCTATGCCAAAAAGACCGTTCTGTCGACCAAGACATATACGGTCGAAGACTTTTCCTTCCAGATCCCGTCGGAATGGTATGCGGAAGAGCGGGAATACGAAGGTTACCCCAGCTACTTTTTCGGAACGAATGGCGGTTACTTCAACGTGTATTGCCAGAGAACACTTCAGCGCGTAACGGCAGATAAATTCAACGATCTGATCGATGAGTATATCCGGGTGTTCTATCCTAGTAGCGATGGTTGGAAACTGATAACGATGATGACAGGGTCATATTCCTCCAGGCTTCTGTATGCAGATCTTCAGCTTGCTAACGATGAGGCGATCGTGAAGGGCCGTGTGATCATGGATCTCGATACCTGGCTGTTTTATGAGTTTGTCGGACGACTCGACCGCACGGCGGATGCAACAGCCAGATCGCTACTGAGCAAGAAGTTTGATGAGATCATCGGAAGCCTCAAATACGTGAGATGATCTGAGTGAAAACCAGGATAGGCTTCATGTGCCGTTTTCGGGCTTTTCCGGGAACGGCGCATATATTTTTCGCTTTTCTGCGGAATAAGCATGTAAATGTCGGGCATTTATAAGAGATTAGTCACTACAAAGAAGAGGGGGACCTATGGTATAATGTCCTTACTATTCCATTCTGAGTGATACCTAAAGGAGGGCTTCACATGAAAAAACGTTTACTTTCTTTCGCAGCAGGAATGCTCTGCATTTGTTGCATGAGTTCCTTCCTGGCAGAACCTGCCGTGGCGAAAAAGGCCAATGCGCAGCTTCTGACAACACAGGCAGCTTTAGTTACGAAACCGGGTACGGTTACGGGTCTGAAGGCAGCTCCGGCCGGCAAGAACAGAGTCAAATTGACATGGAGCGCAGTTTCCGGTGCTGAAGGTTATCTTGTTTACGGACAGAAGAGCGGCAAGTATGCCTATGTCGGCATGACATCTTCTGGATCGACAACTACTTTTACCGATACAAAGGCTCTCGATGGTGATTACAACTACTATTGGGTATTCGCTTATGTAAAGGATTCCGCAGGTAAGATGATCGCAGGTGCCTGCCAGAAGTATGTATATGCCAAGGGTATCTGCCCGGCAGTTACAAACCTCAAGGCATCTTCCACCAACAGCGGCGTAAAGCTCACATGGTCCAAGGTCGCCACAGCTGATGGTTACCTGATCTACGGTAAGACAGATTCTACTTCTTACGGTTACAAGGCTATGACCACCAACGCATACTGGACAGATACAAATGCTCCGACATACGAGTACAGCTATTACTGGGTATTCCCGTATCACAAGGATGCAAACGGCAAGATGATTTCCGGCGGTACAGCTTCTTATGTATATGGTAAGAAGACAGTTCCGGTTTATACCAGCTATAAGGTCGGTGATCTTTCCTTTAAGGTACTCACACAGTGGGGCATGGAAGAAGGCTACTTCAAAGGCTACAAGTCCTACTTCTTCTACGATGAATTCGCTTATCTTTCTACATCCTGCCAGAACATTACAACTGCTTCCAATGCAGCGAATGTGAAGTTCGATTCTCTCCTGGATCAGTACGTTAAGCTTTTCGAGTCCAATGGAACGATCACAGTAAAGACCAGAACGACAGGAACGAAAGGTGACCTGCGCTATTGCGATCTTGAAATCGCCATCGCTGATTGTGAATTCTATGTTTATGGTCGAGTATTCTTCGATACAAAGACAGGTAATTTCTATGAGTTCATCTCCTACATCTACCCGGAGGATGTATCTGCTTCCGATATCACCACTTATAAGAAGAGAGTCAACGCGGTTACCGCTAGTGTTACTAAGTAAGTAATCACTAAAAACCAAGATTGATTTAGTAGGGTTTATGTGGCGCCGTTTCCGATTTTTAGGAGACGGCGCCGCTTATATTTCGGCGTTTGCGGGATCAGGTGACCCGAAAACACGAAAAAATCGAGATTTTTCAAAAATAGGTATTGCAAACCCTAGACATGCGTTGTATAATTTCACCTGCGCGACTTTGTGCGCGCAAGCGTTGAAGCTTGAGATTGCCGCAGGATAAAGCGGGCTGTGCTTTAGAGAGCGGGTAACTTAGGCGGAGCAGTCGAAGGCAAGGATCTTCGGCGAAGAACCCGGATGTTACAGCGTGTGTTTTGAAGAACACATGCCCAGGCCCAAAGTGCCGCATAAGGTGGTAACTGGTCTCCTGGGTTTTATGATGGGATCAAAAGAAACGCTAAACAGGGTGAAGAAAAAACAACAGCAAAAGATTTGGAGGAAACAAACATGGCAACAAACCAAAAGATCAGAATTAAGCTTAAGGCTTATGATCACGAGCTCCTTGACCAGAGCGCAGCACGTATTGTTGAGACGGTCACCAGAACAGGCGCAAGCTTCTCCGGTCCGATCCCGCTCCCGACAGAAAAAGAGATCACCACGATCCTGCGTTCTCCTCATAAGTATAAGGATTCCCGTGAGCAGTTTGAACTTCGTACGCATAAGCGTCTTATCGACATCTTTGCGCCGAACCAGAAGACTGTTGATGCATTGATGAAGCTTGACATGCCTGCAGGCGTGAGCATTGAGCTCAAGGCCTAATGGCTTTTTCCGCGTTCTGCCGGACGTCCAAGCGGCGGGATATGCGGAGGTCATGTTCGCGGACTAAAACAAAACGCGAACCAATAACCTAAATAGGAGGAAAAAAGAAAATGACAAAGTTCGTACTTGGCAAAAAAGCCGGCATGACACAGCTCTTCGATGAGAGCGGTCTGGCAGTACCGGCAACCGTTATCGAATGCAACCCTATGTTTGTTATTCAGAATAAGACGGTAGAAAAAGACGGCTACAAGGCTGTGAAAGTCGCAACAGGCGACATTCGCGAGAAGCTTGTAAACAAGCCGGACAAGGGACAGTTCGCAAAGGCTGAAGTAAGCGTTAAGCGTACTATCCGTGAGTTTAAGACAGAAGAGGATTACAGCCTCGGTCAGGAGATCAAGGTCTCCGACATGCTCGCAGTTGGCGATCATGTTGACGTAAGCGGCGTATCCAAGGGTAAGGGTTACCAGGGTAACATCAAGCGTCACGGTCAGAAGGGTGGTCCGGATGGACACGGTTCTATGTACCACAGACGTGTAGGTTCCATGGGTGCTAACTCCACACCGGCTCGTGTTCTCCCGGGTAAGAAGATGCCTGGTCACATGGGCGCAGTAAACTGCACAGTACAGAATCTGACGGTCGTCAGCGTTGACGGCGAGAGAGGAATCCTCGTTCTTAAGGGCGCGGTTCCGGGTCCTAAGGGCGGCATCGTAACAATCACGTCGTCTGTAAAGGCTAAGTAATTCGACGACAAGGAGGAACTAAGAAATGGCTAAAATTGATATTTTGAATCTTAGTGGAGCCGTTGTCGGATCGATGGATCTTTCTGACGAGATCTTCGGCATCGAGCCGAACGCTGCAGCAATGCGTACAGTAGTACTCAACATTCTTGCAAACCGTCGTCAGGGCACACATTCCACAAAAACAAGAAGCGAAGTTCGCGGCGGCGGTAAGCGTCCTTATCGTCAGAAGGGTACAGGTCGTGCTCGTCACGGTTCTACCCGTTCTGCACAGTACGTTGGCGGCGGCATCATCTTTGGGCCTAAGCCGAGATCTTACAGCTACACCGTACCGAAGAAGATCAGACGTCTCGCTATGAAGTCTGCATTCTCTTCCAAGATGGCAGATAGCAAGATCTTCGTTGTCGATGCACTCGATTTCGATACCATGAAGACAAAGAACATGGTTGATTTCATGAAGGCGATCAAGGTTGATGATTCTGCTCTCGTCGTTCTCGGCGGAAAGAATGAGAACGTTGAGAAGGCTTCTAGAAATCTTCCGACAGTTAAGACAGCTTTCGTCAATACCATCAACGTATTCGATATCCTTAAGTACGATTCTTTCGTAATGACTAAGGAAGCTGCTGAGAAGATTATGGAGGTGTATGTATGAACAAGGCACCGCAGGACATTATCATTAAGCCGATCATCACAGAGAAGAGCTCTTATGATGCAGCAGTCGGCAAGTATGCTTTCCAGGTTGCAAAGACAGCAACTAAGACAGATGTAAGAAATGCTGTTGAGACTCTCTTCGGTGTTAAGGTCGTAGCTGTCAACACTGTCAACTATGATGGAAAGAAGAAGAGACAGCGCTACGTCGAGGGAACAACTCCTTCCTTTAAGAAGGCAGTAGTTACCATCGATATGGAAGCTAAGGACGTGTCTTATCTTGGCAAGGGCGGCAAGGCAACTAAGGCCGACAAGAAGTATAAGACAGCAATCGAAGAATTTGGAATCGGCCAGTGATCGGCCTGATGGAAAAGGAGTGAAGAGAGAATGGCAGTAAAGACTTTTAATCCAACTTCTCCTGCGAGACGTAACATGACTGTCTCTGACTTTTCTTCCCTGACGAAGAAAGAGCCCGAGAAGAGCCTGCTCGTAGCACGCAGTAAGTCAGGCGGACGTAATTCTTATGGACGTATCACAGTTCGTCACATCGGTGGCGGCAACCGTCGTAAGATCCGTGTCATTGACTGGAAGAGAACAAAGGACGGTATTCCGGCAACAGTAGTTGCGCTGGAGTACGATCCGAACCGTACAGCATTTATCGCACTTATCCAGTATCTGGATGGTGCAAAGTCCTACATCCTGGCTCCCCAGGGACTTAAGGTAGGCGACAAGGTAGTTTCCGGAGCAGATGCAGATATCGTGGCAGGCAACGCTCTCCCGATCGCAAATATCCCGGTTGGTACCATGATCCACAACATCGAGCTCAAGCCTGGTAAGGGTGCTCAGATGGTTCGTACAGCTGGTGCCGGCGCTCAGCTGATGGCTAAAGAGGGCGATTTCGCTCAGGTACGTCTCCCGTCCGGTGAGGTTCGTATGGTATCCATCAAGTGCAGAGCAACCGTTGGTGTTATCGGCAACAACGAGCATGAGAACGTTTCTATCGGCAAGGCCGGACGTCATCGTCACATGGGTGTAAGACCTGCAGTACGTGGTGTCGTCATGAACCCGAACGATCACCCGCACGGTGGTGGTGAAGGTAAGTCCCCGATCGGTCTTCCGGGTCCTGTTACACCTTGGGGTGTTCCGACTCTTGGTAAGAAGACAAGAAACAAGAAGAAGCAGTCTAACAAGTACATTGTTAAGGGTAGAAAGTAAGCGAAGGGAGGAACCAAAATGAGTAGATCAACCAAAAAGGGTTATTTTGTACAAGATGCCCTGATGAAGAAAATCAATGCTATGAACGCAGCGAATGAGAAAAAGGTTGTACAGACTTGGTCTCGCGCTTCGACGATCTATCCTGAAATGGTCGGACACACGATCGCTGTTTATGACGGCAGAAGACACGTTCCGGTATATGTGGTCGAGGAAATGATCGGTCATAAGCTGGGCGAGTTCGCTCCGACAAGAACATACAGAGGCCATGCCGGTGAGAAATCATCCGGTGGTAAGTAATCGTAAGCTGTGAAGGGAGGAAAAAATAGTGGAAAAAGTTAAGTTGACTAAAGACTATATCGAATCGAATCGCGATGAAATCCTCGAAGCTTACGGTAAGCAGCAGAAGAAGAACGCGAAGAAGCCGGTTCTTACTAAGAAGCAGAAGAAGCTTCTCGGTATCGGCAAAGATCAGGGTAAGGCAGTTGCTAAGTACATCCGCATCACACCCCGTAAGGTCAAGGTCGTTGCTGACCTGATCAAGGGCAAGGATCTCGATGAAGCTTATGCGATCCTGGACTACACCCCGAAGGCAGCATCTCCGGTGCTCAAGAAGGCAGTTAAGTCTGCTGAGGCAAACGCAGTAAACAACAACGGTCTGACAAGATCCAGTCTGTATGTTGCTGATGCTTACGCCGGCGCAGGCCCGATCCTGAAGCGTTTCATTCCGAGAGCAAGAGGATCTGCATCTAGAATCAACAAGAGAACAAGTCACGTTACTGTTGTTCTCAAAGAAAGAGTATAAGGAGGAATAAAGAATGGGCCAGAAGGTTAATCCCCATGGATTGCGTGTCGGTGTCATCAAAGAGTGGGACACACGTTGGTATGCCGACAAGAAGACATTCAGCGATTTCCTCGTTGAGGACAAGCAAATCCGTGATTTTGTAAAGAAAGAGTGCTTCGCTGCAGGCGTTTCGAACATCGAGATCGAGCGTAAGGGTGCAGACAAGACTTCCATCATTATCAACGCTGCTAAGCCGGGTATCATCATCGGCCGTCAGGGCGCTGGTATCGAGGATTTCAAGAAGAAGCTCACAAAGAAGTTCAAGAAGAATTTCTTCGTAGATGTTCGTGAGATCAAGAACGTAGATGCTAATGCTCAGCTCGTTGCTGAGTCCATCGCATCCCAGCTCGAGAGACGTGTTTCTTTCCGTCGTGCCATGAAGATGGCTATGTCCCGTACAATGAAGTCCGGCGCTAAGGGTATCAAGACATCCTGCTCCGGTCGTCTGGGCGGCGCCGAGATCGCACGTTCCGAGACATATCACGAGGGTACTATCCCGCTGCAGACACTGCGTGCTGACATCGACTATGGTTTTGCTGAGGCAAACACACAGTACGGCCGCATCGGTGTTAAGGTATGGATCTACCGCGGTGAGATCCTGACAGCGAAGAAGACTGTTAAAGTAGCGGAAGGAGGCGAGGCGTAATGTTACTTCCTAAGAGAGTAAAACATAGAAAGCAGCAGCGCGGCCGCCTGACAGGTAAAGCTACCAGAGGTAACTTCGTTGCTTACGGTGAGTACGGTATGTACTCCACAGAGCCTTGCTGGATCACATCTAACCAGATCGAGGCAGCACGTATCGCGATCAACCGTTACGTAAAAAGAGGCGGTAAGGTCTGGATCAAGATCTTCCCTGACAAGCCGATCACAAAGCATCCGGCCGAAGCTCGAATGGGTTCCGGTAAAGGATCCCCGGAGTACTGGGTAGCAGTAGTTAAGCCGGGCAGAGTTCTCTTTGAGATCGCAGGCGTATCCGAAGAAGTAGCTCGTGAGGCTATGCGTCTTGCCGGACATAAGCTCCCTTGCAAGACGAAGTTCATCAAGAAGGAAGAGGAGGTATCTTGAAATGACAGCTAAAGAATTACGTTCTAAGTCCGCTGAAGAACTTCAGCAGGAACTGGTTGCATTGAAGGATGAACTCTTCAAGCTTCGTTTCCAGCATGCGACCAACCAGCTCGAGAATCCGCAGCGTTTAGGTGCTGTAAAGCGTGATATCGCTCGCGTCAACACGATTCTCCGTGAGATCGAGCTTAAGGCTAATTAATGAAGGGAGAAAGTGCAATGAGCGATCGTAACCTCAGAAAAACTCGTGTCGGTATCGTAAGTTCCGATAAGATGGATAAGACAATCGTTGTATCGGTTGTTGAGCACGTAAAGCACCCGCTTTATGGCAAGATCATGAAGAGAACCTATAAGCTGAAGGCACATGACGAAGAGAACAAGTGCGGCATCGGCGATAAGGTTAAGGTAATGGAGACCCGCCCGCTTTCCCGTGATAAGCGTTGGAGACTGGTCGAGATTATTGAGAAGGCGAAGTAATACGTAAGGGAATTACGTAAAGGAGGAAATCAACATGATTCAAGTAGAATCCAGATTAAGATCTGCGGATAATACTGGCGCAAAAGAGCTCGCTTGCATCAAAGTGCTTGGCGGTTCCTGGCGTAAGTATGCGAATATCGGTGATGTCATCGTCTGCTCTGTTAAGACTGCTACTCCTGGTGGTGTGGTTAAGAAGGGCGATGTTGTCCGTGCAGTTGTTGTACGTACCAAGAAGGGCGTAAGAAGAGCTGACGGTTCTTACATCAAGTTCGACGAGAATGCTGCCGTTATCATTAAGGAAGACAAGAACCCGCGTGGAACCCGTATCTTTGGGCCTATCGCAAGAGAGCTTCGTGACAAGGATTACATGAAGATCCTGTCTCTCGCTCCGGAAGTTCTGTAAGGAGGATTGAGAATGGCTAGCAAGATTCACGTTAAAAAGGACGATAAAGTCGTTGTTATCTCCGGTAAGGACGCCGGATCCCAGGGGCAGGTCCTCAAGACCGAACCGAAGTCCGGTAGAGTTATCGTTTCCGGTGTAAACATGGTTAAGAAGCATCAGAAGGCTATGAGCCAGACGAAGCCGGCCGGCATCATCGAGAAGGAAGGTTCCATCGATGCATCTAACGTTATGCTGGTTTGCCCGAAGTGCGGCAAGGCTACCCGTGTTGGTAAGAGAGTAGCTGAGGATGGTTCCAAGTTCCGCGTTTGCAAGAAGTGCGGTGCGGACATCGACCAGATCAAGAAAGCAAAGGGGGAGTAATTAAATGTCTAGATTAAAGGACAAGTATGTAAATGAAGTTGCGCCTGCTTTGCAGGAAGAATTTAAGTATAAGTCATGCATGCAGATCCCGAAGATTGAGAAGATCGTTCTCAACATGGGTGTAGGCGAAGTCAAGGACAACCCGAAGGCTCTCGAGAATGCTATGCGTGACATGGGTATCATCTGCGGCCAGAAGCCGATCGCTACAGTAGCTACCAAGTCTGTTGCTGCTTTTAAGCTCAGAGAAGGTATGAAGATCGGTTGTAAGGTAACACTCCGTGGCGAGAATATGTACAACTTCCTCGATAAGCTGATCAGCATCTCCCTGCCGCGTGTACGTGACTTCCGTGGTATCAATCCGAACTCTTTCGATGGTCATGGTAACTATGCAATGGGTATCAAGGAGCAGCTCATGTTCCCTGAAATCGAATTCGATAAGATCGATAAGGTCCGTGGTATGGATATCATCATCGTAACAACGGCGAAGACAGACGAGGAAGCAAGATCTCTTCTCTCCCTCATCGGAATGCCGTTCAGAAAGTAATAGGAGGATATAAGTAATATGGCTAAGACTTCAATGAAACTCAAGGCTCAGCGTGCTCCGAAGTTTAAGGTACAGCAGCACAACCGTTGCAAGCTCTGCGGAAGACCGCACGCTTATATCCGTAAGTATGGTATCTGCCGTCTGTGCTTCCGTGACCTGGCTTACAAGGGCCAGATCCCGGGCGTTCGTAAGGCAAGCTGGTAACCGATAGCAAGATAAGGAGGAAAGATTTATGCAGATTACAGATGCAATTGCAGATATGCTGACAAGAATCCGTAATGCAGGCACAGCCGGTCATCCGACAGTTATGGTTCCTGCTTCCAACTTGAAGAAGGCTATCGCACAGATTTTAGTAGATGAAGGTTATATCGCTTCTTTTGAGACGATCGAAGATGATAAGCAGGGAATGATCAAGATCACACTGAAGTACGCTGCTAAGAAGCACGTTATCTCCGGTATCCAGAGAATTTCCAAGCCGGGTCTCCGTGTTTACGCGGACAAAGAGAACCTCCCGAAGGTACTCGGTGGTCTCGGTATCGCTATCATCTCTACGTCCAAGGGCGTTATGACTGATAAGGCAGCCAGAAAGCTCGGCGTTGGCGGCGAGGTTATGGCTTACGTTTGGTAATGGTAAACCATTAATAACTCTGAAATGGAACCTGAAAGGTTCCGCAATCTAAAGAGCAGGAGGAAGATTGTATGTCTAGAATTGGCAACATGCCTATCACGATCCCGGCAGGGCTCGAAGTGAAGCAGGATGGTCAGACCATTACTGTAAAAGGCAAGGACGCGACACTTTCACTGAATGTGCATCCGTCCATCATTGTAGAAGTAAACGACAATGTGATCACGGTTAAGAGACCGAACGATGAGAAGCAGGTTAAGGCTCTTCATGGTTTGACACGTTCTCTGATCAACAACATGGTCATCGGTTGTTCCGAAGGTTTCAAGAAGGAACTCGAGATCCAGGGTGTTGGTTACAAGGCCGCAAAGCAGGGTAAGAAGGTTGTGTTCAACCTCGGTTACTCCCACCCGATCG
>JAEEWG010000007.1 GCA_016287245.1 Clostridia bacterium
AGCTCTGTGCAGATACATTCCCTAAACTGAGAAGCATTGCGCTAGAACAGTTGGCGCTGATGAAGGCGGCATAGTCAGACAGAGAATATGCAGGTTTTTGAATTTACACACAAATATGGACTTGACCTGGCTATTTGAAAAATGCGCGATTCCCCATGACCTCCCCCGCATGGGGATTCGTATATTCTTTGATTTCCCATGAAGATTTTCCTCTTTTTCGGCATGGGAATCTTTAGGAACACTCTTTTCCCATGATTTCCTCTTCCAGTTCAGGGCAGAAAAGGCATGGGAATCCTTAAATATACGGACATAGCTTTGGAAAACTCAGTCTTTTGTAAAAGGTGTTGACACGGAAGACAAATCGTATTATTGTACTAATCAAGTAGTACAGATTCGAAAGAGGTTATTCTCCTTTTCGAAAAGATCCTTTCAAGTCAGGAGGTAAGAACATGCCGTGGGCATTTAAAGAAAACCGGCCGATCTTCCAGCAGATCTACGACATGATCGTGATCCGCATCTTAAACGGGACATACCCGATGGGCGGTAAGCTTCCTTCTGTGCGCGAAATGGCCGAGGAGGCGGGCGTGAATCCGAATACGATGCAAAGAGCAATGTCTCAGTTGGAAGATACAGGACTTGCGATCACGAACCGCACCAGCGGACGTATCGTCACTACAGACGAGGAGCTGCTAAAGAGAATCAAGCGGGAATATGCTGTGGCCGCAGTAGAAGATTTCCTGCAGGAGATGGGAAAACTCGGGATGTCGCAGGAGGATGCGGTCTCCCTGATCCAGGATATCGGAGGTGAAAAGAAATGAATGATCTGCTCAAGATTAATAACCTGACCCGAACCTACGGGAAAAAGAAGGTCTTAGACGGGCTCGATCTGACGATCGGAACCGGAAAGATCGTCGGGCTCCTCGCACCGAACGGAGAAGGAAAGACGACATTTTTCCGCCTCATGATGGGCCTTCTGACGAAAACTGACGGAACCATTCTGATCGACGGACAGGAGCCGTCCGAAGTGACGAACAGTTATGTAAGTTATCTTCCGGACCATTATATTCTGGGGTCATTCCATTCGATCCGCGGTGCGATGAAGCACATGAAGAAATACTTCTCGGATTTCGACGAGGAAAAAGCACTTTCTCTCATGAAGCGCCTGAAGTTTAAACCGAATCAGCGCCTGGCCTCCCTTTCGAAAGGACAGAAAGAGCAGGTACAGCTGATCCTGTTCCTCAGCAGAAAAGCAAAGCTCTATCTTCTCGATGAGCCTCTGGCGGCGGTCGATCCGGCCACGAGAGATTTCATCGTCCAGACGATTCTCGGATCTTTTGGCGAAGAGAATACGGTCATCATCAGCACGCACGTCGTCCTGGATATCGAACTGATCCTCGATGAAGTGGTCATGCTGAAGAACGGAAAAGTACATCTTCAGGGAGAAGCGGATGACCTTCGTTCCAAGTACGGAATGACCATCAACGACATCTTTAAGGAGGAGTTCCGTTTTGTGGAAGGAGGCAGTGAAAATGAGTGATATGGCGACCAATAAAGTACGAAATAATCTGAAAATGGGCCTGGCCGCATTTGGCGATGAGCTCAAAAGACTTCTCATCATCGGCATTATCATCCCGATCCTGCTGACGCTCCCGGCATTCGTCATGCAGAACAGGTGGGTCAAGTACGATAAGATCATCGATAAAGCTGTGACCGGTGAATATTCTGAGGATCCCTTCAGCAATCTAACCGAAGAAGAGATGAAATTCATCGAAAAGATGGAATCTGATGAAGGATTATATCAGCTGAGATCGAGCCTGGGGCTTGCATCCTTTTTGCTTTGTGGTTTCCTGATCGCGCTCTGCATAGGGAATCTCATGAAGAACTTCTACGGGGCGCAGGCGGAGATGACGTTTGCCGTTCCCTGTAAGAAGACGGTTCTTTTTACGGCGAAGTTTCTTTCCTCTGCGCTTATTATCGAATTCGTGTTTGTCCTGTTCCAGATACAGACGTATATGATGGACGATGGTATTGGCTGGAAGGACGGCAAATTCTACAGGATTTCATACTCCTACAAAGAGGAATTGACGGATACGATGACGAGATTTGTCCGCGAATACAGCAACATCGAGATCAATGGAATGACATTTTACTTCCTTTTGGTGATCGTGGCCTGGCTGGGCCTTGCATTCCTGCTTTCCCTGACGGGAAAACTTCAGAAATACATGGGTACGATCCCCTGTGCTATATGTATCTGCACAACTACGGTCGTTCTCTTTTTTGCGGCCGTCGCCGGGATCCTGTACGGAGATTCTTATGACAATGTGCCGCTTATGTTAACCGCGCCGGTCGTTCTGTTTGTGCTCGATCTGCTGATGATCCGGAAATACGACAGAGTGTCTTCGTAAGAAGGAGCGATAAAGAATTTCACTTCCCACACCATTTGTATTATCATAAATGGGTAAGGACAGGTGCCTCTGCCTTCGGGTGGAGGCACTTTCCGTATTGACAGAAACGCAGGGGGAATAGAAATGGACAGGATCGTTTTCCTCGGAGATCTTCACGGGAATATCGTTGCGACGGAGGCTATGGCCGAAGAGATCAGGCGGATCGCACCGGATCAGGTATGGTTCTTAGGCGATGCCGTGGGAAAAGGACCGTCCAACATCGAGACCTGCGACTGGGCAAAAGAGCATTGCGATTTCCACCTTAAGGGGAACTGGGACGAATGGATCTGCGAGAGCTATAAACGGCGGGACGAGAAGGATAACCCGTATATCGAAGAGAACCGTTTCTATTTCGAGCAGATCGGCCTCGAAAGGCTCAACTGGCTGGATTCTCTTCCTGTAGAAGCCCGCATCCGGATAAGCGGGCTGAATCTTCGCGTGATCCACGGACGCCCGATCGACCAGCTCTACCAGGGCTATGATCCGGACGAGAAATTTAAAGCCGGCTTTTACTCCGCGGATAAGAAGACGAAGTTCGATGGTTTCATCTGTGCGGACAGCCACCGCCCGTATGTACGCTCCCTTTACGAAGGCTATGCCGTGAACACGGGAAGTGTCGGAAACAGTATCGGTGTCCCGCGGGCACATGCGCTTCTGGTGGAAGGGGACATCGATTCTCCGGCGATCACACCGATCCGCTTTTCGATCCTCTCTGTCCCGTACGATAACAGAAAGGCCGCAGACCTCGCGCTTAGTACCGAAGGGCTTCCGATGAAGGATGCGTTTGCAAAAGAAGTACTAACCGGCATTTATTCAAGATAAAAGGGGCGCCCCATGATGATCGAAGATGTGATGACGAAGATAAAAAACGGTGATCTCCGAAGTATTTTTGTGGAGCTTTACGGTCCGGAGGAAGAAGTTCTTTCTTATCAGAGCGACCGCTATCTTCGCGCTCTTTCGGAGTTTTCCAGGACCTTTCCCGAGACCGCATCTTCGGGAAAAGAAACGTTCCTCTTCTCCGCGCCCGGAAGAACGGAGATATGTGGAAACCACACCGACCATCAGCACGGAAGAGTGCTCGCCGCCGCCGTTGATCTCGACGCTATCGCCGTCGTTTCCGGAAATGATACACACCTGATCCGCCTTCAGTCCGAGGGATATAAAGAGGTAGAAGTGGATCTTTCCGATACTTCCCCTAAGGAAGAAGAGAAGGGCACGACCGCGTCCCTGATCCGGGGCGTCGCCGCGCAGTTCATCTCCCGCGGGGTCGATGTGAAAGGCTTTGATGCCTATGTCACTTCCGATGTCCTTTCCGGAAGCGGGCTTTCTTCTTCTGCGGCATTTGAGGTCCTGACCGGAAACATCATAGACCATATGAGTAACGGCGGAAAGGCCGGCAGTATCGAGATCGCAAAGTACGGACAGATCGCTGAAAACAATTATTTCGGGAAGGCCAGCGGCCTTATGGACCAGATGGTCTCGTCGGTCGGCGGCTTTGTCGGGATCGACTTCGCTGACCCCCGATCCCCAAAGATAGATACTCATCAATGTGATTTAAATAAGCTCGGTTTTTCACTTATCATCACCGACACCAAAGGAAGTCATGCGGATCTTTCGGGAGAGTATTCCGCGATCCCGAAAGAGATGCAGAGCGTGGCCTCCTTCTTCGGGAAAGAATATCTCCGGGAGGTCGATGAGAAGGCGTTTTACGCAAATCTTGCCGAAATGAAAAAGACCCCCGGGATCAGCGACCGCGCGATCCTTCGAAGTGCTCACTTTTTTTCTGACGACGCGCGCGTCCCGGAAGAAGAAAAGGCTCTCGATGAAGGGGATATGAGAAGATTCCTCGACCTGGTCAATGCATCCGGTAATTCTTCGGCAGCACTTCTTCAGAATCTTTACTGCGCGGAAAGACCTGCTGATCAGGAGATCCCGCTGGCACTTCTTTTAAGCAGAAGAGTCCTGGGAGATCAGGGTGCCTGCCGCGTGCACGGCGGCGGATTTGCCGGTACGATCCAGGCCTTTGTTCCAAAGGCGAAAGTAAAAGAATACATCGGGGCACTGGAAGGCGTTTTCGGAAATGGCTCCTGCCACATCCTCCGTATCCGCCCTCGGGGCGGCATACGGGTGCTATAAAAGGAGATACGCTGTCTCTTCTAAAGAAGAAACAGCGTATCGGAAATCACCTTATAGTTTGGGTGTCTGGCTTGCATCCATGAGCTTGAATTTCTTCATACAGCTGACGGACTCTTTATTCGAACCGAAGCTGTTGGACTTTTCGAGGATCACTCCTACGAAGAGAAAACTCAGGCCGACGGATGCGATGATAGAAGCGGCATAGCATAAAAGTACGAAGATCATTTGGCATCCCCCTGTCTCTTTTTCGAAAAGATAAATGTTACGACGGATCTGGACAGATTGAGGTTGTCCAGCACTTTCTTAAACCTGGCAAATCCATAGCCCATGAGACCGAGCGCGGCGGAGATCACCGCGAGACCTCCGTAGACCTCTTCATAGCCGCCGGTCTTTCTCGAAACTCTGGATACTCTTTCGGTATACCCCATTGCGGCCGGAAGGATACCGGACTTAATGAAGAAGAAGGTCGCAAACGAAGCCAGTGCCAAGAAGGACACGCCGATCATGAGCGCGGCCAGAAGGCGGTTCCACGGGACTGTTCCGACGACCTTTCCCGTCTGTCCGTTGATGAGGAAAGTGTACGGTGTCCCCTTTTTCTCAATCGAGACGAACCACACAGGAAGAAGCGCATAAGAAGATCGGGCGAACTCTGATTTCGGGACCGATGTGACACGCTTGATCTTACGGACAGTGCCGCTTTGAATCTGGCGGAGCACCTCCTCATCGAAGAAAGCACGGGCCTTGATGGTCGCATTTCCTCTGGCATGTTTAAGATCGAGGTCCTGTATATTCGAATAAAAACCCATGAGATACGAAGAGTCGAACTCCACTTTTTCGTTGAGATGGAAAGGTTCGAGCTGCATCGTCGTCTGGTCTGCCAGGTTCTTGCAGGCCTCGACCGGAAGGTCGATAAATTCACATTCACCATCGTAAATACGTGTCTCATGACCGACCATGAAGCGCTGTGTATCCTTGAACCAGCCCTCATAGAGGAAGTACGGCACGTAGATGCCGCGGACGACCGAAGGCTCGGTGACCTTGAAGTATCTGGGCACGAAGAAGCCTGCTTTCAGCTGCTTTTTCACGTTGGCGACGGCTTCTTCCTTCGATACTTTAAAAGGCAGAATATAGTCCGGACGGCGCTCTTTGGCAATGCGGTTGAAGACGACGGCCGTCGAGCCGCAGTACACGCACTTGGTAGAAACTTCCGTTCCGGAGACGATGACCTCACCGCCGCACTGGCTGCAGGTGTAGATGTGACAGTCGTAAGTCTCGCCTGTCAGTTCTTCCTCCTCGAGTGTATCCTCAAGAGCGGTGGTCTCATCTTCGTCATAGTTCAGGTAAAAATCATTCGCATCCGGTAAACTTTTCGGATCGATGATGTTGCCGCAAGAGCCGCAGACAAGCGCATCGAACCCCGGATCATACTCCATCGGGGCTCCGCACCCCGGACAATTCTTCGCCATATATCCTCCCATTCTCCCCAAAAAGATTCCTTTGGCAAAGGAATAACTATAAGAAGCATACCATGAAATTGTGTCAAATATTACTGTGATTTTGGCAAAATAGAACCTTCCGGAAAAGGGATCTGTCAGTTCGCGCAGAAGAGAAATTCGGTGTCCCAGCTCAGCAGATGCGGGTGGTGGCGCATATAGACCTTATATTCCGGAACGATCTCCTTTATAAGAAGCGGCAGCTCGAAAAGATCCGAGCTTCTGTGGTAGCAGGACACGATCAGGGAGGGTCTGTCCCGAAGGAGGATATCCCGTCCGCCTTCGATGGCTTTTTTCTCATTTCCCTCGACATCGAGCTTGATCAGGTCGGCCCTTCTGTCCTGTAACAGTGTTACAAGTGAGGCGGCTGTAAGCTCTTCGCCCTTGCCGGCGCCTTCGGTCTCATGCACCCCGCGGCCGAGGTTTCTGGGGATAAAAGAGGTCCCGTCATGGTCAGAAATGAGTGAGCGGACACAGGATATGGTCAGATTTCGCTCTTCCCGGAGAGGTGAAACATTCTCCGAGAGCTTTCGGAAATTCCTCCTGTCCGGTTCGACGGCAATGACATCCCGGATCGTCGGGAAAAGCGAAGTATAAAGAGAAACCGTGTCTCCGTTATATGCGCCCAGGTCGATATATCTGGCCGGATCCGGAAGAGAGAAGATCTCTGAAAGTCTGGAAACAGGCGCTTCGCAGGACCGCAGCAACATATAGTCGCCCGTCAATTTATATTTTACCACACTTTCGAAGGTCTTCTTCGAAAGGTCATCTTCGAGCATCTCCTTCACATCGGACAGATCTTTTTCATGAGAAGCATAATATTCCATATCGAAAAGATCCGTTCCGTATACCGGGACGTCCGGAGCATAGACTTCGCACTCTCCGGCGATGCGGTCGATATTGGAAAGCACGTCCGGAAGGGATGTGCCGAAGCAGATCAGGACGATCATGTCGGGAAAGCGCTCGTGAAGGGCTTCGTAGCTCTCGACTCTGAAACCGCGGAAATACCGGTCACGCACGAATCCGCTGCTGGCGAAGACTCCGGACACGGGGATATTCCGTGAGATCAGCTGATCGAGGATCTTATCTCCGCCGTTTCCCGTCCCATAAAGAACGACCGGCTTTTGGGCGGTCGTCAGATATTGCCAGATATCGCTTTTACTGTTCATAAGCGGACTCATTTGCTGTTGTCGGAAATATACTGCTTATACTCTCTGCTGATGATGTTCCAGTCCAGATCGAAGCGGGCCATATGCTTCTGGAAAGCGGCTCTCGCGGCGGCCGGATCCTTCTTCTTGATGGCGTCGAAGATCGCGCGGTGATCGGAAACGATCTTGAGATCCTTGACCGAGTGCAGACTCAGGCTTCTTACACGGTCGAAGTGCATGCTCATCAGGCTGACCATGTAATAGCACTGCATCTTGTTGCAGATGCGGTAGATGAGTTTATGGAATTCGTTATCAAGTGCCAGAAGCTTGTCGGCGTCCTTGGAAAGGTAGAACTCCTGAAGTGCCAGGTTATCATCGAGTTCGCGAAGATCCTCTTCCTTGGCCAGTTCACAGGCATCCTCGACCAGTGCGGTCTCTACGGTGATACGCAGGAATCTCGCCTCACGGATGAGGTCGGAATCGATCATGGAAACGAGGCAGCCCTTCTGCGGAAGGATATCTAAGATCTTCGATTTGGAAAGCTCCAGAAAAGCTTCGTGAACCGGGGTACGGGAAAGACCGAGTGCGGTGGCGATCTCCTGTTCGCCGATCATGCTGCCCGGTTCGATCTCCAGACTGATGATGTTCTCGCTGATAACGCGGAATGCATACTCGCGGTTGGTCTCACTGGAATTCTTAGGTGGAACGATCATATCGAAAAAACTCCTTCACTACATCGGGTTTCAAACAACATAAATATACAATATTTTTAACTAGCATACAAGTTAGAAAAATATCAGCCCAGATGCTTTTTCAGGGTCTTTCTGACCGCACCGGGTCCCTCGATCATTTCCGAAACGAAAGATTCGATCTTCGGTGATAATCCGCATGCCACAAGGTCGGATCCGAAGACGGAACTGTTTGACAGAAGACCGTCGAGATTTCCTTTCACGCTATCGGGGTCCAAAAAACGGATCGCGGAAAGCTGCTCTTTTAAAGACGGAAGGAGCGAATCGGAACTGAGCTCGATCGGATCGCCGTTGTCATCGATCCCGAGAAGATAGCGGATCCACCCGGCGATCGCCAGAGGGATATAGGTCAGGGAAGTAACATCTAACGAAGGATCGGAGATATAGGACTTGATGGTCTCGCCGAAACGGATCGGGACCTTAAGGCTCGTGTCTGTCGCGATGCGCTGCGGCGCATCCGGGATAAACGGATTCGGAAGACGCTCCTCGATCACCTCCCTGATGAATTCGGAAGGCTTTAGGATCACGGGATCTGTTACGACGGGAAGTCCCTCTGAATAGCCGATCTTCGTGATGAGGGAGACCAGCTCCGGATCCTTCATCTCATCCGAGATGCGTGTATATCCGAGTACGCATCCGAAAACGGCCAGTGCCGTATGGAGCGGATTTAAGCATGTGGTGACCTTCATGCGCTCGGCCTTATTCACCGTATCGCGGTCGGTCATGAAGACGCCGGCCTTTTCAAGCGGCGGACGGCCGTTCGGGAAAGTATCCTCGATCACGAGATACTGCGGAACTTCCGCATTAACGAAAGGCGCGATGAACGTGCCTTTTGCCGTAGTAAACGGACGCATATCGGAGATCCCCAGTTCCTCGATCATCTTCTCGACCGAGGCATCCGGACGGGGCGTGATCTTGTCGATCATACTCCACGGGAAAGAAACTTTTCCCGAATCATTCAGATAATCGAGAAATCCGGAGGAGACGAAGCCGCGCTTTTCCCAGGCTTCCGCCACCTCGAGGATACTGCTCTGAAGCTTTTTGCCGTTGCTGCTGCAGTTGTCCATAGAAGCCAGCGCGAGAGGCGCTCCGCCTTTCTGGAATCGTTCCCACAGGAGAGCGCAGACGATACTCATGGCGTGCCGCGCGCTCTTCGGGCCGTTTTCCATATCGGAGGATACGACCGGAAGGAGCTGCCCGTGCATATCATAGAGGGCATAGCCCTTTTCGGTAATGGTAAAACTGATGATCTGAAGAGAAGGACTTGAAGCGATCTCATAAAGACGGCTCATTTCCGGTGCGTCATTCGGATCCGCTTTTCTCGATTCCGTCACACTTCCGATGATCTCGTATCCCGTACTTCCGTCGGGACGAAGGTCGACCATCAGTGTCAGGTCATCGTTCGGCCGGTAGATCCGGTCGATGATCTCATAGTCAAAGGTATCGGCGGCAATGATGCCCGTATCGATCAGTCCCTGATTCAGTAGATCCTGGGAAAGACGTGCGATAAAACCGCGGAAGATATTTCCGGCGCCGAAATGAAGCCAGGTCGGTTCTTTTTCGGATTTTGCCCGCACTTCGTCAATGGAAAAAGAGGGAAGGATGATGTTCCTTTCAGACCATTCTCCTGTATTTTTCAGGCTGTCCCTGCGCATAGAAAGAGAAAGCATTGGTTCGAAGCCTCCTGAATTGAAGTAGTTTTCGACCGGAAAAGATCACTTCCGGCTTTTTTCAACGGCTTCCCACAATCCCTGGATATAGACTGCGCCCAGTGCGCGGTCATAAAGACCGTAACCCGGGCGGGAGGCCTCCGACCAGATACGTCGTCCGTGGTCCGGACGGATGTATCCGTCAAAACCGTTCTCCTGAAGGGCAGCGACGATGGCGTACATGTCCAGATCGCCCTCGGAAGAAAGGTGGGCACTCTCGTGGAAATCCTTTTCAGAGGTATGCTTGACGTTGCGCAGATGTACGAAAGGCACGCGTCCCAAGGCGGCAAATTCCTTCGCCATTGCCGGGATATCGTTCTCCGGATTGGCACCGAGACTTCCGGTACAGAGCGTAAGACCATTGCGCTTACTGTCGTTGAGCGCCAGATATTTTCTGATGGACTCTGCGGAGCAGACGACCTTCGGCAGACCGAAAAGCGGCCACGGCGGATCGTCCGGGTGCACGCCGAAATCCAGATCATATTCCTCGGCATACGGCATAACGGCATCGAGGAAGTACGTGATGTTTTTGAAGTATTCTTCAGCAGAAACATTATGGTAGAACTCGACATCCTTGGCCATTGCAGGGAATCTCTCCGGCTCCCATCCGGGAAGCGTCATGTCATGCGAACCGTCCATCATGGAAGCGATAATGCGGTCGAGGGTCAGTCCGCTCGCGAAGGAATGCTCGTATGCCATGGCAAAAGAACCGTCCTTCAGCGGGAGTTCGAGATTGCTTCGAAACCAGTCCATGACCGGCATGAAGTTATAGCAGATGCACTTGACTCCGGCTTCGTGAAGATTCTTCATGGTGGTGATGTAGTTGGAGATGTATTCATCTCTGGAAGAAAGGCCCTTCTTAATATCCTCGTGGATATTCACACTCTCGATCACTTCCATCTCCAGACCGGCCGCATGGACCTGATCTCGAAGCGCGAAGATCGTCTCTCTGGGCCAGATCTCACCGGCGGGGATATCGGAGAACATCGTCGCGACACCGGAAACGCCCGGGATCTGACGGATCTGTTCCAATGTTACCGTATCATCGCCATGCGGCCACCAACGAAACACCATCTTCATAGTTATTGCCTCTTTTCCACATCAAACATAACCTGCAACTAGCATACTAGCAAACTAGAATAGTGTCAAGGTCGTTAGATTTTTATTTTTTCGTTTTTCCCAAAAGGGAAACGGCAGGATCACATTTTGTCCGTGTCGTCTGTCTTCGGTCCCGGTCTTCTGCGGAACATATTGATGAGCCACGGGATCAGGATGATCCATCCGTAAGACCGGAAAGAAGAGGCGAAGCAGGAGAAAAGAAGCTCGCCTAAAGAGCACACGCCATTATAGTAATCATCGTAGTGCATGCCGACATAGCAAAGGCCCATGCAGAGATTGGAGATCAGAAGGAAAATGGTCGAACGCACCAGCACCTCTCTTGGGAGCGGCTCCGGTTCGTCCTGTTTTTTCACTGCTTTGGTCGTGCAGCGTATTCCGATAAAGAGAAATACGATGGCGCCAATCAATGCGATCAGCATTCCGGTGGTACAGATGATAGATAGTGTTGTGCCCATGAATACCTCAAAAAAGAAAAACGTACATTAATACTTTATTCCTCGAAACCCTCTTCGTCAACATCGGAAGGCTCGTTATCCTCGTCGTTTCCGTCGTCATCATTTTCGCTTTCGACGGCGTCTTCATCACCGTCCTCCGCGTACTTTTCAGGATGCTCACGCTTATCCTTGAGAAGCAGGGCATAATTGAAATCCCTCTCGCAAAGACGTCGGCAGAGATAGCAACAGGTAAAAGGCACAAACAGGATCGACGGGATAAAGACGATCATGAGCGCCAGAGATAAGAGGATATAAAGCCACATGAGAAAGGTGTGGCTCGTATACATCGTCGAGAAAGTAAAACTGTGGAAGATCGTATTTCTGACCGTGTTTTTGAATCTCGCCAGATACGGGCAGACGAAAGGCACCGTGAAGAAAAGCGGAAGGATCAAAAGGATCGCCACACCGGTATAAAGCGACGGAAGGTGTACGCCGTTAAAGCCGAAAAGAGCGAAGCAGAGGTTAAAAGCGGTCACGCCGGCATAAAGGAGAAGGACGATCGTAACCGCGATGCCCTGCTTGAGGTTCTGTTTAAAGGAATGGAAGAAATCCTTCACAGGAGTGGCCGAATTCTTCTCGACTCTCTTATTGACCGCATAGTAAAGCGCCGTCGCCGAAGTACCGATCGTCACGATCGGAAGGCACGTGACGAAAAAACAGAGGCTCAGGAGCATAACATCTCCCAGTTTGTCACCGAGAGAATACAGGCGGCTTTTGGAAACGCGGTCGTAAAATGATTCTTCCATGCTTGGGATATCTCCTTTTCTCCAATATATTAGACGCTGAAAACAGGAAAAGCAAGAGTAAAAACGCGATCTGCCATTCTAGTGTTAAAGCTGTGGAAAAGCCGTCTCGATTGTGCTATCTTATAACCATCAAAGGGAAAAGCTCCGTGCTCGGAGGCCTTTTCGGAAACGGAAGAGAACATGATCGAACTTGCACCAATATTCGGAAATGGCATGATACTTCAGAGGGAACGCCCCGTCTCCATCTGGGGCAGAGACGACAAGGCAGGATCCGTGTCGGTCCTTTTGGAGGGGGAAACATATACCGCTCCTGTCACCGGCGGACAATTTCTCATCACCCTTCCCGCGCATCCTGCGGGAAAAGATCTATCCCTTCAGATCCGCGGCAGTGAGACCATCGAGCTGAGTGACGTCTGCTTCGGAGATGTCTTCTACCTCGGCGGCCAGTCGAATATGGAGCTGCCGGTATCCCGCACTCTCGATGTTTCAAAAGAGGAAGTCGATGCCTCGGACTATCCCTACATCCGTCAGTACCGAGTCACTCCGCAGTACAATATGGCCGAAGACGAGATCGCAGATCTTGCGAAAAATCCCTGGACGGCGGCCGTTCCCGGCAGGATCGGCGAGATGAGCGCGGCCGGATTCTATTTTGCCCGGAGGATCTATGACGAAAAGCAGATCCCGATCGGACTGGTGCTCGGTGCCCAGGGCGGATCCACGATCGAATCCTGGATGCCGGAAGAACTCCTTTCGAAGTTCGGCGACTATAAAGAGAAGATGGCTCCGTTCATGGGAAAAGACGCTCTGAACGAGTATCTGAAGCTTCGTGACTGTTCCATCGCCTCCTGGAGAAGCGCACTTTCTTCGGAAGATGATGAGAAGATGAATAAGGAGATCCCGGAAGATGCATCGGACTTTCCGGTTCCGGGCATGCTCCGAAAAGAAGACGGGACCGGCTTTATCGGGATCGTCTGGTTCTATAAGGAATTCACACTGGAAGATGTGCCGTCTTCGGATGCCTTCCTTTATCTCGGCGATCTGATCGATGCGGATCAGACCTTTATCAACGGGACCCTCGTGGGGAGAACGGAGTATCGTTATCCTCCGCGTAAATATCCGTTCGACGGTTCGATCCTGCGCAAGGGAAGAAATCTCATCGCCGTGCGGCTGATCATCGAGACAGGGGACGGCGGCTTCGTCGCCGAGCATCCGTACTATGTAAGATCCGGAGATGAGAAGATCGAGCTTTCGGGCACGTGGAAGATGGCTTTTGGAAAAGAAGCGGCTTCTGCTGTTCCGGCATTTCTCATGGGACAGGAAGTCCCGACTTCACTTTATAAGACGTCCGTCCGCCCGCTGAAGGACTATTCTTTCCTCGGTCTTTTGTGGTATCAGGGAGAAGCCAATTCTTCCGATCCGGAAAGATACAGTGAGAAGTTCTCCGCTATGATCAGAAACTGGCGGGATCTTTTCGGGCAGAAGCTTCCGCTGATCTGTGTCGAGATGGCGGACTATACGGATCCCGTGACAGGAAAAACGCCTCCCGGCTGGGATCTGATTCAATCCCAGCAGAAAGAGGCGGAAAAAACTGTACCCGACTGCGCCGTAGTATCCGCGAAAGATCTGTCGACGCCCCTGGAGCTTCATCCCCAGCGCAAAAGCGAGCTGGGCGCGCGACTTTCTGAAGCGGCAAAGAAGATCTTCTATTAAGATCAGATATCCAGTTCGATCTCTTTATCGAGTTCTTCCGGACGGTATTTGCCGTTCTTCTTTCTCTGCTTGACGCATTCAGTCAGAAGATATTCGATCTGTCCGTTGACGGAACGGAAGTCGTCCTCGGCCCATGCGGCGATCGCATCGTAGAGCTTCGCCGACAGGCGGAGAGGTATCTGTTTTTTCTCAGGACCGGCCATCAGTAAAGGCTCCCGGAGTTAACGATCGGCTGGGCTTCCTTATTGCCGCACAGTACGACCAGAAGATTCGAAACCATTGCCGCCTTACGCTCTTCATCCAGTTCGACTGTTTTCTTCTCGGACAATCTTTCAAGCGCCATTTCTACCATTCCGACTGCACCATCCACGATCAGCTTTCTGGCATCGACGATCGCGGCTGCCTGCTGACGCTGGAGCATCGCTGCAGCGATCTCCGGAGCATAGGCGAGGTAGGTGATACGTGCATCAACGATTCGAAGTCCGGCATCAGATACCTTGCTCTGGATCTCTTCCTTGATACGTCTTGCAACGATCTCGGTGGATCCGCGGAGAGAACCGTCATCGGCTTCGCCGTCACCGGTGGTATCGATGTTATCCGTGACATCGTACGGATAGACCTTTACGACATTACGTACCGCTGTGTCGCACTGCAGGGAGAGGTACTCCTTAAAGTTATCCACATTAAATACGGCCTTTGCCGTATCCTCGACTTTCCACATGACCGCGACCGCGATCTCTACCGGGTTACCGAGGACATCGTTGACCTTCTGCTTGCTGTTAGAAAGCGTCATGACCTTAAGAGAGATCTTGCGGGAGACCATCTCCATGGTCGTATTTGCGGCAGCTCCGGTGCTGGCAGCAGCTGCAGCGGCCAGGAGATTTCCCTTCTGGCTGACGTCACCGCTCTGGCCGAGATGTGTACCGGCGGCCGGGTTGAAGGCTGTGCAGAACGGGTTTACGAAGAAGAAGCCGTCGCCCTTCAGTGTGCCTACATATTTACCGAAAAGTGTCAGAACCAGTGCTTCGTTCGGCTTCAGGACCTTAAGTCCGCATAGCGGGAGCCAGCCGACGCAGAGGAAGACGATGCAGAGGATGAAAAGCCACATCGGACTTGGCGCGTCCTCGCTTCCGTTGACGGCGCAGCAGATGATGCCGGCTGTAGCGGCACATGTCAGGAGGATATAAAGGAAAAGTACCAGTCCTCCGATCTTGCGTCCCTTAAGGACTTTTTCAGTGATCTCATAATTCTCTTTCATTTTTTCTTACCGCCTTTTCTTTGGTGATATCGTAATGATATCATGTTGATTTCTCTTCGTCAAGATATCGGGAGTTCTTTGTGCATCCTGGCTAAAAAGACAGGCGAAAATATCAAATCCGACGTTGACATGCAACTAGTATGGTGGTATTCTGTCATCGTAAACAACTAGCATACAAGTGTGGAAGCAAGCACTGTACGGTAGTGAATGAGATCTATCATCCTGTGGATCAAATCACTGAGCGAATCGCTTTATGACCTCCTGATGCCCGGCACCCCAATTGCTTCGCTTCCACGCACATGCTGGATGGCACATGAAGGAGTAGTGGGGTATGAGTACAAACAGCATTAACCGGGAATGGGTTCCTGCAAAAAAGAAGCACCGTTTCATAAGACATATCGGACAGTACTGGCAGATCTATCTGATGCTCCTGGTACCGATCGTTTACTATATCGTTTTCCGTTATCTTCCCATGTTTGGAAACATCATCGCTTTCCGTAAATACAGAGCCGGCGGTTCGATCTTCGGATCTCAGAACAGCGGTCTGAAATACTTTAAGCAGTTTATCGGAGATAAGTCTTTCTGGAGAGCTTTTAGAAATACACTTACCCTGAATTTCACATATCTTCTTTTCCGATTCCCGCTGACGCTGATTTTCGCTCTCCTGATCAATGAGATCAGAAATCTTCACTGGAAGAAATTCGTGCAGACAGTTTCTTATCTGCCTCACTTTATTTCCATGGTCATCGTCTGTGGTGTTATCAAGGAACTCCTCGGAACGACAGGCCCGGTAAATAACGTCATCGTTTCCATGGGCGGAAGGCCTGAGCAGTTCCTGTCGATCGCCAAATACTTCGTGCCGATCTTCACGATCTCCGGTATCTGGCAGAGCATGGGCTGGGGCACGATCCTTTATCTTGCCGCGATGTCCAACATCAACCCTTCGCTTTACGAAGCGGCAGCGGTCGATGGTGCCGGACATTTCCAGAGAGTTTGGCACATCACAATTCCTTCTATCATGCCGACGATCACCACACTTCTTATCCTGGATATCGGCGGACTTGTCGGATCGGGCGGAGCTTTTGAAAAAGTATTCCTGCTTTATAACCCGATGATCTATTCCTCGGCGGATATCGTATCCACATACGTCTACCGAATGGGTCTCGGTTCCGGTAACTACAGCTACGCGACGGCAGTAGGTCTTTTCGAAGGACTCATAAATCTCATACTGCTTACTTCGGCGAACTTTCTGTCGAAAAAACTGACGCAGAGCAGTTTGTTCTAAGGAGGACGATGAGATGAAACTGAAAGAAAACACAGGCTATAAAGTCTTCCTGGTCGTAAATACTATCATCATGATCCTGATCTCGGTGGCGACACTGTTCCCGTTCGTGTACCTCGTTGCCCAGTCACTTTCTTCGGAAAAAGAGATCATCTCCGGTAACGTTACATTGATCCCGAAGGGTTTTAATTTAAAGACATATATATATGTAATAACACAGGGCGAGTTTATAAAGTATTACAAGAACACGATCCTCTATACCGTAGTTGGTACGACGCTCTCGCTGGCTTTTTCCTCTATGCTGGCCTACCCGCTTTCGAAAAAGGAGCTGAAAGCGACGAAGATCCTGACACCTTTCGTCATCTTTACGATGTACTTCGGCGGCGGCATGATCCCGAACTACATCCTCGTGGTAAAACTCGGACTGAATAACACCATGGCCGCTTTCATTCTTCCGATGATGATCAGCACATACTACGTGCTCCTGATGAAGTCTTTCTTCGCGAGTACGCCGAAAGATCTCGAGGAAGCAGGTGAACTCGACGGCCTCAATAAATTCGGCGTGTTCATACGGATCGTTCTTCCGTTAAGTAAACCGATCATTGCGACGATGACTCTTTTCTATGCGGTCATGTATTGGAACAACTGGTTCCAGGCATTCCTGTATCTGAGAAAAGATAAGTGGCCGGTCGCTTACTACCTTCAGAACATCATCCGAGGTGCGGGCGCCAACGATGCCGACGCGCAGCAGGTGGCGACGAATATCCGCTCCTGTTCCATGGTGCTCACGGCACTTCCGATCATCTGTGTATATCCGTTTATCCAGAAGTATTACGTGCAGGGCATGATGCTCGGCGGCGTAAAAGAATAACTTTTCGAATGTTACCGTGTGTGCCGGGGTCGGAGCCGGCGGGCGCGGAGCAGAAATAATGAATGAAACGAGATTGAGGAGGAAAACAATGAAAAGTAAAATTGTTAGTCTTTCGCTGGTAGCTTCGATGCTGCTGGCAACGGCAGGTTGTGCGACGAAAGAAACAACGGTCGGATCGACAACGACCGCACCGGACAAGATCGACACAAGTGCAACCGAGACCGAACAACCGTCCCTGGGCTATGAATTCGGACTGGGAAAAACATTCCATGCGGATCAGCCGACGACCTACAGCATGTTCTTCAGTGACGCGAACTGGTATTCCATGCAGCCGACCTGGAAAACGGAGGGTATTTTCAAGAAGATCGAAGATATCACAAACGTTCATCTTGATCTGATCTCTTTCGACTCCAACGACTACATGAAGAATGTTACTCTTAACATTTCTGCCGGTGAGTCTGCGTACATCATTCCGAAGATCTACGACGAGAGTGCTTTCGTAGATGGCGGCGCGATCGTTCCGATCTCTGACTGGGTCGAGTACATGCCGAACTACTGTGAATTCTATAACACCTACGACATGGCACCGGATATCCGTACGATCACAAAGAGCAACGGTAAGTACTATCGTCTGCCGGGCATGCTGGAGCAGTGTCTCCTGAACTATACCTTCGTTATCCGTCAGGATATCTTCAAGGCAGCCGGCGTTGATGTAGCATCTATGGAAGCTACATGGACTTGGGAAGATCTTCTCGAAGCCCTTAAGAAAGTTAAGGCATACATGGTCGCCCAGGGCATGTGCAGCGAAAAAGATTATATCTGGTCTGACCTGTGGTGCGGAAGTGAGAGCGGTCAGAGCAACGGCGGTAACCTCCTGAAAGTCATGGGTATCACCTATGATGTAAACGCAGGATGGGCCATCTCAGATGGTATCCGTTATGACCAGGCGAAGGATGAATGGTACTTCAGCCCGACAACTGACAACTACAAGGAATTCCTTGCTATGGCTGCCCGTTTCGTAAACGAGGGCATCCTCGATCCGGGTACTTTCAACCAGGATGACGATACAGCGACCAACCAGTTCTATAACGGCAAGACCGTTATCATGAGCGTTAACCAGAGCCAGTACGCGAACTATGTCAAGAAGTGTGAAGAAGTTCTCGGTGCCGGAAACTTCGAACTGTATGCCACGATTCCGCCGAGATCCAAGCTCTATAACTATTCCACAGCCGGTGATGTCCGTCTGGAGAATGGTGTCATGATCTCCCAGAAGGCGCTGGACGAACTCGGAAAAGACGGCTTCATCGAGATGTTGCGTTTCGTTGACTGGCTGTTCTACTCTCCGGAAGCTTACATCCTTTATAAGTGGGGCGTCGAGGGCGAGACCTTCAAGTACGCAGAAGACGGATCCAAGGTACTGCTCGATGGCTACTGCTGCAGCGGCCTCGGTATCAACGGCAAGGATGGCGACATCGATATCCGTAAGCAGTGGGGTTATGCCGGCGGTAACTTCTGGTACGGCCACACCTTAGCGGAAATGACAGATAACTACATTCCGGAAGTTAAGCACTTCGTAGACTCCAACTTCAATAACCGAGAGAAGCCTCCGATTGCTCCGGGTATTGCTCCGAACGACGAACAGAACGAGAAGATCACGCTGATCTCTACACCTCTCATCGACGAAGTCAACGCATGGACACTCTGGTTCGTGACCGGACAGAAGGATGTGGAGAAAGACTGGGACGAGTACGTCAAGGTCTGCCAGGAGAAGAGATGCCAGGAACTCGTAGATCTTTATAACACGATCTACAAGGGAGCAGCAAAGTCCTCCTGATCAGTAAAAAACAGGGTCAAAAATCATTTTTTGGGAGCTATCGCATGTCGATAGCTCCTTTTTTACAAATTTTACTGAAATTTTCTTCATTTTTTTCTAAAAAACAATTGCATCTTGTCGAAAGCGAGAGTATAATTGTGTCATAAATATGAACGAACTGTGAATAACCAGCATGCACCAGGAGGTTAGGGGTATGGTTAAGTTACACAAGACAAAAAAAGGCTTTACGCTCGTTGAAATGGTTTTAGTTATCGCAATCTTAGTTATTCTTGCTATGGTCGTTTGGTTTAGCGTTTCTTCTTATCTCGGAAAAACCAGATCAGCAACAGAGAAAATGGAGGCTTACGTTAAGAACGTAGGTGATGTTACTGCACAGATCGATGCAGACTTAAAGAGTTAACGATTAACAGATAATGTTCTCCCACATTATCTGACTAACCGTCTTTTTCATTTTTTTCAGAAGAAAGAACTGCCAGCAAGTCCTTCCACGCGAGCAGTTCTTTTTTTGCGTAAATTTAGGGAAAAATGCCGGAAAAAGGAGCTTTTGGCGGTCAACGCTCACTCCTTTATGAAGATCCTCCTGGCGTTTTCGTAGCAGATATCCCGGACAATGGAACCGAGAGTATCCATGTTTTTGTCAAACTCTCCTTTTTCGACCAGATCACCGAGGAAATCACAGAGGATCCGGCGGAAATACTCGTGACGGGTATAGGAAAGGAAGCTTCGGGAGTCGGTCAGCATGCCGATGAATCCCGGAAGGTAACTCTGGGAGGCAAGGGACCGGAGATGCTCTCGGATCCCGTGCTCATTATCGTTGAACCACCAGGCGGCGCCATGCTGGATCCACAGAGGCTCCTGTCCCGTCTGAAAGCACCCGATCAGCGTGTCAAGGATCGTATCGTCATTGGGATTGAGACTATAAAGGATCATGCGCGGAAGCATGTCATGCTCCGTAAGATAACTCATGTATTCTGCAAGAGGAGAAACGAAACTGCTATCTCCCAGGATCGTGTCAAAGCCTGTGTTCGCGCCGAGCTTTCGCATAGTAAGCGCGTTGTTGTCGCGGCGGCAGCCGAAGTGGATCTGCATGGTCCAGCCGCGGGACTGGTATTCGGCCGCAAGGAAGATGAGAAGAGCACTTCTGTAGATGGTTTCTTCTTCTTCGGTCAGGGAGATTTCCGGGGAAGAGAGCTTTTTTTGGAAGATTTTCTCCGCTTCGTCATCTGTGGCGGGGACGAACATAAACTTCGTCATACCATGGTCGGCCAGACGGCAGCCATTTGCTGCGAAGTGATCCAGCCTCTGGCTCAAAAGGATCTTCAGCTCCATCCAGCTGTTGGCCGGACAGTTCGAAACAGAAGAAAGGGCCTGGAGATACGCGATATAGTCGCTCTTTCCAATGTCGAGGATCTGGTCCGGACGAAATGTCGGAAGTACGACGGTCGAAAAGGAAAGGTCATCTGCGATCGCACGGTGATAATTAAGGTCATCGATCGGATCGTCTGTCGTGCACAGAAGTTCCACATTCGAACGCTGGATCAGCTGGCGGGCGGTGAAAAGACCGCTTTGGATCTTCTCGTTGGCCAGATCCCAGACCTGCTCTGCATTCTGCATCGTGAGCGGGTCTTTTATATCGAAATAGCGGAGGAGCTCCAGACTGCACCAGTGGTAGATGGGGTTTCCTACGGCCTTTTCGAGAACACTTACGAAAGCGAGGAATTTCCCGTGATCATCGGCGTCACCGGTGATATATTTTTCCTCGATCCCGGCGGACCGCATCAGTCGCCATTTATAGTGATCTCCCTTGAGCCACAGCTCGGTGAGGTTTTGGAAAGAATGATCCTCAGCGATCTCCCGGGCACTTAAGTGGCAGTGATAATCGATGATGGGACAGTTCTTCGCGTAGTCAAAATATAGTCTCTCCGCAGTAGCGGATCTCAGCATAAAACGGTTGTTGATCAAAGTGGCCATAAACACCTCCAAATAATTGGATCAGCGCAATTTCATTCAGATATAATGATAACAGAAACAGCAAAAAGTCTGAATAGTTTTCCGACAAAAAATATGCTAGAATGTTAGATGCTAAAAACGTTTTTTGGGGAGGAAATCGCGTGAACAAAAAGAGTATCATGCAGAGGATAGAAAAGACCGGTCTTGTCCCGGTCGTGGTGATCGAGGACATAGAGGATGCAGTGCCGACCGCAAGGGCCTTACTGGCCGGCGGGATCGATATGATGGAGATCACTTTCCGCACCGCGTGCGCGAAAGAGGCCATCCGGAAAGTGAATGAGGAAGTGCCGGAAATGCTCGTCGGAGCAGGAACGATCCTCGACCTTCTTCAGGTTCAGGAAGCGATCTCGGCAGGTGCCGGATTTATCGTGTCTCCGGGTTTTTCCGAAGAAGTCGTCAGATGGTGCGAGGATGCGGGGATCGCCGTGGTTCCGGGGTGCGTGACTCCGACGGAGATCATGGGGGCGAGAAGACTCGGTCTTTCTGTCGTCAAATATTTCCCTGCCAATCTTTACGGCGGGATCAAGGGCATCAAGACGCTGTCGGGCGTGTTCCGCGATATGCGGTTCCTGCCGACCGGAGGCGTCAACCTCGATAATCTTTCGGAGTTTGCCGCAGAAAAGAGCGTGATCGCGATCGGCGGAAGCTTCGTATGCACATCGAAGGATATCCGAAATAAGGATTTCGATAAGATCACGGACCTTTGCAGATCTGCGGTCGAGACGATCCGGAAGACGAGAGGCTAAGGAGGTTTTTCCATGAAAAAGGTACTGACGATGGGTGAGATCATGCTGCGTCTGAAGACGAAGGGCAACGAAAGGTTTTTCCAGAGCCCGGAGTTTGAGGCGACATTTGGCGGAGGCGAGGCCAATGTGGCGGTTTCACTTGCAAATTATAAGATGCCCGTAGAGTTTTTAAGTGTGCTTCCGGACAATCAGATCGGAGACGAATGTATCGCTGAACTCCGCCGTTTCGGCGTGGGTACGGAGAAGATCCTCCGTAAAAACGGAAGGATGGGCATCTACTATCTGGAGACCGGCGCGAACCAGCGTCCGAGTAAAGTGATCTACGACCGGGCGGGCTCCACCATGGCCGAAGCAGGAATCGGAGACATCGACTGGGAGAGTGCTTTTTCTGATGTGGACTGGTTTCATATCACGGGCATCACACCGGCGATCAGTCAAAGCGCGGCGGAGCTTTCCATCGAGGCGGTAAAGGAAGCAAAGAAGCGTGATATCACGGTATCCGTGGATCTCAATTTCCGTAAGAATCTTTGGAAATACGGAGTTGCGGCATCGGAAATCATGAAGGAGATCACGAAGTATACGGATGTCGTGATCGGAAATGAAGAAGACTGCCAGAAATCCCTGGGACTTCAGATCGATGTGGACGTGGAAGAGGGGTCTCTCGACACGGAAAAATACGAAAAGCTCACGAGCTCTCTTCTTTCGGAATATCCGAATGTAAAGAAGGTTGCCATTACGCTTCGCGAGAGCCACAGCGCCGACCATAACGGCTGGGCGGCATGCATCAATAACGGCTCCGTTTTCTATGTCAGCAGAAAATATGAAATCTGCGATATCGTCGACCGCGTCGGCGGAGGCGATTCATTTGCCGCAGGACTGATCTACGGATTAAGATCCTATGAGACAGATACTGAAGCTCTCGAATTCGCAGTTGCCGCAAGCTGCCTGAAACACTCGATCCCGGGCGACTTCAACAGAGTCAGCGTAAAAGAGGTCGAAACTCTGATGAAAGGCGACGGCTCCGGCAGAGTGCAGAGATAAGAAGATCACTTAAAAAGAAAAAGAGAATCCCGAAGGATCATCGCAGGCGCGATTCCGCAGACGCAGCGCGTCGAGGACCAGCGCCAAGATCACCTTCGGGATCTCTTTTGTTTAAAATAGCAGCTTATCTTCGCACGTATCCGGAGATGTCGGTGCTATCCACGAGTTCGATCGCTTTTTTGCCGACCTCTAAGATGCAGCCGCCCTCGGTGGTCGTGCCTTTCTGCTCGCTTTTGATGAGGCCGGGGCCGATCTCGAGGTAGAAGATCTTATAGTCGTCGTTATCCAGAGTATAGCCGTGCTGGCCTTTCTTGATGGCGCCGAAGGTGTAGCCGGACTGTGCGGTAAATCCCATGGAGAAGCCGGCATCGATGGCGCCGCTTTCACGGAGCTCCTCGTCGGTGAGCTTTCTTCGAACGCCGGGCATTTCCGAAAAGCTTTGAAGGAACGCGTCGAGCGATTCTTTTTCAGAAGAAGAAATATTCTCATTTATGTGCAGGAAGCAGGCACCGTTGACGGTCTGAAACCAGGCAGTTGAGAAGGAGATGCCCTTTTCTGTCAGGAGTTTGTTCGGAGAGATCGCGGTGTGCACGTTCATGCAGGAGTGGTCGCTGAAGATCAGAAGATCCAGGTGCTCGATGCCCTTGGCGGGATCACCGCCGGCTTTCCGCTCGGCTTCTTCGATACCTTCGATGATCACGCCGAGGAGCTTGTCATCGTACTCGATCGATTTTTTCGTCGTCTCGGAATCTGTGCCGGTGTGGTGCTTCTGGTGGTCGGTGTCCTGCAGATGCAGCATGTAAAGGTCGGCTTTTTCACCCGCGATCAGGTCGCGTGAAGAGTAGGCGATAAACGTGTCGATGCCGAAATAGTTGAAAGACTTGCACTTCCTCATGTAGCGGAAAAACTTCGGGCAGAGGCGAAAGGTCGAGCTGTAGTGGACGAACTTCATGCCGCGGAAGAACATGCTCTCGGTGCCGGGGACCTCCGCGAGGTGGTAGTTGATCTTTTCGCCCGGAGTACAGGGATACATCATGGCGCAGGTGACAAGGCCCTTATCGTGGGCTCGTTCGGGAAGCGTCTTTACCTTGATGAGTTTCTTATGCGCGCGCCATTTCTCCGAGTTTTTAAACGGGTCATAGATGACGTTATCGAAAAGGCCGTGCTCCGACGGCATTACGCCGGTCGAGATGCTCGTGTGGACCGGGTAGGTGTTCGAGATAAAGATGGAATCGACTTTCCTGTGCAGAAGGCCCCAGGACGCGAGCTTACGGAAGTTCGGGAGTGTCAGCAGATAGTTGATGTCAGAATCCGAGATGGCGTCCAGGGAGATCATGATCAGTGGGCGTCCGGAACGGTTTTTGCGCATAGGTGATTCCTCCGGCACGTTTTTTCAGTCACTTATACGATATAATATGAAGTGGAATTAGTAAACACTAACGAAAGAGGATGAAAGATGGGTAAAAGAGTCATTCTGATCGTACTGGACAGCTGCGGGATCGGCGGTGCAAAGGATGCGGCCGCGTTTGGAGACGAAGGGTCCCACACCCTCGGCGCATGCTCGAAGGACAGTGCTTTTTCGATCGCAAATATGAGACGGATCGGCATGGGGTGTATCCCGGATGCCCTTCCTTACGATTCACCGGATGGGAAAGGTGTCGGCGCGTGGGCCAGGGTCGAGGAAGCATCCATGGGAAAAGATACGACCATCGGCCACTGGGAGATCGCGGGACTGATCTCGCCGGAGCCGCTGCCGACATATCCGGAGGGTTTTCCGGAGGACGTGATATCAGAGTTTGAAAAGCAGACCGGGAAAAAGGTGCTCTGCAATAAGCCGTATTCCGGGACGGAAGTGATCCGTGACTTCGGGCAGGAGCACGTGAAAACAGGCGACCTGATCGTCTATACTTCCGCGGACAGTGTGTTCCAGATCGCTGCACACGAGGAGGTCGTGCCGGTAAAAGAACTCTACCGCTACTGTGAGATCGCAAGGAAGATCCTTACGGGAAAACACGGTGTCGGAAGAGTCATCGCCCGACCTTTCATCGGGGAGTATCCGAACTACGAAAGAACATCGAACCGCCACGATTTTTCTCTTCTTCCGCCGAGAGATACGCTCCTCGACGATCTGACGGCGGCGAAGATCCCGGTCTATGGAGTCGGGAAGATCTACGATATCTTTGGCGGCCGCGGTGTCGGCATGTCGGTCAGGACAGCCGGAAATGCCGACGGCATCGAACAGACGCTGGGAGCGATGGATATGCAGAAGGAAGGTCTGATCTTCGTAAATCTCGTCGATTTCGACATGCTCTACGGACATCGAAATGATGTGCACGGATATGCCGAGGCGCTGACGTATTTCGATGACCGTCTGCCGGAGATCCTGTCGCGTCTTCAGAAGGACGATATCCTCATGATCACGGCCGATCATGGCTGCGATCCGAGCACGCCTTCTACGGATCATTCAAGAGAAAATGTGCCGTTTCTGGCTTACGGAGAGAGAGTCCGTCCGGGAACGGATCTCGGGACGAGATCGAGCTTTGCGGACATCGCGAAAACGATCGGAGATTTCTTCGGGATCAACACATCGAATCTGGACGGGGAATCCTTCTGGAAAGAGATGAGAATGAAGTAAAAAGACGGGATCTTTTCGAGCAGAAAAGGAACGGGAAAAGAGAGAGGAAAGCTTATGAAAGAATACACAGAAGAAGAAAAAAAGATCATCGCGAAGGTGGATCACACCCTCCTTCGTACGACGGCTACACTTGCGGAGATCAAGGATCTCTGTGAGGCGGCGCTGGAGGCGGGGACGGCAAGCGTCTGCATCCCTCCGTGCTACGTCAACGATGCAGCGCAGTTCCTGAAAGGGAGACTTCCCGTATGCACGGTCATCGGTTTTCCGAACGGCTATGCGACGACCGCCACGAAGGTGTTTGAAGCAAAGGAAGCGATCCGCCAGGGAGCGTCGGAGATCGACATGGTCATCAACCTCTGCGACGTGAAAAACGGGAGTTTCGACCGCATTTATCTCGAGCTCCTCGCGATGCGCGAAGCCTGCGAAGGCGCGGTACTGAAAGTCATCATCGAGACCTGCCAGCTGACCGAGGAAGAGAAGATCAAGATGTGCGAACTCGTAAGCAAGGCACATGCCGATTTCATCAAGACATCCACCGGTTTTTCGACCGGCGGAGCAACGATCGAAGATGTCCGTCTCCTCCGTAAATATACGGCGCCGGAAGTAAAGGTAAAAGCGGCCGGCGGGATCAAGGATATGGAAGATGCAAAGGCCATGATCGAGGCGGGCGCGGACCGTCTCGGAACGAGCCGTCTGGTGAAGTGAGAAAGATTCCTGCGGGAAAGAAGAAAGGCGGGAGAAAATGGATCAGGCAAAGCTGCTGAAGGAAGCGAAAAAAGCACGCATGAACGCCTATGCGCCGTACTCCGGTTTTACCGTCGGCGCGGCACTTGTGACCAAAGACGGGAAGATCTTCCGGGGCTGTAATATCGAATCTTCCGTGATGGCCCCGAGTCTTTGCGCCGAGCGCGTGGCACTGGCCAAAGCACTCAGCGAAGGCGAGAAAGAATTTGCTGCGATCGCGATCGTCGGGGCGCCGGCGAATGAAGAGACGAAGGATCCCTGCTATCCATGCGGCGTGTGCCGTCAGGTCTTATCTGAACATGTGAAGACCGATACTTTTGAAGTGATCGTGGAGGAAGACGGGAAGGCGGAAGTCGCCTCTCTTTCCGACCTTCTTCCGAAGGCTTTCAAATTATAAGAAAAAGCCGCCCCGGGGAGACCGGAGCGGCCGGAAAGGATCTTTTCAAGAAGGATCAGATAAACGGGAAACAGATGAAATTCATGAGCACGTAGCTTCCGGCGGAGAACATCAGCCACGGAGCGAACGTGCGCTTTTTACTTGCCAGATGCACGATGGCCAGAATAGATCCGCAGAAGACGACGGCGGTGCCCCACAGGCCCATCGTACGGGAACTGGTGTATCCGAAACGCGTCATGTAAAGGATGATCTTCGATGCGGAGATCATGGAAAAGACCATGCTCTCGGCCATGAGGACGATGCTCAGGATGTTGAGCAGTTTCTTCTTATGCTTTCCGAAAAGACGGACCAGCGACAGAAGAAGGAAGTTGATGATGACGACATTGATGAGCTCGTGGAAGCCGCTGACGGCGTACTCGGATGCGGTGAATTCCTCGGGAAGGACGCCGGCGAAGGCGCTGAACATATACTCTCCCTGTGAGATGAAGAAAACAAGATAGACTAAAAGGAAAACAGAGAGGACCCCGCAGAACAGATAGTCCGGCATGATGTGGAGTTTCGAACAGCTGTTTTGAAGATCCTCGCTGTACTCTTTTTCCTTCGAAGAAGAACTGCGGACACAGCCCTGGAAAAGGCCGAAAAGATAGGCGCCGACAGGAATGCTGAAGATGATCTTGATGGTGATCTCCGAAACGGAGATATTCGAGAGGAAACGGTCGATGGAAAACAGTGCTTCCGAGAATCGGGCATCGGCGAGCGCGAGGTTATGAAGGGCGATGCCGAAGATCATGAGGATAAAAAGGAGAACTACGATGATGGCGATGACATGGACCGGTTCTTTTTCCTCGGAAGAAGACTGCGGATCGGGATCCCCGGAGGCCTTTTCAGCGCCATTTTCTCTTCGTGCTTTTATCGTATCGTGTACGGAAAGGATGCGGGAGAAAAAGTTGATGAACGGCAGCCGGCAGAAGCCGTTGATGAGGTCAAAGGGAAGGAAGACCGAGGAGCGGTCGGACAGCATATGCCCGGTGCCTATGAGAACCATATAGACGACCACGGCGTGGATGAAAAGAAGCGTCAGTTCCGGGATCTGTCCGAAGTAGGTATTGAAGCAGAGTAGAAGAAGGATAGCTTCCCAGAAACGCACCTCGATCTTCTGGAAAGAAGTGGTCTCAAAGCTTCCGAGAAAGCGTTTCTGCGACATGGTCATCTCCAGCCAGATTATGGCGACGACAGACATGCAGGACACGAAGATCGTGGTCTGAACGGCTGTCAGAGCGAAGTCGATCATGGAGATATATGCGTAGGAAAAAGCGTAACTTAACCCAAGGCAGAGAAATTTCAGGATCTCTGCCCTCTTCAGATTCGTATTCATTTTTTCGTTAACTCCTTTGAAAAAAGCCCTTTGCGGGTGTTATAGATCAGTTGCTGTCAGAAGGCGTATCCGGCTGGTATTCCAGGATGTCTCCGGGCTGGCAGTCCAGAGCTTTACAGATATCGTTCAGCGTAGAAAAGCGCACGGCTTTCGCTTTCTGGTTCTTCAGGATGGAGAGGTTGGCCGGCGTGATACCGATCTTTTCGGAAAGTTCTCCGGAAGAGATCTTGCGCTTCGCCATCATTACATCTAAGTTCACTATGATCGCCATACTATCACCTCACACTGTAAGATCCAGCTCATCGCGCATGTCGATGGCTTTATCCATGACCAGACGCACACACTGTACGATCAGTCCGACGAAAAGTCCGATCATCGAGACGGCGACCAGCGAGAAGGTCGCGAAGGAGCCGACGATGCAGATCAGACAGATCAGGAAACAGCAGATGGAGATGATCGACAAGTAGCGTGTATTTATCTTCTCGAAAACGTGATCCTTCTTCAGGTTCAAAATGATGTTCACCACACAGAAAAGGATCGGGTAGGTCAGAAGCGTGCTCAGATAAAAGCATGTCAGGAAGACGTAGAAGCGGACATCCGGCGTACCCAGGAAAGAAGCGGCGCCGATGTAACTCTCTGTAAAGAAATCTCCGTACCAGCAGAAACGGCAGAAGGAATATCCGAAGATGTCGCCGATCAGGCAGACGATGAAGAATACGGCACAAGTAAGAAGCGTCAGATTCAGCCAGATGGAATAACTGGGTCGGTTTGATTTATTCATATCCGAAATACCTCCGAAAATGTCTTTGTCCTGTCCTTATACTACTACGCTCATTATCGAAATGCAAGCATTTTTTATCGAGAAACGATAATTTATTTATGCAAAACGAGGTTCGCGCAGAAAAACTGTGCAATGTAACAAGGGGAATTAGATTGAAAGAAAGTGAAAACGCTCTATAATAGGGTTACATAAAGTACAATAGGGTACCTATGGAGAAGTGAAGGAAAAAGGAGATCTGAAAGCTTGATCAAGTTTACGAAAAAACCGCTCAGTTTCACACGCAACAAAGCGCGCTGGGTCTTCGTGAGCCTGGTGATGCTCGTGCTGCTTCTGATCGTTATTTTCGACTCAGGCGTATTCAACTCCCGGAAGACCCGCTCCTATCTCGGGCAGGGTGCACAGCCGATCGGTATCCTGAATGGCGAGACACCTCTCGTCCAGACCTTTACTCCGGACCGCACACATATCGACTATATCGAGATCCGTATGGCGACGAATGTCGAATTCGGAAATGTGGTCTCTCCGCAGGGTAATCTCCGCTTCCGCGTGGAAGAAGATGACGGGGATCTCCTTTACGAGGAACTGGTTCCGATCCAGAACATCAAGGATAACGAGTATCTCCGCTTCCGCGTGAAGCTCGATGTCATGCTCGAGCGCTCATACCGCTTCACCATGCAGGTCGTGGATACGATTGGTGAAGAAGTGCCGACAGTATGGCTCTCCTCGAATGTCGATGACGCGCTCGGCCGCGTGGATTTTCCGGGCGTAGATAATTACACCAACCTGCAGTGTAATACTCAGATCCGTTATACGCAGATGGATTATCTGGCGATGACGATCAGTATCCTTCTCGTCTTACTGGCCGGACTCTTAGGTCTTCTGCATGTGGATCTTTCCGATAGGGGAGAGGAAAGACTGACCATGGCGATGCTCTATATCACGCCGGTCATGATGTACACGATCACAGAACTTCTGAACAATAACTCCGTTCTCAAGAAAACGCCGGCGGCATTCCTGATCAACTACTTCTACTTCCTCGTGATCTACCTGCTGCTCTATATCTGCTTCAACCGTTTCCGTCTGACGACGATCATCGCCAACACCCTGATCTTCGCAGTCGCGATCTTCAACTATTTCAAGCTCCTCTGGAGAGGTGAGCCGGTCCAGCTCCTCGACGTTGTGACGCTGAAGACGGCCATGAACGTATCGGACAACTATCACATCGAACTGTCGCCGATCCTGATCATCGCGACACTGCTTTTCATCGTGACGGGGATCGTCATTTCCAAGTGCACCTACACGCTGACACTGAAGAGAAAGCGTGCGACGATGGGCGCGCTCTGCGGTGCGCTCGCGATCTTCCTCGTACTCGTTTTAGTCGATACGAGAAAATCGAAGAACCCCTCCTTCAGCCTTACGGAGAAGATGGGCGTGATCAACGATGAGAACAACCCGTCCTCGACATTTGTCCAGAACGGCATGATGGTCGCGCTGACGATCAACGCGCAGCACCTTTCGGTCGAGATCCCGGAGGACTATAGCGCGGAGCGTGTGCAGCGCATCGAAGAGAATATCGAAAACCGCTATGAACACTCGATCCTGCCGAACGATGTCATGCAGAAATACGAAGAGGAGAAGGCCATTCACGAAGAGGAAGGAAAGCGCATCCTGAAGGAAGGCGAGAAGCCGAACATCATCTGCATCATGAACGAATCGTATTCCGATATGTCCACGGTCGGCTCCTTTGAGACCAACCTTCCGATGCACCCGTATATGGATGCTCTGTTCCAGGGAGAAAACGTCGTGCACGGTGACCTTTGCGTTTCCGTATATGGCGGCGGTACAGCCAATTCGGAGTTCGAATTCCTGACCGGAAATTCCATGGCGTTCTTCCCGACCGGAAGTATCCCGTACCAGCAGTATATCGGCGATACCACAGGATCGCTGCCGCGTTTCCTGAAGAGCCAGGGATACCAGACCATCGCTGTCCACCCTTATCTGGCGAGCGGATGGAACCGCCCGGATGTCTATGCCAGCATGGCTTTCGACCAGTTCCTCAGCATCGATGATTTTTCTGACAGATCGGAGTACATCCGCTCCTATATCTCCGACCGCAGCTCCTACGCGAAGCTTATAGATCTTTACGAGCATAAAGATCCGAGACATCCGCTGTTCCTCTTTAACGTGACGATGCAGAATCACGGATCATATACCAGCACGAACCCGAATTTCAATCAGGATGTCCGCCTGATCGAATACCCGGAGAAGTTCCCGGAGACGGAGCAGTATCTGTCTCTGGCCAGACAGAGCGACCTGGCCGTTCAGGACCTGATCGATTACTTCCGTTCTGTGGACGAGCCCGTGCTCATCTGCTTCTTCGGCGACCATCTGCCGAGCATGATCAACGGTTTCTACGAAGCTCTTCTCGGAAAAGATCTGATCGACTTGACCGGCGCGGAGATGCAGAACCTCTATAAGACGGACTTCTTTATCTGGGCCAATTACGATATTCCGGAATGTGAAGTCGAGAGCATCAGCCTCAACTACCTCTCCACACTGCTCCTGCAGATGTCGGGGATGGACCTTCCGGCCTATAATCTCCTGATCGCGGATTGCTACGACCAGTATCCGGTCGTGACGACCATGGGAGTTTACGATGCAAACGGAAAGCGCTATGACACACTCAAGAATGTTCCGGATGAGACCGGCATCTTAAATGAGTACAACACGCTTACGTATAATAATATTTTTGAAACCACCAAGCGGCGCTCGGAGATCTTCGATGTGGTGTATTTTGTGCCGCAAAAAAAGGAAACGGAAATCGAGGAATAAAAATTGGAATACACATCTTTTGACCAAATGGACTTGTCCGAGGAGATCATGCGCGCCCTTTCGAAGATGGGCATGACAACACCGACATCAGTGCAGAAGCAGGCGATCCCCCTCATGATGGACAACCGATGCGTCATCGCGAAGGCCCCGACAGGAACGGGAAAGACCTTCGCTTTCGGAATACCGATCCTGGAATATCTCAACATGGAAGCGGACTTCGTACAGGCTCTGATCTTATGCCCGACAAGAGAGCTGGCCTTACAGATCTGCACGGAACTTCGCGCACTCGGATCTTTTATCAAAGGATTAAAGATCTGCGGCATCATCGGCGGACAGAAAATGGATAAGCAGATCCAGATGCTGAAGAAAAAACCGCATATCGTCGTCGCGACACCGGGCCGTCTTCTGGACCATGTGCAGCATAAGAATATCAACATCTCCGACATCTATACGCTCGTTTTGGACGAGGCGGATAAGATGCTCGATATGGGCTTTATCAAGGATATAAGAAAGATCATGAAGCTCACGCCAAAGGACAAGCAGATCGCGATGTTCTCGGCCACCATGTCCCGTGAAGTCATGGACATCACGTGGGAATATATGGAGGGTGCCGATGAGATCGAAGTGGCGCCGAAGGAAGAGGATATGCCGAAGATCAGACAGTACCTCCTCCACCTCGAAGACCGGCAGAAGATGGAAGCGTTCGGTAAGATCATGGAGAGCTACGACTGCCACCGCGTCATGGCTTTCTGCAACACGAAGACCCGCGTGCGCATCGTGACCGAGGGCATCAAGAAACTCGGTTACAAGGCGGAGTGCCTGCACGGCGACATCGGACAGGGTGCCAGAAACCGCATCATGGACGATTTCCGAAGAGGCAAGTTCAATATCCTCGTGGCGACGGATGTCGCGGCCAGAGGTATCGACGTATCCGATATCGACACGGTCTTTAACTTCGAAGTCCCGAACGAAAATGAATATTACCTGCACCGTATCGGCAGAACAGGACGTGCCGGCAGAACGGGACAGGCGTTTACCTTTATCAATTATTCCCAGAGCCTGCGAATGGACGATATCATCAAGTACACCAAGGTACAGACCGAGGAGCTAGATCTGACATGAAAGAAAAAGTAAGAATCGCCGCACTCTGCGGCATTTTCCTGGCCGTCGCGATCCTGATCGCGGGGGTCTTTTACGCATGGAAAAAGACTTTCGGCAAGAAAGAAAATGAGGAGACATCCCGCGAAAGCCGCATCGTGAATGAAGTGGTCACGGATGAAAAGGAAAGCGATACTGAAAGCGCTGCTTCGAAAGAAACCACAGTGGCGTCTTCAGAAACCGATGAGACCACGGAGCCCTCGGAAACAGATGATTCGGAAACATCTTCTTCCGCTTCAGAAAGCTCCGCAGAGACTTCTGAAACGAAAGAAACGAAGGAGACAAAACCCTCTTCGAATGTACAGAAGAAGGACTATGGGACCATCTCCGGAAACGGCATCGAAGGAACACCCGGAACCGGTAAATATAACTACGGCGAAGCACTTCAGAAATCGCTTCTTTTCTATGAACTCCAAAGATCCGGAGATCTTCCGGAAGATACAAGATGCAACTGGCGCGGTGACTCCTGCCTGCGCGACGGCGCAGATGCAGGGGTCGATCTGACCGGAGGGTGGTTCGATGCCGGAGACAATGTCAAGTTCAATCTCCCGATGGCCTATACCGCTTCGGTCCTGGGCTGGTCGATCTACGAGGATAAGGATGCTTACGAACAGAGTAATCAGCTCTCTTACGCACTTTCCAATATCCGCTGGGCAAATGAATATTTCATCAAGTGCCATCCGTCGGATGAGCTCTATTACTATCAGGTCGGAAACGGCTCGGCGGACCACGGCTGGTGGGGAAGTGCCGAGTGTGTCGAGTACCAGATGGACCGTCCGTCCTACTTCGTCGACAGCAATCACCCGGGTTCCTGCGTAACGGCGGAAACGGCGGCCTCTCTTGCCATCTGCAGCATCCTCTATAAAGATGCCGATCCATCTTTCAGCAAGACATGTCTTTCGCATGCGGTCTCTCTTTATGCATTCGCTGACAAGTACAAAAGCGATGCGGGATATACGGCGGCGGATGGTTTCTATACCTCCTGGAGCGGCTTCTATGATGAGCTTTCATGGGCAGGTGTATGGCTTTACCGGGCAACCGGAGATGCTACTTATCTCAACAAGGCGAAAGAGTACTATCCGAAGGCCGGTCAGGACTATAACTGGGCATTCTGCTGGGACGACGTGCACATCGGTGCGGCGCTCCTTCTGGCCGAGGAGACCGGCGAACAGAAGTATAAGGATGCGGTCGAAAAGCACCTCGATTTCTGGACGCGCGGCACTTCTTCCGGAGAGCGGATCACCTATACGCCGAAGGGTCTGGCATGGCTCGACAGCTGGGGATCTCTCCGCTATGCGACGACTACAGCGTTCCTCGCTTCCGTGTACAGCGAGACGGATCTTTGCGCGTCTTCGAAGAAAGACACCTACTGGAACTTCGCTGTTTCGCAGGCAAACTATGCGCTTGGTGACACCGGCTTTTCCTACCAGATCGGATTCGGGAAGAGCTATCCGGAGCATCCGCATCACCGTACGGCGCAGGGATCCTACTGCGATAACCAGAACGAGCCGGGCACCTCGCGGCATGTGCTCTGCGGCGCCCTCGTAGGAGGTCCGGACGCCTCCGACGGATATACCGACACCGTCTCCAATTACAACACCAACGAAGTGGCCTGCGACTATAACGCCGGATTTACAGGGCTGCTTGCCAAGCTCTACACCCGCTATCACGGACAGACGCTCAAGGGATTCGGCGCCGGGGAAAAGGCCGGCGAAGAGTACAGGGTCGAGACATCTGTCAACGCCGGCGGCGCGGATTTTCTGGAGATCAAGGCGCTTACATATAACATGACCGGCTGGCCGGCCAGAGCCCCGAAGAACCTGGAGCTCCGCTACTATTTTACGCTCCCTTCCGGAAAAGATCTGAACGGGCTTTCGGTCTCTTCGTCCTACGGACAGAACGTCAAGGCGATCACGCTTTTAGACGGGCCGGGAAACACGGCCTGCGTGCAGGTGGTCTTCGAGGAGTATTCCTGCTATCCGGGCGGTCAGGAAGAATATAAGAAAGAAGTGCAGTTCCGTATCACCGGACTTGCGCAGGACGCCGCATCTTCGGCACTTACAAGTCTTTTCGAAGACGGCGTGCTGGTATACGGAAATGTCCCGGACGGCTCCGGATCTATCGCCACCCCGACACCCGCTCCGACATCTTCGGATCCGACGAAGGAAACATCTTCTGTTCCTTCCGGAAACGGAAGTGTTACTGTTTCGATGGAGTACCACATGAGCGGGACCGGCAATGCGATCGCCGGGAACATGACGATCGAGAATACGGGAAAAGATCCGATCGATCTTAATACGCTTTCGATCGAATACTATTTCACGAACGAAAAAGAAGCTTCGCTGGCCTACGACTGCTACCATTCCGCGATCAACGGAAAGGACGGAAAATACGAGGCAATTAACAGTGTGAAAGGCGAATTCCTGAAGGTCGATCCCAAGAAAGACGGCGCTGACACGATCTGCCGGATGAGTTCTTTTGGATCGGGAAAACTGAATAGCGGCGACAAGCTCATCGTGCAGTTTTCGATCCACCACAGCGACTGGTCTGACTTTAACCTTTCCGACGACTACTCGAGAAAGTCTGCCGACAGGATCGTGATCTTCGAAAACAAGGCGATCCTCTATGGCGTTGCGCCCTCCTGATGATATAATGAAACCAGTTTGAGAAATAGGAGGCCCCGGGGTATCCGAGGCGGATCTTCGGGAATTGGCATTATGGGATTGTTTGATTTTTTAGGCAAAGGAAAAGAGAAGGCGGCAGAGCAGGAAGCGAAGGCAAAAGCTCTCTTAGAGGCTGCACCGGTCGGATCCAGCGGGATCTCGTTCGGATCACAGTTTACCTGTTCGACATTTTTCCCGATCGCACCGAAGCCTTTAGATGTCGGTGTTAAGCGTTCCAGGGAACTTGAAAACAGGATCGTCGTCAGCGGAAGCGTTAAGGGCGGCGAATTCGAAAAAGGCGACGCGGTCGTCATTTTAGGTTCCGACGGAGTCGTCAAGGCGGTAACGAAACTTCTGGATCTGATCCCGGACGATGGTTCGGTCGATTTTTTCACGGAGCTTTGTGCGAACATGCATAAGAAAAAAGCAGCTCTCGGTGTTTCCGCATGGCTGATCCTCGATGTGACAAACGGAGTCGATGCCGGAGATATGATCGCCAAACTCTGATAAAGAAATATCCATCCAGGAGAATGAAATATGCTTATCTGGCTTAGCGGCGCGTTCCTGGGCTTTTTCGTGCTCGGGTATCTTCGCGCGTTGATCGAATATCTTTATGGAAAGCTGAAGGGATATAGTTTCTTCGGCCTGACCCATCTTTTTCTTCTTTGGAAAAAGGACCTTTATTCGGAAACATATCCGGGAAAGATACGCTTTTCCACATGCCGTATCTCCCACTTAACTCCTCATGTCGATATGTTCCGTGCCGATGCGACAGAAGAGGATCTGAATAACCATAATATGGTGCTGTTCTTTATCTGGTTCCTCTGCGGCATGGCGACAGGAATATCGGCAAGGGTCTTTTTTCAAGGAGATTACAGCATTTCCGCGAATTTTGCGGCCGGGATCCTGACCGGCCTGACGTTCGTGTTCCTTTTCGGAATACTTTCTGTTAACTATGGCTGGCGGTCCCAACGCATCCCGCTGTCGGGGAAGACCCGGTCGATCCGCCTGCTTCTTCAAAACAGAAATCTTCTCTTAGAGACTCCGATGCCCGAATTTGCGGTCGGTGAATTCGGTAAAGCGAGTATTCTCGAGAAGATCGATTATGCGGTCCGTTACTACCAGCTGGCAGAGATCAAAAACGAGCTTACGGCGATGTCGCTCTGCGCCAGTTCGATGGAGAGACTGATCAGTCCCGGATTAAAGCCGGATCTCCGCAGCCGGCTGGATTCGGAACTTTTCTCCTTCTACAGTTTCCGGTGCAAAGATCCGCAGAAGGCGATGAAGCATTATCAGGGTTCGAGAAAAGAGATCGATTCCGCCATGGACCCGAGTGGAAGAAGAAAACTGGCGTACTATTCGCTTTATATCCTTTCGGATAAAGAGGCGGCCCGGTCCTTTACGGAGCAGGGCATACGCGGGCTTTCCGTTTCGGACCCGAGGATCTTCCCGACCATAACGGAAAATGAAGAGAAGATGCTTTCCTATATAAAATCCATTCTGGAAGAAGGGTGACGGGGATATGGATATACTGGTATTTTTCCTTTTTATGCTCCTTGGGAGCATGCTTTTCGGGCTGCTTGCGGCAGCATTCGAGTATCTTTTCTGGAAGAGCAAAGGATATACATTTTTAGCTTTCGTGTTCTATTTTGCGAAATGGTACAGGGACTATTACGATGAAGCCAACCCCGGGAAACTGAAGGTCACGGCTTCGTCGAGGATCCAGCAGGTGCACCCGCAGATCGCGATGTTTTCTCATTCCTATCCGCCGGAGAAAGAAAGAAGGCACATCAAGGTCTACTCCGTGATCTATCTCGTTCTGGGCGTTTGCTGTCTTGCGCTGAATTACGGGCTGATCCCGTGGAATCGAGATGCATTTTACACCAGTATCCTTCAGGGGCTGATCGGAGGCGGCTTCTGCCTGTTCGTTTCGATGGGTTACTACGGTCTGAAGAATACGGCCCGCGTATCGAACCTTGCCGGACGGACCCGGGATCTGGGGGATCTTCTGAGAAATGAAGAGAAACTTCTCTCTTCTCCGATGCCGGCCTTCGATTATCTGGAATATGGGAAAGCTCCTGTCATGCAGAGAGTTCCTTATCTTTGCACATACTATCTGTGTGCGGAGATCAAGAATGACCTTCCCGCACTGGCCCAGGCGGCCAACGCATTCAGTAAGTTAAATACGGCTACGCTTACGGATGCGGGACACTTCTCCGTGGATACTACCATGTTCGGCTATTATTCTTTCCGCGAAAAGAACCCGTCGATGGCGACAAGGCATTATTCGCATTCGATGAAGAACATCGACGCGGATATGGACTGTAACGGGCGCCGGAAACTGGCGTATTACGCATTCTATATCCTTGAAGATAAGGATCTGGCCAGGACCTATCTCGAGCAGGGGCTTCGCGCACTAAAAGTAGTGGATCCGAGGATCACGCCGGCGCACCTCCACTTTGAAGAGAGGATGCTCAATTATCTGAAGTCCCAACTCGAATCTGATTGAAAACCAGCCGTTATAAAGGTATAATATTTAGGCACGATTTCAATGCTGCGCGCGCCTAAGTCAAGCGCTAAGGCACCCGCGGATGAAAAATATTAAGCAAGGCAGGCGATTGATTTATGGCATTTATTGACGAAATTAAAGCAAAAGCAAAAAGTAACAAGAAGACCGTCATTCTTCCGGAGTCCATGGACAGAAGAACTTTTGAGGCGGCTGCAGAGATCCTCGCTGAGGACATCGCAGATCTGATCATCATCGGTACAGATGAAGAGGTCAAGGCAAACAGCGAAGGTCTTGATATTTCCAAGGCAACGATCATCAACCCGCACACCTACGAGAAGACAAAAGAATACATCAATGGTTTCTACGAGCTCCGTAAGGCAAAGGGTATGACACCGGAAGAAGCTGAGAAGACTCTCCTCGGTGATTATATGTACTACGCCTGCATGATGGTAAAGATGGGCGATGGTGACGGTATCGTTTCCGGTGCCTGCCACTCCACCGCAAATACACTCCGTCCGTCCCTTCAGATCATCAAGACAGCTCCGGGCACCAAGCTTGTTTCCGCTTTCTTCGTAATGGTCGTTCCGGATTGTGAATATGGTGAAGACGGTGTATTCGTATTCGGTGACTGCGGTCTCGTTCAGAACCCGAATCCGGAAGAACTCGCTGCTATCGCAGGTTCCTCCGCTGCATCCTTCAAGCAGCTCGTCGGCAAAGAGCCGGTAGTTGCTCTTCTTTCCCACTCTTCCATGGGTTCCGCAAAGCACGACGACGTTACCAAGGTCGTTGAGGCAACCAAGATCGCCAAGGAAGAATATCCGCAGTTCGCCATCGACGGTGAGCTCCAGGCTGACGCCGCTATGGTTCCGTCCATCGGTGCTTCTAAGGCTCCGAACAGCAATGTTGCAGGTAAGGCTAACGTTCTTATCTTCCCGGACCTCGATGCTGGTAACATCGGATACAAGCTGGTTCAGAGACTGGGCAAGGCAGAAGCATACGGCCCGATGTGCCAGGGTATCGCAAAGCCGGTCAACGACCTGTCCCGTGGATGCTCTGCGAAGGATATCGTTGGTGTAATCGCTATCACAGCTGTACAGGCACAGAATTCTTAAGTCAAATAGAAGCGGGACAGGAAGCTGCCCCGCTTTACTTTTGAAATATCAAGAAACTAAGGAGAAACGAAATGAAGATTTTAGTTATCAACTGCGGAAGTTCTTCCTGCAAGTTCCAGCTTTTCGAAACATCTACAGGCGACGTTCTTGCCAAGGGTAATGCTGAGCGTATCGGTATCGACGGCAAGCTCACATACAAGACACCGGGTAAGGAAGATTTCGTCTGCACAGATCCGATGCCGGACCATAAGGTCGCTGTTAAGATGATCCTCGACGCTCTCGTAGATAAGGATCATGGTGTTCTTTCTGATATCGGCGAGATCAAGGCTGTCGGTCACCGCGTACTCCACGGCGGTAAGTACTACAGCAAGTCCGTTATCGTAAATGACGATGTTAAGCGCGTTATCCGCGAGTGCTTCCCTCTGGGACCTCTGCACAATCCGGCAAACCTCACAGGTATCGAAGCCTGCGAATCCGTTCTTCCGGAAGGCACACCGCAAGTTGCCGTATTCGATACCGCTTTCCATATGACCATGCCGCCGAAGGCTTACACATATGCACTGCCGTATGAGCTCACAGAGAAGTATTCCATCCGCCGCTACGGTTTCCATGGTACTTCCCATCGTTATGTTTCCCGCCGTGCAGCAGAATTCCTCGGCAAGGACTATAACAACATCAAGATCATCACCTGCCACCTCGGTAACGGCTCCTCTTTCGCTGCTGTTGACCACGGTAAGTGTGTAGATACATCCATGGGTCTTACTCCTCTTGCAGGTATCTGCATGGGTACCCGCTGCGGTGACATCGACCCGGCTATCGTTCCGTTCCTTATGACAAATGAGAACATGAGCCCGGACGATATCGATGTCCTTATGAACAAGAAGTCCGGTGTTGAAGGCCTGTCCGGCGTATCCTCCGACTTCAGAGATCTCGAGAAGGCTTCCCGCGAAGGTAACGAGCGCGCAACTCTGGCTCTCGATATGTTCGAGTATCAGGCAAGAAAGATCATCGGTTCCTATGCAGCAGCAATGGGCGGCGTTGACGTCATCGCATTTACTGCAGGTATCGGCGAGAACACGGACTACATCCGTGCAGCTGCCTGCGAAGGCCTCGAGTTCATGGGCGTTAAGATCGATCCTTCTAAGAACAACGGCGTTCGTTCCGAAGCTGTGATCTCTTCTGACGATTCCAAGGTAACTGTAGCGATCATCCCGACCAACGAGGAGCTCGCCATCGCACAGGAGACAGAAGAATTAGTGAAATAAAAATCAGATCCCTTGACGGCTTCAGACAGTTTGCTCGTGCAAAACTCGACGTCTCGGGATCGAATTTTATACGCAATGATTTCATAAAGAAATAAGAAGGAAAGGATCACTTCGAAGTGGCGAGTTTTTTGCGGAGCAAAAGCTGTTTGAGCCGAGGAGAAGTGAATCCTTTCCTTCTTAAAAGTTTATAGGAGGAAAACATGCGGATAATCATCGTGCGCCACGGCGATCCTGATTATGAGAAGGACTGTCTTACCGAGCTTGGGAAAAAGCAGGCTGAGGCGGTGGCGAAGCGGTTGATGCCAGAGGGGATAGAGGAGATCTATTCTTCCTGTCTGGGACGCGCGAAAGAGACCGCGCAGGCTTTTTCGGACCTGTCCGGGATAAAACCGGTGCATATCCTCGATTTCATGCAGGAGATCCGTTTCGGATACGGGATGGATCTTTACACGACGGGAAATCCGTGGGATGAAACGGATGAGATGTCGAAAAGAGGCGAAGACCTCACGGATAAGAACTGGCGCGGGCATCCGTTCTTTAAAGAAAATGCCGCGACCAGTGATGTCGATATGATCGCGGAAGCAACGGATAAGTGGATGGCCACTCTCGGATACGAGAGAGAAGGCCTTTACTACCGCTGCACGAGGGAAGATGCGGAAGAACATACCATCGTGCTGTTTGCGCATGGCGGATCAGGAACCGCGATGCTCTCGAGGATCCTGAATCTTCCGTTCCCGTATCTATGCGCGATCGTGCGCATGCCACACACGGCGATCACGATCCTTCGGATGGATAAACGCCCGGGTTCCGTCACGATGCCAGTCCTGGAGCTCCTCTGTGATGCGGGTCATATCCGATGAGAAAAAGTTTTTGTGTTTTCAGAATGTTCATAAAAACTGAAACTTTGCTTTACCCTCTTGGGGCGTTTGGTTTTTATAATGAACTCATCAAGCATCAAGGATGAGCAGTACTATGCGACACACTTTTACGATCTTTAAATGGGAGATGAAAAAGATCATCGCGAACTGGAGAAAGACGCTTACGACGTTTCTTCTTCCCGCGGTGCTCCTCCTTGCAGCGATCAATGTGTTTCCGCTTCTTATCAACTATCTTTCCACAGGACATATTCAGAGCCGCCCGGTCACGGTCATTGCGGCGCCGGAATCTTTTAAGGACTATATCGGTTCCAACAGCAAATCCTCTCTTTATTCTTTCACATGGCTGTCCAAAAAAGACGGAAGGAAGCTTTTGAATGATAAAGATGAATTTCAAAGCCAGCTCGAAAAGGGCAGGGTCTTTATCTCGTTCACCGCAAAAGAACAGAGTAAGACGGTCGGCTTTGATGACTGCGTAAGAGGCTATTATTCGGCGCTGGCACACGGTGAAAGAACGAGCGGCTACGAGATGATGGTCCGTATCTTCTACGACTCCCAGTCCTTCACGAGTTATCTTCTGGCCGAGCAGTTCCAGGCCGATCTCGGAGACGGATATGCCCAGTATCTGATGGATGAACTGGGGCAGGAATATCTCGATGTCGGCGGCGGATCCCGCTGGGATAGAGACGCTTTCAATCCCTTTAATTTCGTTCTTTCCAACCGCGCGAATGCGAACCTCGGGGCATCAAGAACGATCCCGTCGATGATGATCCTTCTGATGTACTACTGCATCTATTCGCTGGCGGCCGAGACACTGGCATCGTCCCGTCAGAGCGGCTTTCTAACGAAGGTCTATCTCACGCCGATCTCCAAGCATGCCCTCCTTACGGGAAAAGCCCTGATGGTCATTATGGTCGGTGTCGTCAGTGCCTTGATCACATATTTCATGCTGTTTATATCGTCGTGGGTGAACCGGAGTAACAGCGCCTATTCGCTTCTGCCATTCGGATTATTCCTTTCCGGATCCCAGCTTCTGCTGTTTTTCATCTCGATCCTTCTTGCGGCCATAGTCATGACCATGATCTGCTTTGCGATCGTCTTTAAGCTTCGAAGGATGGAAGATGTGATCATGAATCTGCAGACGCCGCTTGTGCTTTTGATCTTCGAATTCTTCGGAAACATGTTCCGCCCGTCCAGCGCGATCGCACTGGAATACTGCATCCCGGTCCATAACTCGATCATGCTCATCCGGGAGATCTTCCTGGGGACATTCACCTGGGGCAATTTCGCTATCGTCTCGCTGGTGAACATTTTAGTCGCGGGACTTCTGTTCATGATCTGCCTTAACACCAAAGACGGTATGATCCATATCGCTGAAGGAGGTACGTATGATATCCGTAAATCACGTAAGTAAGAGATATAACAAGCGCGACATGGTGGTCGACGATGTCAGCTTCACTGTGGAAAAGGGCAGGATCTTCGGTCTTTTAGGACCGAACGGTGCAGGCAAGACCACGCTGATGCAGATGATCGCGACGCTCCTTGAGCCGACGTCCGGGATCGTCTCGATCTGCGGTCTGGATACCAAAGCCTCCGCCCAGGAGATCAGAAAGAAGATAGGATTTCTGACGACGGAGATCAAGCTTGACCCGCTTTCGACCCCGAACCAGCTCTTCGATTTTTTCAGTGAGCTTTACGATATTCCGAAGGAAAAGATCGCTTCACATAAACAGGAGAGCTTCGCCCGTTTCGGCATCGGACCTTTCGCCGACAAGCGGATCGCGGAACTGTCTACCGGCATGAAGCAGAAGATCTCTATCGTGATCTCTCTGATCCATGATCCGCAGGTGATCATCTTCGACGAGCCGACGAACGGCCTGGATATCCTTACTTCCCGGCAGGTCATGGACTATCTTCTCGAGCTTCGGGAAAAGGGCTGCTGCGTTCTGCTTTCGACCCACATCTTCTCCGTGGCAGAGCAGCTCTGCGATGAGATCGCGATCCTTGTAGACGGCAAGATCGTAGATCAGGGATCGGCGAAGGAACTGGCCGAGAAGACAGGCAGTACGACATTTGAAGAAGCCTTCTTCAAACTTTATTCAGAACACCACAAGGAGGGATAAGGATGCGCCGCGCGATACGTGCCCTGATACGGAAAACATTTGGCAAAAACCACTCCATGCAGGCCCAGGCTTCCTGGATCACGATGGTGGTATGCCTTGCGTTTATCGTGGGCATCGTATGCTTTTTCTACAGCATTCTGGACATGGTCGTTGTCGGAGAAGAAGACCCCGTTTATTCGGATGGCATCATCATCGTCAACGCCCCGGATTCCTGGAAGGATTTTTCAAAAGAAAAGAAACTATCGAAAAAATACGACATCACATATAAGAAAACTGACGCCTATTTCGACGTCTTTACCTTCTCGAACTGGATGAAGGAAGAAGATGCCTTCATGGTCCTTGTTTTCCCGGAGGATTTTGATGAAAAATGTCTGGTCAGAAAGGTGGAGGAAAAGCCGGAGATCCTGACATTCTGCTCTTCGGACCACCTCGAATATGTATCGATGAAAGACGAGTTCTGTGACAGCGTCGTCGATGGCGATTATTACATGTCTCTCTCGCAGGACCTTGGTGTCCCGCTTCCTATGTGGAAAGAACCGTACATGGATACGGTCCCTGTCGGAAGACGGACGGTCGCAGGTGTCGCTGCGGAAAGGATCGCCCGTATGGTGGTGCCGCTCCTGTTCTTCGTGAGCATCATGTACGTCTGCATGCTGATCGGCATGAATGCCATTGCCGGCGATAAGGAAAGAGGAACGTTCGCCTCGATCCTGATGACACCGATCTCCAGGGGGACGATCGTGTTCGGAAACTATCTGGGAGTCGTGCTTCATGCCATGATCCCTGCAGCGGTGCTGTGGCTTTGCCTGATCTTCCCGGCTTCACCGGTCGGGCTGATCGAGATCATTCTGCTGACAAGCTCTTTCGTGCTCCTTATGGCCGCGATCACGATCCTCATCTCCTGCATGAGTAATTCCATCGTATCAGCGCAGACCGCTTTCCTGCCGATCTTCCTGATCGTGCTCGTCGTCTGCGTGACCTGTATGCAGTCCACATCGCCGAATCCGGTGAACCGCTATATCCCGATCTACGGGCATTTCTACGGCATCGGCGACAGCCTCATGGGCGCAGAAGGGGCGCTCCCTCTCCTTTGCTGCGTGATGACTTCGCTCCTTCTTGCGGCGATCTGTCTTCTGATCTCCCGGCGTCTTCTCATGACGGAGATGTTCACGGTAGCCGTCGAATCCAAGTCGGAGAAAGAGATCCGCAAGGCCGCGGCACGCGCCAGAAAACAGGCGAACGATTATGTCTCTTCGGCAAGAGCCAATGTCTTCGGATATAAGCCGGTAAAGAGAAAGCCGGCCCATCGTTTCCTTATTGGGCATGCGGTGCTGCCGCTTGCGCTTCTGTCGCTGTTCCAGCCTCTGGCCATGATCCCTGCGATCCTGTCGTACATGAAGTCTCCGGAATCGGTCGAATTCCTCCGCATGTTCAGGGACATGTCGGGGATCCGGAAAATCAGCGACGCCCTGTCGGAATCTTCCCGCCTCTTTTCCGGCTTCATGCAGAACCATTACTTCATCCTCTTCATGGGGATCGGCTACTGGGTGATCATCGGACTATATATCCTGCTCGTCAAGAAGATCGAGAGAAATCCACTGAAGACTCTGGGCTTTTCTTCGGGAAAAGAACTGTCCGGGGCGGGCCATGCGTCTCCATTGAAGTGTTATCTCCGGGGCCTTCTTTTCGGACTCCTTCTGATCTCATCCGTCTATGGACTCCTGCTTCTTACCGGACAGGTCAGCTGTGAGGGATTCTCCCTTTCTTCGGAATCGATCCTGCTCTTTATTTTCTACATCATGATGTGGATCCCGCAGGGCGCGACCGAAGAGGTCATGATGCGCGGCTATATGCTCCCGAGAGTTGCCTCCCGGTTCGGCATTCCTTTCGCCGTATTTTTCTCCTCGTTCTGCTTCTCAGTACTCCATGCAGCCAACGCGGGATTCTCGATCCTTGCCCTTTTGAACCTGATGCTGATCGCCGCGCTCTTTGCCCTGATCGCCCTTTGCGACGGTCACATCTACACGGTCTGCGCGATGCATACGATCTGGAATTTCTGCCAGGGCAATTTCTTCGGACTCGAGGTCAGTGGTAACCCGCAGTCCGCATCGATCCTGGCTTCGAACTATACCGCATCTTCGAGAGATCTTCTGACCGGAGGCGGGTTCGGACCGGAGGGCGGCCTCTGTGTGACCGCCGTGATCGCGGCCGCTTTCCTCGTCCTCTTCTTCCTTACAAAGCGCAAAAAACTGCAGAAAGTGTGAAATTAGTCACCTATTTCCTTGTAAAAGAATGTAGAATTTACTTATACTATGAGTGAAAAATGAAACAGAGGTTGGTTTATGGGACGTGTATTACTTGTAGAAGATGATTCGAGCATCGTAACGACATTATCCGCTTTTTTGAAATCGGAAGGATACGAAGTTATCTGGGCTCCGGGCCAGACGACAGCGCTTACCAAGATCGAGACGGAGACGTTTGATCTTGCGCTGATCGATATTTCCCTGACAGATGGTAACGGGTATGCGGTCTGTGCCGCGATCAAGGCGCAGAAGGCAGATATTCCGGTCATTTTCGTCACGGCATCCGGTGATGAATACAGCGTAGTCACAGGCCTCGATATGGGTGCTGATGACTATATCAGCAAGCCTTTCCGTCCCAGAGAGATGCTCTCCCGAATCAAGAGCGTCATGAGAAGGACCCATAAGTCTTCGGACGTTGTCGAACTCGGAAACGTCAAGATCGACACCGCCCGCGCCAACGTCAGCAAGAACGGCGAAGAGATCATCCTTTCTGCTCTCGAGTACCGTCTGCTGCTGCTTTTTGCCAACAACCAGGGCGTCGTCCTTACCCGCGCCAAGCTCCTGCAGGATCTGTGGGATGTCGGCGGCGAGTATGTCAACGACAACACCCTGACAGTATATATCAAGCGCCTTCGTGAAAAGATCGAGGACGATCCGGCCATGCCGGAACTGATCCGCACGATCCGGGGCTTCGGATATAAAGCCGGAGAGTGAAAATGTTTCGATATAACGCGGAAGTCCGACGAGAATATCTTACTTGCATCGCACTTACACTGATCCTTGCAGCCTCCCTGTCCCTGATCGGACCGGAGGCTTCTATCGCTGTGCTTTTAACAGCCGCGGTATTCATGCTGGTCCGCATCATCGCAGATATCCGCCGCTACCGGAGGATCTCGGATCTTTCGGACAGCATCGATAAGATCCTGCACGGTGCCGAGGATGTGAAGTTCGAAGAGTATAAGGAAGGCGAAGTCGCGATCTTAAGTTCGGAGATCCATAAGATGGTGATCCGTCTGCGCGAACAGGCTTCCCAGCTTTTAGCCGACAAGCGCTTCCTTTCCGACTCGATCGCGGATATCGCCCATCAGCTTCGGACCCCGCTTACGTCCATGAACATCATCGTGGACATGTTCTCCGATGCCGAGCTTTCCGACGAGAAAAGATTCGATCTTCTCGCGGAGATGATGCAGAGCCTGAACCGTATCGAGTGGCTCATCAACACGCTTCTGAAGATGAGTAAGATCGACGCGGATACGGTCTTTTTCGAGACGAAAGAATATAACGTCAAAGAGATGCTCAGAAAATCGGCCGAGTCGCTGGCAGTGCCGCTCGATATCAACGGCGTGGCACTTAAGATGGAAGTCCCGGACGATGCCGTCGTACGTGGCGACATGATGTGGACCTGCGAGGCGATCAGCAACATTTTAAAGAACTGCATGGAGCATACGCCCGAAGGCGGCATGATCGAGATCTTCGTCAAGCACACGCCGATCTATACCGAGATCGTAATCCGGGATACGGGAACGGGTATCGATCCCGAGGACATCCCGCACGTATTCGAGCGTTTCTACCGGGGCAAGGTCGCCCTTAATACCAGTATCGGTATCGGACTTGCCTTAAGTAAGATGATCGTAGAAAGACAGAGCGGTACGATCCGCGCGGACAATCGTGAGGAGCCGGAGCACGGCGCCCAGTTCACGATCCGTTTCTATACAACGAAGAGGTAAAAAATGGAACTACTTAGAGCGGAACATCTGACCAAGACCTACGGTAAAGACGAGAACGTCGTTGCCGCGCTCAACGATGTCTCCCTTTCTATCGAAAAGGGCGAATTCGTCGCCATTATCGGTGCGTCCGGTTCCGGCAAATCGACACTTCTTCACATGCTCGGCGGTGTAGACCGTCCGACGTCCGGCACCGTCCTTGTCGATGGAAAGGATATTTTCAAGCAGAACGATGAGCAGCTGTCGATCTTCCGAAGAAGAGAGATCGGACTGGTGTATCAGTTCTTTAACCTGATCCCGGTGCTCTCTGTCGTGGAGAACATCACGATGCCGGTGCTCCTCGACCACAGACGCGTCAATCAGGAGCGTCTCGACGAACTGCTGGATCTTCTGGGACTTCGGGAAAGAAAGGATTTCTTCCCCAGCCAGCTGTCCGGCGGACAGCAGCAGCGTGTGGCGATCGGCCGTGCGCTCATCAACGCGCCGACGATCCTTCTGGCGGACGAGCCGACGGGCAACCTCGACTCGAAGAACAGTCAGGAAGTTGTCGATCTTCTCAAGTATTCCAACACGAAATATAACCAGACGACGGTGTTGATCACCCACGATGAAAACGTGGCACTTCAGGCAAAGAGGATCATCACGATCCAGGATGGACGGATCAAGCACGATGAGGTGATCCGTAAATGAGCCGTGTCTCCAATATCGTCAGCAAGTACGCCAAGCGTACCGTATTTGCCAATAAGGGCAGATCGATCCTGACCCTGATCGGCATCGTCGTGGCGACCATGATGTTCTCGATCGTGGCCTCGGCACACGTGAGTGCGATCGATATCCTGAAGAGCTTTGCAAACGACGAATACGGAAGATGGCACGTTCAGGCCTATTCGATGACTTCGATGGACTATCAGAAAATCATAAAGGACGACCGCCTAAAGAGCGTCGCCTATGTCCAGGAGATCGGATATGACCCGGGACCCTACTATGATCCCGATACCCACACCGCCATCCGGTATGCGGAGCGATACCGCTATTTCGTAGGCGCCATGAGCGATGAATTCCCGGAGCTTTGTAATCTCTCACTGCTTCGCGGAAGACTTCCGAGAACGGAGTCCGAAGCGATCATCTCCCTGGAGATGTATTCCAACGACAGAGAGAATCTGGCGATCGGAAAGAAGATCAAAGTGGATCTTTATTCCCGTTATTCCGAAGGCCGGAAAGTCATGAATCTCCAGTACCTGGTGAGAAACGGGACCGGTGAAGTGGATGAGCAGGTATATCCTTTCGGCTCGAAAGAATACACCATCGTCGGATACTTCGTCGTTCCGGGATACGCCAGATGGAAAAACTTCGCCGAAAATACGATCCTGACGCATTCTTCGGGACTGTCCGGAGGATCTGCCGTGAATGCCTATTTCGAGTTCAAGGATCCTTCTGTATATACGGAGTTCACGCTCGACCGTTTCGAGAACGAAGACGACTGCCTCTATAACAAGGACTTCATCCGTCTGGAGAATTCCGCAGATGACTCCAAACTGGAGATGACCATCGGCGTGATCGCGATCGCGACCATCGCCATGATCGCCCTTCTGGCCGTCATGCTCATCTATAACTCTTTTTCGACCTCCTCCTCAGAGAGGATCCGTGCCATCGGCCTTCTGAAATCGGTCGGTGCCACGAGACGGCAGGTGAGAGAACTGATCCTGCGCGAAGCCCTTTACTTCTCGATCATCGGCATCCCGATCGGTCTTCTTCTCGGCCAGGTCACAAGCTATTTCCTTTTCGGCGCGCTCAATCAGATGAGCAGCTATGCGGCGAATTACTTTATTCTAAAGAACATCGATCTTCAGTACCGTCTCGATTACCAGAACATCATCGCGCCGGCGGTCCTCGCGCTTATCACGGTATTTGCGGCGATCATGCTCCCGATGATCCACGTCTCGAAGGTCTACCCGATCGAAGCCGTCCACGTGAACGACAATTTCTCACAGGGCAAAGACCGCAAAAAATACAGAAGTATCACCATGCGCCTTTTCGGTTTTACCGGCGCACTTTCCATCAAGAACTATTTCCGCTACAGGAAAAGATACCGTGCCACGGTCATTTCGATCATGGCCAGTGTATTCATGATCCTGTTTGCCAACATGATGGTCCGTTCCGTCACAAGAAGATACCAGATCGAAGATATCGGAAGAGAAGATGTGATCCGCTACACGAAGGTCATCGGAAATGACGGTTTCACGGAGCAGGACAGAGCACTGTTTTCCAGACTTTCCGAGACAGACACTGTATATTCCAGCACAATGGTGCTCATTACGGAGTGTAATATCCAGGAAAGAGAAGGACTCTTTTCGGATACTGTGGATATTTATCTTTCCGGCAATGCGGATGAGAAGCCCAGATCGCTGGAAGCAGACTTCGTTTTTATCGATGATGGTACATGGCGCGAGCTCTGCCAGAAGGACGGGATCGACCCGGAGCCTTTCCTCGAGTATGGATCGAGCAAGTGTCTTATCTTCGACAGCCTGAAAGTCTACGATGAGACGGGCCGAATGGTCGATGAAACAAAATACTTCCGGGAGCTTCCGGAACAGATCCTTATAGATACGACACCGTCTAACCAGATCGAATTCTGGGTCGCGATCGAGCCGGTCGCGGAAGTCTCGTGGCAGGATGCCTTAGGATCTTATGCTTCGGGCCTTCAGATCTATCTGCCGATGAGCCAGCTGAATTATTACGGATCCGCTCACTCGGAAGGATACTCGATCTTCCGTTTTGCCGCCAAGCGTCCGGTCGCCGCGATCGCCCAGATGAAGGAGATCCTCGAAAGTGAATTGTATCTTACCGATTCTCTCGAGGATACAGGTATCACGTCACGAGCGGCAAATGCAGTCAATTCCCTGGTGGAGATCATCATGTACGGCTATGTCGCGATGCTCAGTTTTATGTGCTTTTTAAACCTCATTCTGACGGTGATCGGCAACATCGTTTTCCGCCGAAAAGAGTATATTCTTCTCATGTCTGTCGGCATGTCCAGAAAAACGCTCTTCCGCATGGTCATCTCGGAAAGCCTCATCTACTTCTTTGAAAGTGTGCTTACGCTGCTTCTGATCATGTTCGTTTCTTTCGGCGTATTCGGTATCGTTTTCGAAAGGAATATCATGAGATATATCAACGTCCCGTACTTTGCCGTGATACTGATCCTGCATCTTCTCGTCGTGGTCACTACCACAGCGATCGGACTGTCACGCATCATGACAGACGAGATCATCGAAGGGATCCGCAAGGATTATTATTGATTCCAGAGAACTTAGGGATTGATCCACTCGTCGACGGAGAATGCTCTTCCGTGCGCGCTCAGATACTGTTTGCACTTTAATCCGATCAGCGTCTCCCAGGTGCGTGCCAGCTGTGCTTCATTATCGACAAAGACAGGGGCGAGGACGCGCTTATTATACTGGGCGGCATCACCGATCAGGACGGTGTCACCGATCTTTAGAGAGATGGAGTCTTCAGAGTGACCGGGGGTCATGAGGAGCTGGACATCTTTTCCCAGGTACTCTTCGGCGACGGTCTTCGTAAGAGGCTCGACGTTCTGGCACGGTTCAAAGGGTATGAAGGCCGGAAGCTTCGGGACGATACCTCCCGCGGAACCGGCCTTTTTCACATAGGGATGGTCTTTGCCGGGACGCTTATAGGCGCCTTTTTTCAGGAATTCCATAGATGGCTTTATCGCATATACCGGACAGTTGAAAAGCATGGAGAAGTACTCCGCGTTTCCGGCTGTATCACCGTGTGCGTGGGTCAGGAAGATCGCGTCGATGGCGAAGAGAAAGTCCTTACTTAAGTTCTTCTCGATGACTTCCTTTTCGGAGAGCGGACCACAGTCGATCATGACGGCTTTGTCGCGGTAGGTCACACAATAGCACGAATAGATCTTCGTTCCGATGTTAAAGAACTGGTAGTCCCCGTTGTGGCTTAAAAGCATGCCCTTCTCCCTTTACTCGTTATAGTCGTCCGGCAGAAGCTGGGGTTTTCCGTAGTATTCCTCCAGCGTCATGATGTTGTTATCGTACATTTCAGTGGCGACTTCGACGCCGACATAGCGGAAGTGCCAGCCCTCGACACCGTATCCGGTGATGTGGCCGTAATCGGCCGGGTAGCGCCAGATGAAACCGTATTCATGACCATGTTCGAGGACCCATTTTCCCGCTTTCGTATAGACGAAATTATCACGGATCTCCGGGTCGCTCTTGATATTGATGTCCAGCGCAAGACCCAGCGGATGCTCGGAGCGTCCGGGGTAGGCGTTTTTACAGACGGCCTTATCGAGGCCTCTTCTGGGGATCGCGTTATTGAAACTGTAGGTCTGTGTAGCCCAGTCTCTGTAGCCGGAGATGAGATACAGATCTTCGCCGATCTCGGAAAGGCAGGCATCGTGCATCTTCTCCCAGGCTTCGGCCGCTTCCGGACGGAGCTTCTGACCTGCGGAGTATTTCGCTAAGGTGAGTTCCGGTACGTATTCGGCGGTGGTGGTGTAATACTTATTGACGAGAACGGCGATGTCTTCCGGATTCGAAACGACTTCGGCGCGGACACTTCTGGGGTCAACATAACCGTTATACCAGACAGGTCCGCCGGTGATGATCGGCTCTACGTATTCCGGTACCGGTGTCGGCGACGGGGAAGGTGTCGGTGTGGATGTAGGAGTAGGCGTTTCCGTAGGCGTCGGCGTTTCTGTCGGTGTCGGTGTCTCGGTGCTTACTGAAGATTCCAGATAGGACGAGATCGCGGCGCTTTCAGACGTGTCGGTCAAACGAGTCAGATTTTTCTTGTCCTGACAGGATGTGCCGAAACAGGATGTGGCCACGATGGCGGTTACTAAAATGACGGGCATGAAATTGCGCTTCATCTTCTAAAATGCCCCTCCTTACATATTTTCACATCGTCTAGTATACCCCAGCAAAAGCAACGGGAGTGTTTCACTTTCGTTAATTTGTGCTTTCGGTGCGCCCCTGCTTATGGATGAAAAGAATTGACAGACTATTGAGTTCTATTTACACTCAAAACATAGATGGCAAATAGTATGAATAGTGTGATCGGAGGTTTCTATGCGTCGAGGTCGATGGCAAAGGGGTATCTGTACCCTGTTATCGTCAGCGGTTCTTTTATCATGTGTGATGCTGAGTTCTTGTTGGAGATCCGAGCATCCGAAAGAAAAAGCAGAAACTAAAAGAATTCTGTCGTATCTTCAGGAAACGGATTGCCTTGGAGATCTGTCTTTATGGAATACTCGTGTTTTTGAGGAAGAGATAGAAATAAACTTTTGGGGTGATTGTGATCTGCAGAAGGTGTTCTCCACAGCAGAGCGGGCAAACCAATATCTGGAAACACATCCGGAATCAATTCTCCTCGAGAATGACATAGATTTTCGAATCGCGTTTTTCCCCAAGGGTTCGGTTAAACGAACTCGGGAGATGATGAGCTATTTCGCATGTGTGCAAAAGAAACCAAGAGAAGATCAACTGGAACACTTGTATATTAATACTGAGGAATGCATAAAGACATCTGACTTTCGGGACTGTGATGTATCCTTCAAATCTGTTAATTGTACGTATAACGTTGTCTTTGATGACCCGGAGGCACTTTTACACATGAATGGACTCCAAATCTTTTCGTTTGACAACTCGTTCGTTCCAACAGACAAAGAAACTTTGGCAAGAGTCCTTCAGTCTGTTTGCTATTACGAAGATAATGGGAGTCTACCAGATTTTGAGTTTGAGTTCTGTTTCAGTATTAATGCCAGTATGAATGAAGAGTTGCGAAGTCAGTATGATGACTTTGTCGAATCGCATTCGGAATACACGGTTTTCCACCCGTTGACCTGAAATCTAAAATTCTCCATTGACACAGGCAGGGCAGAGCCTTATAATCCTGTCGTAACTTCAGGGCGGGGTGGAATTCCCCACCGGCGGTGATGTATCAAGAGAAGATACGAGCCCGCGAGCGAAGAGCTGAACCGGTGTGAATCCGGTGCCGACGGTAGAGTCCGGATGGAAGGAGTGATATAAATGTCAGAAGTAACAACTAATCTCAAAGAACAAAACCAGGCCAGAAAGAAAATGATCTATCGGATCGCGCTTATGGGCGTAATGACAGCCCTTGCGGAAGTTCTCATGATGCTTGAGATCCCGCTTCCGCTGATGCCGACGTTCCTTAAGTACGACTTTTCCGATATTCCGGCGCTTTTTGCAGGATTTGCCTGCGGACCGATCGCCGGTGTGGTCGTGGAATTTCTTAAGAACCTGATCCACATGCCGTTGACCAACACACAGAACATCGGTGAAGTCGCCAACTTCATTTCCGGTTCTTTTTTCGTAGTCGCAGGAACACTGGTATACCGCCGCATCCGTGGCAAGAAGGGCGTAGCTCTTTCACTGGCTGCAGGTACCGTCGCGCTGACGATCGCCACCTCTTTCGTCAACTACTTCTTCTGCCTGCCTCTCTATGAAAAGGTGATGGGTTTTCCGCTTCCGGCGATCATTGACATGTGCAACAAGGCAAACACGCTCGTATCGATCAATTCCAAACTGGAAGTGATCCTCATGACATTCGTGCCTTTCAACATCTTCAAGGGAGTGACGATCTCCATCGTCGCATTCCTCGCCTACCTGCCTCTGCGCCGCTTCTTCGAAGACGAGAAGACCGCTGAGACAGAGGCCTGATCAAAGCCCTAAGATCTGCTGGTAGTTGTCACAGACATCTTTATAGTTCTCGGGCGTGCCGATATCGATGCACGTGCCGGGAGCTCTAAAGGCGTAAACATCTTTCCGCTGATAAAGCCAGGACGGGAAGTTGCCCGGAGCATCCGGAGTATTCCCTTCGTCGAGATACTGGCGGAACATCGGGATCGTCTCCCTAAGATAGAAATACGTGGCGTAGATGGCTACGTTCGAAGTCGGATTTGCAGGTTTTTCTGCAAGTTTAAGGACCTTATCGTCCTCGTCGAGCGTGGCCACTGCCAGTTTACGGAGCTGTTCGATCTCATCGACACGGATCGCCACGAGCGTATCTTTCTGCTTCTCCATAAAGAAGTCATACATGTCGGAAAGCTTGTAGGTGAACAGGTTATCGCCTGCGATGATCATCATGTCATCGTCGATCCGGAGCTTGTCGATGACATACTGGATGTCGCCGATGGCGCCGAGTTTATTGGTATCGTCAGTGGTGCCGTCATCGATGACTTCGATGGACGGATGAGTGCCTTCAGAAACGGCATCTGCCGCTGAACGCTCCTGCGCCCACTTATCGAAATGGTCGGCGAAACGGTGGTTCGTGACTACGACGATCTTTGACACATCAGAGATGGTCTCGATCTGATCGACGATATAGTCGATCATGGCCTTCGGACCAACGGGCAGAAGCGGCTTCGGTGTATTTATCGTCAGCGGATAAAGGCGTGTCGCATATCCGGCTGCAAGGATCAGTGCAATCATGGCAAATTCCTTTCTATCAGGCATTTAGAGTCATTTTTAATATATTAACAGAATTTGAGATAAAAATCCATTTTCAAACTGTTTCGATTGCATGACAAAGAAAAGGTGGCAGGATACGGGAAAAGCGGATATAATGAATATTAGTGAGAAGAAGCCGGATAAACCAATGATCATCTATCACGATCATTGGGGCTTTTGTGCGCGGAAGAGCGCATCAGAACTACCTAAAGGAGATACATAAATATGGAGCTTTGTGCAGTTGTTATGGCAGCAGGTGAAGGTAAGAGAATGATGTCCAATCATTCCAAAGTCGTCCAGCTGGCTGCCGGAAAACCGCTGATCCGCTGGGTGGCGGAAGCACTCTCCGGAGTGGGCGCCACTGAGCAGGTATATATTGTCGGACACAGACAGGAAGAAGTCAGAGAAGTACTCGGCGAGGATGTTGCCTTTGTATTCCAGGAGCAGCAGCTCGGTACCGGACATGCCGTTATGCAGGCCGCACCTTTCCTCGAGGGAAGAAACGGATGCACTATCGTTCTTCCGGGCGATGCCCCGCTCATCACATCGGAGACGATCTCCCAGGCCCTGACCATGTTTGAACAGGGCGATTACGGCGCGGTCATCATCACAGGTCTGGCACCGGATCCGAAGGGATACGGACGTGTCGTACGTAATGCCGAGGGCAATGTCGTAAAGATCGTAGAGCACAGAGACTGCACAGAAGAGGAGCTGAAGATCAACGAGATCAATTCTTCGATCTACTGCTTTAAGACGCCGCTCCTTCTGTCTGCATTAGGCCGCATCGACGCCAAGAATGCCCAGAAGGAATACTATCTCACGGATACTATCGAGATCCTCATCAAGGACGGTCATAAGGTCGGTGCGTATGTGGCGGATTTCAACGAGACCCGCGGCGTAAATGACCGTGTCGAGCTTCAGGCTGTCGGCAAGATGCTCAACAGAAGGGTCTGCGAGAAGTTCATGCGCGAGGGTGTGCAGATCGTCGATTCCGAGACGACATGGATCGCGGATACGGTCAAGATCGGAAGAGACACCCTGATCCTTCCGGGAAGCATCATCCTCGGAAACAGCGTGATCGGCGATGAGTGCGTTATCGGTGAGAATGCCCGTCTGGAAAACGTCATCCTGGGCGACGGTTCCACGATCGACAACTCTATCGCTTCCGATTGCGAAGTCGGTAAGAACTGCCGTATCGGACCTTACTCTCACCTGCGTCCGGATACGATCCTTAAGGATAATGTCACCATCGGTGCATACGTAGAAGTCAAAAATGCCACCATCGGGGATTATTCCCGTGCCCGTCACCTCACTTATGTCGGTGATGCGAAGGTCGGTAAGAACGTTAACTTCGGCTGCGGTACCGTCACCTGTAACTATGATGGTATGGATAAGACCTGGTGCGTCATCGGCGATAACGTATTTATCGGCGGTAACAGCAACCTTATCTCTCCGGTGACTCTGAAGGAGAACTCCTACATCGCCGCCGGTTCCACGATCACGGAAGACGTGCCGGAACTCGGTCTTGCGATCGCCAGATCCCAGCAGGTCGTCAAGGAGAACTGGGTCGCCAAGAAGAACCGTTCCCGTGCTTCTACGGTCATCCAGCCGGATAAGAAACGTACAAGCGGAATGTGATCCGATGTGGTTCAAAAAGAAATCGAAAAAAGAAGACGACTGGACGGCAAAAGGTGAAAACATGTGGCTGATCGTTGGCCTGGGAAATCCGGGAAAAGAATATACTTCCACATTCCATAACTGCGGCTTCATGACCCTTGAGGTCCTGGCCCAAAAGAACAATATACGTGTAGATAAACTCAAGTGGAAAGGTGAGTACGGAAGAGGAACGATCCAGGGTGAGGATTGTATCCTTCTGCGTCCGCATACCTTCATGAACCTGTCGGGACAGAGCGTGATCGAAGTCATGCGCTTCTTCAAGATCCCTCTCGACCACCTGATCGTGATCTACGACGATATCGATATTCCGCGCGGGAAGATCCGTGTCAGATCCAGCGGTTCCGCCGGGACTCATAACGGCATGAAGTCCGTGATCTACTGTGTGGAGTCACAGGACTTTGCCCGTGTGCGCATCGGCTGCGGTCCGGTCCCCGAGCACTGGGATCTTGCGGATTTCGTGCTTTCCACGATCCCGAAGGATGAACAGGAAACGATGTATAAGTCATTTGAAGAAGGCGCAAAAGCCGTAGAGGATATCCTCCAGGGCAAGCCGATCCCGGGCGGCAGAAACCGCGGCGGAGGCCGTTCATGAATTTCCTTCCCCAGATAAAAAAGATGCTGAAAGAAGCATATGTCGACCCTGCTTTTCAGGAGCTGGTCGATTCTTTTTCTGCGAAAAAAGGACACATCAATCTGACCGGCATGACCGAGACGCAGAAGGCATATCTGATTGCTGCGGCGACACTTTATCAGAGTGAAAACAGTGAAAAAGATACATTCCCGATCCCGGTGATCCTCGTTTCCGACGAGCTTTCCGCCCGCCAGATGAAATCTTATATGGATGCCTTTTTCGAAAAAGAAAGTGTGGTCCTTCGCGGAAGAGAGACACATATGTCCGCGGTCTCGGCATCGAGCCGTGAGATCGAGCAGGGACGTGTCCGCGCCCTGATCAAGTACGGCACCCGCGACTGCGGCTGTCTGATCGTCACCGCCGGCGCACTTCTTACGAAGATGCTGCCGATGGAAGATTTCATGAAGACGACCATACGGCTCCGCCTCGGAAAAAGGATCGCGCCTGAGGATCTGGCACTGACACTGAGCCTCATGGGATATGTCCGCGTCAGGGAAGTCGAGGGCGTGGGCGAGTTCTCCCAGAGAGGCGATATCTTTGACTTTTATCCCGCAGGCTCGGACATGGGCGTGCGTGTCTCTTTCTTCGATGACGAGATCGACCAGATCAAGCTTTTCAATCTGAAGACACAGCGCTCGGAAGAGCAGCTCAAGGAATATACCGTCTATCCGGCCTCCGAACTGATCCTGCCGCAGAAAAGATGGGAGAGTCTCGCCGACAGGATGATCGATATCGGTGAGGAAGCCTCTACGAAGGCGGCGGCCATCGGTGCCGAAAGAAACAACATCGACACCATGCTCCGCATGATCGGAAAAGAAAGCGAAGCACTAAGGTCCGGCGGATCTTTTTCCGGATGGGAAAAATGGATCTCCGTATTTTCGGAAAATACCGAGTCGATCCTCTCTTTCGTAAGAAGCAGGGGAGATACGATATACATAAACGAATTCGCACAGGTCCGGTCCCGCATGGACGGCGTGGCAGCGGATTTCGAGACGCGTTTCCGCACAGCCTTTGAAAAAGGACTGGTCCCGTCCGCCTGTTCAACGGCCCTCGGCAGCATTCCGGAGACCATGATCGAACTGGATAAAAAACAGGTGGTCTCGATGGCCGTTCTGCCGAGCACGAGTAACGGACTTCCCGGAGGCATCCGCATCAGTATTCCGGGTACGGCATGTAACAGCTACCGCGGTCACGAAGAATCCCTCGCGGAGATGATCTCCGAGAGAAATAAGAAGGGACAGATCACATACATCATGAGCGGCACGGGAAGCCGCGCCGAAAAACTTAGAACATTTCTTTTCGAGCGGAACAGTATGCCGGTCCTTCTGAACCGTCCGCTTCCGAGCGGGTTTGTATATCCTGCGATCTCCATGATCCTCATCGGCACGCAGGACATCTTCGGCGTGGACCGCGGCATCAAGAAGAAGAAAAAGGGCGGCATGACCATCGACCTTTTCTCCGACCTCGTGCCGGGCGAACTGGTCGTCGATGACGAAAACGGCGTCGGCCGCTACGACGGTCTCGTGAACCTCGAAGTCGAGGGCACCAAGCGCGACTATCTGCAGATCACCTACGCCAACGACGACCATCTTTATATCCCGATGGACCGCCTCGACCATATCCAGAAATATGTCGCTTCCGACGGCAGGACGCCGAAGCTTGCCCGCCTCGGTTCGCAGGAGTGGAGCAAGTCCGTCAGCCGTGCGAAGAACTCGATCAAGCAGCTCGCCTTCGACCTTGTCGAACTCTATGCGAAAAGACAGGCCGTGGACGGATATGCGTTTTCTCCGGACACCGTCTGGCAGACGCAGTTTGAAGACGATTTCCCGTATCAGGAAACGGAAGACCAGCTCTCGGCGATCGCTGAGATCAAGAAAGATATGGAGTCGAAAAAATCCATGGACCGCCTGCTTTGCGGAGACGTGGGATTCGGTAAAACAGAGGTCGCTTTCCGTGCGATCTTCAAGTGCGTCATGGACGGAAAACAGGCCATCCTTCTGGCGCCGACCACGGTACTTGTGCAGCAGCATTACGATAACCTGAAAGAGCGATTGAGAGGATACCCGATCCGCATCGCCATGCTCAGCCGTTTTGCGACGCCGAAGGAAGTCAAGCGCGCCGTGACCGGCATCAACGACGGCTCGGTCGATGTCGTCGTCGGGACCCACCGCGTCTTAAGCAAGGACGTCCAGCCGCGAAACCTCGGACTGATGGTCATTGACGAAGAGCAGCGTTTCGGCGTCAACCATAAAGAGAAGATGAAGACGCTTCGAAATACGGTCGATGTCCTGACACTTACCGCGACCCCGATCCCGAGAACGCTTCACATGTCGCTTTCGGGCATCCGCGATATCTCCGTGCTCGAAGAACCGCCGCAGGATCGAAGACCGGTGCAGACCTATGTTATCGAGTACGATCCGCAGATCGTGGCGGAGGCATGTCTTCGTGAGATCGAGCGGCACGGCCAGGTATTCTATCTTTACAACAACACGCATCACATCGAGGAAAAAGCACAGGAGCTCTCGGCGATGCTTCCGGGCGCACGCATCGTCTTTGCCCACGGCAAGATGAGCGAAAGAGAACTCGAGAGCATCATCGAATCCTTTATCCGGAGAGAAGCGGATATCCTCGTCTGTACGACGATCATCGAGTCGGGCGTGGATATGCCGAACGTCAATACCATCATCGTGGAAAACAGCGACCGCTTCGGCCTTTCCCAGCTGTATCAGCTGAAAGGACGAGTCGGAAGATCGGACCGTCAGGCCTATGCCTATATCACCTATGAACCGGAAAAAGTGCTTAATGAAGATGCGGAAAAACGCCTCGCGGCCATCCGCGATTTTACGGAACTCGGTTCCGGTATCAAGATCGCTCTTAAGGACCTGGAGGTCCGCGGCGCAGGTAATCTTCTCGGCGCGGAGCAGCACGGACAGATGGATGTGATCGGCTATGAACTTTACTGCCGTATGCTCGACGAAGAGATCAAGAAGCTCTCCGGAACATGGGTCCCGGAGGTCGAAGATACGGTCATCAAGATGAGCGAAGATGCCTATATCTCGCCGGAATACATCCCGGATGACGGACAGCGCATGGATGTTTACCGCCATATCCAGAGCATCGCCAGCAGGAAGGAAAGAGAAGATCTCGAAGATGAACTGACCGACCGTTTCGGCGATGTCCCGAAGGAGGTCACGATCCTTGCCAATATCGCGATCATCCGGCACCAGGCGGCGACTCTCGGTTTTGAAAAGGTCGAGATCGAAAAAGAAGCGGCGAAGCTCTTTTACCGTCCGGGTGTCTCCAATGCCGCCGCGGCGATCCTCATGGCCGGCAGTGACAAGCGTTTCGACGGGCGCATCATGGTATATTCCCTGAAGCATCCGTACATGCAGTATACCCCTTCAAAGAAGGATTGTAGCGAGATCGTCGCCAACGTGGCGGATCTTCTCGACCTGATGAGTGAAGGAGTAAAAGAAGGAGGAAAAGTGAATTCATGATCGCCCTTGAAATACTGTATTTTCTGATCGGCACTGCGTGTGCGTTTCTTCTCGGAAACATAGTGATGCTTCCGATCCCTGTGTGGTCTCTGATCTTCCTGATCCCGCTGTTCCTTCTGTTCCTGGTCCTTCCATCATTTCCGGGATCTCTTTCCCGTATTCACTCGGCGAAACTGAAGAACACGAAGTGCGGTACTGCGCTTCTTAAGATATTCCTTGCCTCGATGGTCCTGGATCTTGTATTCAATATCCCTGCCATGTGCGGTGCCCTGGAAGAGCACGGGATCCCGGCGATCGGCGATGCGGGATGGAAGTGGACCGGCAGCATCCTTCTGATCCTCCTGATCGAAAATCTCGTATTCTGGAACGGGATCATCCGTATCTATCTGACCTCATCGCAGCTCGGCGCGAAGTACCGGATCATCGGCATCGCCTGCGGCATGATCCCGATCGTTAATCTTATCGCGCTTAGTATCCTGATCCGCATCAGCGATAAGGAAGTGAAGGTCGAAAATGAGAAGATCCTGCTGAACGAATCGCGTGCCGCGGAGCGGATATGTGAAACGAAATATCCGATCCTCATGGTGCATGGTGTTTTCTTTAGAGACTTCCGTTTCTTTAACTACTGGGGACGTATCCCCGAGCAGCTCGAAAAGAACGGTGCGAGAGTCTTCTACGGGAACCAGCAGTCTGCAGCATCGGTGGAAATATCGGGAAGAGAACTGGCCGAGCGCATTAAGAAAGTATGCGAAGAAACAGGAAGTGAGAAGGTCAACATCATCGCGCACTCCAAGGGCGGACTTGACTGCCGCATGGCGATCGCCAAGTACGGCGCGGGTCCTTATGTGGCCAGTCTTACGACCATCAACACGCCGCATAGAGGATGTGAATTTGCAGATTACCTTTTAAGTAGAATCGGAGAATCCCATCAGATCCGGGTGGCTGGAATGTACGAAGCGGCGCTTCGCAAAGCCGGAGATCCGAACCCGAATTTTCTCGCCGCGGTAACAGATCTAACCTCTTCTGCTGCGGTCCGCTTAAACGAAGAAATGCCGGATCCGGAGGGCATCTACTGCCAAAGTTTCGGATCGAAACTGAACCGCCCGGGATCGGGAAGATTTCCTCTGAATTTTTCCACACTTCTGGTCGGTCATTTCGATGGTCCGAACGACGGTCTTGTGGGTGCGAAATCTTTCTGCTGGGGACAGGATTATCACTTCTGGACTGCTCCTGGAAAACGAGGAATCTCTCACGGAGATGTCATCGATCTCAATAGAGAAAACATCGACGGATTCGACGTCCGGGAGACCTTCGTACAGATCGTTTCCGATCTGAAGAAAAAAGGTCTGTAAGACGAAGAAGCAGGCTTCCCTGTAATCAAAAAACTCTGCGAAAAAAAGAGCAAAAATCCTTCCTGAAACCCCTTCCGTTTTCCTTAAGAGTGTTACAATTATTTTAAGGTAAAAATCACAAGGAGGGTGTTTTATGGGTGATAACAAAGAAGCGATATACGACGCGAAAAAGCTCGGATATCCCAAGATGCTCGTACTCGGACTTCAGCACATGTTTGCGATGTTCGGTGCGACAGTTCTCGTACCGGCACTGACCGGTCTTTCTGTATCTGCGACACTTCTGTTCGCAGGATTGGGTACATTACTCTTCCACTTTCTCACAAAGGGTAAAGTACCTGCATTCTTAGGTTCTTCCTTTGCATTTATCGGAGGATATAAAGCGATTGCATGGACCGTGGAAGACGGCAATGAAATCCTTCACACGGAGCTGCTTCCTTATGCCTGCATAGGTGTTCTGGCAGCCGGCGCGCTCTATCTTGTCCTGGCAGGACTCATCAAGGCTTTCGGACAGAAGAAAGTTATGCGTTTCTTCCCGCCGATCGTTACCGGCCCGATCATCATCGCTATCGGTCTTACGCTTTCCGGATCTGCTGTTTCCAGCTGCGAAGATAACTGGGTCGTTGCAATTCTGGCGATCCTGGTCGTAGTGGTCTGCAACATTTACGGCAAAGGCATGATCAAGATCGTACCGATCCTTCTGGGTGTCGTTGTTTCCTACATCGCAGCATGCATCCTCGGTATCGTTGATTTTACAGCAGTAAAAGAAGCGGCATGGATCGGACTTCCGTTCGATATGCAGGATACGGCATTTGAAGTATTCAAGGATCCGGACAGTTCCCTGATTGCCAATTCGATCATCACCATCATGCCGATCGCGCTTGCAACAATGGTCGAGCATATCGGCGATATCTCCGCGATTTCTTCTACCACGAACAGAAACTTCATCGAGGATCCGGGTCTTCACAGAACGCTCCTCGGCGATGGTCTTGCGACAATGCTTGCATCTCTTTTCGGTGCTCCGGCGAACACAACATACGGCGAGAACACCGGTGTTCTTTCTCTTACAAAAGTATACGATCCGAGAGTTATCCGTATCGCAGCTTACTGCGCAGTGATCTTCTCCTTCTCACCGAAATTTGCAGCTCTGATCGGCTCCATGCCGTCAGCAACTGTAGGTGGTGTTTCCCTCGTACTTTACGGTATGATCTCTGCCGTCGGTGTACGTAACATCGTAGAGAATCAGGTTGACTTCAGCAAGGGCAGAAACATCATCATCGCGGCTTTGATCCTGGGTCTTTCCGTAGGTGTGAAGTACCATAACGCTGCAGGTGCGATCCTGTTCTCCATCGGTTCTGTTGACTTCCAGCTGACAGGTCTGGCTGTTGGTGCTCTGGTAGGTATCATCCTTAACGCGATCCTCCCTCTCGAAGAGAAGGAATATAAGGGAGCAAACAAAGCATTTGTTACCGAAGAGGAAGAAGCAGAGAAAAAGGCGGAAGCAAGTAAGGAGTGATCCTTACTGATCCATCCTGCTATCTTCGTCAGATAGAAGCACGAGTTTCGAATTTAAGATCGAATACCAGAGTGCGAACTGGCAAAGCCCGGTCGCCACAGAAAAACCGATGTTCTTCGTGACCGGATACATGGCAAATGCAAAACCTATACTGATCAGCAAAGCGATCGCCCATCCGGACGGTCGCTTTACTTTTTGTACTTTCGGGACGATCCTCCCGAGATAAGTTCCTTTTTCGAATTTGGCGTAGTAGTTAAGAAGCGCGATCTGGCGCATGATATCCTTCTCCATATCCTCTTTATCCTCGGGGCTTACATCTCCGTCGATGAAGGTGAAATCGCAGTCAAAGCTCTTCTCGTGCTTTTCGACGATAAAGACAGAGCGGAGGAGTTTCCCTTTTTCATATGCGAAAACGACGCCGTTATTCAGAAGAGCGCTCTGCCCCAGGGCGAGGATCCTCTGTCTCGTTTTGTCGTCAAAATCCAGGGATTCAATAAAGGTGCGGCTGGCGATATTTCTTTTGCTTATGGTCTTCAGATCGTAATTCTTCACGATCTGATAGTGGATCCAGGTGTCTTTTTTCTGCTGTTTTGTCACGGATGTATTCGCCATTTTCTGACCTTCCTTCTTCTTGATGTTTCCATCTTATCGGACAAAGATAAAGTATGGGTCTAGAAAATACTAAGGAATGGTAAAGCGGGGGTTAAGGTTTTCTTCGCTCTTCCACACAAAATTCATAATCCTGCTTTATAATGAAGTCATGAAAAAGATACTTGTTGTAGAAGATGAACCGGCGATCTGTGAGCTCCTCGTGAATTATCTCAAAAACGAGGGCTATGAAGTCGCGTCCGCAGAAGACGGCGTTTCCGCGCTTTCTCTTTTTGCAAAAGAACCGTTCGATCTGGTGATATTGGACATCATGATCCCGAAGATCGACGGGTACGGTGTGTGCGAAGTAGTGAAGAAACAGTCGGACGTACCGGTCATTTTCCTGTCGGCATTAGGCGATGAGCAATCTCTTCTTAAAGGCTATGACTGCATGGCGGACGACTATGTCACGAAGCCCTTTTCCATGCCGGTATTCCTTCGTAAAGTACGTGCGGTCCTAAGAAGAGAAGACACAGCGGATACAGGGAAAAGCAGTAATCTTACTGTCTATGGAAATATCTCCATGAATGCGGATACGATGGAAGTCATCGCCGGAGGAAAAAGCGTGGAGCTTACCTCCAGAGAATTCGACCTGCTGGCGCTTCTTCTGAAGCATCCGGGACGTGTATTTACAAGAGAAGTCCTTCTCGACATGCTCTGGGACTATAACGCCTTCGTGGATGAGCGTATCGTGGACAGTCATATCAAGAACTTAAGGCACAAACTGGGCGAAGAAGGAAACTGCATCGAGACGGTGCGGGGACGGGGGTATAAAGTTGCGAAAGAGGATCTTTAACCGGCTGTCCGTAAAAGTGTTCCTGATCACCTTCATCATACAGATCGTGGCGGGTGTCCTGATCTGCGCGACGCTCTATTTAAGTACGCCGAAGACCTATCAGGATACGAAGGACGAAGGCTATATGAGAGTCTTCCAGCTTTCCCGTCAGCTGAGCGGCGTGCCGGAGCGCGAGGGCGGGAAGATCATCGACGACTTTATCCGTGAGACCGGCATCGATATCGCCATCTATAACATGGACAGATCCACGATCGATTATAAGGTCTTCGCTGACACGGATTCGAAGCTCTCCCTGAAAACGAAAAAGGAAGTGGATGAGCGGCGGGAAGCCCTCATCGATAAGACGGATACGGGCACCTTTGACTTCTGGTACCAAACCGAGATCTCCCTTTGGAAATCCAATGAGAATCCGCGCTACCAGCTGGTGTTTTTCCTAAATGAAACGAAAGAGAATTTCACGAGGCTTTCGATCCGGAAAAGCATGCCGGTCATGATCGTGTGCATCACGGTACTTTCTCTTCTGTGCTCGTGCATTTATACGCTCCTTTTCGCCAAGCCGGTCAAGAAGATCAGTGCAGTATCCAAGGCGATGGCCAATATGGATTTCAGCAAGAAATGCGCCTCGAGAAGAAAAGATGAAATCGGCGATCTGGCACGGGATCTGGACGTTATGGCCGAGGCGCTCGAAGAGAAGATGCAGACGCTTAGTAAGAAGAACGAAGAGCTCTCGGAAGAGGTCGCGCTCCGAAAAGAACTCGAGAGCCAGAAGACCATGTTCTTCTCGGCGGCTTCCCATGAGCTCAAGACACCGGTCACTGTCCTCGAAGGCCAGCTTCGCGGCATGATCGAAGGGGTCGGTCCTTATTCCGATCACGAAGAATATCTCCCGCATGCACTTAGCTCCGTAAAGCGCATGGAAAAGCTGATCAACGACATTCTGACGGCATCGAAGATGCAGTCAGGAAAAGAGATCGTCACGATGGAAACAGATATGGTACAGCTCCTCGAAGAGAAGATGGAAGAGTGCGAAGCTCTCTTTGAAGCGCGCGGGATAAAGGTGGAACTGTCGTTTGAAAACGACCTCATTTTCGTGGGCAATAAGGAACTGACTTCGATGGCGCTCGGCGCATTTTTAAGTAATGCGGCTTTCTACACCGAAGAAGGCGAGACCGTCGAGGTCGATGCCGAGAAGGAGAAGATCCGAAACGGCGGGAAAAACGAGAAGAACGAAAGCACCGTGATCCGCGTGAAGATCAGAAACACCGGAGCACATATCGATAAGGAAGACATCGCTCATCTTTTCGAGCCGTTCTACCGGCCCGACCAGTCAAGAAACAGAAGAAGCGGCGGTTCCGGTCTGGGACTTTATCTGGCCAGGCTGATCCTCGAAAAACAGGGCGGCACCTGCTGGATCCGAAATGACGGGGATGCGGTGCTCGCGACGATCGAACTTCCGGCGGCGGAAGGACGCGCATCATCTAAAACGAAGAAACCGGAGGAAGAAGCATGAAAGAAATAGACCTCAACGGGATCACTTTTTTGCGCCCCGTGCGGGAGGGCACGAGCGAATGGTATTATGCCATGGACTACGATAACGGGGATCTTTATGAACTTCAGGAACTCTACCATTTTGAAAACGGGACCAGCTTTGAAGGAAACCAGCTGTATCTGATCCACTATCCGGACGGCGAAGTGATCGAACCGGTCAAGGGTCATCAGCATTCCGCGCTCGGAGAACCTGTATATTACGACGGGAAGATCTCTTTCGTACGTGTCGATTTTTCTTCCGAAAAGATCCATATCCTCCAGTTCGACTGCAAATCCCGGGAAGTAAGGGAGATCGATGAGATTCCGCTTTCCTCCGTCAAGGACTGCTACAATCTTCGCCTTTTCGAGCATCCGCTGACGCTGACACGACAGCCGAATAATGCTACACTGGAACTGATCTGGCCCGTTAAGAAAACGATACAGATCACAGAAAAAGAAAGCTTTTTCTATATGGAAGGAAACCGTCTTTATTTCAACAGATGGTTCGAAGATCCTTTCTTCCGGGAAGAGACAGTGATCCGGGATAAGGATTCCGGGCAGATAATGGAAGTGCTTTCGGGAGATGTGCACATCATGCCGAACGGGGAGATGTGGCATCTGAAATAGTGGTGTTGGAGGAATTATATGAAACGGTTTTTCGCAGGATGTATGGTGGCAGTTTTCCTTATGGCTCCGGGCTGTTCCGGAAAGTCAGAAACGGAAAAAGAGTCCGACTCTTCTCAGACGACCTCTGAGACAGTCGAATCCAAAGAGGACACGTCTGCTTCTGAGACGAAGGAGGATACGTCAGCTACGGAAACAGAAGAAGTTTCAGATAGTTCCGACATATCTGAAAGTGAAACATCTTCGGATCCGGAAGGCACTTCCGATACAACAGCTCCGGGAAAAGACATTGTCGAAAGTTCCGGGAAAGTGATCCTGGAAAGATACCTCGAAAACGGAGAAGAGGAACAGATCCCTCTGGAAGAGTATAGAAGCGGGACCGATCCGGTCTATGTCCAGGAGGGATACTATGAATCTTCCGGGAAGGTCTCAAACGAGCTGACGAATGCGGAAAGAGAGTTCCGCACACTGATCACGGATGAGTCATTCCTGAACATAACAAAGGATCTGAATCTTCCATCTGAGATCAACGGCATTTCCACCACATGGATCAGTTCCGATGAATCCCTGATCGAATCCACGGGAAAAGTCCACCGTCCGCACGAGAGGAGTCAGTATGTTATCCTGACCGTTATTTTTCAAGATGCGGAAGGCAGCATCACCTGCAGAGAACCACTTCGCGTCGCCCGGGATATGTATGACGGGGTAGATGTGAAAACGATTCCTACCATGGACGAATATGTTAGGCCGGAGATGGTCGGCGAATTCTTCCCGCAATTCCAAGATACCGAGGGCGGATGGTTTCTGTTTACCGACGAGGGAGATATCTTTTTCTTCGATCCGGATCCGGACAGCATGCTGGTCTATGACAAGTGCGGAAACGGATGGACCAGTTTCATGGCCGGCGGGCAGCTCTCGGATGCGCGCGTGGACACCGAAAAAGAAGCGTACCTTTGTATTGCGACGCTGCAGAGGGTATTCCACTTCGAAGACAGATTCGATAATCTGGTTTTCACGGGCACGATCGATTCGATAGGCGATGTAGTCTATGACTATACCCAGTACTATCAGGGCGTGAAGGTCCAAAGCGGCTTTATCCGTGTGATGAGCAGTTACCGAAGACCATACGTAACGATCAATATAGCCCTGGTGGATATCCCTTCGGGTTTTTCTGCAACGCCGGAAGTGTCCGAAGATTATGTGACCCGTGAGCATAATCTTCAGTCTGCAGAACTCTTGATTTGGAACGATAACGGGAATCCCGTTCTGGTCTATACCGGATATAGAAAAAATGCTTCTGAAGCGGTCGTGGTCGATGCAAAAACCGGAGAAGAGATCGCTTCCTACTCCACGATCCAGACGTAAGATCTTTTCCCTCTAAAAGATCCGTCTCCACATAAAATCCATAAAACATCCCTTCGATTTCCATGTCCGGTCGTTAATATCAGGATAGAAAGACATGAAGGGATGGTTTTTTATCGTGCAAAGAAAAAAGATACTCAGCCTCATAATGACCACAGTGATTCTGGTACAGTGCTTTTCCGGATGTAAGAAGACGGAAAAACTTAAAAACTACATGACGGAGAAAGAACTGTCAAGTATAGAGGAAGGTCCTCTTACGATCCTCGATGAGCCCTGGAAGACAGCTTCAGAAAACGGATCGAAGCAGGATCCGTACGGCGAAGGTGTGTACCTGGAGATCTGGGAAAAGGAAGATATGCTCACGCATATGAAGGAGCATCCGGAACAATATTCCGACTGGACAGAAGAAGAAAAAGAAGAATATAAAAAGACATTCCAGCCGTATGTCGCCGGTTACATCGTGGACGGGCGAAGCTACGGATGCATGGTCGCGATCTGTCTTGACAAAGAGGACAGCTATGGCTGGTATTACGTTCTGGAAAACGGTACTTTGGAAAGCAGGCGGATCCAGGATTACGAAGACTTAAAGAAGATCCTTCCGGATCTTATGAAAGAGTATCAGAAAAAAGATTATGAGAACGCCTATATATCGGATCATTTCGATCCAAAACGGGCAGAGGAAGATATCCTTCGGGCTTTTTCTTCTTTGGACGAAAAAACCTATCAGGAGCTTCCGATCGGCACGACGAATGAAAGAAGGGCCGAGGCGATGATAAGGGACCGCGAAGAGTCCGACGAGAAGGCCTGGGACTTTGAAAAAGACCTGGTCAGCCCTTTCCGTGATCAGATCCGTGAATACCATTTCTATGACGAAGAGCTCGACAGGAAATTCGTGGTGCATGTCGCGCTCCCCAAGGGCAGCGAAAAAGAAGATAAAGCCCTTCCGGCACTTCTTCTGACCGATGCCGTCTGGCGCTTTAACGACATCGCCTCTCTTCTTTCCGAGATGGAAGAAGGGCGCGCGCAGCCGCAGATCCTGATCTCGGTCGGACAGGACTATTCCATCTGTAATTCGGATAACGAAGAGCGCTCCGCAATCTTCTGCGAAGGAAAGGAAAAGTTCCTCGATTTTCTTACGGATAACCTCATGCCGTATCTCGGAGAAAAATATAAGATCGACTACGGAAGATCCACCCTTTTCGGACATTCCCTCGGCGGTGTATTCGCCCATTATGCACTCTTTAAAAGCGACAGTTACAGTAACCAGCCGTTCGGCGCCTATATCATCGGAAGCCCGGCTTTCTGGTCGCCGTATTCCCGCAACATGGGCGATTACACCGACCTCCTTAGCGACTACGGATACTTTGACAGAAATAAAAAGATCGGAAAGAAAGTCTATATCACTGCCGGAAACCAGGAAGATGAAGACTATGCGGAGTATTTTGAAGATGGCGATTCTACGACAGAAAGCGTCAGACATCTGCAAGAGCGGATCAACTCGCACTGTGAAGAAGGATCTCCGATGGCGGTCATAAAGCTCTATGAGAGCCATCACTATCAGTATGTGCAGCAGATGCTGATCGAATATGTGGACGGGAATCTGTCTTCTTCAGAGGCGCAGGAGTCTTCTTCGGTCCCCGCTCCTACGTATGAATATAAGTACCAGATGTATGCCACGATGACTCCGGAGGAGATCGTCAGCACGCTTACCCTTGAGCAGAAAGTGGCGCAGATGGTCCAGCCGATCCATTATGCGCTCCTTACGGACGAAGAAGAACCGATCAAAAAGTACGGCTATGGCAGTATCTACGCGGATGAGGGAGCGGCGACGGCAGAAGAGTGGCGGGAGCTTCTGGATTCTTTCCAAAAGCAGGCCATCGAATCGGAAGCTGGGATCCCGTATCTTGTCGCACAGGATGATGTGCACGGCGTCGGATACTGCATCAATTCGGTCATTTTCCCTCACAATATCGGAGTCGGTGCGGCCAATGACGAAGAGCTCGCGTACCAGCTCGGACGCATTACTGCCGATGAGGCGAAGCTGTGCCATAATTTATGGAATCTTTATCCCTGTGTCGCGCAGTCCAATGACCCGAGATGGGGCAGAAACTACGAATGCTACAGTTCGGATCTCGATATCATTACGAGGATGAGCACGGCCTACACGAAAGGCCTTGTCGATGGCGGTGTCATCGCGACAGCGAAGCACTATTTCGGAGACGGTAACGTCAAGTACGGCACCGGCGAACAGTCTGACTATCCGAGAATCATCGACCGCGGCGATGCGCGTCTTTCCGAAGAACAGATCAATGAACTGCTGAAGGTATATCAGGCGCAGATCGACGCCGGTGCAAAGGTCGTCATGGTCAGCTATTCTTCTTTAAACGGCACGAAGATGCATGAGAACGGAGACTATATCTGGAAACTCAAAGACGAGATGGGCTTAGAAGGCTTTGTCATGAGCGACAGCATGGCGATCCGGAATACATCTCCGGAGACGTTTGATGAGCAGGTGATCTCTGCGATCAACTGCGGGATCGATCTGCTCATGGAAGGATTAAGATATGACGATGCCAGAAGGATCATCATCGATGCCGTAAACAGCGGGAAGATCACGATGGAGCGCATCGACGATGCTGTCACACGCATCATCAAAGTGAAAAAGGAAGCAGGCGTTTTCGATGATCCGTTCTGCGAGAATATAAAGACAGAGCAGGAAGATGTAGGTTCTCCCGAATATCGTGCTGTGGCGGAAAAACTGGTCGAGAAGAGCCTCGTTCTTCTGAAAAACGAGAATAACACGCTGCCGCTCAAAGAAGGCACAAAAGTCTATGTCATGGGACCTGCCGCGAATAATCCGCGGGTACAGTGCGGCGGATGGACGATGGGCTGGAACCAGAGCCCGACGAAGAATATTGCCGGGGTCACGACGATCCTGGAAGCTTTCGTGAGATATGCAAAGGATTACGGGATCGAAGTGATCACCGATTCCAAGGAAGCGGAAAATGCGGACGTGGTCCTGCTCTGTGTCGGCGAGGATGCCTATGCCGAATGGTACGGCGATACGGACGATCTGGATCTTTGCGGAATGAAGGGCCTTTCGGACAACAGAAATTCGATCGACAAGGCCAGAGCCCTCGGAAAGCCCACGGTCACCTGTATCGTGGCCGGAAGAAATGTCCTTTATAACCGGACGGATTACGAAGCCTGGGACAGTGTCGTCATGTGCTATCTGCCGGGTTCGGAAGGCAAGGGGATCTCGGATGTGCTCTGCGGCTGCGCGGATTTTACCGGAAGACTTCCTGAGCCGTGGTATGGCGCCAGAGGAAAGATCGGTACAGATGAGCATCTGTTCGAGCTCGGTTACGGTCTTTCTTACGGGGAGGGATTTACACCGAAAGCAGAGCCTTCGTATATCCCGGATCCGGAAGTATCTGAAGTCGATCCGGCGATGTTCGGATCCTCTATGGCCGGCACGAATTATCAGCCGGGCGTGTACTCTGAAGAAGAGAATCTGTATATCAATGAATATGCGGACTTTAAGATCCATCTCCCGGACGGATTTGAAAAAGCCGATGACAGCTTTATGGAGATGGCCATGGCGGATGACCTGGAGGAGTGCTCGACAGAAAAAGATACGGTCCGCCTGAGTTCGATGATCATGGACAGTTATTTTGGTGCTGATGGCCCGGGCATCGAGATACTTTTCCTGAACCGGAAACTGGCATCTCCGGAAGATCCGGACTACACCGCAGAAGAGTATCTCGATGACACCAGGGAATACACTACCGGCGTGGTCAGAAAATTCGGTATTACACCGACATACGAGGAAAGGACGAAAGTCACTATCGGTGACAAAGAATACGTACGAGAGATCTGCACGATGTCAGGCCTCCTCTACTACTGGTATGCACGCGAAGTGGACGATGACGTGATCTGTGTGATCTGGTTCATCACCGATTCCTTCTCTCCCGCATACTGTGAGAAACTGATGGAATAAAATCTACTCTACTAAAAAAGAGAGCCGTCCCGGACATCCGGGACGGCTCTTTTCTCATTGACGGAATGTACCGGCCGTTACTTCAGGATCGCTTTGAGTTTCGGATCTTCTGCAATCAGTTTCTTCGCGAGCTCTCTGTATTTTTCTTCATGCAGATAGGTGTGCCTGTGCGGCTTGATCTGCGGGGCCATATCGATCGCATCGCAGTAATCCTGCGCCTTCAGGTCAAGAGTCGCGCAGAAGTCCCAGAAGCCGGTCTTGGTGAAGACAGTATCGATCCTCTGGTAACGGTGATCACAGATCTTGCACATGATATATGTGCCGATACCGACCTGTACGCCGTGGAGCTGCGGCTTTTCAAGCAGAAGATCCAGTGCGTGGGAGATCAGGTGTTCGCTTCCGGAGGTCGGTGCGGAGGATCCGGCGATCTCGTTGGCGATGCCGCTCATGGCCAGAGAATCGAGAAGTTCTTTTAAGAAGAGTTCTTCGTTGATGGATTCAAACGGGGTGCGGACAAAAGAATTTACCGCCTTCTTGGCGATCATGAAAGCGAAGTCGTTGACCTCGGTATATCCGAGATCTTCTTCGTGCTGCCAGTCGTAGGTCGAGGAGATCTTCGCGACCATGTCGCCGACGCCGGAATAAAGGAAGCGGACAGGGGCGCTCTTGATCACGTCCGTATCTACAAGGATGCCGAAGGCAAGCTTGGCCGGAAGAGATCTTCTGTGCCCGCCGATCGTGAGCGAGGCGCTCGAACTGGAAAAGCCATCTGACGAGGAACTTGTCGGTACGCTGATAAAGGGGATCTGAAGAATGAATCCGATGTATTTGGCGGCATCGATCACCTTGCCGCCGCCCATGCCGACGATCGCTTTCGTCTTGTTCGGGATCTGAAATGCGAGGTCCGTGATATCGTTAAAATCCACGGTATCCATCTCCTGATGGTGGAGGATAGAGACGCCGGCTTCTTCGCAGGACTTAAATACTGTATCGCCGAACATGTCGATCAGGCCGTTTCCGAAAAGGATGGTCACTTCCGTAAGATCTGCCTCTTTTAAATAGGTGCCGATCCGGCCGGTGACGCCTTTTTCGATCTTCAGAATAGAGGGGATATTGATGTGATTCTTGTTCATTAGATGACCTCCTTGATGACTGTCCTTAATTCACGAAACTTGCTGATCTTCGGCACCTCTGCATCGATCGTGCCAAAGCCGTAGGCGGCGTGGATAAACGGGAATCCCGCTTTCATGGTGGCGTCGTAATCACTCTGGATATCGCCCACATAACATGCGGACGTCAGGCCGTTTCTATCGGCAAGCAGCTTGATGTTCTCATCCTTCTGCAGGAAGTTATTTCCGTAGCACTCAATGTCTTCGATGAGGCAGGAAGGATCTCCCCACGGGATCTTGAAGAATTCGAGGAAAGCCTCGACATACCCGGCCTGGCAGTTGCTGACGATATAAAGATGGTAGCCGTCCTTTTTCAGTTTCTCCCATGTCTTGATGACATCCGGATAAAGCGTGCCGCCGTGTTCCCGTAAATATTCAATTTCGTAGTGTTCACAGGCCTCCCGGAGCGCATTTCTCTGTTTACCCTTTTTCGTATACGTGAAAAGCGTATCTGCAATGACGTCCATCGGCTTTCCCATGACGCTCTTAATGTCATCCTGGGTCACGACTCTATCAAAACCCGCTTCCTGTACTTTTACCGTCCATGATCTGGCCACGTTCTCAGAGCTGTCCCAGACCGTGCCATCCATGTCGAATATGATTCCTTTTTTCTCTTTCATAGTTCCTTCTCCTGAACTTTTTCCTCATTTTATCATTGAAGAAAACAGGAGACAACAAACCGGCGATGGAAGCGAAGGAGCATATCTTTTCGGGCAGAAAGTGACATATCCTTTATCAATTCTTAACTTTTGGTTTCGGGAACTGTGATATATTAAGAATTGTTGTTTAAACTACATGGGAAACTAAGAAGCAGAGGAGTAAGTATTTATGCATACGCTAGAAGCTAAGAACCTAAGCAAGTCATTTATGCTTAGCGAGAGGCAGAGACGCGCACAGGATCTTCCTGACAGAAAGAAAGTTGCGGTAGACGAGATCAGTTTTACCGCGCATTCCGGTGAGGTATTCGGACTTCTGGGACCAAATGGTGCAGGTAAGACCACAACGATGAGAATGCTGGCGACGCTGATCAAGCCGGACAAGGGGGAAGTCCTTTACGATGGCAAGAGCATCAAGGAGGATCCGATCGCCATCAAGAACAGATTCGCTTTTATGACCACGGATCTGCAGCTGGACAAGAAGTCCACAGCGAACGACATGTTCGATTATTTTGCGGGACTGTATCACGTTCCGAAGGAAAAAGCAGCGGAAAGAAAGAAGGAGCTGTTTGCCACATTCGGTGTCGACTCTTTTGCCGACACGAAGATCAGTAAGCTCTCTCAGGGCATGAAGCAGAAGGTCTCGCTGGCCGTTTCTGTGATTCACGACCCGGATTTCATCATCCTGGATGAGCCGACGAACGGACTGGATATCATCGCATCGCGCGACGTCCGCGACTTCATCCTGCGCATGAAAGAAGAAGGAAAATGCATGATCATATCCACCCATCTTTTCGATCTGGTCGAGAAGATCTGTGACCGCGCGGCCATGATCGTCAACGGAAAGATCGTCGTCAATGACACACTGCCGAACCTGATGCAGGGAAGATCTCTTGAGGACTCTTTCTACGACATCTACAAGCAGTACCAGAACAAGTAAGGAAAGACGATTTCGAAAGTTAGGTGAAATAAGATTATGTTTAAAGATATTTCCACAGTTTATAAGAAAGAGATCAGATCGATCCTCAAGGATAAGACGATCCTTCTGATGTGTATCCTTCTTCCGTTTGCCATCATGTTCATGGAAGGTTATCTCATGACGGCCTTAAACGATACAGAAGAGAAGGAAACGACCTATAACGCATATTACATGAATGCACCGCAGGATCTGACCGAGAGTCTTAAAGCGATCGGTTTTTCAGATGAGAAGGTTGAAAAGAATGACTGCATCGACCGGATCAAGAGCAAGGATGCGAAGATGCTTCTGATCTTCCCTGAAGGCTTTAAGATCGATCCGGAAAGCACGAATGTTCCGAACATCGAGATCTACTACAACTCTTCGGACAACGATTCCCTGAAGCTTCGTGAGAAAGTCTCCACGCTTCTTGATATGCTCCGTCCGGAGGTGTTCACGATCAATGCGGATACAAGTATTACCTACGATCTGGGTGACGAGGACTACATGGCCAAGAACATGATCGCCAGCATGGTACCGGGTCTTCTGGTTATGACGATCATCTACGGTATCATGTCTCTGGCCAGCAACATCATCGCCGGTGACAAGGAGAGCAATTTCTTAAATACCGTGCTCATCACGCCGGTAAGAAGAAGCAGTGTTGCAATCGGTAAAGCATTCGCCGTTATGACGGCAGCCGGCATCAGTGCCGTTTCCGCTTTCGCAGGTCTTGCTTACCTCATGTCGAAGTTCAACGATATGCTTGGCGAATATGCTGTATCCTATGCTGCTACGGACTATATCCTGACCTTTGCGGTCATTATCTGTGAAGCATTCGCACTTGTGGGCCTGATCCTGATCATCTCCACACTTGCAAAGACCGCCCGTTCTGCGCAGACGCTTTCTGTCATTCCGATCATGGTACTGTTCCTCGGATCTTTCCTGACCTCGAATGAAAGCACGCAGTCCCTGCTCGCAAACTTCGGCTTTAAGAACTACCTGATCCCGATGTGGAACTCCACATACCTTACGAAGAACCTTCTTCTTTCCGGTGTTTCCACGACCGAGATCCTGATGACATGCGTGATCAATATCGTATTCGGTATCCTCTGTCTGGGTATCGTCAGCAATCTTTTCAATAACGAGAAGATCGTAAACGCATAAGAGAAGCAAGCGGATCATTATAAACAAAATGAAGGGCGTCTCATGATGAGGCGCCCTTTTTGTGTTGTTCTCTGTTGGGAAGATACGAGGATGAGGCGATGAAGAGGGAGACGGAAGCGCAAACGACCGTAAAAAATTGGGAAATGCAAATTTTTACGGCAGCTGAAACCGAGCGGTGCCGTAAAAAAATGGGGAAGTGGTTTTCATACGGCAATTTCAGAGCAAATTGCCGTATGAAATCAGAAATCGTCGATTTATACGGCAGTTGGGAAAAGAAAGTGCCGTATGAAATTGAAAAAGTGGATTCTGTACGGCAAACGAGCGTAAAAATGCCGTATAGATTGAAGAAATCAAATCTATACGGCAGTTGGACAAAACAGTGCCGTATAAAAATAGATTTCGCGGAATTTTACGACAAATGGCTTCGGAGAAGCCCCCTTGGTCTTATGGAAGCTACGGTCTGATGGTCAGGCGTTGACCCAGAGTCCGTGAAGGTTACAGTACTCGTAGGCGTTCTTTACTTCCACGGAAGGAAGGATCGGGAAGACGGCCTTCGGGTCGTCGCCCGGATGCAGTTCCGCGATCTGAACACCTGCGGTGGTCTCAAGGATCACGAACTGGATGTAGTGCTCTTCCACCATCGGATGTGCAGTGGATCCGATCGAGACCGCGACCAGGTTTCCGTCACGGGTGATGACCGGTACATGCTTTTCCAGGGATGCATCTACGGAAGAGGGCACAAGGGCTTCCATCTTCTCCCCGCAGCACATCATGGGAACACCGGAATTGACCAGTTTGATTGCGATATTTCCGCACTTCTTACAACGATAAATAATGATCTCCATGGCACGATCTCCTTTGCTGATTAGATTTAACTGCATTTTAACACAGAATACGTGCAACAGATATATAAATAGCATCGTCTAATATGCAGACCGGCGATCGGAAATAACGAAGATGCCGGGAAGTGAAAAAGAAAAAGGGGCAGATTCAATGTATAGTCAGAACCACGATCTGGTCGGAAAAATCGGAGCGCTGATACTCGCAGTGGGGATTCTTTTGAGCGGTTGTTCAAAGAGTGCAAAGGAGAGCACGGCCGGGAAGGAGAAACGGCCCTCCCAGACAGCAAATGCAGCAGATCCTGATGCGGGGAATTCCGGCTCGGATCCGACTTCCGCGAAATCAAAGGGCAGCACATATAGGATCGATGCGAAGCTTTGGTCCTGCGATGTGCCGAACAGCCTGAAATGCCTTCGCGAAGAAAGCATCGATGAAGACAAAAGAAGCTATTTCGAATTCTACGGAGATCTTCAGCATGTGGATTACAATTATGTGAAGCTGTCCATCGTCACAGAAGATATCCATGCTTTCTCCGACGAGTATAAGTACTACATTTCTCTGAAAGATTATGCGGACGGAACTTTGCCGGTAACGACGATCGGCGGATATGATTTCGTCAATTTTGAAGACATGCATTTCGGATCGGAGATCGATCTTGAGCAGACCACTTTTCTGTACCGTGATGAAAAGTCTTCGATGACGATAAGTATCACCGTGAACGGATATCCCATCGGCGCGCCATTCGAGTCGAAGGAATTCTTCTCCAATATCGAGTTCCACCTGCCGGATCTGGGATTGAAAGATCCTGATTTTGCGTTTGAAAGCGGGGAACATCAGACGACCGTTCAGCAGATGAGGATCGGGGAGTATACCATCACGCCATTTCAGGCTCGCTTCAGTGAGCATGTGTATAAAGAAGCCGGCGGAGGCTTCGTGACATTCTCCTCGACCGCGACACATGCGGCGTCTTCGGATAAGTACCTCTACACATATGACATCCGCTCCTGTCTGGTATATGTCTATCAGATCACAGATGCGGAGATGAAGCTTATAAAAACTATTTCCTTCGGACAGAATGCCGTGACCGAAGAACTCCTGGACGGGGATGCGGTGACGCTTTATCCGGATCCGGAAGCGCCGGATAAGTTCTTTATGGTCGAAGGATCCGGCGGGAAACAGAAGATCCTGTCCTGCTTAAATGATCTGGCCGTTTCTCCGGACGGATCCCTGATCTTAAGCTACGTAGTATATCTGGATTCCATAAGACGTCTGCATTTCGATCCGAAAACAAAAACTGTGACATCGGAGAGATTTTCTCTGGAGATCCCGAACGTCAGCGGAGAAAGCAAATCGGAAGTCCAGTCTCTTTTCCTGACGGAAAAATATATCTTCGCCCGTGCTGCCGAACACACGGATACCTCTGCTGTAGTTGCCTATCAGCTGGAGCCTGAAGGAAAACTCATCAGGAAACTTCCTTCGGCAGGAGATGATTCGCGGGCGATCGGAGCGGTCTTCGATCTTGGCGGGGATCTGCTGGCCGTGGATAATGCTCCGGATGATATGCTGACAATCATGGACGAATCGGGAAATGCAATCGGCTCCGTGACACTTGAAGCACTTCTCGGATTTCACTATGATGAAGGCGACGGGTTCTTCACGCACTTTTCTTTATTGAAAAGAAACGATCAGGGAGACTACCTCATGATATATGCATTTGATAACAATGGATTACTGGAAGATCTGGTATTTACCATTCATATAGAAAAATAACGAAATCAACAAGCACGAAAGAGAGGAAACGAATAATGAAAAAGATAGTGGCAATGCTTCTGATGGCGTCGATGATCCTTTCTATGGGGACCGCCTGCGGGAAGAAAACAAAAAGTACAGTTGGCGGAAAGGCGAGCGTGACGAAAGAAACCAAAACGGAGGAGCCTTCAGACCCGTCGGTTCTGGAGAGGACCAACGGGAAACAGGCGATCTTCCAGCTGGCCAATACATCGAACACAATGCAGGCGATGAGCGACGAGGAATTGAAGAAGGCATATTCCCAGTTCATCTTCGCCCTGATGAAAGAATGTGCTTCGAAGGATAAAGGAAAGAATGTAATGATCTCTCCGGATTCGCTTCTTTTCTGTATGCAGATGTGTGCGGCCGGTGCGGACGGGGATACCCTCGATCAGATGATGAACACGATGATCCCGGGCGCGGATAATGCTTCTGCTTTTCAGTATTCTGTAAATCGTATGAATTCGCTTCAGAACGATACATTAAGTATCGCGAATTCGGTATGGCTCAATCAGAACAAAGCCAAGTTCGTGTATTCTGATTATCTCGATTATGTGAAACATCACTTTGATGCCAATGTGGACATTATTGAGTTCAGTGACACCGGAGCAGCGACGATCAACAAGTGGGTCTCGGAAAAGACCGACGGCATGATAAAGGATCTGATCGACAGGCTCCAGTCCTCAGGGGTAATGGTGCTCGTAAATGCGATCGCCTTCGATGGGAAATGGGATATAACATATGATGCCGGGCACATACAGACGCGCGATTTCACAAATGGAAACGGGGAGAAAAAGGAAGGGAAGTTCCTTCAGAGCAACGAAGGGGTCTATCTTGATAACGGAAAAGCCACGGGCTTTCTGAAACCGTATGAAGATGGAAAGTACGGTTTCATGACGATCCTTCCGAATGACAAATCTTTCGATATCAACGACTTTATGGCAAATATGACGCCGGAAGAGTACTGGTCTTTCTGGGAAAACAAAGACAGCTTTGCGGAAGTCAATGCGCTCATGCCGGAGTTCACAAGTGACTACAATATCGTTCTGTCGGAGATCTTAGCCGATATGGGCATGAAAGATGCGTTTGATGAGAAAAAAGCAGACTTTTCGAATATGGCCCATTGCGATAACAATGTCTATATCTCCAAGGTCGTTCAGAAGACACATATCGAAGTCACCCGCGAAGGCACGAAGGCGGCTGCGGCAACGGCGATCTACATGGACGAGGCCGAATGCATACATGAATATCACGAAGTGATCTGCGACCGTCCGTATGCATATGCGATCGTCGATATGGAGACCGGCCTTCCGGTATTCCTCGGAACCGTGGAGGATATCTGATCCGAAGGTCCCATAGGGGAATTTTGCGGGAAGATCTTACTTCCCGCTTTTTATATAGGCGAACGCCTCTTTCAGTATTCGTTTATTTCTGGGAAGCATCGGATCAGGGAGTTCATCCTCTGAGAAGAATCTCTGCTGGATGACTTCCTCTTTCTGGACTTTCAGTTCCCCGTGATACTCGCGGCAGAGGAAGATGAGGCCGGCGATATAGATCTCGTCGCCGTTCGGGTACGTGTAATTGGTCTCCTGTCCGGATTCGGAACAGAAGAATTCCAGCTTGTCGCAGATCAGGCCGGACTCCTCGAAGGCCTCCCGCTTCGCGCAGTCTTCAAAAGTCTCGCCGAGCTCCATCGAGCCGCCCGGGTATCCCCAGTAGTAGTTGTCTGCGCGCTCCTGAAGCAGTATCTGATCCTTCTCATTTACGAAAAGCACCCCGGTCCCGGAGACGATGATCGGCCGGTGTCCCAGTTCTTTTCGAAGATCCATGATATAACCCATTTTTACACTCCTGTATCTTTGTTCACGACGTGAAGAAGAACTCCTCCGTCGATCGCTTCTTTTAGTTTTGTTTTCAGCATGACCGGACGGACATCGTAGTTCCCGATCTCGTCTAAGGAGATCCAGGTAAGTTTCTCGCCGGTATCTGTTTCCTCCCGAAAAGATCCGTCTTCCGGTGCTTCCATCAGGTAATAGAATTCGAGGATGTGGCAGAGTTTGCCGCAGATCCTCTTGTCGAGGCGGTCCCCGCTGAAGAAATTCTCGCAGATGATCGCGCAGCGGACCGCCTTGCATGGCACGCCCGTTTCTTCAAGTACTTCACGCTCGATGCATTCCTGCGAAGTTTCTCCGATCTCCACGGCGCCGCCGATCATGTAGTAGTAATCGGAAAGGTCATTCTGCACGAAAAGCATCTTCCGGCCGCGGAGAATGATCGCTCCGGTGCGGTAGCGGAAATAGCAGTTGTCTTTAATGATGAAGCAATCGTTTTCCATAATGACTCCCCCCAATGAAGTAGTAGGAACTATAATACTACAACTTGAGCATGGGAAGAAGTGAAGGATCCGTCACCCATGCGATAAGACCTCCTTTCTTTTTCCGTTATTACCATAAAGGGTGCCCCAGGGGGAGGGTCAAGACCAAAAAAGAAAAGGACCGTCATATTCTGACGGTCCTTTATCCCTTTTAACATGGCGCTCCGAGCAGGAATCGAACCCGCATTGGCAGTACCGGAAACTGCAGTCCTATCCGTTGAACGATCGAAGCGTGCACGACAATTATATCACTTTTTCTTCACGATTTCCTCGCTGTCTAAAATGATCGTGAAAGGCCCCTGATTTTCGATCGATACAGCCATGTCCGCACCGAAGATACCGGTCTGTACGGTCGGGATCTCCTTTTTACAGGAATCGATGATGTATTCGTAAAGCTCATTTGCCAGATCCGGGGAGCCCGCGTTGATGAAGGACGGGCGGTTGCCGTGATGGCAGTCCGCGTAGAGCGTGAACTGGGAAATGAGAAGGAGACTTCCGCCTACATCCGAAAGGCTTAGGTTGGTCTTTCCGTTCTCATCGCGGAAGATGCGGAGCCCTAGGAGTTTTTTGACCATGGCGTCGGCAATTTCCCGGGTGTCGGTATTACAGACCCCTATGAATACGAGAAAACCGTGAGATATGGCTCCGACGGTCTTACTATCCACATCGACTTTGGCTTCGGTGACGCGCTGAATCAAAAATCGCATAAAAAGTGCTCCTTTTTGAATGAAATGTTACGTAGACAGCATAACAAAATGTGTTATAATTGCAAAGAGCCGTTAAAAAGGCTGACGAGCTTCTCGCGATTTTTGGAGAGAAGTTCTTTTTTTATGGAAAAACAGTGAAGACGGTACGGCCGTTTTCCACGTAAAGGGGCGTGAAAAGTATGTTTAAAGTAGGCTTTAGCAATGAAAAATACGTGCAGATGCAGTCGCAGAAGATCCGCGACCGAATCGGAAAGTTCGGAGGCAAGCTGTATTTGGAATTCGGCGGAAAGCTCTTTGACGACTACCATGCATCCCGCGTTCTCCCGGGCTTTGAACCGGACAGCAAGGTCAAGATGCTCCTCGAGCTCAAGGACGATGTCGAGATCGTTATCGCGATCAACGCAGATGCGATTGAAAAGAATAAGAGAAGAGGCGACCTCGGTATCACCTACGATCAGGAAGTGCTCCGTCTGATCGATGCTTTCACCGAGATCGGACTTTATGTCGGTTCCGTAACGATCACGCAGTATACGAACCAGCCTCTGGCAGAGCAGTTCAGCAAAAGACTCCACCAGCTCGGTGTGAAGGTCTATAAGCAGTATCCGATCGCAGGTTATCCGATGAACGTCCCGCTGATCGTCAGTGATGAGGGATACGGCAAGAATGAATATATCGAGACCACCCGTTCTCTGGTCGTTGTTACCGCTCCGGGCCCTGGCTCCGGAAAGATGGCGACCTGCCTTTCCCAGCTCTATCACGAGAACCGCCGCGGCATCAAGGCCGGATATGCGAAGTTTGAGACTTTCCCGATCTGGAGCATCCCGCTCAATCACCCGGTAAATATCGCTTATGAGGCAGCTACCGCTGACCTGGCCGATGTCAACATGATCGACCCGTTCCACCTTGAGGCTTACGGAGAGACCACGGTAAACTATAACCGTGACGTAGAGATCTTCCCGGTCGTTAATGCGATCTTCGAAAAGATCTACGGAGAGTCCCCGTACAAGAGCCCGACGGACATGGGTGTTAATATGGCCGGCTTTGCCATCGTGGATGATGATGCATGTAAAGAAGCCAGCAAGCAGGAGATCATCCGCCGTTACTATCAGGCCAAGTGCATGGTGCGTCAGGGCCTTTCCGAGGGCGCAGATGTCAGCAAGATCGAGCTTTTGATGAATAAATCCGGCATCGAGATCAACGACCGCCGTGTCGTCGGTGCCGCACTTGTCCGCGCCGAGTCCACACATGGTCCGGCTGTCGCTCTTGAACTTCCGGACGGACAGATCGTCACCGGCAAGAACAGTGAATTCCTCGGGGCTTCCGCTGCAGTACTTCTGAATGCGCTGAAAGTCCTGGGCGGCATCCAGCATGAGATCCCTCTGATCTCACCAAACGTTATCGAGCCGATCCAGGACCTGAAGGTCAACCACATGGGCAACCATAACCCGAGACTGCATACGGACGAAGTCCTGATCGCGCTGGCCATGAGTGCCGCGACGAACCCGGTCGCCGAGCTTGCGATGCAGCAGATCAACAATCTCCGTCACAGCGATGCTCACTCGACCACGATCCTTTCAAACGTAGATGAGGGCGTGTTCAGAAAACTCGGCATCAACATCACATGTGAGCCGGAGTATCAGAAGAAGAAACTCTATAACAAGTGATCTGAAAAAGAAGATAAGAAAAATCCTGCGGGGGACCGAAGAGAAGTACTGAAAGCATCAGGAAAAGTTCTTCAGGTCCTCCCAGCTTTTTACGGCAATAGTGGCTTCTTTAACAATGTCGGGCCATTCGCTTTCGGAAAGAGGATCGAAGATGCCGACCGTCTGAAAGCCGCCCCTGGCAGCACCGCGCAGTGCGGTGAGGATATCCTCGAAGACGGCGCAGTTTTCCGGCTTTACTCCCATCCTTTCGGCAGCGAGAAGATAGATATCCGGAAAACCTTTTCCGCGGGTGACATCGGTAGCGACCGTGATGTTTTTGAAAAAGGGCTTTAAGTCATTGGCGGAAAGAACCACATCGATATTATGCTGAGGCTCCATCGAAGTGGCGACCGCCATAGGGACGCCGTGCTCATGAAGATAGCAGAGGTATTCTCTGGCGAAAGGCTTCATGGGTATTTTCGAGCGGTAATACTCTTCAGACATAGAGAACCATGTATCGATGACCTGCTGCGGAGTTTCGTGAAGACCATACCTTTCGATGGTGTAACGGGCGCCCTCTTCCCAGCTCATGCACTTGATGGCGTCGGTGTAATCCTTCGTGACCTGATGGCCCCTGGCGGCAAGAAAATCGGTATCGATCTGCTTCCATACGCCCATGGAGTCAAAGAGTGTTCCGTCGAGGTCGAAGATAGCGGCTTGTGGTAAAAACATACGAACTCCTGTATCAATTTCGTTTTTCTGTCGATAAAATATCAAATTCTTTTCATTTACTATGCTTTCAAAAAATTATACCATTTAGGCAGTGAATTATTTCAATTTACAAACAATTTCTGAAAAACCCTGTATTCAGGGAAAAAATCATGCATAATAGAAGTGCCTGTGGGTATAAACATGGTGGGGGATTAATATGGCACAAGATATTGAGAGCTTGGAAGTAAAAGAAGAAGCTACCTTTGTAGAGAAGTTTGTTGATTCCAGTCTGCATCCCGAAGTGGAGCAAAGATTCGCCGCAGTTAAGATCACATTTTATGTTCTGGCGTTCATCGCTTTTGCGGTTTTAAACCCGCTCGTCGCCACTGTTGATGCTTTTTCCTTCCTTACCCCGGTACGCGGGATCTTCTCCATCGTTCAGCTCCTGCTTTCCGTCCTCATCGTACAGTCCCTGAATACCAAAGGCTTCTACGCCGTGCTTGTCATGACTGTCCTGCAGCTTGCCGCGTCCATCTTCGTTATGGTCCGTTTCCATGACAGCTTCGCTTTAAGCGGCATGGCTTCCACAATCCTGAGCCTGATCATCGTCTTGATCATCCTCGCATATAACCGCCGTGTGGCGCAGGAGATCGAAAGAGTTGCCTCAAAGACGGAAGAACTCGAGAAGGCCAACTCCGATCTGAAACTCCGTGAGGAAGAAACGAAGAGACAGAACACACTGCTCTCGGAATATAACCGCGCGATGAAGGAAAACGAAGAGCGTCTTTATCAGATGAATCACTTTGACACCCTGACGGGACTTCCGAACAGAGTCAAGATCATCGACCGTATGGACCTTCTCATCAGCCTTCTTTCCCATCAGAAAATGCCGTTTGCCCTGATCTATATCGATCTGGACAACTTTAAGACCGTTAACGATTCCGTCGGCCACAAGGTCGGAGATGCCATCCTTCAGTCTTCGGCGACCCGCCTTACCTCGGCCATCGATCAGGAAGACATGATCGGCCGCTGGGGTGGCGATGAATTCGCTATCGTAGTCCAACGCCAGTTCTCCGACGAGGAGATGCTCAACTATGTCGAGATGCTAAGAGATACTCTTTCCAAACCGTATTCGGTCGAAGATTCCGAATATACCGTGACGGCAAGCTTCGGCGTATCCTTCTTCCCGCAGGACGGAACGACTTCCTCCGAGCTCATCAAGTGCGCCGAGACGGCGATGTACAAGGCCAAGGAATATGGCAAAAACATGGTGCAGTTCTTCCGTAAGGAAATGAAGGACGACATCATGAGGAAGATGAAGTACGAGAGCCGTCTGCTTTCCGCCATCAAGAACAATGAGCTGTATCTTTGTTTCCAGCCGCAGTATGACATGAAGGAGAGAAAACTCCACGGATTCGAGGCGCTCTGCCGCTGGAATTCCGAAAAGTTCGGCGAAGTCAGCCCGACGGAGTTTATCCCGGTCGCTGAATCCGTAGGCTTCATCGTGCCTCTGGGCGAGTGGGTCCTCGAGAGTGCCTGCATGACATTAAACCGTATCAAGGAAGAAAACGGATGGAACGGCGTCATGTCCGTCAATATCTCCGCCGTACAGCTGATGAGCCCGATGTTCCTTCAGTCCGTGCGCCGCATTATCCAGAAGACCGGTATCGACCCGAAAAACCTCGAGTTCGAAGTCACCGAGTCTGTCATGGTGTCTAACGTGGATTATGCCGTAAAAGTTCTTAAAGAGATCTCCGATATGGGTATCTCCATCGCACTCGACGACTTCGGTACAGGATACTCTTCCCTGAACTATCTCCAGCAGCTTCCGATCAACGTGCTGAAGATCGATAAGTCTTTCGTAGATGAACTGCCGATCAAGAACGCCCAGCGTCTCATGGTAGGCTCCATCATCGGCCTTGTGCACCAGATGAAGATCCGTGTCGTCGCCGAAGGTGTTGACGACCGCCGCCAGCTCGATATCCTGACCAAGTACCAGTGCGACTTCGTACAGGGCAATATCTGGGGCCGTCCGGTCATGGAAACGGAGATCAGTCAGCTTTTCAATAAGAAACAGGCATGATTTCTGACCCAAGGTCATAGTAGTTTGCGTTTTCTTCCGCTTTTTTGCCTTTCTTCGGTAAAAGGACTCTCGAAAAGTTCCTTTTCTGTTTTTTTGGGTGTATGCTATAGCCGTTCAAATTATGTAGTACGCTGATAAAGAAGCGTTTCAAGGGCGCTTACGACTAAAAGCGTATCGAAAAACCGGAGGTTTTCGAAATGGCAATGAAGCTTGCATTTTCCACATTGGCTTGCCCAGAGTGGTCCTGGAAGGACATCTATCCGATGGCTCACGACCTTGGCTACGCCGGCATTGAGATCCGTGGACTGGGTGAAGAGATCACTGCGTCCCATGCAAAGCCGTTCCTTCCGTCGGAAGTGGACCGCACCATGGAAAACCTTAGAAAGCTTGGTTTGGAGATTCCATGCTTCTCCAGTAACTGCGTACTCGCTTACGAAGACGGCGCCAGGATCGCACCGACCGAGATCGGTGAATATGTAGCACTTGCCAACAAGTGCGGCGCTTCCTATGTCCGAATCCTTGCTGACGCACATCCGGCACCGGAAGGCGAAGTTGACGATGAGAAGATCATCGCTGAACTTAAGGATCTGGCACCTCTGTGCGAAGGCAAGAACGTAACACTGCTTGTTGAGACCAACGGTGTTTATGCTGATACATCCCGTCTGAGAAAGCTCATCGAGGCAGTTGATTCTCCTTATGTAAAAGTACTGTGGGACGTACATCACCCGTTCCGCTATTTCGGCGAGACAGTCGAGCAGACATGGGCAAACGTCGGTGAGTATGTCTGCTATATACATGTAAAGGATTCCATCAAGGAAGAAGACGGATCCATCGCATACCGTCTGCCGGGGCACGGCGATCTTCCGCTGGAGGCTCTTTTCGAACTGCTTGATAAGAACGGCTATGACGGCTTCGTATCCCTTGAGTGGGTAAAGCGCTGGGCCAAAGAGATCGAGAGCGCAGCGATCGTATTCCCGCAGTTCATCAACTTCGTAAGAACCTGGGAAAAGACCAAGGGCACGAAGAAGGTCATCGAGCCCAGTAAGAAGGAAGTCAAAGCCGAGGTTCGTCCGGAGGCGCCGATCGAGGTCGTTCCTTCCAACATCAAGTATGTGGAAAAAGGCAAGGGTCAGAGAATGTTCGAAAAAGACGTGCTCGTCGAGATGACATTCGGTCAGATGCTCGACAAGGTCGCCACCGAGTTCCCGGATCAGACCGCTTTCGCATACACCATGCGTGATTACACAAGAACATACAGCGAGTTCAGAGACGATGTTGACCGTGTTTCCAAGATGCTCATGGCCATGGGCGTGAAGAAGGATTCCCACGTTGCACTCTGGGCCACCAACCGTCCGCAGTGGTTCCTGACATTCTGGGCCTGTGTTCGTATCGGTGCCGTACTTGTTACTGTTAACACAGCTTATAAGATCCATGAGATCGAGTATCTGCTGCGTCAGTCCGACTCCGACACGCTCGTCATGATGGACGGCTATAAGGACATTAACTATGTGCAGATCGTAAACGAGATCTGCCCTGAGCTTGCGAAATCCAAGCCGGGTGAGATGGTCTCCGAGAGACTCCCGTATTTAAAGAATGTAATCACGATCGATTCCCGTTACGATGGATGCTTCTTCTGGGACGATGAGTTCGAGACAGCAGACGGCAAGGTCAGCGACGCGGATCTGCGCGCCATGATCGATGCAACACAGCCGGACGAAGTCTGCAACATGCAGTACACTTCCGGTACCACAGGTTTCCCGAAGGGCGTTATGCTCACTCACAGAAACGTACTTAACAACGGTAAGTGCATCGGTGACTGCATGAACCTCTCCACCGAGGACCGTCTCCTGATCCAGGTGCCGATGTTCCACTGCTTCGGTATGGTACTTGCCATGACCGCTTCCGTAACACACGGCGTTACCATGGTTCCGCTCGATTACTTCTCACCGCGTAAGGTTCTGGCTTCCATTACCGCACGCCGCGTAACCGCGATGCACGGTGTTCCGACAATGTTCATCGCGCTTCTCGAGAACCCTGACTTCGCACAGACTGACTTCTCCTACATGAGAACAGGAATCATGGCAGGATCTCCGTGTCCGATCCCGGTCATGGAAGACGTTGTCAATAAGATGAACATGAAGGAGATCACGATCGTTTACGGTCAGACAGAGGCTGCTCCGGGCTGCACCCAGAGCCGTGTCGATGACTCCATCGAAGTCCGTGTGCAGACTGTCGGTAAAGAGCTTCCGGGTGTTGAATGCCGTATCGTAGATCCGGCCACGAACGAAGTTCTGCCGGATAATGTAGACGGTGAGTTCTGCGCACGTGGTTATAACATCATGAAGGGCTACTACAAGATGCCTGAGGCAACCAAGGCCGCGATCGATGAGGACGGCTGGCTCCACACAGGTGACCTTGCCCGCCGCACACCGGAGGGCTACTACAAGATCACCGGCCGTATCAAGGACATGATCATCCGCGGTGGTGAGAACATCTACCCGAAAGAGATCGAAGAGTTCATCTATACACATCCTGATGTTTCCGACGTTCAGGTCATCGGTGTTCCGGACGAGCAGTACGGTGAAGAGATTATGGCCTGCATCATCAAGAAGGAAGGATCCACGATCACTGAGGATGACATCAAGAAATACGTTAAGGATCACATGGCGAAGCACAAGACACCCCGTTATGTTGCCTTCGTAGATGCATTCCCGATGAACGCTGCCGGTAAGATCTTAAAGTTCAAGATGAGAGAAGATGCGGTCAAGATGCTGGGCCTGGAGAAGGCTTCGAAGATCGAGACTGCCTAATCTAAAACAACAATAGGAAAAGAAATAACTCTCTCCGACTCAGACAGTATTTCGCATTCGCGAAATAACTCGTCGTCGGAGAGTTTTTTCTTTTCCTTTTTGTATTTGCATTTTCAGGCTGTCTTGATCAGTCGAAGGCCTTTCGGGGGATTGGAGGCTGTCTCGTTCTTTGAAGTGGAGTCGTGACTTCGTCGAGCACTATAAAGATTTGAGTTGCCGTATAATTTTGCAAAATCTGATTTCATACGGCAGCCAAATCTGCAAACTGCCGTATGGATTTAAGTTTTCTCATTTCATACGGCAATTTTTCCTTCTTTTGCCGTACGAAAAGCACTTTTCCGATTTCATACGGCACATTTCCTTCCATACTGCCGTACAGATTGAAGATTCCCGATTTCATACGGCACATCCGCTCCAAATCTGCCGTATAGAATTCACTTTTCCATTTTTATACGGCAACTCCCTTTCAGACCTGCCGTATTTTTTCGGGTTTTCCATTTTCATACGGCAGACCGCAGATTGGTGTGTGTTTGACCCGGAGCGGTTTTTCATGCACGTTTTCTGCATCTTGGGTATTCCTTTTGGCAACTCGCGTAAAGGCCTATTGTGCGGGCGTTTGAAGCCTGTTATCCTCCAGATGTGAACAGATGATACCGGTGTCGGGTATCCAACAAGGAGGAATTTAGTATGATCTCAGTTGCAGGTATTTCGAAAAGCTTCGGAAATAAGAAAGTGCTGGATGATGTTTCTTTTACAGTGAATGATGGAGAGATCTTCGGGCTGCTCGGACCGTCGGGTGCGGGCAAGACGACATTGATCCGAGTGCTGACCGGGCAGCTTCGTTTTGAAGAAGGAGATGCGATGGTCATGGGAAAGAGAGTGTCGCAGCTCACCGGTGCGGACAAGAAACAGTTCGGCATCATGATGGATGACTTCGGTCTTTATGATAGACTGACCTGCTATCAGAATCTTCGGGTGTTTGCGGATATCTACGGGGTCGGCGATCAGGAGATCCGTACGGTCCTTAGGGAAGTGGAGCTCGCCGATGCAGAGAAAAAAGAAGTGAAGAAACTCAGCAAGGGAATGAAAGAACGCCTCCGCCTGGCAAGGGCACTTCTTTGTCATCCGAAAGTTCTTTTCCTGGATGAACCGACGAGCGGGCTTGATCCGCAGACCAGCAATGAGATCCACGAGATCATAAGGAAAAGAAAAGATGCGGGGACGATCATTTTCCTGACGACACATAACATGACGGAAGCGGAGAAACTCTGCGATCATCTGGTGCTTCTGAATGAAGGGAAAATCGTCGAGGGAGGCGGGCCGAAAGAGCTTTGTCTCCGCTACGATCACCAGAAGCGGATCGAGCTTGTAACGAAGAACGGCGAGACGATCTCACTGGAAATGAACAGAGATAATGCGGAGGCAACGAGCAGGAAGATCGCGGAGTTCCTGAAGGAAGGAAAGCTTCAGACGATCCATTCGAAGGAACCGAACCTCGAGACGGTGTTTATGGAGCTTACCGGACGGAAGCTGGAAGTATGAGGAAATACTTTTTCTACAAGGGATAAAGGAGATACGAAAATGAGAGAAGCAACAGCAATCTTTAGAAAACAGGTACTCGATACAAGAAAGAACAGGGCGGTCCTGATCCAGTTCATCATGTTTCCTATCATGACGATCGTGATGAGCAATGCGGTGAAGGTCGATGACATACCGGAATTTTTCTACCTCAAACTCTTCAGCATCATGTACATGGCGATGGCGCCGATCGTGTCGATGAGTGCGATCATCTCTGAAGAAAAAGAGAAGGGGACGCTTAGGGCTCTGATGATGAGCAACGTCCGCCCGGCTTCCTATCTTGCCGGTGTCGGCGTGTATGATTTTCAGTGCTGCCTGATCGGCACGATGCTCATGAGCAAGTCCTGCGGACTGGATGACGGACCGTGGTGGAAGTATCTGTGTGTGATCATGCTGGGACTTGTGATCTCGATCATTCTCGGTGCGGCCGTCGGTGTGATGGCGAAGGATCAGATGGCGGCGACGAGCCTTGCGGTGCCGGTGATGTGCCTGTTTTCTTTCCTTCCGATGATGGCGCAGTTCAACGACACCATCGCCAAGGTCGCGAAATATTTCTACACGCAGCAGCTCTATCTTGCGCTCAGCGACATAAATAATGTTAAGATAGGAACAGAAGGTCTGATCATTATCGCGGTAAATGCCGTGGTCATCTTAGGGTTCTTTGTCCTTGCATTCCGAAAAGAAGGACTTTCAAACGAATAAGCGGGCCTCTGCGGCGCCTTCTGATAAGAAGGCGGCCGCGCCTCTGTTGAATAGGAAAGAACGAGTGAAAATATCGATCAACATCAACCCGGATAATCCCGAGACCGAGATCAGCGTGACATGTCCCGCACTGACTTCGGAAGTCGAGAACCTGATCTCCATGATTAGAGTCATGGACAGGAAGCTCACGGTCAAAAAAGGCGGTGAGGTCTTCCTTCTCGACCTCGGCGAGGTCCTCTATCTGGAGACGATGGAAAGAAAGTGCTTCGTTTATACGGAGAACGCTGTCTATGAAACCGATGCAAAAATGTACGAGCTCGAGCAGCAGCTTGCTGCCTCGGGCTTCTTTCGTGTAAGTAAATCTACCCTGCTTCAACTGAAGCATATCAAGTCCCTGCGGGCGGATCTCAATCACCGTATCCGCATTACGATGGATAACGGCGAGCAGGTCGTCGCCTCGCGCATGTATGCGGACGAGCTCCGCGAGCGCCTGGGTCTGAAGTAGAAGGGTATGAGGTAAGAAAGATGAGAAATAAATGCGGATTAATCGATAAAAAGAGTTTTCGTGATTTCGTTCACTGCACCTGCATGGCGTTTTCCATGCAGACGGTCGTGGCGGTGCTTATGATGTTCATCACCTCCTCGGATACAGCGGCGGAGCAGATGAAGATCAGCTCGATCTATGAGAACCCGGGATTCCTTTCCAAAGAGACGATCCTGCAGTTCTTTATCGTAGCGCTCCTTACTTCCATGATCCGGCATATTTTCTTTTCAGACAAGGTCATTAAGATCCCGTCGATCGCTCTTCGAATCACACTAATGTTCGGAACGGAGATCGCCATGGTGGCGGTAGCTGTCTGGAAGTTCCGCTGGTTCCATTCCGTATCTCCTGCACACTGGGTCGGATTTGCGATCGGAGCGGTACCGTGTCTTGTGGCAGGAATCATCCTTGCATTTAAGACTGAAATGAAGGAAAATGAGACGATGAATGAAGCGTTGCACCGCGCTCAGGAAAATGCCCGGGAAGTGCCTGATTCCAGGGCGGAAGAGAAATAAGGCAAGGGGTAATTACATAAACTGCGGCTTCGCAAAAACGGGCATAAAAAATCCTCACGTTGATCTACCATTGGGGATGATATGGCCAAAGCGTGAGGACGAGGATAATAGTATAGTCATCAGATGAAGAAGTGATGACATGAGTAATTCTAATGTACAAATGTACAAATCTCTATTAGAATATTTCTCAATACTATAACAATTTTTCGCGAGGGCCGTTATGAGTAAAATATCAAAATCTCTTGAACACCAGCTGACGTCGGAATTTGACGAAGTGGAGTATCCTGCAACAATCCGCCGCGACCGCCTCTCTCTCTATCCGAACTATGAGGTGAGCTCGCACTGGCATGACGACGTCGAATTTCTGCTCGTGATCCACGGAGAGATGCTCTTCAGCGTCAATGGAGAGACGATCGAACTTCAGGAAGAAGAAGGCATTTTCATCAACGCCAGACAGGTCCACGGTTTCCTCTCGAAAAAACATTTTGAATGCGAATATATTGTTGTACGTTTTCACCCTGTCCTTCTTTGCGCGACGAAAGAGATCGAGAACCGCTTTGTCGTTCCTGTGATCGAAAATGAGAACTATCCCTACCAGATATTGAGAAGAAAGATCGAATGGCAGAGAAGTGTTCTTGATGCGGCTCTTCGTGTATACTATATGCGTCATGAGACGACGCTGGAACTGGGTGCTCAGGGACAGTTCTTCACGATGTGGGAGCAGATCTTCCTGCACTCCGGAAGGGTGATGGCGAAGGTGCGTGAGATGACGCCGCAGCTGTCACAGCTGAAGAACATGATCTCCTTCATTGCCGAAAACTATAACGGCAAGATCACGCTCGACGATATCCGTCTGGCGGGAAATATGGGCAGAACGAGCTGCTGTCTGATCTTCCAAAAGTATCTCAATCAGACACCGATCAACTACCTGACGACCGTCCGGGTAAGAAAAGGTGCGGAGATGCTGATGCAGACCGATATGCCGATCGTGGATATCTCCTATGAAGTGGGATTTTCCGGCGCGAGTTATTTTGCCGAGGCATTCAAAAAACATATGGGAGAGATCCCGAGTGAGTACAGGAAGAAGCGCCGCGGCCTGAAAGAGGAAAAGAGCAGAAAAAAGAGCAGTGCAGACAGAGCAGCTTCTTCCGATGCTGTCGAAGTCGATGAGTGAGGGGATATGAGCGACTGTGAGAGATGTTCAAATTACGTATACGATGACATAAACGGGGAGTATTACTGCGAGGCGCCGATCGACCAGGATGCCTGGGAGCGCCTGATGGAAGGCGGACAGAAGTCCTGTCCGTACTACATCGAAGATGGGGAGTATAAGACAGTAAATAAGCAGATATGAAGAAGTATAAGCAGCTATTTAAAGAGTTCCGGCCGTACCGGCTGGAGTTTATCGTGGGTCCGGCGGCGAAACTTTTCGAAGCGATCCTGGAACTTTTCCTGCCGATCCTGATGGGAAAGATCGTGGATACCGGTTTTTCTTCTGATAGCCGGGGCTTCATCGTGCGTACAGCGCTCCTCATGCTTGGCATGGCGGCGCTGGGACTTGCGGCGGCCGCTGTTTGCCAGTACTGTGCGGCAAGGGCCTGCTCCGGTGTCGGAGCACGTCTTCGCGACAGGCTCCTGACGAAAGTCAATTCACTTTCCGTGGCACAGCAGGAAAAGTGCGGTGTCTCTTTTCTGAACGTGGCCATGACCTCTGACGTCAACCAGGTCTGCACCGGCGTTTCCATGTTTATCCGACTGGTGTTCCGTGCGCCGTTCATTACGGTGGGCGGCATCGTGATGGCGATCCTCCTCGATGCGCCGATGTCCGTAGTCATCGCTGTCGGTTCGGCGATGTTCCTCATCACGCTTCTTGCGATCATCCGCGTGACATTCCTTCGCTTCAAAGTCGTACAGCAAAAACTCGACCGCATCAGTTCGGTCGTCAACGAGCGCCTCTCCGGCATCCGTGTCGTTCGCGCTTTTTCCAGAGAAAAGTACCATCAGGATCTTACCGATGAGGCCAGTTCCGACTATGCGCAGGAGAATATCTCCGTGGCGCGCTACTCGGCGCTCCTTCGTCCGATCACGATCCTCATCATGAACGCATCTGTCGTCTTCGTCTTATGGGTCGGCGGCTACCGCATCCAGGCAGGAGTCCTGACGACCGGTATGCTACTGACATTTACCAACTATATTTTCAGTATCTTCGACGAACTGAACAAGCTCGGCAACCTCGTCGTCATCTTCTCCCGTTCCTTCGTTTCTGCGGAGAGGATCGAGGGCGTGCTGGAACTTGAGCCGGAAAGAAGAGAGCCCGAGACCGGAGATGAGGCAGAGGACCACGACGATAAAGCGATCGTGAAGTGGAAGAATGTCTCTTTCTCGTATCTTTCGGGAAAAGAAGATTCGGAAGAATACTACGCGCTCAAGGATGTTTCCTTTGAACTCCGGAAAGGGGAGAAGCTCGGCATCATCGGCACGACCGGTTCCGGTAAATCCACGATCCTTGCGCTCATGATGCGCCTTTATGAGATCGATAAAGGTCATATCTATATCGGCGGAAAATCGATCGCTGCCATTGACGATCAGACGCTCCGCGAGAAGATGGCTCCGGTCTTTCAGACCACGGCACTCTTCGAGGGAACGATCCGCGAGAACCTGAATTTAGGAAGGAAAACGCCTCTTTCCGACGAGGAATTCAAGACCCGCTGCGAAGTCGCACAGGCCTGGGATTTCATCTGTGAAAAAGGCGGCCCGGATGCCCGCGTGGAACCCAAGGGGAAGAACTTCTCCGGAGGTCAGAGACAGCGCCTTTCGATTGCGCGTGCCCTCTGCACCGACAGTGAGATCCTGCTTCTGGATGACTGCACGGCCGCACTCGATAAAGACACATCCGCACGATTCTCCGCGGCACTTTCCGAGCACGCGAAGACGCATCAGAGGACGGTCGTGGAGATCTCTTCGAAGATCAATGAGATCGCTGATTCCGACTGGATCATCGTTCTCGATAACGGATCCGTAGTCGGTCAGGGCAAGCACGATGCCCTCTTAAAAGAATGCGAAGCCTACTCCAGGATCGCCGCATCTCAAGAGATGGGAGGTGTGGAATAATGGCTAAAGAATCTATGCTCAGCGGAATGGGTAACCTTTCTCCGGATGCAGCGAAGATGTCCGATGGCAAGAGCCGCATCTCCATGAAAGACTTAACGGCACTCCTGCGCTTTACGGGCACATCGAAGATCTCCCTGATCCTTCTGATCCTGGCGGCTGTATTCAGCGGCGCGCTTCAGGTCGTCGCTCCGGCTTTCCTCGGCACGACCATCGATAACATGGGAGAGACCGGGAATGTGGATCTTAAGTACCTCGGTACACGTGCTTCGATCCTGCTCGGCATGTACCTTCTGGCGGCGATCTTCACCTGGGTCGTCAGTTATTTTGCAAATGTCGTAGCCGCCAAGACCGCGCTCGAAGTCCGAAATGCACTTTCGAAGAAACTGACGCATCTTCCGGTCTCCTTTTATGACACGCATGCGCAGGGCGATACGGCCACGCATTTCATCAACGACGCAGATGCGATCTCGGAGGGTATGCTTCAGGGATTGCTCAATCTCTTCACGGTCCTCGTGACGATCCTCGGCACGGTCGGCTTTATGGTATTCATCAGCTGGAAGATGACCCTGATCATCCTGCCGATGGCCGTTCTCATGATCTGGTCCGCCACGACCATTGCGAAGAAAACGACGAAGTACTTTAAGAAGCAGCAGAACCTTGTCGGCTCCATTTCCGGCGACGTGGAGGAGAATCTCTACGGCCGAAAAGAGATCAAGGCGTTCGGCTGCGAGGAGAAATTCCTTTCTTCTTTCCGCGAAAAGAACCGTGAGCTCGAAGCTTCTTCGGTCACGGCCCAGTTCGCATCATCTCTTCCGAATCCGGTCACACGTTTCGTGGACAGCACGACCTATGTTCTGATCGGCGCCCTTGGTGTATGGTTCGGCGGACTGACCGCAGGAAACATCACGACGTTTATTCTTTACTGGAAGAACTTCAGTAAGCCGATCAACGACCTGACGAATATCACGACGCAGATCATGGCGGCATTTGCTTCCCTGAGCCGTGTCTTTAAGATCCTCGATCTTCCGGAGGAGACTCCTGATGCGGGAATCGAAGCGGATATGGCATCCGGGGAAAAATCAGCAAGCGAAATGAACGAAAAGAAATCAAGTGAGGGAGAAGTGCTTTTCGAGCACGTGACTTTCGGGTATACTTCCGACAAGAAGATCTTTGACGACTTCAGTCTCTCTGTCGAACCCGGCCAGAAGGTGGCGATCATCGGCCCGACAGGATGCGGAAAAACGACGCTCATGAACCTGCTGATGCGGTTCTACGAACCGGATTCCGGACGGATCCTGATCGACGGGAAAGACATTAAGGACATGCCCCGATCGGAGCTTCGCAGAAGGTTCGGTATGGTGCTCCAGGAGACGTGGCTGCTCGAGCGGTCCATCCGTGATAACATCGCGTACGGACGTCCGGAGGCCACAGACGAAGAGGTCATCGCAGCGGCCAGGGCGGCACGCGCGCACGGCTTCATCAAGCGACTGCCGGACGGCTATGATACGATCCCCGGAAAGGAGATCTCGCTGTCGGAAGGTCAGAAGCAGCTCCTGTGTATCGCGAGAGTCCTGCTGATGGATCCGGATCTCCTCATTCTCGATGAGGCGACATCCGCGGTCGATACCCTGACGGAGAAGCGCATCGTCGAAGCCTTCGATAATATGACAAGCGGGCGGACGGGATTCATCATCGCCCACAGACTTTCGACCATCGCGGGAGCCGATCAGGTCATCTCGCTGGGAAAGAAAAAGTAAATACGAAACACCCAATGGCGGGCCGTTCTCACGGCTCGCTTTTTGTTTGAAAGGAGGGGTCCATGACTTGCATGGAAAAATCTCATTCTTCTCGAAAAGCACCTGCCTCGAAACGATACGCGCAAGCGCTTTTCGGGCAATTGAAAATCAGTGAATTTTTAATAGATTTTTCCTTGTGTTGACATAGTATTTCCTATATACTGATATACGGAAAAAGTTGGGTTTCTCACACCCCTTTTCCTCTAAACCAAGTTTTCAAAAAAATACATATAAGGAGAGGCTCATTGTTATGAAAGTGAACATTACTGAGACCGTACTGCGTGACGCGAACCAGTCGCTGATCGCAACCAGAATGCCGTTTTCGGATTTCGAAGGCATCCTGGAGACGCTGGACAACGCGGGTTATTACTCGCTTGAGTGCTGGGGAGGCGCGACATTTGATTCTTGCCTGCGTTACCTCGATGAAGATCCGTGGGAGAGACTGAGAAAGATCAAGGCAGTCTGCAAGAAGACTCCTCTTCAGATGCTCATCCGTGGTCAGAACATCCTCGGATACAAGCACTATCCGGATGATGTTGTAAGACTCTTCTGCCGCAAGGCTGCTGAGAATGGTATGGACATCTTCCGTATCTTCGACGCACTCAATGATTTCCGCAACATCGAAGTCTGCATCGACGAAGTAAAGAAGTGCGGCAAGCATGCACAGGGCTGCATCTGCTACACGACCTCTCCTGTACATACCATCGAGAAGTATGTTGAGATGGGTAAAGAACTTGAGAAGATGAACGTTGATTCCATCGCCATCAAGGATATGGCCGGTATCTGCAGCCCGAAGGAAGCTTACGATCTCGTTAAAGCTCTGAAGGGTGCCGTTAAGGTTCCGATCTTCTTCCATACACACCACACCACAGGTCTTGGTGCAATGACTCTGATGAAGGCAGTTGAAGCCGGATGCGACGGTATTGACTGCGCTATCTCCACATTCGGTGGCGGTACATCCCAGCCGGCTACAGAGTCCATGGATTATGCACTTGGTCAGTTCGGTTACGAGTCCGGTCTGGATCGTGACAAGCTCAAGGAGATTGCTGATTACTTCAAGCCGATCAGAAAGAGATTCCTCGACGAAGGAAGACTCAATCCGGAAGTTATGGGTATCAAGGCCGACATTCTGAAGTATCAGGTTCCGGGCGGAATGCTCTCCAACATGATCGCAAACCTCAAGGATCTGAACGCACTGGATAAGTTCGACGACGCACTCGCTGAGATCCCGGCAGTCCGTAAGGATATGGGTTATCCGCCGCTCGTTACACCTCTTTCCCAGATGGTTGGTAACCAGGCAGTTCAGAACGTACTCACAGGTACAAAGTACAAGACCATCTCCAAGGAGATCAAAGCTTACCTCCGTGGCGAGTATGGCCGTGCTCCGGGTGAAGTTTCCCAGGAACTCATCGACCAGTGCTGGAAGCCGGAAGAACTTGTACAGGGCAGATTCGCAGATTCCCTCGAGCCGGCATTTGAGAAGACAAAGGCTGAGCTTGGCAAGAAGGCAAGATCTGATGAGGATGTTCTCTCTTACATCGCTTTCCCGCAGGTAGCTGAGAAGTTCTTCGAAGCACGTGAAGAGAAAGAGTCCAACACCGTGAACTACACGATCGAGAAGAAGGAGGATTGATCTTCATGAATCCTGCATTAGTGATGCTTTCTGTTGAAGACGGATTAAGACAGTATGAGATCGGAGAAGCTCTCGGCGTAGCTCTTTTCGTATGGGCTATCGTTTTCTGTGTTCTCTTCATCATCTTCGTCTGCATCCGTGTCTTCGGCGCAGTCGTTGGTTCTGCCACCAAGGCAAAAGAACCCGCCCCGGCATCTCCGGCAACTGCCGCTGCCGCTCCGGCTGCTGAAGCAGATTCCGGCGAGGAATTCTCTTCCGGTTCCCTGAGACTTAAGGGCTGTGATGAGAAGACGGCAGCCATGATCATGGCGATCGTCAGCGACAACACCGGTATCCCGCTCAATGAACTGATTTTTAAGTCCATTACGCTGGTGGAAGATAAGTAAAGGAGAGATACCCAAATGATTTATAACGTAACGATTAACGATAAAGTATATGAAGTTGAAGTAGAGAAGGGCAAGGCTAACCTTCTGAAGACAACAGCTGTTGTAGCTGCTCCTGCAGCTGCACCGGCACCTGCTGCCGCTCCGGCAGCGGCTCCGGCTCCGGCGGCAGCTCCTGCTGCAGGTCCGGTTTCCGGTACACCGGTTACGGCTCCGCTTCCGGGCACGATCCTGAAGATCAACGTTACTGCCGGCCAGGCGGTAAAGGAAGGCGATCTCGTAGTCGTTCTCGAAGCTATGAAGATGGAAAACGAGATCTATGCTCCGTGCGATGGTACGATCGGCCAGATCCTCACCTCCAAGGGCGCGACGGTTGCTACCGGCGACGTTCTCTTAACTCTTTCGTAAGTTAGGAGGCAGAACACCGTGTTTATTGATGCATTAAAAAATATATGGGAGTCAAGCGGCCTCTACTCCATTACCTGGCAGCAGGGCGTTATGCTCGTGATTGCCGGTGTGCTGATCTATATGGCGATCGGCAAAAAGTGCGAGCCGCTCCTTCTTCTCCCGATTGCTTTTGGTATGTTACTGAGTAACCTCCCGATCGCCGGTCTCTATCATGCGGAGATCTTCGCGGGCGGACATGTGCACTGGGATCTTCTCGGCGGCACAAGTGAAGCTGTAGCTCCGGGTCTTCTGGACTATATCTATTTAGGAGTTAAACTGGGTATTTTCCCGTGTCTGATCTTCATGGCCGTTGGTGCGATGACAGACTTCGGACCGCTGATCTCCCGTCCGTCGTCCCTCTTCATGGGCGCAGGTGCTCAGTTCGGTATTTCCTTTGCCTTCGTTATGGCATCTCTTCTCGGATTCACCGCAGCCGAGGCTTCTTCCATCGCCATCATCGGTGGTGCAGACGGCCCGACCGCTATTTACCTGACGACAAAGCTTGCTCCGCAGCTGCTCTCGGCGATCGCCATCGCGGCATATTCCTACATGGCATTGATCCCGATCATCCAGCCGCCGATCATGAAGGCGATGGTTCCGAAGAAACTCAGAAAGATCAAGATGAAGCAGACCCGTCCTGTATCCAAGGTCGAGAAAGTTTGCTTCCCGATCATCGTTACCGTTGTCTGCACACTGATCCTTCCGTCCGTTGGACCGCTTCTCGGTATGCTGATGCTCGGTAATCTCTTCAAGGAATCCGGCGTAACGGAGCGTCTTTCTGATACAGCTCAGAATGCACTCTGCAACATCGTCACGATCTTCCTCGGCACAACAGTTGGTGCGACTGCAATGGGTGAGAACTTCCTGGCTCTCGATACCATCAAGATCATCGTTCTGGGTCTCATCGCATTTGCATTCTCCACATTCGGTGGTCTCCTGATCGGTCGTATCATGTGCGCTCTTTCCGGCGGCAAGATCAACCCGCTCATCGGTTCCGCCGGTGTATCCGCTGTTCCGATGGCTGCCCGTGTTTCGAACGTTGAAGGCCAGAAGGCTGATCCCACCAACTTCCTTCTCATGCATGCCATGGGTCCGAACGTTGCCGGTGTTATCGGTTCTGCCGTTGCAGCAGGTACACTGCTTGCACTCTTCGGCTGAGTAAAGTAAAAAGACATATTTCAAAAGACCGCCGCATTTCGGCGGTCTTTTTTTCTTATGTGACGCAGAAGTCATATATCTTCAGGTAAACCTTGATACTATGGACTTAGGAATAAGGTGGTAAAGCAGGAGATGATCCTGTACATACGTATCGGTTGAGGTGGTTTATGAAAAGATTATACGTGGCAGCTCAGTCTTCCGCGGCATCGGTCTTTGGGAAAAGAGCCGCAGCGGTTCTGCTTATCGCGTCGCTCCTTTTCACTTTTACTGCATGTAAGAAAAAGACGGATAAGATCAGCACAAATGCATATGCATCCGGAAGAGTGATTCAGGAGACAGACCCTTTTTTCAACGCGGAAATTAATGAACTGAAGATCCCTTTAGACAACACAAAAGAGTTCAAAAGTTTTCAGGCAATATACTGTGTACCCATGTGGGAGTATCTGATCTGTGAGTATTCGGTCGAGTATAAATATCCGAAAAAGATGAAGTCGATCTTCCAGATGTCAGAGGAAGAATACGATGAATATACCCAGTATCAGGTGCGCGATATTGGCATCTTCAACATGCGGGGCGAACTCATCAAAAAGATCGGCGGAGATATCGATACGGTCTTTACGATTACTTCAGATGAAAACGGAGATATTTATCTCCTCGGTTATGTTCATGACTCGTTCTATTCGGTCAATAATATCGAGGTCCACATTCTTGATCAGAAGGGGAACTTTAAAGAGAGTATCATTCTCAAAGACCCACCGGTAGCGATACCCGGCACCGACCCTATATCGTCGGGAGACGATCTTATCGGAATGGTCGAAGTGGGCTTTACGAGTGTCTTTTCGTCGAGGCCCGGTGCTGAATCCGTCAGGATGCAGATCTTAAAGGACGGCTCTATTCTCACTTCAAAAAAAGGGGAAATGAAGATCTATAACCGGGATGGCAGCAAGCGCTGTGATGTGATCGATCCCGATAGGATCCTGGAAGAAAATGCTTTCTTAAAGGGGGAGAAATACTATGTTCTATCTACGGTTATTGATGAGGAAAAGGGCAGAAGTGTCCAGATCAAGGAGCTGAATACCGCGACAGGTGCCCTGGGTCAGGGAAAAGAGGCCGTGGCGCTTTCTAAGTACTATTCTCCGGTGGTAACGGAAAAGGGCGTCTTCATCGATTCTTTCAACGGATGCTTCGAATATGATATGGATTCTGATTCTGTAAAAGAAGTCTTCAACTGGAATGATACAGACGTGAACCGGGCGATTCTTATGGGTGTCAGATGTCAGCCGGAAAGCGCTGATGAACTCGACGTAGTTGCCTTCGATGAAGAACAGAACGGGCCGTATCTGATCCACCTTATGCGGGCGGAGAAGAACCCGCATGCCGGAAAGAAGATCATCCGGATCGGAGGCGTGAATATTTCGGGAGAACTCAATCTGATGAATTTTATTTATCAGTATAACGCGGATCCGGAAGGGAAAACTCGAGCGGTCATCATCGACTACACTGCTGATCAGGATATCCTGCTGACCAGTGCAGATACGGAAAGAAAGATCTATATGGATATCCTCTCCGGAGAGGGTCCGGATATACTGGTCAATATGGGATCTTCTGAGATGTTCCGGAACGGCCGCATCATGGAAGATCTGAATCAGTATATGGACGGACCGGAAGGGATCGACAGGAATCTCTATTATGACAATGTTTTCCGCGCATGTGAAAGAGACGGGAAACTCTACCATGTCCCGATTGATTTTACTCTTGAAGGCTTGATGGTAAATACGGATCTTATCTCTAACCGGAAAGGCTGGACGTATGAGGAGTTTGTGAAGGCGGCGGAGAGTCTGCCGGAAGATGTGAATATCCTTCCATCGACCAGATATAATGATCTTTTAAGGCCTCTGCTGCAAGCCTCTCTGACAAGATTCATGAACTATCAGGATCAGACAGTAAACTTCCAAAATGAAGAAATGAAGAAGATCCTTAATCTGGTTCGGGACTATGGTGTAAAGGAGATCCCGCCGTATGAAGCAAAGCGGGTGGATACCACAGAATTAGGAGGAGGCTCATTGTCTCAGATCGTTGTCGATTATTCGGAGGAGAAGCTCCAGGAAGGTCTGATCGCCGCCAAGGATGTCAGCATTTCTTTTGTGCACAGCATTGCGTATCAGGGGAAGCTGCTCCGCGGAAAGGCGGGGTTCCTGGGATATCCTTCTTTTACAGGCACGGGGATGTTCATTTCTCCTGTCCGGACGTTAGGTATCCTTTCTTCCGGAAATCAGAAAGATCTGGCCTGGGAAGTGATCCGTGCCTATCTCGAATTTGAAGGAGCAGACCCGCATAATTATGCGATCCCGGTAAACAGGGAGATATTTGAAAAACAATGTCAGGTCGAAATGGATCGATATAATCAACAATACAAAGAATCGATCGAAATGTTTGGAAGTGCAAGCTCATTCGAAGTTGAGATCCATAACGAAGATATCGATATGCTCCGGACGCTCGTGGAAAATGCAGATACGGCATCCTTCCAGGACGAATCCGTCTTCACTGTCATTACTGAGGAGGCGGCGGGATTTTTTGCCGGCGACCGGACGGCAGAAGACGTCTTGAGCATTATCCAGAACCGGACAAAACTCATCGTGACCGAGACATAGAAGATGTAATGACATCTGTTAAGACTTTTTAAAAAAAGAACCTGCAGAAACATAAAGCTGCGGGCTCTTTTTTATCTATGTGACTGGAAAGTCATATATCTTCAGGTAAACCTTGATACTATGGACTTAGGAATAGGTGGCACAGCAGGATCAAGGTCCTGTATTTACAGATTGGGTGATTCAATATGAAAAGGTTTTGTGTGGCAGGGCGGTCTTCCGCAAATTTGTGCATGGGGAAAAGAGCGGCAGCGATCATGCTTGCAGCATCGTGTCTTTTATCTTCTACCGCATGTAAGAAAAAATCAGATGGAAAAATCAAAAAGGGATATGTATCCGGACAAGAGATAAAGGAAACGGATCCGTTTTTTAATTCTACGGTCAATGAACTTGTTATCCCTACGGATAAGACAAAAGAAGTCGAGGAAAAGTACACTAATTACACGGAAACCGTAGGCAAGTATATGATCTGCTCGTATTCTGTCACGTATGTTCAGCCGGAGTGGCTGAAAAATACTCCTTACGAAAACATGTCTATGGAGATGATGATGGAGGCAGCCAACTATTTTGGAGAGGGCACTGCTGTCTTCGATATGCAGGGAAAGATCATCCGTCAGATCGACGGGGAAGTCACTAACCTCTACGGGGTAGCATCAGATAAAGACGATAATCTGTATATTATGGGAACGGAGTTTGATCTGACTAACGGTAAGGAGCGCTTCGTGGTACAGGTCCTCGATTCCGAGGGTAAGCGTAAGGAGAGCATCAAGATCAGCGAAGACCCGGTAAAATTAGCTATGCCGGATGCCTCTAATCCGGATGAATTGAAAAGAGAATTTCAGGAAGAGGTATCACAGGGTCCGGTCGATCCGTTCTCGAAAGGCCCAAGTAACCGCAAACTTAAACTGATGATCCTCAATGACGGAGCTTTGCTGGTTTCGACCAACGGATACATGATCATCTATAACCGCGATGGAAGCAGGCGCTGTGAAGTGAAAGATCACGATCGTAAGCTCGCCGATAATGCTTTCCTGAATGGAAATAAATACTATGTTCTTTCCACATATACCGATGAAAAAGGAAGAAATGTCCAGATCAAAGAATTGAATATTCAGACAGGCGTACTGGGACAGGGAAAAGAGTCGCCGGTCCTTTCAGAGTATTCGGATCCCCGGATAACGGAAGCGGGCATTTTTATCAATTCCCTCAACGGATGCTACCAGTACGATCCCGACACAGATTCGATAAAAGAAGTATTCGACTGGAATGATTCGGATATAAACCGCGCGCTCATTACGAGTGTGAGATGTCAGCCGGAAAGCGAGGATGAACTGAATGCTGTTGCCTATGACAGCAACTATAACGGTCCGTACCTGATCCATCTGACTCGTGCGGAGAAAAATCCGCATGCCGGAAAAAAGATCATCCGGATCGGCGGCATGCATCTCAATGGAGATATAGATCTGATGACTTTCATCAATCAATATAATGCGGATCCGAATGGCACGGCCAGAGCCATCGTCATTGATTACACCGAGGATCGTGATGCTTATTCAGATAACAGTGCGGAAACGGAAAGAAAGATCTATATGGACATCCTCGCAGGTGATGGCCCGGATATCCTGGTCAATATGGGTAATGCGGAGATGTTCAGAAACGGACGCATCATGGAAGATCTGAATTCTTATCTGGATGGCGAAAAAGGAATCGATCGGACGAAGTATTTTGACAATATTTTCCGGGCATGTGAAAGTGATGGACATCTCTACCATGTCCCGATCAGTTTCAGCCTGAAAGGAATGGTGATAAATGCGGATCTTATCTCTAACCGGAAAGGATGGACATATGAGGAGTTCGCAAAAGCGGAGGAGGCGCTGCCGGAGGATGTAAACATCATCCCGTCTACTGTATATAATGATCTCCTGAAGCTCGCCCTGGGATCAGCATTGCCGAAAAATATGAACTATCAGGATCAGACGGTGAACTTCCAAAACGATGAGATGAAGAAGATCCTGGAGTTTGTCAGAAAATATGGGATGATGGAGATCCCGCCGAATGAAAAAGATGGTGTGGACCTTCAGTACTTTGGAGAAGAAGAATACAGCATATCGGTCGTGGATTATACGGAAGAAAGACTCAAAGAAGGATTGATCGCTTCGAAAGATATTGAGGTTTTTTCTGCGTATAGTCTGGCTTTTCAGAAAAATGACATCCCCGGGAAGGCGGGATTTGTCGGATATCCTTCACTTACGGGAACGGGAATGTCTATAAGTCCCCAAAGAACTTTGGGCATTCTTTCTTCCGGAAAATACAAAGATCTGGCCTGGGATGTGATCCGTGCCTATCTCGAATATACAGAAGGAAGCTCGGGCAAAGAAGAGTCTTCAGATGGGATTTCCGTGAACAGGGAGAGGTTTGAAACACAAAACCGTCAGGAAATGGCATACCGCAATAAGCGGCACGAAGATAACAAAATAGAGATAGCTGCATTGAGTTCCTACTTTGCAGAAGTCAAAGAGGAGGATATCGATGACCTGCGTACACTGGTAGAAAACGCCGACACCGTTTTCCTTCAGGATCCTGCGGCATTTAACGTCATATCAGAAGAAGCAGCTGGCTTCTTCGCCGGAGACCGTACGGCCGAGGATACATTGAGCATTATCCAGAACCGTACAAAAACCATCGTATCAGAAGGGTAAGACCATGAAAAACGCTCACGCAAAAAAGATCAGAAAAGCTGCGGCTATGGTGCTGGTCCTTTCCCAGCTTCTGCCACTTACATCATGCAAGTCGCTTTTTACGAAAAAATCCAACTCGATCTCCGGACGTGTCATACAGGCGACGGATCCGTTTTTTAGCAGTGAGGTCAACCAGTTCAAGATCCAGGTGGATCCGGAACTGAAGTTGAAGTTTTCTATGATTACGGACTATATGTATGTCAAGGGATGCAGTATAGCTTCTTATGAGATCTATTATGAACTTCCCGAGGAACTCAAGAACGCAGAGCTCACCCCGGAAATGTGGGCGAAATATAATGTCCAGGTAACGGCTCTTTTCGATCAGGAAGGAAATGAGATCAAAAAGCTGGTCACCGAAGGCATTGACCAGGGAATCACGAAAGACGGCGATATCATTATTGTGGAGGAAGAAAAATACGATTACAAGGTCCTGGCGCTGGCTACGTCCAAAGATAACGAGATCTATCTTCTTTTCCGTTATACCAATTACGAAATGGGATATGGATATGAGATCCGCGTGATCGATCAGAGCGGGAATCTTCTCAAGACGATCCCTCTGAAAAATGCGCCAACGGATAATGAAGAGGGGGCGCGTATCGAGATCTTCAGTCCGAATGAAGGTACACATACCATCGAAAACCACACGACGGAGATGGCGATGCAGATCCTCGAAAACGGGAATATATGTGTTGCCGGAAAAGAGCGGATGGGGATCTATGAGATGTCCGGGAAAAAGGTCTGCGAGATCATGGATTCCGGAAGAGCCCTGGCAAGAGGGGTATTCAAGAATAACGGCAAGTATTACATCCTGACGAGATATGTAGATCCGATGAGCGAAGAAGTGATCATGCTGATCAAAGAAGTCAATTTGAAGACAGGCGCACTCGGTCAGGGCATTCCGGCGGATAAACTTGCGGGGTATGACCGCATATCGGTATCGGAGTCGGGCCTCTATCTGGACTCTTTTAACGGGTGTGCCCGCTATGATATGAATACGGAGAAGATCGAAGAGATCTTCAACTGGAATGATACAGATATCGACCGTTCCATGCTGAGTACGGCCGTATGTACGCCCTATTCTGATGATGAGATCTATGCAGTTGCCGCAAACGCCTATGATAACACCATCCCGCCTTACCTGATCAAACTGGAGCGTGCGGAAAAGAATCCGCATGCCGGGAAGAAAGTGATCGTGGTCGGAGGCATGAATCTTGCAGAAGCGGATATCCTGTCGATCGTGGCCAAGATCAATGCCGATCCGGATAAGAAAGTCCGCGTGGCGCTGGTCGATTATGCCGCAGGCGGAGACGATGGAAACGGGGATGTCGAGCAGAGACTCTACCTGGATATCATCTCCGGGGAAGGCCCGGATGTCATCGTCAATATGGGCGGATATGAATCACTTCAGAGCGGGAATGCCATGGAGGATCTGAACACCTATATCGATGGCAGTAACGGCATTGACCGAAATGAGTATTTCGATAATATCCTTCGTGCCTTTGAGAAAAACGGCAAGCTCTACCACTTCCCTGTGGCGGTGCATCTGGACGGACTTCTGGCGAATTCGGAGCTTCTTCCGTACACTTCCGGATGGACCTATGATGACTTTAGAAAATCTGCCGAGTCCATGAAGGATGAGGCCAGCATCATCAAGACCATGAAGTATAATGACATGCTTCGTTTCATGCTCAATACGACGCTTTCGGAGTTCGTGGATTATGAGAACGACAAGGTCGATTTCCAAAATGAAAAAATGAGATCGATCCTCATGCTGGTCAAGGACTTTGGTGCACGGGTGATCCCGCAGGACGAAAAATACATCACAAAGACGGCATCCTACGGGGAAGAGGAAAACAGAGTCGAGACAACATATTTAGTCGATCAGGCGGAGGAGAAGTTCAAGAGCGGGCTCCTGGCCGCAAGGGAAAGTAAGATCTACCGTATATCCCAGGTGAGCCAGCAAAGAGAACTCCTGAACGGGGAAGGTATATATCTGGGATATCCCTCTTTTAACGGATCCTCTATGGCGATCGGAGAATGCCTGTCCATGGGCATCAATGCCTCCAGTAAGTATAAAGACCTCGCCTGGGAATTCATCCGCTCCTATCTGGAGATGGATCCGCAGGATACTGCCGGAATGGGAGGACTTCTGGTCCGGAAAGCAAATTTCGAGGCGGACTGTCTGAAGGATATGGAAGACGCCAATATACTCTACGATGAATGGACGGAAGAGAACCCGTATCATATCGGATACCAGATCTACTTCCAGGTCAAAAAGGAGGATATCGACACGCTCCGCGTGCTGATGGAAAAAGCAAATACAAAGCTTACAGATGATGAGAAGGTATTAAACATCATCTGCGAGGAAGCGGCAGGTTATTTTGCCGGAGACCGTACGATCGATGATATCATAAAAAATATACAGAACCGTACAAGGATCATTGTTCAGGAACTCTGATCCCCCGGAGAGGAGGCAGCCCCCGGAAAGAAAAGATATAACAGGTTTTAGGGAGATAGAAGATCATGAGAATATGGGCATTGGGGAAAAGTAAAGTTCTGAAAAAGCTGATCGCAGGGGTATTGGCATCCGCTCTGATCCTGCCGGTCTCGGGATGCCGTCGCTCCTCTAAAAAAGAGGATACGTCTATGAAGTATGTATCCGGAAAAGAGATAATAGAGACGGATCCTTTCTTCCTTTCCACGATCAATGATATCAAGTTCCCGACGGACAAAGATAAGGAAGTGGACATGCTGGAGATCACGGCCTGCGAGATCATTGACGGGTATGCCGTCGTTGCCTATGACATCTACTATAAGATCCCTCAAAAAGAAGATGCGGATGTGATGGATTACGTTAGGGATATGCAGTATTATCACAAAGGTATTTCTCTCTTCGATATGGAGGGCAATTATGTCAGAGATCTGACCGGAGATGCCATCATGCTCTATGATGTCGCTTCAGATAAAGACGGAAATATCTGCACCCTGTGCGCGGTCATAGATCCGTATTTCCTAAAGACATTTTTTCAGGTGCAGACCGTAGATAAAGAAGGAAACTTCGTCCGCACGGCAACCATTATGAATCCTCCGATCCTAGACCCAAACGCCGAAGACGTAGTGGTGATCACAGATGATATCGCCCCTGACCCGAATGGATTTACGTCGGAAGCATGCCTTCATATCCTCGATGACGGGACCATCGTGGTCATCGGCCAGGGGAAAATGTGCACGTATCAGCCGAATGGTGTAAAGCTTTTCGAGATCAGTGATCCCGGCCGGTATATCGACGACACGCTGATCCAGAAGGGGAAAAAGTATCAGATCCTCTCTGTGAAGAAAAATGTGGGAGCGAAGAACAGCATCCAGATCAAATCGGTGGACTTTAAAACAGGCAAACTGGGATCCGGGACTGACGCGGAAGACCTGGGCAGATACGATACGTATACGACTTCAGACGGATATATATTCGAAACTACCGAGAGTGGCTGTAACCGCTATGATCCGTCGACAAAGAAGCTCGAGGAAGTATTTAACTGGAACGATACTGATGTAGATAGAACGAAGATCAATAATTTACGATTCACACCGGTAAGCGAGGATGAATACTACGCAGTCGGACTGGAGCGTCTGTTTGATACGATGAAGGCACATCTCGTGCATCTGACCCGTGCGGAGAAGAACCCTCATGCCGGGAAGAAGTATATCGTCATCGGCGGACTGAGTATCGGCAATGAGGAATTGCTGCGTTATACCAATGAATATAACCGGGATCCTTCGGCAAATGCCCGTGCGGTCATCGTCGACTATGCAGACGGACTTCTGCCGGAAGATCCTGTCAGCGAAGTGCAGAAAAAACTCTATCTGGACATCATATCCGGTTCCGGACCGGATGTGCTGATGAATGTCGGAGATATGGAGGCATTCCAGAACGGCAATGTAATGGAAGATATGAATCCTTTCCTTGACGGAGCCAACGGCATTGACAGAAAAGAGTATTTCGATAATGTTCTCCGCGCCTGTGAAAGAGAAGGCAAGCTCTACCATATTCCCGCCCGCATCCGGCTCAGAGGTTTTCTGGTGAATTCGGACATGATCCCGTATACCGGCGGATGGACGTTCGACGAGTTCGAAGAAGCGAAAAAGAATATCCCGGCCGATGTCAGCTTCATGGAGGGGATCGTGTATAACGATTATCTCAAGATACTCCTGCTGACGACGCTCCCGAGATTCCTGAGTTATGAGAATAAAAAAGTGGATATTCAAAATGAAGACATGAAGAAGATCCTGGTCATGGCGAAGGAAAATGGAGTGGAGCGCATTCCGGAAGATGAAGAGACGAGGTGGGTCGACAGAGGACTTTCCGGAGGTCTTGTTGATTATGCCCGGGAGAAATTCAACGAAGGTCTTCTCGCAGTAAAAGACAGAGATATCGGTTCATTACAGATGATCAGCACAGACACCAGCCTTTGCGGTGGTCATATCGCATATCTCGGTTATCCCGCTCCGGAGAAAAACGGTCTGACGGTTATTCCCAAGGATACGATGGGCATCGTAGCTTCCAGCAAAAACAAGGATCTGGCCTGGGAATTTGTCCGGCACTTCCTGACATATGAAAATCAGGTCGAAGATGCGGATACGTTCGGAGGTATTCCGGTCAACCGGGCGCTCTTTGAGACCGCGTGCCAGAAGTCGATGAAACAGGGAAATGCGACCTACGATGATCTTGCTGCAAAGATCGGGCTCAGCGAGATGAAGCGGCTGGCGGATGCGATTCCGAGAGTCGAGAGTTCTGACATCGACACCCTTCGGGATCTAATGGAGCATGCCAATGTCTCGGTCAGCACGGACAGTGCTGTACTTGCGATCATCTGTGAAGAGGCAGCCGGATATTTTGCCGGAGACCGGACCATCGATGAAGTGCTGAAAATGATTGAGAACCGCGCAAAGACAGTAGTATTTGAATACTAAGATCGATATAGATCCGATCCTTCAGATCAAAGATGAATCGTGACAGAAAGGCGTTTCTCATCACACGGGGCTGCAACGATGCGGCCTTTGTGTTTTTCTACGACCGCCTTGGCGATGGAAAGGCCGATCCCGTGTCCCCCCGTCTCCGAGTTACGGGAACTGTCGGCGCGGTAGAAGCGCTCGAACATGCTCTTACAGGCCTGCTCATCAAGGGCTTCTTCCGTATCGTTGACCACCTTGATCTCTACACCCTTCTTATATCTACTGACAGAAAACTCGATCTTCCCGTTTTCCGGACAGTATTTCACGGCGTTATCGAGCACGATGGAAAGAAGAGACTCGATGGATTTTGTATCTCCCTGGATGTGGACATTCTCCTCGATGTTCGTCGTGATCGTCTTTCTGGAGGCGATCGCAACTGCTTCAAAGGAACCGGCCTGTGTCTTCGAAAGCGAAGTCAGATCGAGATCCGTCATCTCCAGGACCGTGTTCGATTCTTCCATCTTCGAAAGAAGGATCAGATCCTGTGTCAGTTCCGAAAGCCGCTTCGTCTGAATGCGGATATCGGAGAGCCATTCATTACCTTCTTCCATATCCATTTCCAGCACGTCCGCATCTGCTGAAATAATGGCCAGAGGTGTCTTGATCTCATGTCCCGCATCGGTAATGAAGCGCCTCTGTTTCTCATAGCTCTCCGCGACCGGACGGACGATCCGCTCGGAGGCGAGGAGGACCAGAATGAAGACACCTACCAGGCAGAGGAGCGAGGCAAAGATACTGATGTTTCGGAAGTTTCTAAAGTTCGCAAGGCTTGCGCCGCAGTCACGGAAGATGACCAGGCGGTTACCGGAATCATCTTCTTCTCCAATAAGGTACCGATAGTCCTTGATGAATCCGGAGGACTTACCGGAACGCAGGGCTTGAGTGGCATATTTTTCTGCCATTCTATCAGAAACGGCGGAAATGTTATCGAGATTTATGGGAATGATTTCGCCTTCCCCGGTGATCAGCACACTGAAAAAACGGGTCTCTTTCGCAAGCTCCGGAGAGTCCAGACGGTCTTCGTCAAAGCGCATGGGGAAACGGGGGCCGGATCTTCCGGAGGAGAATCCTTCCTCATAGAATTCGGCGGGGTCCATGCCTTCCGGGAAGCCAAAACGATCCTCATCGAAAACGCCGCCGTTTTCCATAAGCATCTCCAGGATATCATCACTTTCAGATACGACCTGACGGAAATTGGATACGTTGATGCCGCCGATCATGACGACCAGCACCAGAAATACGGCGACCATAGAAATCAATATAAGACGGATACGAAGTTTTCTGATCATGGCTCGATCTCCAGGGAATATCCGGCGTTACGCGTGGCTTTGATCTTCACATTGGCATCGATGGAAGCAAGCTTTTTTCTAAGATAGGAAAGGTTCGTCCATACGACGTTGATGTCCGCGTCTGAATCCAGGCCCCAGACCTTATCCATAAAGCGGTCAGTCGAGATCAGGACGCCCGGATTGGCCATGAGGTATTCCATCATCTGGAATTCCTTGGCCGCGAGCTTAACGGATCCCGTCGGGGTCTTAAGCTCAAAATTGGCACGGTTCAGAGCGACATTGCCGTAACGGAGAGTGTTATCGGCCACCGGCGTGACCGTTCTCGTGATGGCACGCAGACGTGCCAGAAGCTCTCGGCTCTCAAAGGGCTTGGTCAGATAGTCATTCGCACCGAGGTCCAGCCCTTCGACTTTATCATCGACCTGAGATTTGGCAGTAAGCATCATGACAGGAAGGGAAAGGCCCTTCTCACGGATCTTTTGCAGCACGGAAAAACCGTCGAGTTTCGGCATCATGACATCCAGGATCGCGCAGTCATAATCCCCTGTAAGGAGATAGTCGAGAGCATCCTGCCCGTCGAACACCGCGTCCACGGAGTAGTTGTTCTTCGTAAGGATCGCGGTCAGCGCCCGCGACATGGATTTTTCGTCTTCTGCCAATAAGATCTTCATAAAAACATATCCCTCATATCAGAAATAGTATTTTCCCTTATTTCCCTAATTATACAGTAAAACCGTCTGTTTTCGGCATTTAACAAGTTTTCAGGGCTTTAAGGTTGTCTTAAGGTTAACAGGCTAACCTTAAATCAAGATTAAAGCCAGGAGGAAACATAAGATGCTTTACCAAAGTGTTTTCCAAAGATATGAAATCAAATATATCCTGACAAGATCCCAGGCCCAGATGCTCAAAGAAGCCATTTCCGGGAGAATGAAGATCGACGAATACGGTCCAACGACTATAAGAAATATCTATTATGATACGGACGACTATAAACTGATCAGAAAGTCTCTCGACAAGCCGGTCTATAAGGAAAAACTCCGGATCCGGAGTTACCGGTACGCCACAAACGAAGACCCGGTCTTCATAGAGCTGAAGAAGAAATACGACGGAGTCGTGTTCAAAAGAAGACTGGAGGCGGAAAACTTCTCGGTAATGGACTGGCTCCTGGGATTCGGTGAAGCTCCGTCGGACAGTCAGATCGCCCGCGAGATCACCTATGTCCGTGACCTGTATAAGGATTTGAAACCGAAGGCTTTTATCTCCTACACGAGAGAAGCATATGTGCCGGAGGACGGATCGGAACTTCGAATTACATTCGATACCGAGGTGCTGGGCAGAGACCATGACATGAGCTTTTCGAGCGGAATCTACGGAGATCGTATCCTCCCAGACAATAAGGTGCTCATGGAGATCAAAGTGCCGGGCGTGATGCCCATTTGGCTCACCAGGCTCCTGAGTAAAAATGGGATACGGAAAACCGCATTTTCCAAATATGGCGAGTATTACATGAATCGAATCAGAGACAAAGAAAACGAATGGAAAGGAGAGATCCTCTATGCTTAAGAATATCTACGACACACTGATGGGAACAACAACCATATCGATCACATCTTTTCTTATACCGGTGATGGCATCCCTTCTGCTCGGACTGCTGTTCGCACTGGTCTACATGAAGATGAATCATGCCAGCCGCTCCTTCATCGGCACACTTGCGATCCTTCCGACGATCGTCTGTGTCGTCATCATGGCAGTCAACGGCAACATCGGGGCAGGCGTCGCTGTGGCCGGCGCATTCAGCCTCGTCCGGTTCCGTTCCGCACCCGGAAGCGCAAGCGAGATCGGATCGCTGTTTCTGGCCATGACCATGGGCCTTCTGACCGGCATGGGCTTTATCATCTACGCCGCTCTCTTTATCCTGATCGCCGGGACCGCTCTCATGCTCTATAGTGCGATGGGATTAGGCGAGGGAGGAAATGCCCGAAGAAGGAGCCTTCGCATCACGATCCCTGAAGACCTTGATTATGCGGGCGTCTTCGACGAGATCTTCGATAAATACACGATATCCCATAAGCTGATGTCTACCAAGACCGCCGGTATGGGTTCGGTATTTAAACTCAGTTATGAGATAGAGCTGAAAGAGGGCTCGTCCGAAAAATCCCTGATCGATGAGATCCGCTGCAGAAACGGCAATCTCGACATCAACCTGTCGGTCATCATGGGAAGAGAAGCGACAGAACTCTGATTGGAATTGGAAGCGTAAATAGAAGAAGTACAGGGTAGAGAAAAAGAAAGGAAAAAGGAACTTTTCAATCGAAAGGAGTATCACTATGAAGAACAAGAACAAAACGATCATCACGATAGCTACCTGCCTTCTGCTGGCGGGAGGACTCGGTGCCACCGCCTACTTCGCGGGAACGAAGAACGGATCTTCTTCCACGGAAAAGACCGAAGCGAATAATAAAACAGATGATTCTAACAAATCCGGAAATAAAGGAAATTCCGGCAGTTCCGGAAATGCGGATCAGGAAGACAATACAGGTGCGACGGTGGCCGATATGGCGCTGAAGATCACGGACAAGGATAAGGACACGTCCTATTCCGGTGCGGAGAGCAAACTTATCAAGCTGACAGATGATTCGGGGACTGTGAAGATCACCGAGGAAGGCACATATGTCGTGACCGGCTCGAGCTCTGACGGCATGCTCATCATCGATGTCGATAAGGAAGAAGATGTACATCTCATTCTTAAGGATGCAACGATCAACAGCAGTACTTCGGCGGCGATCTATGTACTCTCCGCAGATGAGGTATATATCACATTAGAAGGAGACAATGTCCTCTCCAATGGAGGACAATACGTCGCCATCGATGAGAACGATATCGATGCTGTGATCTTTTCCAAAGACGACCTGACGATCAACGGAAGCGGTTCTCTTACCATCGATACCGAAGCGAATCATGCGATCGTCTGCAAGGACGATATGGTGATCACAGGCGGCAACTTCGACATCAATGCCAAGGTCGATGCGATCAACACCAACGATTCTCTGGCGATCACTGATGGTACATTCAAGATCAGTTGTGGTGACGATGCGATCCATACCGACGGGATCTTGCAGATCGATGGCGGCAACTTCGATATCACAGCAGCCGAAGGCCTGGAAGGAACATACATCACGATCAATGATGGTACCCTCGTCATCAACGCCAGCGATGATGGTATCAATGCCGGTCAGAAGGTCCCGGACTACACGCCGACCGTAATCATCAACGGCGGTGACATCACCATCACCATGGGCGCCGGCGACACCGACGGTATCGATGCTAACGGCAACATCTACATCAATGGCGGCACGACCCGTATCACTGGTCAGTCCACGATCGACTATGACGGTGTCGCGGAGAAGAACGGCGGAACGCTGATCATCAACGGCGAAGAAACAGATACGATCCCGAACCAGTTCCTGGGCGCCCCGAACGGCCAGGGCGGTCCGGGTGGAAATGGCGGCCGCGGCAACATGGGCCAGATACCGGATGGCTTCGACGGCCAGTTCCCAGGTGGCTTCGATGGACAGTTCCCGAGTGGCTTTGACGGTCAGATGCCGGAGGGCTTCGATGGACAATTCCCGGGAGGGAAGCAGGGAGATTCCTTTGACGATCAGCAACAGGGAAACAAAGGACGTCAGGATCGAAGATCCGCATCCGCTAACAACAGCGATGCTGAGAGCCTGTAAGAAGGACAGAAAGAGGATTACGGCCTGAAGAGGATTTTGCTGCCACTCGGGCCGTAAAAAATTTGCTTGGTATGGGGACTCTTCATTCCAGACACTGATATTTGGAGCTCCGGGCCGTAAAAATCGCTGTTTTTCTGCTTTCTGAAGAAAGATTTACGGCCCCGAACCGAAAAAAGAAGCCTTCGGAATGAAAATGAACCTGAAAACCCTTCGATTTTACGGCCCCGAGCAGGAAAATGATGCCTCTGGAATGAATTCCGAGCTCTTTCCCGATTTCATTTACGGCCTGGGGAAGTAATGTTACAAGTGCATCCTGAGATACGCAGGTAGGATAATCATGGATTCCGCTGTAAGAAAAGGACCGTCTCCGAAGAGACGGTCCTTTGGATTTTCCTATAAGCAATCAGGAAATCATCTTGCTTTGCTGTAGACGTAGTTGGCTGAGCCACCGGCTACGTACTTGGAACCATCCTTGTGATACGGGAATACCCAGTAGAAGGTCCAGTCAGTCTTGGAGGCTTTGGTATCCGGGAAAGTAGTTCCGGAAGCCATTCCGATGTAGCCGTATTTTCCGCCCGGACGAATACCGTAGATGAGGTAACCCTCCGCACCTTCAGATGCGGTCCAGGTCAGCGTGACCTTGCCGGCTGTGCCGTTGGCTTTAAGGTTAGTAACTGCGGGGCAGCATCCCTTTGCATATACATACTTGTCGCACATACCTGCATGGATCTTACCGGATGCGTCCTTGACATACGGGAATACCCAGTAGTAGTTGTAGTCATCCACGAGAGCCGCTGTATCTACATATGAAGTCGATTTCGCCGAAGTTGTCATACCCAGGTAGGAATACTTGTTATTCTTCTTCCCATAGATAAGATATCCGTCTGCGTTTTTATCCTGATTCCAGGAGATACGGACCCGATTCTTTCCTGCGGAAACGGCACGAAGTCCGCTTATCGGTTCCGGAGTAGTACGGATACCACTGGGATCAATACCGCATTCTAAACAGACGTCCTTGAATCCTCTATAAACAGCCTCTCTGTCTATCTTTCCGCGGGCGTAATCTTTTGCCAATAATTCCCACATAGAGTTCAGGTCCCTGTCATAGATGCATTTACTTTTTCCAGTAGCAGACTTGCCGGCCGCAATGAAAACCGGATAAGTATCCTGTCCGCCCATACCTTCACTATCAATGACGCCGTTTGTTTTCTTTAAAACGGCCATGGAAGTGACAGTATCCTTATAAGCAAGCATATTCGTAGAAGCGCTGGCTGCCTGATACTGAAGTCCGGAAGTAGATGTATCGAGAGTGACCCACTCCAGGAATTTCGCGATGAAGGCCTTTTTGTCTGCATTCTTTATAGAAGTCTTATTGGCCATAAACCAGTTGCCGCCCCACCAGAATCCGACAGGGGACGGGCAGGCTTTCCAGGTAGTGGTTATATGGTCTCTCATAACATAATTGTAGATCCAGGCCGATCCGAAGAAGGCAAACACTTTATTGTTGGCCATATCACTATACCATTCGGAACTCCACTCTGTATGGTCAGCATAACACCAGCCATTCTGGCAGAATTTTCTGGCAAGATCCAGATATTCACTTCTTGCCGGATCGACGGAAGCCTTTCCATTGGTCACCCACGGAGTGGTGGCTGATTTCTCACAGACATTCCACAGATTGTAGATATTGGATACGGAATAATACCCTTTCTCCTTAAGCTTGCTGGAGGCAGAAAGGAACTTGCTCCAGCTTCCGGAGCCGCCGCCAACGATCGAGCTGATCTTGGAAGGATCGTCTGTTCCGAAGGTTTTCTTGGCAATGGTGGTGTTATAGAACATAACTCCAGGTGTGCTCAGAAAACCCAAGGCAACAATGTTGCCATTTGCGGTTTTTCCCAGGTCCTGGGAATACTGCATGATCTCTGCGGAACTAAGCTTCGTGCTGAAGTTGGAGATGAAGCTGGAATACGGGGCAGCATACGAAGCCATATCTCCCTTTGTGTAGTTGAGAAGCATATCCGAATCGGCCACATAGATATCAGGTGCATCTGCGTTTCCAGCCGAAAGCTTCGCATTCAGAAGAGTTTCATAACTACCGTGCGCAGTGTCGGTGACATAAGTAGTGACCTTGTACTTTGATTTCAGACTGGGATTTGCTTCAAAAAACGCATTTACCATGTCTGGTACGTCCACCGCTAAATATGGTGAATACAGATTGATATTGATGCTGCCATTTCCGCAGGTCGTTTTCTGTGTATCCGTACGGACAGAAGCAGAGACTCCTGCGGGGACCAGCGCGGTAACGGCGATGCTGGCGGCAGCCGCGAAAGAGAGAAGTTGTCGTTTCATTATACATACCTCCGATTTGTGTACTTCAGTAGTTAGACTATCAACTACAAAAGTTTCATCACTGTTAGAAAAAATTATTTTCAGGATTTAACTCGACTTAGGAGATACTTTTTTGCAAGTAAAAAGGACCGCCTCTTCCGAGGCGGTCCCTTGGTGTTTTCTATAAACTATCTGCGAAAGATCATCTTGCCTTGCTGTAGACGTACGGTGCAGTTCCACCAACGATCATCTTGTCGCCGACCTTGTTATACGGGAATACCCAGTAGAAGGTCCAGTCAGTCTTGGAGGCTTTAGTGTCTGGGAAAGTCGTTCCGGAAGCCATACCGATATAGCCATACTTTCCACCCGGACGGATGCCGTAGATAAGGTATCCGTCAGCGCCTTCTGATGCAGTCCATGTCAGGGTGACCTTGCCGGTCGTACCGTTTGCTTTGAGGTTGGTAACGGCCGAGCAGATGCCCTTGGCATAGACATACTTGGAGCAGGCGGCAGTGACCATATCCGGTTCGGAATCATATTCGAAATAGTCATAATAGAATGGGAATACCCAGTAATAGTTGTAATCCGTATCTAATGCGGCTGTATCCAGATATGTGGAAGTGGTTCCCATAGAGGTCATGCCGATGTAGGCGTACTTCTTATTCTTCTGGGCATAGATGAGATAGCCATCCGCATTGTAATCCGGCGTCCAGGAAAGACGGACTTTCTTATTGCCTGCGGAGGTAGCACGAAGATTCTTTACCGGCTGCATAGATGCGCTGATTCCACTGACATCAATACCGCACTCCTCGCAATGAATTAAGAAATTATAGATCGAGTCCGGTCTTGAACAATAGTGAAAAGAATAATTCATAAAGGCTTCGCCCCATTCTGAGTTCAAGGCAACATCATAAGCACTTACGGATTTCCCTTGTGTGGTTTTTCCTGCTTTAACGAAGATCGGAAAAGGATTCTGACCGCCGAGGCAGGAGAAGTTGGGTGTCACTTTCTTCAGGACGGCCATGGAAGCGACAGTATCATTTGATCCGTCGCTGGCAAAAGAACCGTTTGCCCAAGAATACTGTACCCCTGTTGTTGATGTATCCAATGTGACCCACTCCACGAACTTGGAGATGAATTCTTTCTTGTCCGAATTTGCAATTGATTTCTTGTTGACAAGGAGCCAGCTCCCACCCCACCAGAAACTCAGTGGAGATTCACATACTTTCCAGGTATCAGAAGTCTGCCATTTCAAAACGTAATTGATCAGCCAGGCCGGACCGAAGAAAGAAAAAACCTTTCGGGTACTGCCGGTCTGCGGATCTGTGCCTTCACCCATCATGTCAAGATACCAGTCTTCACTCCAGGAATAGGACATATTAGCGTAGTTATTCTTAGTCATGATCTGACAAATATCCAGGAACTTGTATTTCTGAGTATCGATCTTGAGTTTTCCATTCACGACCCATGGTGTTGTCGAGGCTTTGCTGGCAACATTCCAAAGGTCACTGAGTCCGGAAACGGCTGCATATCCTTTCGCCTTGAGCTTGGCGCAGGCTGCGATGAATTTATCCCAGCTCTGTGTGCCGCCGCCCACGATGGAAGAGATCTTAGACGGATCATCTGTTCCGAATACGTTTTTTGCGATCGCGGAGTTATAGATCATGACACCGGGCGTGCTCTGATAAGCTAATCCCATTACTTTTCCATCAGAACTTCTGCCGAGGTCGGAGATATACGGCATGATTTCTGCAGAAGTCATTTTGGTGCTGAGATTGGCTACGAAACTTGAGTACGGAGCAACATACGAAGACATTTCTCCCTTCGTATAAGGATAAAGGTAATCGGCTTCGGCGATAAAAAGGTCCGGACCCTTGCCCTCGCTGGCACAAAGACCGGCATTCACCAAAATCTCATAAGCGCAGGCATCGTTAGCTTGTACGGTAGCAGTGACTTTGTATTTTGAAGCCATACTCGGGTAAGTCCCGAAGAACTTTTCGAGCATGTTTGGAAGCTCGATGGATGGAGCATACAAATTGATGTTGATGCTTCCATTTCCATAGGTCGTACTATTCGACGCCAACACTGCGGAAGATGATGCGGCTGCCGGCACGAGTGAGGACACAGCGATGCAGACGGCTGCGGCGAATGATACCAATTTCTGTTTCATAAGTGAAAAACCTCCCAACCACAAATTTTTTTGCGTACTTTAATGGTAGTAAGTTATCTGGGGATAGTCAATACAGCCCAATCTATTTCCTTTCTGAATTGTAAGGAAAAACGGGCGATTTTCTGATAAAATAGGCCTATAGAGTTTCTCGGAAAGTGAGGGCGGACCCATGAAAAATGAGATCATCGGATTTCACAGAGAATATGAGATGAACGGCTGTTTCTGCAACTGGTATCCGGCGGAGTTTGATTATGCCGGCCGGCACTACCTCCACTCCGAGCAGTTCATGATGTACCAGAAGGTCATGATGTTCGGCCAGCAGGAACTGGGCGACGAGATCATGAGAACGGCAGATCCGGAGCAGTGCAAGATCCTGGGAAGAGAATTCTTCGACGGTTTTGATGCGGCACTTTGGAAAAAGACCCGTTTCGTGGTCGTGAAGCGCGGTATCCGTGCGAAATTCTCGCAGAACCCCTCCATGATGGAGACTCTCCTGGCGACAGGTAATGCGGTGCTGGCGGAGTGTTCTCCCCGTGATAAGGACTGGGGCATCCTCCTTTCGACATCCGATCCGGAGGTGCAGGACATCACCAAGTGGAAGGGCGAAAACCTCCTCGGACAGGTCCTGATGGAAGTCAGAGAAGAGCTTCGTGAAGAATTGCGTGTAACATCTGACGGGCAGACTTTCCCTTATGATGATGCTACGGAAAAAGATCCGATCTCCGAGTGGGAGATGCTTCCCGGCGAACTGATCCGTATCCCGCAGTATAAAAGCACGATCCTGGCTTATACCGATACTATCGGATGCGTTACCGGAAGTGAAGAGAGCAGGACCTCCTTCTTCTTTGACCGTTCATTTGCTGACTGGGAAGCATTGATCAAGGCAGGATCCGCATCGTCCCACGGCCTTCCGGTCACCGGATTTTTCGAGATGAAGCAGGACATCTACGATATCTCCCGCCGCCTCGGAAACTCTCCCGACGAGATCACCATCGACGTGGACGACGAGGAATAAGATCGATATAAACGAGTAAAAAATCAGGACCGCCTCACACGAGGCGGTCCTTTTGTATGCTGATCACAATCCGAAAAGACTTCGCATATCACGGAAGTGCTTTTCCGTATGTATAATTTCCGGTCAGACCGACGATCATTTTATCGTTGGAGTTTTTGAAGTATGGATATACCCAGTAGTAGTTATATTGGGTGGAAGATGCGGTCTTGTCGGTATAAACAGTTCCCGAAGTCATGCTCAGATACTTGTAGGGCTTTCCATCCACGATGCCGTAGATGAGATAACCATCTGCACCGGCGGATGCAGTCCAGGTGAGCTTCACTCCGCCTTTCACTGAGGTAGCCTTCAGATTGGTAACTGCCGGACAGATGCCCTTGGCGTACACGTACTTCGTGCAGGATCCGACATACATATTTCCCTTCGTGTCTTTGGTGTACGGGAAGACCCAGTAGAAATTGTAGTTCTCGCTGAGAGCCTTTGTATCCGTAAAAGTCTTTCCCTTGGTCGTCATGCCGACATAACCGTACTTGCTGTTTTTCTGACCATAGATCAGATAACCATCAGCGACACCGGAAAACTGCCAGGAGAGCTTAACCGCATTTTTCCCCGCAGGAGCTGCGGAAAGCGTGCTCAATGCGCCCGGAGTCGTGCGGATCGTCATAGAAGAATTCACATACAGATAGTAATAATCGTCTGCCTTTTTGTCGTAATATGAGTAAATAATCTGGTCTTCAGATACTTCCTTTGTTCCGACATAGTCTGTTAAGAGTTGCGGGGCTGCAGATATATCGACCGTATTGATATTTGTGTCTCTTACATCAAGAGTTTTCAGTTTGCGGTTGTTGCTGATATTCAGACTGGAAATATTCGTAAAGCCACAGTAAAGGCACTCGAGGTTTTTGCAATTGCTGACGCTCAGACTACTTATCGAAGTTTCGGTAACATCTAAATGGCTTAGCGCTGTATTCTTACTGACATCTATCGAAGTTAAAATGGTACAACTGCAATCCAGTTCTTCAAGTTGCGAGTTATTCTTTACATTCAAACTGGAAATGGAGGTGCTAGATAGTCCCAAATATTTCAGGTTACTGTTTTTTGTGACATTTATAGAACTGATCTTCGTACAGCCAGCATCCAAATACTCCAACATGGGATTTTTTGTCACATTAAGGCTGCTGAGGTTTTCACACCCGAAGCAGTTGATCCAAGCAAGATCCGGGTTGGCTCCCATATTTAGTGTGGATATTTTTGTTGAAGAGCAGTCCAGCGTATTGAGTATCGGGTTATTGGCAAGGTTAAGTGCGGAGATAGGGTTACCGCCGCAACGAAGATCGGAAAGTTTGGGATTCGAACTGACAATTAACGAAGATAGATTGTTGCCTTCACAAAACAGGGTATCCAGATTTGGATTACGGGTGAGATCCAACGAAGAGAGATTGTTATACTCGCAGTTCAGAAACCAGAGGCTTCTATTATTACTTAAGTTCAGAGAAGAGATATTATCGTAACTACAATCCAGGGTCTCCAGATAGGTAAAAAACTCGATCCCTTTGAGATTTGTCACGGCTGTATTATCGAAGATCTCGATATCCGTGATTTTCTTGATCTCTTGTTCGGAAAAAGCTCCGTTATTGTCCAGATCGAATTCCCTTACGTATTCCCGAAAAGCAGCATTCGGAAAATTCGCTGCGTTGATCGCGATCGATGTTGCTTTCTTCGATGAAGCAAGGACCGAAGGCGCGAAACTTGCGCCACAAAAGAGAAAAGCCGCTGTCCCAAGAGAACCTGCTATAGCCAACAGATTTGATCTTTTCATAATCCACCTCCCATAAACCATCACGAAAAAACCTACTATCAGAATAGCATGAATTCCCTAAAAGTGCACCACGGCAAAGCGCTTATTTAAGTGCTCTGCCGTAGGTATATTTCGTGCAGGAGCCGACGATCATTTTACCATTAGAGTTTTTAAAGTACGGATAGACCCAATAGTAGTTGTATTGGGTAGCGGACGCTGTCTTGTCTGTAAATACTGTTCCCGAAGTCATGCTGATGTATTTATATGGCTTACCATCCACGATGCCGTAAATGAGGTAGCCATCAGCGCCGGCCGATGCCGTCCAGGTGAGCTTTACACCACCTTTTACGGAAGATGCCTTCAAGTTTCCGACAGCAGGGCATAGTCCTTTACCATATACATATTTCTCGCAGCCGCCGGCATGCATATTGTCATGGCTATCCTTCACATAAGCGAATACCCAGTAGAAATTGTAGTTTTCGCTGAGTGCTTTTTTATCGGTATAGGTTGTCCCATTGGTTGTCATGCCGACATAGGCATATTTACCGTTCTTCTGACCATAGATCAGGTATCCGTCGACGTTCCCTGCAGATTTCCATGAGAGCCTTACGGAATTCTTACCGGCAGGAGCCGCCGTAAGTCCTGCGACCGTTGAAGGTTTTACTTTGAGTGTCGTATTCGCATTCGAATCAATGGAAATCACATGTATCTGTGTGCCGGGATCCGTTACCACGGCACCCTCATATGGAGTCAGCTCATAATAGGACTTCGAGCCGTCAGCATATACACTCGAACCGCCTTCATAATAAATCGTTAGTAACTCAGGGCAAGAAGTGATGTCTATCGTGGTGATATTGGTTCCCATCACAAAGAGCTTGCAAAGCTTGCGGCATTTGCTGATATTTAAGCTTTTCAGAGGAGTATTTCTCACATTCAGCGACTCAAGGTTTACATTATTCTGAATGTTCAGACTAGTGAGATTCGGGCAATTGTTGCAGATGATCTCGGTCAGATCTGTGTTTTTACTCAAGTCTATACTCGATATCTTTGTGTGATCAAAGTCCAGGAAGAGCAAGAGTTGATTATTGCATAAATTTAAGGAACTGATATTGTTTTCTCCACAGGCAAGGGAGTAAAGAAATTCATTGTTATTCAGATTTAAAGAAGTTAACTTATTATTTCTGCAGTAAAGGAGCTGGAGATTCGGGTTATTTGATACATTCAGCGAAGAAATCTGATTTGCGGTGCATTCCAGATACACAAGATATGTATTTTTACTTACATCTAAGCTCGTAAGCGCATTGTAACCACAGGATAGTTTTTCAAGATAAGTGAAATACTCTATGCCCTTTAGGGAAGTGACGCTGGTGTCCTTGTACAGTTCGATGGTTCTTACATCCCAGATTTCTGAAGCAGAGAATGCCCCATTCTTATCCGTGTCAAACTGCTTTACGTATTCGCGGAAAGTCGCATTCGGGAAATTCGTTGCATTGATCGCAACACTGGTTGCTTTCGAAGATGCTGCCTGAACTGTCTTTGCTGGAGATAGAAGCCCCGCGCTAATACATGCTGCTATACCCAGAGAAACAGCTGCTGCTAATATTATTACCTTTTTCATAATATATAACCCCCGATTTTCTTCGATTAATTCTTTCAAGAGAGCGGTCACTTAAGCGCTCTGCCGTAGGTGTATTTCGTGCAGGATCCGACGATCATCTTTCCGCTTGCATCCTTGCAGTACGGATATACCCAGTAGTAGTTATACTGAGAAGCGGACGCGGTCTTATCCGTGAAGGTAGTGCCCTGTGTGGTCATACCGATGTACTTATAGGGCTTCCCATCCACGATGCCGTAAACGAGGTATCCTTCCGCGCCGGCGGATGCCGTCCAGGTAAGCTTTACACCTCCTTTTACGGAAGAGACCTTAAGATTAGAAACTGCAGGGAGAATGCCTTTGGCATAAACATATTTTGCACAGCTTCCTGTAACCATTTCTCCCCGTGCACTATTGATAAAGGGGAATACCCAGTAATAGTTGTAATCTTCGCTGAGTGCTTTTTTATCGGTATAGGTTGTCCCGTTGGTCGTCATGCCGACATAAGCATATTTACCATTCTTCTTCCCATAGATAAGATATCCGTCTGCATTGCCGACAGCCTTCCAGGAGAGCTTTACCGTCTTATTACCTGCCGAAGAGGCGGTGAGACCTGTAAGATCAGAAGGGAAAAGGATCAGCTGAGCATCTTTATTGGTAATAAGATATCTATTATCCAAATTCTGGTAATTCTTCGAATAAGAAGAACATCCCGTAATAGCATCTATGTATTCTGCTTCTTTGACTAGTTTAATAAGCTTCGGGCAATGAGAGATGTCGATCACGGAGATATTCGTTCCTCTTATATCCAAATTACAGAGTTCCTTGTTCTGGCTAATATCCAGAGTTGCTATCGTTGTATATTCGCATTCCAAATGGGTAAGTTTTGTGTTGTTTCTTACGTTCAGAGTTTTAAGTGGATTACAAGCGACGCGAAGGAAGTCCAGATTTACATTCTTGCTCAAATCAATAGATTCTAGAGCATTATTCGAAAGATCAAGTGTCTCAAGCTGAGTGTTGTTTTTCAGATCCAGAGTAGAGACCGAAACATATTTAAGCTCAAGAGTTTCAAGCTTGCAGTTCTTGGTGACATTCAAGCTTGTAAGAGCGACGTCCTCACAATACAGGTACTTTAGATTCGGACAGTTTGTGACGTTCAGAAAAGTGATTTCCGGAGTATTGTAGATCATTAGATTCTCCAAAGCCGTGTTCTTGCTCACATCCAGAGCGGTAAGAGGAAGGTTCCCACATCCCAGATATGTAAGTTTAGTGTTCTTACTGAGATCCAGTGCAGTGAACAGGTTATTGTTGCAGGAAAGCGTCTCTAACAATGTATTTGCGTTGAGATTTAAAGAAGTAAGACCGCAATTATCGCAAAACAGTTCTTTCAATTTTGTATTCTTGCTTATGTTTAAGGTGGTGATCTTATTCCCAATACAGTTCAGATGCTCGAGCGACGTGAATACCTCTACTCCTTTTAGATTGGTGATTCCCATATCGTATAAATAGATTTCTTTGACGCCGCTTATCTCTTCCGAAGAGAAGATCTTGTCTCCATTTGCATCATAAATCGAAACGTATTCGCGGAATTTTGCATCCGGAAAATTCGTCGCATTGATCGCCACTCCAGTCGCTTTCGAAGATGCAGCCTGTACTGTCTTGGCCGAAGACAGAAGTCCCGCGCCAATGCATGCAGCTATACCAAAAGAAGCTGCTGCTGCCAATAAAGTCCCCCTTTTCATGTTATATACCTCCCACACCAATGGAATCTTCATGTGAAAAGAAAATCCCGTCTTCGCTAAGGAATTACCACTGACGGGATTCCTTTATGCTTCTATATATTCTTTCGGAAGAGCGGTTACTTTAGTGCTCTGCCGTAGGTGTATTTGCCGGATGAAGTAACGATCATCTTCCCGTTCGAATTGGTAAAATACGGGAATACCCAGTAGTAGTTATACTGCGAGGAAGAAGCGTTCTTGTCGGTAAAAGAAGTACCCTTCGTCATGCTGATGTACTTATAAGGCTTTCCATCCACGATGCCGTAAATGAGATACCCTTCCGCGCCCGCGGAAGCATCCCAGGTGAGCTTCACGCCACCCTTTACCGACGAAGCCTTCAAAGATCCGACAGAAGGACACATTCCTTTGGCATACTTATACTTCTCGCAGGAGCCGGCATGCATATTGTTATTGCTGTCTTTCACATAGCCGAATACCCAGTAGAAGTTATAGTTTTCGCTGAGTGCTTTGGTATCGGTAAAGGTCGTACCGGTAGTGGTCATGCCGACAAATGAGTATTTTCCGTTCTTCTGACCATAGATCAGATACCCGTCGACATGCCCAGCGGATTTCCACGAAAGATTAACAGCATTTTTTCCGGCAGGAGAAGCGGTGAGCCCTGTGACCGGCGAAGGTTTTGCCTTGATCGTCGTGTTTGGGTTTACCGTTAAGTCATATGTAGACCCTGGTGCATCTAAGTCTCCGGTGATCTTACCTTCTGCCTCGTTAGCTAGCCAACTTATAGATTCGGATGATTCGAACTTTACGCCGTTGTAGTAGATGGCCAGAAGTTTTGGACAGAAGGTGATATCGATGGTAGAGATATTTGTTCCATCTGTATATAACATGTAGAGCCGACGGCATTTGCTGATATCCAGACTGTTCAATCCGCTATTTCTTGCATTCAGATCGACCAGATTTACATTATTCCGCAGATCCAGACTTTTGAGATTCTTACACCCTCTACAAATGAGTGTCTCCAGATCCGTATTCTTACTTGTATTCAGACTCGTAATGCTTAAGTTATCACAATCCAGAAAGTTTAGATTGGTATTACTGCTGACGTCCAAAGAAGAAATGTTGTTTGCGCCACAGGCTAGAACATAAAGGAAAATATTATTCTTCAGATTTAAAGAAGTAAGACTATTTTCTCTGCATAAAAGAGTCTGGAGATATGTATTGCCGGAAACATTTAACGAGGTGAGTCTGTTATCCGTGCAGGCCAGATAATCCAGATATGTATTTTGGCTGGTGTCTAAGCTGGTCAGTGCGTCATGGGATACATCCAGATACGTCAGAGAAGTGAAGTGCTCTATGCCTTTAAGCGAGGTAACGCTGGTATTTTTGATCAGCTTGATAGATGTTACACTTGCGATTTCCGAAGAAGAGAAGTATCCGTTGTTATCCTTGTCGAACTGCTTGACGTATTCGCGAAAAGCCGCATTCGGGAAATTCGTCGCATTGATTGCAACCCCGGTCGCTCTTTCCGACGCGGCCTGAATCGTATTCGACGGGAAGAGAAGACCTGCACAGATACAGCAGGAGACCCCAAGTGCTATTCCTAAAGCGGACAAAAGCTTTCTTTTCATGATATGTTCTCCTAATCTCTATTTCGCTTACTTGAGTGCTCTGCCGTAGGTGTATTTGCCGGCAGGACCGACGACCATCTTCCCATTGGCATCCTTATAGAACGGATATACCCAATAGTAGTTATATGCGGAAGATGAAGCAGTCGTATCCGTAAATGTCGTGCCCTTTGTGGTCATGCCAATAAACTTATAGGGTTTCCCATCTACGATGCCGTAAACGAGATATCCTTCCGCACCGACGACGGCATCCCAAGTGAGCTTTACGCCACCTTTGACAGAGGTGGCCTTAGCTGAATTTACTGCTGCAAAAACTCCCTTCGCATATACATAATTCGAAGCATCTCCGGGGTACATCGACCCGGCGCTGTCTTTGACATACGGGAATACCCAGTAATAGTTGTAAGTGTCGCTAAGTGCCTTCGTATCGACGTAAGAGGTCTTCGTCGTCATACCGACATAGGCATACTTTCCGTTCTTCTTGGCATAGATCATATACCCGTCTGCATTATTGCTGGTCTTCCAGACAAGCTTCGTACGTCCTGTACCATAAGACATAGCCTTCAGCTCCGTGACAGCCTTGGGAGCCCACTGCAGCGTACAATCGAACGGGATCGATAACAAACAGTAAGAGTTGTCAAACTGATCTTCGAAGATCACTCCGAACTCGTAGAATCCCGGTTGGCTCGTATGCGCAATTCGCAGTAGCTTCGGGCAAGGCGTGATATCCAGATAAGTAAGAGGATTATCTCCGGCTTCCAGGTTCTCAAGCAGAGGGCATCCCGAGAGATCCAATGAGGTCAACTGATTGGTAAAACATGTCAAGGTAGCCAGTTTGTGGTTATTCTTGATATTCAGTTTTGTAAGTTGATTTGTGTGGCAGTGCAGCGTTGTCAGGTTTACATTTGTAGAAATATCAAGAGAGGTGAGTTTATTCATATGACAGGCCAGATTATCTAACTTTTTCAAGTTCTTGACATTCAAACTTGTGAGTGAATTACAATCGCAGGTAATCGTTTCAAGGTTGATGTTCTTGCTAAAATCCAGACTGGTAAACTTATTCGCACTGCAAACAACGTACTTAAGCGCTGTATTCTTGCTCAGGTCAAGACTTGTCAGCGAATTGCCGGCACAGAATAAATCTTCAAGTAAAGTGTTATTGCTTAGATTCAAAGAAGTCAACTTGTTTAGACCACACGACAGATCGATCAGTTTGGTGTTTTTGCTGACATTCAGGCTTGTGAGCTGGTTGCTGTCACACCAAAGAGTCTCAAGATTTGGAAAGAACTCGATTCCTGTTATATTCTTAGCAGAAGTGTCACGAAAAATGATTGTGTCAACGTTCGCTCTTTCTTCTTCAGAAAGAGATCCATTCCCGTCAGTATCAAACTGTTTGACATATGCACGGAAAGAAGCATCCGGGAAATTCGTTGCGTTGATTCCGACGGAAGCAGATTTCTGCGATGCTGCCTGCACTTGTTGTCCCGGGAAGAAAAGACCTGCACCAATACATGCTGCTACGCCAAAAGCAGCAGCAACTGCCAATAGAGATGTTTTTTTCATGATAATAAACCTCCAACACCATTTGCCTACTGTTCCAACCTTGTACACTTCAAGTTTCCCAACCCTTATGAAGGTACATTTATAGAATAGCATAAAGCGGAATAAAGTATTACATTAATTAGACTCCCTAACCTACCGATTTTTTTGGGAAGATAGAAAAAACAAAAAGAAATCCCGCCTGTTGGTCGAATAGCCTGTTTTCGCGCATTTTTTCTCACAAGAGATTCTTCTGTTTCTTTTCAGGTATCCGCTTTAGTGACAGCATCAATACTATTACATCGATATATTCTCTCCTTGATCCGAGCATAAAATGCTTTGTATATCCATTCGAACAAGCATGCAATTGCAATAATGCCAAGACAGGTAATAACTGCCATAAAGGCGCACGATTCTGACTGGTACTGTTTTTGAACTCTGGCTATAGTCCAAACAATATTACGTGTCAAATCGGAATCGTGAAATAGATAGACCCCAAACGAATATCCGGCCAGATTGTTGACTATAGTGTTTTTGTTCATCCTTGTGTTAAGGGCTATAGAAAACAAAAGAATAGCGCATATAGGAATAAACAAAAGATTCTCAACTAAGGAAAGTGCCACGGTCTGACCTGTTTTATCCGCGTGCAACTCGATTATTTGAGAAGCCGAGAAGAAAGAAATCATAGAACAGCTTATCCAAGAACAGATGAATCCCCCAACCCGTAGAAGTTGAAATTGTTCTTTCTTTGGCGCATAGTATTTTCTAAAAAATCCGCCGATGAGATAGAAGAAGCATCCTCTGAAAAGAAGATTAAAAGGGGTTTCAAAAGCGCCTCCCAAACCGTATGCAAAAATCCATAAATATAAAAGAATGAATATGAATCGTCGCTTGCCTATTTGATCGATATAGGTGTTGATCAGGGGCATACCAAACAATAAAAGGATGTAAACAGTAACAAACCACCAACCACTACTTGATATCGGAATACAAACGTATTTCAGCACACTCGTGCATATACCGTAGGTTGTATATCTAGCTGGATTACCACAAAAGAAGCAGATCACCGCAATAATAGAACAGACAATAGCATAATAGTAGGTGTGAGAAATGATACCGGTCCAATTATGTTTTTTGTTATTGTTGATTAAATAGTAACCACTTAACATGAAGAAGACAGCAACACCTACTCTTCCACCAGGAGTCAACAGCATAACAAAAAGACGATTAAAAAATGCTCCTTGTGCCCAAAGCATATACTCATCGCTTTGATTAATCATCAATACACCATGAGAGGCATAGTGGTTAAAGACTATCAGCACACAGGCTATAATTCTCAATAATTCAAATCTGCTGTCTCGTTCAGTATTCATAATGTCTATACCTCATCCTCCAACCGATAATCGGCTAGAGAATCCTGTTGTTTACACTGCTCTTCAATCGTATACTTGCTTGTCTGGGCACGACTTTTTTGCCGTTTTTGTTCGCGTTAAAGGGAATACCCAGTTATAGTTATACTGTGTCGAGGATATTTTCTTTTCGGTAAAAGGAGTATCGGATGTCATGCCGATATATCCGTATGGTTTCCATTTGCGTTACCGTAAATTAGTTATCCTTCCGCGCCGGTACTAGCGCCCGATTATGTCTCACACCACCTTTGACCGAACTTTCCTTGAGGTTCTTGACTGCCAGACAAATACCCTTAGCCCTGTATACTTCATGTGCTAAAACCCTTCATGAAGATACAATAAAAAAATATCATATAGCAGATTAAAGTATTACGTTAATTCAACTCCTTAATTGCCCTGTTTTTTAGGAGAATTAGTAAAAAAGATCAAAAGAAATCCTGCATGCGGTGAGTTTTGCTTTAGCAAACGGTCTGAACCGCAAGCGGGATTTCTTTTTTGCTTTTACTTTATACGGATTTAGTAAGCGATCACTTGAGCGCACGCCCGTATGTATATTTCCCTGTAAGGCCGACGATCAGATTTCCATTGGCGCTCTTGTAATACGGGTATACCCAATAGTAATTGTACACGGTGGAAGAAGCTGTCTTATCCGTGAAGGTCGTGCCCTTGGTGGTCATGCCGACGTACTTATAAGGCTGGTCGTTCACGATTCCGTAGATGAGATAACCTTCTGCGCCGGTGGAGGCGTTCCAGGTGAGCTTCACGCCACCCTTGACGGAGGAAGCTTTCAGACTGGTGACCGCTGCGCAGACACCTTTGGCATATACGTACTTCGGGCAGCTTCCTGCAGCCATCTTTCCGTTACTAGACTTCACATACGGGAATACCCAGTAGTAATTGTAATCACCATCCAGTGCCTTGGTGTCTGTGTAGGATGTGTTCGATGTCATTCCGACATAGCCGTATTTCTTATTCTTCTGTGCGTAAATGAGATATCCTTCCGCATTCGGGCTTGCGGTCCATGTCAGTTTGACTCTGAACTTTCCTGCAGATGCGGCGCGAAGATCAGTTACTGCTTTAGGAGCAAACTCAGCAAGACTGATCGATTTGGTGCTGATCTCGCTACCGCCGAACTCCTCAACACGAGCCATAAAATCGGTGATCGCATCGAACTTGTTCATTTCACCCCAGCCATATAATCTGACCACATCGACCCACATCCATGAGATATCATCGTCGTAAATACTAACTGCTGTGGCTTTTGTCGCATCCGTGGCTTTTGCAAAAACAGGTGCCGGATTCTGACCATTAAGGAAGTCGAGAGATCCATCAACGTTATTCATGACAGTTCCAGAAGCTACCGCATCTTTTCCTCCGCCGGTAGTATCTGAACCGGAAGCCCAGAGAGACTGGAAGCCTGTATCGGAGCAATCCAGAGTGATCCACTCAAAGAAAGCGGAAAGGAATTCTTTCTTATCTGCATCCTCAACGGCAGACTTATTTGCGAGAAGCCAGGAGCCGCCCCACCAGAAGTTCAGCGGAGCTTCGCAGACGCGATAGTCTCCATAAGCAGGTGTACCCTCGCAATTCGGTGCCATGCTGTAATTGATCAGCCAGGCAGGTCCGAAGAAACAGAAGACGGTTCGAGGATCGCCATTGGGATCCGTGCCCACACCGGCCATATCGGCATTCCATTCCGGAGTCCAGGAATCATGATCATTCGTCCAGTCATTCTCGATCATCTGCTTCCAGACATCAAGGAACATCATTCTCTGCGGGTCGATCTGCAGTTTGTTATTTACGATCCATGGAGTGGTAGATGCTTTCTCACAGACATTCCAAATATCCTGGATCGAAGAAACAGCTGCATATCCCTTGGCACGAAGCTTCGCACAGGCGGCAAGGAAATCGTCCCATTTCTGCGTACCGCCACCGACGATCTTCTCAATCGCTGCGGGATCAGCAGTACCAAAGACGTCTTCGGCAATGCTTGCACGGTAGATCATGGCACCGCCCGTACTCTGATAGCAAAGAGCGATGATCTCATCTTTGGGAGATGTTCCGATATCGATCGTGTAAGGTGCAATTTGCGCTGTATCGATCTTGTCATAAAGATTATCGATAAAGGAAGAGTAAGGTGCTGCATATTCGGACAATTCACCTTTAGTATAGAAAGAAGCATATCCCGATTCCGCAAAATAGAAGTCAGGAGCATTACTTTCGGAAGAAAGGTCGTTGTTCAATTTCGTCACATATCTTCCTTCGTCGTTTGCAAGGATCGTACCGGTGAACTTATATTTTGAAGCGTAAGCCGGATGCGTATCCAGAAAATAGGAAAGAAGATTAGCGCCTTCTTCGATCATTGTGGAAAACTTGATCTCAATATCTCCGGATCCATAGGAGACGTTCGTAATATATTGGTCGAAATCATCAGCCTTTACAGTTTTCCCGGCCGGTATGGCCATAGAGAAAAGAAGGCAGAACGTTAAAGCCAAAGCAAACAATTTTACTTTCATAAACCTATCCCTCCTAACTAATATAAAAGTATGTTGATACTTTTCATATTAACATCGAGAGAATAACAAAGCAAAAGAAAAACTGCCCGAAAAAGCAGAAAATGAAGATGTTTACAAAAACTCCACAAAAAGTTAAAAAACCGCCACAGGCAAAAAGAAATCCCACCAGCGGTGAGTTATCACAAATCACTTACTAATCGCACCTGAAAACAAAAAGCAATCCCGCCAGCAACACCATCCCCACGAATCACTTACTAATCGATATTCTTCGAAAAATAAAAGAGCAAAAAGAAACCTCTCAGGCGGTGAGTTTTGCATAAGCAAACTGTCTGAACCGCAAGAGAGGTATTCTTTTTGCTTTTTACTTATTGATCAGAAGTATCGATTAGTAAGCAATACCCTGAGCCATCATAGCATCTGCGATCTTCTGGAAACCGGCGATGTTAGCACCCATAACGAGGTTGTCCGGATCACCGTATTCCTTAGCAGCTGCGGAAGCGTTCTTGTAGATGTTCTGCATGATGCCCTTGAGCTTAGCGTCAACTTCTTCG
>JAEEWG010000040.1 GCA_016287245.1 Clostridia bacterium
GATCACCGACTGGACGCTTATCCTCAAACACCTTGCTTACACGATACAAAAAACTTTCGATGCTGCGGAAGGATGGCACGTACTCCTCATGCGATGCTTCCGAAGTCTCTTCCGTAACTTGGTGCTCCCGCTCGATTCTTGAAAGTGTCTCTTCTAATATTTGATGATCAGATTGGACCTGCGTTTCGTTCTTTAATACTCTCGCACCTTCTGTCATCATTACAAGTGGCATCTCGTTAGCCGCCTCCAGCACGGCATTCTTGATCGGTCGGAATGCCTCATTTTCCGATAACGGTTCTTTAGGCGGGAAGTTGCTCGTATATGTGGCGATAATGGCGCACTTCTGCCGGTACCATAGATCATACAGTTCCGCTACCTTGGGATTTCTCTCGAGTTTGTCTACAACCTCGTCAACAAGGTTCTTCACATCTTTCGGCATATAGCCGTACTTTAGTTTTCCTTTCTCGGGAAGCCGGCGTTTTATCTCCATGAGAAGCGGAACCAGCTGCGTTAATTCACCTGCAACCTGCGGAAGGTCACGGAGTTGCTGCATGTAATCTCTTGCCATTTGCCTCAGATCATTCCGATATTGTGTCTGTGCCTGATAGATTTCCTGCAAGTCAAGTTGGAAGATTTCCGCAGCAAACGCGCTCTTGATGTCGTCAATCCCGTACTTTGTCAGAAACCCTTCCTCTCCGGTGCTGTATGCCACCATATGGATATGCGGATGATGACTCTCATTATGAAACGCTGCGTACCAGTGGAAGTCCTGCTCCGGGATCTTCATTGCCTGCGCGATGGTTGAGGATTTTGCACGGCAAAGGGTCTGCCACGCTGCCGCGTTATTGTATCCGAGCCTCTCAGCATCCTCTCGACGAAGAGAATATACCATCGTCCATACATTTCCCGGATGCTCCGCGACAGTCTTCGTTACCTGGTTCAGGTCGATAACATCATCAGACTGGAAAAAAAGGCCGTGATCTCCTATTTTCTCCACACGGGGACGTTCCGCGATGTATTGCAGGTATTTATCCGCATTACCACTCTGGTACTGGTACTCCGTTGCCCAGCGAATAACCTCTGAAGCATTGCCCTGGTTAGGTTCCTTTTCATAGTCTTCCCACTCATGAGTATCCTTTACTTCCGGAAGTTCCTTCACGATCCGATCAAGGCTTTTCGTCTGAGCTTCTGACACCGGTTCCTTCTTCCAAGCCTCCTGCGTCGGCTTCTCTACGCCTTCGCGGGTGCCATAGTACTTCATCAGATAAGACAGCTTACTTACACGCTTCTTTGCATTCGGCGCAAAGTAGCGGGCATGTAGAATCAAACGTGCCATGAGCCTCGCCTCCTTTCAGCGAATCCGTTTTGCCACGACAATCAGTCTCCCGTCATCACCGGATCTTCTGTGGTAACAGGTTGAAAGAGTCAGCAGTTCATCTTCCCACTTGACATCATAATCAAACAGCAGATTTGCCATATCTCTTATACTTTCTGCATAGATTTCAAAGTCAGTCTGGCTAAGTGGTCCCCCATACTGGTAATACTTGAACTCTTCCGATACTCTCGCCAGCACTTCTGTCTTACAGACAGCGACAACCTCATAGACACCTTCGCTGACAGCCGTATTGAAATAGATAAGCCGGTGTGTCTCACAAAAGTTCTTATCAAGAAAGGACGGGAGCGTTCCGAAAACACTGCCGTCCTTCATGTTATGACCATATATGATATAGTTCTGACTTTCACCAAGTACCGTTGCTTTATCAAGAAATGGAGTTCCGCGCTTCTCGTTCTTTCCAAAGAAGTCCTGGTAAAGGTATTTCTCCGGCTCCGTTGGTGTAAACATTATCGGAAACTGGATTGCTGTTCCCGGGATCTCAAGAAAACCGGCACAATCCGGATTCGCGGATACAAGCGTCTGATATTGCTCCTGCCACAAGGATGGAGTCGGTTCAAGTTGGGTTTCCGGTTGCTCTGACATCCCCACAGCTTCTGTCGTCACCGCCTGCGGAAACTCTTTCTTCTCGGTCTTCAAAGCACTTCTGCTAACATCCGCTTTGATTGGATTTGAGACAATGCTTCCGTGAATCATATCCGCGATTTGTTTCTGCTTCTTCCGATACCGGTAGCCGGCATAGTAATACTGTGCCAGAAGCAGGACACAGACCGAAAGCGACACGACTGAAATAATCAGAATGACATTCAAGGTCCAACGCTTTCTATTCTTCATCAGTTTCCCTTTCCCGCTCCTCCTGAACTTCTTCCACAACCGTCCGTAAATCAAGAATGCCGTTCTTCAGCCGGACCTCCCTTTCGCTCCTGTCACGAACCTTGTCAAGGAAGTCCGGTGCAATTTTCTTATAACCGTTAACAAGCACATGCTTCATCTCCGTATCGGAAACAGCAATCTTAAACAGGAAACGGTTAATCCGGCGCTCCGAAAGAAGGATTGCATTCTCGATGACCGAGACTGCCTCCTTGCTCAAAATACGGATAGCAGCCTGTCCGTGTTCTCTTGCAAGGTACTCATTCAGAGCCACGTTGACAAGGTCGCTGACGCAGGAATAGTTTTTTCTCTTGTACATGACCATGATGGTGTCATAGGTTTCCTTCTCGATGAAAAAAGCGTGTTTTTCAGTCATTGTCGACCTCTCCTTTCTCGTTTGTTTTTATATCTTTTGTGACGGTAAATCGACCGTCCGGTCGACACATACCGTCTCTTAGTCGACAAATCGGTCGACCTCGAAAAGTCCTTATTCTATCGGCTCTGCCGATAGATGTGAGCCTATTGAGTCGACGGTAAAGTCGAGTCAATTTTATCCTGCTCTCTCGAAAGACCTAGTTTTTGTCTGTTTTTGACCATTTTCCTTTTAGCGAAGCAGAATCTGATTCTCGTCAGTTTTTCATCCATATCTGGTTCGATTCATAATGTTTTTACCTCCTCCCTAGACCTTAATCCAGCACATATGTGATGTTGATGTAATCATCTTTCCGGGTGATACTGAACTCCTTGTAGTTCCCGTATTCCGGATCCGGATCATAGAAAGGATACCGGAGTCCGCTGCTCTCCCAGAAGAGTTCCGCGATGATCCTTTGGTCCGGGACTTCAAACTGCCCTTCCACCTCTGCAACGCCGTCCACAAAATACAACGGGAAGATCATGTGGTTACGATATCCGAAGAATTCCAGGTTTGCCCTGCTGTATTTCTTCGAATACACCGTCACATGGATGGTACAGAACTGAAGCAGGTTGGGATTCTCATAGACAACATCCGGAAAGAAGAAAACCGTATCCCAGTCCTTCTCAGCAAATGCGATTTCCTCAAGTCCGTCCTTCGTTGCGATAACGACTCCTTCATCGGTCAGGATCCCGATCTGTCCGTCCTTCTTCCGGTATAACCCGAGTCCCGGACACCGGATGTACTGAAGGTCCTCGATAGGCAGCTGGTCGTCGCTTGCCTTCAGGATCTGTTCCGGCGTGGAATAGCGCTGCACGGTCTGGGTGTTCGCGCTGGTCAGTTCGATATTGCCTGTTCGGTGGTTCAGCCAGAGATATGCCTTATAGATGCCGGTATTATCGGCCGTTCGGCTCCCGAGGGCAAACCAGTCCTCCATGTTTGTGGATTTATAGATCTGGTCCACGGTCAGAATATCCCCTGCGGTATTCTCACGGTACTTCCATTTGTCGACGGTATACCTGGCGAACTTTGCAAGATCATTGTTGTTCTTGTATGTCCTGTAGTTCTCCGTCGGGATATGGGTATCTCTCGCATACTCGATGATCACGTTCATATCCTCTTCCGTCAGGTTAAGCCCGAAGCGTTCGCGGATACGGGAAATGTTCCTAAGCTTCACGGCATCCTCAAAGCAGTATGCAAGGTCAGCAAGATAGGTATCTGGTCTTGCCAGCACCTGGCCCATGTAGAGGATATAAAATGACTGTGCGAGTCCTGCGGTATCATGCAGCTTCTTCTTTTCGAAATACTCCTGCACTCCCCCGTATCGTTCCTTCTGCTCCTGATACTCCCCGCGGAGCATCTTCTCATCCTCCTCGGTGATCTCCACCCCGAAGACATCCGACAGCACCACCGGCGCCATACAGGACATCAGCGAGGATGACACCCAGACGATTATGATGATGAAAAGAAGGATCGGCAGGAACGGGGCAAATGCAATAGCGAAAAGGCAGCCGCATCCCAGCCTCCTCGAATGGGTCTCTTCTTCCGTCTCCTGGTTCTTCTTCCCACCGATAAGGTTAAGAAGAAACAGGATGATCCGTCGTTTCAACAGGCATTCCTCCTTTATTTTTTTGTATGAAAAAGGAGCCAATCCGTAGATTCGCTCCTTGCTATGGACTATATATTTGTTTTTTTGTCTTTTTTAATCCTAATCTGAGAAGCAATGAAACCAAACAATCAAGGCCGGTCGAACCCCTGATTTTGCAAGGCCCTCTTTTGAAACGGAAACTTTGTACGATCCTCCGTTACTCTCAATTACATAATCAAAGCTATACTCATCATTCCATGCACGCCATGAACAGTATCCTTCTGCATCTTCTTGTATTATTCGAGAAAGCCTCACATAATTCGTGGCTCTACATCTTCGATCACTTTCTTCTGGAAAATATTGATCAAGCATGCTCCTTGTAATGCAAAACACTTTTTTAGTACTATCATGGTATTGCTTATATGCTTCGTTAACAACTTCCTTTTGTCCTCGCCAGTCATCTGTATCACCTATGATTTTTTGTTCTTTCTCGCTAAATGCCGAGTTAATAAACACACTATTCAGCCATAAATCCGCGTTTTCACTTTCAGGACAAACGTCCAAAGCTTGATCAGCAATAAGAAGAATCGTAATTCCATTAGCGCCAAGATTCTCTCTGCTTAGCACTCTCCACTCTATTGTTTCTTTACCATTAGCTAAATCATTATCTTGCTCATAAGCACCAAATCTAATGGTTTCTGCATCCTTATCTTCGAGAAACAGCTTGACCGCTTCCTCACCATATTTCATTTGACATGCTCTTTTGTACAGATCATATTGCATATCTTCATCCCCGCACTTTTCCCTCGCTAACTGTTCCAAAAAGCGCATGGAGACTTCATATACTCCATTGTTCAACCATGCTTCGGTCATGCCACGAACGATTTCTTTTCTTTCGTTATCATCTTTAATCTTGCTTCGGTTTCTACCCATTTCTGTTAAAGGATAAATAAATGTAACAAGGCCATCAATGATTCTGGTCTGTTCCTCGACGGGAGAAGTATAATCTATAATGCCAATTACCGCATCGTATTCCCGTTCTAATAACATTTCATTTGCAAACCACTCTCTAACATGGCCACTTTTTCTAATATGCTTATCCGCTTCCTCATATTTTCCTTCTTTCAGAAGTTCAATAGCTTTCTTTTTGTGTTGATTCGGAATAAATGAGTTAAGCAGCCAAACCATGAGGCCTATTATACATGCTAGGCCAAGAACACCTGATATGATTATCCAGAGTCTTTTCTTGTGTTTTTTTTGTTGTTTGCCTCTCTCTTCCGAATTCATAATCTCGACTTCAGTGTTGTTATCTATCATATCTCTTACCTCCTGTATCACACTTGCATTGTAAGAATCAAGAGGGTTTTTATTGGTATCCCTGTCAAGGGATGCCAATACCCGCTAAGCGTAGTATAGCGGACGCCGGATGCATCTTTGCCTTCTACCGTCCACCCTCCGTTCCAAACAGTGCCTCCTTATACTCTGGTGCCTGCACGAGAAGCTTGTATCGCTCGTTACCGCACTGGAAGAGGCACCTTCCCTTGGACGCGGTACGGATGACTTCGAACTCACAGTCCTCGAGCTGAAGAAGGTCCTTGTACTCGTTTGCCTCGACATTTCCCGGATAAAACAGGAAGCGGTGAGAAGGAATTGAAAGAAGCGGTTTCGTGTATTCCTTGATGCCGGGCAGGAGGAAGTCCTCCACGTTCTGGCTGGTAAGAATTAGAAAGCTGTCCCTCTTTCGGTTTCTCTTCATCATGTTTCTTACGTACTCCACAACAACCGGGCTAGTGAGGAAAAGATAGAACTCATCCAACACGCCGACAGCATTCTTCTGTACAAGAAGCTGGTCCGAGATGTAGGAAAGCAGATGGAACAACACGGCATCTTTTACATCCGCGTTGGATTCCATCAGACCCTTCACACCGAATGCCACAATACCGTCCTGAGGAAGGTTTGTGACTCCGTTGAAAAATACAGAGTCCGGTCCTTGCGACATGGAGCAGATGCCGATCAGGATGCTCTGCAACTCGTCCACACGGAACAGGCCTTCTTCCGTCAAGGCATTGCCCTGCTCGTATTCCTTCTGCTCCGCATACCGGAGCCGGTCGAAGATCTCGTAAACATACTTGTAAAACTCGCACATTGTCGGAAAAGCTTCTTGGGGTAACCGGTCCGCATTTGCGTCAGAGATGTCCTTGCTGTCATAGAAACTCATAAACAACACTTCCAGCACATCCAGTTCCTTTCGCGAAAAATGCTTATAGATCCGGAAGAAGTCCTTCAGGAAAGAGATGTGCATCGAAAGAGGCTTTCCGACCTGGTTGAAACTCTCAGGCGCATCCTTTGCGGTATCTTCCTCCAACGACCATCGCTTCGGCTCCAGGATGTTGATGTGGTACCGTCCGCTCAGGAAATCGATGTAGGTACCGCCCATGTTCTTTACGATACTCTCGTATTCCTCTTCCGGATCGAGAAGGAACAGTCTCTTGCCCTGTTCGATGACGTTGGTTGCAAGAAACTTTGTGAGGAAGCTCTTGCCCTGTCCTGGGGATCCGAGGATGACGATGTTTCCGTTGGTGACATCAAAAGTTCTCCGGTCAGGATCCAGGTAGACATCGGTTCCGTTTTCCGCCCGTCCGATCCGGATACCGTGCGGATCCAGTCTTCCGGAGTAGGAAAACGGGTAAAGATTGGCGACGCTCCCTGCCGGCAATGGTCTGCAATAATCCAGTCCGAAGTGATTTCTTCCAAGCGGATTGACCGTCTGCATGCCTTCCTTCTGCTGCAGGGTCAGTTCATCCGCCATGATCTTATCCGCCATAAGCGCAGCGCGGACATCGGCTTTGATGTTCTCTAATTCTACACGAGTAGAAGCCTTTGTTTCAAGGAATACCGAACAGTAAAGGATCCGTTCCCGTTCCTTCCGCATCGTACGAAACATCTCCGATACATCGCTTAAGTTTTCCCCTGCATCCACCACATCTGATAAGCTTTCCGCCCGGTTACTCTCATACACCGTGCTGCGGCTTCCTCTTGTAATCAGTTTCTCCTCTTCGAGCATCGTAATCCGCTTATAAAAGATCTTCAGAGACACTCCCTGCATCCCCGCGATATCCTTCAGGATGGCCTGGGATGTCGTGGAAGGCTGGTACTCCCGGATGGCCATGTAGTGCCGGAAGGTATCCCCGACGATGGCTTCATCCAGACGGAAGGAAATAACTCCGGGCATGACGCGTTTCCAGAAGAGAGAAAACTCATACTCTTCTTTCCTGCGTTCCTTCTCCCGTTTCTTCCGGTCAAGTTCGTTTTTTGCTTCCGCTTCCTTACGGATTCTTTCCTTCCGCTTTTGTTCCTTTTTCTCCGACTTCCGGATCCGTTTCTGTTCTTTTTTCGTGAGTTTCCCACGGACACGCTGCTCTACCTCGGAAAGAGCCTTCTCTGCCACGGCCTGTTTTGCTTCCGTCGGGACCGGCGGATAATTCCATGCGCCGCGGCAGGGTTTATCCATCTCGATGGATTCGTTTTCCTTTTCCAATCCCTTCCTTTTCCGTTCCTCTATCCTGTCCCTGGTTACATACTCATAGAAGTCTTCTTCCCTCCATTGTTCTGCATACATGGAACCGGAGAAGTAGATACCGAGAAGGTGACGGATCCCGGATTGTTCTAGCATGGAGTTGGCAAAACCATGTTCATGTAGCTTCTTCCCGATCTCCGAGGCTCTGGTGTAGAGCATCTCATCGGTCCAGGAAGAATCCATGGTGAGAAGCACAAAGAACTGCTTTAAGGATGTGGTCTGCCGGTGTCTCGCTTCAAAGCTTTCCATATCTCGTTGGAGAATCTGTTTTATTTCCGGGCGTTTTTCTTCTTTGATCCGTTTCTGGAAGAACCGGATATTCTCTTCTCCGATTTCGGATCCGTCGGTACAGAAGACGGAAAGGTCATCCTCATTCTGCAGGAGCTGCTTCATCTGCTCGATCTGGTACTCAATCACGGCTTCGGGAAGGACCGTAAGGTTGTTTGGCATGATCCGGAAGAAAGCAATGGTGCCTCCCTCGGCTTCCACAAAATCCCTGCGGAAGCCTTTGATCCCGAACAGGTTCAGAAACTCCTGCTCCCGCACCGGGACAACCTTTGCGGGCTTTGCACCGGATTTCCTGATTAGAAGAAGGAATCCAAGTATGGAAAGAATACAGATTCCGCCCGTTATTGCTATAAAAATCATTGTGGTATACCTCCGTACTTCTGCTTTCCGAAGAAAAAGCGAAATGATTGAATGAGTCTCTTAAGGATGGTATTTTCCCCGATTCGGACCGTCATGACCGCAAGGGCTATCGTTACATACAAGGGGAACCACCACTTAAGAAACAGGATGGAAAAGATACTGCCGACTGCGGACAGGGAAATCCCCGCCACGGCCGGCAGGCTCCAGAACCACTGGATCGGTGTTGCGCTTAAGTTCTTCGGATAAATGTATTCTTTCATGATTAACCTCGCTTTCCTGTATTGGCAGACGCGGCTGCCCTTCCTGCTCCGGCTGCGGCTGCTCTCATGCCTGCTCTTCCGCCTAACATCATCCGCATACTGCCTGCGGCATGGATGATAGAGAAGATGTTGACGTTCGCGCTCTGTACAATTCCGAAGCGCTGCATTAACCGGTCCACATTTCCCGATGCCATAAAGATGGCAAGGCCTAAGAACAGATGGTCCACGCACATCTTGCTGCCGAGTGCCACCGCGATGATCTGGAGGCAGGCCGATAAGCCAATGCCGATGGTCTGTTTGGACCAGTCCACAAATCCGTCCATGTAGCCCCTGGGGATGGAAATCATGTAGAGACATCCCATAACAATCATGACGAAGAGTTCGAAGCCTCTCTTAAGGAACTTGAAGTACACGATGATCAGGCAGATGAGCATGATCAGATGGACGATCAGGACGAGCAATGCGCGGACGGCTCCAGTCAGTAGGTTTCCGGTAAATGCATCCGATCCCCACATGTCTGAGTAGAACAGCGAACTTCCTGTGATGGCATAGCCGATGTTCTCTCCCATCTTTACAAACAGTCGATAGACGGGAACCGGAAGTGCATAGAACAGGTTTGCCGCAAGAAAGCCTTTCACGAAGTTCATGCAGTAATCCATCACGCCCCCAGTGGATCCCTTCGTATACTGGATGGCAAGGTCAAAGACCGCCAGAATACAGCCGATGCCCCAGAGTCCCAGTCCGATGGTATAGATCTTATTGATGATTCCCTGGATGACCGGCTGGTCAAAGATGACCAGCCCCTCGCTTGCGATCTGCGATACCACCCAGGTACAGAACTGCGCGACATAGCCGGCGACAGCTTCAATCAGCTGGTTTAAGAGCCATCCGATCATGACGGCATCGCCTCCTTTCTGTTTTCATTTCCACTTGTGGACAATTTGTCCACAAGTCCGACTTTTGGACATAATGTCCAAAAGTTGCTTACCACCCACCGAGCGAGAACGCGAGCGTTGCCCCGCCGCCGCAGATGACAAGACAGATCAGCAGGATGATAAGAAGTGTCCAGTTGATATCCTGCTGTCTCCGGTACTGGATCCCCTGCCAGATCAGCACCACCACAAAGACAATGCCGAGGATTCCGGTCAGGAACGGGAATACAACCTGCATGATGGATTTGATCTGGGACTTTACATCCCCGATCGCGCTGTTGATGGCGCCGCTGATATCCAGAAACACCGGTAATGCTGCAAAGTTTTTCATAAGCTTCCTCCTTCTTGGGTTACCCCAGATGTTTATTCTCAGGCACATATGCCTTGTTTACGACAAACAAAAAGACGGGGTCTCCTCTTCATCGAGTTCCTCGTCTTCCATGCCACT
>JAEEWG010000024.1 GCA_016287245.1 Clostridia bacterium
CAAGCTGGATGGGCGGAGCTGAAAAAGTGGGCGATGCGAGGATCCCCGGGCCGCTGTCCAATGCGAACAACTGCCTCGATACGATCCGGGCATTCTGGCCGGAGAAAGAATATGCCGGACTCGGAACCGGCGCCAGTGTACTTATGATCTGCGCCAATCCGTACGATCATGAGAAGAATGATTCGATCCTTTCCTGTTTCCGCGAGGCGCTGCCGATGAGTGGTCTTCCGGTTACCTCTGTCGAGATGTGTGACGACAGAAATCCGACGCTTGCACAGAAGGTCAGCCAGTCGGATGTCATTATCCTTACCGGTGGTCATGTGCCATCGCAGAATGAGTTTTTCGAGTCGATCGCACTTCGGGAGAAACTCGGAAACTTCAGCGGACTGCTTCTTGCCTGGAGTGCAGGTTCCATGAACTGCGCGGATACCGTCTATGCCGGACCGGAGCTTCCGGGTGAAGCAATTGATCCGAATTACCAGAGATGGCTTTCCGGACTGGGGATCACCAACCTCAATATTTTCCCGCATTTTTCAAGGCTCCGGGACGAGATGATCGACGGGCTGCGCATGATCGAAGATGTCACATTCCCGGACAGCTTTACCCATGAGATCCTGGCGATCAACGACGGATCGTATGTCGTGATCGAGGATGGAAAACAGACGCTATACGGAGAAGCCTACATGATCCGAAACGGTGAGATCGAGAAGATCTGCGAGGATGGAGGATCGATTGAGCTTCCCTGAAACGTGGAACTGAAAACGCACATTGACGGATGAATCAACCGGGAAGATGAGGATGAAAATGGATAAAAACGACTTTTGCCCGATGCCCCCGATGGGCTGGAACAGCTATGACTACTACGATACGACAGTTACGGAAGAGGACGTGATCCGAAACGCGGACTATCTTTCCCGGAATCTTCTTCCCTACGGGTGGGAATATGTGGTCGTGGATATCCAGTGGTATGCCCATGGAGCGGGAACGAGAAGAGACGAGTTCCAGTACATCCCGTTTTCCAGGATGGAGATGGACGAGTATTCACGATTCCTTCCGGATCCGGAGAGATTTCCGTCTTCCGCGGATGGTTCCGGGTTCAGGCATCTTGCGGACTATGTCCATGCAAAAGGACTGAAGTTCGGCATTCACATCATGCGCGGCATCCCGCGTCTGGCGGCGCATCTGCACGGCGCGATAAAGGGCACTTCCGTGACGGCGGACGAGATCGCCGATCCATCTTCCATCAGTAAATGGAATCCGGATATGTACGGTGTGCGGAATACTGAAGCAGGACAGCGCTACTACGATTCGCTCCTGGAACTCTATGCCTCATGGGGCGTAGACTTCATCAAGTGCGACGATATCTGTAACACGAATATGTATCCGCACGATCCCTACTCAGCGCGGCATGAAGTGGAGATGCTCCACCGGGCGATCGAGAAGACGGGACGCCCCATCGTGCTGTCTCTGTCTCCGGGACCGGCCCTGATCGGGGAAGCGGAGCACTACAGTAAATATGCGAATATGTGGCGCATCACGGACGACTTCTGGGATCACTGGGAATCGCTTCGCGATATGTTCGACCGCTGCCAAATCTGGCAGGGAAAAGTCGCAACGGGATGTTACCCGGACTGCGATATGCTTCCGGTCGGAATGCTCGGCAAAGGCTTCGGGAAGATCCGCCCGACGAACTTTACCTACGACGAGCAGAAGACCATGCTGAGTCTGTGGTGCCTTTTCGGATCCCCTCTCATGATCGGATCTGAACTTCCCGCTATGGACGAGAAGACTGTGAGCCTTCTGACGAATAAAGAGATCCTTGCGATGCGAGACCCGAAGATCGTCGCGAAGATGCTGCGCCAGGATGATGAAGAAGCCGTGTGGGCAGGCATTTGCGGCGATGGGAAGTGTTCTTATGTAACACTGTTTAACTTCACGGAGGAACCCGGATGTGTGGTCTGGGAAGGCGAAGATTGTGGAAAACTCACCGAACTGTGGACAGGCGAGTGCTTTTCGAGCTGGAAAGAGGTCTCGGAAAAAGAGATCCCGCCGCACGGTTGTCTGGTGATCCGGGATGTATGCTTATCCTCACGTTCCTCTGACCCTTGACGAAACGAAGGATATTCCCCTTAATATCTATACTGTGAGTCGCTGTTCTTTCGTGCGTTCTGTATGTTACTATTTTTCTATAGTGATCAAGACTTCGGGAAAGGAAGTACAGACGATGAAACATGCAGTCATGACGATAGACGATATCGCTTCGAAGAATACCCCCGCGATCGTGGATTATCTGGTCGAGAAGAAGATCCCGACGATCATGTTCGCCTGGGGACAGAGAGTGGAGGAGTATTACGACAATGCCCTCTATGCCCTGAAAAATGGCATCATCGTCGGAAACCACAGCTACTCGCATCCGTTCTTTTCGAAGCTTTCGATGGAAGAAGCGATCGAAGAGATCGAGAAGAATGAAGCGATCCTCAATAAGCTCTATCAGGATGCCGGCGTGGAAAGAAAGTACCGTCCGTTCCGATTCCCGTATGGCGATAAAGGCGGGGAGAATAAGGACGCGCTGCAGGAGTACTTCCGTAAGAACGGCTTCGATAAAGTCAAAGATACCCAGATCCCGTATGCGATCTGGAAAGAGATGGGACTCGATAAAGATATCGACACCTTCTGGACTTTTGATTTTGCCGAATGGCAGATCCGCCCGGATTCTGGTGTTACGTTTGACGATATTCTGGCAAGAACGAGAGAGGTGAATCCGGAACTGGGTAAATCTCTCCTCACCGATGAGGACGGCAGCCACCTGCTCATTCTTCATGCCCATGATGAAACGGAAGAACTGGTGCCGGAGTATTACAGGACGCTCCTCGACCTGCTTCTCGATAACGGATTCGTCTTTGACGAACCGGAGTTCATCCGACTCTGAAGAAGCAGCGCGACCGGAGGGTAACGACAGAGTACGGCGCGACAGAATTGAAAGGAAACAACATGAGTGTTTTATTAGAAACAGATAGATTAAAAGTAACGGAAATGACGATGGACATGGCTATGGATGTCCATAAGAATTCCCTGGACGAAGATACGAGAAGATTCGTTCCGGACGAGGTCTTCGAGACACTTGAAGACGCACAGGAAACGATCGAGTTCCTGATGTCCCAGTACGGCAACATGGAAGGCCCGCAGGTCTATGCCCTGATCACGAAAGACGAAGGGAAGAACATCGGTTATGTCCAGTTTGTCCCGATCGATGACGGCAAGTGGGAGATCGGATATCACGTGGCGAAAGCCTATACCGGGAATGGCTATGCGACAGAAGCCGTTTCCGCTTTCCTTCCGGTGATGGCGGAGTCCGCAGGTGTAACCGAAGTGTACGGCATCCGTCTTCTGGAAAATAAAGCGTCCGGAAGAGTCCTGGAAAAATGCGGATTTGAGACCTTCTTCACGGGAATGGATTCCTATCACGAAGGCGTTTACGAGATCGCCAAGAGCGTCTGGAAAGCCTGATCAGAAGGCTTCCCAGAACATTTATCTCTTGACATAAGCAGTATCATTTCGCTGATTCTTCATCAGCGTAGTGAAACTGTTTCAGTTTGTGTCTGAAAACGAGGCACATGACGGTTCCGGCAACTCCGAGGATGAACATCACGAGCGCGGCACCGGATCCTTTTCCCGTTCCGAAAAGCGCCTGCATCGAGCTGCTGCTGTTTTTCATGAGCGGCTCGCAAACTCCGTCGACCATGAATCCGCCGAAGAGAAGTCCGAGCGGAATGGTGAAGAATTGCAAGGTATTTCTGCAGGCATATACACGTCCCTGAAGTTTCGGCGGGATCGTGTTTTTCATGATCACGTTCTGATTCGCTGCCATGACCGGCACGAATACCCAGCCGATGAACTGAGCGAAGCACCAGACGACCGGACTTCTCGAGAATGCGAGAAGGAAATTCTCTGTGGAAAGAGAAAAGAGCATCGACAGATAGATCACTCTAACCCTGTCTTTCGGCTTTTTCATGTTCGCTGCAAGCAGACTACCGACGACCATCGCGATACCCGAGAAGGAAGTGACGATACTCAATACATACTTTCCGCCTCTCGGATTTGGCAGGATCAGTCCGTAGATCGCCGCATCAAATGCAGATGCTATGAAGTTGACGCCTGCCATGAAGAGGATCACGTAAAGGGTCAGAGGTGTTCTTTTCAGGAAGGAAAGACCTTCTCTGGCAAGCTTCAGGACATTTCCTTCCGTATCTTCCTTGTCCGGTATATCCGGGATGCGGATGAAAAGCGCGAGCGCGATAAAGGCGATCGCGAACGTCACAAGGTCCACGGCGATGGCCGCGTCGAGTCCGGCGAGACCATAGATGGCAGTTGCGATGAGCGGATTTCCGATCGTGATCAGTGACCTCGAAAGAGACTGAAGTCCGCTGGCTTTCTGGTAGTATTCTTTCGGGATCAGCATTGTATCAGCAACTTCCGAAGCAGGCTGCTGTACGGTATTCATCAGACCCGAGATAGCGTTGATCGCATAAAGATGCCAGATGCACAGAGTGTCCGTCTTATAGAGTATAAAAACCCCGACCGTGGTGAGCGCGGCCAGAAGATCGCAGACCAGCATGGTCTTTTTCTTATCGAATTTATCTGAGAGTGCACCTGCGAAGATGCTCATCAGCACATAGGGTGCATAGGTACATATGCGAAGTGCGGCAGTACCGAGTGAGGATCCCGTTTCATCATAGAGCCACAGCGTCAGGGCGAACGCCGTTATGGCACTTCCCAGATGTGACAGACTCTGGGTGGACCAGAGTATATAGAAATCCCGCAATTCATTTTTCTTATTCATTTTCTTTGCTCCAATTTCAATCAGTATTCATTGAAAGAGCAAAGCCTGAGGACTATTTATCCTCCATACAGTTCCTCAAGCTCTGCATGGAGCATCTGCTTCGCAGCGTACCATTTTGAATACCTCCCCGTATTCATACGTACTTATCTATTATCAGTATAGCACCGGGAAAAGAAGGCTCCGAGAACCCGCTGGTATAATCTCAGGAGCGCAACCGCTAAGAGGAATCCTTTCAGAAACTGCGCAAAAAACTGATACTTTCCACGAAATGTGGATAAATCTCTTGCTTGAATCCTCGCGCGCGACAGATAAAATACTTCTTAGACTGAGAAGAAGGATCTTTGACAGAAGAAGTGTCCGGAGGAAAAATGAGCAAGCAGAAATCGACGATCCTTAATATGACTGAGGGAGATTCACTATCCCTCCTGATCCGTTTTTCTATCCCGATGCTGATCGGGAATCTTTTCCAGCAGCTGTATAATCTGGTGGACTCGATCGTCGTCGGCCATTTTGTCGGTGCGGATGCACTTGCGGCGATCGGTGCGACGGGTTCGGTAACGTTCCTGTTCTTTGCGCTCTGTAACGGATTCGGTTCCGGCGGCGGCATCATTGCCTCGCAGTTCTTCGGAAAGAAAGACGATGCCTCGGTAAAGAGCTGCATCGCCAATACAGGATATATCATGCTCGTATTCCCGATCATCGTGGGAACAGCGGCATTTATCCTGACCAGGCCGGTCCTCCTTCTTCTGGATACTCCGGAAGATATTCTGGCGGATGCATGTGCTTATATGCGGATCGTAAGTCTGGGCCTCGTTTTCGTCTCGATCTATAACTACGCATCCGCAATGCTGCGTGCGCTCGGCGATTCCAAGACACCGCTTTACTTCCTGATCTTTTCCTGCATCCTTAACACAGGACTCGATGTCCTTTTCGTATACGGATTCGGCATGAGCGTTCAGGGTGCCGCGCTTGCGACGGTCATCTCCCAGTTCATTTCCGCGATCCTCTGCATGGCATATGCCGTCTGGAAGAATGAGTATTTCCGTTTAAAGAAAGAAGATCTTAAGTTCAATAAAGCGATCTCGATCAAGGTCATGAAGCTCGGAGGACCTCTGTCGCTTCAGTTCTCCATGATCGCGATCTCCTGCATGGCACTTCAGAAAGTAGTCAACGGATTCGGAACGGTAGCGATCGCTGCATTTACTGCGACGAGCCGTATCGAGCAGATCATCCACATGCCGTACCAGACGCTGTCGGCGTCACTGTCTACTTTCACAGGCCAGAACTACGGCGCCAGAAAGATGGACCGTGTCCGGGAGGGCTACAAGAAGAGCATGATGCTTATGGTGATCTTTACCCTGGCCATGATCCCGATCATCCAGATCTTCGGTGAATTTATCATCCGCATTTTTGTCAGTGAGGCGGAAGTTGTTACTATGGGAGCGAAGGCTCTTCGTATCACGAGCCTTTTCTACATCATGCTGGGTATGATCTATATCGTCCGCGGTGTCTTAAACGGCCTCGGCGATTCTCTCTTCGCACTTCTTAACGGCGGCGTGGAAGTTCTCGGAAGATTCCTTGTTCCCGTATGGCTTACCGGCATTGCATCGATCGGCCTGTGGGGCATCTGGTGGTCTGTCGGTATCGTGTGGGCATTAAGTGGACTTACGGCCTGGATGCGGTATTATGAATACAAGAGCAGAAAAGTGCTGTGCAGTACTACCTGACAGAGGATCTGAAGAAGAAGGGGAGAAAACTATGGATAACCGAAAAGAATTAGGTGCCACCTTTGATACGAAAGTGTCTCTATACGAGAAGATGCGTCCCGGATATTTAGAGGACCTCTATCAGGCGATCTTTGATTACATCAAGATCGATGAGAACAGCCATGTAGTCGAGGTGGGAAGCGGCAGCGGTCAGGCGACGCTTCCGGTCCTTCAGAAAGGATGCACACTCACGGCAGTCGAATACGGAGAAAACTTTTCCGAACTTCTGAAAGAGAAATTCAGGGAGTATAAATTCGACGTGCTCACGGGAAAATTTGAAGATGTCGAACTCCCGGAGAATACGTACGATCTGGTCTTCTCCGCGACGGCTTTTCACTGGGTCCCGGAAGAGATCGGATATCCGAAGGTCTTCTCTATTTTGAAAGAAGGCGGCGCGTTTGCACGGTTTGCCAACCGCCCGTGCATCAGTCCGGATATGCCTGAACTCATAAAAGAGATCGATGCGATCTACGACGAGTACTATAACAAGCACTACGGACTCCATTCCGGCACGAGAAAATGGTTCTCGGAGGACGATGCGAAGGAGATCTCCCTGATCCCGGAAAAGTATGGTTTCAAGGATATCCGTTATCACCTTTTCTTCCGTGAAAGAGTCTTTACGGCGAAGGAATATACGCAGCTTCTGGGGACGTACTCCGATCACATCGCGCTCAGAGAAGAGATCCGGAATGCATTCTTTGGTAAAATCGAAGAAGCGATCGACCGTCACGGCGGAACGATCACGATAAAAGACACACTGGATCTGGAACTGGCAAGAAAGTAGAGGAGGAGATGTATGGAAGAGTTTTATATCAACTGTGACGGAATCAGGCTTCATGCCAAACTGGATAAGCCGGAAGGTTTTACAAAGGGCCCGCTGTGTATTCTGATCCATGGCTTTACCGGACATATGGAAGAAGACCATATCATCGGAGCACAGAAAGCCATTAACGAAGCAGGCGTTTCGGTCCTCCGCGTCGAGATGTACGGACACGGCGGATCGGACGGCAAGTTCATCGACCACACACTTTATAAGTGGGTGACCAATGCGATCTCAGTCGTTAACTATGCAAAGACACTCGATTTCGTGACCGATCTTTATCTTTGCGGACATTCCCAGGGAGGTCTTCTTACGATGCTGATCGGCGGCATGTTCCCCGATACCTTTAAAGCGATCATCCCGCTGTCTCCCGCCTGGATGATCCCTGACGGAGCCAGAGAAGGAAATCTTCTCGGCATGAACTTCGATCCGAAGCATATACCGCAGACTCTGGAAAACTATGGAGTGGTACTCTCCGGAGACTATGTCCGTGTGGCGCAGACGATCCATGTCGAAGATGAGATCGAAAGATACGAAGGTCAGGTCCTCATCATCCACGGAGATGAAGATGATTCGGTGCCTTTTATGTATGCGGAAAGAGCGGTCAAGCTATATAAGAACGCAACGCTGATTCCGATCCACGGAGACGATCACTGTTTCACGAAGCATCTTGATGAGATGACCGAAGCCTTAACGAACTTTTTCAAAAGAGAGGTAGCCTGATGCTTTTTGACGATCTGGAACTCGGGATGGAGAGGGTACTTGCGCCCGTCACCATCGAGAAAGAGAAGATGGTGGCTTTTGCCAAAGAATATGATGATATCCCGCTTCACACCGATGAGGAATATGCGAAGACAACACCGTTCGGCACGATCATTGCGCCGGGTGTCATGTCCTTTATGTCTGTCTGGGCGAAGTATCTGGAAGTGGACTATTTCGGCGATGATCTGATTGCCGGAAAATCCACGAAAATGGAATGGTTCAAGCCGGTGTTTGCCGGAGACGTTCTGACGGGAACGGCCCGCATCACGAACCTTGTGAAAAGAAGCTCGAGAAACGGCCTTGCGGAAGTAACGATCGATATCCGGAACCAGAAAGGCGAACTGGTATTAAGCGATATCACAGAAGCCGTCGTCAAGTGCCGGCAGGAATCTTAGCATAATCAATCCGAAATACTGTTCATGTGTGCATAGCGCCCGCCCAGAGCCATCAGCTCATCATGGGTGCCGTATTCGTAAGCAGGCCCGGCGGTTTTCTTTTTCTTCCGCCGAATTGATATAATCAGTATTATCGGACGAGTTTTCCGGCGAAGAAAAAGAAGTACGATCATATGTGATTTTGAGGTGAAGACACATGAAAAAGCAGGTATTTAATCCCTATCTTCCCAGCTATGAATATATCCCGGACGGAGAACCCCGAGTATTCAACGGGCGCCTCTATATCTACGGAAGTCACGACCGCTTTAACGGTGAAGTATACTGCGCGAATGACTACGTCTGCTGGTCCTGTCCGGAAACAGATCTTTCCGACTGGAGATACGAAGGCGTGATCTATAAGAAGACGCAGGACCCGAGAAATGCGGATGGTTCCCATGCGCTCTGGGCGCCGGATGTCTGCCGTGGAAACGACGGGAAATACTATCTTTATTACTGCCTCGATTTTCTAAAAGAGATCGGCGTAGCGGTCGCGGATAATCCGGTCGGACCCTTTGAGTTTTTAGACTTCGTCCGTTATCCGAACGGAGATATTCTAGGTTCCCGTCCTGACGAGATCCGTCAGTTCGATCCCGGCATCTTCATCGATGACGATAAGCGCATTTATCTCTTTTCCGGAAACAGTCCGCGATACAAGCAGACTCCGGTCGATAAGGACAGCCTGAAGATGGAGCTTGAGCAGGACATGATCACCGTCAAAGACGGACCTTACCATAACCTGCCGATCATTAACGATGCAGATGGCACGGAGTACGAGGCCCATCCTTTCTTCGAGGCAAGTTCCGTAAGAAAGATCAACGGAAAGTATTACTTCATCTATTCGTCCTGCTGGATGCATGAGCTCTGCTGGGCAGTCGCGGATACACCGCTCGGAGACTACCACTTCGGAGGTGTGCTGGTATCGAATGCGGACATCGGCGCGAACGGAAATACCGAAGCGCTCAATTACAGAGGAAACACACACGGAAGTGTAGCTTTCGTAAATGGAAAATGGTATGTGTTCTACCACCGCCAGACCAACCGCCATTTCTTCTCCCGCCAGGCCTGTGCCGAAGAGATCTATTTCGACGGCGAAGCCTTCCATCAGGCGGAGATCACTTCCTGCGGATTAAACGGCGGACCGCTTAAGGATGAGGGAAGATATGAAGCACGAATCGCCTGCCACCTCTACAGCAAGAACGGCACGACGGAGAGCCTTGCCGAGCAGCAGAATGAGGAGCACCCGGCCTTTACCCAGGAGGGCGAAGACCGTGAGGATAACCCGAATCAGTACATCAATAACATGGTGGATGGAGCGACAGCAGGCTACCGCTACTTCGACTTTAAAACAGCAAAGAAGATCTCCGTGGAAGTGCGCGGAACTGCGGACGGTGAGTTCGTAGTCAGAAACGGTCTTGGCGGTGATGTAGTCGCGAGGATCAAGGTGGAGCCTTCAGAAAACTGGACTTCTTTCTCGGCACCGCTTGCTATCGGATCCGGCAAGCATGCACTTTATTTCACCTACGAAGGAAATGGTTCTGCGGACTTTAACACGTTCCGCTTCGATACGTGATCAGGTACCTTTATGAGTCGAGATAACAGCACAGCGAAAATACGTCAGATCCTGACGAATATCGTGATCGTGATCCTGGTTTCGATCGGTATGTACATGACCATGACATACCGGAGTGCCTGGATGGAGTTTCAGATGCGGGGCATCATGTGCCTCCGCTACTTCACTGTGCAGTCGAATCTCTTCGCCGGGATCGTGGCACTGATAGCGCTTTTCTATCAGGGAAAAGCAACGAAAGTCCTGAAGTTCATGTCCGCGACGGCGACGGGTCTCACGTTTACCGTGGTAGTTCTTTTCCTGGGACCCGTATACGGGTACTGGCGCATGTATAAAAATGCCAATCTCTACTTTCATCTGATCGTTCCGCTCATCTGCATGATCGACTTCATCCTGATCTCGGATGCGCCGAAGAAGCTGAAGTGGAAGATCTCCTGCACCATGCTGACGGTGGCCTATGGTTTCGGATATATACTGAATATCCTCATCAACGGCAAGGGTGGAAGATACCCTAACAACAATGATTTCTACTTATTTCTCCGCTGGGGATGGGGAGTCGCTGTCCTTATCTTTGCCGGCATCATCCTCGTGACTTTCGGCATCTCGTGCCTTCTTTCGTTTCTGAATAGTAAAGCCGTGAAATGGTATAATGATTCTCATGGAAACGGTGCTGAAAACAGGGCATCTACAGGGGGAGAAGACGCATGAATAAAGACTGGTCAGATAAGAATAAGAAGATGCAGACTTTGATCGGAAAAGAAGCGACTTTTCCGGAGGGGATCGATGTTCTTATCGATCTTCGAAACAACCTTTTTGAACAGATCACGTCGATCGCGAAGAATTATCCTGCGGAGGCTTTCTACCTGATGCCGTTTGCCGGAGCGGACGGATATCACAGTAAGACACTCATCTACTCGATGTGGCATATCTTCCGTATCGAGGATATCGTGGCCCATGAATTGATCGCCAAAGATGAGCAGGTACTTTTCACGGGGAATTGGCTGAAGAAAACGAAGAGTCCGATCATCACGACCGGAAATGAACTTCATGATGAAGGGATCGCGGAATTCTCGAAGAAGCTGGATGTGAAGGCTGTCTATGAATACTGCAGAGCCGTTATGGAATCCTCAAATGAGATCCTTAAAAAGCTGACATATAAGGATCTGAAGAGAACGTTCACGGATGCGGATAAGAAACAGATCCTAAAAAGCAAGAGCGTAAGTACAGATGAGAGCGCGGTCTGGCTGATCGATTACTGGTGCGATAAAGATGTGAAAGGACTTCTGAAGATGCCATTCAGCCGGCACTGGATCATGCATATCGAGGCAATGTGCCGCATCACGAACAAGCTCTGCCAGAAGGCGAAAAAGGGCGTCGATCAGATTGCGTACTGCGGTCTTTCCTGTGCGCACTGTTTTCTGAAGGACTGGTGTGGTTCCTGTAGAACCAAATATAACACGTGCTCTTATGCGAAGTGCTCGCCGGATGGGGTATGCCCGAATGCTGCATGCTGCAGGAAAAAGGGCCTCGACGGCTGTTACGAGTGTGACGATATCCGTGATTGCAAACACGGATTCTACTCCCTGGGAAAGGAAGTCCATGCCATCAAGTCGATGTCGCTTTTTATCCGCAAGTACGGAAAGAAGGAAGTGCAGACTGTCCTTGAAAACCTTCATAAGAAGAAGGATTTCGAGAAGGTCCAGGAGGTCCTTGGTGACGACATAGATCAGGGACTTCGTATTCTGGAAGAGAACCGCTGATATGCTTCAAGGTGAGAAGATGGAAAAGATCGAGATCTATAACGATTCCATGAAGGAGGCTGTGTTCGCGTTTACGGATGCGTGTTTCCGAAGTGTCGGTAAGGAATTTGAGCCCGAAGGAAGACATTCTGACTATAACGATATCGGAAAGAAATTTGACCGTTTCTGGTGCCTTCTTTCGGATGAAAAAGTGCTGGGAACAGTAGCAGTCAAGTGCCTCGATGAGACGACTTCCGAACTAAAAGCTCTGTATCTTTCACCGGAACTGCGCGGGAAGGGATATGGATATAAGTTGCTCGATCTGGCGGTTCTTTTCGCGACGGAAAAAGGATATAAGAGGATCGTTCTTGATTCCATGTCTAAGTATGCCGCGGCATTGAAGCTATATGAGAAGTATGGATTTACCCACATCACGAGGTACAATGAGAACCCCAAAGCGGATGTGTTTATGGAGTATATCCTCTAGCATCGAACTCTTCAAAAAGAAATCACGGCATATTGACGCGGGGTTATTTCCGTCATACAATTAACCAAAAGGTTAAATGATAAAGGGGGGTGATGATGTGGGTATTCAAAATACGATGAAGGCTTTAGCCGACCCTACCCGCAGAACCATCCTGAACCTTTTAAAGAAGAGCCGCCTGTCCGCAGGTGAGATCGCAGAACACTTCAACATGAGCCTGCCGGCTGTTTCCAAACATCTGGCGGTCCTGAAGGAAGCGGACCTGATCAGAGACCAGCGGGAAGGCAAGTACATCTTCTACGAACTGAATGCATCCGTTCTGGATGAAGCGCTCCTATGGCTGAAAGATCTGCGAGGTGAGTAGCCATGAAAAAACTGTATACGATCATGCTTTTTACGATCCTGATCCTTCTTTCCCTGTTCATTCCTGGAGAATGGAATATAATCGTGATGCTCGGGATCATCACGGTCATGGCGATCCTTTGCGTAGCGGCTTCGTACAGATACTACACGGCCGATCAGCAGAAAGGATGACTTATATGGCAGGAGATAAGGCATACTATCACCTTCCCGGACTGTTTGAGTTCTATGAGCTCTATAAGGTATTCCTGCCGCTTTTCAGGGAGCACCGTGAGTACTTCTACGACTGGTGTGAGATCGGGTCGATCTATGGTGCGCCGGGGGACTGTCTCTGGGGTGGCGGACGTGTCGGATTCGGTGATGCGGATCCCCGCGACGTGGACTCTCTCATGAAGGAATTTGGCATCTCTTCGCGCCTGACATTCAGTAATTCGCTTCTGACGAAAGAGCATCTGTCCGATAAGAAATGCAATGATCTCTGTGCGCTTTTTGAAAAGAACAGCACGGCGGAAAACGGCATTATCGTGCATTCGGATCTGCTCCTTACGTATATCCGCGAGACGTATCCATCGTTCTATTTTGTCTCTTCGACGACGAAAGTGCTGACGGATTTTGATCAGTTTATAGACGAACTGGATCGCGAAGAATTCCGCTATGTGGTGTCGGATTTTCGGTTAAATAAAGAGTTTTCCGCGCTAAAAGAACTGTCGCCGGAACAGAAGCGAAAAGTGGAGTTTCTCTGCAACGAATGCTGCTGGTTCGACTGCTTCGACCGGAAGAACTGCTATGAAAATGTCAGCAGGAAAAGCCTCGGCGAACCGTGCGAAGATCACGTGTGCGTATCGCCGGATGCGGCAAAAGGATACCGCTTTTCAGAGGCCATGAAGAATCCCGGATTCATCGGAATCGAAGAGATCCGGAACATTTACCTAAAAGAAGGCTTTTCGCATTTCAAGATAGAGGGAAGAAGCCTCGGAAGTGCCGTGGTCCTCGAGTTCCTTCTATACTACATGACAAAGCCCGAGTACCAGCTGAAAGTAAGAGAAGAGATCTATCTCGACAGCTCTCTGGATCTTTTTTAGAAGAATATGAAAATAGGTGTTGACTCTGACGTTGCGTAATAGTTTAGAGTATACTTACCACGAAGGAGGAAACACGACAATGATGACAGTGCATGAAGTGAGCAAGCTGACCGGCGTGAGTATACGCGCGCTCCAGTACTACGACAAGATCGGACTTTTATCGCCGGCGGAGAAGACCGATGCGGGGTACAGGCTGTATGACGATGCAGCCCTGGAAAGATTGCAGCAGATCCTGCTGTTTCGTGAGTTGGAGTTTCCGCTTAAGGATATCAGGGAGATCATCGAAAGCCCATTTTTCGACAGGAAGAAGGCGCTACAGCAGCAGATCGAACTCCTCACGCTGAAGAAGAAGCACCTGGAGGACCTGATCACTTTTGCCCGTGGAATAAAACTTACAGGAGTGAAAAACATGGATTTTTCTGCATTTGATACAAAAAAGATCGACGAGTACACAGAGAATGCCAAAAAGCAGTGGGGGGCCTCGCCGGAGTTTAAGGAGTTTGAGAAGAAGTCCGAAAACTGGACGGACGAAAGCAAGAAGGCTGTCTATGACAGCTTCATCCAGCTGTTTGCGGATTTCGGGAAGATCAAGGATTCTGATCCTTCTTCTCCGGAGGCGCAGCAGAAGGTTAAGGACCTTCAGGCATTTATCTCGAAGAATTTCTACAAGTGTTCTGATGAGGTTCTTTTCGGACTTGGGAAAATGTATGCTGCTGGAGGAGAGTTCACTGAGAACATCGATTCCTACGGCGGTTCCGGCACGGCGGAATTCGTGCATCAGGCGATCACGGTATACTGCGGAAAGCAGATGAAATAACTGCACTATTCCGCATCTCCCGAGCATTTACAATTCCTTCGGAAAGATGGTATAAATATATTGTCAAATCCTTGTGATTTTTCATGGATAATGTGTTAGGGGGAAATCAAAATGTCTACTATGAATGGGAAAGAAGCCGAAAGAGTTCGGCAGATCGAAGAGAAGGAAAAGGAAATACATGATCTGGGACAAAAGGTGAAGATCCTGTTCTGGATATTGATCGCAAACGGAGCCCTGGCTATCCTGGCTGCAATATTCCAGCTTTCCAAAGATACATCCACAGTAAATACACTGCAGATCTTCGGTCAGGCGGTGAACATCATTTTCGGTATTGTTATCTGCACTTTGCCGCGGCCGGAGAGCCGTTTTGGTAAAGCCGGTGTATGCCAGATCATCGCCTCAATCGCCGGAGTATTCGAATATGCGCTCGGAAGCAGTGATATCGCGGTCGTTTGTACCCTGGTCGCTTTAGTGTTCGGTTTGATCTATGTCTACTCATTTATCCCGGAGATGGCGGAGAGAGTCGATCCCTACGATCCTTACCTTTCCGAATCCTGGAGAGGTTTTCTGAAACTGTATACGATCTGCCTGATCATGCCGTTCCTTCTTGTTATTCTGGTATTGTTCCGGCTTGGCGGAGCCACACTGATCTATCTGCTGTCTTTGGCTTATCCTATCCTGATCATTGTCATGATCGTCTGGCAGATGATCCTTTTCAAGAAGACATCGGATACCTGCATCGCTTATAAGGCTCCGGAGAAGAGCACGATCATCACAAGTGTCAGAAACAATTCGGGCCGTACTTCTCCCAAGGCGTTCCCTTCCAAGGATGAGTGGAAATGCTCCTGCGGGAATATCAATCCGAACTTCCTCGGTATGTGCTCCTGCGGTGTAAGAAAGAGAGAAGCGAAGGAGATCCTCGCGCAGCGCTCGGAAAAGCTGATGGCAAATAGAGCAGCGCATCAGGAGCAGGCAAATGAGGCGGACGAAGGTTCCGAACCGAAGGAATAACTAAAGAGAAAAAAACAACTCATAAGGACCCGGGTTCTTCCCGGGTCTTTTTATACCAGAAGGATACGTTTTCCGCCGTCTTCCGAGCCCGACAGGTCAGGAAACTGTGCTAAAATTAGGTGAAAGAAACTGAATTGTCAGGACAGGAAAAAGAAAATGGAGATTCGAGAATACGATCAGGAAAAAGATTTCGCAGCTGTTGCTTCCTGGAGCACCGATGAGCGGACACATGCCTTATGGTGTGCAGGTCTTACGGCTTTCCCACTGGAGAAGGAAAGCTTCATGGAAATGCTTCTGTCCTTTTCGAAAAGATTCGGCGATAAGCCATATGTGGCAGTCGATGAGAACGGTCAGGTCGAGGGATTCTTCTGCTATTCCTTAAACGAAGAGACCCATGAAGGCATGCTCAAATTCGTCATGGTCGATCCTTCCCGCAGAGGAAAAGGCCTCGGCAAGCAGATGATCCGTCAGGCGATCCGGTTCGCTTTTTCAGACTCTTCGACAAAAGCGGTACACCTCATGGTATTCGCCGGCAACGAACGTGCCGAGAGATGCTACGCGGGTGCGGGTTTCCGGGAGCGGAAGATGGATCTTCAGCCGTTCCGCTATAAGGATGAAGAATGGGCGAGAAAAAACATGGTGATCCGGAGAGAGGATCTCTATGAGATGACGAATACGATCTCTCCCGAAGATTATATGGATATGCGAAAAACCGTCGGATGGCACACCTTCGCACTCGAACAGGCGGCGGAGGGCCTTAAGAACTGCTATCTGTGGTGCCTTCGCGATAACGGCCGGCCGATCGCTCTGGCACGTGTGATCTGGGATCACGGATATGTGGTCTATATCGCCGACGTGATCGTGCTTCCGGAATACCAGGGACAGGGCCTCGGAAGACAGCTTATGGAGACCGTGATGGCGTTCATCCGTTCGCAGATGAAGCCGGGATATATGTTTATGGTCTCCCTTATGTCTGCCGTCGGGAAAAACGAATTCTATAAGAAATTCGGATTCGTGGACCGTCCGTCGGAGAAGTTCGGACCGGGAATGCACCAGTGGCTGATCAGCGAAGAGACGGAGACGAAGTGATCTTCAGAAAAAGAGGAGGCGTTCCTTGAGGTTTTACTCGACATCGAAAGGCTTTTGCATAAAAAAGGGCCTCGTCACGAAGATGTATCCCTTTAGTGAGATCAAGCGCATCGAGCTCGATGAGGACGGGGAATCGTATTTTCTGACGACCGGTCATGAGGAGTTTAAGGATTCAGCGCTTCACTATGCGCTCGACAACCCGCGCGTCTACGATGAGATCAGAAAAAACAATATCGCTTTTATCAACCATGATCTGAAGAAGTTTCACGAAAAGACCTATACGGAAGAGGAACTTCTGCCGCTTCTTTCCGAGCCGAAAGAAGTGGCGCAGGAATGTGCGGACAAGTACATCCGCAGGCATCTTGGGGAAGAGTTCTCGGTGGATGTGGTGCTGGATAAGGATTACGAACATTACCAGCTCTATTTCATCCTGAAAAGAAACGGCGAGGTCATGCAGCTTCCGTGGCTTTTTAAGCTCCGCGGGGGAAGAAAATACCGCGATTCCTTTGAAGGCTTGATCCTCACGGATCTTCTGGAATGGAAAGCATCATCTAAGTCCGGCATCTACGGTGTCACGGAGGAGGTCACGGATCCGGAGTCCTGCCGGTTCATCGTAAACGATAAGATGAAGGATTTCTGCGAATTCTATGCGCGGGAAAAGGCCAAAGGAAACGACCCGGTGGACTTTGTGCCCCCGAAGCCGGTCGAACGCCTAAAGCCGAAGGATCACCTTCAGATCCGCTATCCGGTATTCCTGCTCGGGCTTTTCATCGCATCCCTCGGAGTGGCTTTCTCCACGGTGGCCGAACTCGGCACCTCGCCGGTCGCCTCGGTCCCGTACTCGATCTTTCTTGCAGACGGCGGCACGACGATGTCTTTTGGCGGATGGCTGAATCTTCTGAGTATTATTCAGATCACGGTGCAGATCCTTATCTTGCGGAGAAAGTGCTACCCGCTGGAGATCCTGATCCAGACGATCCTCGCTTTTGTATACGGATATCTTACGAACTTTTCCTGCTGGCTCCTACGGGACATATGTCCTGCCAGATACGAAGAGAAGCTCTTCCTCATGCTCCTTGGCTGCATCATCCTCGCGCTCGGCATCTGGATCCAGTTTAAAGGCGGCGTGGCCATGCTCCCGGGAGAGGCCATGAACCGTGCGATCTCCGAGGTCACGGGGAAGCGCTATGAGAACATCAAGATCGCGTTCGACATCTTCTATATCACGCTGTCGGCCATTATCTGCATGAGCTGCCTCGGAAGACTCGAAGGTGTTCGAGAAGGCAGCATCGTGGCTGCGGTGCTGGTTGGTCTTCTGATCCGGCTATATAACCGGATCTTTAATAGGGCCGTCGTATATGTGAAAAAGAGCAGAGGTGAAAATGAGTAAAGTACTGTATGTTTCCGACCTGGATGGAACGCTGATGAGAAACGATGAGACCCTTTCTGAAAACACGGTAAGGATCATCAACGAACTTGTTGAAAAAGGCCTTTCTTTTACATATGCGACGGCAAGGTCGGTAGAGAGCGCGCGGCCGATCACCGGAGGGCTGAAACTTAGGCTCCCCGTGATCACGAGAAACGGCGCGGTCCTGGCGGATAACGAAACCGGCGAGCATATAAAGAAATCGGTCTTTTCCGAAGAAGAAGTTTCTCTTCTAAAAGAGCTTCTCACGGATATCCCGCGCTGCGGATATGTTTCCTGCTTTATCGGGAAAGAGATGATCCGTACCACGATGCCGGGAGAGCATACCGTGGGCCTTCAGGGGTATCTCGATTACTATAAAGACGATCCGACCATGAAATATATGGACTCCTACGAGGAGATGTTCTGCGGAGATCCGGGATATGTTACCTGCATTGGCACCAAGGAAGAGATCGAGCCGATCTACGACCGCGTACGTGCCTACGACTACTGGGAATGTATCTTCCAGAAAGATACCTACCGCGAAGAGGAATACTGGCTCGAGATCTGCCCGAAAAACTGCACGAAAGCGAAGTCTCTCCTGAAACTGAAAGAAGACTACGGCTTTGACCGGCTGGTGGTTTTCGGGGATTCCCTGAATGACGTCTCCATGTTTAAGATCGCGGACGAAGCCTACGCGGTTGGAAATGCCCGTGAAGAGGTAAAAGCACTCGCCACCGCGGTCATCGGGTATAATGAAGAAGACGCGGTCGCTCATTTTCTTCGGGACCGGATGGGCGGAGAGCAGGAAACGAAGTGAATGCAGTGGTTACTGCTAGGCGCGAACCAATGAATAACAGTGTTAATCTAAACAGTGTTACAAGTTATTCGGAGAGGTGAATATGATCATGAAATCAGAAGGCAAGTGCGAAGCGCCATTTATCGAGCATATTGCGCTGTTTGTAAATGATCTGGAAAAGGGAAGGGACTTCTTCGTGAAGTATCTTGGCGGAGTTTCGAATGACGGATACCATAATGTGAATACCGGCTTCCGATCCTATTTCCTCACTTTTGGAAACGGTGCGCGTCTAGAGGTCATGAGCAAGCCGGGAGTGCAGGATCCTTCGAAAGATCAGGAACAGACAGGATATGTGCACATCGCTTTTTCCGTAGGTAGTAAAGAGCGTGTCGATGAGCTGACGAAGATCCTGAAAGAGGACGGATACGAAGTCATCAGCGGACCGAGAACGACCGGAGACGGATACTATGAGTCCTGCATCGTCGGCATCGAAGGGAACCGTATAGAGATCACCGTGTAAACCACCGGAACCTTTTTCGCAATTTGATTCGATGCTACAATGAAGAAAAAAGCGAGGTGCATCTTATGGTACACACAGATAGAGGCATTTCTTTAGCCGCAGATGTTATGGCTCCGCGCAAGGTCTGATAAGGACGACACCTTCACGGAGCAAGTAAATCGGAATCGTCCGGTCAGGCTTTACGCTGCTTAGAAAACAAATCTATTTTCTAGGAGTAAAGCCATGAGAAAACTATCTATTATCAAAGAACTTCGAAGCTTTCTGCTTCTTTGGTCCTCACAGACTGTGTCCCAATTGGGTACAGCCATGACGGACTATGCGCTCATTATCTGGGTCTACGAAAGGTCCGGAACTGCGTCAAGTGTAACAATGTTAACCATGTGCGCGTTCCTTCCGACGATCCTTTTCCGCTTTCTGGCGGGCACATTTGTGGACCGGAAAGACAAGAAGCGCATTATGCTGATCACGGATCTGATCGCCGCATGCGGATCGCTTTCGGTCCTTCTTCTATATTCGGGAGCCGTGCTTGAAGTATGGCATCTCTATGTGATCAATATCATCTTAAGTTTCATGAATTCTTTCCAGGTTTCGGCCTCCTATGTCGCGACTTCTCTGCTCGTGCCGAAGAAGCACTATGCCCGGGTCGGCGCGCTTTCTGGCATCTCCGGATCTGTTATCGCGATCCTGGCCCCGGCACTCGGAAGTATCCTTCTGGTCTTTGGTGGGCTGAGGATGGTCCTGATCGTCGATCTTACAAGCTTCGCCGTGGCCTTTCTGACACTTCTTCTTTTTATCCGTATCCCCAAAACACCGCTGGAGGAGAAGAAGGAACAGGAGTCTTTCTGGAAAAGCAGCCAGGAAGGTATACGATTCTTAAAAGATAGTAAGGCACTTCTTCATCTGACGCTGTTTATCGCGGTCGTGAATCTCTTTGCCAAGCTGGGAAATGACGGCATGCTGGCGCCCTATATCCTCGGACGGACCGGCAACGACCAGAAGATCCTCGGTCTCGTACAGGCTTTCACATCGGCAGGGATCTTGCTGGGAAGTATGCTGATGATGTTCCGAAAACCGGCGAGAAGAAAGACACGGCTGATCTTTATCACCTGTGCCATCATCCTCTCCGGTGATCTGTTTTTAAGTGTGACGGAGATCCCGGCCATCTGGTGCATCGCCCAGTTCGGCACCTATGCGGTGGCGGCGATCATGAACATCCATCTGAACACGCTCATGCGCGAAAAGGTCCCGATCACCATGCAGGGCAGAGTTTTTGCAGCGCAGGACACTCTCAAGAACTGCACGAATCCTCTGGGACTGTTCCTCGGAGGCATCCTGGCGGACTATGTATTCGAGCCCTTCATGAAGACGGAGTCCACGCTTCAGAAACCTCTTTCCGTGCTTTTCGGGTCGGAAAGCGGATCGGGGATCGGACTTCTGTTCTTCATTGTAGGCACACTCGGGATGCTTATCAGCATTACCCGTCTGAAGAAAAAGGTCTACCGGGAATTGGATCTGCCGGAGCCCGCTTCAGAAGAGAATGCGAACGGCGAGAAGAATTTACCGGCTACGGACAGAGAAGGACTGGAAAACCCGTAAGTCCCGTTGTAGAATAAAGAAAAGGCAAAGGCGCCGAATTGGAGCCTTTGCCTTTTTGTTTTGCAGCAGAAACGGCGATCCGTCAGGAAGGAGCTTTCCATGGCAGCATTTGATAGAGTACTCTCGGGCATACCCGAAATGGATACAAACTTCGACAACATACGTCTGGGCGACAATGTCGTGTGGCGCGTGGATGATCTTGCACAGTTCAAGCTCTTCATGAAGCCCTATGTGAAACAGGCGATCGCGGACGGAAGAAACCTCATCTACTTCCGCTTCGCGACACATGAGCCGCTCCTGGAAGAACAGGAAGGCTTAAAGATCATCAACGTCGAGCTCAATCACCGTTTCGAGAACTTCACGGTCGAGATCCGGGAACACATCACGAGAGAAGGCCGGGATGCTTTTTACGTATTTGACTGTCTGTCCGAGCTTCAGACGGCATGGGCCACCGACCTCATGATGGGCAACTTTTTCCAGGTGACATGTCCCTATCTTTTTATCCTCGATACCGTTGCCTTTTTCCCGCTTATCCGCGGCAAGCACTCCTTCTCGGCGATCGCGAAGATCCGTGATACCACACAGCTTTTCCTCGACGTGTACGCAGATGCCGAGAATGTATATGTAAGGCCGGATAAGGTCTGGAACCGCTATTCCGAGACGATGTTCCTGCCACATCTTTATGTGCCGAAAACAGGCGAATTCAAGCCGATCCTCGATGGCGTCATGGCGAGCCATTTTTATCAGGTCCTCGGGAATTCCGCTTCCACGGATAAAGGAAATATGGACAGCTGGGACCGCTTCTTCAACATGACGGAGATGATGTACGAAAACGGCATGGATGTCACGGAGCAGTGCCACCGTATGTGTAATATCATGATGTCCCGCGATGAACGCATGCGCCTGATGATCAAGGAGCACTTCAAACCGCAGGATTATTTTGCGGTCAGAAAACGCATGATCGGTACTGGCATGATCGGCGGTAAAGCGACCGGCATGCTCCTCGCGCGAAAGATCATCGAGAATAAGTGCCCGGAGATCTTCTCAAAATTTGAACCGCACGATTCCTTCTATATCGGCTCGGATGTGTTCTACTCCTTTATCGTGGAGAACAAGTTCTGGGATCTTCGTATCCGCCAGAGAAAAGAAGAGGAATACTTCACGCTGGCAGATGAATTTGCCGAGCGGCTTCACACCGGAAAGTTCAGCCGGGAGATGGAGGAACAGCTCGTTAAACTCCTCGAATACTACGGACAGGACCCGATCATCGTCCGTTCCAGTTCGATCCTCGAGGACGGTTTCGGCAACGCCTTTGCCGGAAAGTATGAATCCGTTTTCTGCTCGAATTCGGGCGATATGAATCAGCGTCTCGAGGAACTCGAGAACGCGATCCGCACGGTCTATGCAAGTACCATGAGTAAGTCCGCCCTCGACTACAGAAGCCGCCGCGGTCTTCAGAAAAGAGATGAGCAGATGGCCCTTCTCGTCATGCGCGTGTCCGGCTCCTACTACGGAGAATACTACATGCCGTGTGTCGCGGGCGTCGGCTATTCCTTCAGCCCGTACCGCTTTATGGATGACCTCGATCCGACGGCCGGTATGCTGCGCCTCGTTATGGGTCTCGGAACTTCTGCGGTCGACAGGACTGAAGGGTCCTATCCGAGGCTCGTAAGTCTCGATAAACCGAAGGCCCAGCCAATGCGGGATTCGGTCGAGAAGCATCAGCATTCGCAAAGAAAGATGGAGCTGATGAACCGGGCGACGAGACAGCTCGAGCAGATCGATCCGGATAAGGTAAAACCGTTCCTGCCATACTTTATGAGAAGGCTTCTTTTCGAGCACGATACGATCACGGAGCGGATGTTCCGGGAAAGAGGACAGGCCAGAGAGATCGAGTTCGTTTCCTGCCTCGGCATCGTCGAGAAAGAACAGCTCATGCAGCAGATGCGGGAGATCTTAAGTACGATCCAGAAAGAATACGATTACCCGGTCGATACGGAGTTCACGATCAACCTTTCCGAAGACGGGGATTACGTCATCAACCTCCTGCAGTGCCGTCCGCTCCAGGTCTATCAGGATGCGGAGGAGCAGGCCCTTCCGGAGGATGTGGAAGAAGAGAAGATCCTCTTTTCCTGTCAGGGTTCTTCGATGGGACTGTCGCGCCTTGCGAAGATCGACATGGTCGTTTCCATCGATCCTGTCCTTTACTACAACATGCCGTTTAAAGATAAATACCGTGTGGGAAAAGCCCTGGGCGCGGTGAACTGGAGCATGCGCGGGAAGGAAAAGAAGATGCTTCTTCTGACGCCGGGGCGTATCGGCACCTCGTCTCCGGAATTGGGGGTACCGGCGCTTTTCTCGGATATAAGTGAATTCGAGTGCATCTGCGAGATCGCGGATTCGAGAGCGGGCTATAACCCGGAACTCTCCTACGGCAGCCATTTCTTCCAGGATCTCGTGGAAGCGGGAATACTCTATAACGCGATCTTCGAAAATGAGAAGACCTTAGTTTTCCGGCCGGAGCTCCTTTCCGGGCTTCCCAATCTCCTTCTGGACTTCGATCCGAAGGCGGAAGACCTCATAGATATCATCCGCGTGTACGACGTATCCGGCATGGAGATCCGCATCTGTAACGACATGAAAAAGGAACGGATCCTCTGCTATAAAGCCTGAGAAAACTGCTTTTCCGGACATTTTTACGCCCCTGATTTATACTGCGGGAGTAACGACATCTTCCTGAAACTGCGCTACAATCGATTTACTGGTTAATGTTATAATCGAAGAGTGAAAACGTTAAGGAGCAGATCGACTGACTAATGAATAAGAAATTTCTGAAAGAGATCTTTTCCTATGTGATGATCATGATCGGCGCCCTGATGGCGGCCTTTTCGGTCGCCTGCATCCTGCTTCCGAACGATGCGATCGATTACGGGACGGCAGGTGTGGCGATCATCATCAGCAAGATGACCGGGTTCCCGCTGTCGCCATGTGTGCTTATCGTATTTCTACCGTTCATGCTCGGAGGCTTCCTGCTTCTGGGCGCAAGATTCAGTGTGAAGGCGCTCTTTGGTGCGATCATCTACACCGTTGGACTGGATATCTTTGAAGAGATCCCGTTTGTTCTGAACACAGAGCACTTTCTGGCGGTGGCATTTGGCGGTGCGATCCTTGGTCTGGGACTGTCGCTCATACTTCGCCACGGCGGATGTATCGATGGTTCGGAGATCTTCGCCAATATCATCATCAAAAAGCTTTCCGATAAGACCGGCAGAAACTTCAGCATGTCGGGGATCCTGATTGGATTCAATGCGTGTGTCTATCTGGCCGCCTTTGTTCTCATCAACAGAAATGCCGCGCTGCTGAGTCTTCTGGTGTATTTTGTTGCGACCGCCGTTATCGATCACTTCACAGATCATTTCGAAGCGATCAAGCAGGTCACGATCATTACAAAAGAACCGGACAAGCTTGTGGCTGCGATAAAGAAGAAACTCAATAAGACCTGTACGATCATGGACTCCTACGGGGCGATCGCCGGCGAGAATAAGACACTTATCTGCTACGTGAACTACTTCGAACTTCAGAAAATGAAGGAGATCATCGCGGAGAACAAGGGCACATTCAGCACGGTGTCAACGATCGACGAGATCTTGAGATGAGAAAAGAGGGGCCCCCCCGCATGAGAACGGTAGAGAGTTTTATAGAACGGAAGAAGGAAATAAAAAATGAAGTTCGACGGATCTGAAGTCATTATCGGAAAAGGCGCACAGGCGGAAGTTTTCCAATATCAGGGATACGCATATAAGGTCTATAAAAACACATATCCGGCGGAGTGGATCGCATTTGAAAAAGATCAGCAGAGAGCGGTCAATGAACGGGGGATCTGCCCGATCCGCTACTACGATACTGATGATGCACACATCATTAAGATGGATCTGATCGAGGGCGAAGAACTCGAGAAGATCGTCCTTTCAGGATATGTCGAAGGGTTCGGCGTTCTGGCGGAAGCTTTTCGAAAAGTACACGCCGCACCGGTCGAGGGTATTAAGATGCCTCCGCTGATCGCGACAGCCGGCATGGGATTAGGAAAAGAGGATCAGGATGAGATCCTCCCGATCATCTCGCGTCTTTCCGAAAAGTATCCGTCCTGCATATGTCATCTGGACATGCATTTTCTGAACATCATGATCCCGAACGGAGCGATGGATGCGGTAAAAAAAGATCGCTCGGATCAAGGCGAAATGAAGTATCCGGAATATGTGATCATCGACTGGATGAACGCCCGGATCGCACCGGCCATTTTCGACTACGCAAGGACCTATGTGATCTTCGACGAGTTTTCGCAGGAAGGACTTGAGATCTATAAGCAGGCCATCGCAGACGATTTAAGAGCACTGGGCATCTCCGAAGAAGATTTAGAGGATGCGGTCAGAGTAAGCGCGATCATCCGAAGAAGAGAAAAGAATTAAACTATAAGGAACATGCGGCAGAAGCGGTATGTGCGATAGAATAGTTAAGGATAATACTTGCAGGGAGAAGTAGATGATCAATATTCGCAGAGCGGAAAAAGAAGATTTTGAGATCCTCGAGGACCTCTATAGAGAGCTCGAGGAGGACGGCGTTTTTTACCAGCCGCAGCACTTCGTCTTAAGCCCGAAGGGGGCCAGATCAGAGTATATGGCGGGGATCCTGAAGAGCGATAATCAGGCACTGTTCGTCGCAGAGGACGACGGAAAGGTGATCGGATTTGCACATGTGGTCCTCATCAAGAGCAAGCCCTTCTCCTGCCTTAAGCCGGAGCTGGCGATGTATCTTCAGGATCTGGTCGTAACGGCAGAATACAGAAACCGCGGGATCGGTTCCATGTTCATGGACACAGTGAAAAAGTACGGGAGAGAAAACGGTGCGGATTTTTTCCGCACGCAGGTCTTCCCGGGCAATACGGACGGGCTTCGTTTCTATAAGAGAAACGGCTTTACCGAGACGATGATTACGATCGAAAGCCCGCTCTAAAACAGAGGCCGGCCGGATGGAGAACCGGCTGTAGTGAACGGGAGGAACTATATGAATTATTTTGTAGAAGGCCTTCAGGGCAGTGGAAAAACGACCCTGGTCGGACAGCTTTCGGAGAATTTCCCGAACTATGCGGCTATCCGCGAAGGAGAGTATTCTCCGGTGGAACTGGCGTGGTGCGCATATCTCACTAAGGATGTGTACGAAGAGAAACTTCTGAAGTATCCGGAGCTGCGTGACCAGATCGAAGAGAAAACATATTTCGAAGATGACCATGTTATCGTGTGCTACACGAAAGTTCGGACGGAGAACAGGAACTTCTATCAGGATCTGGAGCAGTACGAGATCTACAACAACCGCGTCTCTTTTGACGAGTTTAAGAAGATCATTCTGACGCGTTTTTCAAACTGGAACGGGGACGGAAACATCTTCGAGTGCTCGCTTCTTCAGAACATTGTCGAGGACATGATGCTTTTCCGCGTCTGCACGGATGACGAGATCATCGCTTTTTATATAGATGTCCGAAAAGCACTTGAAGGGAAGAAGTTTCACATCATGTACCTGAAGGCGGAGGACATCCGCGGCAATCTTCAGGTGATCCGTAAGGAGCGCTCGGACGAGAACGGAAATGAAATCTGGTTTCCGCTGATGATGCAGTTCTTCGACAACTGTCCGTATTCGAAGGCGAAGGGGACATCGGGCGAAGAGGACCTGATCGCGCACTTTGCGCACCGTCAGGAGCTGGAGCTTCGGATCCTGGAGGAAGTGTTCCCGGGTCAGTACTCCGTGCTTCGCCGGGGCGTGAAACTCGTGCCGGTAAAAAAGGAAGATCTGGAGACTGTATGGAAGATGCAGGTCGAGGCTTTTTCCGGGCTTCTTGAAAAGTATCAGGACTTCGATATGAGCCCCGGGGCAGAGAAACTCGATAAGATCGAAGCACGCTTTAACCAGCCGTGGACGAGCTACTATTTCATCGTGGCAGAGAACAAGAATGTCGGCGTCATCCGCGTGGTCGATAAGAAAGACGGATCGAGAAAACGCATCTCGCCGATCTGGATCATGGAGGAATTCCGCGGAAAAGGATACGCGCAGCAGGCGATCCTTGAGGTCGAGAAGATCTACGGACCGGAGAACTGGAGCCTCGATACGATCCTTCAGGAAAAGGGAAACCTACACCTTTACGAAAAGCTCGGATACCATCAGACAGGGAGGATCGAGCACATCAATGAGCGGATGGATATTGTGTTTTACGAGAAAAACTGATGTCGGGATATTGATTCCGATGAACATAACCAGGAGTGAAATATGGAACTGAAACAACTTACGGAACGCATATGGTTTATGCCATATGAAGAGGAGCGGGACCGCCCGAACCTCGGATATATCAAGGGTGATAACTGGGCCCTGGCGGTCGATGCCGGCCACTCGGAAGAGCATGTAAATCAGTTTTACGCTCTTCTTGAAAAGGAAGGACTTCCGCTTCCGGACCTTACGGTAATTACGCACTGGCACTGGGATCACACCTTCGGCATGCATGCGGTACACGGCCTTTCTCTTACCTGCGAAAGGACTAACGAGTATCTTAAAATGAAGAAGGAAGAGATCGAGAAGGAAGGTCCTTCGGGCTTTTTATCGATCAATGACAGCGTCAGAAAAGAATACGAAGGCGGAAAAGAAGTCATTGTGGTTCCTGCGGATATGACTTTCCGCGGAGAGATGACGCTGGATCTTGGCGGTGTCACGGTAAAGATCGTAACGTCCGAAGCGCCTCACACCGATGACTCCACACTGGTTTTCGTATGTGAAGACAGCGTGCTGTTCCTGGGTGATGCCACATGCAATGCATATCCCGGAGGTCCGAAGGATAAGGGCCTGAGCATGAAGCTTGCCGATACGATCCGAAGATTCGCCCCGAAGACCTGCATGGAGGGTCACTGGGTGCCGACCACGATGGACGATACACTGTCGGATCTTCTTTCGTGATCCGCGCCTGATCCGACCGATTACGGCACATGCCGGAAGAACTGTCAGAAATGAAAAGGAAGAATGAAATTAAATGATCGATGGACACATTCATGTCGAGTACGGTCCATACACACTTGAGTGGATCGATGAATTTGTGAAAAAGGCTGTGGAGACGGGATTAAGTGAGATCCGTCTTCTCGAGCATAACTACATGTTTCCGGAGTTTTCACCGATGTATGATTCCGCATGTGCGGCAAGTGATTTCGTGAATGACTGGTTTCAGAGAAAGGCTGCATATAAGAGCCTTCTGGAGTATCTGGCGCTGATCGACCAGGTCAGATCAAGGGAGTACCCGGTCCGCATCAAGTTCGGCCTCGAGGTCTGCTACTTCCCGAAATGGGAAGATCTCATCTATAAGAATACGAAGGACCTCGGCCTCGATTTTCTTCTCGGAAGCATGCACTTTGTCGGAGATTTTGCCTTCGACCATACGACGGAACTCTGGGAAGGGATCGACGTGGACAGCACATACAGAAGATATTTCGAAGATTCCGTGAAACTTTCGGACAGCGGTCTTTTCACGGGGATCGGGCATCCGGATACGCTAAAACTCTTCGGACATAAAGCATCGTTTCCACTGACGGAATACTACGAAGCTCTGGCAAAAGCACTTGCCAGAAACGGCATGTACGCCGACCAGAACAGCGGTGCTCATAGAAGATGTCCGGACACGGCGGAGCTTGGAATGAATCCGGAATTGATTTCGATTTTAAAGAAGCATAACGTGCCGATCATCACATCCTCGGATGCACATAAACCGGAGGATGTCGGATACATGATCAGTGAACTGGAAAAACTTGTAGAGGAAGCATAGAAAACCTGCCAACAAGCTATTGATTTTTGTTAGCAGGTTTCTTCTTTGCATCTACAAATTCAGCGATGAGGTGATTGATAGCGTTGCTGGTCTTGACGTGACGGAACCACGTGATGGATGGCGTCACTTTCAATGAGTGATAGACGACGACCCTGTCGCCTTCGCTTAAGCGGACGTGCGGGCCGAGCCGGTCGGGATTGCCGTCGATGGTCGCGTAGTCAAAATGCAGGCCGATGTCGGAATGGATCGCGAAGGCGAAATCCAGTACAGTGGCGCCATCATCGATATACATCTCGGAGCCGTCCTGCTTATAGACTTTGATCTTCTTATTTCGGAAACCGGAAGGTTCATAAGGATCCACGCCTTTGATGTTGAATCCGTCCATCTCATCCACGATATCTCCGATCCGGAAGCGGATATAATCCAGTTCACTTCGCACGAAGACACGGTAGCGGTTCTCCATCTCGTCCTTGAGAAGAAGGTAGGACGAGTGGCCGTCCGATGTCCTGGCGAACTGGCATATCTCCATGCCGAGATCGAGCAGATATTTTTCATAAAAAGAGAAGAAGACGTCGGCTGCGGTCTTTTTCGGATTTTCATCGAGAAAAGAATCCTTGATCACGAATGTCATGTCATAAAGAGGGATCTCTGCTTTCGTGAAGATCCCGCGAAGGGAACTGTTGCAGTTTTCAAGAGTCTTGACAGTCTGGCGACGAAGGCTTGCGATGGATCGTTTACTGCATTCGAATTTGGCGATGGCTTTACTTAATGTGAGTGCGTCCTGATCGGCGACGCCGCCGTTTCGGATCGGAAGATCATTCAGTTTGGAAAGATCTGAAATCAGGGAATGTATCTTGTTGATAACGAATGTGGTGGAAATGTTATTTTGAAGAAGCAGGATCTGGTAGGCTTCGGAGATCTCGTCATAAGTGTCCTTGTGCTCGATGCGTAAGCAGAGGTTTGAAAGCTCGTCGGCCAGGTAATAGGCTTTGGCCAGCTCGGCAAGAGGAATGATGATCTCTCTGGTGTCGCGGGCCTTTTTGATCTGCTTATTGATGGGAAAACACCCGATCGTGTAGAGGTTGTCGAGGCGGTCAGCGATCTTGATGAGCAGAGCCTTGCGGTTCATGTTCTCAAGAAGTTTGACCTCCGACATTCGGTCGATCTCTTCTTTCGTGAGCTTGCTCTTTTCGGCCTCGGTGATGGATCCGTCGATCGAGGTGACGTTATCGACAAGACGGGCGATGTTCTCGCTGAACATCTCGCTGATATCTTCGACGGTGACATCACAGTCTTCGACGACATCGTGAAGAAGTGCCGCGATGATCGTGTCGCACTCCAGTCCCCAGGAAGCCAGAAAATGGGCGACACGAAGCGGGTGATTGATGTACGGCTCGCCGGATTTTCTAAAAACGCCGTCGTGCTTTTCGGCCGCGAAGTTATAGGCCTTCCTTAGATAAGGCTTATAGACGATCGAGTGATTATTCTGCATGGTATGGATGATGTCGTTAATAGTACAGGTCTTGTTCATATACTATCCCTCCCCCCGAAGAAACATCGATCACTGTTTCAGGAAAGTGTCCTTGAGCATGTGATACCATGCATCGTCGTCACGATTCGAGATCTTGCCGACGCGGAACAGGTTCCTGTCCACCACTCGCTTAACGTAAGCGGAGATCGCTCCTTTTACTGTAATGTCACGCTGGAAATCGGAAACATCCTCGTCCGGCTCCGCGTACTGTTTCTTGATGAACTGGATCAATTCATCGGTGTCGTGGGAATCTTTCACGGAGATATGGCTCAGGAGCAGCATGTGATGCAGCTCTTCGTCAGAAAGACGGGTATTCTCTCTGGAAAGTCCGATAAACTGGATCGCGGGCATCGGCTCGCGTCCTTTGGAAATGGAATTGATGGTCCCGATCCCGCTGCTGTATTTCGATGCTTCAGACGGTACAGGCGGCCGGTGGAGTATGATGAGTGCCTGATCCTTATTACTCTGCTTGATCGTGATGAATGCGTGATTGTGATTCATCTCGAAAACGCCATAATAAGGGATGCCGGGATACCTTATCTCTTCTTCCGCCGGGCCGGTCTCCTTTTTCGACCGGATCTCCTCTTCCTTTTCTGCCTTCAGGTTTCTTTTCGAATAGTTGCTCTCTACATACTTGGCAAAAGATCCGCCGTGGTTCCTGATCTCTGTCTCGATGCGGTAGCGCGTCCCGATCGCTTCGGTGCGGGACGGGATCCCCATGATGCAGACGACACTGTGTCCGAGACTGTTCACAGGCGACGGCGTGGCATAGATATGCAGGATGCCGAACATCAGTGATGCGGAAGGTGGATTGTGATCGTTTCCCTTGTAGTTACCGGTATTAAAGTAATAGAGGTAATACGTGCCTTCGTAGCGGGAATAATCCTCCAGCTCTTCCTTCTCGATCTCGGAAGTCGGCGGGATGGCATCGTAGGCTGCAGGGGTGATGTCCTTTGAAAGGAAATCATCGATCGAGATGCCGTAGATGCTCTTGAGCGACAGAAGAAAACTTAGTGGCGGAAGCGTCTTCCCATTCTTATATGAGGAGATCAGTGCTTCGGCGACATGTGTTCTCTCGGCCAGCTGCTTCTGATTGATGCCGTTCTGCTCCAGCAGACGTTTTATATTGACTGAAACCTGTTCCCTAACAGTGAAATCGGTAATATCAATGTTCTCCATTTATACCCCTCCCCCTATTCACTTGAAACCATATATCCTTCAGCGCCAGCTTCTTACCCTTCTGCCTTCATTATAGAGCCTCAAAGGTAAAAAGCAATTGAAAAAGCGTGAAAGACTTTAGTTATACTAAATTTGCTTCTTCAAAAATCGGAAAAAGCGGTTTAACAGGGTTACAAATCGGACGGCAAAAGAGAGAAATTTAGTTGTCCTAAACCGAAAAGCGGCGAGAATTTACCAGGGGTGGGTAAATCCGTTTTCAGTATTCCGAAACAGGTGATTTAGCCGCCTTTCTTATAGATATAGAAGAGTGTGATAGTCTAAAACAGTAAGAAGATCTTTGAAGGAGGAGAACAACATGGCAGACGTGATCAAAATCAATGACAGTACCTGGAGGATCGAGGATGGCGGAGTGAGATTCCTCCTTCTCTGTGACCTGAAATAAGAGAAAAGCTTCTCCGTATCATAGGAAATCCCTTGAATAAAACCGAACAAATGTGCTACAATATAAAGGTCGACAAATCCATAACAAGGAAGGTGTCTATATGAACGAATTTATTGCATATTGCGGCTTGGACTGCGAGAAGTGTGAAGCACGTATCGCGACGATGAATAATGATGATGAGCTTCGTCAGAATGTGGCGAAAGAGTGGTCTGTCATGAACGAAGTCGAGATCACACCGGAGATGATCAACTGCACCGGATGCCGTGTTCCGGGCGTGAAGTTTCCTTTCTGTGAATCCATGTGTCCGATCAAGATCTGTTCTTCGGAAAAGAAGTACGAGACATGCGCTGACTGCAACAAAGTCGCTTCTTGTGAGAAGGCGGCGATGGTCCTCGGAAACAATATGGAAGCCAGAGAGAACCTCGGGATCAGCGGATCTTTCTCATAACGTCATAACATAAGTGATCGCCGTTTGCGGCATCGATCACGTTATATTCGATCTCGGTATATCCACGCTTAAGATAGATTCTTTTGGCAGGGAAAGACGCATCCAGTTCGATCGTATCGAAGGATGAAAAGATCTTCTCTTCAGCAAAGTCCATCAGTGCTTTTCCGAAGCCCTGATGCTGACATTCGGGAAGAACGAAGAGCCTGCAGATGTGATTCTCAGCGACTGTTACCGTGCCGACGGTCTTTCCGTCAACATTCAGAAGGTACACGTTTCCATTTGAAATATCGGAAACGATCTTATCCATCGAATGATGCCGGCTGAAGAATTCGACCGCACCTACCGGATAGTATTTCGGATATACCGTGTTGATCGTGACCTGAGTGATCTCGTAAACGATATCTGCATCTTTAGGCTGAGCAATGGTGATCGTTCTGTCCATGATCCTTCTCCGTTGTCTTCTAGATTAATTCAGATTGTATCACGGAACATGCGGAAAGAGGCTATGCTATACTGAACGAAAACAGACTATTTTCAGGCATTGCGCTCTTAACGCTTTAAAGAAAAAGGAGGTAAAAATGAAACAGCACTATAAAGAAATGCCATCTTCCCTTCAGGGAACATATGCTGAGTTTTCCAGGAATTTCGGGTTCGACTGGAAAGAATTCATTATGGGGATCCCGACACCGATGTTTCTCGTAACGACCTACAAATCCAACGGTCAACCGAACGCGACGATGCAGTCGTGGGCGACGTTTACCAGCGCGGATCACGGTAACGGATATTTCGCTGTTCTTGCCAGTGTTACAAAAGGCGGACACCTTCATCAGACGCTGAACGAGAAGAAAGAAGCGGTCATCAATTTCATGTCTTCGGACAAGTACGAAGACTGCATGAAAACGATCCAGAATAATCAGTTTGAAGCGGATGAGATCTCCGCATCCGGACTTACCGTGGCGAAGGCTTCCTGGGTAGATGCGCCGATGGTAGAAGAATGCTTTATGAATCTTGAATGTAAGTATCTCTGGGAGAAGGAGATCGTTCCCGGAGATGATCACGTAATAGTGTGTCTCGAAATCGTTGGAGGACATGTTGACGAAGAATTCCTTGCGGACCGCTTTGGAGAAAAGAGTGTTTCGTATAACATCCACTACCCGATGGATCCGAATAACGTGAAAGAAAAAGGATGCGACTATGTTGCAGGTCTGAAGGTTACAAACCGATCTTACGAATATTGATTTAGGAGGAAAATGTAATGAGCAATATATTCGAACAGTGTCCTGTACTTGAAAATGAAAGATGGCTGATGCGCTTTGTGAAGGAGGAAGATTCCGAAGATCTTCTGAAAGTATACGGGGACAAGCAGGCGCTTCCGTTTTTCAACAGCGACAACTGCCACGAAGATAACTTCTATTACGACACGAAGGAGAAGATGGATAACGCGATCCGTTTCTGGCTCGAATCTTATGAAGGAAAATGGTTTGTCCGCCTGACAATAATCGATAAGCATATCTCCAAGGCCATTGGTACAATAGAGATGTTCCACAGGCCGTCGGATGATGAATTCGATGGTGACGGACTGATCCGTCTGGACGTAAGATCAGACTATGAGAAATCCGATGAACTGCAGGAGATCTTCGCACTTCTGATCCCGGAGGCGTACGAGCTTCTTGACTGTGAAGAGATCATCACGAAGATCCCGCTTTATGCGGTAGAGAGGATCGACGCGGCGAAGAAGTTTGGTTTTGAGAAATCAGACAGATTCCTCGTTGGCGGCGAAGACCATTACGCGTACAAGAACTACTGGGCAATCAGAAAGAAATAAGTGACTACATCAGGTGAGGACATGGATACTTCTAAAAACCCATGGAATGAGATAAAACTGGATGACTATGAGAACCACATGAGCCTGGATTCCGTCCATCAGCTTCAGACGATGAATGCGATAATGAAGGAACAGTTCGAAGCGTATCCTGTGGAGACTTCCATGGTACTCGGTGTCGCTGGCGGTAACGGTCTGGAGCATGTCAGCAAAGACAAGTATAAGACCGTGTACGGAGTGGATATTAACGAAGACTATCTTCGTGCAACAGAAGAAAGATATCCGGACCTTCAGGGGATCCTTAAGTGCATCCCGGTCGATCTGGTCAATGAAGCTGAGAAGCTTCCGGAGGCGGATCTTCTGATTGCCAATCTCCTGATCGAGTATATCGGGTACGAAGCTTTTCAGAAGACCGTTTCGAAAGTACAGCCGACGTATTGTTCCTGTGTGATCCAGATCAACACGGATACGAAGCAGTGGGTGTCTGATTCACCGTATATTCACGCGTTTGATAAACTGGATGAAGTGCATCACCAGATGGAAGAAGATGCCCTGGAGAAGGCAATGAAGGAGATCGGGTATTCCCTGATCCATCGTAGCATCGAGACGCTCCCGAATGGGAAAGCACTGGTCCGTATGGATTTTCAGTGTGGAGAAGGTCTATACCCATGACCTTTGATCACGTACTTCAACTGATAGGCTTTCCTAAACTTGTATGATCCGAGGACGAACTTGGAAGGGGAGACTTTCTCTGCAAGGTCGGATGTGGTGATGAAGTCTTTGGTCACCTTTACAAGGAACTGACGGTTGCCGCGTTCTACGAGATAGAATGCAGGATTATCTCTAAGGTAATCTGCCCCCTGGATGATTCCGGGACCAGCAACGAAATCTGCGATCTGTTCTTTGACAGAGAGTTTTTTGGAACGGATCAGCGCATAGATAGCATCTGCATTTGTGTTCTTAGAAACACATGCAGCATCCTGCTTGCTCCTGCATTTTCCCGCCTTTTCAAAAGCGCTGAGATCGATCGGCTCGGAGATCTCATTGAACTCCGGTTTGTTTCCATCATCTATAAGATAGTCCACACTTACATGCAAAAGATCTGCCATGACTTTAAGGTTTCCGATATCCGGAAGACCCTTATCCGTTTCCCATTTTGCTACTGCGGATCGTGAAACATTCATCTTCTCTGCGAACTGTTCCTGCGAAAGGCCGGCTGCTTTTCTAGCTTCTTTAATCTTCTCACCAAGTGTCATAGTGCACCTCCAGATACATTTATTATGAACGGATTTTCCGTTCGCTTCAAGCATCTTCAGTGTGCATGCATCTGCGGGGAAGTGCCATATACCAGTGGTGACAGCGATGTTACGCTCCGTGACTCCGTCATCCATGATCATGCGTCCGCTGATAGGAAGACAGCTTAGGAACTATCAAATTGGAGATTGCAGCAAAATAGAATTGTCTTTGGAGTATAGTGTAAAATATTACAAATGGATCCACACGAAGACATCCTGGAAAGGTGGAAGGAGAAGTCCATGAAAGTCATTGTACTTAGCCGTGTTCTGAAAGAGAAACATATCGAGAAGATTAAAAAGACCGCGGCAGAAGCGGGTGCAGAGCTCTGTTTTGTCGAAGACGAAAAAGACATTCCTGAAAGTTTTTCGGATGCGGAAGTTCTCTATGGATTTGGCACGGAATATGCACGGAAAAATCCTGCTTTAAAGTGGCTTTGCGTGCCCTCGGCCGGCGTCGATTACCTCATAGGGGAAAGTGCTTTTGCCAATAAAGAATGCCTGCTCTCGAATTCATCCGGCGCCTATGGGGTGACGATTGCGGAACACATCATTACTGTAAGTCTCATGATGATGCGCAGGCTCACCCTCACCTACGAAGAAACCCTTCGCGGAGAATGGGGAAGACCCAAGCCGCAGAAGTCGCTGAAGGACTGCCGGATCACGGTTCTGGGAACAGGCGATATCGGTACCTGTTTTGCAAAGAGGGCGAAGGCATTTGACCCGAAAACGATCGTGGGTGTGAACCGGAGCGGAAGTTGTCCGGATCCGGCCTATGACAGGACTTTCCCAATCGGATATCTGAATACGCTGCTTCCGGAAACGGATCTTCTGGTGATGAGCCTTCCGGATACAGTGGAAACGAAAGGAATCCTTTCCAGAGAGAGGATGGCGCTTCTTCCGAAAGATGCTTATATCGTGAATGTCGGTCGGGGATCGGCCATCGATGAAGAGGCGCTTACTGAGCTTCTGGAAAAAGATGAATTAGGCGGTGCGGCACTGGATGTTTTCCAAAAAGAACCGCTCCCTCCTGAAAGTCCTTTGTGGAAGACGAAGAATCTTCTGATCACGCCACATGTAGCGGGAAATCTGACCTTGGATTATACTTTAGATACGAATGTGGAGATGTTCTGCGAAGATCTTAAGAACTATGCGAAGGGACTTCCGCTGAATCACCTTGTGGACAGGACGAAGGGGTACTGAAAAGGTTCTCCCGGAACTTGTATAGGAGCGAAAATGACAGAGCTGAGAAATGAATTTCAGGATAATGAATGGCCGCTGGAGTATATAGATCACGACCGTCATATCGCACGTGCTATCGTGTTCGATGACGACGGTTATTTCTATTTCATCCGCGCGGAAAGAGACGATCTTTTCGGACAGGCAGTTACGATCGAGACACCCGGCGGCGGGGTGGAAAAGGGCGAAGATCTTGAGACTGCGATCCGCAGGGAACTGAGTGAAGAGCTCGGCGCAGAGGTGGAAGTGATCTGTAGGATCGGGGTCGTAAGTGACTACTATAACGTCATTCACCGCCATAACATATCGAACTATTTTCTTTGCAGGATCAAGTCTTTCGGGGAGAAGCATCTGACGAAAGATGAGATCGAGGATTTTCATCTGTCCACGATGAAGCTTACCTCCGATGAGGTGATCGCCGAGTACGAGAAGCGGGCGGAGACGCCGCTTGGAAGACTGGTCGGAAGACGTGAGCTTCCGGTCTTTTACCGCGCGAAAGAGATCCTGGACAACATGGTAAAATAAGAAAAAGCCTTTAAAAACCGCGAAAAAGAGAGGACATGAAGAGGCACGTACGTGGAAGAAGAGAAGAAGAAGAACCGTCCCATAATCGTAAAGATCCTGGATGTGCTGCTTTCCACAGCGAGCCTGGTGTTTTCTTTTTTTCTGCTGTTTTATTTTCCCTGGAACAATGAAGGCGTCGGAATGATTCTGATGATCGCTTCCGGGATCTTTTTTTTCATCGGATATTTCCGCCTTTTCGAGTATGTCCCTGTTCCTGAAGGTCCACCGGAAATCTGGATCTACCGGGGCTGCTTTATCGCGCTGGCGGTCTTTCTGCAGCTGTTCGCCTTTTCCTTTGTGTATGTGAATCCCGGAACTCAGGGCTGCCTGACGACGTTTCTGTTTCTTATTGAATCTCTGAGCATCTGTGTCACCTTGCCGGACTTTGAGACCTTCCACAGAAGAAAAAGTGCGGCCATTTTCTGCTGGATCGCGATCCTTATTCTGATCGGGACAGGTGTATATCTGAATGTGTGCCGGAAAATGACTATGGGAAGCTTGATGGCCGCTGCGTATATGCTCGTCGACTGTATTGCGATCTTTCAACTTACGAGGGGAAGAAAGATATAAAAAGAACTGCCTGGTAGAGGATCTATGAAGATACGTGAACTGACGTTAAGTGAAATACGGAAGATTTATAAAGAGTACCTTTACTATGACTTCCCGGATGATGAGCGCAAGCCTCTTTCGAGGATCGAAAAGTCGATCCGGGACGGACAGTATATCTGTATCGGTGCTTTTTCCGAAGAAGAGGAGATCCTGGCATATGCCTTCTTCGTTTTCTTCCGGGAGAAATGTCTCCTGGATTACTATGCCGTCGTGCCGAAGATGCGAGGCAAAGGCATCGGCTCGGATTTTTTAAGTTCCGCTGTGAAAAGCACCTCGTTTGGGGTTACAATAATTGAAATCGAAGACCCGGATACCGGATCCCCGGAGGAGAAGAAAGAGCGCCAGAGGCGCCTTTCGTTTTACCTGAAAGCGGGCTGCTTGAACACGCATGTGCGAGTCATTGGCTTCGGTGTAGAGTATCTTCTTTTAGAGTATCCGCTCCACGGGACTCATACGGAAAAGGAGATCGCGGAGGGGTATAAGGATATCTACCGTTCGATCCTTCCGAAGAGGATGTTTGAGAGAAATATCGCCGTTATCGGTGAGAAATAAGGGGGATGAATAATGAAAGCACTTATCATCAACTGCAGTCCTGTAAAGACGGGCGCGACGGCGGAGATCGTCAGGCTGGTATCGGAGAGGATCTCCGGAAAGTTCGATGTCAAAGCGGTCTGTATCGACGACTATGACTTTTCCTACTGTAAAGGTTGCAGAAGCTGCCACGCCACAGCCGAATGCATCCAGCAGGACGATGTCGATCTTCTCATGAAGGAGTTCGAGGAAGCGGACGTGATCGTCTCTGTAGCGCCTTCCTACTGGGCGGATATCCCGGGCCAGTTCAAAGCTTTTATCGACAGATGCACACCATGGTGCAACACCCATGAACCGCATAAGACGCTCCCTTCCGGGAAGAGAGGCTATTCCATTGCGCTACGGACGGGGCCGAGCATGCGGGAGTGTGAGCGGATCATCTCCAGCATCGAGCACTTCTACGGACATCTGGAGATCGAGTCATCCGGTCACCTGGGACTTTGTTCGATCGAATACAGGGAACAGGTCGAACCGAGAAAACAGGAGATATTCGATTTCTGCGATTCCATTTCCTAAGATAAAAAAGAAGAGATCCGGGTTTTCCCGGATCTCTTTTTCACATTCTCATCAGGAACTGATCACTCAGTCACGGAAGCTGCCAGTTTTGCTTTGTTCAGAGCAAGCTGTTCTGCCTTGCGGGCTTCTTCCTCAGCCATTGCTGCAGCTGCTTTCGCTTCTTCCTCTGCCTTACGGGCAGCAGCCATAGCCTCTTCCGCTCTCTTCATTGCGGCTTCGGCTTTCTCTCTGGCCTTGGCAGCGGCGATCTTCGCAGCTTCTTCCGCCTTCTCGGCAGCGATGCGGTCGTCTTCCTCGATCTTGCGCTTGTTGGCGATCTCGAAGATCTCCTCGGCTTTTCTGGTAGCGACCTTGGCTTCCTCTGCCTTCTTCTCGGTGGTCTTTACGAGTTCCTCAGCATGGAGGCAAGCGTTCTTCGCTTCCTGCTCGGATTCTTCAGCAGCTTTTCTAGCTTCTTCACGGGCTCTTCTGGCGGTGAACTTCGCATCCTGCTCGGTCTTCTTCTGAGAAGCGAAACGAACTGCTTCATTGGCTTTCTTCATGGCAACTCTTGCGACCTGCTCCGCCTCATTTGCAGCAGCCTGTGCTTCCTTCGCAGCTTCCATCGCGGCATTGTAAGCGTCCTCAGCGACCTTTGCCGCTTCGTTTGCTTCATTCTCTGCCTTTACAGCTGCATCCTTGACCTCAGTGGATTTCGCAACGGCCTGTCTTGCTTCTTCCGCTTTCGCGGCAGCATCCACGGCCTCCTGGACGGCACGGTTCTCACGGGCTTTCGCCTGGTTAAACTCTACCTGTGCCTTCTCTGCGGCAAGAGCCGCCGCAGATTTATTCCTGCTGAAAGATCTTCTGATGGCATTGTCTGTCTGATTGTTCTCAGCAGGTTCTGGTTCAGTATTCCGAGCTACAGATCCCGGACGAACAGATGCTTGTGGTGACGGGTTCGGTACACGCACAGGATTGTTCGGGCGATACACTTTCGTGCTCACACTGTCCTTAACTTTGATCTCTTCGCTTTCGGATTCAGGCTTCTTGAATGCTTCCTTCGCCTTGCGGGATTCTTCCATGGCTTTTCTGGCTTCGATCTGAGCCTTTGCCGCCGCTGCACGCTCTCTTGCATAGTGAGCTGCAGATGCATCCTTCACCTCTGCCGCAAGGATATTACGTCCTCTTTTGCTAGATGATGGATCATCCACCATATTGCCCAAGGATCCCCCTGCTGCCGATAATTCAACTGCTGGACTACCGAGTTTCCCGTCAGTCCTGCCTGTTAATACATCTAAGAAACTAGACATGACTACCACCTTATGACCCTGATAATTTAAAACCAATTACTAATTTCATTATACTCGGTTACAGGATGATTTCAAGGTTTTCAGACAACTACTTGATTATTTGACCGTTTACGTACGGTGCTTTTTCGTCTTTTTCTCGATGTACATGATCTTGTCCGCCTTGTTCATGCACTCCATGAGAGAGTCCCAGTCCGAGACTTCACAGGTGCCGATACTGGCGCTGAGAGTGTATTCCGCGTTTTTTTCCGCATTCGCTTTTTTAATGGAATTGCGGAAACTTCTTATGAACTGACCGATGCGTGCCGGACTGTTGAGGACCAGGATCGCTTCGAACTCATCACCGCCGATACGGGCAGCGATCTCGCCTTCTTTCAGAACAGATTCCAGACAATGGGCGATGCCCTTCAGAGCTTCGTCACCGGCAGAGTGACCGAGAGTGTCGTTGATCTCCTTCAGACCATCCATATCGATGCTGACCACAGCGATCTTATTCTCTCCTGTCGTTCCATCTGTGAAGTAATTCGCGATACCCTTTTCAAAACCACGGCGGTTTAGAAGACCCGTCAGGGCATCCTTAATGTATAGATCCATGACGTTTTTGACTTCAAACAGTTTCTCGTAAAGGCGAAGACGATTCAAAGTCTGCCCCAGTAGGATCAGGTTGAACTCGAGTTTTTCATCCAGGACGATATCGGAATGAGGGTCCAGATCGAATACACTGTATCCGTAGACTTCACTCTTATAGAAGATCGGAAGGAAGATGCGGAGCGCGGGATCGTCCGAGTTATATTCTGAGGGCAGAAGATCCGTATTCGGGAAAGAGACCTCTGTGAGGGTCGGCTTCGTGCCAAGGCTGTATCCCAAAAGCTGTCTGTCGGTCTCACAGTATTTACAGAGGAATATCTTCTTAAACGTTCCGTAGCCCTGAAGATTGGACAGGGTGTAACTGATACAGGAATCGTAGGACAGCACATCTTCGTAATCAGAACTGAGGAGAACGAAGGCACGAGTCCTGTCGTAGAAGTTCCTCTGCAGAGAATCCAGACGGCGGTGCATCGCATCGATGTCCTGAAGTGTCACGTGTTCGTCTGTGCTTTCGCGCAGGATCAGTTTGCCCGGAACAGTCGTATTGATATCAACAGTCTCCCCGGCATAGATCTTCTCCAGGCATTCGATCGCGGCGAGACCAAGTGCCTCTTCCGGAATATCAGAAGTGGTCACCGAAGGTACATGAACGGAAGCAGCATCAAGATTATCTATACCCGTGATCAGGGTATCCTTCGGGATCGAGTATCCGCGTAAGAGAAGCTCGTCGATGAGTGCAATGGCCATGTAGTCATTGGAACAGATAATGGCGCGCGGCAGGGAACCGTCATCGCGAATGAAATAGTCTGCCGTCTGCCGTCCCTGGTCCGTCCAGTAGTTTCCATGGAAGACCATGTTGTTTTTAATGCGGTAGCCGGCTTCCTCCATGGCATCTTCAAATCCGGCGAGACGTTCATGAGAGTCATTTAAATCATCACGGCCAGTCACAAAGCCGATATCTCCGCAGTCGACTTTCCCGATCACATACTTGGCGATCTCGTACATGATCTGACGGTTATCCGGAACGACCGCATAGAAGCCGGATTCTTCAGCACGGATACTCACGACCGGCGGAAGTTCCGAAGCAGAAGTGAGGTTTTCGAGAAGCTCATTATTGAGACCTGCGTGATGCAAAGTATCTGAGCAGAGGATGATGCCGTCATAGTCGGCATAATTCGGGAGGGAAAGGATCTTCTTCAGGCCCTCCGCATGAAGCGGGTTTTCGCTTGGGACCGAACAGTTTCCGAAGACATCGATCCTGTGACCTCGCTCGATGGCACAATTCCTCAGCGTCAGGATCAGAGCTGACGAATACTCACGCAACATATCACCGATAAAAGCACAAATCTTCATAAGCGACACCTCTTTATATATCGAATAGTATCACAGCCGAGGGTTTCTCTCAATACCTCGGCTCCCCCGGAGGAAGGAGTGGAAAGGATGTCAAAACCCTTGAAATACCGCCTCTTCAAGAATAGAATAATACGTGCTGGAATGCCCGAAGGAAGAAGGCGGAAGCCTTCTTTTCCGGGAGGTTTCAAACTGACGGGAAGGACACGGGGAGATGCCTCTTTTCAAGCGTCTGACAAAAGAAGAGATCGACAAGAAGAATGAACCGCCGAAGCTGACGACCCTCGAGGAAATCGGCAATGCCATCACCCATGGCATCGGTGCGGCACTTTCTATTGCCGGCTTTGTCCTGATGCTCCTTCGTTCCGATACCGCACTCAAGGTCATGGCATCCTGCTTTTACGGGATCTGCCTGATACTTCTTTTCACGATGAGCTGTCTTTACCACTCCTGGAAAAGCGGCCTCTTCGTCAAGAAACTCTGGAGACGGTTCGACTACAGTTCGATCTATCTTCTGATCGGCGGCACCTTCGCCCCGCTCTGCCTCGTGTACTGGGGCAATGCCAAGGGCATCATCATGTTCTGTATCCAGTGGGCGCTGATCATCACGGGGATCACATTTATCGGCATCTTCGGCCCGGCCAGGCTCATGCCGCTTCACTTTACGCTCTATTTCCTGATCGGCTGGAGCGGTCTTTTATTCGTCCCGGGCATGATAAAAAACGATATCTGGATGTTCGTCCTGATCCTGAGCGGCGGCATCTTCTATACGATCGGCATGATCCCGTTTACCCGAAAGCATAAGGGAATGCACTTCATCTGGCACATCTTCGTCCTTCTGGGCGCCGCCACCCAGTGGTTCGGGATCTATCTGTTCGTGTACTGACCGGCCTTTTTTCCTTTTGAAAAGATCCTTTCCCCTTCCGCGCTTAGACTTAAATGAAAAACTAAATTAGTGTTGGATTATTCTCGACTTGTAAACGTTCGTAATTTGTGCTGTTACGGCGCTTAAAAAGGGGGTATAATGGCATAAAACTGTTGAGTATTCCGAGTTTTGTT
>JAEEWG010000041.1 GCA_016287245.1 Clostridia bacterium
TGTATCCGGGAGGACCTCCTGCGGAGGGCGATCCTACCTCGACATCGCTGTCAAAAGCATGCTTCGAGATCGCGACCAGGATCAAGGCATCAGAAGTGCCGGCTTTCATCAACTTCATACTCAGCACCCCGCAATCGCCATAAAGATATCCATGTAGTGTATACCGCCCTGCGTCATCGTTTTCTGTTTTCGTAGATAACTGATATTCGTTCCTAAACTCATGGTCTTACCTCGGATCAAGTTTTATTCCATCGGCCATCTGGTAAAACCATTATTCCACACATCACGTGTCAATTCCATCAACCGTTACGTGCTTTTTCTTTATTCTCTGCAACACATCATGTTGCATTTCCCGCCAGTTCTTCCGCCAGCACATACGAGGACGCCGGATACAGCTGGAAGTATTGCCGTTTATCATCATGCTCCGCAGAAATCAGGTAGTAGATGCCCGGCTCGCCATAGTTTCGGTACATATATTGCTCGACCTGAAGTTCCACTTCTCTTTCGCCGGCCATATAGTAAACAAAATAGTAAATAGTTCTGCTTCTTCTCTTATCATATCTACTGCTCCCAATCACTTCGATCGGATAAACATGAAACGTCACTTCCTGATTTTTCTTTCTATAGCCATCCAATAAAGAAATGAGGGAGATTAATCCTACAGAAAAAGCGATGAAGATGATCACAGCGATAAGAAGTTTGACATCGAAAATATGCATCTTGTTTTTGTATCGCACACAAACAATTATAAAAGCTATGATTCCGGCAACCATTACCGTTCCCGCAACAACCGCAAGAACCGTATAATTTGCAACATTCGGAATAGTCCTTTCGTATTGTTCGCGAAGAGTCTCCTCCGTCAGAACGATCTTTGTTTGGCCCATTATGGTTGCTTCAGGTCTACCTGTTCCCGGTAAGATATCGTCAGGAGCTACCGTTTCCGGAGTCTGTATCGCTTCTTCTGATATCGGAATATTTTTTCTGGCGATCCTTCTATTGGGATTCAGAAAATTAGGGTACTTCTTGTTCGCCACGATGAGAAGTGCAATGATCACGACCCCGATCACAAGAAGAATTATCTCCTTCTTTCCCAGTTTTACATCCCCCATCTCGATGATCCATCTTCCGTGGCTTTTCCCATTTTCAGAACCCATCTTTTATGACACCCTTTTGTCTATATATCAATTGTCCGTATTAGCATAAACTGACTCAGATATCTTCCTTCACCGATAATTCTCTTCGTTCTTCTCTCATAATGTGTACTATATTATAACATTATCATTAGAGAATCCCGGCAGGATTCGCGGTCAGCTAAAGAGAACCGGAAGAAACGGATCCCCGATCATCTTGGTGTATTCGCTGACTCCCAGTTTTTCCGATAAACTCTCGTCCGTCACATCGATCCATTCACCATCCACCAGAACAAAGGATGTGTTAGGTTCAGTATGCGTCACATACTCAAGTTCACCTTCGACGGCGCCGCTATAAAAGAAGCGTTTCGTCGGAACGGTCATGGATTCTCCTTCAAAATAGCCAGTTCCCGTTTTCCTTATAACGACAGTACACTCCTTAACAGAAAGAGGTGTATCAAGCGTAACCAGGTGATATCCGGCATGCTCCATCTTCCCGCTGACCTTGGCAAGTGACTGTCCGAATTTACCGTCCAGGATCTCCACCTCATAGGTGCAGGACTCTTCTTCCGAGAAGATCCCGACTGCAGAGAGTTTCCCTTCGTGCCGGATAATGCTGGCATAAGTGCTTTCACCGGAGCCAAGGCTCAGATCGACATTGCCGATCAAGGCACTTCCGTGATTTTCACCGGAAGAATAGGAATTGGTCATCTGATACGAAATCGCCAAGGGAAACTGCACGTCGTAGGAGACCCAGTAATAGGCAGGAGTGTTAAGGGGCGTGATGGTATTCTGCACCAGCCATGCTCCGTTTCGGGAGGCTTTCGTGGAGAAGGCGTCTGCCGGAAAATCGTCATCCCAGCCGATCACACACAGGAAGTGATTCGTTTCCGTGCCCTTATAGTTCTGCGTCGGATATCCGTGGCTTCTGGAGTATCCCGATTCTAAGCTGATTGCTACGACCGGAGCCCCATATTCCCGGATCCATTCTTTCAGTTCGTCGATCTTAGGATTCAAGAGCCGTTTTGCATCCGAAAGCACATACCCGTGCAGCGGATCGGAACAAAGTACATCGAATACATGGAGCGGGTTTCCGCCATATTCACTCTTATTTCCAATGGTGACAAACATGCCATCTTTTCCAGAAGACATGTCCTCCTTCGCACAGTACATACGGTCAAATATCTCCTCGCCGGTCGCCTCCCAGTTCCCGATCTTATTCTTCTGAAGATAGGCCTGCACAGACGTAACCGCGGAAAAAGCAAAGCATCCGCTCATACCTTGTGTATAGACGGGAAGGTCTAATCCTTCATCCAGCGAGCAGTAACTGGTCTTCTCATTCTGGAAGGGGGTGAAGTATTCCGTATCTGCATTCGGAAAAAGATCATTGTGATTCGCTTTCTTTTTTTCTTTCTTGCATCCGGCAAAAGAAGTTGTGGAAAGAATGAGAAGCATGGCGATCCCTCTTCTCATCAAGCTATTTCTATTCATATGTCTATCTCCTGAATTATTCTTCTGCTCTTCTCTGCACCGGAAGCCAGATCTCGTTGTAGTATTCTTTTCCGTCTTCACTCGGAAGGTTATAGCATTCGATATTGTACTCGGCAATAAGATCGTATTCGTCCGTATCCAGAAGCCATTCTCCGAAGATGAATCTGCGCATCTTCTGGATCTCTTCTGCGGAATTATCCTTACAACGGAACTTCGCCCAGAGCGTCTCCGGCATCTCGATACACGTCATGTCTTCCGGGATCTCCCCGCCTTTATACTCGGCTCCGGCAAGGAACAGGAAGCGCTCTGCAAAGGTGATCTTCTGGACTTCGTCTTCATCAAAATCCGAAAGCCAGGGTGCTCCCTGATTATTCAGAACGCTCTCACATTCTCCGACACTGACTCCGTAGAAAGGTCCGTAGTTTTTGCTTTCGAGCTGTTTCTTGACAAAATCGGTCACAAATCCGGGGATCTTCTGAAAGCAGGTCTCATTTTCAAAAACATCGGCTTTCCCGAAGAGAAAGAACGGCGCGGTCGTATCGATCACTACATCCACCGTATCGGCGCCTTTGACCGAGAAAGAAAGCTTCAGCGGAAGAAATGTCCGAACCGGTTTTTTCTTCTTTTTGATCTCATTGGGAGTCGCATCGTGAAAACGGCTGAAGGCTTTTGTGAAGCTTTCCGGCGTCTCGTATCCGTATTTAGCTGCAATATCGATGACTTTGACATCCTCTCCCAGAAGATCCATTGCAGCCAGATACAGTTTTCTGTTACGGACATATTCACTGATCGAATATCCGGTGATCATCTGAAAACTTGTCTGAAGATAACTTGCCGAAACATGTACCATAAGGGCCACCTCCTTCGGACCTTGCACTGTCAGAAGATTCTTCTCCAGATATCGGAGCGTCTCGGTAATGACATTGACCCAGTCCATCTTGTGATTTCTCCCTTACTTTATCCTGTTTCAGAAGACAAATCCTGTCTTTTCATTCGAAGATTTGTCTCATTATAGCATATGGATATATCGCGCTATGTTAAAATGATTTAAAGTGTTTCAGATCCTGAAAAGAACAGAGGAACGTAACCGACGGGAACGATTGAGTGGGAGTAAGTCGTGAATGTTTTTCTCCGCGCGGATGCTGACGCAAAGGCCGGTTTATTTCTTCAGAAGTAAGATCCGTATACTAACGGACTACTTGTTGGTTTTCGCCCGACCCGATAGAATGTGAGAAAAGACAGAAACGAGGTGGAAGGATATGCATTTCCCGGAAAGAAGAATCACATTAATGGATGGAAGAAAGTGTATCCTGCGACCGAACGGACCGGATCTGGCTGAGCCGATGCTTGAATATCTGAAGGCTACTGCCGGTGAAACAGAGTTTCTTCTTCGGTATCCGGACGAAGTAAACTACACCCTCGAAGGCGAAATCGATATCCTCGGAAGACTACTGGAAGATCCATACCAGATCATGATGGCCCCGATCGTAGATGGCAAAGTCGCCGGTAACGGCGCGGTCTTCGGCATCGGTGACAAGAGAAAGATCCGGCACCGCTGTTCCCTCGCTATCGCGCTTTACAAGGAATACTGGGGTCTCGGGATCGGGACAGCCATGATCAACTACATGTGTGAACTTGCCAAGGAAATCGGCTGGACGCAGGTCGATCTGGAAGTCGTTGCTGAAAACGAACAGGCACAGGCGCTTTATAAGAAGTGCGGATTCATTGAGTCCGGACGCCGTCATAATGCACTTCGTTTCGATGACGGAACATATCACGACGAGATCCTGATGTATAGAGATCTCAGATAAGAGCCGGTCAGATCCCGAACAGTTCCGCCGTCTTCGTCATGCGGGAAGAGATCTCCACGCCGAAGGGACAGCGGCTCTCGCAGCTTTGGCACCCGATACATTCCGATGCCGTGTGACCAAGTGCCTTATAGTGTTCCGCAACACTCTCCGGTACTTTCTCCTGTGTCATTGCCAGATCGTAGAACTTATTGACCATAGCAATATCGATATCCATGGGACAGGGCTTACAGTGTCCGCAGTATGTGCATGTTCCGTTATAGGAATGCATCGGGGCATTGGCGATGACGGACGCATAGTCCTTCTCATCTTCGGAAGCCGTCTCATAGGCAACCGCCGCATCAATCTGCTCCGTGGTATCGTACCCGCAAAGGATCGAGCAGGCACCCGGACGGGTCAGGGCGTAGTGGATCAGCTGCACCGGTGTGAAAGCCACATCAAACGGCGATCTTTCCTTGTCCAGAAGGGCGCCTCCGAAGAATCCTTTCATGACCGTCAGTCCCACATTGTTTTCTTCGCACATCTGATAGAAGCGGGCACGCTCCGGATCGATGCCGGACCATTCCTGGTTCTCGTAGCCGCCGAACATAGACTCCAGGTCCTCGGTAGCCGGACGCATATCGAAAGCCGGGTTGATACTGAAGAGGATCATCTCAATAAAGCCGCTTTCCACCGCCAGTTTTCCGATCACCGGGTTATGGGTACTTAGTCCGATATGACGGATCGTGCCTTTCTCGTGAAGTTCTTTCACATACTTGATGAATTCCCCGTTCATGACAGTATTCCACTCCTCGACGGAGTCGATATAGTGGATCATGCCCAGGTCGATATAGTCGGTCTGAAGGCGAAGGAGAAGATCTTCGAAAGCCGGGATAACATACTTCATATCCCGGGTCCTGACATACTGCCCGTTCTGATACGTGGAGCCGATATGCCCCTGCACGTACCAGGAATCCCGGCATCCGGCCATGGCTTTTCCGATAATATCTCTCGACTTCGGATCAGCCATCCAGCAGTCTACGATGTTAATGCCCTTGCTATGAGCATACTTCAGAAGCCCGACGGAATGCTCTTCGTCATGGCGCTCCAGCCACTCGCCGCCAAAGCCGATTTCACTTACTTTTAATCCGGTTTTTCCCAAAGTACGATACTGCATATTCTCACCGCCGTTTCCGGAAATTTTGCTTTTTCAAAAGCACTGTTTTCATTATAGCATGCAGTGCATTTGTGACGTCAGCGTTTCTTCTCAGTCGGCTGAATTATATCAGGTAGAGTCATCAGGCTAGTGCCATTAAAGCGCTGGTATGGTATATTTGTATCAGCGCTTTATAAATCTCAAATCCAGAGTTGAAAATAGCCATATCTGAAATATAGGGGTTGTAGTATAAGAATGGTTCGTCAGTTTTTCTTCGGAGGTTGTTGATATGGGAATAAAAGTACGAAAAACGGCATTGATCCTTCTTTCCGGCAGCATTCTGCTTTCCGGAACGGCCTGCAATATGAGAATAAACAAAAGAGTAAATGCCAACAAGTTTATCAAGCAGGCATATCAAGAGACACATGTCACCGAATGGACGGATTCCGTCCCGGAAGGAATGGAGATCCAATACGTTTGTGTCAGAAAGCAGCGTGTAGATGACAGATCTGAGCTTAGAGACGAGTACTTCGAGTATGATGATCACGGCCGCCAGACGGCTTATATGGAAGCCTGGGAAAATGGAAGCTATCGTGTAGAAGTTGACTATAACAGTGATGGAACTGTTTCCGCGACCCGGACGAGGAAAAATGGGAGTCAGTACGAACCGACAGCTCCGGATACCGACAGGTTTTTTACATATGACGAAAAAGGCCGGATCGTGCATGAGAACGTAACGAAAGAATCACGGAAGAACGGAAATGATTCCACGACTTCCGTTGAGTTCCAGTACGATGAGAAAGGATGTCTGATTGCGACAAAAGGAGTGAACGATACAGACTGGACTCCTTATGGATACAACGAAGAGCCTTCCCCCCACACGGAATACCATGTCGAATTCAACCAGCCATCCACATTGTTCTTCATGAGTTTTGAACCATACGATATCGTCACGTATTATTTTGATGAAGATGGTCTTCTGGCGGCAGTTACAAAGAACGGAGATCGTAAAAAAGCGCTGTATACCGACGGAGTCCTCACCGGATGGAAAATGGAAAGCCCCTATGGCTATGGCTATTCCTTGTATGACACCGATGAAAACTATCTTGCAGGATACTCTGCGTCGGGCGAACTCGAGGAAAAATATGAGTATAACGACCATGGCGATAGGGTCCGTTCGCAACGCTGGGAGAACGGAAAACTGGTTAGTGACATTACATCGGAATATACATATGACGAACAAGGGAAAGTCTTACTGGAAACATCAAAGTTTTGGTGTTTAGAACCCAAAGCCAATGGGACCACGGAAGAATTAACCTTTACATCTACACATCAATTCACCTATGATGAACACGGTCTGCTCACCATAGAGGAGGCCAAGATTGACGGAAAATTCGTCGAAATATATGTTTATGATTATGAAGCAGTACTGGTCCCGTCCGGAACGAAAGTCCCCTCGGTTTTGGATACGTAGGGTTTCACTTTGTGATCTTACACTTCACATCTGATATCCGCCAGGGGAAAGCGACGGGCACGATTGAGTGGGAGTGAGTCGTAAAGTTCTTTTCTCTGTTGCTGTCCTCGGCTTCGCCTGCGGAGGCAACGTCGAAAAGACTTTACTCCTGCGAGGGAATTGAGTATTCTAAGTTTTGGATTACTCACAAATAAATAGGTAACTGTATCTTCTTTTCATTTCCATCACTACATCGATCACTCTGCGTCTGATTTCTTCCGGATAGATAGCGGTCTTTTCCACGACCGTCTCCACCTCGTTATATCCGAACGAAAAGTGAAGGTTCTCACCATAAAGTTTCTCTGCAATCTCCATCTGCTCTTGAAAGGAATCGCAGAACGTCTTCGGTTTCACTTTCGGGATCCACTCCAGCGGATCTCTCGTCAAAGGATACTCCATGCTGGTATCGGAAAGAAGACCTGCTCCGTTATCAAAGATCGGTGCTAAACGAAAATCTCCGGTTCCATTCGTTAATACGGCAATATTGTGTGTATGCCTGTCCTCGTTCAGAAACAGTGCATCCACCGTCAGCAGTTTGCTCATATATATACCGAAGCCCTTTAGCCCTGTGGTTCTTTCCACTTGTTCCACAAGGATCTTCAGGCGCTCCACGTGATCTGCCGTGCTGTATATGATCTTGTTCAAGCCCACGCCGTATGTATCTTTAAAAAGCCGCTCCAGAGTGATCAGATTCCAGCCTTCTGTAAAGTCCTTGCTTTTGCAAGCGCGAAAAGTACTGTCGTTACATTCGATCTCTTCTAACTCATACTCCACATACTCGTCCGGACGCAGGTCAGAGAAAGCAAGAAGCTTGGAAATCACATATTCAGTCAGGCCCTCATACCCAAGGTAATCCGCCTTGTACCAGGTCTCTCCTTGACGGAACTTCAGCTGGTTTCCTTTCGACGACTGCCTGTTAAATTCCTGCATGTCCGAACCAAAAAGACGGATCACTTTTCTCACCTCTCTATTCTTATCCAGAACTTATCATCCGCCATACGTCCTTCGGTCTTCTCAATGATCAGGATCGGATCATAAAACGGGACACCCAGGCGCTTTAATTCCAGTTTGATCTTGTCTCTGGTTTCCGGGAAACAGCGTGATTTCAGGAATTCCTCATAATCTTCAAAGCCGGGCTCCGTGTTTTTGCCAAAGGCACGGAACAGCGGATCATCAAGGTAGTTTCTGATCCTCACGATCCTCCTGGGCTCATCCACGTCAATGACCGTGCATACCATATCTTCATACATGTACCACAACCGCAATTTCAGTCGGGTTTCCGGGGTCTCCAGTTTTTCGGCAATCTCAGGGTGTCTACGGAGGATCTCCACCAGCGTTACGATTGGTCCTTTTATCGGCTCATCCTTGCTTTCCCAATTCTCGACAGTTCTTTTCGAAGCATTTGTGAAAACAGCAAACTCTTTCTGGGTCATACCCAAAAGCTGCCGTAATCTTCTCAGATCATCGCCGTTAATCGATTCGTTAATGACATATTCCTTGGCCATGGTTATTCCTCCTGACCACATTAAACCACAAATTTTACGGTATTTCAATCAGATTTAGCCACATTTTTTGCGGTAATGACTGGTCAGATCATTTCTCCGCTCAAAGATATTAAGATCGAACCGGTAGCTGACCCCGCCCGGGATCAAGCAGGATCTGTTCCGCCGCCCCTGGCAGCCCCCAATCGTTCCTGGAAAGAAGCCGTCGATGACTCTTTCATGGATATGGATGAAAAAGACAGTTGATCGAAACCTCCATTTATTAAGGTGTATATGTCTTATTCGCAAATTGGAAATATACGGTCAAAACCACAAATACAGCAACACCGATATAAATAGCATAAAAGCCGAACATCTTTACCCGATCCCGAATATCCCACTTCCGGAAATTCAAACAAATCAGGCAGGCGAAAACCCCTGCCAAGATCAAAGCAACATCCGTCACAATGAGGATCGTCAGGATGGGGCCTTTTTCAAGAGTTCTCCTCTCCGACTCTTCCCCTCTTTTTACGTGGGTCACCTTTTCTGTATCTAATACGGAAACGGGTTCACCCAGACCCCAATCTTCATTGTGGGTCCCGCCAGTTACTCTATACTCAGAATAAGGATAGCCAGCATCAACCACTTTGGCGGTTTTCATGTAGTATCCGAATCCGATATCCACACAAACGATCGCCAGCAAAGTAAGAATTATGCTT
>JAEEWG010000008.1 GCA_016287245.1 Clostridia bacterium
ACAAACTATTGGTCGTATTGACCATTAAATCACCTTTCCTTTCCTTGTTTTGGCTTGAACAACCTACATTGTATCGGAAAGGTGATTATCTTTGTATAACATCTGTCGCGCACCCGCATAGCGGGTGGTTTTTTGTCTCGCACGCTTCGCGAGCTCGACGGAGTCACGACTCCCGTAAAAGCAAAAAAGAGGCCGTCTTTTCAAAAGACAGCCTCTTTCTCTTTTCATCAGATAGTTCAGATCATGCTCTCGGGAGCGTGGAAGCGATGATGCCTGCCACTGCGCTGATCGGCATGGTCTGGATCCAGATGCGGCCGGGGCCGGTCACTTTGGTGTTGAAGAGACCTTCACCACCAAGGAAGATGTTCTTGGCGCCCTTGACCATCTCGATGTCCATGGAGACAGTGTCTTCCATCATGGCCAGATAGCCGGTATCGAGGAGCATGGACTGACCTGCAGCCAGCTGGTACTCGACAACGGAACCGTCGATCTCGACGAATGCGGTACCGTTACCGGAAAGTCTCTGCATGATGAAACCTTCACCGCCGAAAAGACCTGCACCCAGTTTCTTTCTGAAGTGGATGCTGAGCTCAACGCCCTCGGTTGCTGCGAGGAAAGCTCTCTTCTGTGCAATGATGCTGTGGTCCGGCGTGATCGAAATAGCGCGGATCTCGCCCGGGAAGCTCGAAGCAAAAGCGATGAGGCCCTGAGAGCCCTCTGCTGTGTATTTATTCTGGAACATCGCCTCACCGGCAAACATACGGCCAAGTGCCTTACCTACGCCGCCTGCCTGTGTCTGCATACGCATGTTCGGTGTCATCCAGCTCATGCCGCCACGCTCTGTGATCACGCTTTCGCCGGGCTCCATCGTGCATACTACTGCCGGGAGTTCTCCACCAAGGATCTGATATTGCATACTATATACCTCCGTGTGTTAGAAAATCTGAAATCATTCTAACATTCGGTCTTAAACGTTCGCAAGTCTCTTGAAGTTATCTGCCATCGGAGCGTAAAGATCCTTATAGATCTGATAGAACGGCTCATACTGGGCATGTACATCGGCTCTTGCATCCATGGAGGAAGCAGAGAAAATAGTAGCTCCGCAAGCTTCCTGGATCGTCGGATATACGCCGGCAGCTACAGATGCGAGAAGAGCTGCACCGAGAGCACCACCCTGATCAGATGCGCATGTATTTACTGTGCAGTCAAATACGTCTGCGAGCATCTGTCTCCAGAACTTACTCTTGCTGCCGCCGCCGCAGGCATACATGGAATCGATCTTAACACCGAGGTTATTGAAGATTTCGATGGAATCGCGGAGTGCGTAAACAACACCCTCCATAACCGCACGGAGCATATCCTTTCTCTCGTGCATAGCAGAAAGGCCGAAGAATACACCACGTGCATTCGGGTCGAGGTGCGGTGTTCTCTCACCCATAAGGTAAGGGAGATACAGGAGACGGTTAGCACCGATCGGTACCTCAGCTGCGATCTTATCGAGGAGCTGGTATACATCGATACCCTGCTTGTCTGCTTCGATAACTTCTGCGTCACAGCAGGTGTTCTTAAACCACTTCAGAGAGAGGCATGCTGCCTGATGAACGCCCATTACGTGCCAGCAGCCGGGAACAGCGGAGCAGAATGTATGTACGCGGCCCTTCGGGTCGACCTGCATATCGTCTGTGTGTGCAAATACTACGCCGGAAGTACCGAGTGTAGCAAAAGCTGTGCCTTCCTTAACGACGCCGCAACCGATCGCTGCTGCCGCGTTATCGCCTGCACCTGCAGCTACCGGGATACCGGCCGGAAGACCTGTCTCAGCTGCGATCTCTTCTGTTACGCGTCCGGAAACCTCTACGGACTCGTAAACCTTAGCGAGCCATTCCTTCTTGATATCGAGGAGCTCGAGAACTTCATCCGACCAGTTACGGTTCTTGATGTCGAGAAGCTGCATACCGGAAGCATCAGATACGTCTGTTGCGAACTCGCCGGTCAGTCTATAGCGTACATAGTCCTTCGGCAGAAGGATGTGGGCGACCTTCGAATAGATCTCCGGCTCATTGTTTCTGACCCAGAGGATCTTAGATGCTGTAAATCCTGTGAGTGCCGGAGAAGCGGTGATCGCCATGAGCTTATCAAGGCCTACCTTCTCGGTGATCTCTTCGCACTCTTTTGCGGTTCTCTGGTCACACCAGATGATGGACTTTCTTAAGACATTGCCGTCCTTGTCGAGCATAACGAGGCCGTGCATCTGACCGGAAAGACCGATACCTGCGATATCGTCCTTGTTGACGCCACTTTCCTTAACGACTGTCTTTAAACCTGTGAGTGCGGCATTCCACCAGTCATCCGGCTCCTGCTCCGCATAACCGTTCTGCGGCTGATACAGCGGGTACTCCACTGTATGTGCGGAAACGAGATTTCCGTCCTGGGAAAACAGTGCCGTCTTTGTACCGGATGTTCCGATGTCGATACCGATAAGATATTTCATAGTTCAAATCTCCTTATGTTGTTTATTTTCGGGGCTTCTGCCCTTATTCACTTTTTGTTTCGGATGCTTTCGCACCCTCTCTTCGTTCTTTTCTGCACGCAATCCTTATTTTACTACGGAAACGCTGATGCAGGAAGAACCTGTGAGCTCCTTGCTCTTTTCATCCGGCTGGGATGTGCCGGCATAGATCGTGAAGGAATTTCCTCCGCTTATGACTTCGCCGTCGTCGTTTACGACATCAAAAGCACCCTTATCGAGCGTGATCTTCACCTTCTCCTCCGCACCTGCAGCGATCGCCACGCGGGCAAATCCGCAGAGTTTCGGATACTTCGTCGCATCCTCTGAAGTATTGCTCCGGATGTAGATCTGTACGACGTCCTCTGTATCCACATCGCCTTTATTAGCCACCGATACAGTCACGGAACGGTCCGCATCATCGTAAATGCAGTCCGACACCTCGACTTTTGAATAAGTAAGGCCATATCCGAACGGATAGAGGATATTGTCACGTGTATAGCGGTAGGTGCGATCCTTCATGGAGTAATCGGCAAAATCCGGGATTCCTTCGATGCTTTCGTAGAACGTCAGCGGGAGTTTTCCGGAAGGAGATACCTTGCCGAAGAGGATATTGGCCAGAGCCGTTCCGCCGAGTTCACCCGGATACCATGCCTGGATCAGGGCGTCCGCCTTTTCCGCAAGCGGGTTGATGGAAGATCCGGCGGCAAGTACGACCACCGTCGGCTTTCCGAGTGCCAGTACTTTCTCGATCAGGACACGCTGTCCCTCCGGCAGGAGAAGATCTCTCTTATCGCCGGAATCAAATGCATTACCGGTATCGCCCTGTTCTCCTTCAAGGGTCGCGTCAAGACCGACACAGAGGACAACAACATCGCTCATCTCCGCAAGGATCAAAGCTTCTGCGATGCCGTCCTCAGCAAAGGCCAGCGGCTGGATGCGATCCTTACTTAAGTGCGCGCCTTCCGCATAGTATACGCGGATATCGTCGCCCGCTTCTTCTCTAATACCTTCGAGGAAGGTCTTCGGAGCCACGGATGTGCCGTAGTAGTTTCCGCGCAGCGCATCGATACTGTCGCTGTTCGGACCGATCACGGCAATGGACTTGATGGAGTCTTTCGATAGCGGCAGGAGTCCTTCGTTTTTCAGAAGTACCATGGACTTCTCGGCGCACTCAAGGGATACTTTCCGGTGCTCGTCACAGGCTACGACATCGTACGGGATATCGTCAAATTCCGTATGCTCCTCGAAAAGACCCAGTCTCATTCTCGTCCGCATAAGACGGACGACCGCATTTCTTATGGTCTCTTTCGAGACGAGGCCTTCCTGTTCGGCCGCCATCATGTGGACATAGGTGTTGCCGCAGTTTAAGTCACAGCCGGCATTGATCGCCATGGCCGCAGACTCGGTCGGTGTCTTCGTGACACGGTGGTTCTCGTGGAAGTCACGGATCGCCCAGCAGTCGGAAACGAAGTAACCGTTAAATCCCCACTCCCTGAGTTTTCCCATCAGGAAAGAACTGGCGCAGGTAGGTTCGCCGTTGAGTCTTGTATATGCACCCATGACGCCTTCGACATGCGCCTCTTTGACCAGTGCTTCAAATGCCGGAAGATAGGTCTCGGCGAGGTCTTTTTTCGAAGCGATGGTATTAAATTCGTGGCGAAGTGCCTCCGGACCGCTGTGGGCCGCAAAATGCTTGGCGCAGCCTGCCGCGAGCATATACTTGCCGTCGCCCTGAAGTCCCTTTACGAAGGACACACCGAGGCGAGTCGTAAGATACGGGTCTTCACCGTAGGTCTCATGGCCTCTTCCCCATCTCGGATCGCGGAAGATATTGATGTTCGGGCTCCAGAGTGTGAGTCCTTTATAGATATCCCGGTCGCCCTTTTTGCTCGAAGCATTGTACTTGGCACGGGCTTCGGTCGCGATGATCTTCGCGACTTTTCCGAGGAGTTTATCGTCAAACATAGCCGCCAGGCCGATCGCCTGAGGGAACATGGTCGCGGTTCCGGAACGTGCCACACCGTGAAGGCCTTCGTTCCACCAGTTATATGCCGGAACACCCAGACGCTCGATAGCCGGCGCACCGTAGCTTAACTGAGGCACCTGTTCTTCAAATGTCATCTGATCAGCAAGATCTTCTGCTCGTTCCTGAAAAGAAAGATTCGGGTTTTGATACTTTTCCATGTTGTCTCCTCACTGTGGTTCTGCTTTTAGATTCTTGCAGCTGTCGCCGAGGATAAGGTGCGGCTTTAAGCTGATTGTCTTTGGGATCTTCTTCTCTCCCGCGATCTGCGCAAGTAGGTTCTTGGCGGCCTCTTCGCCGATCTCTTTTGTATCCTGACGGATCGTCGTCAGCTTCAGACTCGTTCTCTGTGTGATCTCAATGCCGTCAAATCCGACGACAGAGATATCGTCCGGCACAGAAAGACCCGCTTCCCGGATCGCTTCGATCACACCGATCGCGGAATAGTCATCACTGGCGATCACAGCCGTCGGACGGTCATCGGCTGTGGCCGAAAGAAGCTTTTTCATGGAATCCGCGCCACCCTCGATCGAGTAATAACGGGATGGGAAAAGGCGAAGTGTCATCTCCTTTTTTCCGACCTCTGCGACGGCTTTTTCGAGTGCGGAGATACGGGCCTCGGTGATGAACTTTCCTCTTTCTCCATGGAGATAAACGACATTCTTATGCCCCAGTTCGTGAAGATAGGAGATAAGCATACGCATGCTCTCCTCCGGGTCGGTCATGATGCAGCCGATATCGTCATCTTCAAAGTCGATGGCGATCTTCGGGAGATTGCTCTCGATCAGTTCTCTGGCATCCTTCTGTGAATGATCTGTGTTTACGATAAAGATACCGTCCACATGGCGGTATCTGCAGTGTCCTAAGTACGACAGGCCGAGATTGCCGACTTTGTTGGAGATGAAGACGATATCGTAACCGTGCTTCTCCACATAGTCTTTAAAGCTTTCGATCACCTGGGCAAAAAGATAGTGCCAAAGACCCATTTGCGAAGTGTCCTGGCACAATACACCGATCGACCAGGTGCGGCTTTGCGAAAGCGCTCTTGCGCCCGCATTCGGAACATAGTCCAGTTCCTGCGCAATGCGGCGCACACGCTCACGTGTACTGGCACTTACATCACTGGCATTCGACAACGCTTTCGAAACTGTGGCGGGCGAAAGGCCGCAAGCCTTTGCTATGTCATAGATCGTTGCCATAATCTTGTCCTCTCTGGTAGATCTTTCTGAATGGAATTATCCGTGATTACATAGAATTCCGCCGGAACCCTTTGATCAGGATCCCGGCGGAACACCGTTATTACTTATTTACGACCTCTTTGCAGGTAGCAACTACATTTGCGACAGTAAAGCCGAACTTCTCCATCAGCATGGAAGGCTTACCGCTGGCGCCGAATGTATCCATGGTGACGTAGCCGCCGTCGATACCGACGAGCTTGCCCCAGGAGTAAGAGGAACCGGCCTCGATCGCTACACGTGCGGTAACGTTCGGAAGCAGGATGGAATCACGATATGCCTTATCCTGAGCAAGGAATACGTCCAGGCACGGAACGGATACGACACGAGCGTCGATACCCTCGGAAGCAAGTTCATCTTTTGCCTTGATACCGAGCTCTACTTCGGAACCGGAAGCGAGGATGATGACATCCGGAGTCTCCTTGGATTCCTTAGCTACGATATAAGCACCCTTCAGGGCTTCCTTGGAGGAAGTCGTCAGAGGCATGAGGTTCTGTCTGGAAAGAACGAGTGCAGACGGTGTCTTCGGAGAAGAGATCGCTGCTACCCAGGAAGCAACTGTCTCGGTTGCATCGCACGGACGCCATACATTGAAGTTCGGCATGGAGCGGAGCATGGTCAGCTGTTCTACCGGCTCATGTGTCGGGCCGTCTTCACCAACACCGATACTGTCGTGTGTGAACATGAAGATCTGCGGGATGTTCATGAGAGCAGAAAGACGTGCCATCGGCTTGGTGTAGTCAGAGAATACGAAGAATGTAGCACAGTAAGAGCGCAGACCGCCGTGGAGCAGCATACCGTTGGAGATACCGGACATAGCGAGCTCACGAACACCGAAGTGCATGTTTCTGCCGGCTCTGTCAGCCTTGCTGAAATCGCCCTTGCCGTTCATGTAGGACTTGTTGGACGGAGCGAGGTCAGCGGAACCGCCGATCAGGTTCGGGATACGGTCAGCAAGTTTGTTCAGGACCTTACCGCCGAGAGCACGGGAAGCCTGCGGCTTGTCATCTACTGTCCACAGATCTTCGTCATCCAGAAGTGCGGAATAATCATTGCTGAAGAACTTGTCCCAGAGAGCCTTGAGATCCGGGTTTGCCTTCGCATATTCAGCGAACATAGCATCCCACTTCGCATGAGCGTCTGTACCCTTAGCACCAAGCTCAGCATAGTGATCGTAAACTTCCTGCGGAACGACGAAGGACTCTTCGCACGGCCAGCCGAGTGTCTTACGCATAGCTGCGATGTTCTCCTCACCGAGAGGCTCACCGTGAGCAGATGCTGTACCCTGCTTAGCTTCGCAGCCGTATCCGATGATGGAACGGATCTCGATGAAGGAAGGCTTGGTCTTCTCTGCCTTTGCAGCTTCGATCGCCTTAGCGATCGCTTCGATATCGTTACCGTCTTCTACGAGGAGCGTCTGGAAACCGCAAGCTTCCATACGGCCTCTTACGTTCTCGGTAAAGGCGATATCTGTAGAACCTTCAATAGAGATGCTGTTGGAGTCATAAAGAACGATGAGCTTATCGAGGCCAAGTGTGCCGGCCAGGGAAAGAGCTTCTTCGGAGATACCTTCCATGAGGCAGCCGTCGCCGCACTCTACGAAGGTGTAGTGATCGATGACCGGGAATTCCGGCTTATTGAACGTCTCAGCAAGGTGAGCTTCTGCGATAGCCATACCTACTGCCATGGAAAGACCTGCGCCCAGAGGACCTGTTGTCGCGTCGATACCTGCAGTGTGGCCGTACTCCGGATGACCCGGTGTCTTACTGTCCATCTGACGGAACTGCTTTAAGTCTTCTACGGAAAGACCGCCTACACCAAAGAGGTGCAAAAGAGAATAATAAAGTGCAGAACCGTGACCGCCGGAAAGAACGAAACGGTCTCTGTTGATCCACTTCGGATCCTTCGGATCAAAAGTCATTTCCTTGCCCCACAGCGTGTAAGCCATGGATGCCGCACCAAGCGGGAGACCCGGGTGTCCTGAATTTGCCTTCTGAATCATATCCGCTGAAAGAACTCGGATGGCTGAAATTGCGTTTTGTTCGATTTGTGTACTCATACGTCCATACACTCCTTCTCTAAAAATGTATATATGATACGCGCGGAGGGCGCTGTATTGACATGGTAAGTGACCCGTGACCCCACCTTTTTTCTGAGGAGAAGGGAAACGTTCCGAAATCGATTTCGAAACGGGGGCAAAAAAATGGAGCACGAGCTCACTTGCCTATTAAGTTTATATTGTAGCGGGTCAAGTGTCAATGTCGGAGAAACGTAAAGTTTTTGTAAATGTCATTGCGCACGATTATACGTATAGTATAAAATAGCAGAGATAAAAAACACATATCACCCGGGGGAGACGAATTTGAAAATCCTGATCAAGCGCGACGTTCTTTTCCAGCATCTTTCGGAACCTGTACTTAAGACCGGACTTCTCGAACAGCTGAAAGAATTTAAACAGCATGGCAAATGCACCTGCTATGACCACAGTGTTGCTGTGGCCAAAACTGCGCTTTTATGGTCCATGGTACTTCCCTTCCGCTTCAAGCAGAAACAGCTCGTACGCGGCGCACTTCTTCACGATTATTTCCTTTACGACTGGCATCACGTTAAGCTCGAAAAGCTCCACGGCATTGCCCATCCGCATACCGCCGCAGAAAATGCCCGCCGTGATTTTGACATCACGCCGCTTGAAGAAAACATCATCCGCCGCCACATGTTCCCGCTGACGCCGATCCCGCCGAAATACAGAGAAAGTGTTCTCGTTACGCTTTCCGATAAATACTGCGCGACCAAAGAGGTCTTCACCGCCCTCGCTCACCGCATCCGCACGGGCCGTCCCGTTGCGCATCTGGCCAACATGCTGGCCTTTATCATCGCTCTTTTCCCATGGACGTAAATGCCCTTCTTTCCTGGTTTTGGGAAAACCGCCGTATCCTTCCCTGGAGATCTGACCGCACTCCTTATTCCACATGGATCTCTGAAGCCATGCTCCAGCAGACGCGTGTTGCTACCGTCCTCGACTATTACCCGAGATTTTTAAGCCGTTTTCCTGACCCGAAAGCGCTCGCAACTGCTTCGGAAGATGAAGTCCTGAAAGTATGGGAAGGTCTCGGCTATTATTCCCGCGCGAAAAACCTCATGAAGGGTGCCGCCTATATCTGCGAAAACTATAACGGAGATCTTCCTTCTGAACCCGATCTTCTCATCCGGATCCCCGGCATCGGGCCCTACATGACAGGTGCGATCTCTTCCCTGGCTTTCGGGAAAGCCGTGCCCGCCGTAGATGGAAATGTCATCCGCATCTACTGCCGCCTCTATTCCCTTCCGCTTATTGCTTCGGAAGGAGCCACTTTCAAAGAGATATATAAAAGAGCGAACGCAGATATCCCGGAAGAAAACCCGGGCGACTTTAACGAAGCACTCATGGATCTGGGCGCGACTGTCTGCACACCAAGATCACCGAAATGCACGATCTGTCCTTTTTCTAATGAATGCAGCGCTTTTCTTCTCGGGAAACAGGAAGACTTCCCTGTGAAAAAGCAAAAGAAAGAAGTCCCCGTCGAAGAGCATACGATCCTGAAGATCTTTCTCGGGGAAAAGATCCTCGTGCGAAAGCGCCCCGACAAAGGTCTTCTTTCCGGTCTATATGAATTCATCGATCTTACGGGAACACTGTCAGAAAAGGAAGTCGAAAAGTGGGTATCTGATCTTTTCGGACAGAAAAAGAAGGGAAACTCTTCCGATCCCTTTACCATTCGCCCGCTTGGCGGCGCGCATCACATCTTCTCGCATCTTCGCTGGAACATGACCGGATATGAGATCCATCTGCCGGCCAAAAAAGACGCAGAAAAGGCCGCCCGATCTCTGGGCGACCTTGTCAGCCAAAAAGAATATGAAGCACTCGCCTTCCCTTCTGCGCTCCGCGCATACCGCTGAAGCGCTTCCCTGGAAAACTGGATCAGTCTGCGAACATGATGCCGATGAAAGCCTCTTCTCTCTTCTTGCCTGCGATCATGCTGTTCTTATCTGTCTTCAGCGCGATATCCGGCATCTCCGCATCGTCAAATCTTGAATATGCACGCAGGATCAAAAGTCCGCTTTCGGTATCGTAACCGATGACCTCGACGCGCGCACTGCTCGGCAGTTCCATCTCTGCGCCGACAGTATCTGTCACGATATCGTACTCATTTCCCGTAAGCGGCATGATCGTCATAAACAGTCCGCGATGACACTTGGCCATAGTCGAAAGCTTCTTGATGTGTCCGTCTTCGGTAAGCGCATATTCAAAGTCCATAAACATGGTGCCCATGATTTCCACACGTTCACTTACGAGGAAGTGGTTCGGATCCAGAGCCGAGGATGGCTTGCTCTCAAAACACTCGACAAATACCGGAGTTTCTCCGTTTATATCGAAGATATAAGTGTAATAATCCTCTCCCTCGCAATCCATGGTCATGAGAAGATAGTACTTTCCGTTTACGCACATGACGTGACTTCCGTCAAAGGGATCGAGTTCTTCCATCCAGTCCATCTCTTCAAAATCCGAAGCATGAAGGACCGTTTTCTTCCCGTAAAGAGAAATCGTCACGGACTCCACTTCATACTGGCTGCTTCCGTTGTTGACGGTAAGTTCCAGTTCATCGAGAACGCCGTCGCCGTTAAAATCCCACATCAGTTTGTTCTCGCTTCCAAGACTCAGGGTAAAGCTCTTCGGCGTCGATCCGAAATAGGACATGTCGAAGATATCACCGTAGCCGGCTACCGGGATCTTGATACCGTTATAGTAAATACCGTCATAGGTCATTCCGAAGGAAAAGTCCCCGCCCTGAATACGTGAGACGGCTTCGTTCGGGTCCTCGCCTCCCACGGTCTTTAAGTAGGAATAAAGGTAATTGGCAAAGGCATCCTGATCCTTGACCACATCGGAAAGAAGGATCTCCGATCCGTCGCTCGAACGGTAGTTCTCATAGGTCCGGGAAGTCCTGGACTCCTCGTTCGTCTCATAGTAATAGATCGTCGTACAGAACGACAGGATCTGGCTGTCGGCACGGATGATCTCACATCCCATGCGGTATGTATACTCAAAAAGTTCAGAACCCGTTTTTTCGAGGTTTACGAATTCCTCTCTCTTTTTTTCAAAAGCCCGGCTGCAGGCATCTGCGTTATGCCAGGTGTATTCATCGAGGATCCTCTTTACAGAAGGAGATCCGCCTTCTGCTGTCATGACATCGTATTCCACATCCACATCCGAAAGGAAGATCCCGTAATCCTGATCCCGGTGGGAATCAACTGCGCCGTATTTCATGACATCTCTTGTCTTTCCGATATTTTCACCCTTCAGATCATGGCTTACGACCAGATCCGAGGAAGAGGGAGCTGCGGTCGTTTCCGTAGTCTCTGTCTCGCTTTCCGAAGAACTGTCTGTCGCTTCGGTTTCGGTCTCGGTCGGCTCCGAGGAAGCACTTGTATCACTTGTCTCTTCGGTCTCTGTAGTATCAGTAGGCTCCGTTTCTGTCGGTGCTTCTGTCGTCTCTGTTTCTCCACTCGGAAGTCCGATCTTCCCGCCTACATTACCGGATGATTTATCGGATGTACAGGCCACACATGTGCCTAAAACTGCCATACATAGTAAAGCTGCAACGATTCTTTTCATACCACTTGTCTCCCTCATAAAAGCGTTGAAAAAAGCACAGGACCACCCTGTCTTTTCGTATGCTCTTTCTCGAAAAGAACCTATCACTACAGGGGTAAAATGTCAAGAAAAACTGCGGTTTGAAATCGGACTACTTCTCGATCTCCACGGTATAGGTCTCCGTGCCCACCGTGATGGAAGTGATATCGGTAAGGGAGCTGAAAAGCGTCTCCGCCACATAGTTGAACTGCTCCGGGGTCTCGCCTCTTTCGAGCATCTCGATCAGGGCCTGTACACGGGGTCCGTGAAGCGGATTACACTCCGCGATACATGAGATCTTCCCTTCCTTCAGGAACTGTCTGGCGTCCTTGTTGATACCGTCAAAGGAGACCACCATGATCTCGCCGTTTAAGATGTCAGGGCCTGCCTTCTTACCGGCCGCTTCGATCGCCGCGATGGCACCGATGGCCTCATTGTCGTTTTCGCAGTAGACCACATTGATATTGTCGTATTTTCGGAGAAACGATGCCATGACTTCTTTTCCGCGGACTTCGGTAAAATCTCCGCTCTCCGAAGCCAGAAGATCCCATCCGTAATCTCTTGCCGCATTATTCAGCGCTCTCGTTCTTCCGATCTGGGCCGTCGATCCGAGCGTTCCCTGAATATTGACGATATGGACATCTTCCGGAGCGATACTGTTCTTTTCCGTAAATTCGTGAAGCCAGGTCGTCATCTTCTGCCCTTCGAGTTCGAAATCCGAACCGACCCAGCAGGTATAAAGGGATCTGTCCTGGACATCGACTCTACGGTCAACGATGATCACGGGGATACCGGCATCCTTCGCTTCTTTTAATACGAAATCCCAGCCGGTCTCTGTCTCCGGCGCCAGGACGATATAGTCTACATCCTGCTGGATGAACATGCGAAGTGCCGTGACCTGATTGGCCTGCTTCTGCTGGCCGTTCTTATAGATCAGTTTAAAGCCGTTCTCCTCGGAAAGCGCACTCTGCATCGACTCGGTATTCGTTCTTCTCCAGTCGGATTCCGCGCCGAGCTGGGAAAAGCCGACAGTAACCATCTTCTTGTCGGTCGTCGATTCTGTTGTACTTTCAGAAACAGCACTACTCCGACAGGCAACCGAAGCGGTTGCCAGCAGGAGTAGTAATGCTGCCAGACAGGCTGTTTTTTTCATTCCAAATGCTCCTTACGTTTTGAGCGCTCTTTTCTTCTGCCTTATAACGATGCTCTGGATCACGAGGAAGAGGCAAAGCATAGCGGCAATGGTGATACCGGTCCACCAGGCCTGATCGAGACCTGCGGAAGCAACGATATTCTGAATGGTACTTAAGGAGAGCACACCGAAGAGCGTTCCTATGATGTTTCCGACACCACCTGTGAGCATCGTACCGCCGATGATCGAGGAAGCGATGGCATTCATCTCCATGCCCGTCGCATGAGATGCCGCACCGGAACCAACATGGAGGAAGTACACATATCCGCCGATGCCGGCCATCAGGCTGCAGACAATGTGGGAAAGGAACTTGGTCCTTTTTACATTGACGCCGAGCATCAGAGCGCTCTGCTGGTTTCCGCCCACTGCATAGAAGTTTCTTCCGAGCTTCGTATAGCGAAGTACCAAGAATAATATTACCACAATGATCAGGGCGACCACTACACCTATCTCCACATAGGCCGGTATGTACATGCCCTTTTTGTTATAAGATCCCATCTTCGGAACGGTGATACGTGTGTTCTTAAGTTTGGTGAAATCCTTGTTCTGTACGTTGAAAGGAGCAGTGTTGACGATGGTCGTCATGCCTCGCGCGAAGAACATTCCGGCGAGTGATACGATAAACGGCTGGATGTCAAAGTACGCGACCAGGATGCCCTGGATGATGCCGTAGGCAAGTCCGATACCAAGCGCGATCAGTATTGAAACGAAGATGTTCGGATTACTGGTCTTATCGAGATAGACGGCACAGCACATGGAGACGAGAGCGACGACGCCGCCGACGGAGATATCGATCCCGCCGGTGATCATGACGATGCTCATGCCGCAGGCCGTGATGATCAGTGCCGCATTGGCGTTAAGGATGTTAAAGAACATCTGCGGTTTTCTGAAACCGGAACCCTGGAACACGATCGCGCCGATATACATCAGAAGGAAGATCACGATGGTGATAGCAAGAAGAAGATTGGTGTCACTGACTTTATTAAAAATGCCACCTTTAAGTTTTTTCTTATCCATTATGCCTCCCCCTTACCTGCGCGCTTTGGTGTGAGTTTTTTGACAGCACTGCCAAGACCTTCTCTTACCTTCGGTGCCGAGAAGAACACCAGAAGGATAACGACGACTGCCTTATAGGCGGCCAGAGCGTCAGACTGTACGTTGAATTTATAAAGTGTCGTAGTCAGGAACTGGATAACGTACGCGCCGAGAACGGAAGCCCACATGTTGAACTTACCTCCCGAAAGTGCGTTTCCGCCGAGTGCGACTGCCAGGATGGCGTCCATCTCGATGTCCTTCGCAATGACAGAATAGTTAATGGTGGAAAGTCGGCTGACCTTAATAAGTGCCGCCACAGCGACGCACAGACCTAAGATGACGAACGCGATGAATTTGATGAGCGTCGGGTTGATACCGTTCAGTCTGGCCGACTTTTCATTGATTCCAACGGCCTGGGTGTAGAGGCCGAGATTGGTGAACTTCAGGACGAGTGCCATAACGACGATACATATGAGGACGATGAATACGGTCGTCGGTATCGGCACCCCGGGGATGAAGCCGCCGAAGTAGGAAAACTTCGGATCAGGCACGATCGGAAGTTCATTATTATTGATCCATGCTGCGATGGACCGCCCTGCTGTAAACAGGATCAAGGTGGCGATCATAGGCTGTATCTTGAAGAACGATACGAGTGCGCCGTTGAATGCGCCGCACAGCATACCTACGAGACAGGCCACCAAGAAAGCGACGATGATCGGTGCCTGGATCGCATCGGGTCTCGAGTTAGTGCCGCAGAGGACGCGCAGCATAGCCGAGCCGGCGATAGCGATCGTTGCACCGACGGAGATATCCTGTCCACCGGATGCCGCGGTAACGAGCGTCATGCCGATCGCCAGGATCGCAAGTTCCGATCCGTAATCCAAAATAGTGATCAGATAGCCGGAGAGGACCGGATTTCCTGCGTTATTCTTACCCAGAGATACCTTGAAGAATCCCGGGTCGACGATCAGATTTATCACCGCCAGCAGAATAAGCGCCATGATCGGGATAAATAACTGATTGCCGGTTATTTTCTTAACTATAGACTTGAACATTCTTTACTCTCCTCCTGCGATGGTGCTCATGATCTTCGTCTGTGTAAGATCTTCACCTGATAGTTCTCCGACGACTTTCCGGTCACGCATGACAACGAGTCGTGAACACGTTCTCAGCATCTCGTCGGTCTCGGAAGAGATAAAGGTAACACTCATACCCTCGGAAGCCAGTTCCAGAACGAGCTTCTGGATATCGACTTTCGTACCGACATCGATACCACGTGTCGGTTCATCGAGGATGAGGTATTCCGGATGCATCAGCAGCCATCTTGCGAGGATGACCTTCTGCTGGTTACCGCCGGATAAAGACTTGATCGGCGTATCGGCCGATGCCGTCTTGATACTCAGTTTCTTGATGTATTCATCAGCGAACTGATTGGCCTGGGCCTTGGTAAAGGGTTTGAAAAATCCCTTCATGACCTGAAGCGCCAGGATGATGTTATCGCGTACGGAAAGATCGCCGATGATACCATCGATCTTACGGTCTTCCGGAAGATACGCAATACCGTATTTCATGGCATCTCTCGGTGAATGGATCTTCACCTGTCTGCCATTGACTTTCACCTTGCCGCCGGTGACGCGGTCCGCGCCGAATATAGCACGGACGCACTCACTACGGCCGGAGCCAAGAAGCCCCGTGAACCCGTTTACTTCTCCCTTGTTGATATAGAAGTTGAATGGTTTGATCCCGGAAACACTGCAAAGCTTCTCTGCTTCGAAGACCCTTGAGCCGGCGTCCCCCGCGTGATATCCTTCTTGTTCTCCCTTGATATCAGAAAGGTCGTCCATCTCTTTTCCGAGCATCTTTGCAACGAGCTTAACTCTCGGAAGATCCCTGATCTCGTACTCTCCTACAAGCTGACCGTCACGTAATACCGTGATCTTGTCACATACTTCATAGACCTGATCGAGGAAGTGGGTCACGAAAATGATGCCCACGCCAAGCGCCTTGAGATCGCGCATCAGGCCAAATAATTTTTCTACCTCTTGCTCATCTAAAGAAGAAGTCGGTTCATCAAGGATCAGTACCTTACAATCCATATCTACTGCCCGGGCGATGGCTACCATCTGCTGTACGGCAATCGAGCAGTTGCCCAGCTGCTGTGTAGCTCTTGCCGGGATATCCAGTTTTTTCAAGAGTCTGTCCGCATCGGCATTCATCTTTTTCCAGTTGGTCAGAGGACTTTTGCCGCGACTCACATACATGTTTTCCGCCACCGTCAGGTTCGGGCACAGCGTGATCTCCTGATACACGGTGCTGATACCGAGTTTCTGTGCATCCTGCGGGGAATGGATATTCACTGTCTTTCCGTCAAGAATGATCGCTCCGCCATCTTTCGGATACACACCGGTGAGTACTTTAATCAATGTGGATTTGCCGGCGCCGTTCTCGCCCATCAGTGCATGTATCTCGCCTTTATTCAGAGTAAAGTCGACCTTCTGTAATGCACGCACGCCAGGAAAAGTTTTGTCGATCGCTCGCATTTTAAGCAAACTATTATTATCCACGGGTTATACCTCTTGTGCTTCGGATTTTTTAAAAAACGCAGTGCGGTTTCTCCTCACGGATCCATCCGCACCGCGTTTTTCAGGTAAATGGTTACATATCAGATGCCGTATTTATCTACGTCTTCCTGCTTGATGGTTGCAGCATCGAAGCCCTTTTCTTCCATGATGATGGTCTTCTCAGGTGTCTTGCCTGCTTCGAGGTCCTTAATGATGCTGTCGATGTAGCTTGCCTGGAACGGGTTGCACTGACCGTCGTAATTCCAGTTCTGCTTTAAGAGTTCTTCCAGAGCCCACTTGTTGCAGTCAAAGCCCATTACGATAACGTCCTTGCCTACGCCGTGAGAGATACCTGCTGCGTCAAGAGCTGCAACAGCGCCCTTCGCCATATCGTCGTTCTCAGCATAGATTACGTTGAACTTCGTACCGGAGTCGATAACGGACTGTACGATCTGCTGTGCCTTCTCAGCGTTCCACTCAGCGGTCTGCTGCTTAACGATCGTCCAGTTGCCTTCAGCGGCTACCTTTGTATCGAGAGCACCGGATCTGCCCTGCTGAGCTGCGGAACCCATAACACCCTGGATATGAATTACGTTGTACTCGGAAAGATTCTGGCTTGCGAGCCAGTCAACTGCTGTCTGGCCTTCCTTAGCCATATCGGAAACGATAGAAGCTTCATAGAGGCTCGGGTCTGCGTTGATGGTTCTGTCGAAGAGGATGACCTTAACGCCGGCGTTCTTTGCATCCTGGAGAACGGAATCCCAACCTGCTACGTCAGCAGCGGAAAGGAGAAGATAATCTACTTCGTTCTGGATGAATGTCTGAGCGTACTGGATCTGCTCATCGTTCTTGAGGCTGTAGGAGAAAGATGCGTCATAGCCGTTCTCCTTGGTGAACATAGCCTTCAGGTCTGCGTCGTTTGCTGTACGGTAACCGGACTCGTTCGGGTCGTTGTTGATGATACCTACTTTAATAAGACCTGTGCTCTCTTCTTTGCTAGCCTCTGTGGTTGTTTCAGGTGCTTCAGTTGCCTTTTCGGTTTCTGTCGGCTTTGCTGTTGTCGTTGTTGTTGTTGTGCTGGAGCTGCTGCATCCTGCGAGACTGAAAGCAAAAACAGAAGCCATGATAAGTGCTACTACTTTTTTCATGATTTACCTCCCTGGATAGTCACTTTTTCGGGGTCCTTCCCCCTTCATCTGACTTCATTTTAGGTTTGTCACAAAAAAAGACCATTCACAAAAAACGGAAACGAAGTTGGATTTTTTATCCCTTACGATTTCCGTTTCATTTTTCTACGATTTCGGTTTGTTTTTTCGATTTGGGAAGTCGAAGTTCCACTCTCGTGCCCCGGTCGAGGATACTCTCGATGTGGATCCCGTACCCTTCTCCGTAGTTTAAACGGATCCTCTCATTTACATTATAAAGTCCGTAGACGACTCCGCTCTCCGGCGTGTGCTCGCGAAGCGCACGTCTGACTTTACGGAGATGTTCCTCGTCCATACCTTTTCCTTCGTCTTCCACCACGAGCGAGAGATACTCTTTCTTCTCCTCGCCGTACACCTTGATGGATCCGCCGCCGCGCTTGTTCTTGATGCCGTGGTAAAGTGCATTCTCGACGATCGGCTGGACAGAAAGCTTCGGGATCATATACTCGAAAAGATCTTCCGGAACATCGATCTCAAACTTCAATATATCCTGGTAACGGATCTGCTGGATCTCCAGGTAGCTTCGTACATGCTGGAGCTCTTCTCTGATCGTGACCGATTCTTTTCCTTTATTAAGAGAAAGACGGAAAAAGTCCGAAAGGTTTCCGACCATGCTCACGACCTGTTTCTGGTTTCCGGCCTCCGCCGACCAGATGATCGCATCGAGCGTGTTATAGAGGAAGTGCGGATTGATCTGCGACTGCAGAAGATCGAACTCGGATTTTCTAAGGCGCTTCTGCTCTTCTTTTACCTGTTCCTCGATCGGGCGTGTGATCCACTTCGGACCGACATAGGAAACGACGATCATGGAAATGAGGCCGAAAGCCATAAGACCCGCGGTGATCTCAACGATGTTCATGAAGAGCTTGTTGTTCTCGGCCTGCATCGTCTGGATCTGGCGGTTCTCGTAGTAGATATATTCGTTGATCGTCTCCTGGAAAAGAGACGTTACGATCTGCACGTCGTTTTCCCAGATGAGCTTATTGGATTCGTACTTGTCCTCATACCCGAGATTCTCGGTGATCTGCGTGACATAAATGTCCAGGTTGTTTAAATACTTTTCGGCATAGAGGAGACGCTGCAGGTTATCCTCCGTATTGGTGTAACCCTTAAGACCTGTGACTACCTGACGGGCCTTGGCCAGTTCACTCTTCAAAGTGGAGTTTTCCGGCGTGACGTTACCGACGACGAGAAGATAGGTCTCATTATCGAAGTCCTCTTTAAACTTCAGGGAGATCTCACTTGCGGCAACAACGGAGCTGATCATCTTATTGTTGCGCTCGTTGATATGCCACATGTTATAGAAGGCATAGCACATGAAGACCACGCTCGGCAGGAGCAGGACGATATAGGAGATACGGATCTGGTTCGCAAGATGCGATCTCGGTTTTCGGGCCTTCTCTTTTGTCATTTACTCTTCCCCGTCGTTTCGGCCGCGGTTTCTATACTGTGTCGGCGTTACACCCTGCGTCTTTTTGAAAAGATACGAGAAGTAATGCGGATCTTTGTAGCCCACCATGATGCCGATCTCGTTGCTCTTCTTCGAAGTCCTTCTAAGAAGATCCTTCGCCATATTCATGCGGTAATCGGTCAGGTACTTGATGAAAGGCTGACCCGTTTCCTGCTTGAAGATCGAGCTTAAGTGGTTCGGTGAGAAATTGACCTGCGCCGCGAGTGTATTGAGCGACAGCTCCTCATCCGAATAATGCTCGTAGATATATGCGATGGCATCCTTCATGACATCGTGATACCGGCCGAGTGCGTGGTCTTCACGAAGCGTGAGGGCCTCCTTCAGGATCCGGTTTATGTAGTCGTGTGTATTCTCCTCTTCGGACAGGACCTCTGCCCCCGGGAAACCGAACTTCTCTTCCATTTCCTGTCTCGTAAGTCCAAGTTCGTTTTCTGCAAAATCCGCCACGCAGAAATAAACGTCCATGGCGATGTACTGACGAAGCATCGTGGACTTCAGCGCATGACCACCGATATTATTTAAATATTCCTCTAAGAAGAATTCGATCTCCGATGCTTCACCGGCACGCAGGAATCGCTTCATGAGACGCCGGTCGATATGCTTCGGATCGATCTCGGAGAGGATATCGACATTATTTTCCGGACGAAGCCCTTCCTTCGATCCTTCGAGGAAAGCATTCTCCGAAGTAAGATACAGATGCGCATATGCACGGCTTGCCCAGTCAAATGACTCGTGGATCTCCGTGATCCTTCCGACCGTCTGTCCGATGGCGCCGAAGTAGCGGATATGCTTATACCCCGAAAAGAGTTCTTTCATCTTACTGATAGCACGGTCGATCCTTCTTCGGATCTGCTTATCGTCATCCCCCTTGAAAAGAAGCGCCGTCCCTTCTACCTTAAAGTCGAAGAACAGGGCATTCTCCTCTTCCGCGATCCTTCGCACCGCATCTTCCACAGTAAGAACGCTGGTGGAATATTCACCAATATCGTGCTTATCGGACCAGATCTTCAAAAGCACGATGTTATAGCGGATGGCCGTCAGATCGATCGAGAGTTTTTTCGATTCCGCGATCAGTTCAGATGCATTCTTCCCGCCCTTGATGAGCGTATTGAAAAAGTCCCTCTTATCGAGCTCCGTACGCTCGCGCATTTCCTCTTCGTATCTTTGGGCCGCTTCCCGCTCCGCCTTTTTTTCACGGATCTTTTCGGAAAGAGCATCGACCTCTTTGATGAGGGTCTCTCCGTTGACCGGTTTTAAAAGGTAGCAGGATACGCCGATCTTGATCGCTTCTCTTGCGAACTGGAAATCTTCGTAACCTGTAAGGATAATGATCTCGATCCAGGGGAACTCGGACTTGATCATGTGGCTCAGCTGAAGGCCGTCCATGAAAGGCATCTTTATGTCCGTGATGACGATGTCGGGTCTTTCCTTCTGGATCATGGAATAAGCGACTTCACCGTCGCCCGCTTCGCCGCAGAAATCGTAGCCGTGCGCACTCCAGTCGATATTGTTCTTAATACCTTCGCGGACGACGAACTCATCCTCGACCAGAAATACTTTCAGCATAGAACATCCCCTTCTCCTCAACGAAACAATAAAAAAATCGCCGATGGCTTCGGCGATTTCATTATCATGCATTTAGCATTATTCGTCAAACGGGGTCACTCGATGACCAGTTCTCTGATCTCGACCTTCTTTACTTTCCTTGCCGAGATGTAGGCAAAGAGGAAGAAGCATCCCAGAAGGAGAATGACCGGGATCAGGATCGTCTCCGTCCGATAATTCGAAATAAAGTTACAGATACCTACACTTCTAAGAAGCATGCTCAATCCTTTACTTGAAAACAGAAGACTCAGGACGGTTCCGATTGCAGATCCGATCACCGCGATGATCAGAAAACGCAGTGCGAACAGCGACCGGAGTTTTCGAGAGGTAAAGCCGATGGCTTTATAGATGCCGAGATCTCTTCTTTCCTGGGCAAAGGACTTGCTGCAGATCATGGAGACGACGACCAGTACGAAGATGATCGAGAAGACATAGATCGTATAGCGCATCACCATGACCGCTGTCGAGATCGACTTAATGTCCGAGACCTCGGAAAAGTTCGAATCTGCCACGATCTTAAACCCGGCTCCGAGTTTTTCTTCGAGTGCTTTTGCAAGTCGATCAGCCTCTTTCGGCTTTGAAAGGCTCGCGCCATACCAGATATATCCGTTCACGCCGATCTTCTTCGCGCCTGCATCTCCCATCGCCATCGTCATACCGGTATCGTTCATGCTGCAGAAAATACCTGATACGATGAACTCTTCCCGGTATTCTCTTCTCGCAACTACCAGCTTATCGCCGGTCTTCAGCCCCAGATCCTCGGCTAAGATGTCCGTGATGACGAGTTCATTGTCATAGACCGGAGCTCTGCCGGAGACCATATTGATCGTTTCCGGATCCTTATAGAACTGACAGTAGATCGTGTTTCCGTTGACCGTGACATATTCGTTTCTAAAGAAGATCGACTTATTGACAGTCGGCTCTTCTTTCATGACCGATTCGATCGCTGCCATTTCTTCTTCGGTAAAGTTTCGATCCTGAGGTCTTACCTCGACTTCGCAAAGGATCGTTCCCATCGCCTCGAGTGCGGACTTCGACTTCATTGCGCTTGCCATAAGGTTTACCGTAAGCATGAAGAACATAAGAAGCGCCGTGATCAGGATCGCCACGAAATAGCGGCGCTTATTCGAACTGAACTGACGGTAGGAAAGGCTTAAGGACAGGTTCTTTCCGGAAACCGGCGCCGTCAGGAAACTCTCGAAATAGACATCCCTGCTTTCGCCGGTCAGTGCTTTTACCGGAGAGACCTTCGCCACTTTTCTGGTCGCCAGAAGAATGACCAGGACCGACAGGCCAAGGATCAAAAGAAGGAGTGTAAGGCTCGTTTCAAGGTCCACATCTTTCTTCGCAATGATCGCCGTGATCGGCTGGAAGATCCCGCCGAAAAGAGAGATCATGGGGATCGAGAGAATGGTTCCGATAATGGCACCGGTGATCTCCGCAAGGAGATACTGCAGTATAAAGAGCACCCGTATCCTTCCTTTCGTGAATCCTTCGGCTTTTAATATACCGAGCTCCGCATAGCTCATCTCGATCGTCACAGTGATATTGTGCGCCATGATGATCAAAACGACTCCCGCAAGGACCATCGCAAAACCGATCATGATCGAGCAGATGATATCCGAAAAAAGATTCGTATAGCGCTTCATCTGGGTCTTCGTGGCCGACGCATACGCATAGTCCTGGATGCCGGTATCACGGTTGATCGTTCTTGCAAACTCACCGTCACTCATCTCACAATCCGCTTTCTTATAGACATACACGATCGTGACTCGTCCGGCGGCATCCGGGTTATCGACAGCATCTACATCCGAAGCCAGTTTCTCAAAAGTCTCGGGAGCAACATACACCGTCTTCCATCCGACCATGGCACATCCGTCGACCGGCTCGACCACAAATCCCTCGATCTTGAAGTTGTATTCACCGTATTTCGTCTGAAAGCGCAGATCATCTCCGACCTTGCAGCCCTCGTTCGTCGCGATACCCTGGACCAGATAGATCCCTTCCGGAGAGATGGGACGAACCTCATCAAGATACGAGGAAAAGTCATCCGAGAACTGTTTTTGCACGATCCCATTCATCGGCACGATCAGCCAGCTCTGGTTATCTTCTTTTTCCTTTACGAAATGTCTCCGCATCAGAACGGCATCCATCGTCGAAACATGATCGACCAGCGGATGGTCTTTGACCGACTTCAGGAGTTCATCTGAAAGGCGCTCATTCGTGATATTCATCATGAGATTGGCCGTCTTGAATTCTTCATAGGCATCGTCGATGCTTTTCGTTACGTTCTTCTTTACGCTGTAGATCGTCGTCAGGAACATCGACACAATGATCATCAGGAGCACGATCCCAAGAAACGCGCCCTTCTTTCTTTTTATGTTGGCACGAAGTAAAGTAAGGATGTCCATTTTATTCCCTCCTTACCACTTCATGGAAGACAGCCATGCATTGACCTGTGTCTCGCGGCTCTTTTCCTCTTCTTTATCGTACGGCGGAAGTGTCATCTCCCCGATCACATTACCGTCTTCAAGATACAGAAGGCGGCTTGCTCGAAGTGCCGCACGAAGATCGTGGGTAACCATCAGGATGCTCTGGCCGTTTCGGTTAAGCTCCGTCAAAAGGTCCAGGACTTCCTTTGTATTCTTTCTGTTCAGCGCACCCGTCGGCTCATCTGCGAAAAGCAGCTTCGGCTCGTGGATGATCGATCTGGCGATCGCGCAGCGCTGCTGCTCACCGCCGCTGACCTGCGATGGAAGATGCGTCTTCACATCGGAAATGCCCATCTGCTCCAGGAGTTTTTCGGCGCGTCCCTTCACTTCAGATGCCCCCTTGCCGTTATTGAGATATCCCGGCACCGTGACATTTTCAAGCAGTGTGAGATTAGAGATCAGGTGCATCTGCTGGAAGATGAAACCGAAGTCGTGCGATCTTAACTTCGCCAGTTCCTTCTCCTTCATCTTTACCAGATCTTTTCCATCGAAAAGGACCTGTCCCGAGGTCGCTTTATCCATTCCGGAAAGTGCATATAAAAGTGTGGATTTACCGGATCCCGACGCGCCCATGACGACAGTGAAATCCTTCTCTTTGATCTCCAGATCGATATGGGAGAGAACGTGCACCTGTCCGCCGTTGTGGGCAAAGCTCTTGCAAAGATCGTGTGCAGTCAGAATATTCGAACTCATTTGTTTCCTTCTCCTTTTCACTTCTTATTCGTTTTCGTTGTACCCATTTTCTCCGAAAACTTATTAAGAAGTCCTTAACCTTTCTTCACGATCAAAGTTTCTCATTTACCGGCAGGATCAGTTTCGCCGAAAGCCCGTCCGATGTATTTTTGAGCTCGATATCTCCATCCATCTGCGTCATCAGATACTTCACGATATAAAGGCCGAGGCCGGAACCGGGCTGCGATCCGTGATTGTGGCCCCGATAGAACTTATCGAAGATAAACGGCATGTCTTCGTCAGGAATTCCCTTGCCGCTGTCGCTGATAAGGATCGAAACCGTGTTCTCCGTTTTTTCAAGAGTCACGTTGATCTTCGTTCCCGCATACTTTCTGGAATTCGTAATGAGATTTTCCACACACTGAAGAAGCCTGTCCGGATCTGCACTGACAACTGCCGTTACCCCTTTCGAGATAAATGTGATCTCTTTTCCGTCCGGGTCGAGATCCCTGACTGCGCTTTCTACAAAGCTACTGACCTCAAACTCCTTCTTCTCAACTTTCAGCCGGTTCATATCCGAAAGAGAGTGCAGTAAAAGATCATCGGTGACTTTACTGACCTCATCACTTTTCTTCATGATGGTCTGAAGATACTGTGCACGTTTTTCCGGAGAACTGTCCATGTTGGCTTCCAGGCCTTCCGCATAAGCGCGGATCGAGGTGATCGGTGTCTTGATGTCATGAGAAAGCGTCGCGATAACGGTCTTATTGTTCTCGATGGCTTCTTTTTCCGAAGCACGTGCTTTATTGAGTTCTTTGCGCATGCTGTCGAAAGCCCAGGAGAATTCTCCGACTTCCGATCCGCGGTCGTAAGATAAAGGAATATCCGTGTTTCCCCGTGCGATCTCACTTGTGTATTTCGAGATCTTCTTTAAAGGACGGAGCACCGTCACATATATAAATACCCCGGCAATAAGAAGCCCGAGAAAAGAGAAAGCACCGATCAGGAGGATCCTTCCGTCCTTTTTCTCTCCGTCCTCTGACTGCCTTATGTCCTCAGATAAAACAGAGAGTTTCTCGGAAGCCTGCTTTACATCTCCATCCTCAAGGAGCTTTTGCACTTCATTGATCCCGACGAGGTTTTTCTGTTTTCCGGTCTCCCTTTTTCCGGACGACGTAAGATAAAGCCCTGCCGTCAAAGCGATGACCAGTACCAAAAGTACGAAAAAAACGAGAAAGACACGTTTACGCATCGTCCGGCACCTCCAGCATATAACCTACTTTATATACGGTCTTGATGAACTTCGGATCCGCGGGATCCTCCTCGAGTTTTTCACGAAGCCAGCGGATATGTACCGTTAAGGTCGATGCTTCCGACGTCATGAATGCGCCCCATACGGAGGTCAGGATCTTCTCTTTCGGCATCGCTTCATTTTTGTGCTCGCAAAGATAAGCAAGGAGATCAAATTCGCGAAGCGATAACGATACCGTTTCTCCGTTTTTCGTGACTGTCCGCGATGTGATATTTACAACGACATCTCCAAAAGAGACGATCTTTTCTTCTGTCGAAAAACCATATGTGCGGCGCAGCAGTGCCTGCACGCGGACGAGAAGTTCTTTCATGGAATAGGGCTTCGGAAGATAGTCATCTCCACCGATCGAATAACCGGTCACACGGTCATCTTCGCTCGTTCTCGCACTTGCGAAGATCACAGGCACCGTCGACACTTCGCGGAGCTGTCTGCAGATCTCGAATCCATCACTGTCCGGAAGGTTGATATCCAGAAGCAGAAGATGAAAGGCGCTTTTACTAAGGAGGTCAAAGGCCTCATCCGCAGATGTCGCCGTCGTGACCTCATAACCGTAACCCGAAAGCATGTCCGTTATGATGGTCAGAATATCCTTGTCATCATCAATGATCAGAATCTTGTACGCCATACCTTCTCCCCTGAAAGCCCTGCGCCGATCTTACTTCTTCTCGAAATAATATGCGTGCCAGTCGCCTTTCTGCTTTTCTTCGATAAGGGTCAGACCTGCTTTCCTGCACGCAGAAAGCGCGATCTCCTTTTTATGGTCGATGATGCCGCTCGTGATGAAATGTCCGCCGGGAAGGAGCTTGTCCGGGACCATTGGTGCGATCCCCGCGATGATCTCTGCGACGATGTTGGCGATGATGAGGCTGTAGCCTTCTTTCTTCGCGTCCTTCAGTTCGCCGGTATAGCAGTCGACATCGACATGATTCTCTTCACAGTTTGCGATCGCCACATCCACGGCCAGGCGGTCGATGTCACAGGCCTCAACAGACTTGCAGCCGAGCTTTGCCGCAATGATCGAGAGGATCCCGGATCCGCAGCCGACGTCGAGGACGGTATCGTCAGCAGAAAGATGTTCGTCGATAAATTCGGCGCACATCGAAGTCGTCTCATGGGTGCCCGTTCCGAAAGCGGAGCCCGGGTCGAGATAGACGACCTTCTGCTCAGATGTCTCAGATACAGATTCTTTTTCCCAGGAAGGGGCGATCGTGACACGCGGAGAAACGGAAAAAGCGTGGTAGTCTTTCTTCCACTCGTTCTCCCAGTCCTCGTCTTTTACATATTTATAAGTGACCTTGCCGTCTCCGACCGGAAGGAATTCAGAGATCGCGGAAAGTCTTTCTTCAAGAAGTTCGATCGTTTCCTCCAGGGTCTTACTGCCCGTTGCGATATTTCCGTAGATAGTGCCGACACCTTCGGGGTTATCGTATTCTTCTTCCTTGGCGCCCAGACGGATCCCGTCGTCAAACTCTGCAAAATAGGCCTGGATCTTCACATCCTGGCCGAGGGAATCCACGAACCCGTCGTCGGCATAGGCCAGAGAATCCGGATCGTCGATGATCCTTTTGATCTCCAGCGGATCACATACTGCGATCCCGTCCGCGCCCAGCTGTGACAACATCTCACAGATCGCTTCGGAAGCCTCTTCGGTCGTTACTATCTCAATTTCCACCCACTTCATACATCCACTCTCGCTTACATTTCAGATTCGTCCATTATTCTACCGCTCATGCCGTCTCCTTGCAATTTGGAAACCATTTTCTTGAAAAAAATTGACAATTTCCGTTGCGTTAAGGACCGCTTTTCTCTATTATGTTAGTAGTCAAAACAAGGGGTCATTTCCTCATGGGGTATAAAAGTAATCGAAAGAAAGGGACCGCACTGCGGATCCTGCTCATTATATGCGTCACATCCGTTGCCATCGCCATGGTCATCGCAGAAAAGGAAAAACGTCTGCGCCTTTCTTCGCCTATAAGCGCTTCCCCTTCTGAAGCCGTCCTTTCCGGCTCTTCCGAAACGGCATTTTCTGTTTCCGCTGATGCCAGGACGCAGGAACCATCTTCCGATCACATGGATGAAACTTCCGGAAAAGAACCGGTCGCTTCTTATCCTCTCTACGGCTTTTCCGAAAAAGACTCTTTGGATCAGATGATCTACTGGGACCGCCAGATCGCCTGTGCAGCAGGAAGAAAAGAGCTTCTTTCCGAACTTTCTTCGCTTCCTCTTCCCTATTCCCTCTCGACAAAATATAAACTTTACCGGCAGCCGGTCTATGTCGATCTGATCGCCGTCGGCGATAACCTGTATCACACAAGCATCACCAACTACGGAAAGCAGGAAGACGGCTCATATAACTACGATTCGATCTATGCCAACATCAAAGACTACATCAAGGACATCGACGTCAAGGTCATCAACCAGGAAGTCGTTCTAACCGCCGATCCTTCCAAATGGTCGGGATTTCCTGTTTTCGCGGCGCCGATCGAGTGCGGACAGGCCGTCGTCAAGGCCGGTTTTAACGTCATCACTCATGCCACCAACCACAGCTGGGACAAGGGAAAGGATGTCGCATTGGAAGATATCGCCTTCTGGAAGAGCCAGGAGGGCGTCATCCTGACCGGCATGTACGATTCCCAGGAAGACCGCGACAAGATCGATATCGGCGAATATAACGGCATTAAGATCGCGTTTTTGAATTACACCTATAATCTCAACGGCTACAGTCTTCCTAAGGACGCACCGTATATGGTCAACCTTCTGCGCCCCGAGATCTTCGTGCCGGATATTGAAAAGGCAAAAGAACTCGCTGACATCGTGATCGTTTTCCCTCACTGGGGAGAAGAATATCAGACAACACCCAGCGCATATCAGAGAAATGTAGCAAGGCAGCTCGCGGAAGCCGGTGCCGACCTGATCATCGGATGCCATCCGCACGTCGTCCAGCCGCTGGAGATCCTGGAGCTGGAAGACGGCCGTCAGGTCCCCTGCTTCTATTCTTTAGGAAACTTTATCGCGAATATGCCTCGAGCAGACAGATGTGTAGAGGCAATGGCCCGTGTCCGGATCCGTAAACTGGGTGATAAAGTCTCCCTTGAATATGTAGAGGCTGTTCCCCTCGTCAATTTCTATACCCCGCAGTTTACCGGCTATACCGCCTATCTGGCCGAAGACTATACCGACGAGATCGCAAAGACCCACAGAAATCCGGATGTGACACCTCGCTATGTGGAAAATTTCTGGAACAATATCTTTAAGATCAGCTACTATTCCTTTTCCGACGAGAAAAAAATACCGTCTGAAGAAATGTCTAATTAGTAAATAGACCAGATAGGAAAGGTGAGGTTTTGATTATGAAAAGAAATAAGAATCTGCTTAGTATCTTTCTGTGCCTGAGCATTGTTCTCAGCGTGGCATGTGCGACAGAAAACAATGATGAAAAGACAGGCGGAAAGCTGCCCTCCTCTGAATCAACTACTGAAGTTGCGGAAACAGAAGCTCCGACAACCACTACCACCAAAGAAACAGAAGAGACCACGCCGGTCGTAACCGTCTCTGCTACACCAACGATTTCACCCACACCGACACCTCCAGAAATGGATAAAGACAAGTCGGAACTTTCGATGGAAGAGTTATTCAAGTTTTATCCGGAAGATTTCCCGGTCATTGACAGTTCCACGGCGAGAAAACCGATCACAGAAGAGATCTACAACTACTTTATGAGCAATTATTCCGGAGAGGATAAGCTTCCGCTCTGTTCGAAGACCCATGGTGCCTGGCTGAATCTTGCAGATAAAGTCGCGGACCTTGTCTTCCTTGTGGCTCCGACGGAAGAAGAAGAATCCCACTTCCGCGAAGTAAAGGTCAATATCGAGATGAAACCTTATGGCTATGACGGACTGGGCTTTATCGTCAGCCCGGACTGCCCCGTCAAGAGTCTGACTCAGGAACAGATCCGCGGCATTTATGAATGCAAGATCACCAACTGGAAAGAAGTCGGTGGTCCGGATGCCGAGATCCATCCGTATTTCAGAGATGAACAGTCCGGAAGCCAGCGTCTCTTCGAAGATTTTCTCTGGCCGGATGGAGATGCTCCGGATTTTTCTTCCATGATGGACCACTTCTATTTTGAAGACGATATGGAAAGCATCACCGACTCCGTTTCCGCTGACAAGTATGCCATCGGCTACAACATCATCTCCTATCTCGGCTGGGCCTTTGATGAAGGCTATATCGATCTGGTCGCAATCGACGGCGTAGTCCCGAAGACCGAGACCTTCAAAGACAACTCCTATCCTTATATCACCACCGCATATGTCGCCATCCGTGCAGACGAACCGAAGGACAGTCCGGCCAGAAGACTGTATGACTGGATCGGTTCCGAAAAGAGTGTCGAGATCATCTCCGGAAACAGTTCCCTGTCCGTCAACGTCGGCGAATCGAAGATCCTGAAATATGATTCGTAATGAATTCCGATAGAGGAAGAAAAAAGATAAAACCATCGAAAAGCCCTCTCAGCATGTCCCTGAGAGGGCTTTCACTTATCGTTAGGTATTCGTTATCCTATAGAAACTTTTTTCATCATCACATTCTCGAGCCATACCCAAATCAGGCCGTTCCAAAAACCTTATACTCCTGATGAGATAAGACAAAATCGTCATATACCGATTTCATTTCTCCATGAAGATTGAATCTGAAACTGAATGATAGAACAATGCCATGACTTTCGTAATAACAAACCGACTCCAAAACTCGAAGAAGGTTTTCTCGATCAGTATTCACCGGATCTTCTGTGAATTCGAAATACTGCAGGTTTTGCATCTCAGCAAGAACATCATAATCATCAAATAACAGATTAAACGAAACAGTAATTGAATCATAATTGACAGGACAACTCCTAAACATCGAGAGCCGTATTGTTTCATCAGTATTTACGATTAGTTCATTGAAACACTTCTCGCCAGATCGTTTAACGACACTGGCATAAAAATGTCCTCCGTCATAGGATCTTTGATCAGCGCCAATCGAGAATATCCGGATTTCAACTCTGGAGTTGTTTTCAAGGAAACAAGAATTCGAGTGTTCTTCCAGATACTTATTTGAGCATTCAGTGATTGAATATATTTTTTCCAGAGAACAGGTTCCTTTAAAACTTAGTATAGCACTTGAGTTGGTACTTTCTGTAATCTTCCAGTACTCCAATCCATCCAGGCTGTCTGATTCCTGTAGATACTCGTATAATCTTTTGGTCTCTTTCTTTTCCTCGGAATAGAAAAACTTAGCACAAGCAACACTCATTAACATTAGCGGTGTTAATGATGCTGCTATAAATGTTGCTACTATTCTTTTTTGCATATTATTCTCCTTTACAAGAATCAAATCAAGTAATCACTATAATGATATTACCAAAATCCCATCCACGAAACATAAGCGAACTATAGTTTGTACCAGTTAGAGGGCCTTGAGAAAGTAAACGATGGTCTCGAACTAGTTCAATGTATTCAGAGAAGATAATGTATTGTTCTCTTCCACCATTCGATACTCTCAGATATGCTTCATCAGCAATATCATCAAAAATAACACCTGTAACAGTATAATAGTGTTGTGAAGCAGCATCAGAAGTTAGTATGAAACCACAGTTTGAATCCCCAAGTGTCTTTCCACTAGATGTCACACTTGTTGAAAACTCATAATAATTCAAAGCATAATCATCATCAATGCAGAGAGACATAATAACAGGTCTTAATCTGCGTAACATATATACTATAGCTTCTAAATCCAAGTCTGGATTGTTTGTATTAATTGAATGTGGATACACGTCAATATCCAAACCAGTTTCATCACATAAGGCCTCTAAAGCTTGACACATTGACCCGTAAAAAACTCCAAATGGCGTAGCAGCAGTCCCATATAAAGTCAGATTGTTTCTCACAAAATCATAATAATCTGAGAAGTCATATTTCTGTGCCCCCACAAACAAGTAACTATATACATCTGAAAAAGATATTAATCCACATCCACTCGTGCAAATATATTGATCATCGCTATCTTTATTCACGATTCCGAACCAATCTTGATTTCCTCCATAGCTTGGATTTGAAGAGCCCGAACCTGGGTGATTATATACTCCAACAAATCGCTTATCATCTTCCGAAGGATCATATATTCCTCCAAGTCCCATAGTCCAAATATTGCTCTTTTTAGGTGATGGATCTATTGCATCACTATAGTAATCCTCATCTGTATCTGTTAACAGCGGATCACTTTTTGCTAGGTATAGTGTCCACAGATCGCAGATCAAACGTAAGATACCAGTTATGTATAATATCTGTACCAGTATTTGTGACATGAAATTCGAGATTGGCAAACGAATCCCAAGCTGATACTACAGTGGCATCAACCTCGAACTCCAGCTCTTCAATAACGGAATAATAATCTGAAGTTCTATGCCCAGCAAATATCCTTTCGGGTGCAATAGACAATAACAAAAAAACTGACAACAACACACAAAGACACCTTACCCAGCGATTTCCAAACATAATACGTCCTCCGTCAGGTCACTAAATGATACTATTCTCAAGGATGTCTGGCCCCCAATGCCTACCTATCCTTATATCGTTTAGATTATCATGACTAACAATTAAAGTAAATCATCAGGATGTATGTATGTGAATCGAAAAATTATCTCCATTTACTCTCGATAATTCAGTTAATCACAATTTATCTTATGTCCTGCAAAAAACAGCAATTGCTGGCTCTATATATGCTGTCAGTTAATGTTTTACATTCCGAACATGTTCTTAACTCTGTCGAAGAAGGATCCTCTCTTCTGGTAGTTCTTTTCCGTAAGAGAAGAATCAAAGGCGCGAAGCTTCGACTTCTGGTCTTCGGAAAGTTTGACCGGAACTTCTACGGAGAAGCGTACGGTGTGATCGCCGCGCTTTCCGGAACGGTTCTTGTACGGAATACCCTTGCCCTGAAGTGTCAGCGTATCGCCCGGCTGGGTGCCTTCCTTGACGCGTACGGACTGCTGTCCGTCGATCGTAACGACATTGACGTCGGCACCGAGTGCGGCCTGCATGAATGTGATCGGCACTTCGCAGTAGGTATTTACGCCCTGACGCTGGAGGATCGGATGGGGCTTAACACGGAACTGGATATAGAGTGTTCCGTTCGGGCCGCCACGCATGCCCGGCTCACCTTCGTTTGCGATCGGGAGCATATCTCCGGTATCTACACCTGCAGGGATATGGACCTTTAATTCCTTCTTGATGACCGCACGTCCTCTGCCGTGGCAGTTCGGGCACGGGTTCTTGATGACGGTACCTCTGCCGTTACATGCCGGGCAGTCCTTGGTCATCATGGTCATGCCGAAAAGCGTCTGCATCTGCTGCTGGATACGTCCGCTTCCTTTACAGGTCGGACATGTCTCCGGCTGGGAGCCTGCAGCGGCACCGGAACCGTGACATACGGAACAGATGTCTTCTTTGTTGATCGTAATGGTCTTATCGACACCGAAAGCCGCTTCCATAAATTCAAGCGACATGTTGTAACGGAGGTCGGAACCTCTGACCGGTCCGTTCTTTCTTCTTCCGCCGCCGCCAAATGCGCCGCCGAAGAACGATCCGAAGATATCTCCGAGATCGACGGCCGTTCCATTGAATCCGGAGAAGCCCTGTCCATCGACACCGGCATGACCGAACTGATCGTACGCCCTTCTCTTATCCGCATCAGAAAGCACGGCATAGGCTTCGTTACATTCCTTGAACTTCGCCTCTGCCTCCTTATCTCCCGGGTGCAGGTCCGGGTGGTACTGCTTGGCCATCTTACGGTAAGCCTTTTTCAGTTCATCGTCTGAAACACCGCGGTTTACCCCGAGGACCTCATAATAATCTCGCTTTTGCTCAGCCAAAGCTTTCTTCCTCCTTCATCGGCAGAAGGCTGTGCACGAAAACCCGTGTACAGCCTTGCCGTTTACGTCAATTCTTTTTCGTGGAATAGTCCACTCTATCAGAAGTCTCCACCGGCATTCTTGAAGCCTTCGCCGCCTTCAGCACCCTGATCCGGAGCAGCTCCAGCAGCACCGTTAAAGCCTGTGAAATCCTGCGGATTCGGCTGACCGCCTTCCGGCTGTACCTGTGCGTAGATCTTCTCAGCGACCTTGGAGAAAGCGTTTGTCACGTTATCTGTCTCCGTCTTCATGTCAGCTGTGTTATTTGCTTCGATAGCCTTCTTCAGTCTGTCGAGAGGCTCCTGGATAGAAGACTTATCTGCCGGATCCATCTTATCTTCAAGATCCTTCATGGTCTTCTCTGTCTGGTATACGCAGGATTCTGCCTTGTTCTTGACTTCGACTTCTTCCTTACGTGCCTTATCTTCTGCAGCGTGGAGTTCAGCTTCCTTGATCGCCTTGTTGATATCTTCTTCACTCATGTTGGAGGAAGCGGTGATCGTGATGTGCTGCTCACGATTCGTGCCGAGGTCCTTCGCGCTTACGTTAACGATACCGTTGGCATCGATATCGAAGGTAACTTCGATCTTCGGAACACCACGCGGAGCCGGTGCGATACCATCAAGGATAAAGTTACCGAGCTCTTTATTGTATCTTGCGATCTCACGCTCGCCCTGGAATACGTGTACGTCTACCTGGCTCTGATTATCAGCTGCAGTAGAGTAGACCTGGCTCTTCTTGGTCGGGATGGTGGTATTTCTCTCGATCATCTTTGTGAATACGCCGCCTTCTGTCTCGATACCGAGAGAAAGAGGAGTAACGTCGAGAAGGAGAAGTCCCTTTACATCACCGGTAAGAACAGCGGCCTGGATCGCAGCACCGATAGCTACGCACTCATCCGGGTTGATGCCCTTGAACGGTTCTTTTCCGAAGAAATTCTTAACGGCTTCCTGAACAGCCGGGATACGTGTGGAACCACCGACGAGAAGGATCTTCTGGATGTCGTTTGGTGTCATGTTCGCATCGGACATGGCACGGCGGACAGGCTCCATCGTTGCTTCTACAAGATCATGTGTGAGCTCATCGAACTTCGCACGTGTCAGTGTGATGTCGAGGTGCTTCGGGCCGGTCGCATCTGCTGTGATGTACGGCAGGTTGATGTTGGATGTCATGACGCCGGAAAGCTCGATCTTCGCCTTCTCTGCGCTCTCTCTGATACGGGACATCGCCATCTTGTCGGAACGAAGGTCTACACCCTGCTCCTTCTTAAATGTATCTACGAGATAATCTTCGATCTTCTTATCGAAGTCGTCACCGCCGAGACGGTTGTTACCGGCGGTTGCCAGAACCTCGAATACACCGTCGCCGATCTCCAGGATGGATACATCGAATGTACCACCGCCAAGGTCGAATACGAGGATCTTCTGATCGGATTCCTTATCCAGACCATAAGCCAGAGAAGCGGCTGTCGGCTCGTTGATGATACGCAGTACTTCGAGACCTGCGATCTTACCTGCATCCTTTGTTGCCTGACGCTGTGCATCAGAGAAGTAAGCAGGAACTGTGATAACGGCCTGTGTGACCGGGCTTCCGAGGTAAGCCTCTGCGTCGCTCTTAAGCTTGCTTAAGATCATTGCAGAGATCTCTTGCGGAGAATACTGCTTGTCGTCGATGTTTACCTTGTAGCTCGAACCCATCTCACGCTTGATGGACTGAACTGTTCTTTCCGGGTTGGTTACGGCCTGACGCTTTGCGACCTGACCGATGAGACGCTCACCATCTTTGCTGAAAGCGACTACGGACGGAGTGGTGCGGTTACCTTCCGGATTCGGGATGACAACTGCCTCTGTACCTTCCATAACTGCTACGCAGGAATTTGTTGTACCAAGATCGATACCAATTACTTTTGCCATATTCTTTTTCCTCCTATCGTTCAACGGATCGGAAAGCTTATGCTCTCTTCTCCATAATGTGGTCTACTAAACCGTATTTCAAAGCTTCCTCAGCTGTCATCCAGTTGTCACGTTCGACATCTTTCTCGATGGTCTCGAGGGATTGTCCGGACGCATCCGCGAGGATCTTGTTGAGCTTCTGCTTTGTTCTCTTGATGTGATCGGCTGCGATCAGGATATCTGTCGCCTGGCCCTGTGCACCGCCCAGAGGCTGGTGGATCATAACTTCGGCATTCGGCAGGATGAATCTCTTGCCCTTTGTACCGGCGGTAAGAAGTACTGCACCCATGGAAGCGGCCATGCCCATGCAGATCGTCTGCACGTCCGGCTTGATGTGCTGCATGGTGTCGTAGATCATCATGCCGTCGGTAACGGATCCTCCCGGGCTGTTGATATAAAACTGGATATCCTTATCCGGATCCTCTGCCTCCAGGAAAAGAAGCTGGGCAGTGATCAGGCTTGCCGTTACGGCATTCACTTCTTCGGAAAGAATTACGATCCTCTCCTTAAGAAGACGGGAGAAAATATCATAGGCACGTTCTCCCCGGTTGGTGGACTCAATAACGGTTGGGACCAGACTCATTCTCTCAAAGTTTTCCATAGTGTTACTCCTTTACATATATAGTTTCGATATTGACTAGTTCGCAACTTTCACGAGCGTGTGGCGGATCACCTTGTCTTTACAGCAATAGCCTCTCTGAAAGACCTGTACGATCTCCTGCTCGCCGAAATTGTCATCTTCTACGTGCATGACGGCTTCGTGAAGGTTCGGGTCAAAGGTCTCGCCCTCTTTTCCCTCGATCTCCGTGACACCGAGTTTTCCGAGGACCGCGCCGGCCTGTTTCCCGATGAGACGGATACCTTCGGCAACCTTCTCCACAGAAGTCTCATCCATGTTCTCGGAGGAGATCACGGCTCGCTCGATATCATCTACGAGCGGAAGCCATTCCTTAACGACCTCAGCGATCGCATCGGCATAGATGCCTTCCTTCTCCTTCTGTGTACGTCTTCTGAAATTGTCGTACTCAGCCAGAAGTCTCATATAGCGGTCTTTCATCTCCGCAAGTTCCGAAGCGGTATCGTTTTCTTCCGAAGATCCGGCATCTTCGCCTTCTGCTTCTTCAGATGCTTCCTCTACCTCATCTTCCGGGAACTCCAGGACTTCTTCTTTTTCTTCCGAAGCCTGATTCTCGATCTCCTGGTTTTCGTCTTTGTCATGCTTTTTCATGATGCTTTGTTTTTCCTTCTTTCGTTATCTTTATCGTCTGCCCTGATCCTTATATCTCACGGCTATTTCAGTTTTTCGTCGATCATCATCCTCACGAAATTGATCTGCGAGATGACCTTGCTGTATTCCATTCTCTTCGGACCGATGACACCGATATTGCCGGCCACCTTGCCGCCGACGTTATAGGTCGTGGTGATAAAGCTGCAGTCATCAAGTCCATCGAGCGTGATCTCCTGACCGATGCGGATCATGTACTCTTTCTTCTCGTCCTGCTTCGTGACTTCATCGACATAACCTGCGACAAGTCCGTCATGCGAAAGCGTATCGAAAAGACCCTGTGCACGTCTGGTGTCCGAGAACTCCGGAAGAGCGAGCATCTTATGCTTGCCCTGCATGTACACATCGAGGTTATCCGCCTGCTTAATGGCTGTATAGGCTTCGTAGAGGACCTGGTTTAAAAGCGCATCCGGAAGTTCGACTTTCCGGTTCCCCTTGGCGGCCGTAGCAACCGTGATCAGAGAGATCTCTGAAAGCGGCATTCCGCTTAAGCCCTGTTCAACGGCAATGGATATCTGCGCGATCTGATCCTGTGTCAGGAAATCCGGGATCCTCACCATCCTGTTCTTTACGACGCCTGCCGAAAGAACGACGACTACGAGGACTTTTCCGGGCTCGATCATGAGCATCTTGAGCTGTGTTAAGTAGCTGCTCGTAAGCTTCGGGGTCATGGCCAGGGAGATATATCCGGTCTGATCGGAAAGTGCGGAAGAGGCAGCCTTCAAAAGACCTGCGATCTCGTCGAAGCTCACACTGAGCTTTTCCTTGATCTCCTGTCCTTCCTCATCGGAAAGGTGATCGACCTTCATCAGGGAATCGACATACTCTCTGTATCCTTTATCCGAAGGAATACGTCCGGCCGATGTGTGCGGCTTCTCCAGATATCCCATCTGTTCCAGTTCAGCCATATCATTACGAAGTGTTGCGGAGCTGACCATGAAATCATGACGATCGATCAAAGCCTTCGAGCCCACCGGCTCACAAGTCGCGACATAATCGTCCACGATCGCCTGAAGAACTTCTTTTTTCCGATTATCCAAAGCCATGTCCGCACCTCCTTCGACTGTTTCAAAGTACGGTTTAGCACTCTTCCTCCCCGAGTGCTAAACCAACTTTAACACTATAGTCAAAGAATGTCAAATATTATCTTTAAAGATCAGAAAAAACTTTTCTCAATAAATCGTACGGATCGATTTCGGATCGATTCCCACAGAACGGCAAAAGGCCTCTATTTCAAGAGGCCCCTCCACTTTTTTCACATCACGGTAATGCCCTGTCGTCTTATCGACAAAGCCACAAGTCGCTTCTCCGGTACAGATGCTTTTCTTGATCACAGGCTCTTCCCGGGAAGGATCAAAAGGAATGATTTCTTCTTTTTTCTTCTTAAAAAGACTCATCGTCAAAAAGGATCAGCGGTACGGAGAAGGATATTCCGGGATCTTCAGTTTATCCATCTCTTTCTTTCTCGCTTTAACGAGGCCGACGATACCGGCGATCAGGACCAGGATCGCACCGGCGGCAAGGAGATAGAATCCGATCTCGCTGTCGATGTTACCGCCTTTTTTGACCTGGGTGATATCGTAATAGACCATGTAGTCTTCCACCGCTACAGCCAGTGACGACAGGATACCGATGGCCATAACGCCGCCGTTTCTGCCGAAATAGCCGAGCACGAGACCCAGGGCGGCAAGCGCCAGGAATGCATATCCATCGACCTTATTGATCAAAGCAATCTCCTGCTGGACACCATTGAGACTAAAGGTGATGAAGTTGACGAATACGGAAAGGCCCATGGCAAGAGATGCCAGCATGGCCAGGATATTGATGTTCTTCTCACTGAGACCAAGTGCGCCGGATTTCGGGAATCTGTAACCGCAGCCCTTGCAGTTCTCCTCTGTCGAGAAAGCGGTCATGTTACAGATCGGGCAGGTCCTGGTACCAAGTTCGATGGCACCCGATTCCTTCTGAAATCTTCTGGAAGGTGCCGGAGCTTTTTGCGCAGCAGGAGCTTTTCTCGTATCCTTCTCATTTTCTTTATCGTCCATATCCAGCGTACCCGGCTTCATCGGTGCAAACGGGGACGGACGGCTTACTTCTTCCGCGGACATGAACGGCGGGATCGGTACGAAGCGCTCTTTATCCTCACTCTTTTCTTCCACATATCCGCCGAGGATCGCCGGCTTTTCGCCGGAATTCATCGTGGAATAATAATCCTGCGAATAATCAGAACCGGAAAGGGATTCACCGGAACCGGAAGAACTTGCGGCATCCGAAGATCCGGACAGACCTCTATGCTGGGGTTCTTCCTGCCCGCGCGACTGCTCGGCTTCCTGCGCGGCCGCAGCTGCAGCGGCTCTTCGAGACGGCGGGGTCTTACCTTTCTTCGGCGCAGTACGTACCGGCTGTTCAGGCTCTTCCAATCTTTCCGCCGGGAAGTCTTCACGAGCGGCCATAGATGCGAACGGGCTCTTTCGGCCGTTGGCAAAAGGTGATCTTCTGGCAGGCACTGCTTCTTCTACCGGAGCTACCGGTTCTTCAACCGGAGCGGCTATAGGTTCTTCAATGACCGGTTCCTCGAAAACAGGTTCCTCGGCAACGGGTTTTTCAGCAACTGGTTCTTCATAAACGGGCTCTTCAAATGTTTCTTCCATAACGATGTCCTCAGCCTCCGGAATAACGGCAGGTTCTTCCAAAGAAGTCTCTACCGGTTCTTCATATGTTAATTCGATGGGTTCTGCATATGGGATCTGTAAAGGCTCTTCTTCAAGAACCGCTGCCGGCTCTTCGACGGGAGCGGCCGGTTCTTCGATTGAAGCTGCCTTTTCATTTGCTGTAGTTGATTTTGTTTTCCTGGTGGATGTCTTGGTGGTAGATGTCTTAGTTGTGGATTTCTTAGTTGTCGATGTCTTTGTTGTGGCTGTCTTTTCTGCGGATGTCTTTTCTGTGGCTGTCTTGGCGCGGCTCTTTCTCGGTTTAGAAGACTTCGTCTTCGGCGGTTCGGGAGCGGTTTCTTCGATAGCCACTTCGGTCACGGGAGATACCGCATCTTCTACTTCATTGACGACTTTGGAAACCTTCTTAACCACTGGTTCAGCAGCTTTTTCAGGAATATCCAAACTCGCACCACAACGCCCGCAGACTTTAAATGAATCCATCATTCGCTGCTGGCACATCGGACAAATCTTCATTCCATAACCCCTCCAAGATATCAAACATATCTAATTTATTATGTAACAACTGCCTTCTTATTTCAAGTTATATATAGATATTGCTGAATATACGCTTGACAGCTAATTCGAATTAGCCTATACTTTGGCTAATTACGATTAGCCAATCAGGAGGAGTACGTATGGACACGAAAGAACGTATCATCGATGAAGCATTGACGCTGTTTTCCCAAAAGGGCTACGGCGATGTTTACGTCGCGCAGATCGCCTCGGCCGTCGGTATCAAGGCTCCTTCTCTTTATAAGCATTTTAAGAGCAAGCAGGAGATCTTCGATGCTCTGATAAAGACGATGGAAGAGCGCTATATTCAGCAGGCTTCCTCCATCGGGATCTCCGGGGTCGATGCCGGAGCTGATGCCGAGCTTTATAAAGAGATTTCCGAAGAAGCACTCATCAAGATCGGAACAGGTCTTTTCCTTTATTTTCTGCACGACGACTATATGGCGCGTTTCCGCAAGATGCTGACCATAGAGCAGTATCGAAACCCTGCTCTTTCGAAGATCTATACCAGACAGTTCTACGAGGATCCGATCAAATTTCAGTCCGGGATCTTTTCAAAACTTATAAGCGAAAAGAAGCTCTCGGGCGATGATCCGCAACTGATGGCACTGGAGTTCTACTCCCCTATCTACATGCTGCTCACCGTCTGCGACAGAGACCCGGCTTACGAGAAGACCGCTATCGCACTCATCGAGAAACACATACATGATTTCAACGAGAAAAGGAAGGTAAGAAAGAAATGAGAATCACAGTTATCAACGGACAGAACCACAAAGGAAGCACCTACCATATCGGACGGATCCTTGCCGACCAGTTTTCTGATGCCGAGGTCAGCGAGTTTTTCCTCCCCCGGGACTTAAATCACTTCTGTCTCGGCTGCTACAGTTGTATTGAAAACGAAGAGAAATGTCCGTGCTACAGTGAGAAGCGTGCCATCATGGAGAAGATCGAAGCGTCGGATCTTCTGATTTTTACGACACCCACCTACTGCATGCGCGCCTCTGCACCTATGAAGGCATTTATCGATTTAAACTTCATCAATTGGATGGCACACCGCCCGAAAAAAAGCATGTTCAGTAAAAAAGCCGTCGTTATCTCTACCGCGGCCGGTGCCGGTACAAAGAGCGCCATGAAGGACATCTCGACCGCTCTTTTCTACTGGGGAGTTCCGTATGTGAAGACCTATGGAATATCCGTACAGGCCGCCTGCTGGGAAGATGTGAAGGATAATAAAAAGCAGAAGATCTCTTCTGATATGGTCAAACTTGCATCGAAGGTGAAGAAATCGAGAGTAAAAATCGGTCTCAAAACAAAGGGGATCTTTTCTGTCATGCGCCTGATGCAGGTCAAGAATATGGGCTCCGGAGAAGCCGACCGCTCCTACTGGGAAAAGCAGGGCTGGCTCGGGAAAGGGCGGCCCTGGAAAGCATAACGCGGCGGCAGTTCCCCTACGCCGATGAACAGATCTTTTCTCAGAGGACGATCTTCCTCTTGCGAACGTGTTCTTCGATTGCTTTGGCGATCAGTTTGTGGCCTTCTTCGTTCGGGTGGATCCCGTCTTCGCAGAGGTAGCGGGAGTAATTCTTCTTCTCAAGAAAGATCGATGTGATGTCGATCACCGGGACCTGCGTGCTGATCGCAAGTTTGAAGATCTCGATGTTATACCGCTCGTGCCAGTTCGTGATATACTGACTGTCGTTTCGCATCCACTTCATGATGTTTTCTGCCGAAAGACCTTTGCTGATCTGCTTAAAGTATCGGGCCGAATCGATCGGCGGCATGGAAAGAAGGACCGGAATCTTCCCCAGATCCTTGATCTCGTTGATGATGCTTCTGTATGTCTCTGTGAAGTTCTCGATCGTACTCGACGGAAGGTGCTCCCTGTCGGGATCCTCGGAGATCTCTTTCCAGTTGAAGTCGCAGTCATTGCCGCCGAACTCGAGGACCACATAGTCCCCGTCTGAATCCTCGATGAGGGACAGATTCTTCGAGAAGACACTCTCGCCTTTCGTAACAGTGCTTCCGAATCTCGCTTTATTTTCGATCGTAATACCGAAGGATTCCTCGCAGATCTTCTGAAATGAGGCATCCGTGACACGATAGTGCTCATCTTCGTAAATGACGCCTTTTAGAACAGAATCGCCGAATGCAGTGATCGTACCCATACCCAGCTCCTATATTTCCCTGTTTCCATTCATTCCCTAAAAAAGGAAAAGTCCAATTACCAAAAGATATGATACCACATCTTCGGCAAAAGGACTGTTCCGTGAAATTTTCTACAACTTCAGAGGAGCGTGGCCTCTTTTAAGGTCAGGTACATGTCATTCCCTTCCATATAGGTCGAAAAGGTCCCGACTACCGTGATTTCCGCGCCCTCTTCCGGATAGGCATCCGGATACTTGGGATCGCCCTTGAGGCGGAACTCGATGCCCTGCGCGCAGCAGGCGGTGGCGTCCTGAATGATACAGGCGAAGTAGTTCTTGCCTGTCACATCATCGTGATATACGGAAAAGTTTCCTTTCATCTTAATGACTTTTCCGAGGTAGGTGTCAGGCTCGTAGACCATTCCGAGGACTTCCGAGTAGACCATCGTGCTCGAATAGGTCGTCAGATCGATGTCGATGCCGTCCGCGGATTTGGCTTGCGAAGCGCCGCCCTGTGCCGATTCCGTCGGAAAAGTAACGGCGGCGAGTTCCGATTCAGATGTCCCCTTGGCGTTCTGCTCATTCATACGGGACTGAAGGACATCTTCCACGCCGGTACTGCTGTTTGCCGTACGCGCGTTGGCTTTTGCGCCCGAGCCTCCCTTGGTGCAGGCAAAAGAGTTTGCCGCAAGAAGAAGACAGATTGCCAGGCTGATCATTCTTTTTCCATTTTTCATTTCCCAATACCTCCGGTAATTTCTCCGATTAGATAACAGATGATAAATGCGACAACATCGGCCGCCACGATCGTGGAGCCGACCGGTGTTCCGACTAGGATCGAGATCAGCATGCCAAGCAGCGCGCAGATCACGGAAAAGATCGCTGAAAAGATCGTCACGCTCTTAAAGCTCCGGAAGATCCTCATGGCGGAAAGCGCCGGGAAGATCACGAGTGCGGAGATCAGCAGCGATCCCACAAGATTCATGGCAAGGACGATGATCACAGCGATGATGACCGATAAAAGAAGGTTATATCTTTCGACCTTTGTGCCGGCAGAGATCGCGAAGTTTTCATCAAACGTGATCGCGAAGATTTTGTTGTAGAAAAGGATAAAAACTACGACGACGATGACGGATAAAATGACGCAGAGCCATACCGTTGAAGCCTCCAGCGTCAGGATCGAGGCTGATCCAAAGAGCGTGGTACAGACATCGCCCGAGACGTTCGATGAGGATAAGGGAAAGACGTTCATGATCAGGTAGCCGAACGCAAGTGCACCGACAGAGATCATGGCGATGGCAGCGTCTCCCTTGATCTTCGCTTTTTCTCCCGAGCGAAGAAGAAGGATCGCGCTTAAGATCGTGACTGGAAGGACCAGGAGCATGTTGTTCGTCAGGCCTGTCACCGCGGCCACACACGTGGCGCCGAAAGCGACATGTGAAAGTCCGTCGCCGATAAAGGAGAAACGCTTCAGGACGAGCGTAACGCCGAGGAGCGAGGAGCAAAGTGCGATGAGCACACCGACGATCAGCGCATGCTGGACGAAAGAAAGAGACAGGTAGATTTCGAGTTTATCAAGCATCTTCCTTACCTCCTTCCATCGAAAGAAAAGCTCTTCCGATATCTGACTTTATGTACTCATCCTTCGTGCCGAAAAAGATCTTTCCGCCGATATGAAGTATGTGGCTGCTGTATTTCAGCGCCGCAGAAATGTCATGGGAGATCATGATAATCGTCATCCCCTCTTTATTCAGTTTTTCGATCAGGTCGTACATCTCGGAAGTGACCTTCGGATCGAGGCCGCTGACGGGTTCATCGAGAAGCATTACCTGGGAAGCCGCGAGAAGTGCCCGGGCCAGCAGGACCCTCTGCTGCTGGCCACCGGACAGCTCCCGATAGCATCTTTGGGCAAGATGGGATATCCCCATCTTCTCCATACTTTCTTCTGCCCGTTTTTTCTCTTCTTTGCTGTAGAACGGGCGAAGACCCATTTTCCCCTGAAAGCCGGACAGGACGATCTCCCGGACCGAAGCCGGAAAATCCTTCTGTACGATCGTCTGCTGGGGCAGATACCCGATGTCATTTGCCGAAAGTCCGTCTCCCTTAATGATCTCTCCTTTGATGGGGCTCTGGAGACGAAGGAGCGTTTTCATGAGCGTTGTCTTTCCGGAGCCGTTTTCTCCGACGATGCAGAGATAATCGCCTTTTTCCACATGAAAATTCAGGTCCTCCACGATCACACGCGAATCGTATCCGAGGGACAGATCTTTTACAGTAAGCAGTGACATACGGACATCTCCTTTTTCTTACTTAAGTGCTTCAGTCAAAACATCCAGGTTCTTTTCCATGATGGCAAGATATGTCGTGCCGGATTTGACATCTTTTCCGGTAACGGACTGCATGGAATCCATAGACAGGACCTTCTGGTCTTTCGACTTGGTATTTCCGACGATCGTGTCGGCGATCTTATGGTCTTTTCCTTCGATCGTCATGACGGCATGAAGCGAGAGCTCATCGACTTTTGCCGAAAGGAATGCGATAGTCTCAAAGCTTGCTTCCGTCTCGGCCGAGCAGCCGACGAATGCGGCAAAGTAGGAAAGGCCGTAGTCATCCACCATATAGCGGAACGGGAAACGGTCACCGAACAGAAGCGTCTTTACCGATGCGGCATTTACCGCTGCTTCGTACTTCTTATCGAGCTCCGAAAGCTTCTGCTGATAGCTCTCCGCATTCTTTTTATAGGCATCCGCGTTTTCCTTATCGATCTTTGCGACCGCTTCTTCGATCGTTCCTACAAGATAGGATGCATTTTTGAGCGACAGCCAGACATGCTCGTCGTATTCCGGTCCTTCTTCGCCTTCTTCGCCTTCTTCCCCTTCTTCCTCTTCTTCGCCTTCCATGCCTTCGACAAGCTCTTCTTCCTTGACCTTGTCGCCGAGAGCTTCTAAGAGGTTGATGGTGACCATGTCCTTATTGGTGGCATTCTTCAGCGCATCTTCGACCCACTCGTCGGATTCGCCGCCGACATAGATGAACAGGTCGCAGGTCGAGATCTTCAGGATGTCTTCTGCGGTCGGCTGGTAACTGTGAAGATCCACACCGGTATCGAGGAGCATCGTGATCTCCGCGTCGTCTTTTTTGTCGCCGAGGACATTTACGACCCAGTCGTATTCCGGGAAGATCGTCGTTACGATCTTAAGCTTTTTTTCGTTGGATTTTTTTGTATTGCCATGACATGCGGAAAGCCCCATGAGCAGGGCCATCCCCAAGGCCAGGACAGATATATGTTTCTTCAAAATTGTACACCTCGCGTATTCTTTTTTCTTTTCTTGAAAAGAAAAGGTCCGCACACGATCCGGAAAGACCTCCGGAATATGTACGTTCCTTTTTAGCGGGATGTATCAATTATTCATTCGGACTTTTTGGGAAACAGGTGTTTCCGAAAAGGAGAAATGAGAAACGAAAGTAATGACTATCGAAAGAAGGAGGAGCGGAACAACACTGGTTTCCACCTTTTCTTTCGCCGTATGGAAGATCTTAAGGATGCTCTCGCACTGGTGGAGCGTGATACAGACAGGACAGTGCTCCCCGCAGCAGACGTGGTCTGATTCGACCGCGATGTAGAAAGAAGAGAATATGAGGATCAGAAGCACCAGGAAACCCAGGATGCCTGCTGTGATCCGTTTGGCATTATTCTTCCAAAAACGACGCATATCCGAAAAGATCTCTTTAGAGCATTCTCCTTCTTGCCGACAACACGATGGCCATGAGCATCCAGGCCAGGATGATGAGGGCGACTTTAAGACCGCCGGGCAGGCTCTTTCGCGACAGGATAAATGCAGTCACTGCACCCGGGAAACAAAAGAAGAATCCCAGGAGCCAGATGAATGGGGAAAATCCGGCGAAGAAACCATTATCGACCGGTTCTTCGGAACCGACCGGTACCGTATAGGACGGCGGAGCATAGGACGTATCCTGCTGTCCTTCATTCGGGAACCACGTATAACCGCAGCCCTGGCATAGTCCGACCGTACGCACCATATTCGAGTTTCTTTCTCGCTCGAATTTCACAAAGGCGCAGCCGCATTTCGGGCAGGACGCCTTACCGGCATCCGGCTGAGTAGTGTAATAGTTATTCGTAATGTTTACGGGAGCAACTTGTACCGGCATTTCACTGCCGCAGTACTCACAAAATTTCGACGTGCATTCCGCACCACAGCTCGGGCACTTCATTTCCGTTCCTCCAAAATAAAACAATTTACGATCAGACAACCGTAACTATATTATCTCAATACAGGGAAGAAATAAATAGGATCGGGTAAATATCTTATGCGCTTCTATTTCCGCTTTTCGCTTTATTTTCGAAGAGGAAGGACCTTCTTTTCTATAGATCGAAAAGACTCATCTGTGTGTAGGGCTCCGGAAGATCATGAAGATAGGAAAAGCATTCGTCGGGTGTGGAAAGGATCCCGTTCTCCCTGCATCTTTCCTTAAAGAAGGCCATCAGTTCCTTATGGTTCGGGCTCGTGACGGCATAATCATTCCCGTATGTTCGGATGTATTTTTCTTTCAATCCCGGGAAATGCCGGTCAAGCGCCGCATAGAAATATTCCCTGTCCCCTTCCCGGAGCGTCAGACCCATATCGAAGCAGATGATGCCCTTGACGCCGTTATCGATGCAGGCATCAAGTATCGCGCCGATATTCTCTCTGGTGTCGTTTATGAAAGGAAGGATCGGCGTCAGCCAGACGACTGTCGGAATATCTCTTTTCTGCATCTCTTTTAGGACTTCCATGCGCCGCTTCGTATTACAGACATTGGGCTCTAAGATCGCGCACATATCGTCGTCAAAAGTCGTCAGCGTCATCTGAACGACCGTCTTCGCTTTTTTATTGATCGATTCGAGAAGATCGATATCCCGAAGGATCCGGTCGGATTTCGTCTGCACCGCGACTCCGAAACCATATCTGTCGATGACTTGAAGGCACTTTCTCATGAGTTGAAGGTCCTCTTCGCAGTGCATATACGGATCGGACATCGAGCCGGTTCCGATCATGCAGCGTTTTCTTTTCGAGCGAAGAGCCTTCTCGAGAAGCTCGGGCGCATTCCTCTTCACTTCGATATCCTCGAAAGGATGCGTGAACTGATAGCACAAACTTCTGCTGTCGCAGTAAATGCAGCCGTGAGTGCACCCGCGGTAGATATTCATGCCGTTTTGAGCTGACAGTATTCCTTTCGCATCCACAAAATGCACGCTGCTTCTCTCCTAAAAAAATTACCAGTATTTATCTTCTTACCAATGCCAGTATAGCGCTTTGGAAGGACGAATAACAGCCCTTGATAAGGAGTAAAAAAACCGCTACCATACGATGTATAGGGTGGGTATTAGTGAGGTATTTTCTATGGATCACTTAAGAAGTTACACATGCAGCAAATGCGGCGGCGCCCTGATCGTTGATAAGGATCAGGCAATTTACGACTGTCCGTTCTGCGGAGCAAAATTCGATGTCATGGATTTTCACGAAGAAGACGTTCTCCACGACGGCCACAAGGCGCTGCGGAGAATGGAATTTCATGCGGCCGAGGATAAATTCCATTCGATCCTCCAAAAAGATCCGCATGACTTTTCCGCGCTGAAAGGACTTGTCCTCTGCTCCGGAAAGATCAATTCCGACGAGTATATCCGCCGCGTGGAAAAGCTCGATAAATGCGACTGCGAACAGCTCCGGGAGACCGTTTCTTTTGCCGAGGAAAGCGCCCTTCCCGAGAATAAAGAATACTTCGCCCAATTCCGGAAACTCCTTGCTCTTTCCGACGAGTATCAGGAACTGGCGAAGGAGCAGCGCGAGCTTTCGACGAATCATAAAAAAGAGGCCAGAAGTATCCTCTCTATCAGCGACAGGCAGCAGAGAGAATCGGGAATAGCTTCAAATCGCTACGATTCGGACAGTCCCGTCGCATCGATCCTTTCCGATGACTCCAAGTACGGAAACCCCATGGATGACAGCGATACCTGGGGCGGGATCATCCTTGTTTTACTGGCCATCGGAGGCGCGATCTTCTCGATATATAAAGCAGGGATTACCGGACTTCTCATCTTCGTTGGCATCGTGATACTGATCTTCGTGATATGGCTTCTTTTCCTTTCTGCGTACAAGAAAGCAAAGGCACCTCATAAAGGAAAGATCAACGAGATCAGCCGGAAGATCAGGGAAGGAAATGTCCGGCTTTCTGAGCTAAACGAAATCTATGCGGCCGAGTACGAAAAACTCAAAGAACTTGATCCGACGGTAAAACTCCGTGCGGATATGGATCAGAACACACCTTCTTCGAACTAAGGGAGGATACGGATATGGCAGAGGAAAAGATCTTCAAATGCGGAAAATGCGGAGCCGATCTGATTCGGGATACGGAGCGGCAGCTCTACCGTTGTGACTTCTGCGGAGTCGCCTACGGCTTCTCTCTTGGCGGAGATCTTATGGAGAAAGCAAAGCACTCCTTAACGCTTCGTGAATATGCGGATGCGGATCTTCTTTATTCGCACATCCTCACTTGGGACCAGACAAATCTCGAGGCGCTCCGCGGGCGTGTCCTCTGTGCGGGAAGGATCAACAGCATCAGTGATATCAGAAATACCGGCGGTATGAGCGGCGCCCGTAGAGATGCGATCACGAAGCGCTGTAATGAAGCGATGCTGGTCCTTTCGGACGAGAAAAGGGAATATTTCGACCTCATTAAGAAAGCGGTAGATGTGCAATGCCAGATCGAACTGATCGATAGAAGGACAAAGCCGCTTACGAAAAAGCGCGATAAAATTCAGGACGAAGTGGTCTCCGTGGATTCCCGCTTAGTGGAACAGGAGTGCAGACAAAGACGCGAAAGCTACCGGAATTTCTCTATTACCGGCTATCTCATCGATCGTGCATTCGACAGCATTCTGGGCGAATCGACGACTTCGGAATCGATCAGGAGCACTCAGGACACTTCAGAGATCATGCACAGCTCGGCAAGCAACGTTTCCCGGAAGATCTCCTCCTATCAGTCGAAAAAACTGGATCTCAGCACGAGAATGAGTGCATATATGAAGAGGATCGCCGAAATAGAATCGGAGTTTTAGTTCATCGCTTCCTTCATACTCTTAACATATTCGCCGACATGGGACGGTGCATCTTTTCCGTACTGCTCGACGATCTTGACGATCGCGGAACCGACGATGGCACCGTCGCTGATTTTACTCATAGCCGCGGCCTGTTCGGGCTTGCTGATACCAAAGCCGATCGCCACAGGGGTCTTCGTGACACTGCGGATCTTTTCGACGATCGAAGAAAGGTCGGTCGTTATATCCGTTCTTGTGCCGGTGACACCGAGGCTGCTGACCAGATAGATGAAGCCTTCCGCTTCTTTGGCGATCATGCCGATACGATTTTCCGAAGTCGGCGCGATCAGAGAGATAAGGTCCACACCATGAGCTCTACAGATCGGCAGGAAGTCTTCTTTTTCTTCAAAAGGCACGTCCGGCAGGATGATTCCGTCGATACCGACCTCTTCGCATGTGCATATGAACTTTTCAGAGCCATAGGAGAATACGACATTGGCATAGGTCATAAAGACCATCGGAACGGTAACATCTTTTCGAAGTTCTCTTACGAGTTCGAAAACATCTTTCGTCTTCACTCCCCCGGCAAGTGCGCGGATATTCGCGCCCTGGATCACGGGACCTTCCGCTGTCGGATCGGAAAACGGGATACCCAGCTCGATGAGGTCCGCGCCGTTTTTCACAGCTTCTCTTACGCAGGCTGCTGTGGTCGCAAGATCCGGGTCTCCGCAGGTGATAAATGCGATAAATGCTTTTCCGTTGGAAAAGGCGTTACTGATTTTACTCATGGATATCCTCCCCTCTGTAGCGGGCGATCGCAGCACAGTCCTTGTCGCCGCGGCCGGAAATAGTCACTACGATGATCTTATCTTTTCCCATCGTAGGCGCGAGTTTTCTCGCATAGGCAACGGCATGCGCCGACTCGATGGCCGGGATGATGCCTTCCATCTTCGAGAGGTACTCAAAAGCCTGTACAGCTTCTTCGTCCGTGACCGGCACATACTGTGCACGGCCGATGTCGTGAAGGTGCGCATGCTCCGGACCGACACCCGGGTAATCCAGACCGGCGGAAATGGAATAGACCGGTGCGATCTGACCGTCCTCGTCCTGGCAGAAATAGGACTTCATGCCGTGGAAGATGCCGAGTTTTCCGGTATTCACGGTCGCTGCCGTTTCAAATGTATCGATGCCCCGTCCGGCCGCTTCGCAGCCGATGAGCTGTACGTCCTTATCTTCGATGAAGTGGTAAAAAGATCCGATCGCGTTACTTCCGCCGCCGACGCAGGCAAGGACAGCGTCCGGAAGACGTCCTTCTTTTTCCATCATCTGCTCTTTGATCTCCTTACTGATGACCGCCTGGAAATCACGGACGATCGTCGGGAACGGATGCGGTCCCATGACGGAACCCAGGCAGTAATGCGTATCGGAGATACGGGTCGTCCATTCGCGCATCGCCTCGGAAACGGCATCTTTCAGTGTTCTCGTTCCGGTCTTGACCGGGATGACCGTCGCTCCGAGAAGGCGCATGCGGTAAACATTCAACGCCTGACGGATCGTGTCCTCTTCGCCCATGAATACGACACATTCCATACCGAAAAGCGCTGCCGCCGTAGCTGTGGCGACACCGTGCTGGCCGGCACCGGTCTCGGCGATCAGGCGGGTCTTCCCCATCTTTTTGGCAAGGAGCGCCTGGCCCAGTACGTTATTTACTTTATGCGCACCGGTGTGGTTGAGATCTTCTCTTTTGAGGTAGATCTTCGCGCCGCCCAGATCCTTCGTCATCTTTTCCGCATAGTAAAGACGCGACGGACGGTTCGCATATTCATTGAAAAGATCGCTGAGTTCTTTATTGAACTGCGGATCGTTTTTATAGTGGTTATACGCTTCTTCAAGTTCGATCACGGCATTCATCAAGGTCTCCGGAATGTACTGACCGCCATGGATACCGAAGCGTCCTGCTGGATTCGTCATAAGATTTCTCCTCCCGTCTATTCTCCCGTTTACGCGTTTCGCACCGCGTTCACGAAGTCTTTCATCTTCTTTTCATCCTTGTGCCCGTCTGTCTCCAGATTCGAGCTTACATCTACGGCAAAAGCACCTGTCTCGAGGATCGCTTCTGCTACATTTTCACTGTCGAGTCCTCCTGCGAGGAAATACTCTCTCGAAAAGCCTTTCAGCAGGCACCAGTCGAAAACTTCTCCCGACCCTGCGCCCGAGTCGATCAGGACATAGTCGCAGGAGCTTTTTTCCGCTCTTCTCAGAACTTCTTCCGCCGATTGTCCGGAACGGATCTGGAAAGCCTGGATCAGGGGCTTATCTGTCAGGGCACGAAGCGAGGCGATATATTCTTCGTCCTCATGCCCGTGAAGCTGTGCGATGTCGATTATACCACGTGAAAGGAGTTCCGACACGGTCTGAACCGGCGCGTCAACGAAAACACCGACGGCCCTGATCTTCGGATCCAATATCATGCGAAGCGCGCTCGCCGTCTCAAAAGACACACAGCGGCGGCTCTTTTCGAAAAAGACAAAACCGACATAATCCGGGCGAAGCTTATTTGCCGCTTCGATATCTTCCGGTCTTGAAAGACCGCAGATCTTGATCTTCGTTGTACTCATACGCTTACCTCTTACCCGCGGAGCTCTCTAAGTTTTTCCGTCTTATCGGAAGCTCTCATCAGTGTCTCTCCGACGAGTACGGCATCGGCTCCGATCTCCCGCAGAGCCTTTACGTCTTCTGCTGTTTTCACGCCGCTTTCGCTGACGAAGAGCACATCGCCCGGGATCAGCTGGCGGAGTCTTCTGCTGTTTTCCGTATCCACCGAAAAGTCCTTAAGGTTTCGGTTATTGACGCCGATGACACGGGCACCGATCCGAAGCGCAGCCTTCACCTCTTCTTCATTGTGGGTCTCCACGAGTGCGGAAAGCCCGAGTGAATCTGCGACCGCAAGATACTCGGCTGCCGTCTTTTCCTTCAGGATCGACATGATCAGAAGGACGGCCGACGCGCCCAGGGCTCTGGCTTCGTAGATCATGTAGGGATCTACGGTGAAGTCCTTTCGAAGACACGGGATCTTCACGTTATACGAGATCTGCTGCAGGTACTGGTCCGAGCCTAAGAACCACTTCGGCTCCGTAAGGACGGAAATGGCATCGGCACCGGCTTTTTCGTAATCCTTCGCAATCTCCAGATACGGGAATTCGGGAGCGATCAGGCCCTTCGAGGGAGATGCCTTTTTGCATTCGCAGATAAAGGCGATGTCCCCGCTTCTGGAAAGGGCTTTCTCGAAGGCGAATTCCGGATCTTTTACCGTCTCGGCAAAAGCCTTGAGGTCCGAAAGCGGGACCTTCTTCTTCGAGATGGCTACACGTTCTGCGGCATGTTCGGCCAGGCGGTCAAGGATCGTCATAGGTCAGGCCTCCGGACGGTTGCTGACTTCGATCAGCTTGGCCAGCGTTTCTTTCGCCTTGCCGGAATCGATGATCTCTGCAGCGAGCTTAACGCCTTCCTCCATGGAAGATGCCTTGCCGCCGATATAAAGCGATGCGCCTGCGTTCAGGAGGACTGCATCACGCTTCGGACCCTTTGCGCCATCGAGAATATCTCTGGTGATCTGTGCATTCTCTTCCGGTGTGCCGCCAACGAGCTCGTCCTTCGAGCAGGTGGTGAAACCGAAATCTTCCGGAGTGATGGTCGTCGTTCTGAACCATCCGTCGTTGATCTCACAGATCTTAGTCGGGCAGCTCATAGAGATCTCATCGAGCTTATCCATGCCGTAAACGACCATGCCGCGCTTGACACCGAGGTCAACAAGAACCTGTGCCAGCGGCTCTACGAGATATTCATCATATACGCCGAGGAGCTGCATCGTGGGCTTTCCGGGGTTCGTCAGAGGCCCTAAGATATTGAATACGGTTCTAAATCCGAGTTCTTTTCGGATCGCACCGACATACTTCATGGAAGAGTGATACTTCTGTGCAAAGAAGAAGCACATGCCGACTTCTTTCAAAAGCTCGACGCAGCGCTCCGGGCTCTGCTGGATGTTGACGCCAAGTGCTTCGAGGCAGTCCGCGGTACCGCACTTACTGGAAGCGGCACGGTTACCGTGCTTTGCGACCTTCATGCCGCCGGCGGCAGCCACGATCGCGGATGTTGTGGAGATGTTGAAAGAACCTGCGTTGTCTCCGCCGGTACCGACGATCTCGAAGATGTCCATGCCGGTCTCGACCTGTGTCGCGTGTTCACGCATGGCGGCAGCGCAGCCTGCGATCTCCGCGGTGGTCTCTGCTCTGGCGCTCTTTGTGGAAAGGGCCGCCAGGAATGCGGCATTCTGTGTGGCGGAGGTCTCGCCGCTCATGATCTCGTTCATGACCGCGTATGCTTCGTCATAGGTGAGGTCTTCTTTACTTACGATCTTAACAATAGCTTCTTTAATCATTTTCTTAATCTCCTTTAATCATTTGATCCCGCGTTCGGCGGGTTATTTCTATTTATCGTGTCCGCGCCGCATTGGCCGGCTCATCTTCGTTATCGACGCGCGCGGCGGGCGTTCATCGGAGGAAGTTCTCGAGTATCTTCTTTCCGATCGGGGTCAGGATCGACTCCGGATGGAACTGAACGCCGTAGATCGGGTACTGCTGATGTTCCACAGCCATGACCTCGCCGTCGCCAAGCGTTCTCGCGGTGACTTTAAGTTCCGAAGGGAGTGTCTTCTCATCTACTGCCAACGAGTGATATCTTGCCACCTGCGCCGTCTTCGGACAATGCTTAAACAGCACGGCGTTAATATCCAGTTCAGTTTCTGAACGTTTTCCGTGCATCAGCTCCTTGGCATAGGTAACGGTCGCGCCAAATGCCGCGCAGATCGCCTGATGGCCGAGGCACACGCCCAGGGTCGGGATCTCTTTACTTATGGTCTTTGCGACCTCCATAATGACTCCCGCATCCTCCGGTCTTCCCGGACCCGGTGAAAGGATGATCCTTCTCGGGTTAAGCGCTTTGATTTCATCTACAGTCATCTCATCGTTACGGATCACTTTGATGTCCGGGTCGATGGTGCCGACGAGCTGGTAAAGGTTATAGGAAAAACTGTCGTAGTTATCAATAAGCAGGATCATAAGTCAGCCTCCTGTGCAAGTTCGAGAGCGCGAAGCGAAGCTTTGGCTTTGTTTAAGCACTCCTGGTATTCTTTCTCCGGATCGGAGTCGGCCACGATGCCGGCACCGGATCTGACGAATACTTTTCCGTTCTTTTTATAGGCGATCCGTATCGCGATACAGGTGTCCATGTTGCCGGTAAAATCGATGTATCCGATCGCACCGCCGTAGATGCCGCGCTTGTTGTTCTCAAGTTCGGCGATGAGCTGGCAGGCGCGGATCTTCGGCGCCCCCGATAGTGTTCCGGCCGGAAGAACTGCAGCGATGGCATCGAGTGCGTCGTGTTCCGGGCGGATCACGCCGCGCACGGTCGATCCGATGTGCATGACGTGGGAGAATCTCTCAATGGAGTGAAGCTTCTCCACTTCGACGGAACCGAAGGTACTGATCTTACCAAGGTCGTTTCTTCCGAGGTCAACAAGCATATTGTGCTCGGCCAGTTCTTTTGGATCGGAAAGAAGATCTACTTCAAGGGCCATATCCTCTGCTCGGTTCGCGCCTCTCGGACGAGTCCCCGCCAGCGGGAATGTGTGCAGCACGCCGTTTTCCAGTTTCACGAGTGTCTCCGGAGATGCACCGGCGACCTCAACATCCGTTCCGGAAAAATAGAACATATAGGGAGACGGGTTGATCGTGCGGAGCACGCGGTAGGTATTCAGGAGGCTTCCTTCAAAAGGTGCCTCAAGACGGTTGGAAAGAACGATCTGGAAGATATCTCCCTCGAAGATGTGGTGCTTGCCCTTCTCCACCATTTCACAGAACTGATCTTTTTCAAAGAGAGCCTTGACTTCACCTAAGAGCTTTCCGGGCTTTTCTTCGGACTTTTCGCCGTTATGGATCAGATCCGAGAGCTTATGAAGAGTAGCGACAGCCGCCTCATAGTTCTTTTCGATCTGCTCTTCGGAAAGCGTGTTCTTACCGTCAGTGATCTTCATGTTCTCAATAAGAACGATCTTCTGCTTTAAGTTATCGAAGGCGATGACCTTGTCAAAGAGCATCAGGTCAACGTCCTTGAACTCCTCGGAGTCTTCAACTTCGGCTCTTACAGTCGGCTCGCTGTAACCGAGATAATCGTAGGAGAAATAGCCGACCAGGCCGCCGGTAAAGGACGGCAGATAAGGAAGTCTCGGGCTTTGGTATTCGGAAAGGATATCACGAAGCACAGATTCCGGATCTTCGGTGTGGATCGTCTCCTCCCCGATCGTCATGTCCCCGTTACTGCAGGTGATCGACAGTTTCGGTTCAAAGCCCAGGAATGTGTAGCGGCCCCATGTCTCATCCGCCTGTGCGGACTCGAGCATGTAGCAGTGTGTCGAGACGTTCTTTAAAATGCGCATGGTCTCGATCGGGGTAGTGAAGTCGGAAAGGATCTCGCAGCTTACCGGAACAACGCTGTACTTCCCGGTCTTTGCGAATTCTTTTACCTCTTCCAGTTTCGGCAAAATCTTCATTTTTGTCCTCCTTCTTCTGTTCGAGGGGGAACAAAAAAGCCCTCGACAGTATTATTTCTGTCAAGGGCGAATGTACAACTTCTGCACTATCCGCGGTGCCACCTTGTTTCACGGTATGACCCGTGCTCTTAGCGAGATACCAACATATCCCCGTCAATTTACGTCTGACTAAACGTCGCAGAATACTCTGGGTTTTCCATTTGACTGCGCCCTCAGCGGTCCATTTGACAACTTGTTTCTCACCTGATTCTCAGCATCGCAGGCTCTCTGTAGAGGCATCACTGCCGTTATCTCCGCGTCAACGGTTTGTTCCATATTCAATTATCTGCGATGATAGCACAGTGAATATTCACTGTCAATAGCATCACTTCACCAGAAGTATCGATCTTGCCGGAAAGGTCTTAAACAAAAGATCAGGCGCCTGTCTGAAGAACTGCCGTTGAGGCGACGAGCATAAAGCCGAACACGAACATGAAGAAGGAAATGGCGCCGGCAATACCAAAATGGATGGCTTTATGCTTTTTCTTATCGATGAGCATACGGGCAAGGACGATAAAGATCGGCGCCGAACAGGCAAATACAAGATATGCACCCAGCGCCTGCGGTGCATTGATCTTCGTCAGATCCGAGTTCCCGGTAAGGCCTGACGAATTACTTAGATAACCGATCGATGCCGATACGAAGTTATTCCCGAAATGAAGGATCATCGGCAGCAGGATATTGTTCTTTTTCACGAGAAGATAGGAAAGACAGCCACCCATGACCGCCGTATTCAGGAAGCGCAGCGGCGACCAGTGCATGATGCCGAAGAAAAGGCCCATGATCATTACGATGACCCAGTCCTTCTTAATGCTCCGGAAATGCGAGAGAACACAGCCTCTTTCCATCGCCTCTTCACAGATGGCCGGAAGCACAGCAACGATCAGGACGATGGGAAGATAGCCCATTCTCCCATAGAGAAACTCATTTAGCCCCGAGACCTCTTTTCTGACAGAGACAGGAAGGACACAAAGGGAAATGCCGATACAGACCATCGCAAGAAGGAAACTCGCGATCCCTAAAAATACAGTACCAAAGAAATCCGCGACTGTGATTTTCCTGACCGGGAACATCTCCTTAAGTTTCACCCCGCGGATCAGACAGTAAAGGACGGCGACGACAAGGAACATCAGCTCGGACAAAACAAGTCCCGGAATACCCAGGTGCTTTTGCATCTTCGCACCCGCCGTCAAAAAGAGAGCCAGAAAGGCACCCTGCATGACAAAGCCCATCCAGACAGGCAGTTTGTTCTGATTCGATAACTGTTCCATAGACCGGTCCTTTTTCCTAAAAAGTTTTCCACCAAAAAGTATAGATGATTTGGAAAGGATGGACAAGAAGCTCGTTTTTCATGCTCGGTTTCACTCCTTATTCAAGCAGGTTTCTAAAGAATGTGGTACAATACGTTCTCGTAAAAACACATGCATCTTCTCGGAGGAAGGATATGAAATACTTGATCTGGTTCTTATGGGGAGTCTTAGGACTTCTGGGTGCGCTCGTCGCAGCCATCGTTATCTATTTTCTTTTTATCTTCGTTGCCTCGTTTTTCATCAGCACGAAGAAAGAATACAACAAAGATTCCAGGTTTTACCGCTTCCTTCTTCACTCCTCGACCGGCATCGGTATGAGGATCATGCGCATCCGCTACGACCTCGTCGATCTCGACAAGATCCCGGAAGGCAAGCAGATGCTCTTCGTCTGCAACCACAGATCCAACTTCGACCCGCTTGTCTCCTGGAGACTTCTTCGTAAGCACAACCCCTCTTTCATCTCCAAGGAATCGAACTTCAAGGTCCCCTTCTACGGCCGTCTGATCAGAAGATGCTGCTTCATGTCCATCGACCGCGAAAACCCGAGGAACGCTATGATGACCATCGACCGTGCCTCCAAGCTTCTGATCGCTGATGAGGTCTCCATCGCGGTATATCCGGAAGGCACCAGAAGCAAGTCCTGCGAACTTCTCCCTTTCCATAACGGTGTATTTAAGATCGCCCAGAAAGCGAATGTCCCTGTCGTCGTCCTGACACTTCAGGGAACCGAAAAGGTTTCGCAGAACTATCCCTGGAAGAGCACGAAGATCCGCCTCAAGTGTGTCGGTGTGATCCCGGCAGATCATGTCAAAGGCAGCAAGACTTCCATCATCGCAGATGAGGCGCGCGACATGATCGCCAGGGACCTCGAAGAGAATCCGCTCTAAACTAGGTAAGAGATATCTCCCCATTTGTAACAATAGAGTCCGGGGCGGTAATGAATTCTCTTCGGAAAGCCCTTTTTCATTCCCAAGCTCAAAAAATCAGCATCGGGGCCGTAAATAATCGGTTGTCACCTACTTATTTTCATTCCCAGAAGGCTTTTTGGAATACTCAGGCCGTAAATGCTCGCTTTTTCTTCTCGAAAAAGCAGAAATTTACGGCCTGACTGTTTATTTTGAGCCTGTCGGAATGAATCCCGCTTCAATACCCTTTCAGTCTTACGGCCCCATCCTTTAAAAATCACCCTCCGGGCCGTAAACAGATATTCCAACCACTAACAATCGAATATTTCCTTGATATTCTGTTTCAATACATGCACATTCAGAGGACAACCATCCGACTCAAAAGTCAGGATGAGGTTCTTGCCCGCGAATATTCCGTTACGACTATATAGGTCCAGCTTATGCATATTGTTTCTTCTATATCCTGATTCATCCATCATTCCAAGGTGCTCGTGAAAGAATATCCGTCGGGAACTGACATGAAGAAGTGTAAAGTCAGGATATTTGACCTCACCCGTTTTCAGCGCTATCGGACATTCATATTTGTAGGGGATCCCCAGTTCATAGTACATGTTCGCTATCATGACCTCAGACTTAGTCCTGACCAATTCTCCCTGCTTTGTCGGATACTTACACTCTTCGGGGTACAAAGGATTCGGAGAGTATTTCTTCGCTCTCCATAACTCCTCATAGTCTTTGTCATTGATCAGATAAGGATTGATCAATGTCCTTCTTGCAGGATGCAAAGAAGTGTACATGTGTTCCGGCAGCAGAAAATACCCGGGCTCTAAAAGCGATTCAATCCTGGCCAGTTCCTTTCTTGCCACTCTCACAAGATCCGTCAGATAGTCTTTCTGTGCCAGAAGATTTCTGATCTTCTCGTCCTCTTTGGAAAGATACTTTCTTTTGACACACTTCTCTCTTTCTGCCGACCAGTAATACTGCCATTTCCCATTACTGCTCGTCACCCGGAGCCGTCCTTCCGGCGCCTTGCGAAGTTCCTCCTCGGCCTTGGAGATCACCATCTCCAGCTTCTTCTTTCGTTCCATGAGTTCATCGATCAACGGATGCATATTACCCTCCTTGAAAAGCAATTCCCTTCTTGTATATAAAAGGAGCTCCGGGTCTATCCGGAAGCTCCTTCCAACGATTCGATAAACTATTTACAGTCGATAAATTTGAAGGTCATCTCTATTCAACATCAGGCCGTTTCGCTATTCAAGATTATTCTTCTGACAATTGATTTCAATCCTGCACCTTTTGTCGAAATCTGTTTGCATTTCTCTTTTTGAAAAGATCCCTTCCTTCGCGCATTTCGTATTTCTGTTCCATCCATAAAAGAAGCGCCGAGGATCGTTTTTCCGCGGCGCTTCGATCAATACCTGTTGATACTTCTGCAAGCACGAAAGTGGTAGCGATAAAGATGCTTGCTGCGAGGTTTTCGGGGAGTGCGTCGATAACATCAAAAAGGGGAGTTCGTCATCTGTAAAGGAAACTACGCAATAAATCTAAAAACCTCACTCAGGTATAATATCAAGGAACACAAACTAGTTAGCGTATGCTAACTGTTTAGAATAATAACAGAGCCATTATCTCTTGTCAACAGTATTTCTCTCGGAATCTGACAATCCGCTTATTTCCGCACGATCTGCCGGTCTTCATAAAAAGAACGGCATCTCAGATGTAGTCGATGAACACCTGATTGGCGAGATCTACGCCCTTTTCCGTCAGGCGGTACACACCGTCTTCATGGACGACAAGACCCGCGCTGATCTCCTTTTGTAATTCCTCTTCAAAAGACCTCTCCACTTTCTCGCCGAATCTCCGCTCATATATATCTTCTACAACGCCGATTCTTGTTCGGAATCCGAGCATCATATACTCTTTCTTCTTCTCTTCTTCCGAAAGCGTTTCTTCCGGAAAAAGGACATCCTTTCTGTCCACTTCTTCTCTGCTCAAAGATGCGATGTAGGTATCAAGATCTTCCACGTGGCGGCCGCGCTCGTTCCCGATATAATAATGCGCACCCACCCCGAAAGCATAGTACGGCTCCGCCTTCCAGTACATGGAGTTGTGACGGCTCTCATACCCCTCCCTGGCCATGTTGCTGATCTCATAATGGATAAAGCCGTTTTTCTTAAGCCTTGACGTCACGTAGTGATACATCTTCCTGTCTTCTTCCTGAGTGACGAACTTTTCGATATCGCCGCCGTAGCGGTCATACAGGGGCGTTCCTTCCTCGAGGATCAGCGAATAAAGAGAGATATGCGGGATCTCCTGAAAAAGAAGATAATCCAGTGTCTCTTTTACGCTTTCCAAGGTCTGCCCGGGGATCCCGAGCATCATGTCGCAGGAGATGTTTATAAAGCCCGCCGCCTTTGCTTCGGAAATCACTTTCTTTGCAGAGGAACTGTCGTGGATCCTCGAAAGCTCTTTTAAGACTTTATCATCCAGGCTCTGCACCCCGATCGAAAGCCGGTTCACCCCGGCTGCGAAAAATGAAGAAAGTTTTTCTTCATTTACAGTTCCGGGATTGACTTCGAGCGTGATCTCACAGCCCTCCGTAATGCCGAATTCTTCGCGCAAAGCACCGATCACTTTTTCTATCTGCGCAGCGGAAAGAAGCGATGGCGTGCCGCCACCGAAATAGATGGTCCGAAGAGCACATCCGCCGTCCCCGCGCGCCTGCGAGGAATCGCTGCCCCCGCTTTTGCATTCAGTTTTTGCATCTGCGGCCCGCGCGGACGAAAACCACGATGGCGTCAGGCGGATCTCTTTACATAATGCTTCCACATATTCCCCCGCCCGCTCAAGGCACGAAGGAAAGGAAAGAAAGTCGCAGTATGCGCATTTTTTCACACAGAACGGAATATGGATATATGCGGAAGATGGGGACATCTCAGGCATGAAGCACCTGCCTGACCGCACCGCTCAGAGCTAGTTCAAATTTCTTAAAGCTGGGAGAGATGTTGTTCTCGGGAAGCATGTACTTCGAGATCTTCTCGGCCCAGGTCGCCTTATACTGCCCGATGGCGGGGTACCCGATCTTCTTGATACGCGGAGACTGATCTTTTAAGATCGCATCACAGAGCACCTCCCAGGTGCCGCAGATGCTGTCCTGCTCATATCCGTCGAGCACTTCCATATCCGCTTCCGGATATGCCATCAGAAGCGCGTTTTTATCAGCCAGCATCCAGCTCTCCATCTCCTCGACGGAGATCGCGATGACGGTCGGAAGGTCGCGCGCATAGCGGCGGCACGTATCTTTCAGGCGATTCATTAGTTCTTCCGGGTCATGGTCATCGGAATCGATGCATACGATAACGATCGTCTCCGTGCCGGAAAAGACCTTTTCATAGGCACGCAGTTTCGCCGGCAGAAGCTCTAAGAGCCCTGCGGAGAAGGGATCGGGCTTATTGTCCGGATGGTCGGGCCAGTACCCGCATCCTCTGTGGGGGCGCAGGTAGCTCACAAAGTCCTGTGTATATTGTTTGATGATGCAGTTCGTCAGGCGCTTTAGTACCACGCCGCCCGATCTGTCCTCACTTAAGATCTCTACTCGTACCAAGGATGTCTTTCCTTTCAGTCGTCAAAATGTCCGGCATACCAGATCGCGCCCATGCCAACGCCCTGATCGTACAGTTCCTGCACGATCGGGATCGAACCTGCGCAGCGGATATCGATCTGGTCTTCCCAGGTGTCTTCGCCTCGGCTGAACACCCATATCTCCGAAGGAGACAGATTCTCTAAGATGTACGGATTATGTGTCGTAAAGATGATCTGGCAGCCCGGGCAGCGGATCGAATAATTCCGCATCTCGGTCGCCAGGATATCGAGCATATCGTGATAGAGCCCTTCGTCCGGGGACTCGATGAGGATCAACGGCTTAGGATCCGGATCCGAGAACAAAAGCAGGAACAAAGCCAGCATATCCGGCTTTTTAAAGTGTTTTAATACCGCTTCCTCATTCTTCTCGCGAAGGCCCGGGATCGCCTCGAAAAGACGGCTCATGATCATCTTATACACGCCCGGCTTTTCGGCCTTCAGGTAATGAAGGACATTTCTGGCATTCGAGCCGTCGCTGTTCAAGTGCTTATGCCCGCCCGGCGCAACATCCTCGGGGATCTGGAACGTCTGGTCTTTTCTAAATCCCACGAAGAACCAGCGGAGGATCTCTCTATATGTGCGGTTGGTGTAGTAGAACTGCTTCATGGCGCCGTAGGCATGGAGCGCGGACGTCTGCGAATCGTTCATCTCGCCGTCCATCTTCTCGCCCTTAAAGAGCACGAAGCCCTTACCCTGCTGAAAACTGAGGATCGCCTTCGGCTCTTCCATATCCTCGCGCCAGAGTGTTAATACCTCTTCTTCGAAATGCGGCTTTCCGTGGACATTGCTGCCGATCACGAGCCGGTACTCGCAGTAAGTCTGCTTCTTATCCTCTTCCTTGAAAAGAAAACACAGCGTCGCGATGACCGGCTGGTCCTTCTCAAGAAGAAGATTTGCAAAGCCCTTTCTCCCCGATTCTGTCGATGCTGAAGCCGGTCCCTTGATGACGGCGCCCTGCACGAAGGACAAAAACGAGAAGAACATCGTCTTTCCCGAGTGGTTTCGGCCGATCAGGGCCTCGATGCCGTTCAGAGGATGCGGCACATCGAGTCCGGCCTGTAAAGCAAGAGATGACTGCCCGGGAGTCTTCCGGATGTCGTCCAGAAGCGCGCCAATGCAGTCATCTTTAAATAATCCAAAATTCTGTATACGAATTCCCAGTAACATCTTTTCACCGCCATTTCTCAATCAAAAGGCCTTCCTGCCTTTTTCCTATCGAAAAGATCTTTTCCCGCGGCAGGACTATAGTTACTGTTATTTTAACTCTTTCTTGTCCTTTTGGATACGTACCAGGATATCCGTCAGTTCATTTTCGAGTTCTGTCAGTCTCTTTCTCGCATAATCGATCGAACGTGTGTAGATCAGTTCGGACTGCTGGTTCGCCTCGGTCAGGATCCTCTCGCTCTGCTCTTTGGCAAGGAGCGTGACCTGATGCTCGTCGATCATGATGGCCTGGCGCTGCTCGGACTCACGAAGGATACCCTCCGCTTTCTGTCTGGCAGAAGCGATCACCTGGTGCTGACGATCCACGATCCACTTGGCCTGCTGAACTTCCGACGGGAAGCTGGCACGGATCTGCTTGATCCAGTAAAGCACATCGGCGCGGTCAACGATACAGTTGTCCGAAAACGGCACGCCCTTGGCCTGCTCGATCGTGGCCTGAAGCTGGTCTAAAAGTTCATAAAGATCCTTATCTGATGTTCTCACATTTCCATTTGCATCCGGCATAGGAAAAACCTCCCTTATTACATATCCTGCTGCTTATGAAACAGCTTTTGTTTTACCATTTCTTCGATCTCCGGCACGCACATGCGGGAGATGTCGCCGCCATAGTAGGCGACTTCCTTTATAATGGACGAACTGGTGAAAGCCAGATCCGCGCGGCAAGGCAGGAAGATGACCTGATACTCCGGGAACATCAGTGTGTTGGCCGCATTCATCTCCGCCTCGTAGCGGAAATCGGACTCGCTTCGAAGTCCTCTGACTACGGCAGATGCGCCGAGCTCACGATATACATCGACGAGCAGGGATTCTCTGGAGATCACTTCAATATTGGGAACATCGCGAAGGCAGATCTTCGCCATCTCGACGCGTTCTTCTACGGTAAACATGGATTTCTTTGCGCGATTGATCATGACCGCCACGACGAGCTTGTCGCAGAGACGCGACGCACGCTTGGCAATATCGATATGACCCAGTGAGAACGGGTCAAAACTTCCCGGAAAAATGAACGTTTTCAAGACGATCTCTCCTTACTCGCACATAGTTTCTGATTCTAAGAAGAATGTTACCAAAGTTGACCCGTACTTACAACTCTTAATACATGTCATATTGGTTACAATCTCTTGTATTTGCGCATCTGCGTCGGATTCGACGATGAAAATCCCGCCCTCCCGCAGAAGATCATATTCCGCAATGAGTTCAGATACTGTTTTGGCAAAAGATCCGGCCATTGCGTACGGCGGATCCATGAAGATAATATCGAAGCTCTCGCCCTTTTTCCCTAAAAGCTTAAGCGCCTCGGCAAATGCCATCTTCATGGGGCGCGCCTGCTCCGTAAGATGGGTCTTTTGAAGATTTCTGCTTATGACCTGCTGGCTTTTGCCCGCCTGATCGATCAGGACGGCTTTTTCCGCCCCGCGCGAAAGCGCCTCGATCGCCATTTGCCCGGTCCCTGAGAAGATATCGAGGAATGTACTGTCCGGCACTCTCATCTGGATGCTCGAAAAGATCGCTTCCTTGACCTTATCGGTCGTCGGACGCGTAGCCTCCCCTTTCGGCGCCTCCAGCACCGTTCCTTTACATTTTCCGGCAACTACCCTCGGCATATGTCCTCCTTATAAACTCGGCTTCTGCCAGGCCTCACCGAAGTGCGCATGGAAAGCCTCGAGCATAATGCGGCTCTCCGGCTTATTCAGTTTCGGATCGTCCTTGATCATCTTATCGATCGCCTTTTCGATCGGGATCAGACATCCTGCATCCCGGTAAAGATTGGCCATCTTGAGCTGCGGGATACCGTGCTGTTTTGTGCCGAAGAAATCGCCGGTACCGCGAAGGAGCATATCTTTCTCCGCAAGTTCAAAACCATCGGTGGTATTACACATCATGTCGATACGTTCCTGCGCCACACCTTCGTATTTATCGGTCTGCAGGATACATGCGGACTGCAATGCACCTCGTCCGATACGACCTCTGAGCTGATGCAGTGTGGAAAGACCGAATCTCTCGGCATTTCTGATCACCATGAGCGTCGCGTTCGGGTTGTCGACACCTACCTCGATGACGGTCGTGGAAACGAGCACATCGATCTTCCTGTCGCCGAAATCCTTCATGACGGATTCTTTTTCCGAAGGCTTCATCCGGCCGTGAAGAAGGCCCACATGCATATCCGAAAGCGGCCCTCCGGAGAGCGTCTCATAGTACTTCACCGCTGATTCGAGGTCTGCCTTCATGGACATCGCGAGAGTTCCTTCCTCGTCCTCGTAGGCATCCTCCTGCAGTTCTTCGATCATGGGGCAGACGATATAGACCTGATGGCCCTTTTCGACCTCCTGACGGATCGTGGCGATGACTCTCCCTTCTTCGTCAAAAGAAGCCCGGATCGTCCGGATCGGCTGGCGGCCCTTCGGCATGCTCTTGATGACCGACACGTCCATATCACCGAACAGAACGAGTCCCAGTGTTCTCGGGATCGGGGTCGCCGACATGACAAGCGTATGGATGCCGTGATCGGCCCGTTCTTCCGTTACCGATCTCTGTTTGACACCGAAACGGTGCTGTTCGTCGGTGACCATGAGCGCGAGATCCGGAAAAGCATTCTTTTCCGAAAGTACTGCATGGGTTCCGACCAGCATCTTTATCTCCCCGCGCGAAAGCTTCTCGCGGATCTCGTTTTTCTTTTTGGCCGGGGTGCTTCCGAGCATCAGCTCGATGCCGATGTCCGAAGATCCCAGAAATTTCTTAAATGTCTCGTAGTGCTGGGCCGCAAGGACCGCTGTCGGCGCCATGAAGACCGACTGGTACCCCGCGATTGCACAGGCCACCATGCTTAAGAAAGCCACGACCGTCTTACCGGATCCGACGTCGCCCTGTACGAGGCGGTTCATCGGACGTGATCCGGAGATATCCTTCAAGATATCGTGCGTAACACGGCTCTGGTCCTCTGTGAGGACGAAAGGAAGCCCCTTTACGATCTCCTGGAACTTCTCCATATCCTCTTTATTGCCGCGGACCGGATAAGATGAGTGCAGATCCTTCTGCTCCTGCTTGTAGACCGACAGCGCGCCTCGAAGGAGGAAAAGCTCCTCGTAGATGAGATATTTTCTGGCGATCTCCACTTCCTCCATGCTCTCGGGTCGGTGGATCTTCTCATATGCATAGCGGATCGGACAGAGCTTCTCTTCTTTTCGAAAAAAGAGCGGCAGCACCTCAGAAAGAAGAGGCAGCGCACGGTCAAGGGCAACATTTACGATCGCGCGTATATGTCCCTGTTTCAGGCCTGACGTCAGCGGATACACAGGCAGGATCTGCGAGGTTTCTTCTTCGTCTTTCTGTCGCTGGTCGAAAACAGGATTAACTACCTGAAAAGAAAAACCGTCGCGCGTCACTTTTCCATGGAAAAAGTACTCTTCTCCGGCATGCATCTTCTCCGCAAGGTAAGGCTGGTTGAACCAAACGGCACGGATGCTGCAGGAGCCGTCGGAAAGGGTCGCGAAGATCGTCGTCTTCCCTTTGTGTCTGGATACTCTCGGTTCGTTGACGATGGTCGCAATAAACGACTGTTCCTTATCGTGCTCGAGTTTGAAAAGCGGAACACATTCCGACCAGTCTTCGTATCTTCTCGGGAAAAATGTCAGCAGGTCATAGACGCGGTAGATCCCGAGTTTTTCGAGCTGCTTGGCGCGTCGTTCTCCAACTTTCGGGAGAAACTGTACAGGGGTATCGAGATTTATCTCTGCCATATCCTTACACCTTCTTTGCGGACGGACAGTATTCCGAAAGCGTGCATTCCCCGCACTTTGGTGATCTCGCAGTGCAGACGGCACGACCATGGTCGACCATTCTGTGTCCGAACGGCGCCCACTCCTCCTTCGGGAGGATCTTCATGAGCTCCTTTTCGATCACAAGCGGATCTTTTCCGGAACTTAGACCCAGACGGCCGGACACGCGCATGCAGTGCGTATCGACGACCACGGCAGGTGTATCGAACATCTCGGAAACGATGAGATTGGCGACTTTTCTGCCGACGCCCGGAAAGCGCATCAGCTCGTCCTGCGTCCTCGGGACCTGCCCGGAAAAATCGTCACGCATCATTCTTGCGATCTCATAAAGATAGTGGGATTTGGCGCGGAAGAAACCGCAGGGCTTGATGATCTCTGCGATCTTCTCTTCCCCCGCTTTCAGGAAATCCATATAGTCCGGGTACTTTTTAAAAAGCACCTTCGTCACTTCATTGACGCGCACATCGGTACACTGGGCAGACAGCACGGCCCTCACCACAAGGTGGAATACGTTATCGTCTATATCGAGGGTACACTCCGTCTGCGGATACAGTTCATGCAGACGCTGGAGGATCAGCTCCACGCGATCTTTCTTTCTCATTTGCTCTCCTTGTTTCTATGGGTCTTGAGAGTATAGATGAATTTCGCGCCGCCGAGGTCATCACTGTTCTCTGCCCAGATCTTCTCACCATGCGCGGTAATGATCTCACGGCAGATATAAAGTCCCAGACCGAATCCGCTCTCAGTTCTCGACGGATCGACCTTATAGAAACTCTCGAATACACGGTCGAGTTTATCCTGCGGGATACCCGAGCCGGAATCCTCTACAGAGACATAGACCTTATCTTCCTGCGGGTCATAACTTGTGGAGATCCCGATGATACCGTCATCCGGAGTAAACTTCACGGCATTGGTCAAAAGATTATAGAACACACGATACAGAAGCTGGGACTCGCCAAATACCAGCATCTTCGATTCCGAGTTCTTCCCGAGGTCCACATTGACACTGATGTTCTTGCCGGAGATCAGGTTCTCCGCATTCTGCACGGTGTCGTGGATCATCTCGTTGATGTCGAATTCTTCCATCTTCGACTCATCGACCTGGCTTAAGGACGACGCTTCCGTCATGGAAGTGATGAGTTCCTGGATCCTGGCGACCTGGGTCTGGATGATGTCCATGTACTTCGGATAACTCTCCGGCGGGATCGTCCCGTCAGAGATCGCGCTTAAAAAGCCCTTGATGGACGTAAGCGGAGTTCTAAGATCATGCGCAATACTGGAGATGAAGACCTTTCTGTCGGCCTCCTGACGCTCCAGACGTTCGATCATGCTGTTGACGGTATTGACCATGTTCGTGATCTCATCCGTGAGCATGTATTTCAGCGTCGAATCCTTTCGAAGCTCAGGCACATCCACTCGAACGGACAGATCTCCCTTCGTGACGGAGGTCGCGGCATCCGACAGCGCACGCAGCGGGCGGATCAGGGATCTGGCCATCAGAGAGAAGAATAAAAGCGCCATCGAAAAAGACACCAGGATCGGAAGCAGAAGACCGTTGGACAGACGCCAGAAGACTTCCCTCTCCACGTTGATGGTGTTAAAAAGCACGATATTGAGATCTTCTTTCGAAGTGGCCACAGAAACAGATACGGATACACTTCGGGAATTGGCAAAGATACCGTTGGTGATGTCCGAAGTCATGGCCTCCCCTTTATGCAGGAAAAGCTCCAGTACCCTGTCACTGCTTAAGAAAACATAATTATCCGCTTTCAGGATATCGCCGCGGATAAAAGCCGGAACAGACGTCGAATACTCGATACGTCCGTCTGAACGGACGAACCATACCGAGCACTGCTCTGTTCTTGCAAACGAATTGATAAATGACTCGATCGCCGAATCAGAGACGGAAGGATCTGCTGCGAGAGAATCATAGGCCAGTGCCAGAGATTCCGCCTGCCGCTCGATCTTTTCTTTTCCATCGGAGATCAGCGAGATCGTGGTCTGACGATAGAACACCAGCGTCAGAACAAGGAACACGAGGATCGTACCGACCGCCAGTGAAAGCGTCGTACGGAACAGCACGGATTGAGATTTTTTATTCTTATCCTTCATATCTCACCCGAAATAGTATCACTTACTCCTTATCGCTCGTTTCGAATTTATAACCGACGCCCCAAACCGTCTTGATCTGCCAGTTGGTCTTTACATCAGGTCTTTCCAGTTTCTCACGGATACGCTTGACGTGCACATCGACCGTTCTTGACTCTCCGTAGAAATCATAGCCCCATACGTTCTCGAGGAGCTGCTCTCTCGTAAATACACGGTTCGGATGGGAAGCTAGGAAGAAAAGAAGTTCGAGTTCCTTCGGCGGAATGTCAATCTCTTTTCCTTCGACAGTGACCACATAACGGGCCATATCGACGGTGAATCCCTGATAGGAGATCACTTCACTGCTATCTTTCGATTCTTTTGTATCGGAAGAACCGGAATCGCGTCTTTCCGTTCGTCTTAAGACGGCCTTGACACGGGCCAGAAGTTCCTTCGGCTCGAACGGCTTCGGTACATAGTCATCAGCACCGAGTTCAAGACCTACGACCTTATCCAGGGTATCGGAGCGGGCCGTCAGCATGATGATCGGCACATCCGATGTCTTTCTGATCTCACGGCAGATGTCATATCCGTCCTTACCGGGAAGCATCAGGTCGAGTACGACCAGGTCCGGCTGTGCGGTCTGAAAAGTCTCTAAAGCACGATCTCCGGTAAGGCAGCTCGTTACTGCGAATCCATCCTTATCGAAATAGAGTCGAAGCACTTCAACAATATTCGGATCGTCGTCTACAACTAATACCTTCTTCATATTACTTCCTCACTTCACCCTTACTTCTTCAGCATATCCTGAAGTTCCTCCATGAAGGAATTCACATCCTTGAACTGCCGATACACCGAAGCAAATCGCACATAGGCGACTTCGTCGATCTCCTTCAGCTGCTGCATGACCATCTCGCCGATCTCATTGGTCGAGATCTCTCTCTTCGCCGAGTTCTGGATCTGGTTCTCCACGTAAGTTACGATGGATTCCACCTGATCGCTCGAGACCGGTCTTTTCTCACAGGCCTTCATGAGGCCTCCGAGCAGTTTTTCCTGACTGTACGCTTCACGTGTACCGTCCTTCTTCACCACGAGGAGAGGAAGGAGCTCGACCTTCTCATAGGTCGTAAAGCGAGACGAGCAGGATAAACATTCACGCCTGCGGCGGATGGCAGAACCATCCTCCGCAGGCCGCGAATCAATTACCTTATCTTCCATATGTCCACAAAAAGGGCACTTCATAAAACGTCACTCATCCAGATTATCGTTATCGGTCATGAACCAAGGAAGAAGTCTCTTCTTATCCTTAGCCGGAGCCGGAGCTTCAACTGTCTTCGGAGCGGATACAGGAGCCTGTGTTCTCGGAGCCGCCGAAGGAACTACGTTCGGCTGAGGTCTTCCGCCAGCCTGCATCGGCTGGGATACCGGAGCCTGCGGAGCCGGTGTCGGAGCATAGGCCGGCTGCGGACGGGAAACCGGAGCAACCGGTGCTACAGGAGCTACAGGAGTTACCGGAGCGGACTTGCTCGGAGAATAAACTTTGGCGTCATCGTTTCTAGATCCGCCGACCGGTTCCGGATCACCGAAGAGGAATTCCGGAACTTCCTTCGTTGCAGGAGCTGCCGGAGCAACCGGAGCCGGTGCGGAAGGCTTTTCAAAAGCGGAAGAACCGATAGGAGAAACCGGACGTGTTGTCGATGCGGAAGGAGTTGTGCTTCCGATGATCGTCGGGTTCTGCTTCGAGATGATGGAGGTTGCCGGGCGGAAAGCCGCGGAAGCATTCTCCGTATTATCGAAACCGGAAGCGATCACGGTGATCATGATCTCGTCTTCCAGAGTCGGGTCTGTAACTGCACCAACGATGATGTCTGCATCGCCGGCAACGGCATCACGAACAACAGAAGCAGCGACATCGATTTCGTGGAGCTTCATGTTGCGGGAACCGGTGAAGTTGATGATAACGCCTCTTGCGCCTTCGATCGTCGTATCGAGGAGCGGGCTGTTGATAGCCTGCTTAACGGCTGCGGCTGCTCTGCCCTCACCGGAAGCACGACCGATACCCATGTGGCAGATACCGGCATTCGTCATGATACGGCGAACGTCTGCCAGGTCGAGGTTGATGAGACCAGGGATCGCGACGAGGTCGGAGATACCGGCAACACCAAACTTCAGTACCTGATCGGCCATGTTGAAAGCATCATCGATCGATGTATCTTCATCAGTAATATCGAGGAGCTTATCATTTGCAACTACGATCAGGGAGTCTACATATTTCTCGATCTCGCGGATACCGCGCTCAGCGTTCATAGCACGACGCGGACCTTCGAAACGGAACGGACGGGTCACAACAGCGACTGTCAGGATGCCGAGTTCTCTTGCGATCTGGGCAACTACCGGAGCAGCACCTGTACCGGTACCGCCACCCATACCGGCGGTGATGAACAGCATATCTGTTCCGCGGATCGCCTGTGCGATCTCATCTTTACTTTCTTCAGCTGCTTTTTCGCCAACCGTCGGATCAGCACCGCATCCGAGACCTCTGGTGATCTTCTCACCGATCTGGATAGTGATCTGTGCCTTAGAACGGGCCAGTGCCTGATGATCCGTGTTGATCGAGATAAAATCGATGCCCTGTACAGAACTTTCGATCATGCGGTCGACCGCATTACATCCGCCGCCACCAACACCGATTACTTTGATCGCTGCAAATGGTTCGTCGTCCATAGAATATCCGAGCTTAAAATCTGACATAGTCAACTATCCTCCGTCTCGCCTAATTATATACTTATTCATTATGAGCTTCTTAGCTATCTTTTACAATTCTACACTAAATGTTGGGGTCAAGCAATAGAGGTCAAATGCCGACAGAAAAAGCGTTACAGTATGATTACCATAGTCTTTCCGCAAGGTTAGACGGATGTTTCCAAACCCAAAATATAGTAGTACGTCAACGAAGGATATATTCTCTTCCGGTCATGTCCAGAACAGACCCTTCTTTGTCCTCAAAATAGCCAGTCGTGATGGCATACCGAAGCCAGGCCATCTGGTCGGAAATGGTGTTTAAGGTACCGATCTTTACTGTAATAGTATGAGTGACACCCGGGATCTCAAGATCGATGAATGTAGTCATGTTTTCGCAATACCGCACGCAGATCACATGCGTCAGGAAATCGAAGCTGTCTTCAGACTCGGCGGCATCGGCGTCTGCGCCCAGGATCGCTCCCAGGATAGTGATGCAGATGTCATAGCCTTCAGATGACGTAAGATCAAGCTTTTTGCCGATCTGTGCAGATCTTATGGGCAGGCCGCGGATCTCCGGGATCCCCGACGGGACTTCTCCGTTTAAGATCTCCAGGACCACGGAATCCTCGGCAATTACGGCATATCCGTCAGGAATTGCGACGTAAGCTACTTTTCTTCGTTCTGTAATCTCAATGTAAACTTCTCCCGGGTATTTCGGGTAAACATTCGCATCCGCGATATAAGGATCGGATGAAATGATGCGGTCCCTGACCTTTCCGTAGTTCAGTTTCAGATAATCGGAAAGCGATCCGCCCACATGGGCATAAAGATGTTCCCCCGTGCGGATATCCGCCATCTGGAGTATCTGATCTGTCGAGAAACGCCTGTTGCCGCTGATATGGATGCTCTGGATACGGAAACTGCCGTGAAGGAAAAAGATGATGCCGAGGATACAGATCAGAAGGAGCAGGACGATGCTGATCCAGGCCTTTACGGATAGGCTCTGGATCTTTTCGGAAAAGATCAGAAGTGGCGACTTTCCGCCCTCCTCCCGGACCTTCTCTTCCTCAAGGTCTTCAAGATCCTCGAGGTCCTCCCTTTCATCGATCTCTTCGGCGATCGGTTTTTTCTCTTCTTTATCGGACAAGTGCTTTTACCTCATCGCAGATACGGGACGCGGCGTCGTATATCGCCAGTTTCCGGCTGTTTTCCCGCATGGTCTTCATTCTCTCCGGATCGGAAAGAAGTTCCGTGACGATGCCCGGCAGCTTCTCCACGGCCTGGTCGTCCGGGAGGAGTATTCCCGCATGGGCATCTTCAAATGTCTTCGCGTTATAGGTCTGGTGATCCTGCGCCGCATACGGATACGGGATCAGGACAGACGGTGCACCGACAGCCTGCACTTCCGCACAGGTGATGGCGCCGGCTCTTCCGACGAAAAGGTCGCAGGCCGAAAGATAAACTTCCGGGTCCTTGATGTACTCGAACACCTCGATGGACTTCGGCCAGTCCTTCGCCTGCTCCATCACTTCCTTATAGCGCTGTTTTCCGACGCTCAAGATGATCTTCACGTTCGTATCCGTTATGGCCTTCGCAAGTTCGACGATCGCGTCGTTTACCGTCCTCGCGCCGAGGCTTCCGCCCATGGCGAGGATCAGGGTATCTTTATCGGAAAGGCCGAGTTTTTCACGGCAGGCACTTCTTTCCACTTCGGAAAAGACCCGTCGTATGGGGTTTCCGGTAAAGACGATCTTCGCCTTCTTATGAAAATAATGCTCGATCCCCGGAAAACTCGTGCACACGGTCCCCGCATAACGGGACATCATGCGGTTGGATCTTCCCGGGAACGCGTTCTGCTCATGAAGAAGGATCGGTACTTTTTCCTTATGAGCGGCAGCGATCAGAGGGCTGCAGACGAATCCGCCCGTGCCGATAACGACGTCCGGCTTCTGCTCGCGGATGAGCTTTCGGCACATTTTTCTGCCCGCGAGGAATTCTTTTACCGCTTTAAACGTCTTTTTCGAGATCTTCATCGGAAGCTGGGAAGCGCGGATCACCTCAAAAGGATAGCCCATGGAAGGAATGATCTGCGACTCTAAGCCCTTTTCTGTACCGCAGAAAAGGATGCCGGTCTCGTTATCCTGCTTTTTCAGTTCATCGGCGATGGCTACAGCCGGATGGATATGTCCGCTCGTGCCGCCGCCGGCGAGAAATACTTTCATAATTACACCACCAGTTTTATCGTTTTTCTCTTTCGGCCGGTCTTACTTACCGAAAGGATCATTCCTACTGAGATCATAAAGAAGAAATTGGCCGTTCCGCCGAAACTGAAGAACGGAAGCGTGATTCCGGTCGGAGGGATCGCGCCGATGGCAACGCCGATATTGAGGAATGCCTGCAGCGTCAGAAGCGTCGTATACCCTGCCGTAAGCACTCGCGTGAAAAGACTGTCGGCCTGCCACGAGACGATAAATCCCGCTATGGCGAAAAGCCAGAAAAGCAGCATGACCACCAGTCCGCCGACGAACCCCAGTTCCTCGCAGATGATGGAATATACATAGTCGTTATGCGCCTCCGGAAGATACATGTACTTCTGGCGGCTGTTTCCAAAGCCGACACCGGTCATGCCGCCGGAACCGATAGCAATGATGGACTGCTCACTCTGGTAGGTCTCATCATCATCCGCCTTCTTCTCTTCTTCCTCTTCGGCATTCATGGTCGCGAAGATATTCAGTCGCGTAACCACGTGTGCGAAGTTCTGCTCGAGTTTCTTCTTTTCCTTCAGAGGCATCGAAAGATACACGATACCGCCGGCCAAAATAGAGATCACGAGAAGGATCGCACCGCCGCGGATCCAGGAACTTATGGAAATACCGCAGCACAGGAAGCAGACAAGCGAGATCGCGCTTAAGATCAAGAAGCACGACATGTGGGGCTGCAGGACAACGATCAGCAGGCAGAACAGTACGAGAGCACCCGGAAGCGTGATATCCAGGATCGCATCAAGGATCGCCTGGGAGCTTTGCTTATTCACTTTTAGGCGGCCTTTTTTTCTCATTCGCTGGATGAAAGAACGGTATCCGGCGATGAAGAATACGATCGCCACCTTGATGAACTCCGACGGCTGGAATGAAAAGCCGCCGATCAGGATCCATCTTCTGGAACCGTTGATGACCGAGCCCATGATCCTCGTAAGTACGGCCATTGCGACCGCCAAGATATACATGGCTACGAAAAACGGCCATTTATCGAATTTCTTGATCGGAACGAAAGTGATCACGGCCGCCGCGATGAATCCGAGGATCAGAAACCGTCCCTGACGGATAACGTAATAAAGCGAATTACCCTGCGACGTATAGGCTTTCGGCATACTGGCCGAAAAGAGCATGACCGTACCAAACGCCATCATAAAGATCACGATGATGACGATAAACAGGTTTACGCGAAGCGGCGCATATACGTCGAGCGACTGGATTTTTCCGTCTTCCCGGTAAGCAATGTTCTCCGAGACAAGATGTTTCATCTTCCGTTTCATGATTCAATTCCTCTTCGAACTATTGAACCATATGTGTCGAGAATTGTATACATCTCGAATGCGTGGGAAGCCTTGAGAAGGACGTAATCACCGTCCTTTACGAGGTTTAGAAGTTTTTCGGTCATCTGATCCTTATCGGAGAATCGATAAACCGGAAGATCTGAAGAGATGGACCGTACGCCCGCTTCCACATCCTCCTGGAAATCTCCCATGACGAGGATACCGTCAAGGCCGATATTGGCGGCTTCTTTTCCGATCTCAAAATGCTTCTGCTTCGAAACATCCCCGAGCTCGAGCATATCCGAGATACATGCGTAGGCTTTCGTTTCACCGGCCAGACGTCTTACCGAGGCAAAAGCCCCTGTCATGGACTCCGGACCTGCGTTATAGGCATCGTCCAGGAAATACACGCCTTCGATATTCACAAGTCTTTCTCTGTGGCCGACCTGAACAAAAGCGGAAACGCCTTCTTCGAGGCGGTCCGGAGCGATACCGAAATACAGGCCGCACAGCACACCCACCAGTGCATTTCCGATATGGTGTATGCCGACCGTCTTGATTTTCAGTTCCAGATCAGTAAGTGACGAAAAACCGGCTTTGGCATTACAGCAGATCCGCTCCCCTTCGATGAAGATCGGACCGGAGACCGCCACGCCATCGTATTCCACTTCGGAAGGAAGCGGTTCCTGTGTCGTATAGGCGATCTTCACATCGCTACGGATCATGCCGCTTCTGACAGCTTCCCTGAGCATCTCATCCTTATACGGGATGATCAGAAGTCCGTTTTCCCTCAATCCCTCGAGGATCTCGAGCTTGGCATTCCGGATCTCTTCTCTGGAGCCCAGTCTCTCGATATGGGCGACACCGATATTCGTGATCACAGCCACATCCGGATGGGCGATATGTGTAAGCTCCGAGATCTCACCCCGGAGGCGCATGCCCATCTCGAGTACGATCACATCCGTATCCTCCGGAGCATTTAAGATCGTCAGCGAAAGGCCGATCTCGTTGTTGTTATTATTCTTCGTCGCATAGACCTTGCAGCCGCGGGAAAGCGCGCTGGCAGTCATCTCACGTGTAGAGGTCTTTCCATAGCTTCCCGTGATGCCAATGACCTTGAAATTCATGCGGAGCCTGTACCACTCCGCGATCTTTTCAAGAGCGATCTTCGTATCGGAAACGAGTACGACCGGGATATCCTTCGGCGCATGTTCCATGGTAGAAAGCACAAGTGCGCGCGCACCGTCCTTCTGTGCCGCCACGGCATACTTATTCCCGTCGAAATTCTCACCGATCAGCGCCAGGAAGAGATTTCCCTCCTCGATCGTCCTCGTGTCGGTGGAGATCCCGTCGATCATGAATGTTTCCGGCGTCAGACCTTCATTTCCGGAAGGAAACTGCAAAAGCTCGCCGCCGGTGACATCGAGTATTTCTTTTAAAGTAAACTTCGCCATTGATGTTTAGACTCCTCTTTCTTTTTCCAGCGCCCGAAGGACCTCGGAAGCAACCACGGAATCGATGAATTCCACGACCGAATCCTTGATGGTCATGGTAGTCTCGTGGCCTTTTCCGGCGATGACGACGATGTCGTCAGGATGCGCCATATCCACCGCATGAGCGATAGCCTTTTTCCGGTCTTCGATGATCTCATACGGAGCACCCGGAACTCTTTCTATGCCTTCGACGATCATGCCGGCAATGCGGCTGAACTCTTCACTTCGGGAGTTATCTGTCGTTACGACCGTAAAATCACTATATCTGCCGGACACTTCGCCCATGGTATACCTTCTGTCATGCGGGCGGTCACCGCCACAGCCGAACACCGTGATGATCCGTCCCTTGCAGGAAGGTCGGATCGCCTGAAGGAGCACCTTTAAGCTGTCACCATTATGGGCATAGTCGACAAAGACCTTAAGATCCAGCTTATTATCGATCTTCTCCATTCTTCCCGGGACTTTTACGAAGAGCATGCCGTTTTCGATCTGCTCTTTCGAAACACCGGCCAGATGGGCGCAGGCTGCGGCACAAAGGGCATTGTCCACGTTAAAATCGCAAAGGAGCGGGACAAAGAATTCTGTCTCGTAGTCGGGACACACGAACAGGAATCGCATGCCCGGGACACCATCTTTCGTCGCCGGGGACAGTTCTTTTACATAGAAATCCGCTTCACCGCTCACACTGTAGGTGTAGCACTTCTCGGTATGGGATCCCGCATAAGCGGCAACCTCATCGAAGCGGCGCGTATTCTTATTTACAAGTGCGATCCGGCAGTGGTCAAAGAGGCGGAGCTTACTTACGAAATAATCCTCTTCCGTCTCATGCTCCCCGTCGGAGATATGGTCATTCAAAAAGTTCGTGAAAACGCCGATCTCGAAATTCACGCCGTGGGTCCTGCTGAACTTTAACCCCAGCGAAGAGACCTCCATCACGCAGCTCTTCACGCCTTCTTCTTTCATCTCGGAAAGAAGTTGCTGGAATTCCCAGGCTTCCGGTGTGGTGTGCTTCGATTTGAAGGCTTTTCCGCAGATCTTGTTCTCGACGGTTCCGATCAGGCCGCAGGATCTGCCGGCGCGGTTTAATATCTCGTGAATGATATAGGTCGAAGTGGTCTTGCCCTTCGTTCCTGTAAGTCCGATGATCTGCATGTCTTTTGAAGGATGCGAAAAATACGTGCAGGCCATGTCAGCGTAAGCTTTTCTCGTATCAGGAACCGAGACGACCGCAGAACCGAGCTCCTCGATGGCCTTAAGTTCTGAAGCAAGGCCGTCCTTTTTTCTTTCGTCGATCAGGATCAGGGGGGATCCGTTCTCCGCGGCCTTGACGATATACTTATGGCCGTCGTCCTTCTGGCCGATCATGGCAATGAAGGCCATTTCGTTCCCCGCTTTCCGGGAATCGAGCGCCGCCCCGGAGATCTCCTTGTCGAGAGATCCGAAGATCAGTTCATATTTGATTTCAGAAAGAATATCCTTCGCTTTCATATGTACTTCCCCTTACTCCATCTTCAAGTGAATACTCGTGCCGAAAGGAACTTCCTTCGGCGGCGGAGGCGTTGTCTCCGCTGTGGATTCACCCTCGCTTCCTTCACTACCCTCAGCAGAAGTCTCCGTGGATCCTTCTTCAGAAGAAGTCGTTTCCGCCGGTTCTTCATTCGGCTCCTCGGTAGGCTCCGGAAGATCCTCATCATCCGGCGGTGGAGTCGGATCCGGTGTCGGATCGGCATCCACGCCCGCCGAGCGCGGCGGATCCTGCGAAACGACAGTGCCCTTGATATTTCCTTCCACATCGATATTGAGGCCGTACTGCTTCGCCATACGCCTGCATTCAATAATATTCATACCTGCAAAGTTCGGGATCATGGTCGTCGGCATGTCTTCTTTAGAAACTGTGCCCGGATAAAGCACGATGATCGTGTTCTTATAGACCGTTTCTTTTTCACCGTAATACATCGTACCGACGATATCATCAAAGGCCATCGTACCCGAGCCGTCCAATACCTGGAATCCTTCTTCCTCGAGGAGCATTTTCGCCTTGAGGTAGCTCATTCCGGTAACATCCGGCACGTGATATTCGATGACCATACGGTCGTATTCATCCGAAGAAAGCTTTCTGTCAACGCCCAGATATTCGAGGGTCTCTTCCACGACGCGGGCTGCGACCTTAGCCGCAACTGAAGATCCGACGTCCTTATCTTCCGGCTTGTTGATAACGACGAGCACCACGACCTCCGGATCGTAGGACGGTGCGTAACAACCGAAGGAGATAACGTGCATACCGGCTTCTTCACCGACTTCGATGGTGGATGTGGAAGTCTTACCGGCAACATAGTAACCCGGCACATAACCTGCCGCACCGGTACCTACCTTAACTACGTCCTCCAGCAGCGATCTTACTCTGGCCGAGGTGTTTTCCGAGAAAAGGGTACGGACTCTTTCCGGTTCATATTCCTTGATGATATTTCCTTGATTATCTACCACACGTGAGGCGATATGCGGACGCATGAGCGTACCGCCGTTAACAAGAGCCGAATAAACGGTAACGAGCTGGAGTGGCGTAACAGTTGAAGACTCACCGAAAGAAAGGGTCGCAAGGTCGACATTCGTCGGCTTAGCGTGGAAGATGCCTTTTCCTTCCGCAGGAAGATCGACGCCGGTAACATCGTAAAAACCGCAATTGTGGATATAGTCATAATACTTCTCGATGCCGACACGCTGCGCCAACTGCACGAAGATCGGGTTACAGGAACGCTCGAAAGCTTCCCGGAGCGTCTCATCGCCGTGGTTTCCATCCGTCTTTTCACGCCAGCAGGAAATGGTATCGACTGTGGTGATCTTGATCGGAGCATCGCTTAAGACCTCATCTTCCCATGTAAGGCCTTCTTCGAGTGCGATCGCCGTCGTTACTGCCTTCATGGTAGAACCCGGCTCGTAGGTATCAGAGATGCAGCGGTTCGTCCAGGCATTTCGGATCAGCTGTTCGACCTTCTGCTCATCCGTCATAGCTTCCCATGCCTCCTGTGTAACGCCATAGGGCTTTTCACGCGGAGTATTTAAATCGAAGTCCGGCATGGAGACCATAGCCAGGATATCTGCGGAATACGGATCCATAACGATACAGGTAACACCTTCACGCGGCTTATACTCGTTATAGGCATCACGGCAGGCATTTTCCGCGATACGCTGAATGTTCATATCCAGAGTAAGCTGAACATTATAGCCGTCCTGCGCCTGAATACTGGTCGGTGCGGAATACGGAAGAGCACTCTGGTTATAGTTATCGACCTCTGCGTAGGTATATCCTTCCGTACCCGTCAGGTAACTGTTGTAATAGGCCTCGATCCCGTACTGACCGATGAGGGAGTTACCGCTCTGGTCGGCAAATCCGATGACCTGGGCCGCCAGATTGCTGTAGTTGTAGTATCTTTTCGGAACGGAGTCGATCTTGATGCCGCCGATCCCGTTCTCACTGAGATAGGAATTGAGCGCATTCCTCTGCTCGTAGGTAACGCCTTTCATGACCTGAATATAAGTCTTATCCGTCTGTCCGAGCCAGTCGATCATCTTCTGCGGATCTACACCGATCAGGATCGAGAAATTCTCGGCGATCTGCTGGACAGTCTGCGGATCTTTTCGACCCTCCTGGGATTTCAGGACATCGGACGGCGTCATGCCGATTGTGTATTCATATGTGGTACTGGCGAGGATATTGCCGTTTCGATCAAGGATATCGCCTCGTTCCGGCACTTCCTTGATACGCTGCCAGTGCATCTGGGACGCTTTATGGGAGTATTCTTCGTAATGATCATGCTGGATCCCGAACTGGACGTGGATCAGGTATCCCATGAAAGCAGAAAGCCCTAGAAAGACCATGACCAGAACGATCCTTCCGCCGATGCGGAAACGGGCCGTTCCGGTCTCATCTTTTACTTCGATATTCTGTCGTTTCTCCTCAGAAGACATTCCTGGTCCCCGCTTCTTTCCCGTCCGAGGATCATGGCTCCTCTTCCGAATAGTATTTCGCCAGGTTGCGTTTGGCTTCCGTAACGATATCCTCCGTTAATCCAACGGAATTATAGGAACGACTCGTAGTCATTGAATCCTTCTTCGGCATCACCACATTGACGATCTGCCTATCATTCGGTTCCACCATGCCGAGACGCAGGCTGGCTGCTTTTCTCACCGATTCGAGGTCGGCATTGACGAAAAGTGTCTCTCGCAACTGGCTGGTCTCCTGGCGCATCTTATCGATCTGGCGTTCTTTTTTATTGTTCGCAAAATTCATCGATGCGATCTGTGCTTCATTATACACCAGAAGTCCAAACAACGCGGTGACAAACGCCACGGCTAAAGCGAACAAAATAAAGTCGCGAAAACGCTTCAGCGTCATGGAAAATGTCTTTTTGCGATAATTGTCGTATGCAGCAGCCATCGCACGCTTATTCTGCATGCGGATGCGCTTTTTCTTCTCTTCTTTTTGAAGCGTCAGGACTGCCCCCGCTTCTTCAAGTGCACTCATATAACGCTCCGCTTCACCGTCGTCAAAAGCCATGAGATTGAGGCCAACAGCAAAATCTGTCCCTGTACGTTCATACAGAGCTTCCATGGATTGTCTTCTTGATGTCCTTACTGCCTGGGCCATACCTCATCATTCCTTTCAAATACTCTCAGCTTCGCGCATCCCGAGCGTTTATTCTCCACAGCTTCTTTTTTAGACGCTACGATGGGCTTGCTATGGACGCATCGTCCCAACGGGCGTTTCCCGCATACACAGACCGGGAATTCTCTCGGGCAGGTGCACGGATTTTCAAGTTTACGGAAAGCTTCCTTGACCAGTCTGTCTTCCAGAGAATGGAAGGAGATCACCGCAAACCGACCATTGGCATTCAGCATGGAGGGCACGACTTCCAGAAGTTCGGATACGGAATCAAGTTCATGATTGACTTCGATCCTGATCGCCTGGAAGCACCGTCTTGCCGGATGCTGGTCTTCTTTTCTGGCGGCACGGGGCATCGCACTTCTAATGATCTCCGCAAGGTCAGTCGTGGAACGGATCGGCGCTTCGGCTCTTCTTTTCACGATGACGGATGCGATGCGGCCTGCATATCTTTCCTCGCCGTATTCACGGAAGATCCTGGTAAGATCTCCTTCCGAATACTCATTGACCACCACTTCAGCCGAAAGCTCCTGCTTTTGGTTCATTCTCATGTCGAGAGGACCTTCCTGCATATAGGAAAAACCTCTGTCCACAGTGTCGATCTGATGCGAGGATACGCCAAGATCTGCGAGCACCCCGTCTACCTTTTCAATGTTCAACTCTTTGAGCACTTCCCCGAACTTCGAAAAGTCGGTCTTTACGAGTACCCATTTATCTTTCGCTCCCAGCGCCTCTCTTCTCTTCTCACAGGCCGCCAGAGCTTCATCGTCTTTATCCAGTGAGATCAGTTTTCCGTGATCTCCGAGTCTTTCTACGATCCCGGCGCTATGTCCGCCGCCACCGGCTGTACAGTCCACATAGATCCCGTCCGGCTTGATGGCCAGACCCTCCATACATTCCTCAAAAAGGACCGGAATGTGATGGAAATTACAATCCTGTGATCTCGTATCCATCCAGATCTATACTCTCCTGTTCAGCTTCTTCGTTCTGTGCATCGTAGTATCTCTTCGTGCAGATCTCGAGCATATCGCTTTCGATCTGGTAAATGCAGATCTCGTCGGAAGGAACGGCATCGATCCTGTTCCAGAGCTCGGAGCTTACCGAGATACGTCCCTGGGAATCGAGTTCGCATTCCAGCGCCTCACCGATGATCTGACGTCTTGCGTGACGGATCTTCGGGTTGGTCATCGGGATCTTACTGAACTGCTCCACGATGTCCTGAAAGTGCTGTTCGCCATAGATACTGAGATAGCCTTTGTCCTGGTTCAATGTCACAAACATGGGCGAACCGATCTGATCCCGGAGTTTTGCCGGAATGAAGATTCTTCCCTTCGCATCCATTTTGTTGATGAAACGAGCCATGCTTCTCCTTCTCTACTTGCTTGAAATCCACCACCATTCAACACCGGTACTGAACTTCTGCACCACTTTTCACCACTTTCTGATGCTATTTTATTCAAATTGCGTTTACATTTCAATAGTGTTTCAGGAAGAAAACCTAGAGAATAGCGAATTTTCGGGTCTAAAGCCGAACAAACGCTCGTTTTTGTTCTTTTTTCGCAAAAATCAGATCGTTCATGCTTCTCAGACGGTAGATTCGGCTCTTTGCGGTGAACGCCGATTCATGGGAAATCTAAGAGCACAAGAAAACCCATGCCACTTCTCACAGCCGCTTTCATGGGAACAAAAGAAAGGGAAAGAATCCCCATGCCCTTCTCTCTGACGGGTTTCATGGGATTAGTGAGAAAACTGCAATTCCCATGACCAGATATGTCTATTTCGTCATGGGTAAACTAAGGACCAAAGAAAACCCATGACCAAGAGGGCATGGGAAATTCCAAATACTTCTATTCCCCATGAAAAAACCTTCAAAATCAGGCATGGGAAATTCCAAATGCTTCTAATTCCCATGAAAAGGTCTTCCAACTCAGGCATGGGAAAACACCATACATCCAAATCCCCCTCCTCCTCACTCGAAAGCAAGCAAAAAAAGCACTTTCCCAAGATTATCGGGTCTAGCCCAAAACGGCACGGGAAAGTGCTTAAAGTATTATTCAAAACAGAAAGGAAACTAGGCCGAGGATGCCCGCCTGTCCATCGAGATATTCAATATAAATCCCAAAGAGATGAAGTTTACCATCATTGCCGTACCACCATAGCTAACGAAAGGAAGCGGGATTCCGGTGATCGGCAGCAGTCCGACGCACATGCCCATATTCTCGATAAAATGGAATGCGTAAGAACCGGTGAGGCCGACAACGATATATGAATAGGCCTTTCGAGAAGACTTCGACGCGACATAGAGGCAGCGCACCAGAAAGAAGAATGCCAGCAGCAGGATGGCTGTTGTTCCGATAAAGCCCATTCTCTCGGATACCGCGGAATAGATAAAGTCAGACTCCTTAACCGGAACTTTTACGAGGATGCCCGTGTGGTTTCCCGTAAGGCCGCCGGAAGCGATCGCCTGTTTTGACTGCACGAGGTTCCACTCGGACACCGGGTCGGAACCTTCGAAGATCAGAGACAGGATACGCTTCTTCTGATAAGGTTTCAGATAGAAGTTCCATACGATCGGGATAACGCCAACGACAGCTCCCGAGATCGCCAGAAGGAAGTATCTGTACTTCATGTTCCAGATAAAGAGCATGCAGACCAGGGAGAAAAAGATAACCATCGCCGTACCGAAGTCAGGCTGTTTCAGGATCAGCAGCATCGGCACACCGTAGATGATACCGAGATACACCCATCCGCGGAGAAGCGTGATGGTCTTGGTTCCCATATCCTCGAGAACATATGAGGTAACGATGACCAGTCCGATCTTTGTGAGCTCGGATGGCTGGAACGTACCCAGGATCGGGAGCTTCATCCAAGAGTCGGCACCCCAGGTGCTCTCGAGCGTAAAGCCGTCGATCAGGACATATATCAGAAGCAGGATGGATACACCGTAGAATATCCATCCGATCAGTTTCATGAACTGGGTGTCGAGAAGACAGATAACGAAAGCGATCGTGACACCGATAATGGCGGCGAGCGCCTGCTTATAGAAGATGCCCGGGTATCCTTCGAAACCCTGGGAAAGCACGAGATTTAACACATAAAGTCCGATCGTCGTAATGGACAGGATCGGTATGATCAGCCAGAAATCGACGGTGCGAAGCGAATTATTCTTAAGAAATTCGATACCGGACTTGCCTTGATTCATCTGTGCCTCTTACTCCTTCGAGGAATCTTCAGAATCACTTTCACCCTCATCAGATTCGGAATCCCCCTCCTGGGAATCCTCCTCGTCTTCCTCCTCGTCAGACTCTTCCTCTTCATCTTCGATCGTAAAGGAAGATTTGGACAGTCTTTCTACGCGGTCCTCCACATCTTCGTCCTCTTCATAAGCACGAAGCTTCTCTTCTTTTCTTCTCTGGGCATCACGGAGCATCTGCTCATCCGCCTTGATGAACTTCTCCGGGATCGGCTTCTTTTCCCAGTCGAAGATACGGCCGAGGGAAAGAAGGATCAGGCCTAAAACGATAAGGATCAGAGAAAGGACCTGGGAGATGCGAAGATCGGTTCCCGAAATGTACAGGGAGTCTGTACGCAGTCCTTCGATAAAGAAACGGACGATTCCGTAGAAAATGCAGTAGCAGGCTGTGACCGTCCATGGACGCTTGCTCTTCTTTCTCACCGCAAGAAGGACGAAGAAAAGCGCGAATGTGCAGACAGATTCGTAGAAGAATGTCGGGTGTACTGCCTTACTGGAATCCAGATTCGGACAATGTACACTGAGATAACGGGAGATCTGTGTGCTCTTCATGCCCCACGGAAGATCTGTGGTCGTGCCGAAAGCTTCCTGGTTGAAGAAGTTGCCCCAGCGGCCGATCGCCTGACCGAGCGGGATATATACCATAGCGAAATCCCATACTGCATATACCGGAACTTTGCGGATCTTACCCATAAGGAACACCGCCAGGACTGCGCCGAGAACACCGCCGTAGATGGCAAGTCCGCCGCCTCGTACGTTAAAGACCTCACCGAGGGTCGCCTTGATATCGCCCTTCACATAGTAAGAGCTCCACTCACATGCTACGTAGTAAAGTCTTGCGCCTACAAATGCCAACGGGATCGCAAGCAGACAGAAGTCAGTAAGAAGGTCCGGTGTAAGGCCGTGCTTCCTGCACTGTTTCATGGCCAGGGCCAGGCAAAGTGCAACAGCGAATGCAATCAGGACGCCGTACCAGTAGAGCTTTAACCCACCGATCTCCAGCGCCACATTACTGATATGAAATTTCCAGCCTAAGCCGGGGAATGTTACATAGTCTTTTTCAAGTGCAAATAGGTAATGCATCTTAAACCCTCATTTCTCTTGTTTCTTGTCCACGCACTATAATATCACACATATCCCTCAAACCGAACAGGTATTTGACGGCTTTTGTGGTATTTTCTGGTTTCGATCTGGTCCCTTCGCATCTGTGATTGCAGTTCATCTATGGACGAGAACTGTTTTTCCGGACGGATGAAGGATAGAAGCAGCACTGTTCCATGTGTGCCGTAAAGCTGCATATGCTGATCGAAAAGCATCGTTTCCGTCAGCGGCAGTGTATCGTCCTTGTTGACTGTCGGACGCAGCCCGATGTTCGTAATAGACGGATAGAGTTTTCCATCGTGGATATATGCGGATGCATATACTCCGAATTTCGGGATCATCTTCTGCGACGGGATACGGATGTTGGCCGTCGGGAACCCGAGTTTTCTTCCGAGCTGCTGGCCTTTTTCGACCATGCCGGAAAAAGCGACCGGATGCCCAAGAAGCGTCTCGGCCTTATCTACGTCACCGCTTGCGATCAGTTCTCTTACCCAGCTTGAGGAGATCCTCCGGTCTTCGTAGTTGATAGGATCGACAGCGATCACAGTGATGCCGTTCTTATCGCCCCAGTTTTGAAGCGTCTTGACGTCTCCCGTACGGTCTTTGCCGAAACGGTAGTCTCTTCCGACTACGACGACTCTTGTATTCATCCAGTCTTTCAGGCAGACTTCCATAAACTTCTCCGGACTCATGTCCTTGACTTTCTCGTTAAACGGAAGCGCGAAAAGATCGTCGATCCCCATATGGGAGACCAGATGACAGCGTTCCGGATATGTCGTGATCAGATTGTTCTGGGATTTTGATGCCGGCGGATTCTCAAAAGTCTGCACCGCGGCGCGGATGTTATATTCTTTGGCCGCCTCGAGCATGGTATGGAAGATCTTCTGATGACCGAGATGCACACCGTCAAAATACCCGAGCGCCACGGCTCTTTGGGCGGTGACTTCGGTCGCGCTGAAAGGATTGGAGATCAGTTTTCCCTCTTTATTGATGATACAGTTCCAGACGATCATGCTTACGCGAATACCCTTTCTTCCCGGATCAGGAGGCTTCCTTCCTCTTCTTCGGAATAGATCACGGCCACCGGCTTTCCATCGTATACCGCGAGGATCCTGTCAGAAGGCCCCGCTTCTATGGTTTCCATTCTATCTTTAAAAGCAGAGAAATCAAGTTTTTTCCCGTTTCGAAGATCGGCGGCTTCCTTTTCCGAGACCTCGATCCGCAGTAGTCCTCCCATGGCACATATCTCTTCTTTGAGAAAAGATCCGTCCCCGGAACTGTATTTTTCCTCAAGTTCTTCCAGCGTTACGGCCTCTTCGATGGAAAAATGTCCGCAGGAAATTCTTCTCAATTCTTTACAGTATGCTCCGAATCCGAGTTTTTCCCCGATATCCTCACAGAGCGACCGGATATAGGTACCCTTGCTGCAATGCACGGTCATATCGATGAAAAACGTCTCTTCCTCTTCGTAGATCCTGTGGATCGTAATATCGTAGATCGTGACGTGACGCTCCGGGATCTCGACCGTTTCGCCTTTTCTTGCGTAGTCATAAGCCGGTCTTCCCTTGATCTTGATCGCCGAATACATCGACGGGACCTGCGTGATATCGCCGATCATGGAGGAGACACTTTCCCTGATCTTTTTAAAGTCTTCTTTACGAAGTGCTTCCGCTTCTTCCCGATCCGGCTTTCTTCCGCCGACCGCTTCTCCGTCCCGGTCTCCAGTCGAGGTGATCGTCCCGAGTTCCATCAGGGCGCGGTAAGTCTTGTCGTCCTTTTCCATATAACGAAGGACACGCGTCCCTTTTCCGACCGCTACGGTAAGAAGCCCGGTAGCAAAGGGATCGAGGGTCCCGGCGTGTCCTGCCTTTTTCGTGTGCAGTATTTTCCGGATACGTGAAACGACCGAAAACGACGTCATGCCTTCGGGTTTATCTACGAGGATAATGCCGCTTAATGATCCTTCGGCGTTCATGCTTTCTCCATATAAACGACCGCCTCTTTGACGATCCTGTCGACAAAGGAATCGATATCTATGTTTTTTCCGCTGAAACCGGCCGCGCGGTGATGTCCGCCGCCGCCCATGGTCTGTGCGAATTCTGCAGCATCAAAGCCGACTTTGGTCCGGCAGTTGACGCGGAGTTCTCCATCTTCGTTTTCACGTACAACGAATGCCGCGAGCACAGTATCAATGTCTCTAAGGACATTGACGATGCCGTCCGCAGCTCCTTCCGGCGCATTCGTGGAATCCATCATCTCCCGGGTGATCTTCGTAATAGCGATCTTTCCGTCGGCAAAAAGCTGCATGCCCGCCATGGCCATGCCATGAAGACGCACTTTGCCTTCGCAGGTCTCATCGAAAAGATGGTACGCGTTATCGGTAACGTTCGCACCTCTTTCCATCAGGTCCGCCGCGATGCGGAAAGAACTGGCTCTGGTGTTTTCATAGGAAAATCTTCCCGAGTCGGACTGAATGCCTACCATAAGGCAGTCCGCCACGAAACGGTCGATCAGGACCTGCCCGCAGATCTTCTCCCAGGACTCCAGGATCACATACATCAGCTCCGCGCAGGAAGCGGACTTCCCGTCGACGTAAGCATATTCTCTTGTATTGGTTGCGGAAACATGGTGGTCGACGACCACGACTTTTTCCGCATTCTCGAAAAGATCCTCCGCCGCGCCCATACGGTGTCCTTCCGAACAGTCCACGGCAAAAGCCAGACCCTGACGGGCCCTGATCTCTTCTTTAGCTTCTTCCGTAACGATCGTGACCAGATCATCGGGAATATTCATAAACTGAAGTCTCGGCGGGATAGCAACTTCCAGGATGACCTTCGCCTGATAGCCCATCTTTACCAAAGATGCCGCCAGCGCAGAAGCCGTGCCCAGGCAGTCGCCATCGACACGGGCATGCGGGAATATCTGGATCTCTTTTTCCTTAGCGGAAAGAAGATAGTCGTATACTCGTCTGCCAAACTCATTCATGGTTTCCGGCACGTTCCTGATCCTCCTTGATCGTACGGTCGATCAGATCCATAAGATCCATGCTCTTTTCGATCGACTCATCCAGCTTGAAGTGCAGTTCGGGAGCCACACGAAGCTTGATGCGCCGGGCCACCTGGCTTCGGATGAAGCCGGAAGCGCGGTTAACTGCCTCCATGCACTCTCTTTTCTCCTGCTGGGTTCCGTATACCGAAAGGTAAACATTGGCATGGGTCAGATCGGAAGACATACGCACTTCGAGGACGGAAGTCATCATGGGGATACGGGGATCCTTGACTTCCGTCAGCAGAAGCTGCGAAATGACTTTCTGTATCTCATCGCCCACACGGGCGGCACGATTCTGTCTCATGTTTCCTACCTAAATGACTTACTTTCTCTTGATCTCCTGCATCTCGAAGACTTCAATGATATCGCCTTCTTCGATGTCGTTATAGTTCTCGATCGAGATACCGCACTCATAGCCTGCAGCAACTTCCTTCGCATCGTCCTTGAAACGCTTCAGGGAAGCAAGCTTGCCCTGGTGTACGACGATACCGTTTCTTACGACACGGACCTCAGATGTGCGAAGGACTTTACCGTCCTTAACATACGCACCACCGATGGTACCGACAGAGGAAACCTTGAAGGTCTGACGGATCTCGACGTGACCGAGTACGACTTCTTCGAACTGCGGCTTGAGCATACCGCGCATAGCGGCCTCGATATCTTCGATCGCGTTATAGATAACGCTGTAAAGCTTAATGTCTACACCGACTTCCTTGGCCTGCTCGACCACAACAGCGGAAGGACGAACGTTAAATCCGATGATGATCGCATTCGATACGTCAGCCAGCGTAACATCGGATTCGGTGATCGTACCGACACCACCATGGATGACCTTGACGCGGACTTCTGCGTTTGTGCGTTTCTCGAGAGACTGGGTGACCGCCTCGACGGAACCCTGAACGTCTGCCTTGATGATAAGGTTGAGATCCTTGATCTCGCCCTCGGCAAGGACCTGCGACAGATTCTCAAGTGTCATTCTCGAAGACTTATGCAGCTGTTCTTCTCTCTGCTTGATACGACGTTTCTCAACGAGCTGTCTTGCCATCTTCTCATCGGTTACGGCATAGAATGTCTCGCCGGCTTCCGGAACTTCCGGAAGACCTAAGATCTCGACCGGAACGGACGGGCCTGCCTTCTTCTGGGCAGTACCGTTTTCGTCGTACATCGCACGGATGTGACCGAAGATCGGACCTGTAACGACTGTATCACCGGAACGGAGAGTACCACGCTGAACGAGCACTGTCGCAACCGGACCTCTGTTCTTATCGAGCTTGGCCTCGATGACCGTACCCTTGGCCTGACGCTTCGGGTCAGCCTTAAGTTCCATAACATCCGCGGTAAGAAGGACCATCTCGAGAAGTTCATCGATACCTTCACCGGACTTAGAGGAGACCGGAACCATGATGGTCGATCCGCCCCATTCCTCCGGAAGGAGGTCGTGAGTAGACAGTTCCTGCTTCACCTTATCGATATTGGCACCGACCTTATCGATCTTCGTGATGGCCACGATGATCTCGGTATTTGCGGCACGCGCATGGTTGATCGCCTCAACGGTCTGCGGCATGACACCGTCATCTGCAGCTACAACGAGGATCGCGATATCTGTTACCTGTGCACCACGGGCACGCATCGTAGTAAATGCTTCGTGACCCGGAGTATCGAGGAATGTGATCTGACGGCCCTTGCAGCGTACGGTGTAAGCACCGATGTGCTGGGTGATACCGCCGGCCTCGCCCTTAACAACGGACGTGGAACGGATCTTGTCGAGGAGGGATGTTTTACCATGGTCAACGTGACCCATAACGACCACGATCGGCGGACGCGGTTTCATGTTCTCCTCTTTATCTTCGCTCTCATCGAAGAGGATATCTTCTTCGGTGACCTCCACGATCGGCTCTGTGGTAATGCCGTACTCGCCGGCAACCAGAGCAGCTGTATCGTAATCGAGTTCCTGGTTAAGTGTAACCAGCATGCCCATCATCATGAGTGTCTTGATAACATCTGCAGATCTCTTTCCGAGACCATCAGCGAGATCCTTGACCGTAATGAACGGCGGGAGCTCTACATGTGTCAGCTGAGGCTTGACGACCGGTGCCGCCACGAAAGACTGGCGCTTCACCTTCTTCTTGCCCTTGCCGCCCATGTACATCGAATCGAGAGCCTCGTCATTGGAGAGGATATCCGAAGCGTTACCGGTGAACTGGTTGGCACGCTTATTACCGGAACGGCGGTCATTGTTGACAGTCGTCTTCTGGTTATCCTTCTTGGAATCCGCCTTCGGATCCTTTCTGTTCTTCTCGTATGCATCACGGGCTGCGAAGTTTGCCTTCTCCTTTGTCGCCTCCGGCGGGAGCTCCTGCTTCGGCTTGGAAGGTCTCTTCGGCTGGTTTCTGTTATTGTTGTAAATATCGTCGTCGTCCTTATCCTTCGGAGGGAATCCGCCGCCAAAGCCGCGGTTTCCGCCTCTCTGGCCATTGAATCCGCCATTGTTCGGACGTCCGCCCTTGGGTCTGTCCGAATGATACGAAGATCCGGATCTTGGTCCGCCCTGATATCCGCCGGAACGACCGCCATCCTTCTGGCGTACGAATGTGGACGTCTCACGGGTATATCCGGCAGACGGAGCTTTTACTACAGCGGAAGAAAGCTTCGGTCCTTCCTTCGGTGCTTCCGGAGATTTCGGCTTCGCTTCTTCCTTCGGTGCTTCCTTTGGCTCTTCTTTTTCTTTCTTTACCGGTTCAGCAGGTTCCGGCTTCGTTTCCGCTTCCTGTTTTGCAGGCGCAGGTGCAGGAGCAGTCTTCTTCTCTTCCGGCTCCTCTTTCTTTACAGCTTTTGCTGTTTTCTTCGGGGCTTCTTCCGCTTTCGGAGCTGCCTTCTTCGGAGCTTCAGCAACAGCAGGCTCTTTTACCGGAGCCTCTTTTACAGGAGCTTCTTCCTTAACCGGCTTGACCTCTTCCTTCGGCGCCTCCTGGCCTTCCTCAACCGGAGGTTTCTTGGCCTTCTTGTTTACACGACCGACTCGAAGGGTCTTCGTACCTGAAATACCGCTTACCGTTTTCTGCGGTACCGAAGACTCTACCTTGACCTCAGCCTGCTCTTCCGTCTTTGGTGTTTTCTTGTCTTTTTCTGCCATTCAAATCCTCCTGTTTATTCCGCACCTTCTGCGGACTTTTCGACCTTCTTGTTCTCATCGATCAGCTTCAGGAGCTTTTTCCCCATTCCCTGATCGAGTATCGCGACCGCGATACGGTTATCTTTTCCGATGGCCTGTCCGAGTTCTTCGGCAGTTCCGAAAGACCTCGCGGCCGTCTCTTCTTCTTTTGCGATCCGCAGGAGTTTGTCTCTCTGCTTTTCGGATCCGTCCGTGGCTACGATCAGAAGCTCGACCGCTCCCTGATGAAGCGCCAGTGTGATCGCGTCAAATCCGGATGTCATCAGTCCTGCCCGAAAAGAAAGACCGATAGTGCTCAGTATCCGCTGTTTCGTTGCAGGTTTGTCCTTCATGATTCCGGACCATCCTCCTGCAGTTTTTCAAGATCCGGCTTGATCGCTTCCGGATCCACCTTGACGTGAAGTCCTCTGTCGAACTGACAATTCTCGACAGCCTTCTTCATGCACTCCGGGTCATGACAGACATATGCTCCTCGCCCGGGAAGTCTCCCGGTCGGATCCACGGTGACCTTTCCGTCCGGTGTAGCCACGATACGGATCAGGTCCTTTTTGGCGAAGCGCTCACGGCAGCTCACGCACATTCTCATGGGTATCTTCTTTGCCATAACCTAAAGCCTGTCCTTCTTATGCCTGCTCCTCAGAAGCAGCGCCTTCACTTCCCTCGTCATCTGCAACAGTGAAGTTTGCGACGAAGTCGTTCTGAACCATCTGCTGGAACTGGGATGTGCTCTTGATGTCGATCTTCCAGCCGGTAAGACGAGCTGCAAGACGTACGTTCTGACCGGAACGTCCGATCGCCAGAGAATACTGCTGGTCCGGAACGACGACCTGAGCGTTCTTTTCCTGTGTGCCGTCTTCGTTGGTGATGATCTCTGCATCTACACGCTCGACCTTTGCCGGAGAAAGCGCATTGCTGATATATACAGCCGGATCATCGGAGTATGCGATCACGTCGATCTTCTCGTTGCCGAGCTCATCGGTGATTGCCTGGATACGTGCACCGCGCTGGCCTACGCATGCGCCGAGCGGATCTACATCCGGGTCTCTGGAGATAACGGCGACCTTGGAACGGGAGCCTGCCTCACGGGCAACAGATACGATCTCGACAATACCGTCGTGGATCTCCGGAACTTCCTTTTCAAGAAGCTTCTTAACCAGGTTCGGATGGCTTCTGGAGATGATGACCACCGGACGCTCCTTCTGTGTCTCTACGCGGAGGATCAGGAACTTCATTCTCTTGTTAAAGGAATAGTCCTCATCCTTTACCTGCTCCTGCTTCGGAAGGGTCGCTTCCGCACGTCCGATATCTACGAAAACGAAGCGGTTATCAGATCTCTGGATCACGCCGCTGGCCAGCTCGCCGATCTTATCGGAGAACTCAGACTGGATGCGGTCATTCTCTGTATCGCGAAGCTTCTTGCTGATCGCGGCCTTGGCGGCTCCTGCTGCCAGACGTCCGAGAGACTCAACATCGATGGTCATCTCAATGGTATCGCCTTCTTCAAGATCCGGATCGATCTCTTTTGCCTCGGCAAGGGAGATCTGGGTCTTCGGGTTGGTGACCTCGGATACGACCTCAACGACTTCGTAGACATACATCTCACCGGTCTCACGGTCGATCTCGGCAAATACCTTCTCGTTCTGCTTGGCATCGGAGAATTCTCTCTTAAAAGCCGCGACTATCGCTTCTTCGATTGCCTCGAAAAGCACTTCCTCGTCAAATCCTCTTTCTTTTGCCAATGCATGGATGGCCTGCAACAGTTCTTCGTTTTTCATAAACTTTCTCCTTTATCTCTATTTGCTGCCAAAATTAAAAACGTATCGTTCGATTCGCCTTGCTGACCTGGTTCCAGGGAAGCGAAAGCTTCTTTTCCCCGATCAGAAGGACCAGTTCCTCTTCGTTTGCTTCTTCAATGATCCCTTCGAGATGCTTGGCACCGTCGATGGGAGCAAACAGAGACACTTCGATCTCTTCACCCTGGTGGCGGACATAGTCAGCCAGCGAAGAAAACGGTCTCGTCGCACCCGGCGAGGATACTTCAAAATAATCCGGATCCGCATGCAGTTTTCCTTCGAGCGCTTCGTCCACCTTCCGGCTTACCGCTTCGCAGTCCTCGATCGAGATCCCGCCGCGCTTATCGATAAAGATCCGAAGGAAGTAATACTGCCCTTCTTTCTTATATTCACAGTCCACGAGATCAAAGCCGAGTTCTTTTACGATCGGCTCTGCAATATCAAACGCTTCCTGTGCGACTTTTGATCTTCCCGCCATGTTGCCTCCGATTATTTCTGATAAACAAAAGAGCGGGCCAAGACCCACTCTGAAGCAAAACCTCTAGTAACATAAGACATACTATCACTTATTTTATAGCCTGACAAGTCTTTTTCGTGAAAAAGCCCTGTTTTTCTATGCTTTTCCCCTTTTCACCCACAAATATGCGCCTTTGTTTTATTTACACAATTTTTACCAACTTTTTCTTACAAACGCTATTCAAATTATCCAAGTTATCATGTAGAATAGAATTATCCAAAACAAATGCGTTGGATAATCAACAAAACAAGGAGATGATGCCAATGATAAAGGTAATTGCAGGAGAAAAGGGAACAGGAAAAACAGCGCAGCTCGTAGAGGATATTAACGAGCAGGCAACCACGGATAATAATATCGTATGCATCCAGCGTGGACACCGTCTCGACCGTCTTTTGAAATACAGAGTCCGTCTCGTGGACTTAGATGAGTATCCGGTCGAAGGTTTCGAACAGTTCTTAAGTTTCGTAGCAGGTATCTGCGCGAAAGACTATGACGTCACACACATCTATGTGGACAGTATCCTGAAGATCACAGGGGAAACAGATTACGAGAGATTCGGAGCTTTCCTTGATAAGTTCAACGATTTCCTCGGTGACAAGATCACAGCGACAATTATCTGCAGTCGCGCGGCTGACGTACTTCCTGAAGGCGTAACCAAGTACTGCTGAGTTCATATACTACTTGAATTACCTAAAACTGAATATGTAAAAGGAGTGGTCAGAAAAGGCCGCTCCTTTTTTTCTTTCAATCATATCTGTTTCATGCCAATGCTCTTCCGTAAGTATACTTGGCAGTCTGACCAACGATCATCTTTCCATTTCCATCTTTGTAGTACGGAATCACCCAGTAGAAATTGTATTCTTTGGAAGAAGCCTTCACATCCGTAAATGTAGTTCCTTTCGTTGTCATGCCGACATAACCATATGGTTTTCCATCGACGATACCGTAGACGAGATAGCCGTCTGCTCCAGTCACAGCACTCCAGGTAAGTTTCACACCACCCTTCACAGAAGAGGCTTTCAAATTCGTCGGTGCCGGGAGCAAAGCCCTCGAATACACATAACTTCGGCACTTCCCTACGATCATGTGCCCAAAACAGTATGAATACGAGAACACCCAGTAATAGTTGTAATCCTTGGTCAATGCCTTGGTATCTTTAAAACTGGTTCCTTTTGTCATTCCTACATAACCATATTTGCCATTTTTATACCCATAAACGAGATACCCTTCGGCAACATCCACCTTTTTCCAGGTCAACTGCACAGCATTCTCCACTCCTTTCGCTCGAAGATTGCTCGTTTCTGAACAATCCTGTTCAACAAACTTTTCCATTGGCGTCATACCCGTTTTTTCATCAACACAATAATATGTAATTGGTTTCAATCCTCCACCTTCCGGGTGAAGCTCAAATGTTAATACTTGGCAATGATTTCCATAAAGCAATATACTAAAATTTCTCACATCCCATGTCGCAATGACAACATCCGAATCTTCATATGTTACAAAAGATAATTCACGCTTTGTTCCGTCTTCCAATATAAAATCACTACCTGAAAAAGAAGTGCCCACGGGCATAACTTCTCCTTCGACGATGTCCGGAAGTTCGGTGTGGGCAAGGATAAACTCACCATCTGGAATAATCTCCGAATCCTCGCGAATATATATAAAGGACTCTTCCCCCTCAAGTGAATTTCTTCCACCTTTGAAGACATTACGCAAACGGAAGCCAATATTCGTTCGATTATAAGCTCCAATTTTGCAATGCACTTCATCCAGCACTTCATTGTAGGGAGCTGGTTCAGTAGTTGTCTCCATTCCGCATATAGAACAACGATAATGCGGTGCCCATTCGCCATTCGAATTCCAAGGTATAAAACCCCAATAATGATCATGAACGTCTTCAACTGCATTTGCAACTGGCACAGGAAGACTGGAGAAAACAAACATAACAGAGAGTGCAAGTAGGACTAACTTCTTGATTAGTTTATTAACCATAATTTCTCCTCCTCTTTCTCATTTTACGGTGCATCCAACAAATATGCTACGCCTCCAATACAAACAGAGACGTCTCCTGGAATAATCTGATTGTTCTGCTGAAAGAACGGAAATACATAGTACAGATTCATACCTTGCGCGGATGCTTGTGTATCAGTAAATGTAGTATTGCTTTCACCTGTTGTCATGCCGATATATCCGTACGAGTCCCCATTTCTTTGCCCATAGATCAGATAGCCATCAGCTCCACTTAAGGCAGACCACGATATAACGATTGTGTTTGTCAGACACTGCAACTGTATATTCCTGACCGAAGCACATACTCCGTCGTTTTTAACAGAATCACTGATTTTTCCTTGAAAGATCATTCCATCAATATCAGTTATATAAGGTAAACTGCAATATGTGCTTTCGCCCATCTTAAAAAAGCTATCATTGCATGAATAATTTTCGAATGAATGCTCCTCGGAAGAAAGTGACGCTTTTTCATCTTCTAAGTTTTTAATGATGTCTATAAGTCTTTGATTCAGTTCGTCATCTATCTGTCGATTATCCATTTTGTCTCCCCCCAATTGATCACTCGCGATTGAATGCTTATGATCTGCTGTCATCTCATCACTAAAGTCTTCTCGCCTTTTATGGCAGTGCTCTGCCGTAAGTATACTTTCCCGTCTGTCCGACGATCATCTTCCCGTTACTGTCCTTAAAGTATGGGAATACCCAGTAGTAGTTATACTGTATCTTCGACGCCGTCTTATCTGTGAAGGTAGTTCCTTTTGTCGTCATGCCGACATAACCGTATGGTTTTCCATCGACGATACCGTAGACGAGATAGCCGTCTGCTCCGGTCACAGCATTCCAGGTAAGTTTCACACCACTAGCGGTCGAAGAGGCTTTAAGGCCGTTCACCGCAGGAAGAATCCCCTTCGCATACACATAAGTATCAGTATCCCGAATTATCTTATTACCCATATCGTCCTTGACATATGGGAATACCCAGTAATAGTTGTAGTCATCAAAAAGAGCATTAATATCTGTATATTTTGTTCCTGTAAATGTCATACCTACAAATGCATATACGTTATTCTTCTGTGCGTAGATGATATAACCTTCTGCACCGGAACTAGCTGTCCATGTAATTGTTACTCTTCCTTTTCCAGCCGGCTCTGCTTTTAGATTTGTCACCTCCGGCGGGAGATCTATCTTCTTCCACACCGCATAAAGCACTATATCTTCGGAAACTGTGATTCTATCACCAGCGTGATACTGCGCTGCCGTTGCCGTTTCACTTCTTGACCAGCCAAGAAAATCATAATATGGCTTTTGCACTTTCAGATCTTCAATGATCTCTTCTTCCCCACCGAAGATTTTTTTACAAAGAACCTCCGGTTCTTCCTCTGATGATTTATACTTCACCGTATATCTTCCCGAGAAAGAGATCCATGTCAGATGAAAATCATCCATGTTTTCAGGAATCTCCGGCATTTCCCACATTTTTCCTTCCGGATAGTAGATCTCAGCGCTGACAGAAGAAAATGCATTGGGATCCATAATCTCTCCCGGGCCACCCAACAACACGATTCGTGATAGCTGTACACAGCCGGAAAAAGCACTCTCTTCTATTGTAGTAACACCATCAGGGATCTCCACTGATCTTAAAGACGAGCAATCCTTAAATGCTCCACTTGGTATCACTTTAATATTCTGAGAAAGAACTACACTTACTAAAGAACCGCAACTCTCAAATATGTTTTGACCAATCTTCGTGACGCTATCCGGAATCACAAGATCCTCAACAGGACAATAAGCAAAAGCTTCCTTTCCTATCGCTGACAAATTCGATGAAAGCGTGATGGTTTTAAGCTTTGAACATTGCCAGAAAGCAAAGTCTTTGATTTCTGTGACGCTATCCGGAATCACTATGGTAGACAGTCCCGAGCATCCGTAAAAAGCTCCTTCTCCGATAGTCTGAAGCCGCTTGGACAGTTTTACCGTATCCAGGAATTTCAGATTTCTAAACGCATATGCACCGATTTGGGTTACGTTATCCGGAATAACCAACTTTCCGGAAAGTGATGTCCCAAAGAAGGCATACTCGCCGATTGAAGTAACTTTGGAAGGAATCGTAATTCTATTGAGGTTTTTGCAACCGAGAAATGCTTTTCATTCCAACACTTTCAGCGAAGAAGGAAGCCTGATCCAAGGCAGTGAGGTGCACTTATGAAAAGCCTGTTCTCCGATTTCCGTCACAGTTTCCGGCAGATACGCTCTCGTTAAGGATTGACACTGTCCAAAAGCATTCTTCGGAATCGTAGTCATACCTGAAGGAATGGTTATAGTTTCCAAAGCAGACCCATAAAAAGCAGCCTCTCCTAAACTCTTTAAGCCTGACGGAAGAACGACCTGAGTCAAAGACGAACAGTTAACAAATGCTTTATCTTCAATCTCTGTAACAGTGGAAGGAATCGAGACTTCAATAATGGAAGTATGCCTTTCAAAAAGGCATTTTCCTAAAGAGGTTATACCTTCGTTGATGACCACTCTTTTAATGTCAGATACATACTCACCCCAAGGAACATAAAAAATCATATCCGAACCTTGAAGAACCGGTGAACGATAACTATCGGTAGGACCACTTCCGGATAATTTAAGTGTACCCTGATCATCCAAAGTCCACACTACAGAATCGGGATCCGATTGGCAGCCGCAGGAACCTGACGCCGCTAAAGTTGAGGCCTGCACTTTTTTGCACGGAAAAAAGAAACCCATGACCAGTAGCAGAGCGCCGACAACAAACATAACAGATAATGCAAGTAGGTCTAACTTCTTCATTACTTGTTTAACCATAATCTCTCATCCTCTCCTATTGATCACTCGCGGTTGAATGCTCATGATCAGCTGTCATCTCATTACTGAAGTCATCTCACCTTTTACAGCAGTGCTCTGCCGTATGTTACTTGCCATCTGAACGGCGATGTTTTTCAATAAATGAATCAACAAACAATAACTCGTCGCTACACGTTCCGTGAATATTTCCGTATGTTGAACTACTTCATCGCGCGTCCGTAAGTATACTTTCCTGTCTGTCCAACGACAACAAACAAAAACTTTTGCAACTATTTTATTTCGTTTCTTCCCACTCGTACGAAAAACTTAACTAATTTCTTTATATCATGTCGAAAGAGATCCTGCAACACGATTATCAAAATGTTTACGTTTTCGAAAAAAAGACCGTCTCCGAAGAGACGGTCCTTGCAATTTCAGTTGCTATCAGAAGATCATGCCTGAGGCTTGCCGCACTCGCCGCAGAACTTACCGGTGTTGCCGGTAGCACCGCAAGAGCATGTCCAGCCTGCATTATCTGCCGGCTTCGGCTTACCGCACTCACCACAGAACTTACCTGTGTTGCCTGCGTGACCGCATGCGCATGTCCACGTGCCCGGATCAGCCGGCTTCGGGGAACCGCAGTTCGCACAGAACTTGCCCTGGTTGCCGCCCTGTCCGCAGGAGCATGTCCAGCCTGCTGCTGCCGCAGCTGCCGGAGCGGCTGCCTGCTGTTGCTGCTGCATCATCTGCTGCTGCTGCAGGAAAGCCATACCCTGATTACCAGGATTCATAGCACTACCATTGAATCCACCAACGAGGCCAACGCCCATCATTGCATTGCCGGCACCTGCCTGATTACCGGCAGCTGTCTTCATAGCATCGACGGAACCCTTGATCTGGTAACCGGCAGCCATCTGCGGGTTGTTACCAAACATAAGACCATCGTCCATGTCCTGGATTCTCTTTCTGGACTCATCGTCAGGTGTAACAGACATAACTGCTACTTTCTCAACGATCATACCACGGCCCTGGAGCCAATCTTCGTCCAGAACTTCGTTCATGTACTTAGCAAGTTTTACCTGCTGGGACTGGAGGCGGTTGTACTGTACTTCTTCTCCGCCGGCACCCATCTTATTGAGTGCTTCGCCGAGGTACATAAGGAACTCAGCCTTAGCCTGACCAGGCTGGCCATTCTTGCCCATCAGTTCGTCACGGCGATAATCACCGGAAACGTTACCTGCAATGTTCTTGAAGAATGTGACCGGATCTACGATCTTGAACGAGAATGTACCGTTCATTCTGATGTAGATACCACGATATGTCGGATCATCGTACGGAAGCGGAGCTGCTGTGCCGAACTTATTGTCGACCATCTCGAGCATGTTTACGAAGTAAACTCTCTGCTGAGTAAGAGCCTCACCACCGGCCTTAATACGGTTCCAGATATCTCCGCAGGACTTCTTTACGCCATCGAGGAATCCGCTTGAACCGAAGCAAGACGGAGCAGAAGATGTATCCCAAGTATACATACCTGCCTCAGTTGTGAAGTCGATAACACGTCCGTTATCAACAAGGATAAGAGCTGTTCCTTCCGGAACTGCGATCTTGGAACCATTGGAGATGATCTCCGCATCGCCCTTGTTGCTGCCGTTACGCATTACTTTCGCACCGCGGCGCAGAAGAACTTCCTGACCCAGAGAGTCACATGTGAAGAACTCAAGGTACTGATCTCTTAAGTTTCCGCCGACAGCTTGAATTGCAGCTTTAATTAATCCCATTTTAATCTCCTCCCTACAAGAAAAAATATTCAGATCTCGACCAACTTATCGACAAGCCAGATTCGCATATCAACTGTTTTAATCGCTGTGCCGCAATAAGAACAAACGTCTGTACCCAGATGCCTGACCGGGGCGCCGCAATGAGGACAGGTGAAACCTACTCCCTTAATGTCTTCCGCTGCATACCGGTCTGCGTCCAGTATATTCACTACTTTCACGTTGTACCTGGTCTGCGTTGGAGTCGCTCGATTGCCTGATATAAATTTACCATTTCTTTCCTGGTATTGCAAACATTGTAACGAATATTGGAAGGTGATTTCCACCGTGGATAAATTCTTTTGATAGGCGTTAATTCCGCCCTTATGCACGATTACCTCACGGTAAATCAGAGTTTTGCCTTCCGCCCTGGCAGAAGCGATCTTCTGCCACAGTTCTTCGGACAGAGAACGGGTCACTCCGATGCCGCATGCGTTCAGTTCTGTCTGGATCCGGTCGATGGTATCTCCGTTGCCTCCCGTCGTCATCTGCATGAGAAGATCAAGGCTTCTCACAAGGACCGCCTGGGCGGCACTCTGCATCTGCGAAAGGCTGAGATCCGGAAAGTCTTTATTGATCCTCGGGATCAGGGCCGTCGAAAGATCCGAGACGGATTTGGGTGTCGCCAGCTCCTGCTTCAACGAAAAATCCTCCGGTCCGACTTTTCCTTCACGCACTTCCTGCTTGACCCCTTCCATGATCTGGCCGATCAGGGAATTACGGAAAGCTCTTCTGGCAGCTCCGATCACACCAGCCAGCACAAGAAGACCACCTACTGCAATGATTCCGTAGATCGCTATCTGTGGCATATCTTTTTCCTCCCAAAAAATTAATACTTATAGAGGACCTTCCGATCCATGCGGAGAACAGGAATATCCGCAGGTGTCTTCTCTCTCCAGTTTTCCGGAAGGACGTGGTCGAGGCCTGTCTGATAAACGATCGGGATACCCGTCAGCTTCGAGGCCTCAAGAAGTACCTTTTCCCCTTCGATGAGTTCTTCTTCCGTCGTCTCCTCCAGAAGATTCGAGTTGTTGATGAATCCCGAGATCGGAAGACGTGCCGCTTCTGAAAGCTCCGCGCACATCTCCCTGATGCCTTCCGGATCCGAAGTGAACGGACGGAAAGCATTGACGACCATATATACACGGTACTCGATCTTCTGGAAACGGCTGAGCATCGCACCCAGGACTCTCGCGCCCAGATCCTCGCCGCCGATATCAAAGACAGCGACCGTATCCGGCATATCGAAGGCGGAATACACCTCACCAGAAAGCGCCGGCACATCGACGTTCGTGTTCGCGTACTCCGGTACGATCACGCGGATCCCCTCCGCCTCGAGCGCTTCTTTTGCATCGGCGGAACGATAATAGGGATTAACGATATCGAGGTCCGCAAGCATGACCTTCGCTGACGGGTCTTCTTTCTTCAGCATATGGGCAAAATGCACCGACACTTCGGATTTGCCGCTGCCGTAAGCACCGACAAAAACATAAAGGCGCACTTTTTTCTCATTCTCTTCTTTCATTTCTTCCTCCTATCTTAATTCCGCGATCGTGACACCATCTTCACCTTCGCCGAAGGTGCCGAGGCGGAATGTCCTCACGCGCTTATCCTTTTTCAGGAACTGGTGGACCGCAGAACGCAGAGCGCCGGTTCCTTTTCCGTGAACGATACGGATATTCTCGATATTGCTGATCACGCAGTCGTCTAAGTAGCTGTCGAGCGCATGGACCGCTTCATCGACAGTCATGCCGAGAAGCTGGATCTCCGGCATCATGGTCGCCTTCTTATTCAGGCGGATCTGGTCCGCACGGGAGACGGAAGCACTGCGCTTCGGTTCTTTACGGGAACGGGTCGCGCTCTTCTTCACCTCTTCCTTCTTCGGATAACGAAGAGAATCGGCCGCGACAGTCAGTTTCAAAGGGCCGGAAGAAAGGATACAGTTGCCGCCCTTGTCAGGTCCCTTGATCACGATTCCCGTCACGTCGAGATTCGGCGAATAGTATAGTCCGCCCTCTCGGATCTTATCCGGCTTCTCGCCCGGGATCTCTTCCGGCACTTCGTCATCGTCGCGCTCCGCGTCGATATCCGAAAGGCCGGCACGAAGATTGTTCCTGATCGCACGAAGCTTTCTTTCCGCCTCGTGGCTGTTCTGAAGCTTCTGGATCTCTTTCATCTCGTCTAAGATGGAATCGGCTTTCTCGAGAACTTCCTCGAGCATCTCCTGCTTCTCTTCTCTGGCCTGCGCGAGGATCTTCTTTCTTTCCTTTTCGATCTGCTTTTTCCGATTCTCAAGTTCTTCCGTCTGGCGCTTGACTTCGTCACGTAGATCGGAGATCTCCTGCTGGAGTTTTTCGCTTTCACGGTTATGGCGCTCAGCCGAAGAAAGGAGTTCTTCGACTTTGAGGCTCTCTTCGGAAAGAATGCTCTGTGCATTCTCGATGATCCTCGGGGAAAGACCCAGTTTTCTCGAGATCACAAACGCGTTACTGACACCCGGAAGGCCGATCATCAGACGATATGTCGGGGACAGTGTCTCCGTATCGAATTCGCAGCAGGCGTTCTCGACGCCTTCCTGCTCGACCGCATAGGCTTTAAGTTCCTTATAGTGCGTCGTTGCCACCGTCACGGCACCTTTTCTTCTGCACTCATCCAGGATCGCGATCGCAAGTGCCGCGCCCTCCGTCGGATCTGTTCCGGAACCGAGCTCATCGACCAGTACCAGTGTCGTGGGCTTGGTGAGTTTTAATATCTGCACGAGATTTGTCATGTGCGCCGAGAAGGTCGAAAGGCTCTGCTCAATGCTCTGCTCGTCTCCGATATCGGCCAGTACTTTCGTAAAAGTCGAGACTTCGGATCCGTCACTGCAGGGGATGAAAAGCCCGGCCATCGCCATCAGGGAGATAAGTCCGCACGTCTTCAGGGAAACGGTCTTACCGCCCGTATTCGGGCCGGTAATGACGAGTGTTCTGTAGTCGGTGCCGACAGAAAAATCGATCGGCACGACACGGTCCTTTTCGATCAGAGGATGACGTGCTCTCCGAAGGATGATCCGTCCCTGATCATTCAGTTTGGGACGGGATCCGTCCAGTTCCAGTGCAAACTGGGCTTTCGCCTGCATAAAGTCGATATGTCCGACCAGTGCGATATCCGCTAGGATCGCATCTTTACTGATGCCGACCTTGCCGCTTAAGATCCCGAGGATACGGTTGATCTCTTCCTGTTCGGCCGCTGTCCATTCGCGTATCTTGTTGTTTAATTCTACGACCGCCATCGGCTCGATGAACAGGGTCTGTCCGGACGAAGAGGTGTCGTGTACGACACCCGGGACCTCACTCTTTTTTTCAGGTTTTACCGGCACGCAGTAGCGCCCGTCACGCATGGTGACGAGCTGATCCTGAAGGGCCTGCGGGTTCTTCCTGATCAGGCGTTCCAGGATCTCACGGATGCTGCTCTGCGCATCTTTGATCTGCCGGCGGATGTTGTAAAGTTCATTACTCGCCCGGTCATTCATCTCATTTTCACCGGTGATCGCCATGGAGATCTCTTTCTCCAGCGCCTCCAGCGGGATGAGCTGCTTTAATTCCCGAAGCATCGCATGTTCACTGATCTCTACCTGCAAAGATTTCGGCTCGACATGGTAGAGCCTCTCCACCGTGCGCAGGAACTGCGCGATGTTCAGAAGATGCTTCATCGTAAGCGTGGCTCCGGTATCGGAAAAGCGTACGGCATCCCTTACGTCATTGACACCGCCGAGCGGCAGCGCCCCTTCTTTCACCAGAAATTCCAGTGAATCTTCTGTCTCTTTCTGCCATTCCTCCACAAGGGGAAGGTCAGATGTCGGGACCAGCCCATAGCAAAGCTCACGCCCGTATATCGTACGAGCGTGATTGACCAGACGGTCTAATATCTTGTCATATTCCAGTATGGAAAGAGAACGGCCGCGGACGAGTTTCCGCTTCGCCTCCTCTTCAAAAGTTGTATACATAGACTCCTCTTTTTTCCTCGAAGAAGTCCTATTCGTCCTTATAGAAGATGCTCCTTAATCAGGTAAGAAGCTTCGATCTTTCTACTTCGTCCAGAGAAATGGTCTTCTTCATGGACAGACCTTCTTCGATATCTACATCTGTGATCTCACCATTTCTGTAAACCACGAGACGGTTCAATCTCTTATCTTTAATACATTCGATCGCTCGGACGCCCATAAGGCTTGCCATCGTACGGTCACGAAGCGTCGGACTTCCGCCTCTTTGCAGGTGACCGAGGATCGTCGGACGGGATTCGATCTCAGTCGCATCCTGGATCTTCTTGGCGATCTCTGTGGCATCGCCGGCACCTTCCGCTACGATAACGATGTAGTGTCTCTTGCCTTTATTTCTGCAGTCGAGGATCGCCTTAATGACTTCCTTCATATCCCACGGAACTTCCGGAAGAAGGATGATCTCCGCACCGGTCGCAATACCTACATTCAGTGCGATATAACCTGCGTGACGGCCCATAACTTCGATAACGCTGCAGCGCTCATGGGAGGATGCCGTATCACGGAGCTTATCGATGGCTTCCATCGCGGTATTCATCGCGGTGTCATAACCGATCGTGTACTCTGTGCAGGCGACGTCGTTATCGATCGTGCCCGGAATGCCGATGACCGGAATGCCGATCCTGGCGAGGTCTCTGGCACCCTTAAAGGAACCGTCACCGCCGACAACGACCAGACAGTCGATGCCGAACACTTTACACATCTTCGCACCCTGAAGAACACCGGCCGGTGTCTCAAAGCTCTTCGATCTTGCTGTCATCAGGAAAGTACCGCCGCGCTGGAGCGTCTCGGAAACATCTCTGTGGCCGAGTTCCTTGACTTCGCCCTTCCAAAGTCCGTGATAACCGCGGGTCACGCCCATCATCTTAAAACCGGCCTTCGTACCTGCACGGACGACCGCACGGATCGTCGCATTCATACCCGGCGCATCGCCACCGGAAGTCAGGATACCGACGCCACGAACTTCAGGTTCCTGGCTCAGATCGATCTTTGCATAGTTCTTGGCGACCATTTCCTTGAGATTTGGCAAATTCCCGTTCGTATATTCTTCAAACATATTCTTTCTCCCCAGCGATGTGCTATGGCATTCCGCCGTTTTCTTTCACGAATTTATACTCTGTATTATACCAAAGCAATCAGAACAGGGAAACATTTTCGACACCGAATTCCGAAACGAGGATCTTGCAGACTTCCCGGCTCCATTCGATGTTATATTCAGCAGGTAGCTTCATATTTCTCTTTTCCTTGGGAAGCGCCACATATACCGGAACACTGCCGTGGAAATACGCACATGTTGAAAGAAGGCGCTTGAATCCCGCATCTTCCGAAGTACCGAAATAGCGGATCGCCAGCCTCGGCATATTCTTTCCGGAAAATTCCTGTGACGGTTCTTTTTCGGAAGGAAGCGCCTCTGTTTCGGGAAGCGGAGCTTCTTCTGTCGGAAGCACCGGAGCGTCGGACGGCGCCTGGGACCTACTCTTCCTGAAGTTTCCGTTTCCGTAGTTTCCGGATCTGGCCGGCGGAAGCTCGCAGAGCGGCTCGTCGTCTTTACTTAATGCCACACAGTCTTCAAGGATCAGCTTGACTTCATCGTCGTCCACCTGGACACGGCCGCGGATCATCAGGGCCTTGGCCGAATTGATCACGGCGCCGTACTTCGAATAGCTTTCCGGGAATACGATCACTTCATAATCGGAGAACATGTCCTCGATACGAAGGAAGCACATGAACTTCCCGGTCTTCGTCGTCTTCTGGCTCTTCGACACGATCAGTCCCGCCATCGTGACCTGTTCCTTATCGGAAAGGACCCGTCCCGTGCCGATATCGTCGTTTAACGTCTTCAGGAACGATGTACTGTCCGTGTTGGCCGCGGCCATTGCTTTTTTATAGTTATCGAGCGGATGTCCGGAAACATAAAGGCCCAGCATCTCTTTTTCTTTGGCAAGGCGCTCTTCGAACGGATACTCCGTTACGTTCGGAAGCACAGGCTCATCGGCCTGCGCCGCAGTCTCATCGCCCAAAAGGCTGAAGATCGAGATCTGGCCTTCCATCGCCTGACGCTTACCGGAAGCAAGACGGTTCAAGTACGGTTCCATCGCACCAAGCATCTGCGATCTCGGGATTCCGAACTCATCCATGGACGAACACAGGATCAGACTCTCGATCATCTTCTTATTGATCTCGAGCGCCTCACTTCTTCGGAGGAAATCTCCGTAGGAGGTAAACGGCCCGTTGACTTCTCTATCGACGACCAGTTTTCTCGCGGCATTCTCGCCGACATTTTTAATGGCTGTAAGACCGATACGGATACCTCTCTCCCCTTCGGTCGAAAAACGAACAGAGCTCTTATTTACCGACGGCGGGAGGATCGAGATCCCCATCTTCTTGGCACAGGAAGTGTACCAGGCCGACTGGGACTGATTTCCAAGGAAGGAGTTGAGCATCGCAGCCATGAATTCGGTCGGATAGTGATATTTCAAATATGCGGTATAGTAACCCACAACAGCATAGGCCGCCGCATGGGATTTGTTAAAGGCGTAGCCGGCAAACTGCGTCACGTCGTCGAAGATCTTCCGGGCCACCGGCTCCGATACACCATTGGCGATCGCACCTGCAACGTCTCTTCCCTTCTCGTCTTTACCGCCGTAGATAAAGGTCTGGCGGTACTTCTCCATAAGGGATGCCTTCTTCTTCGCCATAGCTCTTCGGATGTTATCCGACTGACCCATGGAAAAGCCGGCGAGATCACGCACGATCTGCATGACCTGTTCCTGATAGATCATACAGCCGTAGGTCATGTTCAGGATCGGCTCGAGAAGCGGATGGTCGTACTTGATGGATGACGGATCATGACGTGCGGCAACATACTTCGGGATCTGGTCCATAGGACCCGGACGGTAAAGGGAAATACCTGCGATAACGTCCTCAAGCGAGCTCGGTTTTAAGTCCATCATGAACGAAGTCATGCCCGAACTTTCAAGCTGGAACACGCCTTCCGTGTCGCCACGGCTGATCATCTCGAAGACCTGCGGTTCATCCATCGGGATGCGGTCATAGTCGATCTCTATTCCCTGATTTTCGAACACCATCTGCGCGGTATCACGCATGACTGTCAATGTACGAAGACCGAGGAAGTCGAATTTTAAAAGACCGATCTCCTCAGAATTGGCTTTGGCAAACTGCACGACCACGGAGTCCTCATTTTTGGAAAGAGGAGCGATGTCCGTCAGCGGCTTGGCTGAGATGATGACACCAGCAGCATGGGTCGATGCATGACGGGGCATACCTTCAAATTTCATGGCCATGTCGAGGACCTGCTTCACAGTATCGGAATTTTCATATTCATTCTTCAGATCCGGAGAAGCCTTGATCGCATCAGCGATCGTGATCCCGAGGTTATTCGGCACCATTTTGCAGATCCGGTCACTCTCGGCATATGGCACATCGAGCGCTCTGGCGACATCCTTGATGCAGGCCTTGGCGGCCAGCGTTCCGAATGTGATCACCTGCGCGACGCGGTCTTCGCCGTACTTTCTCGTGACATAGTCGATAACTTCCTGCCTTCTTTCGTAGCAGAAATCGACGTCAAAGTCAGGCATGCTGACTCGCTCATTATTCAGGAAACGTTCGAAGATGAGACCGTACTTGATCGGATCGATATTCGTGATGGAAAGTGCATATGCAACGAGCGATCCTGCACCGGAACCACGGCCCGGACCTACCATGATGTGATTCTCCTTCGCGTAGTGGATGAAATCCCATACGATCAGGTAATAATCCGTGTAACCCATCGATGTGATGACCGACATCTCATACTCGGCACGCTTTTCGTATTCTTTTCTTTCGTCGGGATCGGTGCACCAGGTCAGCCGCTTGTTCAAGCCCTCGTTGCAAAGATGCCGCAGATATTCTTCAGCATCGGCATATTCGAGCGGCACATCAAATGCCGGCAGGTGGATCTGGTCAAAGGTATAGCCCGCATGGCACTGGCTTGCGATCTTCGTCGTATTCTCGATCGCCGACGGAACCGATGCAAAATAGCTGCGCATCTCCTCTTCGGATTTGATATAGAAGTCATCGGTCGGCATCTTCATGCGGTCCGGATCGCTCATTCTCTTTCCGGTCTGCATGCAAAGAAGCACTTCATGTGCCTTGCTGTCTTCTCTGTACATATAATGGCAGTCGTTGGTCGCCACGAGCGGGATCCCCGTCTCATTACTGAGCATGATCAGATGCTGGTTGACCTTGGTCTGTTCCACCAGCTGATTGCTCTGGATCTCAAGATAGTAATTGCCTCGGCCGAACACGCGGTCATACCAGAGGGCCGCCTGCTTCGCCTTTTCCGGCTCGTCATTTAGAATATGGGTCGCGACTTCGCCCGACACACAGGCTGAAAGCGCGATCAGCCCATCCGAGTACTTTTCGAGGATCTCATGGTCGATCCTGGGCTTATAGTAGAAACCCTCGGTGAAACCTGCCGAAACCAGACGGTTTAAGTTTTTAAGTCCCTCATCGTTCTTGGCCAGGAGCACGAGGTGGTAGTAGTTTCGATCTTCGATCTCTTTGAGGAAACGGCCTCGGGGAGCGACATATACTTCACATCCGATGATCGGGTGGATGCCTTCTTCCGTCATGGCCTTAAAGAATTCCACGCATCCGTACATGACGCCGTGATCTGTGATGGCACAGGAAGTCATGCCCAGTTCCTTAAGACGGGCAGCCAGCTGCTTGATGCGGATCGCACCATCCAGAAGACTGTATTCGGTATGTAGATGCAGGTGCACAAAACCCTGCGAGATCTCTTCTGCCATCTGGTTTTCCTCTACATTTCCGCCGGCCTTTTCCATATTGAAAAGATCAGCCGTCGGTAAGTTTTCCTTTTACGATCACGAGCAGATCGCGAAGTCGCGCGGCCTCCTCGAACTCGAGATCCTTGGCCGCCGCTTTCATCTCCTTTTCGAGACGGGAAGCAAGCTTCTCCAGATCTTTTCTCGACATATGGGTCTTCTTCTCGTTGACAAGATCCGAAAGATCCTTCATGTCGATCTGGTCTTCCCGGCTGACGTCCTCCATGGTCGCCAGCACATCGCGGACTTCTTTTCTGACACTTCTCGGAGTGATGTGATTATCCTTATTATACTGGATCTGGATCCCGCGTCGACGGTTAGTTTCAGAAACCGCTTCGAACATGGAATCCGTGACATCATCCGCATAGAAAATGACCCGTCCGTTGACGTTACGCGCGGCACGTCCGATCATCTGGATGAGAGACCTCGTCGAGCGCAGGAAACCTTCCTTATCCGCATCGAGGATCATAAGAAGTGATACCTCCGGAATATCCAGGCCCTCACGCAGGAGGTTGATGCCGACGAGCACGTCAAACTCACCCTGTCGGAGCTGTCTTAGGATCTTCATGCGATCCACGGTATCGATATCCGAGTGCAGATATTTGACCCTTATATCTTCCTGCTTGAGATAACCCGTAAGATCTTCGGACATCTTCTTCGTCAGGGTCAATATCAGGGCTCTTTCGCCCTTGCTGACCGTCTCTCTGATCTCCGTTAGGATATCTTCCATCTGACCTTCTACAGGACGGATCGAGATCTCCGGATCGAGAAGTCCCGTCGGACGTATGATCTGCTCGACTGTCTTCTCGCTGTGCTCCGCTTCGTATTTCGCCGGAGTCGCCGACACGAAGATCGTCTGTCCCATCTTCTTTTCAAATTCCTCAAACTTCAACGGACGGTTGTCGAAGGCCGACGGCAGGCGGAAACCATAGTCCACGAGCGTCGTTTTCCTTGATCTGTCGCCGTTATACATCGCCCCGATCTGCGGGACCGTGACATGCGACTCATCGATCATGAGAAGATAATCTTCCGGCATGAAGTCCATCAGCGTATAGGGCGGTTCGCCCGGCTTTCTTCTCGTTAGATGGCGCGAGTAGTTCTCGATGCCCTTCACAAAGCCGGTCTCGGAGAGCATCTCCAGATCGTATCTCGTCCTCTGCTCGAGGCGGTAAGCCTCGATGAGCTTGCCCTGCTCACGGAGTTCCTTAAGACGTTCGTCCAGTTCCTCCTCGATCGTCACGATGGCATGCTCGAGTTTTTCTTTCGTCGTCGCATAGTGGGACGCCGGGAAGATCACGGCATAGTTTCTGTTCCACATGACCTTGCCGGTAAGATAATGGACCTCGGAGATCTTCTCGATCTCATCGCCGAAGAAAGTCACCCTCGTCAGAAGTTCTTCCGAAGACGGCGGGAAAATATCCAGAGTATCTCCTTTTACGCGAAAAGCACCGCGCGTGATCTCATAGTCGTTTCTCACGTACTGAAGGTCGATAAGCTTACGGATGACGGCATCCCGGGAGACACACATACCGGCCCGGAGGTTCACCATCAGGTCCTTATAGTCTGAGGGGTCGCCGAGACCATAGATGCAGGAGACGGAGGCGACCACGATGACATCTCTTCTCTCGAGAAGCGAACTCGTCGCACTGTGACGCATGCGGTCGATCTCGTCGTTGATATCGCAGTCTTTCTCGATAAACGTATCCGTCGAAGCGATATAGGCTTCCGGCTGGTAGTAATCATAGTAGGAAACGAAGAATTCCACGGCATTTTCCGGGAAGAAGGCTTTAAACTCCGCAGCGAGCTGTGCCGCCAGCGTCTTATTCGGTGCGATGACCAGTGTCGGACGCTGGGTCCTCTCGATAATGTTCGCCATGGTAAATGTCTTACCGGAACCGGTGACACCCAGAAGCGTCTGGCACTTCGCGCCATGCGCAAGCCCGTCGATCAGGCCCTCGATCGCCTGGGGCTGATCTCCTGTCGGAGCAAATGGGGAGTGGATCACAAATCGGTTCTGCTGCTTATTTTCCATGGTAAATCCGTACATGCTTTCGAACATATTTTCGTTTAGTTCAGTATAACACCGGAGACATCTTTTGTCTATAACAAGTCAGGTGCTGCATACCGGTTAAAACGCGACACGCAACACCTGACAAAATATTCTTTCAATAACTCAATAAACGATTCAGGAGTTATTCCTGCATTATCCAACTTGGTCCACCACCAGGATCCTTTCGATCGGTACCTGGAATGTTACGGAAAGTACGACCAGGTTGTCGATGGTGGGCATCGAAACACCGCGCTGCCACTTGTAGATGGCCTGAGGCGTTGCAAATCCAAAAATATCCTGAAGATCCCGTACGGACAGTCCCGCATCCTCGCGAAGCCGAACGATATTACATCCGGTCTCTTCCATGTTGATGATTGGTAGCATAGGTCATTCCCCCATTCCTTTGTAAAAAATAATTAGATTAAAAGATAAAAAAACCGCTTTTCCACAAGATCTGGAAAAGCGGTCGTGTTCCTAAACGACTTTTTCGTGAAACCCTATCATACTGAACGTTTCACAAATGCTTTTCCATATTTGTCCGCAAGATGACGATGCTTAAAGTCACAGGCACAAACACCCACGACGGACCATGCGGCTTTTGATGTAATCGTATAAGTGTTGATCGTAATAATGTTTTTCATCCGTGAAACGCTCCTTTCTTTAAATTTATGTGTTCGAATGTTCTTCGATACTAGTAATGTACCACTATGATTTTTATTTGTCAGTATACCTGCGGTATAATTTCTCAACAAATTTTCCTAACTTACAGTATCAATCGTTATAGTACATGTACATGTAACAGTCAGCCATGTTCTCAACGCACACGAAACACACCAGTGTTCCGGACTTTACGGGACCTACGATGACCCAGGAGATCGATGTCGGATCCGGAATCAGTTTCGTCCCGGAAAACAGTGCATACTTCTCAGCGCTGTAATCTGCCAGCGAGATCTCATGGTAATCGTCGCCCAGCATCGCCTGCATATCGGTAATGACCACATTCATGTTATCCGCCGAATCGATCCGGACTTTCGCCTCAAATCCTGTCCGATGGAAAAGAGATCCGTAGGCGACATACTTCTCGATCTTGCAGTAGGATGGGATCGAATAACCCGTCTTTTGCTTGATCACGCGCTCTTTTTGATCCAGAACGAAGAATACGATCAGGACCGACACAAGGACCAGAAGGACCGAAATCATAATGATGTTTTTCTTTCCGCTTCTCATTATGTATCCTTTCCGAAAAGACGCTGCGCGTTCTCTGTCGTGATCCTGGCCATCTCCTCGGCAGGTATCTCCTTCAGTCTCGCCATCTCTTCCACTACATACTTCACATATGCGGGCTCGTTTCTATGTCCTCTATGCGGGACCGGCGCCATATACGGAGAATCCGTCTCGACTAAAAGCCGGTCCAGCGGGCACATACGGATCACGTCCGGTGCTTTTCGCGCATTTTTAAACGTGATCGGCCCGTCAAAGCCGAGGTAAAATCCCATGTCCAGAAGGATCTTCGCCGTCTCCACGGAACCGGAGAAGCAGTGAAGCACGCCCGGATCTTCGCGGAGAAGATGCTGGTCATATAAAGACTTCAGAATAAAAAGCGTGTCCTCACAGGCATCTCTTTCGTGGATCACCGCCGGCAGATCATACCGGTAGGCAAGTCCCATCTGATAGATAAACGCCATGGCTTCGAACGCCGGGGAGCAGTCATCGTAATGGTAATCCATACCGATCTCTCCCACCGCCACGATGCCGAGCTCTTCCTTCTTCTTGAGCCACTGTTCGAGCTGCCATTTCGCCTCTTCGTTAAAAGAGGTGGCATCCTCCGGGTGAACGCCCACCATGCAAGAAAGCTTCACACCGGATCCGCTTTTGGCGGATCTGACATCCAGCGAGATCGCACTGTCCTCGATCGTCGAACTTGCCAGCAGGATATGCGTCACGCCGGCATTCTTCGCATTTTCCAGCACCGCATCAATGTCGTCTTTGTATTCTTCACGCCAGTTCAGATGAGCATGCGTGTCAAAAATCTCCATCGATCAGGAAACCTCCGCTCCCGGCTCAACGCCTTCCGGAACAGACAGGAGCGCATAATCGCCGTTTGGCTTCTCTGCACAGAGGATCATGCCGTAGGAATCAAATCCGCGGAGCTTTCTCGGTGCGAGGTTGGCGACCCATACGACCATCTTTCCGACCATTTCTTCCGGAGTATAGTACTGGGCGATACCGGAAAGCACCTGCATCTTTCTGTCACCGACATCAAGCTGCATGCGAAGGAGCTTATCCGCCTTCGGGACTTTCTCGCACTCGAGGACTTTCGCTGCACGAAGCTCGAGCTTGGCAAAATCGTCGTAAACGATCTCATCCTTATGCTCTAAGACCTTTCCCTGAGCAGCAGCGAGAGCCGCCTCGGAGATCTTCCCGAGCTCTTCCATCTCTTTTTCCATATCCAGACGCGGGAAAAGAACTTCTCCCTTCTGTACGGTAACATCAGCAGCAAGTGCGCCGACCTTATCGGAAGCATCCCAGACACATACGTCCTCGGATGCTCCGATCTGCTTCCAGATCTCCGGACAGGTGTTCGGCATAACAGGGTTCAGAAGGATCGAGCACATACGGATCGTATCGAGCAGGTTGTAAAGAACAGTCGCCAGACGGATCTTCTTGCTCTCATCCTTGGCAAGTACCCACGGAGCATTCTCATCGATATACTTGTTGGCACGTGCGATGACCTTGAAGATCTCGGCCAGTGCAGAAGAGATATGCAGTGTCTCGTAGTTCTCCTCAACGAACGGACGAAGTGCTTTTACCATATTGAGGAGTTCATCGTCGAGCGGATCAGCCTCGCGCTCGGCCGGAAGTGTACCGTCAAAATACTTGATCGCCATGGCGACAGTTCTGGAAACGAGGTTTCCTAGGTCGTTGGCCAGATCCGTATTGATGCGCTGCACCATCTGTTCGTTCGAGAACGGGCAGTCTGCACCGAAAGGCATCTCACGGAGGAGATGGTAACGGACAGCATCCACGCCGTAGCGGTCCGCAAGAATAAACGGATCGATAACGTTACCTGTAGACTTACCCATCTTGGCACCGCCGAAAGTGATCCAGCCGTGACCGTAAATATGCTTCGGGAGCGGGATATCCAGAGCCATCAGCATTGCCGGCCAGATGAGAGAGTGGAAACGGATGATCTCCTTGGCCATGACGTGAATGTCTGCCGGCCAGTACTTTTCGAAATCATGATATGTGTTATTTCCATAGCCCAGCGCCGTGATATAGTTGCTGAGCGCGTCGATCCATACATATACGACGTGCTTCTCATCGAAGGTGACCGGAATACCCCACTTAAAGCTCGTACGGGATACGC
>JAEEWG010000025.1 GCA_016287245.1 Clostridia bacterium
CACGCGGCGTTGCTGGGTCAGGCTTTCGCCCATTGCCCAATATTCCCCACTGCTGCCTCCCGTAGGAGTCTGGGCCGTGTCTCAGTCCCAATGTGGCCGATCAACCTCTCAGTTCGGCTACCGATCGATGTCTTGGTGGGCCGTTACCTCACCAACTAACTAATCGGACGCGAGTCCATCCTCAAGCGAATAAATCCTTTGATCTCTCTATCATGCGGTAAAGAGATGTTATGCGGTATTAGCACCGATTTCTCGATGTTGTTCCCCACTCGAGGGCAGGTTACTCACGTGTTACTCACCCGTCCGCCGCTAAGTTAAAAGTGGTGCAAGCACCTCTCATAACTCCGCTCGACTTGCATGTGTTAGGCACGCCGCCAGCGTTCATCCTGAGCCAGGATCAAACTCTCAAAAAAAATCTTTTGAGAGCCTTTTGGCTCTTTGTTTACTATTGTTTTCAACTCTATGAATTGAACTATTGGCTCGTATAAAAGTAGTAATTACTTTCTGCTCTTCTATTCAATTTTCAAGGTCCGTCCGCGTCGCTCTCTCGCGAAGCGCTTAACTATAGTAGCACGGGTACGGGGTACTGTCAACACCTTTTTTTAGAAAATTTTTCCTATATATATCCTTATTAGAATTAAGCTTTCCCGGATACGGCATATCGTCATTGAAATGTAACTTGCATACTAGTACTTCTTAATTTCGTGTGCTTTTCGCATATCTGAAAATGCATTTTCGTAAGTGCTTTTATGCATATAATGCTTTTTGCATTTATGCCGTTGTCATTGCGCATTTTTCATATTAAAATACGCTTGCCAGTTTTTCGAGTGGTCGCTTTTACTATGTTATACCACAGTAAAAGAGGGCTTTTCGAAAATGTGAGTGAATACAATGAAGTATTGTGGGAGTTGGTACGAAAATGAAGATTAAACATGGTTCTAAGGTAGCGATTATCGGTGCAGGTGCAGTCGGATCTTCGATTGCTTTCGCAATGGCCATTCAGCAGCTGTGTACTGAGCTGGTCATGATCGATGTTAACCAGGAAAAGGCAAAGGGTGAAGCTCTTGATATCAGCCACGGCCTTCCGTTCCTCGGTCAGATGGACATTTACGCAGGTGACTATTCCGATGTTAAGGATTGCGACCTGATCATCATCACAGCAGGTATCCCGAGAAAGCCGGGCGAGACCCGTCTCGATCTTGCAAAGAAGAATGTAGGTCTTGCTAAGAAGATCACCGAGTCCATTATGGAGCACTACACAACAGGTAACATCCTCGTAGTATCCAACCCTGTCGATGTCCTTACCTACATGATCGCTAAGTGGTCCGGACTTCCGAGAAACCGCGTTCTTGGTTCCGGTACAGTTCTTGACAGTGCCCGTTTCCGTATCCTTATCTCCCAGAAATTAGATATCGACGTCCGTAACGTACACGGCTACATCATCGGTGAGCATGGTGATTCCCAGCTCCCGGCATGGAGTGCTACAAACATCGCCGGTCTTTCTATCGACGATTACTCCAAGACCACAGGCATCCCTTTCACACAGGCTGATAGAATCGAGATCGCCGAGAAGACACGCTTCTCCGGCGCCGAAGTCATCAAGCTTAAGGGTGCTACCTTCGATGGTATCGCTGTTTCCGTTTCCACTATCGCTAAGTCCCTTCTCAAGGGTGAGAACACCATCCGTACAGTCGGCAGCGTTCTCAACGGCGAATATGGCATCCAGGACGTAGCTACAAACGTTCCTACGATCATCGGTGCTGACGGTGTTGAAAAGGTACTCGAGCTTGACCTTGATCCTCAGGAGCTCCGCTTCCTGCAGGCGTCTGCCGAGTCCGTCAAGAAGATCCTCGATGAAGTAAAGGATCTCTAATATCGCATCTCATCCCTATCAGGAGTAGAGGAGAAGATATAAAGCAAGGGAAAAAGAAAAGAAAGCCGCCTCATACGAGGCGGCTTTCTTCTTTTTATTCGTGATAAACAACTCGATCAGAACTTGATCTTCCGAACACCCATTCTCTTTCTTCTTCTCTTCGCACGTGCGACAGACACGGCAGTGAAGATCACAAGGACGAGCGCGATCGCAGCGAGCGTCAGCACAACGATGATGAGGACCGGGTTACCGCCCAGGAATCCGCTGTCTTCTTCCGGTTCCGGTGTCGGCGTGGCAAGCGGCGCTGTCTCAGATGTCTCTGCCGGAGCAGAGGTCTCTGTCGCCTTCGGATCCTCCGGGCCGGAGATCGTGATCTCGCTCTTTTCACCTGTCGGGCCTTCGCCATCCGGGACATTGTATGCGCGGTAGTCCATGATGTTACCTTCAACGCGCTTGACCGGATCCTTTTCCCAGCATTTGAGGTTCGCTTCTCTGACTACCGCAGCCACATAGACTGTCTGATGGTCAGACATATCGTACGGGATCCCGCATACGCAGGTGATGATCTCGTGTCCGTTCTCGTTGATAGTAAGTACCGTCATGCCGGTACCGGCGACCTTCGTCGTTCCTGTCTTACCACCGTAGACTTCTGCGCAGTGGCAGTCCTCGCCGATGATCCACGGGTCGGTCAGAAGGTTGTTGGTGTTCTTTACGACCTTCCATCCGTCGAAAGGATGCTTGTTGTCGGCCTTGAAGAAATGCGTCGGTGCATGGATGACCGTGCAGAAATCCTTATAGTTCAGTGCATAATCGAACATCATGGACAGATCGTGCGCCGTGGTGTAGTGATTATCGTTCTGAAGGCCGTTCGGGTTCATGAAATGCGAATCCGTAAGTCCAAGATCCCGAATCTTCATGTTGGCGATATACGCGAACTGTCCGATCAGGGAGAAGGTATTCGGATCTTCCGTAGTCGGACCTGCAATCGTCTCACCGTTCTCCGGCGGCTGGGTCGGCTTCGGTGTCGTAGTCGGGAGCGTTCCCTTTGTCGATTTATAGTGTTTTGCGATCTCCTCGGCAAGTACGTTTGCGGCATCATTACCGGACGGGAGCATCAGACCGTAATAGATCTCATTGACTTCGATCTCTTCGCCGGTCACAAGCCCCATCATGGTGGAATTCGGAGTCGTCGCATCCATCGCCGTCTTGCTGACCGTGATCTTCTCAAACGGATCGAGATATTCCATCGCAAGTGCCAGAGTCAGGATCTTCGTCATGCTGGCCGGATAGATCTTCTTATTCTCGTTTTTCGAGATGATGACTTCCCGCGTCGTTCTGTCAAAGCAGAAGTAGGATGCACACTGCACCTGATCCAGCGACGGGAGCGTAAGATCCATCTGTCCGACGCCCTTGGAGGAGCCGTCGATCTGCGTCGTGGCCGGTGTTCCTTCCGAAGGATCGGTTGGTCCTATGACTCCTACTTCCGAAGTGGACTGGTCATAGGCCAGAAGGCCGGCCGACGGGAACATCCCGAAACTGATCACGGCGACCAGGATCGAGGAAAGAACTGCCTTCCCGATTCTTCTGAAATTCCTCCGGGCGGACCGGACTTCTTCTCTATTTGTTCTATGCATCATGCTTCCGGACTCTCCTCCACAGGATTCGTCTCTTCCACAGGTGCCTCTGTTTCTGCATCTTCAGAGACTGCTGTCTCTTCCGCTGTCTGTGCTTCTTCTGCGCCTTCCGGAAGTGTCTCTGTGACTTCTTCCTCTTCGTGATCGACGATCGCGACGTCCACGATCAGGCTGTTCTTGGATCTCATCAGAGTAACGCCCTGGGTAACACGGGAAAGAACAGGGATCTCTTTCGCCCAGAGACGGATCACGATACCGTCGTCGTTGATGATCAGGATATCCTTGTCATCGTCAACGAGGAGTGCACGCACGAGCGGACCTGTCTTCTCGGAGACACGGTAGGTCATGAGACCCTTACCGCCACGGGACTGTACACGGTACTCTTCCATCTCTGTACGCTTGCCGAAGCCCTTTTCTGCGACAACAAGGAGGTTTCTGTTCTCAACGACCGGTGCCATGCCGATGACTTCGTCACCCTCACGGAGAGTGATACCCTTAACACCCATGGTATTACGGCCGGTGCTTCTTACACCGTTTTCATCGAAGCGGATGGACATACCTGTTCTCGTAACCAGAACGATCTCCTGCTTGCCGTCTGTCATATGTACGCCGACGAGCTCGTCGTCTTCTCTGATATTGATCGCGATCAGACCGGAACGGTTGATGCGGGAATAATCTGCCAGAGGGGTCTTCTTCACGATACCGGCTCTGGTCGCCATGGTCAGGAACGCACCGGACTCGAAATCGCGGATCGGGATGATCGTCCTGATCTTCTCATCGGCCTCGAGCTGCAGAAGGTTGACTACGGCAGTGCCCTTGGCGGAACGTCCTGCCTCCGGTACCTGATAGCCCTTCATGCGGAATACACGTCCGCGGTTCGTGAAGCAGAGGAGGAAGTCATGCGTTGAAGACGTGATGATCTTCGTGACATAGTCCTCTTCGTGGGTCGCAAGGCCCGAGATGCCGCGGCCGCCACGATGCTGGCTTCTGTATGTATCGATCGGGCAGCGCTTTACATAACCGAGATGTGTGAGCGTGATGACGATCTGCTCTTCCTGGATCAGGGATTCATCGTCGATCTCGTCTTCATCCGGCGGTCCGATCTCTGTTCTTCTGTCTTCGTAGTACTTCTTCTTGATCTCGAGGATCTCATCCTTGATAACCTTACGGAGGAGAGTCTCATCGCTGATAACATTCTGGAAATACTCGATACGTGCGTCGAGTTCTTTTGCCTCGGCTTCGAGCTTTTCTCTCTCAAGACCGGTCAAGCGGCCAAGTCGCATATCGACGATATGCTGGGCCTGCTTATCGGAGAATCCGAAGCGCTCGCACAATCTCTGCTTCGCCTGATCTTCGGTCCGGCTGGAGCGGATGATCTGGATGACTTCGTCGATGTTGTCGATCGCTATTAAGAGGCCTTCCACGATGTGCTTTCTGGCCAGTGCTTTTTCCAGATCGTACTTGGTACGGCGCAGTACAACGTCTTCCTGGTGCGCGATGTAGTATGTCAGCGCATCCATCAGGTTGATGGTCTTCGGCTCGAGTCTTCCCTCTGAATCCGGAACGAGTGCCAGCATGTTGGCACAGAAAGCATCCTGAATCTGGGAGTTCTTGTAGAGCTGATTAAGAACGACATTCGCGTTCGCATCACGGCGCAGCTCGATCACGATACGTACCTTCTCGTTACGGTCGGACTCATCACGGATATCGGAGATACCGTCGATCTTCTTCTCCTTAACGAGTTCAGCGATGCGCTCGATGAGGCGGGCCTTATTGACCATGTACGGCAGATCGTGCACGATGATGCGCGCACGGCCGTTGCTCATGACTTCGATATCTGTATGGGCACGTACTACGATACGGCCCTTACCTGTTCTGTATGTATCGGAAATACCGCGGCGTCCGAGGATCATACCGCCTGTCGGGAAGTCAGGTCCCTTGATGACGGTCATCAGATCTTCGATGGTGCTCTCCGGATTATCGAGGAGCATAACGACACCGTCGATGACCTCGCCCATGTTATGCGGCGGGATATTGGTCGCCATACCTACGGCGATACCCACGGAACCGTTTACGAGAAGGTTCGGGAAACGGGACGGGAGAGCGACCGGCTCGACGTCGTGCTCATCGAAGTTCGGACGGAAGTCGACAGTCCCCTTGTTGATGTCGCTCATCATCTCCATGGCGACCTTCTGGAGTCTGGCCTCTGTGTATCGGTAAGCAGCCGGCGGGTCACCGTCCATGGAACCGAAGTTACCATGGCCTTCTACCAGCATATAGCGCATGGAAAAGTCCTGCGCGAGACGAACGAGAGCATCGTATACGGATGCGTCGCCGTGCGGGTGAAAACGTCCGAGAACGTCACCAACGGTGGTGGCGCATTTACGGTACGGCTTGTCCGGGGTAAAACCCTGGGTAAACATCGAGTAGAGAATTCTTCTGTGTACCGGCTTAAGACCGTCACGGATGTCAGGCAGAGCACGGTCCGAGATAACGCTCATCGCATAGTCGATGAACGACTTTTTCATTTCTTTTTCCAGATCGACCGGGATGATCGTGGTCTGCTCGGAGCAGAAGATCGCGTCCACTTCGGCTTCCTGCTGCTTGCGCAGATCCTTGCCGGAAAGCGGCTCGTTTGTAGAATCAGACATTCGTCTTCCTCCCTTATACCTTGTTATTAAATAATCACCTGTATATTTTACCACAAGATAGTTCTTTTCGGTGGTCAAAATCAAGATTTTTGTATAGAATAGGTCTTGTGTTGGATTTTTAGAATCATCTCCGAAAAAGTGCAACAGAAAGCTATTTTATCTCGTCTGATATGTGAGGCAGAAAGAAACCGTTATGGCTATGGAAGGTACAACTTCATCCGGACAAAAGCCCCTTTTCGATGTCGAAGAGCTTTTCCGGCTTTACGGAAATGACGTGCTGCGTATGTGCAACGTCTACCTTCGCAAGCAAAGCCTCGCTGAGGATGCTTTTCAGGACGTGTTCGTGAAGGTCATGACACGTTCGGATTCCTACAGAGGCGACTGCGATATCAAGTACTGGATCCTCTCCATCGCCAGAAATGTCTGTCTGGACTACTTAAAGTCCTCGTACATGAAGCGGACGAGTTTTCTCGGTGATCTTCTGGACCGCACCAAGCCGCAGAGCGAGGAGAAAAAGAGAGTCCATCCCCTTCCCGGAAATCCGGTGGAGGACAGACTGGTAGAGTCGCTCGATACGAGCAATCCGCTTCTGGATGCAGTCCATAAACTGCCTGCCAAATATAAGGATGTGATCCTGCTTCGTTTCTATTTCGATATGGATAACGAAGCGATCGCCAAGCAGCTCGGCATCACGGAGAGTACGGTGAGGAGCCGTCTGATGCGGGCTCGGGCGAAATTAAAAGACTGGGGAAAGGATGATGACGATGTTAAGTGACGAACTGAAGAAATCTTTAGAGCCGATCCAGACATCTGACGAGCTTTTGGAAAAGACCCGTAAGGCCATCGAAGAAGCGCGCCTTCAGCAGGCACGTGAAACGGTCGCCCAGAAGAGTCATGGCAGAAGTTCGATCTTCGATCGCCTTTCGTTCAACACCGTGATCTACATTATCTGCGCCGTTCTTCTCGTCGGAGGGATCGCGGTCACAGTACCGTTTATCATAAAGATGGGGAAGCCTTACCGCACCAAAAGTGACAGAGAGATCAAGTCTCACAATGACGCCATACACGAAGTAGTCGCAGAAATCGATGCTGATCTGGGCTATGAAGGGGAAAGGACTTCTGCGGCCCAATGTGAAGATACTGAGGTCTGGGATTCGGAGGAAACGACCACCCAAAATGCATATTTGGAAACTGAAGCAGAATCTGAACTGCCGGGCGCGGACAACAAGGACAATAAAAACCTTTTGGGCCCGGATTCCCATTACAGCAGCGTCAATTATGTCCGGGTCGGAGACTATATCCTTCATATCTCTGAAGATCGAAAAGGTCTCCTTCTTCTTTCGATGGAAACAGGCGAGGATCTGCCGAATACCCCCGAGCACAACGTTCCTGTCCTGAAGGATCTCGGCGAAGATGAACATATCGTCGGGCTTTCCTACGATGAAAAGGTCGGTCTGCTCTACATTACGACCGAAGAAAACGGCAACCAGAAGATCTACAGCTGCAGATACGAAGATGGAAGAGTCGTAGGAGAAGACATCATGATGGATGTCTAAAAGGATCAGAAGATCTTATCTACAAGAAGCACCCATAAAGGAAGCGTAAGCACCGAAGAAACCCACGCCCATAAGAAGTGTCATCTGGATCGCTAAATATACGGCAGTCATACGATCGGCTCCTTTTCCGGCTTGCCCTGGCCACGAGGGTAACGGGCCGGCGTTGGGCGGATCTTCCGGATCACGAGGATCGTACGGGTCATATCCGTGCCCGGAAGGAGGAATGTGTGGACATCTTCGATCGTGCCGCCAAGCGTCACGATGGCCTTTCCGGCCTGCTCGATCTCTTCCTCGGCATGTCCTTTCATTGCGAGGAAAATGCCGCCGACTTTTACATACGGCAGGCAGTATTCACAGAGGGTCGGAAGAGACGCAACGGCACGCGCGGTCGCAATATCGAATTTCTCTCTGTAAAGCTTATTCTTCGCACCTTCTTCCGCACGGCTGTGGATCGCCTGGATTCCCTGAAGTTCCAGCGCTTCACAGACCGCCTGAAGAAAACCGATGCGTTTTTTCAGTGAATCCAGGAGCGTGATCTTAAGGCACGGCATCGTGACCTTGATCGGGATCCCCGGGAATCCCGCGCCGGTTCCGACGTCGATCAGTGACAGATCTGTCTTCCCTTTCTTCTTCTGTTCTTCTTCGATATAGGCCACAAGGGTCAGCGAGTCGATGAAATGACGGATCGCGATCCCCTGATCGTCCACGATATTTGTCAGATTCATCTTCTCATTCCACTTTCGAAGCATCGCCGCATAGACCTGGAAGGCCTTGATGCTCTCGGCAGAAAGCGGAACAGAGATGTCCTGACTTCCGGATGTGAGGAAAGGCGAGATCTTCCCGGCTTCCGAGATATCCTCCTCGGAAGTCACGATCGGCTCGTGTTTCGGCGCAGCCAGATTCCCGCTTCTAAGATCTTTTTTCTCCTCCGGCGAAAGTTTCCTTCCGATCTCCGGTTTGATCCTCTTCCCCTTATCCATTCGTTTCCTCTTTTCCTTCTCTTTTCTTCGATTCCAGATAGACCAGAAGCACCGCGATATCCGCAGGAGATACGCCCGAGATACGGGACGCCTGTCCTAAGGACGAAGGCTTTCTCTGCGCAAGCTTGCTTCTTGCCTCGAGCCTCAACCCGGTGATCTGATCGTATGGGATATCCGGCGACAGTTTCTTGCTCTCGAGCGCCGCAAACTTACGGATGCGCTCCTCTTCAAGGGCCAGATATCCTTCGTATTTTATGTCGACTTCCACCGCGAAGATCACCGCGGCAGGAAGATCTTTTCTTCCTTCGTCCACGTCTTTTAAGTCCGCATAATGGATCTCCGGACGCCTGATGAGCTCGGCCAGAGAAGCACCGGACTGCGTGACCGTACTTCCGCAATTTCGAAGGACCTCGTGGAGTTTCTCACTCGGCGGCAGGAAGGTCGTGCGAAGGCGTGCCTTCTCCTCTTCGATCGCGGTTCGTTTCGCTTGAAAAGCACTGTAACGCTCTTCACTGATGAGGCCGATCCTCCTTCCGATCTCCGTCAGACGCATGTCTGCATTGTCCTGACGCAGGAAGATCCTGTATTCGGCACGGGAGGTCATCATGCGGTAAGGTTCTTTCGTGCCCTTCGTGACCAGATCGTCGATCAGGACACCGATATAGGCCTGCGAACGGTCAAGGATCAGAGGATCCTTCCCGAGGATCTTCCGCGCGGCATTGATGCCAGCCATAAGGCCCTGTGCGGCGGCTTCCTCATATCCGGAAGAACCGTTGATCTGTCCTGCGGTAAACAGCCCCTCAAGGCAGGTCGATTCCAGCGAAAGCTTCGCCGAAGTCGGATCGATGCAGTCGTATTCGATTGCATAGGCAGCGCGCTGGATATGTGCTTTATCGAGGCCCGGGAGCGAATGGACCATCTGTACCTGCACATCTTCCGGCAGACTGGTCGAAAATCCCTGCAGATAGAGCTCCTGCGTCTCCTCACCCATCGGCTCGACGAATATCTGGTGACGGCTCTTATCCGGGAATCTCATGAATTTATCTTCGATCGACGGGCAGTATCTCGGGCCCGTTCCTTCGATCACGCCGCTGTAGAGCGGGGATCTGTCCATATTCTCCGTAATGACCTTCCGGGTCTCTTCGGTCGTCCAGATGGAATAACACGGGATCTGATCCGGGCGCGGCGTAAAGCCGTTCATTTCATTCCCATACGAAAACGGCGGCATATCCGGCTCTCCGGGCTGGATCTCCATAACGGAAGTATCGACAGTCCGGGCATTGACACGCACCGGTGTTCCTGTCTTAAAGCGCTGCATCGGGATGCCCGCCTCTCTCATACTCCGGGAAAGGCCTACTGAACGGGAAAGTCCGTCCGGACCGCTCTCGACGATCACTTCTCCACGGATCGTTCTGGCTTCCATATAGGTGCCGGAGCAGATGACGACAGCTTTTACGTGATAGCAGGCGCCGGATCTCGTGCGGATGCCGTCGATCTGCTTTTCGCTGTTCCAGAAAAGCTCGACTGCTTCGCCCTGCACAAGCGAGATATTCTCTTCTTTTTCGATACGGGATTTCATCTTGCGGCTGTATGATGCGCGGTCCATCTGCGCACGCGGGGAGAATACCGCCGGACCTTTGGACCGGTTCAGCATGCGGGTCTGGATCGCCGAAAGATCGGCCATTTCGCCCATAACGCCGCCCAGTGCATCGATCTCACGCACCAGCTGACCTTTTGCCGTGCCGCCGATGCTGGGGTTACAGGGAAGGTTGGCCAGCTGGTCGAGATGAAGTGTCAGAAGAAGTGTGGAAAGCCCCAGATGCGCGCAGGCGAAGGCCGCTTCGCAGCCGGCATGTCCGGCGCCGACGACAGCCACGTCAAAAGTACCTGCATCGTACCAGGATGCGTTTTCTTTCATCTGTTCCCAGTTACCCATGTATTCTCCCTATTTTCCCACACAGAAGCGTGAGAAGATCATATCAACCAGTGTATCGCTTACTGAATCTCCGGTGATCTCCCCGAGATCCTCAAGTGCTGTACGAAGGATCAGTGACGGAGCCTCCAGGCTTTCTCCCATCTTGCAGGAATCTATGCACTGATCCAGTTTTGAAAGCGCCGAACGGAGGCGTTCAAAATGGCGCTGATTCGTAAGAAGAACCCCCTGCGCCGTGGAAGATCCCAGGCTTTCGTAGGTCTTCTTCACATATTCTTCTACCTTCTCGATCCCGTCGCCGTTTCGGGAAGAAATGCTGGCCACCAGATCCGGTTCCCGCAAGTTCTTTCTTTCACGGATCTTCGAAAGGATGCTCTCTTTTTTACCGCTGATCTCTTTTTCATCCGCGGTATCGGACTTACTGATCAGAAGACCGATCTTCGTATCCGAAGGAAGCGACATCACCTGATCGATCATGTCCTCTTCAGAAGTTCTGTCCTGCTCTTCCCAGGAAACGAGCCACAGCACGATGTCTGCCTCAAGGATCGCTCCGGATGCACGGTCGACACCGATCGCCTCGACGACATCTTCGGTCTTTCGGATCCCGGCTGTATCGATGATCTTCACCGGAATCCCGCCCATCGTGGTCTGTACCTCGAGCGTATCTCTCGTGGTGCCCGGCACATCAGTAACGATGGCACGGTCGTAGCCGCTCAGGCAGTTAAGCAGCGAGGATTTCCCGCTGTTCGGGATCCCGCAGATCACGATCTTCATTCGCTCGGAAAGGATCCGTCCCTGACGGTAGGAATCCAGCAGGGCCGTCATGCGTTCCCTTGCCAGGATGAGTTTTTCAGTGTTTTTCGTAAGAGCGATCTTCGCATCCTCATCATCGGGCTCATCGATCCACATCTCGAAGACTGCCATCGCCTCATAAAGCAGATCGCAGACCTGCCGGATCTTTTCGGAAAGAGAACCGGAAAGCTGGGACTGAGCCGCACGAAGCGCCAGTTCCGAGTCTGCCGCGATCACGTCCATGACCGCTTCGGCCTGGGAAAGATCGATCTTCCCGGCAAGGAATGCTTTCTTCGTGAATTCCCCGGGCTCGGCCATGCGGGCGCCGTTTTCCAGTAAAACGCGAAGGATCTCCTGCCGCACGGTCAAACCGCCGTGACAGGAGATCTCTACGGATTCTTCACCTGTATAGGAATGGGGCGCGCAAAAGCGTGTCACCATGACTTCGTCCACTGTCTTTTCCGAAGAAGGATCGAAAAGGATACCATAAGCAACTGTATATCCGGGCATGTCAGAAACGGTCCGGACGTCACCGTTGGCGCGACGGATGTGGAATACCTTATCGGCAACTGCGGCGGAACCTTCCCCGGACATGCGGATCACTGCGATCCCACTGACTCCGGGCGGCGTAGCACATGCGCAATACGGCTTATCCAACAGAAAATCGCCTCCCCTTGGAAAACGGGTGATCAGCCTTCCAGTGTCACTACGACTCTACGGTTCGGCTCTTCCCCTTCACTGTGTGTCGTAACGCCATTGACGCTCTGGAGTTCAGCGTGGATGATCCTGCGCTCTGCCGGATTCATCGGCTCCAGTGCATACTGGCGCTTGTTGCGGAGTACCTGATTGGCTGCCTTGTGCGCCATGTTGATCAGGACTTCTTCTCTGTGCTTTCTGTATCCGCCGATGTCGAGGATGACACGAAGTCTGTCCTCACTGTGGCGGTTAGCTACCAGGTTGGTAAGGTAAGCGATGGAATCCAGTGTCTCACCGTGACGACCGATCGCTGCGCCGCAATCCTGTCCGTTTACAGTAATGTGGATCACATCGTCCTCACGATAGGAATCCAGCTTGCCGTGGATGCCGATGCCGGAGAGTACTTCTGCGACAAAAGAAACGGCTGCGTCTTCTGCTTCACTGGCTTCGTCACCTTCGAAAGACTCGTCGTCGCCGTAGTATACGTCGCCATCGTCTTCGTCGTCTGTAACTTCCTCATCTACATCCGCAGTAACGCGAACTGTAGCTTCTTTCTTTCCGAGTCCAAGGAATCCCTTATCTTCTTCGAGAATCTCTACTTTAGCTTCTTCTTTCGAAACGCCGAGTTCCGAAAGTGCAAGTTCGATTGCTTCCTCTACCGTTTTGGCGGTCTTGGTCACTGTCTTTTCCATAGCCTGCCTATACCTCCTTGCCGTCCGCGTCTTTGCGAACGTATTATTTTTTCTTCTTTTTACCGGAACCGGCTGTCTCAGTAGCAAGCTGCGCCTTCTTCTTAAAGGCCAGTCTCTTCTGCTCTTCCAGTTCCTTCTTCTTCTCCTCGAAAGGCTTATTGAACATGTAATATGTCAGCACCTGCTGGATGATACCCATAATGTTACCAATGATCCAGTAGAAACCGAATGCCGCCGGCATCATGAAAGTCGTGATAAGCATTACCGCCGGCATAAAGATGTTCATGATCTTCGCGGTACGCTTCGTCGGGTCGTCCGGCTTGTTGTTGGCCGGATTCATCTTTGCTCTTTTTCTTTCTTCCTTATTCTTCTTCGCTTCCGGTTTCATCGCAGACATCATGATGTTCTGCACGACCGTCGTCAGCAAGACGAGAATAGGGATGATCAGAAGCGGAAGATAGATCGACGGATTCTTCGCGATCTGGTTCGGGAGCCATTGCGGTGTTCTGCTTAAGTCAAGACCCAGGAATTTCATATCCGGGATCTGCTGAAGCTTGATCAGACCGCTGCCGATCGCATCGCTCATCGCCTTACCATCGTTATGCAGACGATTGATCAAGGTGATATTATCGTTCACAACGCCACTCATGCCGAGAAGATCTCCCAGTGCGGAGATATTGCTTCTGCTTACGCCCATGACATACTGCAGCGGCATACGGACAATATAGTAAGTCGGGAAAAGGAACAGAACAGGAAGGAACGGAACAATACATCCGGAAAGCGGAGAAACACCATTTTCCGTAAAGAGCTTCTGGAGCTCCTCGTTCTGCTTCTGCTTATCGTCAGGATATTTTCTTCTGATCTCAGCCTGCTTGTCATTCAGCGCCTGCTGCTTCATCATCGCTTTAGCAGAACGGACATTGAGCGGCACGAGCAGACCACGGACGATGATCGTAAGGAAGATGATCGCCAGTCCGAAATTTCCAAAAAACTCGTAAAGAAGGCTGGTCAGCCAGCCGAGGATCGTAGCGCCCGGTCCGACAAGGATATCCATAAGTCCCAGCCGGACGATAAAGTGTAACTGCATTGTTTACTCCTAGTACTCTTTTACTTTAGCGGATCATATCCGCCCTTGCTGAAAGGATTGCAGCGCAGGATCCGCCACATGCCCTTCAAGGAGCCCTTAAGGAAACCATATTTCTCGATCGCTTCCAGTGTATACTGCGAACATGTCGGCGTGAACCGGCAGTGCCCGATGTGGTCGGGGCCATGCGAGTTCTGATAGAACCGGATCAGTTTGATCGCCAGTTTCTTCATCTCTCATCTCCGTCAGGAAAGAAGATTCAGCTTCGCCAGATGTCTTCCCATTTCTTTTTCCACTTCCTGATAGGTAGGAAGTTCCGTCCTCGCCTTCATCAGGAAAATGATGTCATAGCCTGTCTGAACATTAGGTTCGTATACTGAAAATGCCGCTCTCAGCAGCCTTTTTGCGCGGTTTCTGGCCACCGCCGTCCTGCGGCCATGCCCATTCGTAAAACCGACACGAAGGATATCGACGGGGATCGGTGTCTGATTATGTTTAAGATTCGGACTTCTCTGGAAACAATGTACGCTCAGGTATTTCCCTGTCGCAAAACTTCCCCTCTTATACACACGGGAAAACTCATAATTCCATCGCAAAGTCTGCGTCGTCTTCAACATGACATCCAATCACTCCGGTTTCCTTATAAAAAAGGACCACGTGGGTGATCCTTATACGGTAAGACTCTTTCTTCCCTTAAGTCTTCTTCTCTTCAGTACATCACGGCCGGATGCTGTCTGCATTCTAGCGCGGAAACCATGTACTTTGGATCTCTGCCTCTTCTTCGGCTGATATGTCATCTTCATATGGATCTACCTCCAATAATTAGTTTCTTCTACCTTTTTTCACGAATAATCGATACGAATAGCGATAGAATTATACTAGGTGTCAAGCATAAAGTCAAGATTCCCGCAGAAAAAGGCTCCCCTTCGTTTTCTGGTTCGAAGAGGAGCTCCTGTGCCATTTAGTTTGTTTCTTCGGAGAGTTTATTTCAGATTGCTCTTCCGTAGGTATACTTGGCCGTCTGACCGACGATCATCTTCCCGCTTCCGTCCTTAAAGTACGGGAATACCCAGTAATAGTTATACTGTGTCTTTGATGCTGTCTTATCCGTGAAGGTAGTTCCCTTCGTCGTCATGCCGACATAACCATATGGTTTCCCATCGACGATACCGTATACGAGATAACCCTCAGCACCAGATACAGGATTCCAGGTAAGTTTCACACCTCCGGTAACGGAAGATGCCTTAAGGCCTGTGATCGCTGTCAGGATCCCTTTCGCATAGACATATGTTTCCGTATTACGGGGAACCATATTCCCCAAAACGTCCTTAATAAATGGGAATACCCAGTAGAAGTTATAGTCATCGTAGAGAGCTTTGGTGTCAGTAAACGTCGTTCCTTGCGTCGTCATGCCCACATAGCCGTACTTTCCGTTTTTCTGACCGTAGACCAAATATCCTTCGGCTCCGGAACTTGCCGTCCAGGTAAGGGTTACTCTTCCTTTTCCAGCCGGGACCGCCTTCAGATTCGTCACCTCAGCAGGTGGAGTGATCTTCTCCCAGACTGCATAGAGAACCGTATCTTCAGTTACTGTAATCTTCTCTCCAGGAGCAAACTGAGCGGTAGTAGCATTCTTTGTTTTCGACCAGCCGACAAATTCACAACGCGCTTTTAACGGCCCATTGAATTCAGTATAAATTTCATAATTATTCATCCGAATGGGAATATACCAGAACTCCTTTATCGCGTATGGCTCGAGGTCAGATGCCGGCTCAGAGAGATAGACAGCATCGTCTTCCGCTTCTCTATATTCCACAGTATGGATCGTAGTATATGGGATCCAAACAAGATAATCCGTGTCTGGATGCTCCCACATCTGATCTTTCGGGTAGTATACCTTCAGGAAATACTTATTATTCTTCACTTTGAATCCTGTTGCGGTTAATGTGCCTGCGCCACCCTCCAATACAATACTTGAAACTGTATTATCTGGTGTAACTGCGGCTGGAGGGGTAAAGCAATTTAGATCAAGCGAAATAACACTCGCGGGGATTGTTATTGTATTCAGTTTCTTACAAAAACCGAAAGCTCGAGACCCAATCTTTGTAATCCCATTGGGAATAAAAACCGACGCCAAATTATCACATGAAATAAACATATCACTGGCAATTTCTCGCATCTCCGAAGAAAGCGAGACACTTTGCAAAGATTTGCAATTTTCAAAAACACGAGTTTCCATGGTTGTGACACTATTGGGCAATTCTATATGCTGCAACGGTGTTGTACTAAATGCACGCTCCTCAATTTTGGTCAATTTACAATTTTCAGCAAACTCAACTTCAGTTAGTCCACTTTGCAAAAATGTTCGTCTCTTAATTGTTTCCACATTCGCCGGTATTGAAATAGATGTTAACAACTTGCAGTTAACAAATGCATCTTCTCCTATTACTGTCACATTATCCGGAATCGAAATATCCGACAATCGAGAACAACCGTTAAAAGCACTATCACCAATACTGGTAAGTCTTTCAGGCAGGATGATCGATTTCAAAGACCAGCAACCATTAAAGGCACCTTCATCTATCCGCTTCAAAGAAGTCTGCGAAGTTAAAGTAATCTCCTCCAAAGAACTGCACCCGGAGAAAGCGTACTTAAAGATTATTGAAGTGGATTGAGGCATTCTTACTTTTGTTATAGACGTGCAATTTGCAAAAGCATAATCGTGTATATATATCGTTCCGTCAGATAAATATACTGACTCTAAAAAAAACAATTATAAAAAGCATAACTTGCTATGTTTAACACTTCCGGAATGATTAACTCCCCCTCTAAAGAAGAACAATTATAAAATGCAGAATTAGAAATCTCTCTTAATGTAGAAGGAAAAGTAACACTCTTCAAAGATGTGCAATTACAAAATGCATTAGGACCAATTTGCTTAAGGCCTTCCGAGAGATTCACAGGTTCAAGATTGCTGCAAGAATTAAAGGCTGAAGTACCTATGTAATATACAGTAGAAGGTATATCTATTCTTTTCAAGGATGAACAGTTATAAAATGCAGTTGTACCAATTTGCTCAAGGCCTTCCGAGAGATTCACTGTTACAAGAGCAGTGCAAGAAGAAAATGTGGACTCTTTAAGTTGTTTCACCCCCGAAGGGATCGAAACGGATGTAAGTTTCGCACATTCAGTAAAAGCATGATCCCCAAGAGTTATCAGATCCTTCGGCAAGGAAACAGATTTCAAACTGGAACAGGTATAAAAAGCATTTCTGCCGATGACCGTGACGCTTTGCGGAATAGAAATACTTTCCAATACTGAACACTTCCAAAAACTACTGCTGCCAATACTCGTGATACCATTCGCAATAACCGCCTTTTTTATCGTTGAGCTGTGCTCATTCCATGGCGGAAGATCGTTGATTGTATAATCCGCCATTTCTCCTGAACCGCTGATGTTTAATAAACCATCGCTATTTAACGACCAGGAGACCGATTCGCCACATGTGCCCGACGCCACCGTTGTTGCCGCTGCGCTGACTTTTCCGGTGGGAACTAAGCAGAATAGCACGATCAGCAATCCTATGATTGATGTAATCATCCATAATACTTTTTTCATCCTACCTTCTCCTTTCTCATCCTGTAAACGTATTAAATTGCACGCCCAACCAGCTCTTCTGACGGCAATCCGGGGATGATCTGATTATTCTCGATATAGTATGCAAACACCCAGTAATGGTTTTCTATTACTGAAGAAGCAGATGTATCTGTAAACATAGGATCGACAAGCAACTGCGTCATTCCTATATATCCATAAGGCTGACCATTCGAGTATCCGTAGATCAAATATCCATCAGCCTCTGGGTTAGCATTCCAGGCAAGCGTGAGACATTCATTATTTCCATCAGCGATAACATATACAGAGAAAACGGAAACGGTTAAAACAACAGCTATCAACGAAAGGATACGACAATTCTTCATAGGATACCTCCCCCTACTACATAACCCCAAACCTTAAAATCATTATATTGCCGTAGAGCAATTCCGTGCAATAATTGCGCATAATCATTTACAGAATGTTTATTGAATATCAAAACTGCAGAATATCTCTCATCATCGAGAAAGGAGCATAAGTCTTCAACTAAGTGACAAATAGACTCTTTTCATTTCAAGTGCCACAACTTTACAAACGCGAAAAATTTCTCCTGTCGAAATGAAAATCATTTGCATAAAAATACCTATATATGTGTTACTATTGTATAAGACAAGACACTCGGAGAAAGCAGGGTATTTTCACATGCGCTCATTACATGCTTTTGCCGGAGGTGTGCATCCTCTCGGCAACAAAAATACCGACGTTCTGCCTTCTATCCATCTGCACGGCTTCCCGGAAGTGGAACTGCTGATGCAGCAGCATATCGGCCCCCCTTGCACATGTGTTGTAAAGCCGGGCGATCACGTGGATGTAGGCACTCTGGTGGGTCGAGCGGACAAACCAATGTCGGTCCCCGTTCATTCCAGTATTTCCGGAACCGTTAAAGAGATCCACTACGTCGTTTCCGCCAATGGTACTCCCGTCGAAGCCGTTCGTATCGAATCCGACTTCAAGCATTCGATCAACCCGTTCTGCCGTCCTCCGAAAGTGGAATCCTTCGAGGACTTTGTGCAGATGATCCGTGACTCCGGTCTCGTGGGTCTCGGCGGCGCGGCTTTCCCGACATATATCAAAGTGAATCCGCCGAAGAATAAGATGCCGGATACCCTGATCGTCAATGCGGCCGAGTGCGAACCATATATCACGGCTGACTATCGTCAGATCTGCGAGCATCCGGATGATATCATCGACGGTATCCTCGAGGTCATGAAGTGGCTGGAGATCCCGAAGACCATCATCGGTGTCGAGGACAACAAGCCCCTCGTCACACGTATCTTTTCGCACGAGATCAAAAAGCGTGTCTATAAGACGGGAAAACATCCGGACATTGAAGTAAAGACGCTGAAGACCATCTATCCGCAGGGCGCGGAGAAGATGCTGATCTATACACTTACCGGCCGTAAAGTGCCTCCGGGAAAACTTCCGATCGATGTGCATACGCTGGTGATGAATGTCAGCACGCTCCGTTTTATCGGACTGTACTTAAAAGAAGGTATTCCGCTGACGAGAAAACGTATGACGCTGGATGGCAGTGCCCTCAATACTCCGGGCAACTTCATCGTGCCGATCGGTGCCCGTATCGAGCACATCATCGAAGCGGCCGGCGGCACGCGCGAAGAGCCGAAGAAGATCATCATGGGCGGTGCCATGATGGGCGTTGCCCTCGACCGCATCGACCATGGTATCATCAAAGCCAATAACGCGATCCTCGTTTTCGGATCCGAAGAGACGACACTCCCTCCGGAATCTCCCTGCATCCGCTGCGCACGCTGCGTCAATTCCTGTCCGATGGATCTGATCCCCTGCGGAATCGACAAGGCCACGCGTCTGCGTGATACAGAGATGCTCGAGAAATATCACGTGATGGACTGCATCGAGTGCGGCTGCTGCACCTATGCATGCCCTTCGAAGCGGTTCCTCACCCAGAGCATCAAGAACGGCAAGGTCATGGTACGCGCCGAGCGTGCCCGCATCAAGAAGGAACAGGAACTCCTCGCCGCATCCCAGCAAAAAGGAGGTTCTTCGCCCTCATGAAACTGCAAGTCTCACATTCTCCGCACGTACGGGATAAGGCGACGACCGCGTCCATCATGCGCGATGTCATCATCGCACTTCTTCCCGCCACATTCGCCGGCTGGTATTTCTTCGGAATCCGCGCGATGATCATTACTTTCGTATCCATCGCCGCCTGTGTCGGATTCGAATATATCTGCCGCCGCGTCATGAAAAGAAATAACACCATCTCGGATCTTTCCGCGGTGGTCACAGGCCTTCTTCTGGCCATGAATCTTCCGGTATCGATTCCGCTTTACATGGTCATCGTCGGCGCCGCGTTTGCCATCGTCGTCGTCAAGCAGATGTTCGGCGGTCTCGGCAACAACTTCGTAAATCCGGCGATCGCCGCCCGTATCTTCATGGTGATCGCCTATCCGAAGGCCATGACCTCCTGGACGATAAGGACCGGCTCATGGCTGTCGCTGCGCTCTGTTGCCGCTGTCTCCTCGGCCACGCCGCTGACCATGATCCACACATCTGAGGCTCCGTCCATGTGGGATCTTTTCATCGGGAATAAAGCGGGTTGTATCGGCGAAGTCTGTATCCTGGCGCTTCTGATCGGAGCTCTCTATCTGATCCTCCGCCACGTGATCCGCCCCTGGATCCCGCTCGCCTTTATCGGAACATTCTTCGTCCTTTCCTTCCTCTTCGGACACAATAATGTTTTCAATTTCACAGGCGATCTTACGACCCTGACCGGATGGTCCGATCTTTTCTATGAGAGCTGTTACATGATCTGCAGCGGCGGTCTCGTACTGGGCGCTTTCTTCATGGCGACCGACTACGTCACCTCACCACTCACGACCAAAGGTAAACTTCTTTTCGGTATGGGCTGCGGCATCTTAACGTTCCTGATCCGCTACTACGGCAATTTGGCCGAGGGCGTATCCTTCTCTATTATCCTTATGAATATCCTGACTCCGCACATCGATGACTGGACGATGGGAAAACCGTTCGGGGAGGTGAAGGAAAATGTCAAAGCTTAAGCTCAAAGACCTTCTCCCTGCCCTGATCCTTGCGGCGATCTGCGGGATCTGCGTATTTCTTCTGGCGGGAACTTACTCCCTAACAAAAGAGAGTATCGCCAAGCAGGAAGCTGCAGGCGCACAGGAGCGAAAACTCACGATCTTCCCGAATGCGAGATCTTTTGAGACCTTCAATTATTCCGACGAGATCGGGGAAGAACTGACCGTCCAGGGCATAAAGCCGGATGAGGTCTACTATGCCTACGCCGAGGACGGTACACTTCTCGGTTATATCTTCGTAAACTCCGGGTTCGGATATGCCGGAAATATCGTAACGACTACCGGTATCAGCACCGAAGGAAAGATCGTCATGGTCATCGCGACCGCCGCTTCGGATACCCCGAAGCTCGGTAAAGAAGTTGAAGGCCGCCCGTTCCTTGACGGATTCACGGGTCTTTCCACTGAGTCTGAAATCGTTCTTAACAGAGATGTGTCTGCCGTATCCGGTGCGACCATCTCCTCCCGCGCCGCGACCGGCTGTATCAACCGGGCACGTCAGGCGTATCGTCTGTTTGTAGAAAGGGGGTTGATGAAATGAGCGAAAACAAGATGAAGGATTCCACCTACCGTTCTCCGGACGAGCGTCTGGCGGAAAAGAAGAGTAAATATACTCCGAAGTCCATCTTCTTGAATGGTGTTCTTTTTGAAAACCCGGCACTGCGTCTGGTACTTGGTACCTGCCCGCTCCTCGCCGTGACTATCTCCGCAAAGTCTTCCCTGTTTATGGGACTGGCCGTTATCTTCGTTCTGACAGCTTCGGAAGCGATCATCTCCCTTCTTCGGAATGTCATCCCGAACAAAGTCAGGATCCCGGCGTTCATCACCATCATCGCCACCTTCGTAACGATCGTGCAGATGCTGATCTCCGCCTATTTCCCGGCGCTCAATGAATCGCTCGGCATCTACATTCCTTTGATCGTCGTAAACTGTATCCTTTTAGCCCGCGCCGAGACTTTCGCAAGCAAGCAGAAAGTCCTGCCGTCTATCCTCGATGGTCTTTCCATGGGTACCGGCTTTACTCTGGCGCTCCTTCTCATGGGATCGATCCGTGAGATCCTTGGCTGTGGTACTTTCTTCGATATGCAGCTCCCGCTCTTCGGTACCGTGTTTGAACCTATGATGTTCTTCATGCTGCCGCCGGGAGGTTTCTTCGTATTCGGCATATGCATCTGCCTCGTACAGTTCCTGATGAAGAAGCAGGAGAAGCACGCTTCCGGCAAGTCTTCCACACCGTGCGGTGCCGCGGGTGATTCTTCCGACTGCCTGTCCTGCGGCGGATGCAGTCTTTGCAAGGGAAAGGAGGAGTAAATCATGACAAAGGAATTTCTGATCATCATCTTCTCCGCGATCCTCGTAGATAACTTCGTACTTTCGAAGTTCATGGGTATCTGCTCGTTCCTGGGCGTTTCCAAAAACTTGAAGACGGCCATGGGCATGTCGGGCGCCGTTGTCTGCGTCATGCTCGTTGCCTCCGCCATCACCTGGCCGATCCAGCACCTTCTTCTGAACCCGTTAAAACTCGGGTATCTACAGACGCTGGTCTTTATCCTCGTCATCGCCGCATTAGTACAGATGATCGAGATGATCATGAAAAAGTCCATGCCGCCGCTTCATAAAGCACTCGGCATCTACCTTCCGCTGATCACCACCAACTGTGCTGTTCTGGGCGTAACGATCCTCAATATCAACTCGAACTATTCATTTGCGGAATCCATGGTCAATGCACTGGGTGCCGGTATCGGTTTCACCCTTTCGCTGTTCCTCTTCTCCGGTGTCCGTTCGAGGATCGATAAAGCGGATGTGCCGGAAGCTCTCAAAGGTCTTCCGATCACCTTGATCTCCGCCTCCCTGGTCGCCGTCTCGTTCCTGGGCTTTAAAGGCCTTGTCGAGAATCTGTTCGGAGGTTAAAGATCATGCCACAGACACTAACTAACATTCTTATACCTACCGGGATCATGCTGGGGCTGGCGCTTCTGCTCGGATTCCTGATCGTTTTAGTATCCAAGGCTTTTGCCGTCGAAAAGAACGAGACGAAGGAGAAGATCCTGGAAGCACTTCCCGGCGCCAACTGCGGCGGCTGCGGATTTGCCGGCTGTGAAGGATATGCCGATTATCTTTCCAAGAACGGGACGAATACCGCGCTCTGCGCTGTCGGCGGTGTGGATTGCGCCCGCGAGATCGCTTCCATCCTCGGCACCGAAGCAGCGATTCCTGAGAAAAAAGTGGCCGTGCCACGCTGTCAGGGCACATGTGAGCAGACCAGCAAGCGTTATGTCTACTTAGGCACCAGCAGCTGTCACGCGGCTTCCGGTCTCCTCGGCGGACCGAACTCCTGTACCTTCGGCTGCCTCGGCTTCGGCGATTGTGTAGCAGCATGTGCTTTTGGTGCGATCAAGATCGTCGACGGGATCTGCCAGATCGACCGTTCCCAGTGCCACGGATGTGGACAGTGTGTCAAAGTCTGCCCGAAGAAGCTCATCGAACTGATGCCGATCACTGCAACGGTCGCTGTACGCTGCCAGAATGAATGGCCGGGTGCAAGAACGAGAAAGAACTGTAATATTGGCTGCATCGGCTGTCAGAAATGCGTAAGGTTCTGTCCGCAGGGCGCGATCTCCATGAGAGAGTCTCTCGCGGTCATCGACCAGAGCAAATGCATCCACTGTGACACCTGTGTCAACGGATGCCCGACGCACGCGATCGCCTTTCTCCGGGAGGATCTGAAACGCGCCAGCGAAGAGGCAAAGAAGGAATTAGCGGAAAAATCATAAAATCGCTTAGAATCTCTTGCATCAGAGAAACAATTATGTTATCATCTTGTCTGCGCGTTATTTCGGTCGCGTATTTATAGCACATAGGAGGTGTTTACATGGCAAAGTGTGAGATCTGTCAGAAAGATACTCATTTCGGCAGAAAGATCAGCATCACGCGTTCACAGGTTTCCCGTCGTGCGTTGACACAGCAGCAGCCGAACGTTCGTAACGTTAAGGTCGTTGTTGATGGCACCCCTAAGACTATGCATGTTTGTACGCGTTGCCTTCGTTCCGGTGCAGTAGAAAGAGCGTAAGTTCTTTTACCGAAACGAATATTAAGATGAAAATGTTCCCGCTTCTTCACTTGAAGACAGCGGGTTTTTTCATTCTCGCCAACTATTCTATTTTATCCATCTATCGTTTTTTCACCGGATTCGGGAAATGCCTGCAAAGAATCCAGACTGACCTGTGTTAGTGTCTTCATCTGCTGAACCGCCATATTTCTTAACAATATAAGGCGTTCGGACATCGGCTTTTCCTGACTGATAAGAATGGCATTGTAGCTCTCCATATTGGAAAGAACAAGGAGTTGAGTAAGTGTCGCACAATCTCTGATGTTTCCGTTTTTGCCCGCATTCTCCTCTCTCCATTCCTTTGCTGTCATACCGAACAGCGCAACGTTCAACATATCCGCTTCACTAGCATATTTATAGGAAATCTGTGCCTGAGTAAGCTCTGGAGGAATCAGATGGTCCTTAATCGCATCCGTGTGGATACGATAGTTCAGCTTCGCTATTTCGCGATTCAGATTCCAGTTAAGTGCGAGACGGCTACTCTCATCCTTTTTAAGTCGACGATAGTCTTTCATTATGTAGAGTTGAAACTCTGGAGAAATCCACGTTGCAAAAGACATGGCTATATCACTGTGAGCATATGTCCCACCACCGTGCCTGCCCGCCTTTGCCACGATACCAATCGCGTTCATCTGCTCAATCCACTTCGTAGGAGTCATAACAAATCTGTTCAGACCAGCATCCGCTCTAACCGCCTCGAATTGCACACGGTTAAAACCTGGATTGTGAAGCTGCTCCCACACTGCAAGAAACTCTATGGTGTTCCGGTTTCTCATCCAGTTCTGAATAACAAAGCGAGGATCATCTTCATTTCTATATTTCGCTATATCAGTCAGCGAAATATATTCGTTTTCAAAGTCAGTTGTATAAATCCCAATCTCAAAGCCTTTGGCGTGGATCGTTTCTTTAATCGGTTTCTTTTCCATACATTCTGTCTCCTTTCAATCAATTCAATTTCAAAGCTTTCCATGCATCTCAAGGCAGGGCGGTATCACTTCTCGTCAGTATTCTTTTTCTTGAACAATCTCTCCGCATGAATGTAATACTCAAGCAGTCGGAGCACGTAATCCGGTGCATGCCGATTGTCTCTCTCCCAATCCGTAACCGTTCTATAGGGTATCTGAAAATACTCACAGAACTCCGTTCGATTCATCCCTGTCATCTCTCGAAGTTCCTTTATTTTTGTCTTGCAATCCATAGTCATCTCACCCTTTCATTTTACGCTATGCGTACATTTTAGCAAATACGGGAAGGATACGCAATGCATCATTTAGAATCATGGCATTTAATTGTACTGTGGGTAATGCAGAACTATGTCCATTGACCCGTTATAATGTACGTATAATTTCGATGACACTCCTGCTAATACGCGTATAATATGAATATATTGTTTGATCACTATCGGAGGTTTTCCCTATGAAGAATCCTGTAATTGAGACGCAGCGGCTGATCCTGCGCCCGCTGACACTTGAGGATGCGCAGGCGGCGTTTGACGGATGGACATCCGATCCGGAAGTCGCAAAATACATGCGCTACTATGCGCACAAGGAAGTCGGTCAGACTCTTGAGTGGCTGAAATCAGTCGTGGCCAACGAAAACAGCGATACGGATTTTGACTGGGGATTCGTCCTTAAGGAGACCGGAGAACTCATCGGTGCCGGCGGGATCTACTACGATGATGAAGACGGCATGTTCGAGATCGGCTATAACTTTGCCAAAAAGGTCTGGGGACAGGGTCTCGGCACCGAGGCCGCCCGCGCGATGCTTGATTTTGGAAGGAACACCCTTCACCAGACGCAGTTCCGCGGCCGCCACGACGTGAGAAACACGGCTTCCGGCAACGTCTTGAAGAAGTGCGGTTTCGTCTATGAAGGCGATTGCATCGACCATATGCTCGAAGATGGCGCGGAAAGGACCGTCAGCATGTACCGCCTGTCCACAGCAGGAACTCCCGAAAATTTCAAACTCAATAACGGCATCGAGATCCCGCCTGTCGGCTATGGCACCTACCGTTCGACGCTTTCCGAAGGGAAAGCTCCGATCCTTAAGGCTCTCGAGCTTGGCTACCGTTACCTCGACACCGCATCTTTTTATAAGAACGAGGAGGTCATCGGCGAAGCGCTTTCCGAATGCGGCATCCCGAGAGAGGAGATCTTCCTGGCGACCAAGATGTGGCCGACCGAGATGGGCTACGAAGAGACGAAGGAAGCTTTTGCCAGATCCTGCAGTAAGCTTCGGACCGACTATATCGACCTGTATCTGATCCACTGGCCGAAACTGAATCCGGAGGATAAGCAGTGGCGACAGAAGATCCGTGACACCTGGCACGCGATGGAGGAGCTTTATAAAGAAGGAAAATGCCGCGCGATCGGCGTATGCAACTTCCAGCCCCATCACCTTCAGGTGATCCTGGATGACTGTGAGATCATCCCGATGGTCGACCAGCTCGAGCTTCATGTCGGATATCTTCAGCAGTATACTCTCGACTTTTGCCGTGCGCATGGAATCGTCCCACAGGCCTGGAGCCCCTTAGGACGTATGTACTTCTCCGAGGAGCCGTATCTTCAGAAGATGGCAAAGCAGTACGGGCGTCCCGTCTCCCAGCTTCTGCTCCGGTTCCTCAATCAGTCCGGGATCCAGATCATCCCGAAGACCACGCACGAGGACCGCATGAAGGAGAATATGGACATATTCGGGTTCACCATCAACGAGGAGGACATGCACTTCCTGTCCGTCCTTCCGCAGATCTTCTTCTCGAAGGAATTTCCGGACTGGGCAAATCGCGGCTGACAAGCAAATTTGTGTTTTTCTTCTTCCGCAATCTAGTATAATAATGTACATAGGTACGGGAGGTTGGCAAATGTTTTCTAGTTTAACACAATCTGGAAATAAGAGTTTGAAGATCATCATTGTCGGCAACGGCAAAGTCGGTCATACACTCACTGAACAGTTGAGCAAGGAAGGCAATAACATCACCGTTATCGAAAAAGATCCGTCGGTCATCGCGGATCTGGATTCCCAGTTCGATGTCATCACCGTCAAGGGCAGCGGCGCCAGCTACAGTACACTTAAGGAGGCCGGTATCGAAGACGCAGACCTTCTGATCGCCGTTACCGGTTCGGACGAACTGAATCTCCTTTGCTGTACCATCGCCACACAGTTCCATTCCTGTGCCGCGATTGCACGTGTACGCACCCCGGATTACAGTAAGGAATCCGGTTATCTGCGCGACAAACTCGGCCTGGCCATGATCATCAACCCGGAACTCGAATCCGCCAGAGAAATGGCCCGCATCCTCTATCTTCCGACAGCCCTTCAGGTCAATACCTTTGCCCACGGACAGGCAGAGATGATCAAGTTTAAGATCCCCGAGGGAAATGTCCTCGATAAGATGCTCATTGCCGATCTCGGGAAAAGCATTACGCATAATATCCTTATCTGCGGCGTTGAGAGAAAGGGCGAGGTCTTTATCCCGTCGGGCAATTTCTGTCTCCAGGCAGATGATACCGTTTTCTTCGCCGCCAAGCGTCAGGAAGCAAAGAAGTTTTTAAAGCATATCGGCATCTACTCCAAACAGGTTCGAAATGCCATGATCGTCGGCGGCGGTCTAGCCTCCTACTATCTGGCCAATGAACTCCTTCACGCCGGTATCGACGTACATATACTGGAGTCTTCCCTGCCCCGCTGTCAGGAACTCTCCACGCTCCTTCCCGAGGCCGTCATCGTCAACTGCGATGCCTCGAGCCAGGAAGGTCTTCTTTCTGCCGGCATCAAGGATATGGAAGCTTTCGTTCCGCTGACCGGTATCGATGAGGAGAATGTATTCCTCACGCTTTATGCGAAGAAGGTATCAAAGGCGAAAGTCATCACGAAGATCAACCGTATCAACTTCTCGGAAGTCGTCTCCGATTTAGACCTCGGATCGGTCATCTATCCGAAGATGATCACCTCCGAAGCCATCATTGCCTATGCCCGTGCGCTCCGTGCGTCCCGAAGCTCGGAGATCGATACGCTCTATCACCTTTTCGATTCGAAGGCCGAGGCTATCGAGTTCCGCGTCACAGAGGATTCTCCTGTCGTGGGAAAAGAACTGAAGAGCCTCCTGCTGAAAGACAATCTCCTGATTGCTTTTATCAACCGCAAAGGAACGATCATCATTCCTTCCGGTTCCGATACGATCGAGATCGGCGATACCGTCATGATCGTGACCACACATACCGGCTTTACCGAGATCCGGAATATCCTCAGGTAAGGAGAAGTTTTCATGAATTATCCCATGATCATCTCCACACTGGGTCACGTGCTGCAGATCGAAGGCGTATTCATGCTCCTTCCCTCGATCGTCGGGCTTATCTATCAGGACAGTTCCGGCGTTGTTTTCGCCGTCATGGCAATGTGTCTTTTCCTTCTCGGTACACTTCTTACTGTTAAAAAGCCCGAAAATACCACCATCTATCTGAAAGAAGGCTGCGTCATCACCGCGCTTTCGTGGATACTCATGAGCTTTTTCGGCGCCCTTCCTTTCTACATCACCGAAGAGATCCCGAACCTTCTGGATGCATTCTTCGAAACCGTCTCCGGTTTTACCACGACCGGTGCCAGCATCATGCCGAATGTCGAGATCCTGTCTCACGCGTCCCAGTTCTGGCGGTGCTTTACCCACTGGCTGGGCGGCATGGGTGTACTTGTCTTTCTTCTGGCCGTCATCCCGATGAGCGGCGGCTCGAACATTAACCTCATGCGTGCCGAGAGCCCCGGACCTTCTGTCGGAAAGCTCGTGCCGAAGATGCGCCAGACGGCCCGTCTTCTCTATCTCATCTATTTCACGCTGACCTCTATGGAGATCCTCCTTCTGGTCATCGGAAAGATGCCGGTATTCGACAGCATCTGCAGTTCTTTTGCCACAGCGGGAACCGGCGGATTCGGCGTCAAGAATGACAGCATGGTCAGTCAGAGCGCTTATATCCAGTGGGTCGTGACGATCTTCATGATCCTCTTCGGTATCAACTTCAACTTCTACTTCTATCTTCTTTACCGCCATATCAAAAAGGCATTTAAGATGAGTGAAGTGCGTGTATATCTGATCATCATCCTGGCTTCGATCGCCATCATCACGACGAACATCCTTTATCAGGTCGGAAGTTTCTGGGCGGCACTTCGCCACTCGAGTTTCCAGGTCGCTTCCATCATCACGACCACTGGCTTTGCCTCCATGAACTTCGATCTTTGGCCGGAGACCAGTAAAGCGATCCTCGTTACGCTCATGTTCATCGGTGCATGTGCCGGCAGTACGGGCGGCGGTATCAAGGTCTCCCGTTTCATCATCCTGATCAAATCCCTCGGCCGTGAATTGAAGTCCTATATCTATCCGAAGTCCGTATCGAAGATCAGCATCGACGGAAATCCTGTAGAGCATGAAGTCACCCGTTCGGTAAATGTGTACATCATCACATTCCTTATCTGCTTCACTGCATCCTTCCTGCTCGTATCCATCGATAATAAGGGCCTGATCACTTCGTTTACCGCGGTTGCCGCCACGATCAACAATATCGGACCGGGACTTGAACTCGTCGGATCGACCCAGAACTACTCGCATTTCTCAGATCTTTCGAAGCTCGTCCTGATCTTCGATATGCTCGCCGGACGTCTCGAACTTTTCCCGCTGCTGATCCTTTTCCATCCGAAACTGTACTTCAACAAGCCGATCTTTTCCAGGAAAAGCCGATAAACTTTCTTGCTGGTTATCTGCCCTGTTTTGTGGTATTCTCAAATTGTACTGATAAGTGATCCCGCATAAGGGAAAGGATAAGGAGGGTGATTATGGGATTTTTGGATAAACTGATTGGCAACGCTGCCAAAAAAGCAATCAATGACGCAATCGATAATGTGACCGGACGCAGTTCCACCAGCACTTCTTCCGCACCCGCTCCACAGCCTCAGGCACAGACCTATGCGCAGCCGGAACCGGAAGTGGTCGAGATCCCGGTAGATCAGAAGCTTGATAAGATCCTCGCTTCCGAGTTTTCCTCCTATCAAGTAGAGAAGAATGTAGATCCGCGTACCATGGGTGCGACGGACAGATCTCTTCTCCCTTATGCCTATGTGATCTCCCAGTTCGGCCAGCCGAAGCTGATCCTGATGCTTCCTGACAGGAACACCTGTTCCACGAAGGCCTACCGTTTCTCGAAGGCGTTTGCGGAGAAGAGCGGCATCACGCTTATCAATTTCCTCCTTAATTCAGAGAATAAGGAGAGCTACATCATCGATCGTTTACATCAGTATCTCTGATGCGCGATATATAAAAAGAAGAGAAATGCGTTTTCGCGCCTGCGGTGGATCAAGCCCGGGCCTTCTGACCGCGGTTTTGCGCGGCCGGTTTTGCAGGCAATCGGCGCGGGTACAGATCCGGTAACACAAGCAATGCTTGTTTCAAAGCTGTTTCTCTTCTTTTTTTATTTTCGGAAAGGACCTTTTGCTCGGCATGACCGGTATTTTGGAGCTCCTTCTTTCGGAGCAGACCTGGGAGGAATTTCTTAGCTATAAGCTCACCCATAACTATCTTTCACGAAAAGAAAGAGAGCAGCTTTCCTCCTATGTGGAAGAGAGGAGATATCTTCCGATCGCGCAGCGACTTTGTAAGAAGGATTACTGTCTTGCTCTTCCCGAGCGACGGACCGTCAACAAGAGCGGCACCAGTAAAAAGCGTGTCGTCTATACCTTCTCCGAAGACGAGAACCTCTTCCTTAAGTGCCTTGCTTTCCAGCTTTACCGCTACGACGGAAAGCTCTCTCCCAGATGCTATTCATTCAGAAGATCCCGCTCCGCAAGAAATGCGATCTTCGATATCCTTCTTCAGAAGGACAGAGATTCCCTTTACTGCTTCAAGGCAGATATCAGTAACTACTTCAACTCCATTCCCGAGGAGTCCCTGATCGATGTCCTTACGGGCATCATCGACGATGACCCCGACCTTCTGTGGTTTCTAAAAGAGCTCCTGTCCTGCGGAATGAGCCGTCTTTCCGACGGGTCCGTCATCTCCGAAAGACGCGGCGCCATGGCGGGGATCCCGATCTCCCCCTTCTTTGCCAACGTCTATCTTCTTTCCATGGATCAGTATTTCGAATCCATCGGAGCTTCCTACTTCCGCTATTCCGACGATATCCTGATCTTTTCGGGATCAAGAGAAGACCTCGATATGCGGATCTCCGACTTCTATTCTTTCATCGAAAAGAAAGGTCTCTCCGTCAATCCGAAGAAGGTCTCCATCTCCTCTCCGGGCGAGCCCTGGGAGTTCCTGGGATTCTGCTATAAAAACGGGCAGGTGGACATTTCCGAAGTCACAAAAGAAAAACTCAAGGGCAAGATCAGAAGAAAGGCCCGGGCGCTTCTGCGCTGGAAGACGAAGAACGATGCGTCGTTCGAGCGTGCGGCGCGTGCCCTGATCCGCACCTTCAACAAGAAATTCTATAACGAAAAGAATGAGGATCTTTTCACATGGAGCCGGTGGTTCTTCCCTGTCATCACGACAGATCAAAGCCTGCATGAACTCGACATGTATCTTCTGGAGTATGTGAGATATCTGGATAAAGGACGCCACTATAAGGGCAATTACCGCATCACGTACGACAGCATCAAGGAGATGGGCTTTAAAAGCCTAAAGCACGAATACTATATCTCCCGTTCGGTCGGGGAAGATACTACGAGAACACACGACGGACCGTGATGATCCGCTTGACCACCTCGGAGTCAGCGTCGAATTTACAAAGCTTAATGGAGGTGCCTGCGGGCGCGCGCATCAGAAGCACACCTGTATCCGTGCAGATCGCCGCCTCGTACGGATCTTTGCTATTCGTCTGATAAGGATCTGCGAGGAACACGATATCGCCCGGCTGGATACTCTCCACGAGAAGATCGGAAGTCACTGCGTCATATTCCAGTTTCACGGGCTTGCCGCAGTTGATCTGGTCCTTGAGTTCTCTCGGGATCGAAATACCGTTTACGGCCGCGGCCACATAAGCCAGGCCCTGGATGCTGATACCTCGCTTCGTGATACCGCCGTCGAGATACGTTGCATTCACCATAGTCAGCGCCGAGCTGACGAAGTATCGGACACCTACCTCCGCCGTATTTTCATCGACCTGAAGCTCGATCACACCACTGCTGCTGAGCCAGCCGCTCTCCCCGTTCGGAAGCTGCACCTGATATACGCCGTCACGCTTTACGTCCGCGAAAAGGACCGTATTCATGGCCACTTCGGAGATCAGGGTACCGTTGCTGGCGTGGGACATGACGCGCTTCGAGATATCGGCGATAACGATCTTATAAAGATGCAGGTCCGGCTCGCACGAGGACATATCCGAACTGAGTTCATCGCCCTTCACATAGCCGACGATATTATCCATCGTTCGGATCAGGACATAGCCGTTCTTGCAGTCATCTCCGAGGAAGTGCACGGGTTCGTTCATCAGGAGCTGGGTGATCCTCTTGCTCGTAACGTCGTCCTTACTTAAGACCGAACAGCAGCTGGTCTTCACTACGCGGTAGGTATCGTCATAGATAAGCTTCGGATCGTTTTCGACGAACAGCGCGATATCCGAGTTCTTGAAAAAGCCCGGGAGCACTCTCGGAAGCACGAGGAATACGAACAGCATGATGACCACGAATATCGATCCGGCCAGGATCAGTCTCGGCCAGCGGCTGCCGGAATCATCCGCGACAGAGGAATCCGCCTTGTCAAGAGACCATACATTCGCGAGGTCTTCAGCTTTGCCGTAGTCACCATCCGGCTCGATAAAGGGGCTTTTCGACAGGACGCCGTCGTCCGTGCTCTTCTTCCTGAAAAGCCGGGACATGCGAAGTTTCACTTGCTTTAAAAGACGCGACTCCTGTCTCATGTATCTCCTTTATTCTTCCTTCCACTCGATGCAGCAGAAAGCCACGGCCACGCCGCCATCGTGGGATATACTTATGCAGATGGATCTTCCACCCTTTTCGTCATATACTTTTCTGGCACTGCCGTAAAGCTGAACATACGGTGCGCCGCTTTTTTTGCGGAGGACCTCCATATCGGTCATGGACACGCCCTGTCCGCCGATCCCCGTTCCCAGGGCTTTGGAGATCGCTTCCTTGGCCGCAAAACGGCCCGCCAGATACTCAGCTTTTCTGGCTTCGTTAGAAGGATATTCCTTCTTTTCCGCCTCCGTCAGGACACGCCTTCTGAAGGCCTCCTCATTTCTCGAGATGACTTTTTCGATCCTTTCGATCGAGACTACATCCACACCATTGGAGATCATAAAGCCTTCTCCGATCCGGAAAACGGGAACATCCTGAAGTTTCTGTCGATGCGGTCGAAGAATCTTCCGCCGTAGCGTTCCTTCAGCGATTCCATATCGTAGTTGGTCGTGATGATCGTCGTTTTTCCCGAGAGGATACGGGTATCCAGTAGATTCAGAAGATCCGCCTCCGTGTTCGCCGTTCTTGCTTCCACGCCCAGATCGTCCAGTACGAGGATATCGCATTCGGTAAGATATCCGACCTTTTTCTCGACTTCCTTTTCTTTTCCACGTGGAGTATAGAAAGACTGTATCACTTTTCTATGCTCCATCATGAGTTCCTGCGCCTCCGCCTGACGGATGACCATCGCGGATCTCCCGGATCGGGCATATTCTCTTGCGATCGCTACCGCCGTAAAAGTCTTTCCTTTTCCGGAACTTCCGTAAAATACGGCATTGGGGACCTTGCCTTTTCCTGCCAGCTGACGGAGCTTTCCATAGAGTTCCTGCATCGCCGGAGCACTCTCGTAAAAACGCTCTGCTCCCTCATCAAAAGAGTACCCGGGGTACTTTTCTACTCCGGAACGGGAAAGCATGACCGGCGCCAGAAGCGAGCGGATGCACTCACAGAGTTCTTCTCTCTGCTGTCCGTCTTTTGTGGTTTTCACTACATAGCCGGTATCCCCGCACTTGCTGCAGAAAGGCACCGCCTGAAAGTCCTTCGGATCCACTCCGAAAGAAGAAAGAAGATCTGCCTTCTTCTTTTCCAGATCTTTTAATTCAAGCGCCTGTCTGTCGCTGCTGTTGCCTTCCAGGGACTCTAAAAGCATCTGCTCTTTCGCTGATGCGATCTGCTGTTCGAGCGATGCGATCTCGGGATGATCCAAAAGGATCTTCTCGCTTTTCATCTGCTGAAGGATCTCGCTTCGGATCCTGCGGTTTTCCAGGATGCTTCTTACATCCTCATATACACTGTCCATAAGCTTTCTCCTTACTCTTCACTCAGAAGCGCATCCAAAGCATCGAGAGACTGCTTTTCTTTTTCACGATAATGTTCTTTCGAATATTCATTCTCCATATAGGGGACCGGTTCAGATCCGGAGGATACTGCCGCGTTTTTGCGCTCAACATAGGCATCCTTGTTCTTTCTCTTCGCTTCGGCTTCAAACTGCTTGGCCTTCGTGACCGAAGCTACGCCATTTTCTTTCCAGAGCGTAAGTCTCTCATCCACCTGGGAAAGTGTGATCGAGCCCATGAAGCGGTGCAGCACTTCGTAGGCATAGCGGATGATCGGTTCTTCCCAGCAGTCGGTATTGGCCCACTTGTCGATGATCTTCAGGTCCACGCCGTCCAGTTTCTTACGGAAAAGCTCTCCGCAGACATTTGTCAGAGCCGCGGTTCTGTCAGCGGCCTGCTTCTTCATCTCATAATCTGTGGCAGAGGCCACATCGTGTATGTTATGGGAGAACCATTCCTGGAGGATCTCATCCATCTGGGCAAATGTAACGGTCTCCTTATTCTTCACTTTACGCAGATAGGAATAAAGGAACGGCGGCACATCCGGCTCCATCTTATATGTCAGGATCCACGTGGTGATATACTCGATATCCACGCCATCCAGGGCTTTTCTCTTCTTCTTGCCCATCTGGGCAACACATTCCTTGATCCTTCTGTCGCCTTCCAACACCTTCTCGAGTTCTTCCGAAGTATGTACGCCCCGGCGGCACCACTCCTCGCGGAGTTCCTCGGCCGGACGGGTATTCTTGTTAAGAAGTTTTCCTCTTTCCTGAAGCGCACTGAAAAGCGCATAGATCACCGCCGGATCCAGCTTATGCACAGACGCGCTGTCGTCGATGAACCGCTGCCAGATAAAGCTCATATGTCCGACAAAGAAAGTATCGCTGATGCTTCTCGAAAGACGCATCATCTCCGGGGACTTGTGCTGCGGAGGGGTCTCCAGGCCAGAATCCTTGCGGGCTTCGATATAGCGGTCCACTTCCTTCGCCTTGATATCCACAAGGTGAAGCGATCCGTCCTCGGCTCTTTCCAGAAGGCCGGCCGACGTCAGATAGAAAAGCTGTTCCTCGATTTCGGACTGGGACATGCCCAGTTTTTTGGAAAGTTTGTCCGCGTTCATCTTCCCGGAAGAAGATGAGCGGTCCATAAGCATGAATAAGTAGATCTGGATCGATGAACCGGTCAGCGATGACATATACTGCGTGATGAACAGATCCGGCACCTGCGTGTCCGAAAGCAAAAGTTTCTCTTTTTCTTCCGCTGTCATGGCTGACCTCCAAGTGAAATAGGTTCTAATATTATAGCACCTTTTCCCCTTCAAAAGAACTCCCAAGAACACCCGTGCGATGGTATCCCTCCACATCTCAAACATTTTGCTTACGCAAAACTCGCCTTGTCCGGATCCATCGCACGGGCCTTTCAACGGGAAGCTCTTTTCGAACGAAAAAAGGAGCGGTTCCCGAATGGGAATCGCTCCTTTGATCAAGCTTATAATTCAGCCTTCGATTAAGCCTCGTTAGCCTTCTTTACATAAGTACCATAACGCTCGATCGCATCCTGGTGTGTCTTTTCGAACATACCGTCAACGACGTCTTCCGGATACTTCTTGTAGAGAGAGTTGTAACGAACTTCGCTCTTGAGGAAGGAGATGAAATCGCCTGTCGGCTCCTTGGAGTCGAGGGTGAATGCATTCTTGCCTTCTGCTGTGAGAGTCGGGTTGAATCTGAACAGATGCCAGTAACCGCACTCAACAGCCTGCTTCTCTTTGATCTGAGCAACCTTGAGACCACCCTTGATACCGTGGTTGATGCAAGGAGCGTAGCAGATTACGATGGACGGACCATGGTAAGCTTCTGCCTCTGTGAATGCCTTGATCAGCTGGTTCTTATCAGCACCCATGGATACCTGAGCAACATATACATAACCGTAGCTCATAGCCATCATGCCGAGATCCTTCTTCTTGATTGCCTTACCGCCAGCAGCGAACTGAGCAACAGCGGAGTGAGGTGTAGACTTGGAAGCCTGTCCACCAGTGTTAGAGTAAACCTCAGTATCGAGAACGAGAACGTTGACATCCTCACCGGAAGCGAGTACGTGGTCAAGTCCGCCGTATCCGATATCGTAAGCCCATCCGTCACCACCGATGATCCACTGGGATCTCTTCATGAAGAAGTCTTCATACTCGAGAGCCTTCTTAGCAGCATCGGAACCTTCAGCCTTCAGAGCCTCAGCGAGCTTCTCTGCATTCTCACGAGCCTGATCGCCGGAGTTGAAGCCGTCGATCCAAGCTGCTGCCGCTGCCTTGAGATCCTCAGAAGATGTAGCAGCAACTGTCTCCTCAACGAGACCCTTTGCTCTGTTTCTCAGCTGCTTGTAACCGAGGAACATACCGAGACCGTGCTCAGCGTTATCTTCGAAGAGGGAGTTGCCCCATGCAGGACCGAAACCTCTGTAGTTTGTTGTATAAGGCATAGACGGTGCAGAACCACCCCAGATAGAGGAGCATCCTGTTGCATTGGAGATCTGCATTCTGTCACCGAAGAGCTGGGTAAGGAGCTTAACGTAAGGTGTCTCACCGCAGCCAGCGCATGCACCGGAGAACTCGAGGAGCGGCTGCTCGAACTGAGAACCCTTGATGCTTGCTTTGTTCATCGGGTTGTCCTTATGAGACAGAGCAACACAGTAATCCCAGTTCTCAGCCTCTTTGAGGTTATCCTTGAGCGGAACCATCGTGATGGCCTTTTCCTTAGCGATACAGGACTCTACGCAGATGCCGCAGGAGAGGCAGTCCATAGCGGATACCTGGATGCGGAACTTGTACTGCTCGTAACCCTTCATGCCGTCCTTTGTCTCGAACGGAGCATTTGCAGCCTCTTCCTCATTGAGGAGGAACGGACGGATAGCAGCGTGCGGGCAAACGATGGAGCACTGGTTACACTGGATACACTTGGAAGCATCCCAAACCGGAATATCAACTGCAGTACCGCGCTTCTCGTAAGCAGCTGTACCCTGCGGGAAAGTACCGTCTTCCATACCCTTGAAGGTAGATACCGGAAGCTTGTTACCTTCCTGTCTGTTCATTACGTTAA
>JAEEWG010000026.1 GCA_016287245.1 Clostridia bacterium
AAGGAGGCCAAGACAAGTAACAAGCGTGACATAACGAGAAGGATAGAGAGACTGACAGAAAAGAGAAACAGGAAGATCAAGGACTATCTGCACAAGGCAAGCAGGAAGATCGTGGATCTGGCAGAAGCCTCAGGTGTGGGAGTCATAGTCATCGGCAATAACCATGGATGGAAACAAAATAGCGATATGGGAAACAAAACAAACCAGAACTTCGTATCCATCCCTTACAAGATGCTGGTCGGCATGATTTCCTACAAGGCAAGACTGGAAGGGATCGAAGTCAGGATCGTCTCTGAGAGCTACACAAGCGGAACGAGTTATCTTGATGGAGAGATCCCGGATGTGGCGTACTATGACAGGAAGCGGAGGATCCGGAGAGGTCTGTTCAGAAGCAACACCGGCATCTGCATTAACGCGGATGTAAATGCAGCGTACCAGATAATCAAGCTGGGAAGCATTCGTGAGGTCCGGATAAAGGAAAGAGAACAGATCACCAAACTGAAAGTAGCCTGAATTAGATCAGGTAGAGGCATCAGGCTAGTGCCATTAAAGTGCTGGTATGGTATTCTTTTATCAGCGGTTTATAAATCTCAACTACAGAGTTGAAAATAGCCAAATCATATGATCACACTACTTCATCCTTCAAGTTAAGAGCCAGGATCTCTCTGGTCGGCCAGAATGCGCAGAGATGAAGCCTCGTGACTTTTCCGACCATCGGCTGGAAACACTTAACAAATATCGGGATCGCAGCCTGTACGACCTCTGGTTTATCGATCAGGATCGTCGTATGCGGAGTAAACCCATACTGCTGCGGAACGCCCATCTGACAGGCTTCCTGAAGCTTGTCCAGTTTCGGATTTCTTTCCGGCGCCGCAAAAAGCACCTGCCCTCCGGCAAACATGCCCATATGGCTCAGGTGTACTTCCACCTGCGAAAACTCTTCCGCCACTTTCTTGATGTTCTCGACGACCTCATCCTCCATGTCCAGAGGATACGTCGCAAGACTGATATGGTAGGGAAGGTTCGGCGTCTGCGTTCCGGTAAAGCCCTCTTTCTGAAGTTCTTCGTACCACGCGGACATATTCTTCTGGACGCCTTCATCCAGATCCGCCATCAGACATATAAAACTTTCCGCCATCTTTTCTTCCTGCTTTCTTATTATTCCGCTTTTCAAAAAGCTCTGTTATTCAGAGTATAGTGCCTCTTTCCGGCATTGTCATTGTCCTGAAAATATAAGCCGGATCAGCCCGGAAGTCCTCCATTGACGATGACATAGATGACGAAGGAGATGATATCGATCGCGATAAAAATGCCCAGCGCGATCAGCACATATTTGAGGAGCTTTTTCGATTTCTGCTTATTCTGCTCCGTCAAGATCTTCTGGTCGAGCACGTCGCCGACCGTCATGTGTGTATCTTCCGGCTTCTCATCCTTCTTCTCTTCCGGCTTTTTCTCGTCTTCTTTTTCCGGCTCGATTCCTTTAAGAAGATAATCCGTGGTGACCCCGAAGATCCCGCTCATGGCGATGATCTTCTCCGGATCCGGGGACGCCTGCTCGCTCTCCCATTTGGAGACCGCCTGACGGGAAACTCCGATTGCCTCGGCGAGCTGCTCCTGCGACATGCCTTTGGATTTTCGAAGCGTCAGAATTCTATCTGCAATACTCATGCTGTTACCTCTTTTGCCGTGTGATCGCGCTTCATGGAAAGAAGGATCTCGAAGACGACTGCCAGATATCCGATCAGCGCCACCAGTGATGATTCGATCCCGAACTGCCCTCCTGTGAGAAGCATGGAATCCGAACGAAGCACATATGTCACGATCGATCCTTCGGCGGGAGCGCTACTGATCGTAAGGCCGCCACCGACTATTATTATATTCCAGATGGCATGGACGATGCCACTATTCCAGACCGACACCGATTTCACGGCGATCAGAGAGAACATGATGCCCGAAAGTGTTCCGGCTAAGGCGACCAGGAGCATGGAGCTGACCGTAGGCGATTCGATCTCCATAATATGGATCAGCCCGAAAAGCACTGAGGGAGCAACAACTGCAACCGCCGTATTCCACTTCTTTTTCAGAAGATGCAGCATCACGCCGCGGAAGATGATCTCTTCCACAAAGGGCGCGGCAATCCCGGTGAAGAAAAGGCCTGCGGTAACCGTCGAGAAGATCCCGGCACCTGTCATGTCAGAAGAGATGAACTCTCCTTTTACGAAAAGAAGATAAGTAGCGGTGACCGCCAGGGGCAGCATCACGGCCAGCAGAATATACCGTGCCTTGATCGAGATCTTCGGCATGCCCATCTCTTCCGGACTGCTCTTAAAGATCTTTTTGACCAGGATCTTGACCAGAAACCAGGTGATCGTAAGGTAAAGGATACCCATAACAATGTTACAAATGCCCCCGGGAACGCCGATTACGACCAGTCCGCTCGCCAGGAGCCCGGATACTTCCATCGAAAGGATCATCAGGAGAAAAGCGGCGAAAACTCCGCCGAGTGTTTTCTTCATGCTCATATGCTCACACCTCCAAATCTTCTCTTACATCGGCAACCCGATCGTAAGCAGCACAACGATAAAGGAAATCAAGTCGACTGCCAGGAGCGCGAGAAATCCGATTAAGGAATACTTACAGAGTCTCTTCACTCTCTTCCCGTTCTTCTCGGTCAGGATCTTCTCATCGATCAGATCCGCCATGGTCTTGTGATTGTTGTAATTCATTTTTTCTTCGTAGTTCATATTGCACCTCCAAGGTTTTTTGATGGTCCCAATGTAGCAGCCGGCACGGTTGCGACTCCACCACCTTAGGCTTGAACTTTCGCAACCTCAGGTTGCAACCGCTGAAAATACGGCGTTTCCGGTTCCACACGGTGCACATCATTTCCATCATCCCATGTCGCGCGTGCAACAATTCCGGCGCCCCGTGACATCTGTCATTTAAATTCATGACGCATCGCACTTCCCCCGCTACCTCATCTTTGAGATAATAAAATCACAAGGCAAACATGGAACACGGAGGAACTAAAAATGAAGGTATTGGTATTAAACGGAAGTCCCAAAAAGCAGAGCGACACATTCAGGCTGACAGATGCTTTTCTCAAAGGATTAAACCGAAACGGCGAACACGAAGTAAATGTCGTCAACGTGATCGAGAAGAACATTGCGCCGTGCAGAGGCTGCTTCGGATGCTGGCAGCAGAAGAAAGGCCACTGCGTCTTCGAGGACGATCTGAATCCGATCCTCGACATGTACTGCGACGCCGATCTGATCATCTGGAGCTTCCCGCTTTACTGCTACGGCATGCCTTCCCATCTAAAAGCACTGCTCGACCGCACCATCCCGCTCGTAAAGATGGATATGGAAATGATGAATGACGGCACCGTCCGCCATAAGGCCCTGGTCGATTTCTCGAAGATCCACACCCTCGTGATCTGCGGCTGCGGTTTCCCGAACTGGGAAGGAAACTTCGACGCCATGAAGCTCATGTGCAAAAACTGCTTCGGCAACCTGAACATGGTCTGCGTTCCCGAGACCCCGATGCTGAACGTCCCCGCCGCGGCTGTTGTCGCCGATCCCCTGCTGGCGCGTTTCGAAAAAGCCGGTGAAGAGTACTGCGCTTCCATGACCCTTACACCCGAGACCATCGCCGATCTCGAGCGCCCCATGATCTCCGCAGAAGATTACATCAGAAACGTCAACGGCGGCTGAAGACCGAAGGGAATTGAAACAGATGTGTAGATTAATAATTCTTCGAGGTAATTCCGGCAGCGGAAAAACAACTATCGCAAAAGAACTGCAGAGAAAATTCGGCAGCAATACTCTTTTGATATCGCAGGATGCAATAAGACGTGAGATGCTTATGGTCAGTGACGGGCCGGATACTCCGGCGATTCCGATGCTGAAAGAACTGTTGCAATATGGAAAGACCCATTGCGAAACGGTTATTTTGGAAGGAATAATGGTTGCTGATTGGTATCGGCCCCTGTTTGAACTCGCCAAGGAGCTTTTCGGGAAGAATATATATGCCTACTATTTTGACATCCCGTTTGAAGAGACTTTAAAGCGGCATAAGACCCGGGCAAAGAGCAGCGAATTCGGCGAGGAGGCCATGAGGGAATGGTGGGTCGAAAAGGATTATTCCGATGTTCTGGACGAGACCACTATTACGGCGGATAAAGATAAGGATACTATCGTTCAGGAAATATATGGTTCGATAAAATAGGATATTTGTTTCAGAGATGAACAAGAAGATGATTAGAAAAATAATAAAGATCGTTGCAACCATACTCAGTATTGTTTTGATTGCAGCCGGATTGTATAAAGTTCTGGTAAACGGCTCAAACGACTGGGGACTGATAATAGTGGGAGCCTTCTTTTTGATCGCGGTCGGTCCGGATGCATATGATAGTATAAAACATTGAGAAAATGGTATTATAAGCGTGTAACGGGGGCAAACATGGATATTGATTTAGTCAGTGAAAATGTCGACTGGAGTCAAGGTGTATGTCCATGGAACAAAGCAGAAAATACCAGAGAACATAAATGCGCAGTAAAAAACACATCCATATCTAAGTATTTTTGCGGGATAAAATACTTAGATACTGTGCTATGCAGCTATCCGTATGAAAACACAGATGTGTTGACCCAATAAAGAGGTGTTATGATGTTTAAGAAAAAGAAGAAATTTCCGTTTGCCGATAGTCCGAATACAGCCTGCATAGTTTGCAAGCATATTTTGGATGAGAAAAGACCGATTTTGTATGTTTCTCATGATGAAGAGGACGGGTGTTGGCAGTTTATGTGTGGAGATGAACATGTCTTTACAGAAGATGCCAGGGTAATTGCTTTAGCTGAGGCTTTTGAACTGGATGCTTCCATCTCACAGGTTGCCGGTATGCCATGCGGGTGTTTTGCAGAAAGAGAGTCGGCGGCATCGGATTGGAGAATATTTAGCCGGCAATAGTGGGATCCTACAAATTGCAGTATTGGGGTTAATATGGAAAATGAAATAGGATACAGAACATTTCTTCGCTACCTTGAATTGGTTTGGGAAGACGGGCAGGCTGATTATTTGGGTGCACTATTAAGCGGGATGTCTTTGGCGCAAGATGGTTCACCAATGGATATTGCATATGAAAATGATTGGAAAGAGGCAATTGACCAGTCTTCGACTCCCAACGACGCGTATCAAATTGGTGTCCGTTTTCTAAAGAACTGGCTGGCCATTGGGTATGAAGACGATATAGGTAAGGTATGCCGCGATATGGAATCAGAAGCGCATCTCGATCTGTGGAAGAAAGCGGTAAATGAAGTTCAAGAAAACAATGATGACCCATATTTGAGGTTCCAATAATGATTTGTCCGCCGACGGAGGTTGCTTAATGAGATACATAGCAAATGAATTTGTCCCTTCTGCATTGTTAGCTTCATTGCGAGAGTCTGTCGGGTGGAATAGAATGGAGAAAGAATTGAGTGATCCAAAATTATCTTCTTTTTATCATATTGCGGCATATGAAGAAGATAAATTGGTAGGATATATAGATTGTATCTCCAATGGAGTTACCGATGCGTATATTCAAGATCTTATGGTGCATCCTGAATATCAAGGTCAAGGTGTAGGCTCGGAACTGATGAACAGAATGATTGATTATCTAAAAGCCAATAAGGTTTATATGATATCGGTCGTTTTTGATGAAAGCCTTAAGCCCTTTTATGAAAGGTTCGGCTTTTATACCATGCTGAGTGGTCAGATGGAGACATACGAAAACGAATAAACACTGTTTGTTTGAACATCATTATATGTATTGGGAAATAATAGAAAAATACGTGCATGATCAGTTAGATACGCCCAGGCGGAAACTGATGAAATGAGGGAAGCATATGGGTACTATTTGTTCTGTTATCGGACATAAATGGAATAACAGCTGTACATGTTCGAGATGTGGTAACACAAGAGATCTAAATCACTCATGGAACGGATGCAGGTGTCGCATCTGCAATAAGACGCGTGATGAACAGCACAACTGGGATCATTGCCGCTGCACCAAATGCGGCAAAACCCGCGATGAGGATCACTATTTCATATATAAGCCGGTATATACGGAAAAAGACGGTGCAAAAAAATCTATGTGTGAAGGGACATGCCGGATCTGTGGGAAGGTAATAGTTATTGAACATGATGATCAGCCGGCTGGTGGAAAATGCTCTTTCCGCTGCAAGAGATGTAACTACACTCATGAGGATCATGATTTCAAGGAAGTACCCGGCAGATGCGCTGAAGTTTGTTCCGTTTGTGGCGAAGAACGTGACTATATGAAAATAGCGCTTGATGATTCAGAATCGTTTGAAAAACGCAGATCGGCATTTATGAAACTGGACGCGGCATCCATGATTCCGGAATCGATACGAACTAACTGCGCAGAAGACAAGCACATCTTAAAGCAGACAAAAGCAACCAGACAACAGTTTCAGGGAGGAACATCCTATACTGAATATATTTGTGTGGCATGTGGTAAAACAATTCGAGAAATGGATTATGGTAATTGATACATATTATCGAGGCATGAAGGTGAACTGTAAACTTCAGATAAAAGGACGAAAAGATATTATGAGTTTTCCGGAATTTATGTTTAGGGAAGAGAATATAATCCCAGCTTCACAACAGAATACACCTGATATCGAAGGCTATTATTATACGGCTAACGATGGAAGCCAGATGGCTTTTTGGATATATAAAGCTGACAGGGTTTCCAAGGAGCATTCTCACGACTATGATGAGTATATGCTCGTTGTTGAGGGGGAATACATTGTTACCATAAATGGTGCAGAGCATATTCTTCATGCAGGAGATGAGCTTTTTATCCCGAAAGGAAGCATACAGGGCGGAAGAGTTAAAGCCGGAACACGGTCGATCCATGCTTTTGGCGGGCAACGTGTAAGGCCATAGTGACGAATGATTAAGAGCAAAGGATTCTAAATGGATAACACCTTTGAAAAAGAAAGAAACAGCGAAAACATAAGTTGTTGGACTCACTTTTATATTAGAAGTGTTGGAGATTATTCTTCTGAAAAAGGATATGTCAGCAAAAAAGAGGACACTTTCGATCCCGAGGGCAATCTGATAGAGATCGGTTCCTGGAATAAACCGTATGAGGAGAAAGATCTGAAATGAGCATTTTTGATGACGTAAATAAATGGGAGAAAGAGGAAGGTGCAAGCATCTTCTCTTCGATCCTCCATGTGAGTGATCCGGTTATCCTTGATTACGGATGCGGTGCAGGGAACTATTCTTTTGCAGCGGCATATGCTTTCGATCAGAAATGCAAAGTGTATGCAGTGGATATCAACAAGCAGTGTTTGGATTACATAAGCGGGAAAGCAAAGGACGAGAAGATCGATTGCATTATTCCTGTTGTGGGCAGAGATGACTACCGTCAGGATTTTGATAATGGCTTTTTTGATCTCGTTATCTATGCGGATATGTTTCACGGAGAAGAGAAAACATATAACGGGCTTCACCGTTTTGTGATGATAGAAGAAGCAAAAAGAACGCTGAAGGAAGGCGGCATTCTTGCAGTTCTTCCTTTCCATCTGTCGAATTTCCGGGACAAGGATAAAAAGAAATGCAAGTACACATACAAGAAGCTGATAGACGAAATCAGCGGATACGGTTTTAAATACATCGAAAAGGATCTACAGGGGATCCATTTTGAGAAAGTATACAGCCCGTATTACCAGCAAAAGGGCGGGGTCACATTCGACGGTCTTGAACGCGGCAAGTTACTTGTGTTTGAGAAATACGAGTAAGGAGTGTGCTTGTACGATATACTGCAATTAGTTGGGTGATATTATGAGTGATCGAAAGCGCATTAAGATCTGTATATGTATTTCAGTTCTCCTGCTGGCTGCAATTGTGGCTACACATATCTGTCTCGGGCATTATCTGAAAACTGCTCATCTTATTGATATGAGATTTGCACATTATAGTGGCATTGTGCTGCCTGAACTCATGCCGATTGAAGAAGCAAAGGCAAGATATCCGGAAGCTTTTGAACCCGCTTAATATAATTATGGGGAGGGACCATTAAGCGAGGGAGATGCCCTAAAAGTCTTGATTACAGCTGATATTGTGTTGGCAGGCACAGGCATTTTTATCATCCTGCTCTACTTAAGTATCACGGCACCGAATCCCAGCCGAACTAGAGTATTGTTGGGCATGTTTATTGTTTACATAGCAGTTGCCGTGAGCCTGTTCTTCTTCATGTATCTGCACTTTGCCAATCTGACATATACTGAGATGGGAGAAGGACCTGAAATAGCATGTCTATCGCTGGTGGACGATTTTTGATAGAACGCTTACTTCAAAAGCCCGCCGTGGAACACGCACTCATATACTTTCGTGTTTCCCTGATAGATCTCTTCGTAGCCCTGAAACCAGGTGAAGTCGCCGGTCACCTTGCATCTGTATGTATACTCGCCGGACTGGTATAGTTCCGGTCCGCGATAGGGCATCTTTTCATCTGCAGCACGAAGCGCTTCTTTCAGGAAGTTTCCACTGAATCCGTCTGCTAAAACACGGCCCATATAGTTCATCGCATACATGGCGACACCATCTTTCCAAACGGCTTCTTCCCCAGCAAACTCTTCGCCGCCGACATAGGTATCGTGGTACATGTATTTGCCGTTTTCATATCGGAAATCATGGGAAGCCGGCCTTGTCGCATCCACTTCATTCTTAAAGGCCGCATAGGTATTCACATTCGCCTCCAGACGGAATGCGATCAGTTCATCGAGATCCGTATCCGGCTGCGCCTTGATATTGACCGCGCAGTCCTGATCTTTCACCAGATAATCCACGCTTACATTCATGAGTTCACTGATGGAAATGAGATTGGAAATATCCGGGTAGATCTGTCCCGATTCCCACTTCGCCACGGCCTGCCTCGAGACACCAAGTTTCTCCGCCAGCGCCTCCTGTGTGAACCCTTTATTCTTTCTCAGTATCTGTAGTTTTTCAGAAAATATCATTGAAGATCACCTCCTGAAACTAATGTACAAAACAGAGTCTTCCACATCCATCAATCCTCAGTTGCAAATTTGCTACTTTCATTATACAAAACACAGTTGTATCGGACCGCTGACCCATCCGAATACTCTATTACGACTCTTTCCGCCTCAAAACCACTGCTTCTATAAAATCCGATCGCGTCGTCATCTGTCTGCGCCGTGATTCTCCTAAGGTGTTCTGATTCCATCACCTGATAAACCATATCTTTTCCGAGGCCCTTTTTCCGCTGGTCATCTTTCACAGCGATACCCAAAATCTCTGCCTCAGAACCGTCTTCTTTCAGCACCAGAATACCGGCCTTTTCACCGTCATTTTCGCACACGTAAATTTTCACAGACGGATCCGCAAAATACGCCTCCATCTGCGCGATGAAATCATCAAATGTCGGCTGATACATACAAGGCGCATAAATCGAAAACGCGTCTTTCGAAGTCAGCCAATTCTTGTCCAGGCAAAGTACTGTAAACATCATTTTGCCTCCTTTTTCTTCGGCTCCGACAACTGCTCCATGATATAATCCAGATACTCTTTACTTGATGACATTTTTACTCCCCTTACATGGTTTTCTCATGCCACGTTTAATCATACTATAAAAAGGCTGCTTTCAACTACTTCGAAACTGTAGCCCGAATCGCGCCGAGACTATGGATCCGGACTACCCGGTTGTTGTCTGTTTCTGAAATAGTTCTCAACTGCTCAACATAAGGCATCACGAACTCCGGTCTTCTTTTCCCGAGGACGCGGAATATCTCCGGTGATTCCATCCTGACTTTGTCGTCTTTATCATGCAGAAGTTTCGCAAATACTTCCATGTGATCCGCGTAGATATCCGGTGTGTTCGTCGCGATGTTTTCCGATGCCCAGATAAAGCTCAGCCGGACTTTCGGATCCTCATCTTCAGCAAAACGGAACAGCTCCGGCCAGTACTTTTCGATGCTTGAAAAGCACCCGCGCCCGATCCTTCCGAGCGCATTTACCGCACGCTCAGAAAGCAGCGGATCCGTGCTTTTGCAGAGGGAGTAAATTGAGGGTACAGCATCCTTTATCAGGTGAGGAAATCTCAGTCCCATTTCCCCGAGCATCCAGAGTGCTTTTGCCCGGATCTTTACCGATGCATGCGTAAGAAGTGAGGATACGTATGGAAGATTTTCTTCCCACGTATCCTCTTCTTTTGTGATTCTTCCAAGTTCTTTATAGAGTTCCGCTTCGGTCAATTTCTCTTCTCCCCGTTTCACTTTTCACCACGAGGAGAACGCTTCCTCGCGATTACATATTCTTCAGTGTTTCTTTCTCCATCTCAATGATGTAGATCATGCGGTCGATCGCACAGATGCTGGAGTACGGTGCTTTTGCAGCAATGAGTTTCTTTTTGTTTTCCTTAGTTCCCGCTTCGTATTCATCCAGAAGCGCCTGCCGTTTTTTCTTCTCTTCACTAAGTTCTTTCTTACTCAGAACATCCGCAAAAATTACCGCCAGACAGAACCAGACGGAGTCATAATCAACTCTCTCGAATAGTTCACAGATGGACTTCTTCAATTCTTTCCGGCCCTTATCCGTGATGCAGTAAACCGCTTTATTCTCAGACTCACCCGTGTCCTCGATATAGCCCTTCTTCTGAAGGCGGATACATGTCTCATAGAGTGTGGTCGCACCGATAGGCAGCCAGTATTTCATATTCATCTGGTCAACGACTTTCAGAATGTCATACGCATTCTTCTCGCCTCGGGTCAGTATCCCCATGATCACGATCGATGTTTTCGACAGCATTTGTTTTTCTCCTAACTTTCCGGTAAAGGAACCATCCTGCGATCAGGAGCCAGATGATCAGCGCGAACACGAAAGATTCCACGTTCTTGATCCCTTCTCCTGCTTCTGAAGATATTATAACATCCCACAGTGCGCCGACTCCCCAGAAGAACGGAAATATGATCAGCATATTCCTGGTGATATAGAACACGGAGCAGTACATCAGTCCCACCAGAAAAAGATGCAGGAACTCCGGCTGGAATCCCGCGTGATGAAACGAGTAAAAAGCACTGGTCAGAAGGATCGCCGGGATGATGCCGAATGCCTTTTCGAAGCTCATTCGAAGAAAACCATAGATAAACAGCATCTCGAAAAGCCCGGCTGTCAGAATATACACCGCCGCATACAGATTCGAGATGCTCAGAAACACAGTCCCCTCCGGGATTCCGTCCTTGATAAAAATCCCGGCAAGTCCGCCCGCAAGAAGGACATCCAGCACCAGGCTCAGTTTCAGTTTTCTCTTAGTAAAGCCGATATCCGAAAGGATCTCTTTTCCCTTCTTATCCACAAACAGCGACACGAAAATGATCCCCAGACCGAAGATCATCAGGACATCCCGGATCAGAAAAGATGCGATCGTATCCCGGGCCGAATCTCCCGAAAACGGGAGCATCAGAAGGCTCAGGGCAATCATCAGGAAACCCGCAATCACTGCGGTGCCCGTGTCACTGGTCCATTTCATCTTAAACAATTCTTTCACGTGATCGTTCTCCTTTTTTCAGGTAATCAAACATTACTACGTATGCGTAGTGTCGTGCTAGAAATATACCACGTATACGTAGTAATGTAAATACCCCTTTTGAGAACTCGTTTGTGTTTTCTTAAAGAATGTAGGACATATCGTTGATGTGTCTTACTCTGTGTTTTCCGTCATCGCCAACGGTCATGTGGGAAACGCCTCCGGCCGGACCGTGGATATCTACATCGTAGAAGGCCTCGACAGGAAGTCCGATATACATGAGATTCCACAGGCTCAGAAGATCGCCGTGGGACACGATGATGATCTCTTCATCTTCACTTGCCATCACTTCTTCATAGAAAGGCAGCAGCCTGTTCCAGCATTCGCGGCGGCTCTCTCCGTCGGAAAAGAGACAGTCATCGACCGTCTTTTCCGGGGTCTCGATATTCTCCCGGAGCCACTGCACGGATTTGCCGCAGCACTTTCCGAGATTTCTCTCCCGGAGTTCTTTTCGAAGAATTATCTCCACACCGAGATACTTCGCGATCTCATCTGCGGTCTGCTTCGCGCGCTTTAAGTCGGAAGAATACATGACCACTTTCTTCCCGGAGAGTTCTTCTTTCAGTTTCTTTCCGATGCGGTCCGCCTGCTCTTTTCCGAGCTCGGTCAGATCCCAGTCGGTCCAGGATCCCACCATCCCGTTCGTGTGGTGAACGGACTGTGTATGCTGTACGGTAATAATGTGTTTCATATCTTTTCCTCCCATTTGTCTCCTGTATCTATTAACTCAAACAATCCCTTTGCAGAGGCAAGATCGTATGTGGCCCATCCGTTCTCATCTCTTTCGCTTTTCTTGTTAAGCCACGCCGATCTGATCCCCGCGTGATGCGCTCCGAACACATCTGTTTCGTAGATGTCTCCGATAAAGACTATGTTCTCCCTGACCTCGTCCGGGTTTTCAATTAGCGCTGTTTTGATCGCCAGTTCGAAGAAATCCCGATCCGGCTTGATCTTTCCGAAATCTGCGCTGGACCACAGGTTCCGGAAGTATTTTCCGATCCCGAATCGGTTCAATACTTCCATTAATGCTACCGCTCGAAAACCACTGTTCGACAGAACATACATCGGTATATTCATCTGGCTGCATTTCTTAAGGAATCTCTCCAGATCCGGATCTAATTCGAAGTCATTGCAACGCATCAGGAAATCGGCTTCTTCCTCGGCACTCATCGTCAATTTATCCCCGCCGAACTTCTTTGCAAAAAGCGGAAGTTCCACTTTTACGAAAGGAAATTCCTCCCCGTCTTTATGCTTCAGAAGAAGCTCATGGAAAAGATCCTCGCCGTATTTCTTCATGTCCTCAAACGGACATTTCTCCTGATAGTATTTTTTCCAAAACACATAAAGACCACGGTTAAAATCCATGCTCTTCGTGTTAAGGAGTGTCTCAAAATAATCGAATATCAGGATCATGATCTACACCACTTTTACTTCTCTACCCAGTAGACTGCATACTCCGTCTCCGGGACGAATCCATGCCCGATCGCCATCTTCGATGACATCGGATTCTGCGCATCCCAGTGCACCGTAAAGCCCTTGGTTCTGCTCTGTCGGAGCATCTCAAAAACACAGTGGTCGGCAAGTCCCTTCCCCCTGTGTTCCGGCTCCGTAAACACATCCAGTTCTACGTGATCTCCGAGCGTCAGAAAACTCGACGATGCAGACACGACCTGCCCGTCAAAAAGCACGACCGCTCCTACTGCTCTTTCGGAAAAGTCCTTAAAATCCGCATATCCCCGTCCGTGGTCAAACGGGTGCTTTTCGAATATCTCCTCCGTAAAAGCACCGATGCTGTACCCTTCCGGAAGAGGCTTCAATTCCTTTTCCGACGTAGCAGAATGAGGCTTCATGAGTTCTCTTCGAAGAATGAACTTCACCGGCATCTTCCGGATATACTCTTCCCACTCCGAACTCATGCATACCAGGCGCGAGTTATAGATCAGATCCGGGTTCTCCGAGATAAACTTCTCCTCGGGCTTTCCGCACAGATACGTAAACACCGTCTTATAGATACATCCGTCGGGATAAGAAAATACCGACCCGATTTTTCCTTCCTTACATGCAGTCAGGATCAGCGGCTCCACCGAAAGGACCCCGCTTCCGTCCTTATTCCATATCTCATAAATATCCTGTGTTTCCATAGTTTTTCTACCGGTTCCATTTCTCAATTCTCATATCCATCATATCATCCGGCACGAATAAATGTGATCATTTAGACTATTGGTATAAGTGTTTAAGAATAGTGCAATCCTGTTTGCCGGATCACTTCCAGATCAGATGCTTTCATGCCTGCCTTGTACAGTTTTAAATACTCTTCTGACAGCGTGGAATTAAATATCAGAAGATCATCCGTATTGATCGTGACCTTTACCCCATTTGCGAACAGCGTATGGATCGGGTGAGTCTTATAGTCAGCGCTTACCTTCAGCATCACATTACTGGTCGGGCAGACATTGAGCTGGATTTGATTATCCGCAAGATACCGCATGATCTTTTCCGACTTTGCCGCAAGAACGCCATGCTGGATCTGATCAAGTCCCAGCTCTTCCGCGTATCTTAATACATCCTCGGGCTCCCCGAATTCGCCGATATGCGCCTTCAGGATCAGTCCGTAATCCATTGCTTTCCCGCAGATACTCTTCAGTTCACTCATGGTGTACGTGCCCGCGCCGTTCATGATATCTATACCGGAAAACCACTTGTATGAGAAGATCTCATCCAGATCGTTTACTTCTTCCGGGAAATATCCAAGGCCCAGATCCGGAAGAAGAACCGTATCAGGAGCAAATCTTTTCTGAAGTCCGTCTATCGTATTCCTGAAGGATTCCATTCCGCCGAGAAGTTGTATCTCATCCACACAGAAGCTTAACGCCAGTACAGTTACGTTGTCTGCTGCCGCCTGTACAAAAGATCCTTCCACCTGTTTCAGGTAGCCTTCCGCGCCTTGGGGAAGATGGCATTTCACATTATCTTTCAGCCATTGATTCATCTCGAAAAGACTCTCGAATGGTCTTTGATTCGGAGTGATCTTTACGTTCGCAAATTTCTCGATATAGGAGATATGCCCGCCTCTTCCCGCGTGGTTGTGAAGATCGCTCTTTGGAATTCGCTGAAGCGCCGGCAGCGACTCGTTTTTTAACGCTGTTACAAAACTGCTTTCTTCCATGCTTTCTACGCCTCCGGAACAGGATATGGTTCTATTCTACCATGCCTAACCTGGATTATTTTCGTTAGCTAAAAAGAATGATCATCTACGTCCTTTCATCCAAGGCACGAATAAAAGATTGACATATACCATTGGGGTAAAGTAGATTTAATTTGTGTTGTGGGGTTGGCAGAAATGCTATTGGAGGTTTATATGTTCATTAATCGACCGATTACAAAACATATGAAAGCACTGATAAGTATTCTTCTTTGCCTTTCGTTCTCTGTCAGCGCCTGTGATACTACGTCCACAACAACTCTCCCGCCGACAACCACTCCTGGCCCCAACGCGACCGCAGATAAATATGGCGTTGTCCCGTCATCCACTTCGGAGCAGCTTCCCTTCTCCTATACACTATTCGAGGATCAGCCCTCCCCTCTTGTAATCGTACTCCCCGTAAAGATAGAAGATTATATCAGTGAGAGTAAAGACGGCAAATCATTTGATATGCGAAAACTCGCTTCAGACTATGGCTGGAAAGAAAAGGACGACTACTTCTATTATGAAAACAATGATATGTGGGTACGAATAGATATAAATTATGGAAATGATAATACTTACCGCAACCTTGGCAACATCGTGGCTGGCGGGCTTTATAGTTTTGTTTGGGCAAAAGATCCGGATAAGAATTATTATCCTTTTGATCCCGGATTTCACAGCCAGACCAATAATGTAGATTGGCACTACTATCCCTCCGACGATAGTGCAGCGCCCTACCGGTATAGAATATCCCTTAAAGAAGAAACGCAAGCCACATGGGAACATATCGTGCTTTTTACCTATCTTTTTACTTACGTATCCCGTGATCCTCAGTATAGTCCCTTCAACTATGATGAATTCCACGTAAGGTATGCTAATTATCCGGAAGACGCCAGAGAAGCTTTTTGTGTGGATTTTTATTCTTTCTGATCAGGAAAGACACTTGATGGTACGGAAAAGCATTTGCCAGAATAGTGAAAACCTGCTAACAAGCTATAGATTCTTGTTCCATTATTTTTGCTTCGCTATCAAACAAGTGATCTTTCATTATTGCACCTCCAGACTATTGTCATAGTCTATACTATCATGATAGTCTATCCTGGTCAAGGAGGTATGATGTTTTTGAAAGAGTTTTTTATGATTTGTCTGAAGATCCTCTCGGGAAATAAAATATCGCATTGATAAAGCACATCTTTCACAATCAATGGCAACGAATTACAACGCTTCCCTATTCACAAAAAACAGGTTGTTATCACAGAGAAGCGTCCTTGTAGGATTCCACAAGGACAAAGTCCTTTGGTGCCGACTGCATAAGCCCCCTCGGAGAGCGCGCTTGGATGTGGGCTTCGCCCACATATAAGTGCGCCCTTAACAAGTTAAGGGAATGGGGATTGGAAGAGAGTCTCTTTTTCAAATAGTCGGCTTCGCCGTTTACTTGGTTGAAAAGAAAAGTAAAATTGGAGTTCTACACTGGGTGCAGATGTGAATTCTTCACGAGTGTAGATTTGACATTTTGAGAAACCATTGAAATCTCAGGCGTAGTGTAGAAGTGAAGATGTTATTTCCATGGGGGAGATCTGCAAAAAACTATGCTTTTACACTATGGGCAAAAAGACTACACTTCTTCACTTGAAATAAGCTTAGTGCATATATTTCTCATGTAAAACTGTAGATTGACACCAGCGTTGAGCGTCGATATAATTGTCTTAAGATCAGGAAACTGATTGGGGCTGGTCGCAAGACCCGGGTCCATCGAGAGCGGGGATGTTCCCCGCTATTATTATTTTCGGAGGTTTTTGTGAGCGAATTAAGCATCTTTATCGATGAGAGCGGCGATTTTGGACCGTATGATTATCGCTCACCATATTACATCATCACTATGGTGTTTCATGATCAAGCCATCGATATATCCGCCCCTATAGCCAAGTTGAATACGGATCTTGCCAATCGAGGGTTCCCTAATCACTGTGTCCATACCGGTCCGATCATTCGTCGGGAAAACGAATACGAGTTTGAATCAATCGAAACAAGACGAAGAATCTTGAACAGTTCTGTCATGACCGTTTTGAAGAAACAAAGTGTGCTTCAGAAAGAATGGTCGGAGGAAGCATCAGGTGCTTGGGACAATGCGTGGAATCTTGTGTTCACTAATGAACTGGGAGAACACTTGAAACAAAACGCTATCTACAAAGCTTTCAAAAAAGTAGCTGCTTCAATTGGTTTGCCTAGTACACGATACCATGATTTGCGCCACTCCTATGCTGTTGCATCGATTGAAAGCGGCGATGATATCAAGACTGTTCAGAGCAATCTGGGACATGCTACAGCAAGTTTCACGCTCGATGTCTACGGACATGTTTCAAGAAAGATGCAAATGAAGTCTGCAGAAAACATGGAAAAATACATCCAAGAAGTCTCGTAGAATCCATGAATATGCATCGTAATTGTCGTCAAAACTGTCGTCAAACACGGTGTTTTAAGCAAAAGAAAATCCTGAAAGCCTTATATATCAAGCTTTCAGGATCTGAAATTTGGCGGAGCCGGTGGGATTCGAATTACGATGATTCCGTCATTTCTCGCCAATTACAACAAAAATAGGCCCTTTTGGTATGTAAAACAGCCTCTTTTTGTATCAGTCAGTCCAACTATTCCATTATTGATGACCACAATTGTGGTCAAAACTGTGGTCAACTTATGAATATCTTGCTACATATTATTCACACACTCATCGCTTCATTCTGTTTCCCAGAATAATCCCTTGATGAGTCAATCTCATATGACACCAAAACAATTAAGTAAAAGCAAAAATAATATCCTTCAGTACATAACACATCTTATGCCATTCTTCAGCCACAAACTTACTATTTCCTGCTTCTGTCTTTTTCCGCAATTCATGGAACCTATCCTTAATAGTTTCTTTGTTTGAAATCACGCCTTGATACAAAAACTCTGCTTGTCCTTCTGATATCTCGATTTTCTTTCTCGCTTCCCATTCAATTGGATAGAAATCATCTTCTTCCGAGATAATATAGTCTGGTAAATATAATTCAATCGAGCAAGCCTTTTTGTTTATGTTATCATTCATTATTTTGCCATTCGGTGCCAGGGTAGGATACGACGCAAACTCTTTAAGCTGTGGATAACACATAATCCGAAAATTGTCTGGCCATCTATTCACACGTTTCTGAAGTCTTGTCATATTTAGATATCCCTCTGCATCATTATCAAAAACAGCTATAAATTTAGCTTTGAGTTTTGAATAATAAAACATTTCCATACATTTTGACAGTTCCGAAGCTCCTCCACTTCTCTTATTCCCATGGCCATCAGAAAAATCCATAAAATAGTATAAATCAGAAAGATGTGGATAGAGCATTTTTATCGCAAATTCCAACATATCTTTATCACTAGTCCCCTCAACTAACACAATAGTCTTTTCAATTTGCTTTGTCGCATCCAACGCCCGCGAAATACAATCTACATCCCAATACACAAGATTAGTGAAATCAAGTGTTATTATTTGATTTCTATCGCAACACTCTAACAGAAGTCGAAATATGAAACCTATTGGCATTATGTTCGTATCAAGTGCGTAATATGATTCTCGGTCCCTGTTCGTTAATGCATAGTAAATTACCTTATCGCTTTCGGTAGACAATTGTAATTGTGTATTTTTCTGAAACTCGTCTAGATTTCCGTTAGTTAACTCGTATTTTATTATCTTTTTTATCGAATTAGTCCATTTTGTAAAAGTTATATATTTGTCAATTCGTTCACGCGCTTTTTCCTCCCAGTCATCGAAATTAACATTCAAATGAGACAGAAAAGGATCGTAATCTATTACATCATGCACCCTTTCGTTGAATACTGACTCCATTTTTGCCAGACCATATCCAAGTGCATCTAAACGCTCCTTTGCCTTTTGTACGGTAGTCACATATTCGTATTTTGTAATTGGTTCACACTCATCGTCATCAGGATCAACTATATAGTTCGGTATTTCAGTATAATCCTTTTCTGAAAAAAGGATTCCAACAATATCACTATCTAAATAGTTTCTAAACCAATATAAAGATAGTCGGTCTATTTGAATGTCTGCATATTCACTCATTTTCCCCTCATTTCTGGTTGAACACTTCAACTCGTTTATTCTTCCCTCCTGATACTCGAGAAAGAATGATTGTCATTCTAGTTTTTCACTATCCACGACCCAACCTTTTTGGATCCGATTCTCTCTATAACGCCCTCTTCGGTCAGTTCTTTCATCAACATCTGTACGGATCTCCGAGAGACATCCATTACAGAGGCCAGTTCCGCTTGTGTTACGGATGGGTTTTCGCGCAGTAATAGCAATAGGTATTCACGATCTGACAGTGTTCCGGCATCATTTTGCGCTTTATTTTGCGCTTTATTTTGCGCTTTAAAATATGCATAGTTCAAATTCCACAATGTCAGGAAGAAGTTGTAACCGTCTGTATAGAACTCTGGTCGAAGTTCTTCCGTATAACGCTCCTGCTGCTCATAAGCATCCAATATCTTCTTAAAACCGCTGCCTCGGCGCTCCATTAGTCGAAGACGACCAAACATATCAGCCAGTATCGGATTCCTCAGCTTAGATGGCACGTGCCGCAGATCAAGGTTTTGCACTTCTGATCCATCATACATTCCACCCGGATTTGTTATTACCAGACGGTCATCATATATATCTACCTGGCTATGCACACCAGTCTGAAGGTAACTTCTGTGTATCAGCGCATTGACCAATCCTTCTTCCAAAGCTCTTTCCGGATAATCCGGCAATTCGATCCGCTGGTCTTTCTCTTTTCTCCATCCTCTTCGGGTATTGCCTTTGATAAAAGCCATCGATTTGTCAAAAAGATCGACCAGACTTCCTGTAAACTCAGAATCATCAAGCGCATCCTGAATTGAACCCGCTTTCTCTAAGCCATTCCACCTTGTACAGAACACTCTTGAATGATGAATACTCCATTGATCCGCAAAAAGCACTCCTGCATTTGTCATTTGGCCATCTTCCAGCATAAACTTAAAACTTACAAGGTCATTATCCAAGTCAAGTTCTTTTTGCGTAGCCTTAACATACTTTTTCTCAAATGCATCAAAAGTAAGTTTTTTGCGTTCAATATCGGAAATCATGGCATCAAAAGACGATCCCGTGGCCTTTATAATGTATTCGGTCAGTTCAAAACCCGTTATTTCCTTTTTCACGCTTCCGGTCCGATAATAATACCGTCCATGAAGATTTATCGGCATTCTTGCCTTCTTCACTACGATCTGAATATACTTTTTCCTATTTCTTGTCTCTTGGTTAACATCGCATGTTATTCCAAAAGCGGCTGTGATCTTATTAGGGATGTCTTCCAACAGTTTCTTCACTGTTTTAGCATCCAGCCCTACGACATCGCCATCATCATTAATACCAATGAAAAGTGTTCCGCCCTGGGCATTAGCATATCCACAGATCCATTCCAAATACTTGTCCTGCCAAGATTCTTTCCACTCAACGACTTGGTTTTCATTATCTCTCGCTATAGTATCAATATCTCTCATGACGAAACCTCTTGTCCTTTTTCGTCATTGTAGCACTTTTGCGCTTTAACTTCAACTTTAAAGCGCAAAAGTTTGCGCTTTAAAGCATTAACACAAATTAATACTCTATCTTGACCAATTCAGCAATCTTGGAAACGATAATGTCTATTGATTCTTCGCTTGTGCTTAATCCACTCCGCGACCCAAGTAGCGGACTCACATTGCGTAGTGCTTCAAATGATGTGTTATGCACTATCGGAATCAGAAGATCTCTGGCAAGAAGTGCTGACAGTTCTTTATCGGCAACACCACCATTTTTGATGCGTTCTATAAATGCCGGTGTTACCAGCACAATGCCCATATATGCATTCGCCAAACCCTTATCAATCTCCCGCAAAAGCGGTGCTCCTAAAGCAACATCTTTTTCACTGAACCAAACTGTTACCCCTTTCGCCTCCAATTTGTTACATATTTCCATAGCCATACCTTTCCGATCATCCCAGGCATGACATAAGAAAACATCTTTCGCTTCATTCATTTGTTTAGCGCGTTTCTCGATGTTTTCACGGACAGGCGTTAGTGTTCTAATATCCGAAAGTGAGTATACCAAAGTTGAATTTGCAGGCGACCAGCGTGCTCTTCGGTGCAATTGACCGCTAGAAATACTACTGGGAAAACAGTGGTTATTTCTTTCATAGGGAATCCCTGAATAGCGATAACCACCTGATCTGTTTCCACATACAGGACAATTCGCCCTTCCACTTTCTGTCCGATGTCCATTTATGGGTGCTGTACATTGTGCCATACTAACTCCTCTCATTCAAATAATATCTCTGCTCACAAAATACTCCCTGCCTATAACACAAACACTTATTGACAAAAAAGCGGCTATTACCAACCCGCTTAGCGGATTGAGCCCATTCTCATCAAAATACGAGCTTCTAAGCCACATCGTAAAACTCCCGGGAAGAAACCATGCTGTGTAGTATGCAGAAAGGACATATATACCACAAATAAGTGCAAAACTTGTTACAGGAGAGATGATAAAACTGAGCAAGAGCTGTACGAGACAGATTGCTATTGTTACAGCTATGGGAACAATAACACCTATCAATATAAAATCTCCACGAGTGACAAATCTCATGTTATAACCAAATTGTGCTTGAAAGAAGTCCGAGGATACATTTAATGATAAAGTTGCACCATGGTACAGCGCCAGCAAAGTATTCGATATAAATGCAACAAAATAGTACAATACAACTGAAAGGATGCACCATATGATTTTGGAAATCCACCATGAGGATCGGGATCTCCCTGCAAGAATAGCATTAACACCGTTATCGGTATAATCCTTTTCTGCATAATAAGCAATAAAATATGAAATTCCGATTTGAAAAACAAACCACAGTATTGGCAGTTGGAAACTCTGTTTGGGATCAAATCGGTAAAAAGCCTTTCCTTGGACAGAAAACAAAAAATAATCCATTACTGTTCCGTTCGACCACATCCACTTAATCTCCTTTAGTGAATGGATAGCATCTGAACAGTTCTGAACCATAACAAAAGAGAATATGGCCGCAACAATTAACAGATATGATCGGTTCATGATTCCCAATCGAATATCGCGTTTTAGGAATCTATATGTCTTCATTTGATATTTCCTTTCTGTCAACTACTCTTCCATCTTGAATTTCAAATATCACATCGCTCAAGAATTCCAGTTCTTCTCTGTCATGGCATGCAATAATGATTAGCTTTCCCTTATCTCTGATTTCAAGCAATATATCTTTGATTTTACGGACGCTTTCCTCATCCAAAGCATTGATGGGCTCATCTAGGATAATGATATCCGGTTCGCCCATTATTGCGTTTGCAATTCCAAGTTTTTCTTTCATGCCAAGGGAGTACTTTCTGAAAACTCTTTTGTCTGAGGGATCCAATCCAACGCGGATCAATGCCAGTTTTATATCCTCATCAGTTATCTGTCCGGTTAAACTGGAAAGCATCTTCAAATTCTTGTACCCAGTGTATTGTGAAAGAAACGATGGATTCTCAATCAGAATTCCGATGCTTTCTGGAAACGGGATGTCTTTATGAAGTGTTTTACCGTTAATCACAACAGTACCTTCATCGGGAATAAGAAGACCGGATACTGCGCGCATAAGCATGGTCTTCCCTGACCCGTTTTTTCCTTTAAACCCATATATCTTACCTGAAGTCAACGTCATTGAAATATGATCAAGTATTACCGCCCCCTTTATCTTCTTACACAATCCTTCTATCTTGATTTCACTCATAAGACATCTCTCTTTCTTGATGTAATCCATATTATTGTGCTATTGACTGCAAAAATAACCAGATAAACTATCAACATCTGGTACCATCTTGTGGTTAGGTACTGTCTTGGATTCATCATACCTAGAACCGACCAATTACTGTTCTGATTACCCTCCAAAAGCATGCTTGAAATAATGTATATCACCATAGGTGTTACCACCGCGGTAAAGTGGCTCTTAACCAATCGAGCTATGCTTAATGATGTTAAAGCAATTGCCCCGGCAAACAAGGCATCAATAAGAATATATATCACACAGTAAACAGCCGGGTGATAACTGTAAATCAGAGTAAACATTTGGATGTCCCGTAATCCTATACTCATAAATTCCAATCTCTCGGGAACAAAATTGGGAAAAAAACCGGCAGCCACAAACAAATTCAACGCAAGTGGTAATGCAACACTCACAAATGCGGTTAAAAACACTGCGATTCCTTTTGCAAGAGCATATTGAGACCTAGAGGATTTTATGCAAATATTTTTTTCGTATCCTGTCTTCATATCTGTATAGAGTGACCCTCCATACGGAAGACAGGCTATAATTGGAAGTATTATGTAAAACATCTCGTTATATGCGAATTGATAGTCTGTCCCTATCCATGCCTGAACTAAGAACCTTTGACCATCCAAACCAAATTGCCCACAATAGGTAATCAAATCTAACAAGCAAATAACGATGCCGATAATCAGACTGATTAAAAAAGTTCGACTACGAAAAGCTCGGTACAATTCAAACTTGATTATTCTCATACCACAAGCCTCACTGCAATTTTATGTGGAACTAGCGTCAGTACATATACATATTGATACTCGTCTACATTTTCCCACGATTTTGCACGGAAATTGCTTTTGTTCACTTCTGTAAAAAACCAGATACTCTGGGTTGTTCCTGGATTCAGAGTTTCACTTTGAAATACATTTACCAGTGCACCTACCATCGGATCAATCGAACTCGCCCACACCGGGCTCTCAAATCCACATTCTATAAACTCGAATACTTCTTCCCAGCCGATGTCATTATCGGACTTGTTGGTAACATCTATGCATATGGAAATCATCTTGAAATCGCCGTCTATGTTACTAAATCCATCAATTGCAAATCGTTTTTCAAACTCTTCTGGATTATCGAGGTGAGATTCCACAAAACTCAACTCTAGATCTCCACAATCGATTATGTCACCAATGATATAATACGTTACCATCTGTGGTTTTCTGTTTATGCTATATATTCTCCCTGTCCAGAAGACTAATACGCACAAAACTATGGCTGTCATAAGCTTCTTCATCTCTATGCTTCCTTTTGCAAAGAATCCAGCAGTACAAACCCTTCATCTATAGACGGATTAAGTTGATTCAAATTATCTAGCCCTATTGGAAGAAAACCAATATAATATGAATACTCTTTTGATAAGTCCATCTCGAATCTGGGATCTTCTCTTATTGCACATCCTATCACACATTCTATGGTCTCACCCGGCTCAAATTTGTATTGGAGATAGTTGTGTATTCTTTCATCGCCCGTAGTATTCTGAGAATGATCAAAATAGCAATTGAACTCCGTTGGTATCCCGATTATATTACCTTCGTTCATCATTATAATCCGAAGATCATTAATATACTCGATAACTGAACCGTTACTCACATTCGAAATCCTGCATTTCAGAAAGAGGTATTTTGTTTTGGGGTGGAAACTAGTAGTGTATTCATCAAGATGCTGATTCAAAAATGCCTGATACTCCGCTGCCGTCATACCCTTCTCTCCATTACTACTGATATATTCATCAACCTCTGGATAATCCTTTCTCATAGCTGGATAGTCGGTATACTCTACCAGATAATCGGGATCCGGAAGAGTGCCACTATAAAAGTAATCACCTGCATACTTCATTTGGCTTGCAATATCTACATCATCGATAATTTCATACAATAAAAACTCATACTGCACGGTATGGGTCGTATTTAAGATAGTACATGATACTCTCTCGCTTCTCGTATCTTCCACTTCTGATACTATACTCGAATCATCGGTCGTTATAGAAACATACAATTCCGCAGATGGTTCATTGATACTGTTTTCTACAGTTTGAGAAGTATCGAGATATCTCTCCACAGGAGTCTTATTGTTTTTTTCAATGATCATCACGCTTACGATAACAGTGAACGCAGATATGATAATGACGAATGGTAGAACTTTCTTCTTCATATGTCACTCCATCAGAGAAAACGGGATATTTTAAGTGAATAATTCACTTAAAATATCCCACATAACCCATTAATAGTAAACTGTATAATTCTTGGTTGAGTCTGGACTCCATACACCATATGTGTATTGGTAAGCAGTCTGTGTTCTCTCCATACAAAGTCTAGCCTGTGTCTCACCATTCTCATAAACATAGTTTGTAAAACTTGCTTTATCTCCGTTATATATGATGTGACTACTAGACCTATTCTGCCATCCAACACTGTTATTTCCTTGTACCGTGTACTGCAGAGCAGGACCAGATGTTGGATGTATGTACACTTTTGTCGAATTTTCTTTATTGCGACCTTCAGTGTAACCAATATCGTTAGTGTTGTAAAACTGGAAACTTGTATCTGTTGTGTTCCCAGCATTAACTGCGGTCGAAAAACCGACTAGTCCAGAAAAAGCCAATACTATTGCAAATATTGCTACTACTATCTTTTCTTTCATACTTTTTGTCTCCCTTCAATGATGCTGATTACATGTTAACGATCTGAATCTGCACAAATGATATTCGAAGATGGTGTTATTTCCCCATCGTCAACATTTCCACTCTCCCATTGGTCTGCACCTCCATAATAGTTGCTCACTTTGCCGGTCTCTTCGGCTGATGGAAAATAACCGGTGAGCGATAGTAATTTTCTTCGTACTTCTTCTCTTTAGCTGCAACTACATCTTTTACGACAGTAAGCAACTTCTTCTCAACATTCTTCTTCATCGTCTTTCCCTCCTTTCCCTTTTAGATTTACTATCACCAGAGATATCGAACACTGTACTATTCCCATTCCGAAACAATACAAATATGTCTTCTCTATCCCCAGATAATCCAGTATGAAAAGAAGGAGAAACAATATGAGGTCTTTTATTCGCGAAGATCTCCTCGCAGCTTTCAGTTCCTCATCAGACCATCCCATATTCGGGTGGTTTATAGCGCCAACAAGAAAGATAATTATCATCGAAATTATCAACCCCCCCTGACAATATAAAATATATCTTAGGGCGAGGTCTTTCAGTAGCACTACAAAGGCACATGCTAAAGAGCTTAATACAAAGCAGCCTACACTTGTTTTACAGTGATACCCACTTGTGGATCCCCTCAGAATACCAAAAGAGAGAAGAAACAGAAGTATCTCCACAAAATGACCGGACATAGCGGCGATTAACAAAAGAATTGCATGTCCAACAACAGATTCCAGCATGACCTGGATGTGGTAAGAATAGATTGCACGTTCATCATCACCAATGACATCATTAGCGATCATTCTGCTGACTATCTTGTTGCTCGCATTCTCGACTACCATCTTATGCCTCCACCATGTTGCTATCTTTAGAAATAGCAGACGGGAGAGGTCACTTCAATGGGTCTGGCATAAATCCGTCTTTTTTGGCCGTAAATTCGTCTTTTTTACGTTGTCTCCCTACAGGGAATGACCAATCGTACCGTAAATCGGTCGTTTTGAAAGTGCGCAGTTTGCATTGACAATTTAATCTCGCGATTCTGTAAGGGAAAAGAATTCATGCGCTAGCGTACTATTTCAACTATTTCTTTATCCTCTCTCGTCCAAAACAGTTTGAACTCGATTACTAATCGTGTTGATTACATCATCTTCACTTCTCTGTCCAGAGTAATATGCTAGTGCCTCTTCTACAACAAGGTCTATTATTTCAATATCCGGATAATAGACAGATTCGATTGAAGAGATCCAGTGCTTGAAACAAGAAACATCTTCCGATGAAATAGACTGCACAGATTCAACTGTCCAGTTTTCATCATAGTCACCTTCTGAATTATATTCCTCCCGCCAAAAGTCTTCGTGAAGTTCGGGATATTCATAGAATTCTAGTAAAAAATCTACAGAATCCCATCTTACAGGGAAGTGCCCAAGTACTGGGTGTTCTTTTCGTAACTGATACTCTTGAACCTCTGAGGATAGTAAATACTGGATAAAATTCCAAGCGCACTCCATCTCTTTACACTTTGAGGTGATGGAAACCATCGTTTCTGGCCGTATAACATCCTGGGCGCCGTCAGCAGTTATTCGTCCGAATTTGTAACTGTTATCATTCGTTTGTTTAGATAATACTCTACGTACATCACTTGCGTTATAAGTATCTAATTTGAGTACAGTAGATCTTTCTTTTAAATCATTCCATTCCTGCTGAGACAAACAATATTCTGATGACAATTCAAGCAGTGCTCGAAATTCCGCACTATCAAAATTTGTTCTTTCTTCATCATAGTTAACAAACGAATCCAAGTCATAACTCAAACTCTCGCGCAGAAAAGCCTGATTTGTCATATAATAAAGTGCTTCACCCTGCGAGCTTTCACCCATATATTTTCGCCAAGAGAAATACGTCCCATCCGCACCCATACCACAACTGTTATCCGCAGATGACGAACAAACTTGAAAACTTAGAGGAATCGCGTAAAACTGATTATCTATCATCATCGATTCCATTACATTTGATATATACTGTTCTCTCCATTTAATATTCATATTATTCCAATATGGAGCCAAATCAGTATATAACCCTCCATACTCGAAATACTTAGTTCCAAGAAGACTCGCATCCGAGAAAGATCGTATAACTATATCCGGTCCTTCTCCACTATCTATTTTTTTCCACAAGTAGTCGGTAACAGCATTATTGTACGCCTGAATATCAATCCAACCTTCCGCACTAAGGTAATCATCCTTGTTGATTATTTCTTCAAGATGTTGTATTTCAATATGGCATTGCCCATCGGTTCTATTATATTCCTGAATTGCCCATACTATATCATCTGGAATACCAATACCTGCAACAACGATTGCCTTTTTCCCTTCGTTTGGATTATTACCAGGAAAAAGCACGCTCACTTTCGAAGTATCATGACCATGAAATAGTATCCTTTCCTTATTGGGAGAAACAACATAGGTTTCATAAGAAGCTCCAGATGTTTGATCCATATCAGTCTGTGAATAATTCAATATATTCATCCACGTATTCAATGACGAATCCAAGTACCATAATCCTTTTTCGTTTTCTAGATATTGCGTTTCATTCTGATATACAGGTTTTCTCCATTTTTCAGGCATTTGAACAGATACAGTCTCTACCTCTCTTCCTTCCGCAGAAATTTTAATTGTATCATATGAATCTTCAGATGTTTGAGATATAACTGCATATAGGTATTCATCGGACAAAATAACACCTTCTGTGAGATAATCAGTAAAAACCTCCATTGTGCATTTACCATCATGTAAATTGTACCCACGGATAATTACCTTTTCGGCATTATCATCACTTAACAACACATATACCGTATCATTCTTTTTTCCCACAATATCTGTAAACGACACCTTTCCCTGACTCGTATCATGTACTATTTGTTTGTACGAGAAATCCGCACTATCAACACAAATGATATCAAAGGATCTAAAACTGCTACTTACTATGAAAATATTATTATTTTCTGTAAACATATAATTTTCATAAGGTAAATAATCCGGCAATTGGAGCAAAGTGCTTCTTTTCTTATTCCCGTTGTAATCATATTGATTTAAATAATATGAATCATCTGCTTGAAGAAGTACCCATATGTTCTCGTCTGAAAAGGACCCACAAAATACCGTAGGATCTTCCTTTATCTCATTAATTGAGACATCTAAATCCTTACATACGTAGTAATCAGAAGATAGATTTGAAGCGCAAGATATACAAACATCTTCATTAACACTGCTTTCTGGAAGCAAAATCTCATTACGACATCCAGTAAATGATGCCATAATGAGACCAATTGCTAACAAAAGAAAACAGATACACCTGTTTTTCATATGGAATCACCGCACGCTAGTACAATATACTGGCAGATAATAACTATTATACAAGTCTGAATAAGATATCCATTTTTCATAGTGCCAAGTTGTATAATTGTTATCACCATATCCCCTTCCGATTTGATCAATATAAACTATTCCTGGAACTCCACTTCTGGTCTCTTTTGCAACAACTAATATTGCATGCTTTTTCAGAGTTCCGCTCGAATTTGTAAAATAACGAAAACAAGAATCCCCAGGCTGCAAACTGGCATAATAACCAGAAATAGTTGAGTATCCCTTATCAAGACAATATGTTTTTGTCGAAGAATAGCCAGATCCCATGGCATACCCACCAACTGTGCTCATGTGGTATGTTGAATTAGATCCGTATTGAGCACAAGATAGAAAATCCCCAGTCCATATTCCAGCATAATCTATACTAGAAAAACAAGTCTTCCATGCAAGCGCAACTGCTGTAGAACAGTCATTTCCCGAACTTCCCGAGTATATGAAATAAGTTGGACCATCAGTTCCATTATTTACAAACTGCTGATAAGTAACATTAGTCGCCTGGGTATACGGGATTCCACGATATGTAGTATTCATATTATAAGACTGACCACCAATTGTAACACCCATCGCTGGACGCCAATAAATTATCGCCATATTCCGCATTTCATTGCAGGCACTCTTTTGATTAGATGTGCCACTATAAGGATACGCATAAACAAACGAAACACTATTACTCAGAAGTGTCATCAACAATATCAATAGTATAACAGTTTTCTTTACACCAAATCTTTTTCTCATCTTTTAGCCCCTCCTTTGAAATATCTCCATCACGTTGTTACCTCACAGATAACAGAAGGAAAAGGGAATATCAATAGGTCTGGCATAAAACCGTCTTTTTTGGCCGTAAATTCGTCTTTTTATTTTTCCTCGCCACAGGGAATGACCAATCGTACCGTAAATCGGTCGTTTTGAATAATATCAATTTGGCCGCCATATGAATCAACTATTTGGCGAATATTTGATAAGCCATGTCCATGCATCAAAGATGCATCTTTTCCTTCCTTTTGAGGTTTATCCCTATCAATTGTCTTTCCATTGTAAGTATTTGCAAATGCAATGAACAATACATCGCTGCTGTAATCAATCTTTAATTCAATAATCTTCTTCGATTGACATTTCTCGCACGCTTCGATGGCATTGTTGAACAGATTTGAAAGAATGATCACCATTTCTTCATCTTTAATTGCCAAGTCTTCAAGATTACTAATATCGAATCTAACTCGTATCCCTTTTCGGGCGGCTTCTGCATACTTAGCGTTGAATAAAGCTGAGCATACTGCGTTACCTGTATCAATAACATCAACTGTAGTTGCTGATTCTTTCATCTCCGAAAGGTATTCGTTTAGTTCTTCTATTTTCCTTGATGCTGCAAGAGAAGATATAATGGTCATGTGATTCTTATACTCGTGCTCTATTCCGGCTATCGCCTTATGCTCCTCTCTTATTTGTTCATATAGATCGGTAAGCTCCCTCGCATGAGCTTCTGTCAATGTACTCTTTTCCTTCAATATCTTGTTAGCAACATCTGTCTTCAAAATCCAATACATATATACATTCGACCAAAGAAAAACTATAGAAATAAAAGTCAAAAAATGTATTTCCTGGGTAGACACTTCGCGGTTACGACCGAAGTACGCAAAAGCAGCTATCATACTTATAGAAGCAATCGGGAATGCGAGGTACTTTGCTAATTCTACTCCCAAAAGCATCGATGGCTCTTCTTTTTTCAGAAAGAGTCTTATTATCAAAAACACTATGATGAGTGCTATGGCACTAATTACTCCACCAAACACATTGATAAGGTTATCCTTTACATCATTTATCTGAACATAAGATGTCAATTGAATAGCTATTAAATATACAGGTATCTCTACAGCAGCAACCAATCCATAATGAATAACGGAAAGAACAATCTTCTTTACTCTGCCATCAGAGAATAAACTGAAGGATGCCAACACTGTACATCCAATTGTCATCAACGCTTTTGCGATAAAGATATCGTCAAAGATATTGACGATAAGAATCTCTATAAGAATCCAGGCAATTGTGATCAGTATTCTACGCGTGCGACTGATTTGTCTCGGATGCAGAAACAATTCCAAAAAGACTCTTGCCAGAATCACAAATACAGCTGTGTTTACACAATCAAACAAGAACAGCATCATATTCCGCCTCCTCTGTATCGCATATAGTCAGATATAAACTGAGTCTTCTTAAGATCAGATAATTGATATTTCTGTTTTCCCACATTTGTAGAAACGATTACGTTTCCTTTTCTATCAATACTTTCCACATATTTCAAATTTATTAATAGACCCGACTTCGCCAAAGAAAAGAGTTGTGTATCTCTCACTTTTTCATATATGTTTTGCATCGCTTCTCTCATTCGATACGTTTTCATTTTGTTGCCTTCCCATATATTAAACTCCAAATAATGCTTGCGAACCAATATGTATACAATCTTATCTAAATCGACTACCATTGTTCGTTCCACAAAATCGAATTGTCTGCGATTATCTGGCCTGGATTTATAGATTCGTATCGCCTTGTCAATACAATCCTGGAATTCCTCTTCAAATGTTGGTTCATCCTTGACAAGATATCGAATCGCATCAAATCGATATGCCGCTCGGGAGAATTGGTAGAAACCCGTGACGAAGGCGATACTTACAGTCTCCGATTGCTCACGAATACGCGTTGCCGTTTCAAAACCATTCATCCCATACATGTCATAGTCGAGGAGTATAAGATCGTAAGAGTTAATCGCATTCTCAGAAATAAGAGCTGATCCAGATGTAAACATCTTGATATCACAGAGTTCTCCTTTTGAGGTAAGATAGTCTTTCGCCATAGTATATTCCTGTTTTAGGAAATCTTTTTTGTCATCACAAAGCGCTATCCGAAACATATCCACCTCTTCACTGCTCGTATCTTCCTATTTCTATGAAAGAACACGTGATAAATCTTGTCAAGAGAACAACTAATAATGTTTACAATATTATAAGGAGTCGGTATCTTGCGATTCCGACTCCTAACAGATTTAACCTTTTCACATACTCATAACAGGACCATCCCGGTCATCCTTCTGTCTGTTCTTCCGTTCTCTTACCGGACAAGTATGCGGTGTTTCACCTTCCTTAGGACGCGAACCAAATATGCTCATAATATCCGCAGCAAGGTAAGCACTGTTGCAAGCAATGTCGTAAGCAGACACGGAGTCAGTATCCGGTGATACAACTTCTCCGTATTCTCCTGCATCTGTTTCTGAAATTCCGTCCTCGTCTTCTCCAGCGCTGAAGCATATTGCCCGTTCAGATTCCCAACCTGTTTCGTCATATCCTCCTGCCAGTTCTTCGCTTGGGATTCCAGTTCTTCCTTCCATGTCTTTTCCCGATCCCGTAGTTCGTCCTTCCACAGTTGTTCGTAGCTCAGGTGAATATCTTTCGCCTGGTTTATAAACGAAACCATTTCCTCTTTCGAAGGGATATCCTTCACGGTCAATCTCATCTGCTCTATCATTTCGGCCTGTGCCTTCATCGTAAGGATCATCGCTTTCCAGTTTGCTTCCGTGATCGTAACGCATGGTGTCGGCTTCTCCGCTGCAACGAAGTTCTGCTCCGCTATACGCTTCGCCTCTTGAAATCTTTTGTCTGATTCTGAATTCATTTTCCATTGCCTCCTTCAGAAATTTATCTTCATGTAGTCTTATGTCCCTGCACCGGTACCCATTCGGGGTGGTGTAGGTGATATATTTTCTTGTGTCTGTCCAGTTCACTTCATATCCGCGCTTCTTCATAAACTCCAGAAACTCATCTTTCGTTTTTGCCTTCCGCATTCCGGCTTCGATCGCAACAATAAGATTCATCTTCCAGCTTGATGACTTGCACGCTACACGGTATTCTCTCGTTCCTATGTCTTTCGTTTTCTTCTGTTCTTTCGGTTTCACGACAGAGAAACCGTGCTTTAAGCAGATCGTATCGGATGCTTCTCGTAACTTCCGGATGTTATCTTTTGACGAATGGTACTTCAATCCGTTCTCAAAACTGACACTGTTCACCACAAAATGGGAGTGGATGTGTTGGGCATCCACGTGGGTCGCTATGAGCACTTCATAGCCTTTGAACTGTTCTTCAGCGAACTCAATCGCGATCTTATGAGCCTGTTCTGGAGTGATTTTCTCGTCGGGAGAGAAGGATTGATCCAGGTGGTAGTACATCCTTCCACCGGTCTTCCCATACAGTTTCTTCGTAGTCATCATGTCCAGATACGGATCCTGCTCCGAACAATTCATGCCGTACACAAGCTTGTGACCTTCGTACATTGTCTTTTCATCCTGCATGCAATAGTCGAGTGTCGCTTGCAGTCCCCCTCCACCTGGATGACTTCCACTGGAAAGTATGTTTATGGTTGCCATCAGCGCCACCTCCTCCGCTCCAAAAGTTCATTCAGAGTCTGGGTGAGCTTGTGATGTTCATCTATCATTTCGTCCAATCCCGCGACAGAAATCTTGTCTGCGTTGGCCAGATGAGCCAGCTGGTTGAGATTATTTCCGATGCGTTTTTGCTCCAAAACCATCTCATCCAGACCAGGGATGACAAAGATCTGCTTGCCCAAACTGCATTGGACAACATACTCTGAGATGGTCAGATACGATTCCAGCGCCTTCCGTTTTATGGTCTCATGTGTCTCTTCATCGACACGGATATGTATGTTTTTATTCTTCATTTTGTTGTTCCTCCATTGATCATTTGCGCTTCGCGCGGTCTTAAAAGTTGGAAAGTGGGTTCGGGCTGCCGCCCGACAAGCTGCGGTTGTGTTCACAACCGCGATGCTTGCCTTTTACGTGATGCACTTTCCTTCCATTAAAACTGCTGCCTTCAGCAGTTTTCTTTCAGATAGTTATTTACAAGTTCGGCTGTTTCTTTGGTTATAAAGGTGTTATAGCGATTCTGGTCCTCTATATACCGGTTAACAATTGCTTCCGGCAACTTTCTAAACGGTCCGTGATACCATGTAGTCATGTCTCCCCAAATATCTCTTGGGTCGATAAGCATGTGGTTGCTCCAGCCCTTCAGAAGACTCTTCCAGTTTCGGATCGCTTCACCTTCGATGCGTCCATCCATTTCTACATAGTAGAATTGGATGAAACGCTTTGCTTCTTCCTCCGAAAAATCCAGACCCTTTGCTTTGGCTACCTGGATGACTTCTGCTTCTGTTGGGATGTCGGATGCGCCTGCCTGACATGACAGGTCATTCTCAGTATCATTACCATTATCATTGGCATTATCATTGACATTTTCATTATCATTGTCATTGACATTATCACCATCCAAATGGAATGCATTTGCATCCGCTTGCATTTTCGATGCCCGGGAAGACCACCGCTTCTTCGCGGCGGCCTTGTTCTTCCGGCATCGGTCCTGATATGCTGCGATATCTTTAAGCAGAAACGGCTTGATGGCATCGAGGGCGATCATTACCTTGTCGTGCCCGATATTCGGTTCATTGCCGTCTGCCAGATCGAAGATCGCATACAGAAGTTCTGTCTTCTGATCCGGATCATCCATTAGATCAAAGTAGCTTTTCCAGGAGGAATATACTACAAAAGATTTCTTGTCCATCGGTTTTTCCATCGGTTTTTCTCCTTTCTTTGTTGATAAATACGCAGAAAGGCAATATAATTTAGTTGCGATTAAACTACGTGCCTTTGGTGCGTGTGGACCTCTTTCGGAGGTCCTTTTCTTTTTAGTGCCAATAAGTTCTTTAATCATTCTTAGTTTGTCACCTCTTTCCGATTACCCGATACCGTTTGAGTGCATCTCGATCCACTCCAGGAATCTGTCCGTTGAAACCAGAAGTCTCTTTCCTACCCGAAGAGTAGGAAACGATTCTGTGTTCATGAGGTTGTACGCGCCCTGCTTTGAGATGCCGAGATATTCCGCTACCTGCTTGGCATTCATCACTTTCGGGACGGTTACGTTCATGTCTTTTTCCATAGGCTTTGCCTCCTTTCTGTTCTCTCGAACATTTATTCGTTTTCTGCAGTATAGCACTTGACAAATTAGATTGCAATAGGGTATTATGTGATTAATCTAATTCGAGAGGAAAAAACGGATGAAATTTACATTTATACATTCATTAGAAGAATTGGGAACGGATCTCCGGGTGGGGGTTTCTCTTTATGATGGAAAAGAAATCTATTATATTACCGGCGTAGATGCAGACAACCCAGACAGATTGGTCCCCATGTCCTTTACCTGCAGTTCCGGTGTTGCTATGGGAGACCTGATCGGTCCGGTGGAGCATATGGATAACATCCCTGATCCTGAAAAGATCATTTCCTCGATTGAAGAGACATATTCAGAAATCAAATCCCTCGTCCTCTCTGTTGATTCAATTGATGACCCTATTGATAAAGTAAAGATCATTAATACTATCCTTCTTATTAGCGAAAGGTTATTCACAAGTAAAGTAGGTTCTACGGAGAACAGAAATCTGCTGGCTCTGCCTCTTATCGTCGAGGTCATCTCGGGAATCATTAAATCCGGGAGCAAATACAACTTCAAGAAGAGTGACAAGATCCTGGCTTCTCTCAAGAAGTATCAGAAGAGCCTGTCATATTTCGCTGAAGAGGTAATGTTCTATGAGAAGAATAGTGATCCGGCTATCGCGCTTTCAAAGATCGATTGGAATAAGATCCCTTCCCTCTCATACTCGGGCCAGATAACTCTCATGCTCAACAGTCCATATTCCGAGCCGAAGTATTTTGAATCCTTCTTACCGGAGACTTTTGACGACCTAATTTCGTATCTCTGTAGCAGATATGTACAGTTCAGTCACTTCCAATGCTGCTCGAACTGCAGAAGATACTTCGCTTTTGCCACAGACAGCAAGATCAAGAACTGTCCGAGAGTGATCGAGACTGCACGGTACGAAAAGGATATAGGAAAAACGTGCTTTGACGTAGGACGACTTCGCTCGCATGTGCGGAATTTATATAGCGATGAAACACAAATACTGTACCAGAGGAACTATAAGGCGACTTTCGCAAGGAAGAAGAAGGGACAGATCTCCGAGGATCATTTTGCTGTGTGGAGTGAGATGGCGCGAGCTATGCGTGATCTGTGTCTCTCGGGCGAAATAACTTACGAAGAACTTGAAAAATGGTTCAAAGATAATTATTTACGGGAATAAGTGGACTGACTGACACTTGTTTATACATACCAGAAGAAAGGAGGAAAAATGGCTAGAATGAAAAGAAACGCAAACGGAAGTGGTTGCATAAGATTGCGCGCAGACGGTAGATGGGAAGGAATATATTCCATTCCTGCGACTGATGGCGCCGGAAAGTATGTACGCAAATCTGTGTATGGTAAGACACAGGAAGAGGTCAGGAAGAAACTGGCTCAGATTACTGTCGAGATCGACGAGGGCACTTATACAGCTGCCTCGAAGTATACGGTTTCAGAGTGGTTGGAGTGCTGGCTTAACACCTATGTGAAGCCTTCGGTGAAGGATTTCACACTGGATTCTTATACCAATATCTGCAACAACCACATCATACCGGCACTTGGCAGAATCAAACTAAAAGAACTTAAGACTACGCAGATACAGAAGTTCTACAATTCTCTTTTGGAAAGTGGCAAACTAAGCGTTAAAACCATTAAGAACATCCACGGTGTACTTCACAAGGCTTTGACTCAGGCTTATCTGCTAGGAGAGCTCAAACAGAACCCTACAGACAAATGCCAGCTACCAAAGACGTATAAAACCAAGATCGAGCCTCTCGAGAATGAGGACATTTCCCGATTTCTCGAAGCAATCAAAGGCCACAAGTATGAGATCGTCTACTATTTGACTTTGTTTACCGGACTTCGCCAAGGTGAAGTACTGGGGTTGTCTTGGGATTGTGTAGATTTCGAGAACAACATGATCCTGATCGACAAGCAACTGAAAAGATCCTCACACCATAAGGGAGCATATTACCATCTCGATCGAACAAAGAATGGTCATGAGAGATACATCGGTGTGGCTCCGGCGGTACTGGATATGCTCCAACGACAACTTGTCTGGCAACAGCAATGTGCCCAAAACGCCGGATCTGCTTGGAATAACGAGTGGAATCTCG
>JAEEWG010000027.1 GCA_016287245.1 Clostridia bacterium
AGCAGCTGTACCCTGCGGGAAAGTACCGTCTTCCATACCCTTGAAGGTAGATACCGGAAGCTTGTTACCTTCCTGTCTGTTCATTACGTTAACGACCTTCTCGATGAACTCAGGAACGTTCTTCTTCTCAACCGGCTTGTCCTCAGCTGTCTTCCAGGAATCCGGAATGTCAACTTCTACAACTGCGTCAACACCGGCGTCGATAGCCTTGTAGTTCATCTGAACGATATCGTCACCCTTCTTACCGTAGGACTTGAGAGCTGCCTTCTTCATGTAGTCAACAGCCTGCTCTACAGGGAGGATACCGGAAAGCTTAAAGAATGCGGACTGGCAGATGGTGTTGATTCTTCCGCCGAGGCCGATCTCCTTAGCCTTTGCAACAGCATCGAGAGTGTAGAACTTGATGTTGTTGTTAGCGATATATCTCTTCATGGAACCCGGGAGTCTCTCCTCGAGCTCTTCTCTTGTCCACTGAGTATTGAGGAGGAACGTGCCGCCCGGCTTCAGGGAAGAGAGCATATCGTACTCATAAACATAGGACTGGTTGTGGCAAGCTACGAAGTCAGCCTTGTTGATGAGGTATGTGGAACGGATCGGAGTGTCACCGAATCTCAGGTCAGAGATCGTGATACCACCGGACTTCTTTGAGTCGTAAGAGAAGTAAGCCTGAGCGTACTTGTCTGTGTGGTCACCGATGATCTTGATGGAGTTCTTGTTAGCACCAACAGTACCGTCAGCACCGAGGCCCCAGAATCTAGCCTGTACTGTACCCTCGCCTGCAACTTCGATGGACTCGGAGCAATCGAGAGAGAGGAATGTAACGTCATCATCGATACCGATGGTGAATCTTTCCTTCGGCTGATCCTTCTTGAGTTCCTTATAAACTGCGAGGATCGTCTCAGGTGTGGTGTCCTTAGAACCCATACCGTAACGGCCGCCGATGAGCTTCGGAGCGTTCTTACCAACATAAGCAGCTGCAACATCGAGGAACAGCGGCTCTGCGTAGGAACCAGGCTCCTTTGTTCTGTCGAGAACTGCGATTGCCTTAGCTGTAGCCGGGATAGCCTCGAGGAGCTTGTCAGCTGCGAACGGACGATAGAGGTGAACCTTAACAAGACCTACCTTCTCACCGTGAGCGTTGAGGAAGTCGATAACTTCTTCAGCTGTCTCACAGACAGAACCCATAGCGATGATTACGCGGTCAGCGTCCTGCGCACCATAGTAGTTGAAGAGCTTGTAGTTTGTGCCACGGATCTCGTTGATCTTATCCATGTAAGCCTGAACCTGATCCGGAACTGCCAGATAGAACGGGTTGGAAGCCTCTCTGCCCTGGAAGTAGATATCCGGGTTCTGAGCTGTACCACGAAGTGTCGGGTGGTTCGGAGAGAGGGATCTCTTACGGAATTCCTTGATTGCATCGTAATCAACGAGGGAGCCGAGTGTATCGTAATCGATAACTTCGATCTTCTGGATCTCGTGAGATGTACGGAAACCGTCGAAGAAGTGAATGAACGGAACTCTTGTCTTGATGGTAGCGAGGTGAGCTACTGCAGCGAGGTCTGCTACTTCCTGAACGGAGTTGGAGCAGAGCATTGCAAAACCGGTCTGACGGCAAGCATATACGTCTGCATGGTCACCAAAGATGTTCAGCGCGTGAGCTGCAAGAGCTCTTGCGGAAACGTGGAATACGCAAGGGAGAAGCTCACCTGCGATCTTGTACATATTCGGGATCATCAGGAGAAGACCCTGGGATGCGGTATAAGTTGTTGTCAGAGCACCTGTTGCCAGTGAGCCGTGAACAGCACCTGATGCACCTCCCTCAGACTCCATCTCGACGATATTTACCGTCTGTCCGAAGATGTTCTTTCTGCCCTGCTGTGCCCATTGGTCGGTGTGGTCAGCCATAGGCGAGGACGGTGTGATCGGGTAAATCGCTGCGTTTTCGGTAAATGCATATGAGGTATATGCAGCAGCTTCGTTACCGTCCATGGTCTTTTTTGTAAGTTCGATTGCCATACACTTTCTCCTTTATATAAAGATTTAACTATAGTTTGTGGCTCCTCCGCGTGCGAATGGGCACACGTTGAGCGCATATATTATATCACATATATAAAGGAATGGCGCTTTTTTCTTGCACGGAAACGGTAAAAAAACCTACTTTATTCTGCCGGTGCGGCTGTCGTTTCCGCAGGCGCTTCTGTAGTCTCTGCAGGCGCTTGTGTTTCCGGGGTCGTGGCCTCCGTCGGAGGCACATAACCATCCGGCGGCGTTACTTTTCCCGTAGAAGGATCCATTTTGAAGATCGTACCACCCGGTCCCAATGTACCGACACGGTACTTGGCTTCGATCAAGCGGTACTCGGTCATGATCTCTTTTCGAGCGATCTCGTTCCCGCCGGCATCATAGGTAACTTTATACGCCTTCGCGAGTATATGGTTATGCGCAGCTCTTTCTTTGACGACCTCACCTACCGCAAGTGTCGGATCGGCTACATATTCTGTATGCGTCGGCTCTTCGTTGATCAGAAGTTCCGGATCGCCGAAGAACTTGATCGTCTGTCCGTCCGGGAGCAGACGCCCGAAGATCTCTACCGTGACCCAGAGATCGCCGTAATAGGCATGGATCGCTATCGGATAGTCTGTGTTGTTGGTGAACTTAAAGTTCGGATACTGCCAGGAGACTGTCGCATCTGTACCAATGTCAACATAGTCACTCGGCCAGGAGTGCGCGACTCTCTCGTCGACCTGAAGATCCGCCTCCATGACACTGTGATAAAGCATGGTATTTGCCTGACAGATACCGCCGCCGTACTCCAGATTGGATGCACCGTCCAGGATGCCCGGCGCTTCCTTATAGCCTTTCTCCGGCGTTCTCTGACCGACGACGCCATTGAAATCGAACTGCTCGCCGGGCTGCAGGACAAGACCGTTGATCGCTTTGCATACCAGATAGATATTGGTGTTACGGTTCGGCTTATCTTTTGTCTTGGAACTGTTGGAAGAAACACGTCCGAGTTTCGAGCGCAGGGATTCCGCTGTTGTCTGCGGCTCCACCACTTTCAGTTCCACAGGAATAACTGTCTTATAATTCTTTTCGGCAAAGGAGGCCTTTACATTTGCGATCGCCTCATCGATATCCACCGACTGTCCGCGCTTGGATTCTTCGATCACAAACTTCAGCTCGGCAACATCAAAGCTTGTCGCCTTGGCTTCCACCGGCGCGATATTATATCCGTCCAGCGCTTCATGCGTCAGGAGACTTACATTGTCATCGCCGATCGTAAATACGGAATTAAAATCCATCGGAGTCTTCTGAAGAGCCGTAATTTTATCATAGCGGTCGATCAGGCCTTCCGCGCCGTCCAGTGTGCTTGATTTTGCATAGTAAAAGGCCTCGGTCAGGACATCATCAATATTGGAAGAAAGAGACATTCCATCGGTCTTAAGACGCACTTCATCGTCTCCGACCTCAAAACGGATGTCGACTAATTCATCCAGCTGCGCCTCGCGGATCTCCGAGAACATGGATTTTGCCTCATCCATAGTTTTACCGGAAACATCCACACCGTCGATCCTTATCCCCTGATAGAAACGGTCGCTGGTCACCAGTTCTTCCAGCTCGTCCGCCGTATACTTCTTTTTCTCTCCATTAACATCCGTTACGGTATATTTCTTGGCGAAAAAGTGATCCACTTCCGATTTAAAGACCTGTGTATAAAGGATCGTAAGTGTCAGCACGAACACAAGCACCGCGGTAACGATCGCGGTGATCTTCGTGGAAATATGGCACTTTTTACGTGTATTCTTTCTTTTTACGCCCGATGTCTTTCTTATTGCGTGCTTTTTAGCGGACCTTCCTCCGCGATTCGCAATATTCTTCTTCATCTTTCATCAGCCTCTTTTTACCTTTTCCTTCTTTTTAGAATAATACGCTGATATGCTTTGACATTCAATATATTTTTTCACGTATTTATATCTTTTCGAAAAGAAAGTGCCGCAGGCGATTTCATACCGCCTGGAGGCACCCTTCTTCACTTCATTTGATTCGGAGAAAAGCTCCTGCACGGAGCATCTTCTTTACTTTAACGAATACTTTATGGCGACATAATACTTATCATCATCGTCATGCATATTTAAGTACAGGTCCACATATCCTTTCCCGACCGTATAACAGAAACCGTATCCATTCACACCTTCGTCCATAGCATTCTCGGTGATCGGATCCTTGTGGACTGTGTAGTTTCCGCCGGACATGGCTTTATATGCAGCTATTCTCTTTTCACCCAGGTCATAGCGGTCACTTACTTCGACTTCGTAGAAGATGGCCCGAAGAACACTGTGAAGGAAGAATAACGTATAATCATTCCCCTTGTAGTTCAGGCTGACGTAGTAGTCGTAGTTTTCATGTCCTTCATATCTCATATATCCGCCAAAACCGACTCCGCCAAAGTATGTATCCACCTCGTCCATTTCCAGTCCTAGGAGATAATCATCTATATAGAGCACTCCGTCTTCGACATAAAGGGATTTCTCATCTGCGTAGTGATCCAGCTTCGGCGCTGCCCACTTATCATTAACGTCGTCATCATTATCACCAGGATCTACATCATCCATGGCATCTAATCCGCCGCCGTTTACCGTTAATTCCCCTTCTTCGTTGTAGTCTGACGGGTCGTATGTCTCTTCCTCATCCTCATCCTCTTCCTCTTCAGCCTGTGTAGGATTCTCTGTCGGGTCACCCCAGAGGCTGTCCTCATTCTTTGATGGATTTGAGCTCGGCTCTCCCCAGAGACTGTCATCGTCCTTTGTCGGATTCTGACTCGGCTCTCCCCAGAGGCTGTCCTCATCATTCGTATCGTTATTGTCTCCCCAGATACTTCCTGTGTCTGAGGTCACTTCTTCCTTCTCTTTCTTTCCGCAGGATGTCACGCTCAAAGCCATTGCGCTTATCAGTAAAAAGGACAAAATGCGGTGTTTGGTCGTAAAAGCATTCTTCATAACTATTTTCTCCTGACAGATTGATGGAATTAGTATATCACACTTCATCAAATAAGTTTTACGTTTTGTAAAAATATAAAAACAGCGCCTCCGGGGTCCGTCTTCGAAAAGGCTGTCCGCCAAAGAGGCGCTGATGATCTGCTTTGGTTTTATCGGATGAATTACTTCATCTTTATCATGGAAGACTCCCAGCAATCCGGCTTCTCTACACCGAGAAGATCTGCGATGGTTGCTGCGATGTTTGCAAGACCATAGGAATCGGAATTAACGACTTCGTACTTATCCTTGTTCTCCGTGTTGTCATAGAAGATGCACGGTACAGGATTGAGTGTGTGGGAAGTCTTTGCCTTGATACGGCCGTCCTTGTCTGCCTTCGGAGAACCGTCCTTGGCAAGCTCGAACATTTCCTCTGCATTACCGTGGTCAGCTGTGATGATCGCCATACCGCCAACTGCGTCGATGGCCGGAAGGATTCTCTTCAGAGCGATATCTACGGATTCAACACCGATGACAGCAGACTCGAAAACGCCTGTGTGACCGACCATGTCGCCGTTCGGGAAGTTTACTCTCATGAACGGGTACTTGTTTTCAGAAATGAGTTCAACGAGCTTGTCGGTGATCTCTGCGGACTTCATCCACGGACGCTGCTCGAAAGGAACGATATCGGACGGGATCTCGATGTACTCTTCGAGATCATCGTTGAACTTACTGGATCTGTTACCGTTGAAGAAGTAAGTCACGTGACCGTACTTCTGCGTTTCGGAGATCGCCAGCTGAGCGATGCCCTTGTTTGCGAGGAGCTCGCCGAGGGTGTTTCTGATGACCGGCGGAGAAACGAGGAACTTCTTCGGGATGTGAAGGTCGCCGTCGTACTCGAGCATACCGGCATAGTTTACGTTCGGAACACGAACGCGGTCGAACTTATCAAAATCTGCGCCGCTCTCAAATGCTACTGTCAGTTCCTGAGCACGGTCACCACGGAAGTTGTAGAGGATCACGCTGTCGCCGTCTTCGATGGTTCCCACCGGAGCACCGTTTTCAGCGATAACGAATGCCGGAAGATCCTGGTCGATAACGTTCGGGATCTCGGAACGGAATGTCTCGATCGCTTCTTTTGCTGTAGAAAACTGTCTGCCCTCACCAAGTACGTGCGTCTTCCAGCCGGCTTCTACCATGCCCCAGTTTGCGCCGTAACGGTCCATCGTGATGACCATACGTCCGCCGCCGGAAGCGATACGGTAATCGTGTGTCGCATCGGAAAGCTCGGAAAGCTTCGCCTCGAGCTGGTCAACATACTGAAGAGCAGATGTCTCACCAACATCACGGCCGTCAAGAAGGATGTGGATGCGGACCTTCTCTACGCCCTCTTCCTTTGCTTCATCAAGCATAGCGAGAAGGTGATCGATATGAGAGTGTACGTTACCATCGGAGAGAAGACCGATGAAATGCATCGTGCCGCCCTTCTTCGCATCTGCTACGAGGGACTGCCATACTTCACTCTGGTACATGCTCTTGCTGGCCAAAGACTCGGAAACGAGTTTTGCACCCTGGCTGTATACCTGGCCTGCGCCGATCGCGTTGTGGCCTACCTCGGAGTTACCCATATCTCCGTCAGACGGAAGACCGACGGCAGTACCGTGTGCCTTCAGCTTCTGCATCGGATAGTTCTTCATGCAGTTGTCCAGGATCGGCTTCTTCGCGCCTGTTACGGCGTTACCTGTTTCGATCTCCTTGATTCCCACACCGTCCATGATGATCAGTACGATCGGGCCTTTGTAGTTTGTGCTCATAGTCTTTTTCTCCTTTTCATAAAAAGGGCACAACCCTCAAGTTAAGACTTGTGCCCTGAATTATCTTTAACCTTCGTTTGGCGCCTCAGGCTCCTTGGACTCCGGCGGTGGTGTCGTTTCCTTAGGTGTCGTTTCTTTAGGTGTCGTTTCCTCCGGCGGCTTCGTATCCTCTGTCGCCTTGGTGCCCTCGGTTGCCTTTGTCTCTTCTGTCGCCTTTGTTTCCTTGGTCTCGGAAGGCTCCTTAGTCTCCGTCGGTTCCTTTGTCTCGGATGGTGCCTTTGTCTCGGTCGGTCCCTGGGTCTCGCCCGTGTTCTCCGTCTCGGAGCTGGTACCGGTATCGCCTGTCGGCTGTACATCATCCGGCATATCGACCTTACCGGTTGCAGGATCCATGTTGTAGATCTTGCCGTCCGGACCACGTGTACCTACGCGGACCTCCGCATTATTCATCGGGTAAGAGCTCTTTAAGTACTCAACACGTTTGACCTCGTTGCCATCCTTATCGTAGTAGACCTTCCAGGATGTGCAGGTGTAGCCGGTGTGTGCGGAACGAGCTGTCTCTCTGGTGCCGACTGCCATTGAAGAGTCTGCGATATAGACAGTTCTGGTCGGCTCGGAAGAACTTAAGACTTCACCGATCAGTTCGATCCTCTGTCCATCCGGAAGCGGACGGCCGTAGATCTGAACGGTTACGCTCTGGTCAGCATAATAAGCATGGATCGCAATCGGGTATTCAGAGTCATTGGTGAACTGGAAGTTCGGGCTCTGCCATGTAACGGTCGCGTCAGTTCCCTTCGGAACGTAGCTGCTCGGGATAGTGTGCGGATGACGCTCATCTACCTGCAGGTCTGCCTTAACGACGCTGTGGTAGAGCATGGTGTTTGCCTGACAGATACCGCCGCCGAGCTCGAGCTTATACACGCCGCCAACGATTCCGTTCGCTTCTTTATAGCCCTTGGCTGCAGTTCTCTGTCCAACATAGTCGTTGAAGTTGAAGCTTTCACCAGGCTGGAGCACCAGACCGTCGATCTTCTCGCAGACCAGACGGATGTTGGTGTTACGGTTGGAGTTCGATGTTGTTGAAGAAGTTGTGGAAGAGACCTTGCAGAGGTACTCTTTGAGGAATTCTCCGGAAGTCTCCGGCTCAATGACCTCAGTGGCTACCGGAACAACGACTTCGTATTCCGAACCGGCAATGGCACTCTTAACATCGGCGATCGCCTTGTCAAAATCTACGTTGAAACCTTCCTGGGAATCTTCGATGATGAATTCCAGCGCCTCTTTGTCAAAACCGGTGGCGTGTGCTTCCACGACATCCTTCTGGTAGGAATCCAGAGAATTGTGCACCAGTGTCTCGACTGCATCTGTGTCGATCGTGTATGCGGAAGCAAACTCGACCGGCTTCGTCTTCAGCGCGTTGATGGTGTTATAGCGGTCCTTAAGACCTTCACTGCCGGACAGTGTACTTGTACGGCCGTAGTTATATGCTTTTTCGATGATCTCGTCGATATCGCTTGTCACGGTAAGACCATCTGTACCCATCTGGATCAGGTCACCGTCGATATCGAATTTAATGTCCAGGAGATCGGAAGCGCTCTTCTTGTTATTGTCAGCGAAAAGTTTCTTGACCTCTTCCTTGCTTTTTCCGCCAACGTCAACACCGTCGATCTTGATGCCCTGGTAGAAACCGGGGGTGTCGATCTCGAGAGTCAACTCTTCCGGAGTATAAGAAACTTCACTGCCGTTGATATCTGTAACGACGATCTTGGTCTCTTTCGGACCACCGAATACGTCCTTCAGAACGGTCATGTAGAGCACGGTGCCGATAGCACCAAGAACGAGCACACCTGAAACAACTCCAAGTATCGCCGTAGTGATTTTCTTTTGTCTTCTCTTCGCCGCGTTTTTCTTCATGTCACTGACGCCTCTTCCCGAATTATTTATATACTTATGCACCCTGTAAAATATTACTATATCCAGACAACTCTATCAAGAGAAAATCAAGGATTTTTACCTTACAAAATATGTAACATTCGCTTTCGGTTTTTTGTGTAATCGGCGCGTTTCTTTTGACATTTTGCGTTTCTTTCAAATATTGCCCGATTCGTGTTACTATTAGCACGGAAGGAACATTCCGGAACGTCATGAAAAGGAGCTTTTCACTTTTGGAAAGACTGATCGTCTGCGATATCGATAACACTCTTCTTCCTCCGGGCGGGAAGATCTCGGATGCGACCATGGAGGTCATCGCCTCTTTAGGCAGCCATACCGGCTTTTCCATCGCAACGGGGAGATCTTTTCACGTCGTTAGAAAATTCGTCGAGGATTTAGGCCTTGCCCTTCCGGTCATCACCAGCAACGGCGCGCAGGTCTATGATTATCAGCGCGAAACGCCGGTCTACGAATCCTGTTTTTCCGACCGTTCGGCTTCTTCCCTGATGCACCGCCTGATCTCCGAGGGCTTCGATTTTGTCGCCTACGGCGGTGACGGTATCTTCTACCGTCCGGGAAGCACGCATATGGATTTTTTCCTGAACTATAACGAATCGGTCCGTCCCGGGATCCGGGCGCCCCTTATTCCTCTGAACGAAAAGGACCTTTCCTCTGTCCCGAAGGCGCTGACGAAGGTCCTCGTGTACTTCCCGACTTCGGATCTTACGAAGTCTCTTTCTTCTGAAAAAGATCTGGAAGTGACCTCTTCGATGCCTCATGTCATTGATATCATGGCGAAGGGATCCACCAAGGGGAATGCCGTGGTCGCACTGGCGGAGTATCTTCAGGTTCCGCTTTCTTCCGTGTACTGCTTCGGCGACAATGAAAACGACATCAGCATGTTCACCTGCGGCGCCGTCGGAGTCGCCATGGGAAACGCCTCGGAGGAGACGAAGAAATATGCCTCTATCGTGACCCGTAACTGCAAAGATGACGGAGTCGCTTACGCGATCCGCCATCTTCTCTAAGCATTTTCAGTTGTAGCAGGTACTTCCTCAGCGGATCGATACGTGCATCGATCTTGCGATGATGAAGAATCTTCTGTTTTCCACCTTGATCTTGAAGATGTGATATCCCTGACCGATGTGGTATCTCTCGTTCATCTGGTAGAATTCTTCCTGCGGAGCCAGACCGATAAAGTCCCCACCCTCATATGTAAATCTCATCGGGCAGGAAATCATGAACGGCTGCATGAATACGATCTCCAGGACCGGATCTGCGAACTCGTCCGGTCTGCCGACAAGGACGACCTGTTCGTTGTCCGCGGACTGGATCTCAAAATACATCCACAGTACATCGGAAAGGCACTCTTTGATCGAATTAAATTTGATCAGACACTCGTTTGCCGTCATTTCGCATACTCCTCCTACTGGAATTCACCCCGAGAATAACATCAAACGAAAACGAAAAAAAGACTTTCAAGGCTTTGAAAAGTGACAATTCTGTGGAAAATTAAGAAGTTTGCCACATTTCTGCCACAATTAAACCGATTTAGGTGGAAATTCTATGTTTTTCTTCGCATTTGACAAAATGCGGCATCGGTTAGCATAAGCTTACAGACGCCGCATTCTTACAGTTTTATTTCAGTTTCCGGGGAGATCTCAGAGCTTTGCTTTGACGCTCGAAGTAACTTTCTCCTTGGTTTCGGCCAGTTTATCAGACGATCCCTGGCGGGTGTTGCCGTAAATTCCGAAGTAGATCTTCAGCTTCGGCTCGGTACCGGACGGACGTGCACAGGCCCAGTCGAGTCCCTTATCACCGCCGAGTTCATAAAGAAGAACATTGGAGACCGGAAGATCGATCGGCTCCACTTCGATGCCGGATTCTGTAAACACATATCTCTTCGACTTCTGATAGTCGCGGACGGCTACGACAGGAGCTCCGCTGAGAAGTCTCTTTGCGTCCTCAATATTCTTGCAGTTTTCAAGATCCTCACGAAGGGAGACCATCGCACCGGCGATCTTCTCGATACCTTCTTTACCTTCGAGTGTGATCGAAACCGTCTCTTCAAATCCGTATCCGAAGCGCTCGTAGATGCTCTCGAGACGGTCGGTCAGGGACTGGCCGCGCTCTCTGGACTGGGCATACATGCCGGCGATGAGCATCGCGGCAACGACCGCGTCCTTATCGCGGACGTCGAGACCGGAAAGATAGCCGTAGCTCTCTTCGAAACCGAACTGGAAGTGCTTGCTGCCGAACTCATCGTCGAGCTTGATGCGCTCTCCGATGAACTTGAATCCGGTAAGGACTTCCTGCAGCTCCACGCCATAGTATTTGCAGATCGCACCGGCAAGTTTGCTGGAAACGATAGTCGTCACGGCAAAAGAACCCTCCGGAAGTGTGCCCGCACTCTTTTTCGAGTCGAGGATATAGTCGAGGAGCATAAGTCCGACCTGGTTTCCGGAGAACGGAACATAGGTCTCATTTCCGTCAACAGTCGTTCTGACGGCGATACCGATACGGTCGCTGTCCGGGTCGGTGCCGATAACGAGATCCGCATCCACTTTCTTGGCCAGGTCGATCGCCATAGAAAGGGCCGCCGGGTTTTCCGGGTTCGGCACTTCAACTGTCGGGAAGCTGCCGTCCGGAAGCTCCTGTTCTTTTACGATATGGACATTCTTCAGACCGATCTTTTCGAGGATGCGGCGTACCGGCTTATTTCCGGAACCGTGAAGCGGTGTATAGACGATGGACATATCCTTCTGGTTGAGGATCGCCTGACGGTCGATGACCAGCTTGTCGAGCATATCGGTGTAGGCGATATCGACTTCTTCGCCCCAGTAGGTCAGAAGGCCCTTGGCTTTTGCCTCCTCGAGACTGTCCGCTTTTACTGTGCGGATATCCTCGATACCTTCGATGAAGGAGAGGATCTTCGATGCGGCCTCCGGCGGTACCTGTCCGCCGTCCTCGCCATATACCTTGTAGCCGTTATACTTGGCCGGGTTGTGGCTCGCGGTGATCATGACCCCGGCAAAAGCCTTATGGTAGCGTACCGAGTAAGAGAGCATCGGTACCGGACGGAGCTCATCCGAAAGATATACGCGGATGCCCATGGCGGTCAGAGTTCTTGCGGTGATCTCCGCAAATTCCGGAGAGAAGTGACGGGAATCGTAGGAGATAACGACACCGCGCTTCATGGCCTCCTCGCCTTCGCTTACGATATATTTTCCAAGTCCGGCAGAGGCTCGAGATACGATATACATATTCATACGGTTCGTTCCGGCACCCAGGATACCGCGAAGTCCGGCAGTTCCAAACTCGAGATCTCTGAAGAATCTCTCCTCGATCTCCTTCTTGTCATCACGGATCGCCAGCAGCTCCTTTCGGGTCTGCTCATCAAAATACGGATCCTCACTCCATAATTTGTAAAGTTCTTCAATGTTCATGATCATTCCTCCCTTTCCTCATTCTCATTTGAATCAATCACTTCTGTTTTCTCAGTTGTTTTCGTCTTTTTCCGAAGCAGCATGACGGTTACCGCGGCGAAGATCACAAGGCCGAGGCCGCTTGCCGCAAGTCCCGCATTCCAGCCCGGAGGCGTGAAACGAAGTTCCACATGATGAGATCCGGCACCCAGTTCCACTGCAAGGAGAGCATCCTGATATGCACAGATCTCTGTTTCTTTTCCATCAACATATGCCTTCCAGCCCTTTTCATAAGGCGCCGTAATCAGCAGGAGCTTGTCTTCGGAAGCTTCCACATCGATCTCATAGTGTCCGTTCTTCACGACCACATTCTTCACACCCTCCGAAAGAGCTTCCTTGTGCGGGGCGATCGCCGTCGGATCAAGATATGCGAATATCGGCGGAAAAGATCCGTACACGTCTTCTTTGACGCGAAGTTCGACCTTCACATCATCCCCCTCATTGAAGTAGCCGAGATCGTAGATCTGGCTGTAGTAGGAGTTGGAATCCGTTTCCGCGATCTGTATTCCGTTGACATAAAGGTCGGTGACACTCTGCAGGTAGAGGTATGGAACACAGAAGTAGATCGCACCCTTCTTCTGCGCGGTGAACGTCGTCCTCAGGACCATCGGGGCCTTATCGTTATTTCTCAGGTAGAAGATCAGGTTTTTCGCTTCCTTGTTCTTCGTCTCCTGCGAAAGTGAATTATCGAGTCTGTCGCCTCTCGTGATATTTCCCTCCGGCGGGATATCTGTCTTCTGTCCGTTAATGACTTCCCACTCCGAAGTGAATGTGTCGTAGATATCGTCGGCCGGAACACCGGAAAGCGAAGAGATCCAGTTTTCCTGGAACGTAAAGTAGTCCTTCTTCACCTCGTCTTTTTCTAGAGCAAAGCCGTCGAAACTGAGGGAATCCTTCTTCGCCAGCATAGCAGCCGGCATGGCATACGGATTCTCGTAGAGATAGTACTCCGAAACCGCCGTCTTATACGAAAGTTCCTTGACACTGTGATCCGTCGTGATGTAATAGCGCACGCCGAGGATCGAGTCCGCCGGCAGGATCGAGTTCATGTGCAGCAGGCAGAAGTAGTTGTAATTAGAGTTATATCCCAGCTGCTTGAGGAAATGGTTCGTCTGTTTATTCGCCATGGACGCGAAGATGGAGATGCTTTCTCTTCCTGTGTAAAAAGGCAGGTTGTTGGCATCTACCAGATAGTGCCACGGCTTATGGATCTCCGTGCGGAACCAGTCCTGATCCTCGATCTTGTCGGACAGTTCCCCGAGTTCTTCGATCATGACGGCAAACTCCGGCGCATCTTCAAAGCCCGCAAAAACATCCGGCATATAGCATCTCGGATTGAAAAGGACCACTTCGATGACGATGACGCATACGAGGAATACCGTTCCCAGCCGCTTGATGTTGTAGATCACATCCGGCCACTTCGGCAGGATCTTCCCGTAAAGCAGGAGGCAGACCAGCACGGCAAAAAGGATCGTGGCGAAGAAGGAATTGTCTTCTTTCGCCATATTCCCGAAGCTTTGGGAGATCACCGCAATGCCGCAGACGATGCCCAGCGCCGTAAAGAAATTCTTCTTGGATGCGCCCTCCATGTGAAGGTACGAATAGAAGGCCACGAGGATCATGACGAAGGAGAACAGGTAGGAGTTACGGAAATTAAACCAGTTCGGTTCGTCGAAGAGATGCCATGCGCGGTTAAGAAGCGGGAAATGGAAACAGAAGATCCCGCAGCCGAATGCCACAGCAATAGCGATCTTAAGGTTCTTTTTGATCTTCGGATTCAGGAAGAAAAGGATGCAGAGAAATAATGCCGGGATCCCGCAGAAAATGATCGGAAGATTATTCGAAAGATCTCCGACCCTCTTTTCCACCAGCTGGTCAAGAAAAGCGACCAGACTGAATTCCGGGTTCATACTGAGTCCGCCGTCGTTTATGGTGAAGTCCGGATTGCCGAGCGTATTTAGGCCCGCCGGCAGAAGGACGCATGCGCTCATGAGCGCCGCCGTCACCGCGGACAGGATGAAGAAGCCGACGTTCTTGCCGCCCTCTTTCTGCTTCTCTTTCGAAAAATCTCCGCGGTAGCCCATGTGGCTCAGAAGATAAATGAAGGAGAAAATACCGACCATGTACGCCATGTAGTAGCCGGACAGGAAAAGCACAAACAGGATCAGAGTAAGACCCGGCCATGCCTTTCTGTTCTCCACAAACTTCTCGGTAAAAAGGATCAGAAGCGGCAGAAGCAGGAATCCGTCGAGCCACATGATATTGAACATGTATACGATGGCGAAAGCGCAGAGCGGATACATCATGCCGAAAAGGATCGTCATCTTATCTTTGGATCTGAATTTATAGTCGAGGAGCCATGTCATGAAAGCGCCTGCAAAGGACAGTTTCAGCATGATCAGCACAGTGATCAGCTCCTGAAGGTTCTTGCTCGGGAACAGGAAAACGAGAAAGTTCAACGGGCTTGAGAGGTAGTAGGCAAATACACCGAGGGTATTGCCGCCAAGTCCCAGGCTCCGGTTATAAAGCAGAGACTCCCCGCTGGTGAGCGCCTGCCTGAGGCCGATCAGATAAGGTCCGTACTGGGCCCCGAGGTCAGAAGTCAGGACATTTCTCGCGCCGAACGGGATGATCTGGTTGATGGAAAACACAGAGACCATCGCCAGAAGAGTCAGGAAAAACGTATAAAGCGGGCGCAGGTCGATCGTACTTTTGCGTTTCTTTTCAAGTGAAGTCTTCTCGATCATACCTTTTCTCCCTCTTTCAGGTCGGTTTCCTTCTTATTCTTCCGCGTGAAAAGAACCACGCCGATGCTAAAGATCACACCTGTCGCACTGATTATAACACCAATCGACATCCCGGGGGGAGTAAACTTCAGCTCCACCTCATGACTTCCCGCTTCCAAAGGCAGGCACAGGAATGCGTCCTGATAGGAAGAGATCTCCACCGCTTTTCCGTCCACATACGCCTTCCAGCCCTCTTCATAAGGGATCGTCGCGATCAGCGTGCGGGCACTGTCCGAAGAGGCCGTGAACGTGACTTTTCCATCAGAGACCGAAAGCCCGGAGATACCGGTCTTGAGGCTCTCCGTCTGTTTTTTCAGCGCGTCCGTATCCAGCACCGCCACAAGCGGTGTAAAAGAGGCGAACATGTCGTCATCGCAGCGGACCTCGATCGTGATCGTTTCGCCCGCCTTATGGACCCCGGTATCAAGGATGACCGAGTAGTAGGAGGTGGACTCTTCCGAATAGATGCGCTTGCCGTTGCAGTAAACGGTCAGTGGGGCGCTGTGCATGAGGAACGGAATGGAAAGATAGACCGGAGAATCCTTTTCGAGCGTAATAGTCCCGCGCAGGATGATCGGGGACTTCGCGTTTGTCCGCAGGTACAGGTCCACTTCTTTCATGCCCGATTCTACATTTTCCAGATCGAGGCCGTCTCTTTCCTCGTCGTATTCGAGGATCAGATCGTCGGTCCCGCCCGTGTATTTCTCGGCGTTCTGGAACTCCCACTCGACCGGTGTGGTCGAAAAGACGTCGTCGGCATCGATGCCGGAAAGAGAACTCAGCCATTTCTCCTGGAAGGTAAAATAGTCCTTCCCCTTCCCCGCTTTTTCCAGTGCGTAGCCGTCAAAATCCGGTGCGTCGGGCTCAGCCAGGAAGGCCATCTGGAGAGCATAGGGGTTTTCAAATATCGAATATCGTCCGCAGCTTCCCATATACTTTAGTCCGCTGATCTCACTTTTCCCGGAGATGACGTAGCGGATCCCGAGGAGCGAGTCCGCCGGCAGGATCACGTTTCTATGCTCTGCAGAGGTATAGTTGAAATTCGTGCAGTATCCGAGCTGTTTTAAGAAACGCTGCTGGGTCTTGTTCGACATGGAGCAGAACGCGCCGATGCCTTTGGTATCTGTATATGAGGAAAGGCTCAGGGAGTCGATGTTTAAAGACAATATCCCGTCCTGTTCGAGACGGTAATTCCCGTCCAGCCCGATCTCCGACGCAAGTTTTTTAAGTTCGCTTACCTCTGCGGAAAAAGACTCCGCCTCCTGCGTATCGTTAAAGATCGCTCCCACTGTGACCTTCGGGGCGAGGAACACGATCTCGACCACTACGATAGGTACGAGGATGCCGCTTCCCCATCTTTTAATGTTCGAAAGCGACTCCGGCCATTTCTCCTTCGTCATCCCGAAAAGGCAGATCGTCAGGAGCAGCATGACCAGAAGATTCTGGAAAAACATCGATTCACCTTCGCCTGCACCGCCGAAGTGCTCCGCGATCAGAAGCAGCAGGAAAAGAAGCCCCGAGGTGATCAGGAAGTCCTTATTCCTCAGATCTTTCAAATGCAGGAAGGAATAAAAGGCGATGAGGATCGTACCGAAGATGAAGAGAAAAGAATAGCGGTACAAAAACCAGTTCGGATCGTTGAAAAGATGCCAGGCCTGATTGATGACCGGCATAAGGAAGGAGAACGCGCCACAGAAAAGTGCGGCCCCTGCACGTATCTTCAGGGCTTTTCCGATCTTCGGATTCCGGAAGAAAAGCAGAAGAAGGATCAGTACAAGAAGACTCGAGTAGATGAACGGCAGATTCGTCGTGATATCCGTGAGCTTTCCGAGGAAAAGCTGGGATATGAGTTTCACTGCCGAAAAACCCGGATCCATCGTCATATTAAACTGGGAGGAATTGTCTCCGTTGCGGATCGTGTCCAGACCCGCCGGGACAAGAAGAAATGCACACACCATCGCCGCGCAGATGGCGACCAGAAGGAAAACTCCTACGGTCTTCCCCGCCGACGGACGCCCCTCTTCCTTACTGACGTTCTTTATATATTCGATCCGTCCGAGCAGATAGAAGAAGGAGAAAATGCCGACCATATAAGCGATATAGTAATTGGAAATGAACAGGAAGATCAGCACCGGGAAGAGCTTCCACGCATTTTTCGTATTCTCCAGGATCTTTTCGACACAGAGGATAAGAAGCGGCAGAAGCGCAAATCCGTCCAGCCAGATGAAGTTGAAGATGAAGGACATCGAGAAGGAGCAGAGCGCATAGATCATGCCGAAAAGGATGCTCATCTTCGTCTCCGACTTGAACTTGCAGTCGAGGAGCCACGTCATGAAAGCGCCGGAAAAGGACAGTTTCAGCATAATGAGCAGGACGATCGCATCCGAGATCTTCGACGCCGGGAACAGAAGTGTCAGCAGGTTCAGCGGGCTGGCCGCATAATAAGCGAGGATACCCAGAAGGTTTTTGCCCATGCCGATCTCGAAAGAATATCCGAGCGACGTTGCCGAGAAGATCTTGTTTCTCATCGTCACCAGATACGGCGCATACTGTGCGGATAAATCCGACACCAGGACGCTTCGTGCACCAAATGGCGATACTCCGGTCGAAAAGAAGATCGCGATCAGAGAAACGAAAACGAAAACAAACGCGATCAGCGGACGCAGATCCATCTTTTTCCTTCCGCGTTTCGGTGTATCCAGCGTGTTCTTTTCGATCATGAGAAAACTCCTATAAATAATTTGTCATTAGCATCGTATCACAAAAATGTCGTGTTTCCAAAAGGTTAACGAATGGACATATCTTATTATATGGGGAATGTAGTATACTGTATGCATAGAATTTGATTTTTTTGAGGTGCGAACATGCTGGTCAGTCTGATGGTCCCGTGTTACAACGAAGAAGAAGCGCTCCCGTTTCTTTACGAGGCGCTCTGCAAAGTTATGGACGAATGTCCGAAGTACAGCTATGAGCTGATCTTCGTAAATGACGGCAGCAAGGACAAGACCCTTCAGGTTTTAAAGGATATGGCCGCTAAGGACAAGCGCGTCCGCTACATCTCCTTTTCCCGCAATTTCGGTAAAGAAGCTGCTATGTATGCCGGTCTTTTCGCCGCCAAAGGCGACTGGATCGGTCTTCTGGATGCGGACATGCAGGATCCGCCGTCGCTCCTTCCTGAGATGTTTGAAACCCTCGAAGCCGGAGAGTGTGACATCGTCGCTACCCGCCGCGTCTCCAGAAAAGGCGAACCGCCGATCCGCAGTTTCTTCGCCCGCCGCTTCTACCGTCTGATCAACAGGTTTACCGATGTCGAGATCGTCGACGGCGCCAGAGACTTCCGCGTCATGACCCGTCCGGTCGTGGATGCGATCCTCTCCCTTTCCGAGCGCCAGCGCTTCAGCAAAGGTATCTTCGCCTGGGTCGGGTTCCGCACAAAATGGCTGGAGTTCGAAAATGTCGAGCGTATCGCCGGCGAGACAAAATGGTCCTTCTGGTCCCTTTTTCTCTACGCCATCGAAGGTATCGTCTCCTTCACCACCGCGCCTCTGCGCATCGCCACCCTCGTAGGATTCTTCATCTCCTGCCTGTCGTTCGGCTACCTGGTCTACTACTTCGTCCATGCGATCATGCTCCGTATCTGGGATGATGTACCTGGCTATCCTTCCCTCCTCTCCTTCATGCTCTTCCTCGGCGGCATGGTCCTCATGGCGCTCGGTATCATCGGCGAGTATCTGGCGAAGACATACATCGAAGTCAAGCACAGACCGCTCTATGTGATCTCGGAAGACAGCGAGAGTAAGAAAGAAAATAAAGAAGAAGAGTAATTCATTACTTCGGTTCATATTTGGCATTAAAGAAGTTTTCTTGTGCTGATCCTCGGACAATCGTCCTGCTAAGGCACTTCGAAAACTTTTTTCATGTTCGCTAAGGGGAGACTTCATGGGGTACGTGAGGGATTCCTTTTTCCCATGACCGATTTTTACTATTATCATGGGTTGTTTTACAGTTTGCATTTTCCCTTGACTGATTCTTCAAGCGATTTCATGGGAAAGCAAAGGATCGTGGATTTCCCATGTTGGATTTTTCAACTGTTTTCATGGGAAAGCAAAGGATCGTAAAATCCCCATGCCGTTCTAGTCATGGGGATTCTTTATCGCTTCATTTTCCCCATGCCCGAAAACAGAAAATCGGCCTGTTTTGATCATGGGAAAATCTGTTTTCTATGATTTCCCATGAAAATCTTCCCTATTTTTGGCATGGGCATTTTTGTTTTCCATAATTTCCCATGAAAACCATCACTTTTCTAGGGCATGGGTTTTCGAGCTTCCCCGGACTCCCCATGAGTCTAGAGAATCTTATCCGAAATCTCACAAGTTTCCCCGCCTCTTCGCCAGTCTTTTCCGAACGAAAAAAACCTTCCCGCACCTCCGCCGAAGCATTCTCCGGAGACTGTACAAGGAAGGTCTTCTATTCTTCAATAAAACAAACGAATATTACTTAACGACAGTCACTTTCTTCATGCGCTGTTCCTTCAGCGGTCTGTCTGCTCTGTCCGTCGGTGTGGAAGCGATCTCGTCCACCACTTCGATACCTTCGATGATTCTACCGAATGCCGCATAGTTGCCATCGAGGAACGGGCCGTCTTCGTGCATGATGAAGAACTGGGATCCTGCGGAGTTCGGGTCACCGGCTCTGGCCATGGAAAGGACTCCACGCTCGTGGGACAGGTCGTTCGGAACGCCGTTCGCTCTGAACTCGCCCTTGATGTGATGGCCCGGGCCACCCATGCCTGTACCAGTCGGGTCACCGCCCTGGATCATGAATCCGGAAATGACGCGGTGGAAGATAAGTCCGTCATAGAAGCCTTTCTCGATAAGATCTACGAAATTCTGTACACTGATCGGGGCCACGTCCGGATAAAGTTCCAGCTTCATGATGCCGCCGTTTTCCATCTCAATAGTTACAATTGGATTTGCCATTGTCATATCTCCTTCAATAGTTGTCTTGGATCTAAGTTATATGGATCACTTACTTGATAGTACGGGAAAAGACCCGATTTGGCAAGAATCCTGTTCTGCGCGAACTATTTACCACGAAAGATCATCGTAGAAAACTTCTTCCAAAGTGAGTCCCTTTGCCGGCATCGTCTTTCCGGCCTCTTTGCGGACCCCTTCGCCCGTCAGAAGTTTTTCGATCTCAGTTCGGGTCATCTTCCCCTGGCCGACATAGACAAGCGTCCCCGCCATGATCCTTACCATGTTGTATAGAAAAGACTCGCCGATGACGGTGATCTCGACAAGGTCGGGATCCGCAGCGTTCCTTCTTACATATACATCCTTCATGGTGCGGATCGGGGTGATGTCCGGGCCGCCCTGAGCGCGGAATGCAGAAAAGTCATGGGTGCCGATAAAAGCAGCGGCCGCGTCGTTCATCGCTTCCACATCCAGGGCTCCGGGCACGAAAGCCTCGGTCCTTCTGTTCACGGCAGACGGCACCTTCGCGTTTCTTACACGATAGCAGTATCGCTTGCCCTTGCTGTTGAATCGCGCGTGGAAAGACTCCGGAACTTCCTTTGCCGCAAGCACGACAAGATCATCATCGAGGACCGCGTGTAATGCCAGCGGGATCTTGTCAGCCGGGATCGGGAAAGGAACGTCCACATGGGATACATGACCCTTCGCATGGACGCCGGAGTCCGTCCGGCTGCAGCCGTAAATACGGCAAAAGCGCCCGTACACCTTCTCCACTGCTTCTTCCAGTGTCTGCTGTACGGAGCGCCCGTTATCCTGTCTTTGGAAACCGACGAAGTCGGTCCCGTCATATTCCGTGAGCAAAGCGATGCGGATATCCGCAGGGTTTCTGCCTTCCTCACTCATTTTCTTAACCCTGGATCTTGTCGTCGAAGCAGGCCTTACCCATCATGGCGGCACCGACGATACCGGCATCGTTGCCCATCTTGGCCACACGGATCTCGGTCTTTCTAACGCCCGGGCCGAAGAAAGGCTTGCTCATGGTCTTCTCGCGGAGCGGGATCATCAGCGGATCGCCTTCATTGCAGACACCGCCGCCGATCAGAAGAACTTCCGGCATGAATGTGTTGATCGCATTGGCCAGACCTTCGGAAAGGTAGTCGATATATGTATCTACAACATTCGCGGAGACCTCGTCGCCGGCTCTCATACCGTCGAAGGCAATTCTTGCATTGGCCTGTCCGCCGTTTTCCTCGATCAGTTTACCGAGGATGGAAGTCGGGTTTGCCTGCGCAGCTTCTTCTGTCATTCTGGCCAGCGCAGAAGCGGAGCCATATGCCTCGAAGCAGCCCTTGCGTCCGCAGGAGCACTGCTGTCCATTGACCATGATGACGTGATGTCCGAATTCAGAACCTGCCTGGTTGAATCCGGAGAAAATACGGTTGTTGATGATAACGCCGCATCCGATACCTGTACCGAGCGTGATCGTTACTGAATCCGCCACATCTGCCGCCGCACCGGAAACGCTCTCCGCCATAGCTGCGCAGTTGGCGTCATTGTCAATATATACCGGAAGGTCGATGACCTCACGGATGATCTTTCTCATTGGTGCATTCACGAAAGGAAGATTGGTCGCATAGACCAGTGTGCCTGCCTTGTTGTCCGGGGTTCCCGGTGATCCGATACCGATCGCAGATACATCGGACTCGGAAATGCCGGCCTCTTCGATGGCCTTCTTTGCCAGTTTTCCCATGTCTGTGATGATCTCTTCCATTGCACGGTCCGCATTCGTCTTAATGCTGACCTTATTCAGAAGTTCACCCTTTTCGGATACAACGCCGGCCTTGATATTCGTGCCGCCCAGATCGATTCCTACATAATATGCCATTTCAAAACTCTCCTCATTCTTTTGAAATCCGCCACACGCGAATCATTTTACTTCAAATTCCATAAGAAATCTACCGCCAGCGGGATAAATGCGACGCAGGTCAGGACCAGCATCCACAGATAATCCGAAGCCTTCAGACGGAGCGGATGAAGCTTGGTCTTCCCGACTCCTCCCTGATAGCATCTGGCATCCATCGCCACCGCCAGTTCCTCCGCTCTTTTAAAAGCACTGACGAACAGCGGGACGAGTACAGTTACATATCCTTTTGCACGCTGGAACACGTTTCCGGTATCATACTCCGCACCACGGCTGGACTGCGCCTTCATGATCTTATCCGTCTCCTCGGCAAGCGTCGGAATAAAACGCAGTGCGATAGAGATAGTCATGGCCATCTCGTTGACCGGCACCTTAAAGACCTTGAGCGGGGATCCTAGAGCTTCCAGCGCATCTGCAAGTTTCAGCGGCGTCGTGGTCAGCGAAAGTAGAAGGCTTGTTGCCAGTATCAGAAGAAGCAGGCGGAATGCCAGCATAACAGCCTTTTCGAGGCCACCGCTCGTGACCTTCAGGATGCCCCAGCTCCATAGCGTATCGCCGGAACGGATCGTCAGGATATTGATCACGAAAATAAACATCATAATGAACACGATCGGCCGGACAGACCGCAGGATCTCGATCGGATTGAGTTTTGACAGCAGCGCCAGGAACAATATCACGGCAAAAGCAGAAATCATAGCGATTGGTGTATTTGCCATAAAGAGCGCGCACATATAAAGGATAAACAGGATCACCTTCATGCGCGGATCGAGTTTATGCAGGACGGAATCTCCCTGTACATAACGTCCGATCGAAACATCTTTCATCATGGGGCAGTCACCTCCCCATCAGACCCGAACACCAGATCCTGCGCCGCCTCTTTCACATCGAAAAGACACGCATCCACGTTCGGATGATCTTTCTTCAGATCGAGCATGGTCTGCATCAGGCAGGGCCGATCGAGCCTCATGCCGACAAAATCCGTATGCTCAGCGAAAAGTTCCTTCGGCGTGCCGAAGAACTCCTGTCTTCCCTTCTTCAGAACGAGGATACGGTCAGCGATCCTCGCCGCTTCGTCCATATCATGGGAGACCAGAACGATGGACTTGCCATTCGAACGAAGGGTCTCGATATACCCGAAGATCTCCTTTTGTCCGGCAGGATCAAGACCGGCCGCCGGCTCGTCGAGGATGAGCACATCCGGATCCATGGCCAGGATACCGGCAAAAGCGACTCTTCGCTTCTGTCCGCCGGAAAGTTCAAACGGCGACCTTTTCAGCACATCGTCAGAAAGCCCTACAAGCGGCAGGGATTCGCGCATCAATCGTTCGCACTTTTCCTCGTCATATCCCATTTTCTTCGGGCCGAACTGGATATCTTTTTCCACCGTCTCCTCGAAAAGCTGATATTCCGGATACTGGAAAAGCAGACCTACATGGCGGCGGATACGCTTGACGTCCGTGTTTTTGTCCGTGGTAATGTACTTCTTTTCCTCTTCATCCCAGATCTCGACCGTTCCTTCCGCAGGACGCAGGATACCATTCAGCTGGGAGATCAGCGTGGTCTTTCCCGAACCGCTGTGGCCGATGACCGCGACGATCTCTCCCTTTTTCACATCAAAACTGATCCCGGAGATCGTATTCTTTTCTTTCTTCTCATAACTGTAGGCGAGATCATTTACGCGCAGGACGACCTGATCCGGCACTTCGTGCGAAGGAAGCTCTTCCCTGGAGATCTTGGAAACATCTGCTTCCTTCAGGATCTCGTTGATCTTCTTCACCGCATTATTCTCTGAAGTAAAATCGCTCTGCTCCGGTTTGACACCACAGATCCTTCCCACCTCGTAAAGAAGCTCAGCCCATTTCGGCAGTTCAAGTCCGAGGCTGCGGATCGTGTCTACCTGAGAGAATACTTCCGGCGGTGTGCCGTGTAAGCGGATCTTTCCCTTCTCGAGGACGATGACTCTGTCCGCAAGATACGCTTCGTGCATGTCGTGCGTGATGTGCAGGACCGTGATCCCCTTGTCCTGACGCATTCTGGCGACCAGGTGCAAAAACTCATCTCTCGCCTTCGGGTCGAGCATCGATGTACTCTCATCGAGGATCAGAAGCTGCGGCTCCATGGCCAGAACGCCTGCGATCGCAAGTTTCTGCTTCTGTCCGCCGGACAGAGAAGACGGCTGCTTATCCGCCTTTTCGAGAAGTCCGACATATCCCAGTGCTTTTTCTACGCGCTGGGCGAGTTCCGGGAGCGGGACCGAAAGATTTTCCGGGCCGAATGCCACGTCTTCTTCCACCGTTGTACCGACGATCTGGTTATCCGGATTCTGGAATACCATGCCGCAGTGGGAACGGATCTTCCAGAAATTCTCATCAGCATCCGCGGAGATCTCAAATACGGAGAGCTTTCCGGCATCCGGGGTCTCCAGAAGGTTGACCATCTTCGCCAGTGTGGACTTTCCGGAACCGTTTCGGCCGAGGATCGCCACATATTCGCCCTTTTTAATGGAAAAAGAAGCGTGATCCACTGCAACGACATTCTTTCCGGAATTGGTCGGATAAGAAAACAGAATATCTTCTGCCTCTACCGTGATCTTATATTCCGCTATGTCTCTTGCATTTGGATCCATGCTTCTTATTCTCCGATTTTCGATAATAGACAAAGTGACGGAAGGGAGATATGCCCATCCGTCACCTTAATTTGTATCAAGATTTTCTCTGGGCCTTACTCAGCGAATGTGAGAAGAGCCATCTCAGAAGCGTCACCGCGACGTGTTCCGAGCTTTACGATCTTGGTGTAACCACCCTTGTGGTTAACGAGAGAAGGAGCGATCTCATCGTAAAGGATGTTTACCGGATCAACAACCTTGCCCTCAGCATCGTGGCTCTTTCTGAGCCAGTAAGCAGCATTCTTTCTAGCTGCGAGACGAGAAGGAGCGTCAACCTGAACGGTCTTCTTAGAAACTTCACGATCTACTACATCGTACTTCTTGCCGTTCTTGGAAGTCTTGGAAACCAGGACCTTCATTCCCTTGCCATCCAGCTTCGCAGAGGAAACAGTAACTTCCTTTGTGGTGAAGTTATCTTTTTCACGAATGGCATCTGCGATCAGCTTGTCCATGATCTTGCTAACTTCTTTTGCACGAGCAACTGTTGTAACAACGTGCTTCTTGTTCTCAGCAAGTGCCTTTCCGTCTTCTTTTACCGGGCAAACAACAAGGGATGTTGCCAGATTTCTTAAAATTGCGATACGCTGATCGCTTACTCTTCCTAATTTTCTGTAACCTGCCATGGGTTAATACCTCCTGTATATTTCAAATATCCTAGCTGACCCGCGAGCCGCTATTTAGTCCTCGACATCTGCGAGAGACAGATCCATATCCTCGAGCTTCTGGATAACTTCTTCCAGAGACTTCTTACCGAGGTTACGGACTTTCATCATTTCGTCTTCCGACTTAGCCACCAGATCACCGATCGTGTTGATACCTGCACGCTTCAGGCAGTTGTAGGTACGAACGGAGAAATCCAGATCTTCGATAACGATATCGTGCGTAGAGTTCTTGCTTGTAGAATCATCGGAATCACGGAAGCTCGGACCATTGGTCACATCCGTGAGAGCGGTGAACAGGCCAAGGTGCTCACGCAGGATAGCTGCAGCGGAAGAAAGAGCTTCATCTACCTTAATGGTAGCGTCTGTCCAAACTTCCAGTGTAAGGCTGTCAAAGTCTGTTCTCTCACCGACACGTGTGTTCTCGATTCTGTAGTTCGCCTTCTTTACCGGAGTAAAGATGGAGTCGATCGCGATCACACCGATCGTCTGTGTCGCAGGCTTGTTCTGATCTGCTGTCGCATAGCCGCGGCCCTTGCTGATCGTCAGTTCGATGAAGAGACGTCCTGCACCGTTCATTGTCGCGATGACATGATCCGGATTCATGATCTCTACTTCTTCATCATGAACGATATCGCCGGCCGTTACTACACCGGTCTTGCCCTCATCCATGCTGATGTAGACTGTCTTCGGTGTATCCACATGAAGCTTAGCGCGGATGCCCTTAACGTTGAGGATGATCTCTGTCATGTCCTCGATAACGCCCGGGATCGTGGAAAACTCGTGGTAAACACCCTCTACACGGATGGATGTTACGGCTGCGCCCGACAAGGAAGAAAGAAGCACACGACGAAGGGAGTTACCCAGTGTCGTACCGTAGCCACGCTCGAGAGGAGCAACTACATACTTACCGTAGGAGCTGTCTTCGTTAACTTCCACACACTCAATTGTTGGCTTCATAATTTCAATCATTGTTTATCCTCCTAGCAATTCATGCAATGCGGGCGGTTTCGATTACTTGGAATACAACTCGACGATGAGTGTCTCCTTAACCTCGAGATCAACATCCTCACGAGCCGGCTCTCTTACGATAGAACCAGTCAGTGTCTCTTCATTGAAAGACAGCCATGCCGGTACCGGACGGGAGTTGGAAAGTGTCTCGAACTTCGGAGACTTTCTGGATGTCTCCTTAACAGCAATCGTATCACCAACCTTCAATGTCATGGAAGGGATATTCGCCTTCTTGCCATTGAGCAGGAAATGACCGTGTGTTACAAGCTGCCGAGCTTCATTTCTGGAAGAAGCCAGACCAAGACGATATACGACATTGTCGAAACGGAGTTCGAGGAGCTCAAGGAGCTTCTCACCGGTCTTACCCTGCTTACGCTCAGCACGTGCATAGGTAAGTCTGAACTGCTTCTCAAGTACGCCGTAGAAACGCTTTGTCTTCTGCTTCTCACGAAGCTGTACACCATATTCTGAAATCTTTTTTCTGCCCTGACCATGCTGACCCGGAGCGGCACTCTTCTTAGCAAGTGCGCACTTCGCGGAATAGCATCTCTCACCCTTGAGGAAGAGCTTGTCTCCTTCTCTGCGGCAGAGACGGCAGGTTCCTTCTGTATATCTAGCCATTCTCTATACCTCCGAACTCAGACTCTTCTTCTCTTAGGCGGTCTGCAACCATTGTGCGGAACCGGAGTAACATCTTTGATCATGGTTACTTCGAGTCCAGCTGTCTGCAACGCACGGATCGCGGATTCACGACCCGGTCCAGGTCCCTTAACGTAAACCTCAACGGTACGCATACCGTGATCAGCAGCCTTCTTACCAGCATCCTCAGATGCCATCTGAGCTGCGAACGGTGTACCCTTACGGGAACCCTTCATGCCCATCTCACCAGCGGAAGCCCAGGAGATCGCATTGCCCTGCATATCAGTAATCGTAACGATTGTGTTGTTGAATGTAGCGTGAATATGAGCCTGTCCCTTGTCAATATTCTTACGCTCTCTTCTCTTCGGTCTTGCGGCCGTTTTCTTAACTGCTTTTGCCATGAGACTTCCTCCTTACTTCTTCTTGCCAGCGATCGTACGCTTCGGACCCTTACGAGTACGAGCATTCGTCTTTGTGCGCTGACCACGAACAGGAAGACCCATTCTGTGACGACGGCCACGATAGCATCCAATTTCAGTTAATCTCTTAATGTTAAGAGATACTTCTCTTCTGAGGTCACCCTCAACATTGTAATTGTTTTCGATCTGATCACGAATCTTAGCGATGTCGTCCTCAGAAAGATCCTTAACACGTGTGTCAGGATTGATCTGGGTCTCCGCAAGAATACGATCAGAACTTGTCTTACCAATGCCATAAATGTACGTAAGAGCGATTTCTACTCTTTTGTCATTTGGCAGATCTACACCGGCAATACGAGCCATTCTGTGTACCTCCATGAATGAATCAATAAATGTTTTGTTTCGTATATATATGACATGCTGATGCTAAGATCCTCTCGGGTCAGGAGAGGCAGCCGCCTTGGCATAACTGGTGCATGTAATATCCTAACGTTTTCTACTTGTCCTGTTATGAGCAGACAATGACGAGGCCTGCAAACAGAAGGATCTGATTAACCCTGCTTCTGCTTGTGCTTCGGATCAGAGCAGATGATCATCACGCGTCCGTTGCGACGAATGACCTTGCACTTCTCGCACATGGGTTTAACTGATGGTCTAACTTTCATGACGCAAACCTCCCTGTTTACTTAAAAAAACAATGCAAAACTAACATACGCTATGCGCGCACGCTAAAATATTATACCAAAAACTCTTGGCGATTCAAGTAGTTTTTTGATTTTTTCGCAAGTTTTTTCTATTACCCGAAAAGAACCGTTCCGGGGCGTTTTTTCTGCCGCTTCTTATTTCGCGCGCCAGGTGATACGGCCGCGGGACAGATCATATGGAGAAAGCTCCATCGTGACACGGTCGCCCGGCAGGATCTTAATGTAGTTCTGACGAAGCTTGCCGGAAATGTGTGCCAGTACGATATGGCCATTCTCCAGTCTTACCTTGAATGTGGCATTCGGCAGTGCATCGTCAACAATGCCTTCTACTTCGATTACATCTTCTTTAGACATTCTTTCCCTCCGTTAATGTAATGATTTCTGGTCCGTTCTCTGTAATAATGATCGTATTTTCGTAATGTGCTGCGTACTTTCTGTCGCGTGTGATCACCGTCCACTCATCTGCGAGGACTGCGATATCTCTCTTTCCACTGGCGATCATGGGCTCGATACAGAACGCCATGCCGGTCACGATCCTCGGACCGTGGCCGAATCTTCCGTAATTCGGAACATCCGGATCTTCGTGGAGCTTATGTCCGATACCATGACCTGTCAGTTCACGGATCACGCTGTAGCCATTGCTTTCCGCATGTCCCTGGACTGCAGAGGAGATATCGCCGATGCGGTTCTCTGTCGAAACCTTTTCGAATCCTTTCCAGAAGCACTCTTCCGTTACCCTGACGAGTCTACTTGCTTCTTCCGAGATCTCACCTACTGCGAAAGTACGGGCAGCATCCGCATGCATGCCATTCAGAGAACAGCAGACGTCACAGGTAACGATATCACCTTCTTTGAGGACAAGATCTTTTCTCGGAACACCGTGAACGATCACTTCGTTCGGGGAAATACAGATCTGTCCCGGGAACGGCGGCTCGCCATAGTGAAAGGACGAGGAGATCGCGCCGTTTTTGTCGAAGACTCTCTTTGCGATCTCGTCGAGCTCCCATGTGGAGATACCCGGTTCCACAGCCCGGCCCAGTGTCAGAAGTGCTTCTTCTACCACCTTGCCGGCTTCTCTCATCAGCTGAAACTCTGCTTCTGTCTTAATCTGAATCATTATTAAGCCTTTCTAAAGCCCATATTGGCCAGCGCTTCGCTTGCCTGAGCAAATGCAAGATCCGGACTCTTGGAATTGTCCGCGGAAATAACAATACCCTTTTTCTCATAGAAATCAATGAGGGGTTTTGTATTCTCTTCATATGTGATCAGTCTCTGCTTTACCGTCTCCGGCTTATCGTCATCGCGCTGGATGACTTCCTTACCGCAGACATCGCATACACCCTCGACCTTGGTCGGGCGGGAAACTACGTTGTAGCTTTCTCCGCAGGATGTGCAGACTCTTCTGTTTACGACACGCTCCATGATGACCTCGGCCGGTACATCTACCTTGATGACAGCGTCGATCTTGGAACTGGTCTTTGCGAGCATCTCATCAAGTTTTTCCGCCTGAGCGATCGTTCTCGGGAATCCATCGAGAAGGTAACCGTTCTTGCAGTCATCCTGGCTGAGACGATCCTCGACCATAGAGATCGTGATCTCATCCGGAACCAGCTGACCGGCATCGATATACTTCTTGGCTTCGATGCCAAGAGGAGTCTGCTCCTTGATGTTGGCACGGAAGATATCTCCTGTAGAGATATGTGTGATGGCATATTCATTCTTAAGTACAGCGGCCATGGTTCCCTTACCGGATCCCGGTGCGCCTAAAAGGATCAGTTTCATACTAATTCCTCCTCGATTCTTTCTTTAGTAAAAGCAACATGCAGCCCCACGTGTTATCCACGCGAGGCTGCATAGTTTTTATTTTATGGTTTGTGCATTACCGTTACCCAGCATAACACGTTTCCCGGTTTCTAATTAAACAAGGAATCCCTTGTAGTTGTGAGTAACCATCTGCGATTCGATCTGGTCAACGAGGTCGTTGGCAACACCGGTCATGATGAGCACGGATGTACCTGCGAACCATACGCCTTCCATTCCGGTCAGCTTACCGAGCAGTGTAGGTACGAGTACCACGATGCACAGGAAGCATGCGTCACACCAGTTGAGGCGGTTAGCCACCTTGGCGATGAACTCGGATGTCGGACGACCCGGACGAACACCCGGGATAAATCCGCCGTTCTTCTGAAGGTTCTGCGAGATCTCGATCGGATTGAACTGGATCATCGAGTAGAAGAACACGAATGCGAAAATGCAGATAAAGTAAGCTACATAGTAGAACGGGCTTCCGCCAAAGTTACGGAACCAGTCTACGATGATGTTGTTGCTGTTCGGGAAGAAGAAAGCAACGATCGTGGAAGGCAGAGCCAGGAAAGACATGGTAAAGATTACCGGCATAACGCTGGAAGCATTTACCTTGAGCGGAATGTATGTGTTCTGTCCGCCATAGACTTTACGGCCGATGACCTTCTTACTGTACTGAACCGGGATTCTTCTTTCTGCGTTCTGAACGTATACGCAGAAGATGATGGTTGCGATCGAGATCAGGGAAACGATCACGAAAGCGGTAATACCCAGTGCATTACCTGCCGCCTGGTTAGAGAACTTACCGGCGATGTTGAGAGCATCGTAGTAGAGCGTTCTGATCATATCCGGGATTCTTGTTACGATACCCGCGAAGATGATAAGGGATACACCGTTACCGATACCCTTTTCGTTGATTCTTTCACCGAGGAATACAACAAACGTCGTACCAGCGGTAAATGTCAGGATAATGAGTGCTGCAGCGAGCCACTTCGGAAGGTAATTCGTCATGGCAGAGCGTGTAGCGTAGGTGAAGAAGGAAGCCTGCATTACAGCAAGACCTACTGTAAGATAACGGGTGATCTTCTGAAGCTTCTTCTGTCCCTCTTCTCCCTCTTTGGCAAGATTCTCCAAAGCAGGGATCGCAACCGTAAGGAGCTGGATGATGATGGAAGAGTTGATGTAAGGTGTAATACCCATCGCGAAGATGGTTGCCGCATAAAGACCACCACCTGCGATGATATCCATCAGGCTACCGATCTGACCCCAATTCTGGACGATCGATGAGAACTCTTGACGGTTGATACCCGGGCACGGGATCAGACCGCCGATCATGTAGAGCGCAAGAATGAAGAATGTAAACAACAGCTTCTTGCGCAGATCCGGCAAACGGAATGCATTAACTAAGGTGTCAAATACGCCCTTCATGTTATACCTCCTGTGCCGTTCCACCAGCCTTTTCGATTTTCTCTTTTGCAGAAGCAGAGAACTTCTTAGCTTTAACAGTCAGCTTCTTTGTCAGGTCGCCGTTACCGAGGACCTTAACGCCGTCGTTGACCTTGCCGAGTGTGATGATACCGGCATCTGCGAGGATCGTTGCATCGACCTCAGCACCGTTATCAAACTTCTCCAGATCGGAGACGTTGATCTCGACATATTCGCAAGCGAAACGCTTGTGATTAAATCCACGCTTCGGCAGACGTCTGTAAAGAGGCATCTGACCACCTTCGAAACCAGGACGTACACCGCCGCCGGAACGAGCATTCTGGCCCTTGTGTCCTCTACCGGCAGTCTTACCGTTGCCGGATCCGGCACCACGGCCCTTACGATATGCTTTCTCGTTTCCGCAGGAAGACATTTCATTAAGTTTCATGTTTCCTATACCTCCATTACACTTCTTCGCACTTAACAAGATGTGCTACAGTGCGAACCATGCCGCGAATTGCTTCGTTATCTGCCTTTTCTACAGACTGACCGATCTTGTGAAGACCGAGTGCAGCAACTGTAGCAGCCTGGTTTTTCTTAGATTTGTTGGTGCTCTTGACCAGGGTAATCTTTAAGTTTGCCATTGTCCCGCACACCTCCATTAAAGAATTTCTTCGGTGGACTTGCCGCGCAGACGTGCTACTTCTTCGAGAGAACGCATGCTCTTCAAGCCTTCCATGGTTGCATTAACAACATTGTTCGGGTTGTTGGTACCTAAGGACTTTGTACGGATATCCTTGATTCCGCAAAGCTCACATACCGCACGGACCGGGCCGCCGGCGATGATACCGGTACCACTTGCAGCCGGCTTCATAACGATCTTACCTGCACCGAAAACACCGAATGCCTCGTGCGGGATCGTGTTGCCGTCCAGCGGTACGGAGATCATGTTCTTCTTGGCATCCTCGATGCCCTTTCTGATCGCGTCCGGGATTTCAGCAGCCTTACCGAGGCCCTTACCAACGTGACCATTCTCGTCACCTACAATTACGAGGGCTGCGAAACGGAAATTTCTACCACCCTTAACCGTTTTGGAAACACGTCCGATATGGATGACTTTTTCTTTTAATTCGGTTGAAGTTGAATTTGGTTCAAAACCCATCTTGTTTCCCTCCTAATTAGAATTTCAGGCCAGCTTCACGAGCTGCCTCTGCCAAAGCTTCTACACGACCATGGAAAATGTATCCGCCTCTGTCGAATACAACCTCGTTGATATTCGCAGCCAGAGCGCGCTCTGCAACCTTCTTACCAACTGCAGCGGCACCTTCCTTGTTGCTTCCGTTGGCAATAGAAGCTTTCACTTCTTTATCCAATGTGGAGGCACTTACCAGAGTCTTGCCATTCTCATCATCGATGATCTGGGCATAGATGTTTGTGTTACTTCTGAAAACGCACAGACGCGGACGAGCAGCCGTACCGGAGATCTTGTTTCTTACACGGATGTGCTTTCTGCGGCGAATAGCGTTCTTGTCAATTTTATTAATCATGCTTGTTCACCCCTTACTTCTTAGCGCCTGTCTTACCTTCCTTGATGCGGACATATTCACCAACATATCTGATACCTTTGCCCTTATATGCATCCGGAAGTCTGAAGGAACGGATCTTAGCGGCGGTCTCGCCAACTAACTGCTTATCTGCACCCTTAACGACGATCTGGTTCTGTGCCGGTACATCAATAGTGATGCCTTCCGGCTCTTCCATTTCGATCGGGTGGGAGTAACCGAGGTTGAACACAACCTTCTTACCCTGCTTTGCGGCCTTGTAACCAACACCCTGGATCTCGAGTTCCTTCTTGAAACCTTCGGAACAACCGATGACCATGTTGTTGATGAGGGAACGAGTCAAACCGTGAAGAGCCTTCACCTGCTTCTCATCGTTCGGTCTCTTGACCGTGATCACATTGTCATTTACTTCTACAATGATGGAAGGATGCACATTCAGAGAAAGTGTCGCTTCCTTGCCTTTTACAGTGATGGTCTGACCATCCTGCTTTACTTCGAGCCCTGCCGGGATCGTGATCGGCATATTGCCAATTCTAGACATACAATCTTACCTCCTGCTCTTTAGATTGTGGGACTTTCATCCCTTTTCAGAGTGTGTCTACTAAACTTACCAAACGTAAGCCATAACCTCGCCGCCAACGCCGAGCTTTCTGGCTGCCTTATCAGTCATAACGCCCTTGGATGTGGAGATGATGGCGATACCGAGGCCACCGAGTACCTTCGGGAGGTTCTCTTTGTCCGCATAAACGCGGAGACCCGGCTTGGAAATTCTCTGGATACCGGAAATAACGTGCTTCTTAGCAGCATATTTCAGAGTGATCTTGATCATTCCCTGCTTGTCATCTTCGATCGTCTCAAAAGAAGCGATATAACCTTCGTCTACTAAAATCTGTGCGATAGCCTTCTTCAAATTGGAAGCAGGAACCATAACTGTCGGATGACCGGCTGTGCCTGCATTACGGATTCTTGTCAGCATATCAGCAATTGCATCTGTAATCTGCATAAATCTTTCCTCCTTGCTATCGGTTACCAGCTTGCCTTACGAACACCCGGGATCTGGCCCTTGTAAGCCAGGTCACGGAAGCACAGACGGCAAATACCATACTTACGGATATAAGCGTGCGGTCTACCGCAGAGCTTGCAACGGTTGTGCTGCTGTACCTTGAACTTCGGAGCACGCTGTGCCTTGAGTTTCATTGACGTTTTAGCCATATTACTTATATCCTCCTATTACTTGCGGAACGGCATACCGATGAGGGAGAGAAGAGATCTTGCTTCCTCGTCTGTCTTAGCCGTTGTTACGATGATGATATCCATACCACGAACTTTATCGATCTTATCGAACTCGATTTCAGGGAACATGAGCTGCTCCTTGATACCCATAGCATAGTTACCGTGACCATCGAACGAGTTCGGGTTGATACCACGGAAGTCACGTACACGCGGGAGGGAGATGCTGATCAACTTATCGAGGAAGTTGTACATATTCTCGCCACGGAGAGTAACCTTGCAGCCGATCTTCATGCCTTCTCTTAATTTGAAAGCAGCAACCGACTTGGAAGCAACGGTAGATACCGGCTTCTGGCCGCAGATGATACCCATGTCACGCATAGCATTCTCGAGAGCCTTCGGGTTATCCTTGACTTCGCCAACACCCATGTTGAGAACGATCTTCTCAAGCTTCGGGATCTGCATTACGGACTTATACTTGAACTCTTCCTGCAAAGCAGGCGCAACTTCATTTACATACTTGTCTTTTAATCTAGACATCGATTACTCCTCCTTTGCCTTCTTGATCTGGTCAATGTCAGCGCCGCACTTCTTGCAAACGCGGAACTTGGAACCATCCTCGGCAACTCTCTTACCAACACGGGTAGCCTTGCCGCACTTCGGGCAAACCAGCATAACGTTGCTTGCATCGATGGAGCTTTCCTTCTCGATGATGCCTGCCGGCTTGTTCTGGCCCTGAGCCTTCTGATGCTTCTTGACCATGTTGACTCCGGAAACAACTACTCTACCGGACTTCGGCTCGGTCTTTAAGACCTGACCCTGGGAACCGGCGTCCTTACCGGAGATAACAACGACTTTATCGTCCTTTTTAACGTGAATCTTGCTAGCCATTTGTCATCCTCCTTACAGAACTTCTGGAGCCAGAGAAAGGATCTTCATGTAATCCTTGTCACGGAGCTCTCTTGCGATAGGCCCAAAGATACGGGTTCCACGCGGGTTCTTGTCTTCCTTAATGATAACAGCAGCATTCTCATCGAACTTGATGTAAGATCCATCAGCTCTTCTAACGCCCTTCTTTGTGCGGACAACTACTGCACGAACAACATCGCCCTTCTTAACCACGCCACCAGGAGTAGCTGTCTTGACAGAGCAGACGATCACATCACCGATATTCGCGTATTTACGCCAGGAACCGCCAAGCACTTTGATGCAGGCAAGTTCTTTTGCGCCGGTATTATCCGCAGATCTTAATCTGGATTCTACTTGAATCATCTTGATTTCCTCCTTTACGTAATTCCCTTACGTATTACTTCGCCTTCTCAATAATCTCGACCAGTCTCCAACGCTTGTCACGAGAAAGCGGGCGGGTCTCCATTACCTTTACCTTGTCGCCGATGCCGCACTTGTTCTCTTCGTCGTGCGCCTTCAGCTTGTATGTTCTCTTCATGATCTTACCGTAAAGCGGGTGCTTAACGTGCTCAACCACGGATACAACAATTGTTTTGTCCATCTTATCGCTAGATACGATACCGACACGAGTTTTTCTGAGGTTACGATCGCTCATTCCTACTTCTCCCTTCATTAATTAGCCTTAAGCTCTTGCTCACGGAGAATCGTGTTTACGCGAGCGATGTCACGCTTTACAGCACCAAGGCGCTGCGGATTCTCGAGTTGGTTTGTAGCATGCTGGAAACGAAGTTTGAAGAGTTCATCCTTCAATTCAAGCAATTCCTTCTGAAGTTCTTCTGTAGACTTCGAACGTAATTCTTTAGCCGTCATTTTCAGATACCTCCTCTTCCTTCTTGATGAACTTTGTCTTGCACGGGAGCTTGTGTCCTGCAAGACGCATTGCCTCACGAGCTACTTCTTCGGATACGCCGGCGATCTCGAAAAGAACACGGCCCGGCTTAACTACTGCTACCCAGTACTCCGGAGAACCTTTACCGGAACCCATTCGAGCTTCGGCAGGGTGCTTTGTGATCGGCTTGTCCGGGAAGATCTTGATCCAGACCTTACCGCCTCTTTTTACGTAACGGTTGATAGCGATACGGGCTGCTTCGATCTGGTTGCTGGTGATCCAGCAAGGCTCTGTGGAATACATACCATAATCACCGTAAGCAACGAAGTTACCTCTGGTAGCCTTACCGGTCAGACGGCCGCGCTGCTGCTTTCTATGCTTTACTCTCTTAGGAAGTAACATTACGCTTCGCCTCCTTCCGCAACTTTGACAGTCTTCTTCGCTGTCAGGATCTCACCGTGGTAGATCCATACTTTTACGCCGATACGGCCATACTGTGTGTTTGCCTCAGCAAAACCGTAGTCGATGTCCGCACGCAGAGTCTGCAGCGGGATAGTACCTTCGTGGTATGTCTCGGAACGTGCGATTTCAGCGCCGCCCAGACGACCTGCGCAGCAGGTCTTGATGCCCTTCGCACCGGACTTCATGGTACGGGACATCGCCATCTTCATGGCACGACGGAAAGAAACACGTCTCTCGAGCTGGGAAGCGATGCTCTCAGCAACCAGCTGAGCGTTTGCATCAGCGTTCTTGATCTCACGAACGTCTACGAAGAAATTCTTCTTGAACTTCTTCTGAAGCTTCTTCTTGAAATCCTCAATGCCTGCGCCCTGGCGACCGATGATGATACCCGGCTTAGCTGCATTGATGATGATGGAGGTCTTATCTGCACCCTTACGCTCGATCTCAATGTTCGAAACGCCTGCAGCAAAGCACTCTTTCTTTACAAAATCACGGATTTGCTTGTCCTCAACGAGGAAATCGCTGAATGTCTTCTTGTCGGCATACCAACGTGTGTCCCACTCTTTGATGACACCGACA
>JAEEWG010000028.1 GCA_016287245.1 Clostridia bacterium
CCCTTAACACATCCGTAGCGGCATGTGAGTGGAAGAACACGAAGATGAATCTCATCGACACCCCCGGTGATTTCGATTTTCTCGGTGAGACGATGGCCGGTATTCGTGTAGCAGGCAGCGCGATCGTAGTGATCAGTGCAAAGGGCGGCACTTCTGTAGGTTCCGAGAAGGCGATCCGCTTACTCAATAAGAGAAAGGTTCCTTTCCTTTTCTTCCTGAATCGTATGGACGAACCGAACGCAGACTTCGAGGGCGTTGTTTCCCGTATGATGGCTCGTTACGGCCGTGGCGTTATCCCGCTTTCTCTCCCGATCATGACCGGAGATAAGATGACGGGTATCGTTGACGTTATGAATAAGCGTGCATTCACTCTCGACGAGAAGACCGGCGCACAGACAGAAGTTCCGCTTCCGGCTGAGTTCGAAGATCGCGTAACTGAACTTCAGGACAAGATCAACGAAGTCGTTGCAGAGAGCGACGAGGAACTCATGGAGAAGTATTTCGCCGGTGAGCCTTTCACCGAGGACGAATTCCGCCGCGGTGTACATGCCGGATTTGCTGATGGCGTACTGCACCCGATCTACTGCGGTTCCGCTTATAAGAACTGGGGCGTTGAGTTCCTGATGAACTGCCTTTCCAAGGATACCCCGCCGGCCAGCACGAAGCCGCCGCAAGAAGGTGAGACACCGGATGGCGAGAAGCTCACGATCGTCTGCAATGAGAACGATCCGCTCGCAGCTTTCGTATTTAAGACCATCGCTGACCCGTTCGTAGGACGTATCTCTCTGTTCCGCGTATATGCAGGTATCCTGAAGAGCAACTCGACTGTATATAACGCAGTAAAAGAGAAGGAAGAGCGTATGGGCGGTCTGTTCTACATGGTAGGTAAGAAGCAGATCCCGACAGATCAGGTCGTAGCCGGTGATATCGGCGCAGTCGCAAAACTCGTGATCACACAGACCAACGATACTCTCTGCGACAAGTCCCGTATCGTAACACTGACCAAGATCAACTTCCCGACACCGTGTCTTTCTATGGGTATCGTCCCGAAGGCAAGAGGTGAAGAAGATAAGATCATGTCCGGTCTTAACAAGCTGAAGGACGAGGATCCGGTATTTACAGTAGTGAACAACGCAGAGACCAAACAGATGGTCATCAGCGGTCTCGGTGAGCAGGAGATCTCCGTACTGAAGAGTAAGCTCAAGAGTAAATTCAACGTTGACGCTGATCTCGAAGAGCCTCGTGTTCCTTACCGTGAAGCGATCCGCAAGAAGGTCAAGGTTCAGGGTAAGCACAAGAAGCAGTCCGGCGGTCACGGTCAGTACGGTGACGTATGGATCGAGTTTGAGCCGACAGATTCCGAAGAGCTCGTATTCGAAGAGAACGTATTCGGCGGCGCGGTTCCGAAGAACTTCTTCCCGGCCGTTGAGAAGGGTCTCCAGGATGCAGTTAAGAAGGGTATCCTCGGTGCTTTCCCGGTAGTAAACCTCAAGGCAACTCTCGTCGATGGTTCCTACCACGATGTAGACTCTTCGGAAATGGCATTCAAGATCGCTGCAAACCTCGCATTCAAGGCTGGTATGGCTGCTGCCAACCCGGTTCTCCTTGAGCCGATCAGCACCGTATCCGTTCACATTCCGGAGGATAAGCAGGGTGATATCATGGGCGACATGAACAAGCGTCGTGGCCGCATCATGGGTATCGACAGTGACGAGACAGGTTCCGTCATCAACTGCGAAGTCCCGACATCCGAAATGGCTACCTACGCTACCGACCTTAAGTCCATGACACAGGGCCGCGGCTGGTACACCATCGAGCATGCACGTTATGAGCAGGCTCCGGGCGATGTTCAGGCGAAAGTCATCGAGGCAAGAAAAGCATTCCTGTCTGATGATGAGTAATCACAACATTTTAATTTAAAAAAGAAAATCTCTCCTGAGACTCGAACAGTTTGCTAGCGCAAAACTCGTCTCTGGAGAGATTTCTTTTTCTCCTTAATAAGTAGTGTTCGTGATTACTCGTAGCTTGGGAGTTGTTTATTTGCTGCCGGATCCGTTACAGTTATGTCACGCAAGGACTCGCCGGTTCGGTCATAATACGTGGTGAAATGAGGTGAAGATTATGAAAATGGCAAAGACCATGATTACTTTTTTACTTATGATATCGATTGCAGGTGCTTTCTGCGCATGCAAGGGCAAGGAAGAAACAAAAGCGGATACTTCGAAGATCATGAGCGAATCTGCTCAGGAAGAGATCAAGAAGACAGAATCCGAAGATGACCATATTGAGAGTACTTCCGATACGGAAAGTACAGAAGCTTCTGTGACGGACAGCCAGGCGAGTGAATCGACTGATGGAAATAACCGCGATGCCTATATCGGTCAGTATCCATATATGGTGGAGATCATCTGGAAGGGCTGCAAGCCGGATGGAAAAGCTATGACACCGGAATACTCTCTGTACGATAAAGACGGGAACGAGTTCCCGTCACAGGTAAAGGTGCTGGAAGAAGCAGCAGATGCGAACGGTGGATCAGTGTATCTGGGCCTGCCGGAGACAAATGGAAAGGATTATTATCTTCAGATTGCCAATGTGGATCTTGATACGGCCAGCAGCCTTCCTTTTTCTCAGGCTACAGCGAACATCTACGATAAAGACGGGAAACTGCTTACTTCACTTGACTTCGGTGAATGGCTTTACACCAGAGGTCAGACCGGTTTCTGGTTCTATGGTGTCTCGTGGTTTACCGATAACGGACTTGTCGGAATCAACGAATATGCTGACTGACCTGTTTTTTTTGCGCATTTGATTTATTATCCAAATAGCAGTTGTTGGGATACTTTCATCATTGTACGCTTGGTACGGACGCGCCGCTCCAGATATTGGGATACTATTTTATAGCTTTTTGTTATAGAATAAAGTATATGCACTGACATCGAAAGGAGCGCGCTATGCCGTATTCAAGCGTTTTTCTTACTGAGATCATCAAGTCTTTCGAACTGGAGGTCATCTATGCGCCTTTGGATATCGAGAAGGTACGTATCCATGTGGCAGACGTGACCCGTCCGGGCCTGCAGCTTGCGGGCTACTATGACCACTTCGGTCCGGACCGTATCCAGCTGATCGGTAATATGGAGCATGCGTTCCTCGACAAACTGAATCCGACGCAGAGAGAAGAACGTCTGGCGGCTCTTTTCGACAAGAAGATCCCTTGTCTGATCCTGACGAGAAATCACGTGGCGCATGACGAACTCATCAAGGTGGCGGAAAAGTCACAGATCCCTGTACTTCGCACGCATCAGGCGACGAGTGAGTTCATGAGCTCGCTGGTGAAATACTTAAATGTCGAACTGGCTCCGCGCATCTCCATGCATGGCGTTCTGGTCGAGGTTAACGGTGAAGGTATCCTGATCCTGGGCGAAAGCGGAGTCGGTAAGTCCGAGACCGCGCTCGAGATCGTTAAGCGTGGTCACCGTCTGATCGCAGATGATCAGGTGGAGATCAGAAGAGTTTCCGAGACGACTCTTCTGGGCCGAGCTCCGGAGGTCATCCGGCACCTGATCGAGATCCGCGGTATCGGTATTCTCGATGTAAAAGAACTGTACGGTGTTTCTTCCGTTAAACTGCAGGAGAACATCGACTTCGTTATCAACCTGGAACTCTGGGATGAGAAGAAAACATACGACCGTCTGGGCATCACGGACGAGACTACAGAGATCCTGGGCATCAAGGTGCCGTCGATCACGATCCCGGTAGGTCCAGGTCGAAACCTGGCGATCATCGTTGAAGCCGCAGCTATCAACTACCGTGTAAAGAAGATGGGCTATAATGCGGCAAAAGACCTGGTCACGAGAGTTTTCCCGGGCGGGCTCAATGCGGATTAAGAAGAGAAAGATTGAGGTTTTGGGACATACATGATGGTAGATGACAGCGTGATCGCGCTTTTTAGAAGCAGACTTTCTGAGACGGGATGGGAAGCGCTGGAAAGCGGACTCCGGACAGATGAGATCATGAAACCGCATACGTCTTTTCGTGTGGGCGGACCTGCGCAGATCTATGCGGAGCCGTCTTCTACGGAGGAGATCGTCGCTTTGATCTCCTGTGCCAGGGAACTGGGTATCCCGTTCTTTCTGATGGGCAACGGTTCTAATCTCGTGATCTCCGATGAGGGGATCGATGGGCTGGTGATCCGTCTGGGCGAGAACTTCTCGGCGATCCGTTCGGAAGAAGATCCGGAAAACAGTGAGTATACATACATCTATGCCAGCGCGGGAACGCTCCTGACGCGGCTTTCTTCGTTTGCTGCCAAGGCCGGCCTTACGGGCCTCGAGTTTGCTTCCGGCATTCCGGGTTCGCTGGGCGGCGCGGTCTTCATGAACGCAGGCGCCTACGATCACGATATGTCCGAAGTCCTGGAAAAGGTCATCGCGATTTCTTCTACGGGTGAGGTCGAGACAGTGGGAAAAGACGATCTTCAGCTCGGTTACCGAAGCAGCCGTTTCATGAAGGAAGGCGGCATCGTGACCGAGGCGGTCCTTCGACTGAAAAAGGGAGATCCGGAACAGATCTTTTCGCAAATAAAAGAATATACGGAGAAGCGGACGAAGTCCCAGCCCCTGCAGTATCCGAGTGCAGGCAGCATGTTCAAGCGCCCGACGGGGTATTATACGGGCGCGCTGATCGAACAGGCCGGGCTCAAGGGCTTTTCGGTGGGAGGCGCGCAGGTCTCGGAGAAGCATGCGGGATTTGTGATCAACACCGGAAATGCGACCGCTTCCGATATTGATGCGCTGGTTAAGAAGATCCAGGCGACCATCAAAGAGAAAAACGGGGTGGAACTGGTACGTGAAGTGCGGTTCATCGGAAGAGGTTTTGATAGCTAGTAGGAGGGGTTCATGGATCTAATCATTCTCACGGGCATGTCCGGCGCCGGTAAGAGCCAGGCGGCACATTTTCTGGAAGACCAGGGATATTTCTGTATCGATAATCTCCCGCCGATGGTCCTTCCTGAACTGGTAAAGACCTTCCTGAAAGGACAGGGTGGCGAGGGCTTCGCGATCGATAAGCTGGCCTTCGTGGTCGACGTGCGCAGTAATGAGTACTTGAAGGGCTTCGGCAAAGCCATCAACGAGATCAAGAATCTGGAATGCCCCTACCGCATCATCTTCCTTGAAGCCAACGATCAGGTGCTGGTGAGCAGATACCGCCAGACCAGAAGAAAACACCCGCTTTCCGCAGGACTTTCGCTGGTCGAGGCGATCGAGAAAGAGCGTACGCTCATGCGAGGTATCCGCGCCCGCGCGACACATATCATCGACACGTCCCTCATTGCGCTGAGTGCGCTGAAGGAAGAACTTCTTCATATCATCGAAGTTGAGGATGAGAACTCCATGGATATCCATATCGAGTCCTTCGGCTTTAAGTACGGCATCCCGGGAGACTGCGATGTTACCTGTGACGTGCGTTTCCTGCCGAATCCGTTCTATATTCCCGAGTTGAAACTCTTAAGCGGTAAGGATCAGGAGATCGTCGATTTTCTGGAAGGCTATGCGGAAACTGAGCAGTACTACGAGAAGATCATGGATCTTATGTGCTTCTCCGTTCCGTTTTATATCCGTGAGGGCAAGGCCCGGCTTTCCATCGGCGTCGGCTGTACCGGAGGTCGTCACCGCTCCGTATATATGGCGGAGAGACTTTTCCAGGGCCTAAAGGATGCGGGATACCGCGTGTCGATCCATCACAGAGATATCGACAAAGATCCGAGATACCTGCACACAGAGGATAAGAAGTAATGAGCGGACAGGCATATTCGCAGAAGGTCAAGGCCGAGATCCGCAAGATCATGTATAAGAAAAAGGATGAATGGGCGGCGGAAATGGCGGCTCTTTGTCTTTGTAACGGCTATTCCTGCGAAAGAGAAGAGGACGTCGTCACGGTCCCCTGTACTTCGGAGGAGGTTGCCCAGCGTCTGATCCTCGAAGCAAATAAAAGCGAGATCCCGCTTTCGCCGCGTGGACCCGTCAAGGTCGGGAAAAGAGGCGGCAGCGTGTATGAGGTTTCTTTTTCCGCAGTAGAATTCGAATCCTATATCACTCCCTATCTCATGCCGGACACGATCACCGATGAGATCTCTTCAAGTGAAGATCTAAGAAGGGCCATGCTTCGCGGCGCTTTTCTCGCAAGAGGTTCCATGAGCGACCCGAACCGGTCCTTCCGCATAGAGATCTTATGTAAGACGGACGCTTTCGTGAAGATGCTCATCCTGCTGATGCACGCGGAGAATATCCGTCCGCTTTCCCGCGTTCTTGATACGACATGGTCGATCTACTTTAAAAAACACGATGAGATCTGCGATTTCCTCGTGATCCTCGGCGCAACCTACCAGATGCTCGAACTGCAGAGCATCCGAGTCCAGCACGATGTCAACCGCATGGTGGCCAGATCCGTCAATCTGGATAACTGGACGGTGAAGCTGCAGTCGGAGGCCAGCGCGAGAAGAACGAAGCAGCTGGAGGAACTCCTGAATTCGGAAAAAGCCGCCAAGATCCCGAAGGAACTCCTGCAGGTGGCGAAGGTGCACATCGAAAACCCGGGCCTTTCGATTGCGGAACTCGGGCGCCTGATGGACCCGCCGATCAGTAAATCCGGCATGAACCACAGGCTGAAAAAACTCCTTGATTATCTATAAAATAACATCATCGGGACAAATATCTATTGTTTATCCTTATTTATTCTTTACTTTCTCTGTTTTTATCCGTAAAAAGCACGCTTAAAATAGAATTACGAAAGAATTGAGTTGTGTTGGGTGTGTTTTGGAGGCTTATATGGGGAAGAAGAAAGGGGAGGGATCCTTCCGGCTTTCTTTTCAGGACTGGATCCTCGGGTTGACTGCTATGGCGGTCGCCGGATGTGGAACAGCATATTTCCTTTCCCTGGTGCTCCGATATACCGTCACGATCCATGTCTTCTTCCTGTGTTTTTCCGTCCTGATCCTCCTGATCATCGGCGGTATGCTCTTCTGGAAGAAAAACGAATTCAACCGTGATCTGTCCATCTTCGCGATCATCACGGTCCTGATCTTCTTTTTCGTGGCGCTTCTCGTGCCGTGGCAGATCAATTCGTGGAACTCCAGATACTATGACAGGGAGATGCGGTATCTTACGGAGAAGCACTTTACTACGCAGTTCTTTCCGGAAGAGATTCCAGGCGGGATATCTGACTACCACTTCCGCTTCGAACCGGGGATCCTCGGTCTGAAGAGTTATGCGACAGTCGGTTATACCTGCCCGACCCAGATCCTGTCGGAGTACCGAAAGGACATCCGGAAGAATGCGATCATCGGACCCATGTCCTTAAACAGCGCAAGGGAGAAAAAGCTGGGTCCCACATACCGCGCACAGATCGCGGAGATCTGTGGAGTCGATATGTCAGAACTCGGAAACATCGGTCTTACAATCGCTTTTCCGGACAACATAGATGACCACAAGGACGCTCTGGTGTACGTCATGTCCTGTGATTATAAGGACGGTGTGGTCAAAACGGAAGTCATACTCGTCGATATTACAAAAGACTGGGTATGCTTCTCGAAATATTATTAAGACCTTCCTAATATGTAATCTTCATAGCAGGTGGCCCGGCGATCCTGCCGGGCTGCTTTTTTTCATTCGGTATTGACATAATGTTTAATACCGCTCTATAATCAGTATTGTTGAATATACAATACTGAACGATGAACAACAGGAAATAAGAAACTAAAGAAAAGGAGGAATGCGAGCATGAATGTACAATTCAAAAAAGGCGTGCTCGATCTTTGTGTCCTTGCAATGCTCAAGGACAGTGACCGCTACGGTTACGAGCTGGCAAGCACGCTTTCTGAGACGATCATGATTTCGGACGGCACGGTGTATCCGCTTCTTAGAAAACTGGCTGCAGATGGCCTGGTGGCTTCCTACCTTCAGGAGTCCCAGAGCGGTCCGCCGCGGAAGTACTACAGTCTCACGGCAATGGGCAAGGTCCGCCTTGAGGAACTGCTGAATGACTGGAATTCCTTCACGGCGAGCGTAAATAAAATCGTAGGAGGGAAAAGCGCATGAATAAAAAAGAATATATCTCTGCGCTTCGCGCGCAGCTCCGTAGACTCCCTTCCGATGATGTGGAGGAGATCGTAAAAGAGTTTGAAACACACTTCGATATCGGTCTTTCCGAGGGAAAGACCGAAAGTGAGATCGCAGCCAAGCTGGGTTCTCCGGAGGAAGTGGCACAGATCTATTTAAGCGACAGCGTTCCTGCATTTGATATGTCAGGTGCCGGAAATGTCTGCAATCCGGATTTTCCGATCATTCCGGTGAAGACCGGCATGGTCATCGACCGAGGCATCGGCCCGCAGACCGCAGCAGGTTTTGCTGCCGGCGGATATGCCAAGCCACTAGTCAATCAGGCCCCGAGAAACAGAGCGCCGAAGCCGGAACCGGACGGCGAGAATGCCCACACGGGTGCCAAAGAACGTGAAGTTTACGAAGAGGTAGGCCCGCAGGGGAAAAAGCAGTACGAACTGCCGGATTACTCCAGTTATCCGACCCAGGATCCGAACGCTGTCCCAAAGCCGGCGAAGAGCCATAATCTGCTCTTTGCGATCCTCTTCACCATCTTCGTTTTCGTTCCGGTATGGATCATCGGACTGGCGCTGCTGCTTCTGCTCATCGCACTTCCGATCGGACTCGGATATGCGGCATACACTCTTTTTACATGGGCTCCGACGCTCAGTGTGGGTGTAGCCGGAACCGTATGCCTCGGCATCAGCCTGGTATTCGGCGCAATCACCGCCCTGTTTATCGCCTTCTTCGCACTGAAAGGCTTCATTCTGGGAACGATCTCCTATATCCGGTACATTTTTAATATCAACAGCAAGAGCGCGAAAGGAGGAAACGCATGAAAAAAGGAACCACTATCTGTGTAGTCGCGATGGTCGCAAGTTTTGTGCTTTCTCTTACTTTCCTGTTTGTCAGCGCGGGACTGTTCGTGATCAGCGGCACAAAGGAACTTGCTGACCGCATCCGCGAAAGAAGATGGGACGACATTGCAGAGAAGATCGAATTCATAAAGGTAGATAAGGAAGACGGCGTAAAAGTCGACCTTCCGGGCCTTCATGTGATCGTTGACGATAAGGGCGTCGACGTCAACTTCATCGGGATCCATGTGGACACAAGAGATGACGATGAAGAAACCGAAGCTAAGGATGCTAATGTGACCGATCCGCAGAAGGATGCTTAATGAGTTTGTGTTAAGGTCACTTCCGAGAAAGGAAAAGAAACTGAACGAAAAGCGTGTAACGGGTTTCCGGGACACGCTTTTTCATCGGAAAAATCTTGACATCGGACTATATTCGCCGCATAATCCTCGTATAAGATAAATGCGCTGACGGAGAAAAGTAGCGATCAGATGGCGTACAGGGCGTGCGGGTCGTAGATTGAGAGCCTGCATACGAGCGGACGATAAGGCGAAGTTCCCTCCCGAGCAGATCTTCTGAACACATGTGTATTCTGAAAAGACTATGTCATTAGGGAGATACGGAGAGCTCACCGTTACTTGAGAGCAGAGGCTATATGGCCTTGATGAGCGCGAGTTCTTTTCCAGAAGAAAAGGCTCGAAAATGGGTGGTACCGCGAAAAGAGATTTCGTCCCATTGCTGTTTTAGGAAGACGGCAATGGGACTTTTTGTTGCCGTCAGCGATGCGAAAGGCAGGTATGAAAAATGAGAAGAGAAGTGAACTCCTGGATCTACGATCCCAAGGCAGAGTGCATGTCGGATGACGAGCGCGCGCAGGTGCAGAGCGAGCGCCTGATCAAATGCGTGAACCGCATGTGGGAACATGTACCGTACTACAGAAAGCGCATGGAAGAAAAGGGCGTCGAGCCCGGCGACATCAAGAGCGTCGCGGATCTTCCGAAACTTCCTTTTACTGATAAATTCGATTTCAGAGATAACTATCCGTTCGGAACTCTGGCAGTGCCGAGATCGGAACTCGTTCGTGTGCATGCTTCTTCCGGAACGACCGGAAAGATGAAGGTCGTAGGTTATACAGCAAATGACGTCGAACTTTGGAACTCCGTTCTCTGCCGTTCGATGGCAAGATCCGGTGTACAGAAGGGCGACCTCGTACATATTGCGTATGGTTACGGACTCTTCACCGGAGGTCTTGGCCCGCACTTCGCTTGTGCGCAACTCGGTGCGACAGCAATCCCGGTATCCGGCGGTAATACGGCAAGACAGATCACGATCCTCCGTGAGTGGAAGCCGGAAGTACTGATGTGCACGCCGACATATGCACTGCATATTGCTGACCAACTCGAAGCAGCCGGCATCGACAAGAGTGAACTGAACCTGCGCTGCGGTATTTTCGGCGCGGAGGCATGGACACTGGAGATGAGAGATCAGATCGAAGAAAAACTCGGTCTTCGTGCTTTTGACATCTATGGTCTGACCGAGATCTGCGGACCGGGCGTAGGATGCTCCTGCGACAAGTCCGACCTGATCCACATCGAGTCTGACCACTTCATTCCGGAGATCGTAGATCCGGAGACAGGCGAGCCGCTGCCGGATGGCGAGATGGGTGAGCTTGTATTCTCCTCGATTTCTAAGGAAGGCGTACCGCTCCTGCGTTATAACACACATGACCTGACACGCCTTTATCACGGCAAGTGTGAGTGCGGACGTACCACACCGAAGATCGAGAAGGTCACAGGACGTGCCGACGACATGATGATCATCCGCGGCGTCAACGTATTCCCGTCCCAGATCGAAGCTGTTCTGCTTGCACACAGTGAGGTCGAGCCGCACTACATGATCTACCTCGATCGTGCACAGAACCTCGACAGAATGACCGTCAAGGTCGAGATGACATCCTCCTTCTTCTCCGACTCCATCCGTGAGATCGAAAAGACAGAGAGAATGCTCGAAGGCGAGATCGCATCCATGACCGGTATCCACGCGAAGATCAAGCTCTGCGAGCCGAGATCCCTCCCGAGATCCGAAGGAAAGATGAAGAGAGTCATCGACGAGCGCTTCAAAAAGTAAGACGGTTTTCGAAAAATAAAAACAATACGCTCCCTGCGGTTTGGCGGTCTGCTTTACGCAAGATCCTCCGCAGGGAGTTTTTGTTTGTATTGCGGGTTTGAAAGGTCGGATCGTCCGGGCTACATATCTCTTGAGGACGGGTGGAGAAGGGTATCATTTGAAAGTGAGTTTTCCCATGCCCCAAGAATCCGGCGAATTCATGGGAGACAACGGAAGAAGAGAATTCCCATGCCCGAAAAGCGAATCGAAATCATGGGAATATCTCAGATTGGGAATCTCCCATGCCTGAAAAACCGACTTTTATCATGGGAAAACTGAAAAGACCAAGATTCCCATGCCGCAGAGGGCATGGGAATTCACAACAACCATAAATACCCATGACAAATCTTTCGAAAACGGGCATGGGAAATCACAACAATCAAGAATCCCCATGAAAACGCTTTTGAAGACGGTCATGGGAAAATGCCGCTATTGAGAAAACCACGTGATCATCTTCTAATTGCAGACGCCACTGCAATTAGTGGGAGATATTTCGGGCGGGTCCGGCTCGATTTTTTTGTCAAGAAAAGTGTATAATTTTCACATAGCGAAAGGAGAGGGAATAATGGCAACGCTATGTAAAAACTGTAATCATGCGCTGGTGTATGATCCGGCGATCAGGAAATTGTCCTGCGCGTACTGTGGAAGCCAGTTTGCGGCCGAAGAAGTGGAATCGCAGGCGAAAAAGTATCGCGAGACCGAGCGTGTTATGACACGGGATGAGGTCTTTGGCGACGATGAGGCAGCAGAAGAATTCCTCGAAGGTTACGTATATACCTGCAGCGAGTGCGGTGGTGAGATCGTGATCCACGGGACCGAAGCTTCCACGAAATGCATCTACTGCGGAAATCCGAATGTGGTCTTCTCCCGCGTGACGAAAGAGAAGATGCCGGATTTTATCATCCCGTTCTCAGTGACAAGAGAGCAGGCGCTGGCATCGATCAAGCAGATCATTTCCCGTTCGGCCTTTCTGCCGAAGGAAGTGAAGGAGATCGATCTTCAGGATATCCGAGGGATCTATCTTCCGTACTGGATCGTTAATGCACAGCATGAAGAGGCGGCGCTCGTAAGAGTGAAATCCAATAACGGGATCACGAAGTATCAGCTTATGGGAAGAACAGGAACCATGTTCATCAACAACTTCCCGATCGACGGCTGCCGCATCCTCTCGGATGAGAGCAGCACACGACTCGAGCCCTTTGATCTTACCTCCATGAAGCCTTTTGATGAGGATTATCTCCTCGGATTCTATTCCAACTCTTCGGATATTACCTACGAAGAGATGTATCTGGCTACGGAGAGAAGAGGAAAGGAGATCTTCGAGGAAGTTGCGAAGAAAGATACAGGAAGCGGAGATAAGATCGATGCAGAAATGCATCAGACTTCCGTCCTGAATGACTATAAATATGCGATGTTTCCAGTGTGGTTCGTGACCTTTGTAACCCAGGGCACGCCTCACACCATCCTGGTGAATGGCCAGACGGGGAAAGTGGTCTGCGGACTTCCATGGGATAAGAAGAAGTTCTGGAGAACGACCATTATCGGCGGCATTCTGATGGCGGCTGCTGCGATCGGGCTTCTGATCGGGATCCTCCATTTACTGGGAGTGAACGGCAGCGGCGAGAACTCCGCGGAATATACGGCGGGCCGTTTTGTCGTCGGGCTTGGTATGCTGCTTGCCATGGTCTGGGCGGTGCTCGGTTCGCAGAAGCTTTCGAAAGTGTCCAAGCAGATCAAGCGCACACAGTCGGATATGATGTTCCGATTTGCAAGAAAGAGACAGGAGTAACGTAAAATGACAGCTCTTCAGTTCTATACAGTTTTATTTGGTGCAGCGGCCGGGATCGGAGCCGCGATCTATATTGCCGCGCATATTCTCGAAAAGAAAAACAACTATGGCGACAGCCATGCGGATCCGCGCTTTTATACGAGCAGCGTGACCTTTACCCACCGTTCGGAAAGAATGTCGGAGAATTCGGCATCGATCGAAAAGTACATCGCCGAGCATACTCCGGGGAAGCCTGTATATGAGGTCGCTCCGAGAAATGGATCGCCGGTGGAACGTGTGAGAAAGAACTCGTAAAAAGGCGATTCCATGTGGGTGGAAAAGCCGTGGTAGTGTATAATGAAAAAAGCAGATAGAGAAGGAGGGCAATGGGGTCATGCCTTTTCGAATCGTCCTTGGTGACATCACGAAACTTTCCGTGGATGCGATCGTGAATGCGGCGAATTCGTCGCTGCTCGGCGGTGGCGGTGTCGATGGTGCGATCCATCGAGCTGCAGGTCCGCGCCTTCTGGAAGAGTGCCGTACATTACACGGCTGCCGGACAGGAGAAGCGAAGATCACACGCGGATATGACCTGCCTGCAAAATACGTGATCCATACCGTTGGTCCAATCTGGAGCGGCGGTGCACACGGTGAGGAAGAACTTCTCCGTTCCGCTTACAGGAATTCCCTTCATCTGGCACTTGAAAACAACTGCGAGTCCGTGGCTTTCCCCATGATCTCCGCGGGTGTTTACGGCTACCCGAAAGATCAGGCGCTGGAGGTGGCAGTCAGCACGATCCGTGCATTCCTCGAGGAAAACGAGATGGACGTGATCCTGGTGATCTTTGACCGCGAATCATTCCGTTTCGACGTGCGCCTTTATTCCGAGATCTCCGGATATCTGCGCAATACATATGAAGATGAAAGAGCCATGTCCGGCTCAGGTTCGATCCTGGGAGACATGGCTCGTTCTGTCGCATTTGGCGGTGCGGCGGGAAGCAGAAGATCGATCTTCTCGCCGAAGAAAAAAGAATCGAAAGCCTGCCGCAATGCCATGGATTCTGTCCCGATGGCGGAAGAGTCCATGGAGGCATCGGACGAAGCCATGGAGATGGCCGATGAGGAAAGAAGGGCTCCCTCCGAGTCACGGATGTTCTGTGCCCAGGCGATGAGTGCGCCGATGGACCTGACGCATGCACTGGAGAACCTGGATGAGAGCTTCTCCCAGGCGTTGCTTCGCATGATCGATGCCCGCGGGCTCAAGGATTCCGAGTGCTATAAGAAAGCCAATATCGACAGGAAACTGTTTTCCAAGATACGAAGTGACATTCATTACCGGCCCAGCAAGCAGACGGTGCTGGCCTTTGCCGTGGCGCTCGAGCTGGACCTTCAAGAGACGGAGGCGTTCCTGAAAAAAGCGGGGTTTGCGCTCTCCCATTCCAATAAAGCGGACGTGATCGTGGAGTATTTCATCGCCAATGGAAACTACGACATGTACAGTATCAACGAGGCACTGTTTGCCTTTGACCAGAATCTTCTCGGCGCCTGATCGAAAAGATCCGTAAAGAGAAGTTATTCGTTCCGGGATCAAGCCCGAAGACGGGCACAAAAATAAATTTGCAGGAGGCAGGATATGGGAAAAACGTTGCAGGACATTCAGAACATGATCAAAGAGCTGGGGATCAAGATGGTCGACTTTAAGCTGACCGATATCGATGGACGCTGGAGACATCTGGCGATCCCGGCGGAAAGGCTTACTGAGAGCACGATGGAACAGGGCATCGGTTTCGACGGCAGTAACTATGGGTATGCGCCGGTCGAAAACAGTGACATGGTATTTATCCCTGTCCTCGATTCGGCGATCGTAGACCGCTACTGTGAAGTGCCGACACTCTCCATGATCGGCGACGTGCGTGTCATCGCACTCCCGGAGAACAAGCCTTTTGACCAGTATCCGAGAAACGTGGCGATCCGTGCACTGGAGTACATGAAGGAGACGGGCGTTGCGGATAAGATGGTCATCGGACCGGAGTATGAGTTCTACATCTTCGACGATGTCCGCTATACGACGAATTACTACGACATGTCCACGAGCATCTATACGTCACAGGCGCACTATGCTTCCGGAGACGAAATGAGCAACAACGGTTTCCAGGTCCTTCCGGGTGCCGGTTACCATAACAGCCTTCCGACGGATATCCGAAACGATATAAGAAGCCGCATGTGCCTCGCGATGGGCGAATGGGGCATCGGGGTCAAGTACCATCATCCGGAGGTCGGCGGATCCGGCCAGATGGAGATCGAAGTGGAGCTCGGAGAGATGTTAAAGCTCGCGGACGATACCATGGCGGCGAAGTATGTCATCAAGAACGAAGCGGTACAGGAAGGACTGACCGCGACATTCATGCCGAAGCCGCTCGCGGAAGAAGCGGGATCCGGCATGCACGTGCATATGCTCCTCTTTAAGGACGGAAAACCGGTATTCTACGATCCGGACGGATATGCGCAGCTGAGTGAGACGGCACACTATTTCATGGGCGGACTTCTGAAGCATGCCAGATCTATCTGTGCCATCACGAATCCCTCGACGAACTCCTATAAGCGCCTGATCCCGGGCTATGAGGCACCTGTTACGATCGGCTATGCCATGAGTAACCGCTCTGCCGTTATCCGTATCCCGGCCTATGCAAAGACCCCGGAGACCAAGCGTTTTGAACTGAGAAATCCGGATGCGACCTGTAATCCGTACTATGCCTATGCGGCGATCCTGATGGCTGGTCTGGATGGCATCAAGAACAGGATCGACCCGCATGCGAACGGCTGGGGCCCGTATGACTGTAATCTCTATACGCTTTCCGATGAGGAAAAAGCAAAGCTCACAGGACTTCCGGCATCTCTGGAAGAAGCGATCCGCGCCCTCGAGGAAGATCACGACTACTTAACGGCCGGCGGTGTTTTCCCGGAAAGACTTCTCAAGCAGCTTATCGAGAGAAATAAGAAGACGGCATCGAGGATCAGCAAACTTCCACATCCGATGGAATTTGCCATGTATTACGATCTGTAAATACGGAAAACCCCACGCTGCATGTCGAAGGGCCTGCGCCCTGGAGAACCGCTCCGTGGGGTTTTTCTTTGCCTTTTTTTGAAGATTCGGGAAAAGATCTCAGCCTTTTCTGCTGGCGGAAAGGACCAGTTTCTCGCACAGATCTTCGTAGGAGATGCCGATCGCTCTTGCCTCCTGCGGAATGAGGCTGTTCGGCGTCATGCCCGGGAGGTTATTGGCCTCGAGGCAGTAGAACCTGCCGTCTTCTTCCGACAGGATGAAGTCGACACGGGAATAGTTGCCGAGATTGAGAGCGTTGTGAACAGCGACAGCAAGAGCCTGTGCTTCTTCGGTCTGTTCCGGAGAAAGAGGTGCCGGGCAGATCTCTTCGGTCGCATTGGCCTGATACTTGTTCTTGTAATCGTAGAATCCCTGCTTCGGACGGATCTCGATGATCGGCAGAGCTTGTCCGTCTAATACACCGATGGAGAACTCACGGCCGTGGATCATCTTCTCGATGAGGCAGGTGCTCTCATACTTGGTGGAATAGGTGATCGCATCCGCCCACTCGCTTTCATCGTGAACGATGGAAACACCGCAGCTGCTGCCGCAACCGATCGGCTTAACGACACACGGGAATCCGATCTGCTCTCTGACCATATCGATGGTTTGCTTTTTCGGGTCGAAGATCATCCATTCTGCAGTCGGGATAGAGAACTGAAGAAGAAGGGTCTTCGTCAGGTGCTTGTCCATCGCCAGTGCGCAGCCGAGATAGCCGGACCCGGTGTAAGGAACATCGATGCAGTCGAGGACAGCCTGAAGACGTCCGTTCTCGCCCATTCCGCCGTGGCAGCCGATGAAGACGGCGTCAGCCATTTTGCAGAGATCGAGGACGCCGGGACCGATGAGCTCTTTTCTTCCCCCGTGGGAAGCGATCAGAGCGTCAAGGTCCGGTTCGGTCTCCGGAATCGAGTAGGAGAAGGTCTTGCCGGAAGAAGGCTTTACGAAGCAGGACGCAAGGTCAAAAGACCCGTCTTTTGCTTCCGCTTCCGGTACACCTTCGTATACATCCACAAAAGCCACCTCGTGACCTTTGGATAAAAGTGCGTTGGAAATAAGACTTGCCGAGCAGAGGGACACGTCGCGTTCCGGACTGATACCACCTGCTAATACGATAACTCTCATGTCAAAAGGACCTCCCTTCAATTTAAGGTGACACGTCCTGTCCTTTTAAGGGGCGGTCACACGAACTGATTATACCTTATTTATTGAAATTGAAAAAAGAAAATTGCCAATTGTAACCAAAGAGTAGGATTTTTCCGATGACGGCGGGACAGTACAATGGTATGATAATGGAGTATAAGTATGTGGAGGTCGCAATATGCTTGCAATTCTATATCTGATCATTGCCATCTTTTTTGGCACACAGCTGATCCGCTTCCTGATCCCGGATATCCGCCGTCTGTATGTGGGTATCGCTGCGGACACTTCCTATATCGATCGTGTACCGACGATGCTGTTTCTGCTTCCGGCAGGAACTCTGGTCGGACTTCTTCTTACCTCCTGGATCACGTACTTCCTGGCCTATGTGATGCACCCCTATATTCCTGCAGATACGGCGAACCTCCTGCCGGCCAATATCGTAGGAATGTGTATCTTCGCATATGCCGGCTGCCTGCTGTGGCAGAGATGCTTCCTGAGAAACTACCGCGATTCGCAGAAGGCGGGCGCGCCGAAGAAACTGGCGGATTTTCGCCGTCAGCCGGGCTCGCTGATCTTCTACATCACGTCCATTATTCTGGTCGTTTCCGCCGCCTGCTTCGTATATTTTTATACCTGCTTCATGAAAAACGACACCATCTGTCTCGGATACTCGATCTTCAGCGACTTTTCGCCGCACGTGGCGATCACATCCGGATTCGGCGTCGGCTCCAATTTCCCGACCCAGTATCCGCACTTTGCCGGAGATAACATCCAGTACCACTTCATGTTCTACTTCCTGACAGGTAACCTTGAAGCACTGGGTCTTCCGCTTGTCTGGGCGATCAACCTGCCGTCCATCCTCTGCATGGGCAGTGCGCTCACGCTCCTCGGTACGATGGCCGTGCTCCTTTCCTCAAGAAGAAGCGCATTCTTCTTCGCACCGGTACTGGTCCTTTTCCGCAGTGCGTGGAACGTCTTCCATCAGGCTTCGGAACTTAAGTCGGCTCCGGGTGCCACATGGGGCTCCGTTTTCTCGTCCATCACGAAACAGTCCGCCTGGTACGGCTATACCTTCCGCGATGAGTGGGGACTATGGGCAGTCAATGTATATGCGAACCAGCGCCACCTCGCCATGGGCGTCGGCCTGGTCATCCTCTTTATCTTCATCTTCCTTCCGCACTTCCGCAGAATGTTCCTGCATCTGGGACGCACGAAGGGCGTGAAGGCAAAAGCGAAGAAGTTCTTTGCCTCCCGTGAGGCATGGATCGCCCGTACCGCCGATCCGCTCCGTCCGTGGGGCGGCGTGATCCTGGCATCCCTGATCGCACTGGCGATGCCTTTCTTCCATGGCTCCTGCCTGATCTGCGCACTCCTAGTCCTCTTCGGCATGGCGATCTTCTCGGAGTTCCGTGCAGGCTACGCCGTCGTGGCTGCCGTATCAGTCCTTTCGGCGACGCTGCAGGCCAGATTCTTCGCCGGCGGAGCATCGAATGTCGCGAGCTTTAAGTATTACTTCGGCTTCGTCGTTCCGGAACTCGAAGGAAAATCGAAGGCCGGTTTCATGGATGTACTGAAAAGTACCGGCGCGATCATCAGCTACCTAAATAAGATGGGATTCCTGACTGTGATCATCCCGGCAGTTCTTTTCGTCGGACTTCTGATCTACGAACTGATCCGCCACAAGAACCCATACCGCGCGATGCTTCTGATCCCGCTTTCTTTCCCGCTGATCTTCGCCTTCTACTGCCAGATCTCGCTGGAAGTTCTTGCTAACCACAAATTCATCCAGGTCAGTTTCATTCTTTTCGATATCCTGATCGCCGGCGTGCTCGCAAATCTTCTTGCACTGCCGCTTGGAAATCTTAAGAGAAAGACCTTTATCCCGATCCAGATCGCAGCTGCGGTCGTCTGCCTGCTTCTGACCTTCGGTCTTACCGCCACAGGTATCAGCGAGTGGTGCATCTACTATAACCTCAACACCCACAGCGGCGGATACGTCGAACTGCATCCGGATTCCGAGATCGCGGAATGGGTGTCGAAGAACACGGACGAGGACGATCTCTTCCTGACCCCGATGTGGTCCGTACATGACTTCTTCCTGAGCGGCAGAAGGATCTACTACGGCTGGCCGTATTTTGCATGGTCTGCCGGACACGATACCGCGACCCGCCAGATCAACTACCAGTGGCTCCTCACCGGTTGTAACGGAAATATCGATGAGTTCCACCGCTACTGCAACGAGATGAACATCCGCTATGTCATCGCCTGCGGTGACTACTACGGAAACGACGAGACAAGAGACTTCTACGACGAGGTCTTCTTCCACGAGAACCTGACCGAGGTCGTCACTTTCGATAACGGCATTACGATCTACAAGGTGTGAGATGAATAAGGTGGACCGGCAAATCTATGATGTGATCGTGATCGGCGCAGGTCCTTCCGGCATGATGGCTGCTCTTACCGCTTCTTCGGAAGGTGCGAAGGTCCTTCTTCTTGAGAAGAACCCTTCCCCGGGTAAGAAGCTCCTTCTTACGGGACACGGACGCTGCAACATCACGAACATCCGCATCATGGACAATTACCGGGAGACCTACCACGAAAATGCCAGGTTTATAACGAGCGCACTGCACGCTTTCTCTCCAGAGGACGTGCGTGCGTTTTTCGCATCGATCGGCATCCCGACCCACGAAGAAGACGCCGGCAGGATCTTCCCGGACAGCCAGAAAGCTTCTGATGTCTGCTTCGCGCTGGAAGACGCAGTCAGAAAAAGCGGGACCGAACTTCTCACGGAAGCGGCCGTGACTTCTGTTTCCCCGGTAAAAGATCCGTCCGGGGATCTCTGGTGCGTGAAGACGAAAGACAGTGAGTATAAAGGCAGAGCCGTCGTGCTCGCAAGTGGCGGCAAGAGCTTTCCGCATACCGGCTCCACGGGAGACGGTTACAGGATCGCGGAAAACATGGACCATGAGATCACTCCGATCCGCCCGGCGCTGGCGCCGCTATTTCTAGCCTCGTTTTCGGATCCGATGACGGACCGCTGCGAAGACTGCGGCGCGGAGTTTACTCTCGCCGGGATCACACTTCCCGATGTCGGGACAGCGCTTTCCGTCGACGGGAAGACCGTGGCCCGATCAAGGGGAGATCTTCTTTTTACCCATCAGGGCGTAAGCGGTCCTTCGGCCATGAGCCTTTCGAGATATCTTCCGACGGATACGGGAAAATATCCGGAAGGGAAAGTCCGCCTGATCGTCGATCTTCTGCCGGATATATCCGAAGAAGAGGCAGGGAAGAATCTTCTTTCCGCCATGACGGAAAACCCGAACCGCCACATGAAGCGACTCCTTTGTGAGACATTCCATTTCCAGGAGAAGATCGCCCTGCTCCTTTTAGGGGAGACGATGGATCTTTCGGCCAATCTGGTGACGAAGAAGATGCGAAATCAGATCACGGAAAAGATCAAGAGAAGTTCTTTTGACATAGAAAAATGCACACCGCTCGATATGGCCTATGTAACGGCGGGCGGTGTCAGCGTCCGGCAGATCGATCCGAAGACGATGGGATCGAAGGTAAAGGAAGGACTTTTCTTCTGCGGCGAAGTCATAGATATCGACGGCATCTCCGGAGGATATAACCTTCAGAATGCATGGTCAACAGGACGTGCGGCAGGACTTTCCGCAGCTGCTTTCAGCCGGCGTGAAGAACGCAGAGGATGATTCCCGTAAAGATGATGGATGCGCAGAACAGACGGTAGGCGATGCCTCTTTCGTGGAAAACGAACTTGCCGCCTAAGATCGTGACGAAGCAGGCGCTCTGCTTGACGACAGTCATGACGGTGACACGGCTTTCAGGATCCGCGTTGGCGATAAATAGAGAAGCATCTCCGATCACGAACATGATGGCCATAAGCCAGATCCAGCCGTTCTTAAAGGCGCTTTTGCTGATCTTCGTTCTCGTGACGAGCACGTAGAGAATATAGAGGACTAAAAGGAAGAACATATACCAGAACTGCATCTGGGAACTGTTGATATCTTTCATCAGGATCTTGTCGAGAAGACCCGATACAGAATTCAGGATACAGGAACCGAACGCAAGAAGAACGAACTTCGTGCGGCTGCCTTCGGAAGAAGGCTCTTTGGAAGAAGGCGCTGAATCCTCAGTCTCTTTCTTCCCGAAAAACTTGAACTTTAAAGCCAGAAGTCCGAAAGCGACGAGCGCAAGACCTAAGACCTGGTTCCAGAGAAGCACCTCGTGGAGAACGATGACACCCATGAGCGTTCCGAGCAGCACACGTGAAAGATCAAGTACGCCGTAAAGACTGACGGGCAGGTGCTTCAGTGCGTAAAAGCCCATGATCCATGCCAGGAAGATCGAAAAGGACTTGATGAGGATCAGACCGTACTGATATGGCGCAAGGCCCATGGCGGAAGGCGCACGGGGCGTGACGATCAGAAAACCGATCAGGGTATAGATGAGCAGAACTTCCATAACGGAATTTCTATCCATCGCTTTTTTCTTGCTGATCTCACGGCCGCCTTTTAAAAGACCGTATACCAGCGTCAGAAGGATCCAGATCATCGGAAAAACACTCCATATCAGCAGACTCACAGGGATTGACCGTTAGAAATAATAGAACAAAGAGAGTTCTTTTGTAAACGAAGAAAGCACTGTCAAAGTGACGAAAATACATATCCCATTCTGTACCAGAACGCTCTGATTTTTTTGATGTTTCCGCAAAAAAAGCGCCGACCGACACCATCGGTATGCTTTTTTGTGCATCTTTTCCGTATCGAAATGGAAATCTTTGTGATACTATATGAAAATATGAGAGTGAATGGTAGCATCGCATGAGGAAGATCACTAATGAAAAGACCTGAAAACGTACGATATGAAAACCAGTTCTACAGACCACGTCGTGTGAATAACAACGGCCTGTACATCCTGTTCCTCGTCACTGCAGTACTTGTAGTTACGACGATCATTCTTGCCATAGTTACTCTGACCAAGTCGAAAAAGACTTTAAAAGAAACGACTCCTTCGTCCGCAAGCGAGCCGGTCGTTACCAATGAAGAGGGCGAAGTGATCTCCAGTTCCGGGATCATGGTCATGACACCGTCCCCGACACCGGCACCGACGATCGAAGAGTATCAGAATCCGATCCTTTATCCTGCAAAAGCGAAGATGGATGTCACCATCGGTACCCCGAAGGAGGAATACTCTCCTTCCGGACGCGGCGCTACGCAGGTCGTCTATAGCGAAGAAGCGAAGGTCAATGATTATAACCGCGCAGATCCGATCCATTTCGCTGACCCGCTTTACTATCAGCAGGTGCCGGGTATCCTTACCTTCCGCGGAACGAATTTCCGTAACTGCGCATCCTGGGGAACTTTCTCCTTAGATCCGAGCAAAGAACAGCACCTCGAGCAGGTCTGGGAATATAACGGACTGGAGTGGAAGAAGTCCTCTTCATGGGACTTCTCCTGGAGCGGTACCGGCTGGACAGGACAGCCTCTGGCAGTTAAGTGGCCGATGAAGGTCCAGCAGATGATGAACATTTATCCGGAAAAGAGATCGAAAGAAGGTCTTACCGAGATCATCGTCGCAGCCATGGACGGCTATGTCTATTTCTTTGATAAGGATGACGGACAGAAGACGAGAGATCCGCTCAAGGTCGGCGCGACCATCAAGGGAACCGCTTCCATCGACCCGAGAGGCTATCCGATCCTCTATGTCGGACAGGGCGACGATAACGGCGAGAAGGGCCAGATCGGCTTCCGTATCTACAGCCTTCTGAACTTTGAACTTCTGCACTTCCAGAATGGTCTGGATTCCCGTGCATACAGATCTTCCTGGGGCGCATGTGACTCCTCTCCGATCATCTGCGGAGAAGCGGATACACTCATCTACCCGAATGAGAACGGCATGATCTATACCGTCAAGCTCAACACCAAGTTCAACGAAGATACCGGCGTGCTGACGATGGCTCCTCAGACGATCGCCTATAAGTACATCTTTAACGGTGTCGAGGGCAAGCAGCTCGGTATCGAGAGCTCCATGGCCATTTACGACCACTACGGCTGGTGTACCGATAACGCAGGTAACCTCATCTGCATTGACTTAAACACATTAAGCCTCGTATGGTCTAGAAAACTCGACGATGACTCGGACGTAACGCCGGTCATCGAAGAGGATAACGGACATGTATATCTCTACACCGGTACAGAAGTTGACTGGCAGAAGGATATCGTCGGTAACTATCAGGGCGCTTCCTTCACATATAAGATCGATGCCATGACAGGAAATACCGTATGGTCCACTTCCGTAGACTGCTGGACGAAGAACGCGGCAAATTCCGGTGATGACGTCAACGGCGGCATGCTGGGAACACCGATCATCGGTAAGGGTTCGATCTCCAATCTCGTTATCTTCTCCTACTGCATGACGCAGGGCACAGGAAGCGGCAACCGTCTCGTAGCCTTTGATAAGACCACAGGTAATACCGTCTGGAAGTACGACATGAAGTTCTACTCCTGGAGTTCGCCGGTAGATATCTACGACGATAACGGTAATGCGTATATCGTAGTCTGTGACAGTTACGGTCAGGTGCATATGGTAGATGCAACAGATGGTTCCCGTCTCTGCTATATTAAGATGCAAAGAACGAAGGACATTCCGGAGCAGGAGTACCACAACGTGGAATCTTCTCCGATCGTGGTAGACGGCATGCTTGTCGTAGGTACCCGCGGAAACTCGGTTTTCGGGGTGAAGATATCATGAGAAGGTCCACGGCCAGCGATGTGATTTGGATGCATGAGGCATTATCGATGAGTGAGAAGAAACACGATTACAACGACATCGTCTTCATCGAGACTGAACTCTCCGGATACAGACGGGGCAGCTTAAAAGCGGCTATTGATCTGGTGGCTGGCCGGATCGCGTGGAACGACACGCACATGTGGAACAATGACTTTGTCCGCGCTCTTTCTCCTGAAATGATCGAGCATATTAAGAAGAATCTTCCCGGTACGGAACTCCTTTCCTGGGCGACCGACTATGCCAAGGGCATCGGCCACCTGATGGGTTCCATGACCGGATCTTTTCCACAGGACTGGTCCGTCGAGATCCGCTTCTCAGACGGCGAGACGCTGAAGGCCTGTGGTGTCAGCAATTTCCCGAAGATGTGGGGCACGTACCGCAGACTGATCGAGGAAGTGGCGAAGACGGCATTCCGTCTGCGCTGAGAAACACCCGAAAAAGCGAAGACAAGTATTTTCTTTGAGGTGACGAAACCTCTCTTTTTTGGTACAATAATTCAGAACTGTTTTCGAAAGGAAAAAGAACGTGGATTATTTGGAAGGCCTTTTACTTGGACGACTCTGGAGTGATACGGATTTTGAGAACCGCCGCCATCTGACGCTGTTCCTTCTGTACGGGCTCTTTGTAGACGTTCTGGTCCTCTATAACTATCTTACGGGTGGCATGACCGGATTGATCACAGGTGGCTTTATGCAGAAAGTGATCATCTTCGTAGTGCTGTTTTTCTTTTGCCCGGCAATCTGTTTCGCCTATTACCGAATGCCCTTGTGGGGCAAGATTCCGGTACTAATGTCCCATATCCTCAAGTATGGGGCGCTGACATTATTGATCACAGCATGGGCCCGCCCCAAGCTGTCTGTCTCCTTCGGAGACCTGAAAGATTTCTTCATTTCATATCTGAATAAGACACTGGAACGTTTTACGGAGAAGTATGTTGACACCGCTGGTACATTTGCCACGGTGCTGGGCGTCATTTCCGGCGGCGTATATGTTGTCGTTGTCGTAGTCCTTATCGTTCTGTCCGCTGTACTGATCCCCGGGATCGTTTTCTGTGTCGCACGTTTTCTGCAGTACTGGTATGACAAAGTTGTCAGTATGCTGGTGCTGGCAGACTACACGGATAAGTAACAGGAGCGCGATATTATGGCGAATTTATCAGATAAGATCCGGGTTTCTATCGATGACCTGGAAGATATGCTCGGTGTTTTCGGATTGCCTGACTTTATCGGCAAGGCTGAATCCCGTTTTGTAAGACAGACCGCGGAAGTGGCGGATGACGTTATAGCCCACCCGGATATCAAGGTGGTCTTCGTCTCCGGTCCGACCTCTTCCGGTAAGACCACATTTACCGACAGACTCGTATCCCAGCTCGAAAAGAGAGGAAGATCGGCGATCCGCCTTTCTCTGGACGATTACTACAGCCTGAATGCCCTTTCCTACGATGAGGAAGGCCGTCCGGACTTCGAGAGCGTGGAGACGCTCGACATGCGCCTGGCCAGTATGGACCTGGCACGTCTGGTGAGCGGCGATGCAGTCGTCACCCCTACCTTTGACTTTAAGATCCGACAGCGTGTGGAATCCGATAAGCCGGCACTCTCCATCGGGAAGAACGGTGTCGTCGTCGTGGAAGGTCTCCACGGCCTCTGCGAGGAGACGACCGGAAGCTTTTCGAAGGACCAGTACCTCGGCATCTTCATTATGCCGTATGCCTCCGTCATGTCGGATCGAAGACTTCTCGACAGCGACGATCTGCGCATGCTCCGAAGGATCGTCAGAGACGTCCGTCACCGTGGCGCCCATGCACTGACGACCATCGACTACTGGCCGATGATCCAGAACTCCGAACAGGCCTATTACAGAGATTACCTGACCAAGGCAGACTATCACATCAACTCGTTCCTCGCGTACGAGCCGCTCGTGATCGCTGCGCTGGCCAAAAACGATATCGAAGAAGCTCTTTCCGCCTATGAGCAGAACCGTCTTGCTCCGTCGGTCTTCATGGAGAAAAGTAATCTGAAAAAAGACTTCGCCAACCTGGAAAAGGCTGTCGCGAAGGCACGTATGCTCGAGTCCTGGCTGAGCCTGATCCCCCAGGCAAAAGAGAAATTCGTTCCGAAGACATCGATCCTGAACGAATTCCTGTGTCTGTGAGAAGGGGGAACTAAGCTATGCCGATACGTATTCCGAATAATCTGCCGGCGACCGGTATCCTCGAGAAGGAGCGCATCTTCGTCATGACCGAAGACCGCGCCTATATGCAGGATATCCGTCCGCTGCATCTTTTGATATTAAATCTCATGCCGAACAAGATCGCGACCGAGACCCAGCTTCTCCGCGCGCTCAGTAATTCCCCGCTTCAGGTGAATATCGACCTTCTCTATACGGCCTCTTATCATCCGAAGCATACGGCGACGGAGCACCTCGTCAAGTTCTACGAGACCTTTGCCGATGTCAAAGACCGCTTCTACGACGGCATGATCATCACGGGAGCTCCGGTGGAACTTATGGAGTTCGAAGAAGTCGCCTACTGGAAAGAACTGTGCGAGATCATGGACTGGAGCAAGACCCATGTCTATAGCACGCTTCACATCTGCTGGGGCGCACAGGCCGGTCTTTACCACCACTACGGCATCCCTAAGTACAACCTTCCGGCGAAGGTCTTCGGTGTGTTCCCGCACAGCATGACCTACACCAAGCCCGTCAAGCTCTTCCGCGGCTTCGACGATGTGTTTTATGTACCGCATTCCCGCCATACGGAAGTGAGAAAGGCGGATATCGAGAGACATCCGAATCTGCGTATCCTTTCCGAATCGGAGGAGTGCGGCGTATATGCCGTCTCCGACCTTTCCGGAAGACAGATCTTCATCACGGGCCACTCCGAGTACGACGTGAATACGCTGCGTGACGAGTATTTCCGCGACGTGAATAAAGGACTTCCGATCGAGGTCCCGAAGAATTACTTCCCGGATGACGATCCGACGAAAGAACCGCATATGAAGTGGAGATCCAGTTCGACGCTCCTGTTTATGAACTGGCTCAACTACTACGTATATCAGGAAACACCTTTCGACATTTCTACTATCAGCGAAGTGCCGAAACTGTAATGACCATCTCTTCGGTTTCGAGGTAAAAAATGTCCGATGCACCCTTGCTAATCACCCATGAACTGATCGCCGGTAAATGTCCGGCGCGTCCTGATTCCGGTCACAAGGGTACTTTCGGCCGCGCATTGATCTGTGCCGGTTCCCCCGGGATGGGCGGTGCCGCGTACATGGCTTCCTCTTCCGCACTTCGCAGTGGCGCAGGACTCATCTATATCAAGACAGCTAGAGATCTCTTAACTCCGCTTATGACGATGTGCCCCGAGGCTCTGGGTATTTCCCGCGAGGATACTTCCGAAGACTTTGAGACCTGGTTCACGCAGGTTCTTTCCGATAAGGATGCCTGCCTGATCGGCCCCGGGATCCGACCGGATGATCCGGAGCTTTATGACATGATCGCGATCGCAGCGAAGAATGCACGCCATCTGGTCCTCGATGCAGGGGCGCTCTCCTGCCTTTCGGAGCATGAAAGCCTGCTTGATGAACTTAAGGAAAGAAGTTCCCGCGGTCTTCCGCCTGCTGTACTGACGCCTCATATCGGCGAGTTTAAGCGTCTGATGCCGGGCTATTCCGAAGAAGAAATGGAGAGGGCCGGATCTTTTTCCGAAGAAAACGGAATCGTACTTGTATTAAAGAGCCACGTAACGAACGTGTTTACTTCTGACGGGAAGTGGTATAGTAATCCTGTAAGTAATTCCGGACTGGCCAAAGGTGGTTCCGGAGATGTTCTGGCCGGACTGCTCACAGGCCTTCTGGCGCAGGGAATGCGGGAAGAAGACGCAACAGTCTGCGCCGTCGGCATCCACAGCCTGGCCGGAAAGATTTGCGCAGAAGAGCACGGAACAAGGGCGATGCTCCCGACCATGCTCTGGCAGTATTACGATAAATGCTTCAAGATCTTGAAGTGGGAAGAAGGGAAAAACACATGATGGATAAATTTCCGAACCGCTCCTGGGCGGAGATCAACCTGGATATCCTCGCGGAGAATATGCGCGAGATCCGGCGCGTGACGAAAAGGACGTCGAAGATCATGGCGGTCGTTAAGGCGGATGCTTATGGTCACGGCGCGATCGAGACCGCAAGAGTGCTCCTCGATAACGGCGCGGACAAGCTTGCCGTATCCATGCTCGACGAGGCGCTCGAACTCCGGAAGAGCGGTATCAATGTCCCGATCCTGATCCTCGGACATACCGATCCGAGACGTATCTACGAACTGATCGAGAACGATATCGAACAGGCTGTCTATTCTCTCGAATATGCAAAGGCCATTTCCAAGAAGGCGATCATCCTCGAAAGAACAGCCAGGATCCATATCAAATACGATACCGGCATGAACCGTCTGGGATTCCTGGAAGGCGAGTCTTCCGTCGAAGCGATCCTCGCGATCTCCGAGCTCCCGGGCATCGAGATCGAAGGCATGTTCTCGCATTTTGCCATGTCGGATACCGATGATGACGAATATACCATGAAGCAGTTCAACTCCTTCATGAAGATGGTGGAAGAACTGGAAAAACGCGGTCTTACGATCCCGACGAAGCATATCTGCAACAGCGCGGGCATCATCCGTTTCCCGCAGATGCACCTCGACATGGTCCGTTCCGGCCTGATCACTTACGGCATGATGCCGAAGGGCTGCCCGAAGCCATATACGGATTTTGAAGTCCGTCCGGCCATGACCTTAAAATCCAGCGTGGTCCATGTCAAAGAGATCCCGGCAGGCGAGACTATCAGCTACGGCCGTCATTTCAAGACGGAAAAGCCGAGCACCATTGCGACGATCGCCATCGGGTATGCCGATGGATATCTGCGCCGCCTGAGCAACCGCGCCGAAGTCCTGATCCACGGAAAACGTGCCCCGGTCGTCGGCAATATCTGCATGGATATGTGTATGGTAGATGTTACGGATTTCGAAGAAAAACCGAAGGTCGGCGATGAGGTGGTCCTTTTCGGAACGCAGAAGACGCGCGGCAAGCATGCCGAGATCCCGGTCGATGAGATCTCCGATATGCTCGATACGATCAACTACGAGGTCACCTGCCTCGTCGGAAAGCGAATTCCGCGTGTATATATCCGAGACGGAAAGATCGTCCAGATGCACAGCTCGATCTGGTAAGACAATTGTCCCGTACAGCAAAGGAGGAGACAGAACTATGAGAAAGAAATTGTTTTTATTTGCAGCAGCTGCGTTGCTCTCTTTGCTGATACTGCCGGTATTCTTTTCCAGACCGGTACAGGGAGTGTCTGAAGTTATCAGCATCACGACAAATCACGACCTTTATATCCCGGAATATATGTACGGAGATTATGTCTATCATTATCCCGTGGATTATTTCCAATATGCAGTCAGTTCTCGTAATGGTGGAAGTTTTCTGACCGCTGATCCGAACATGATATTTACGATCAAGTTTTCAGATGGGAAAGAGGATCTGGTCGGAACATCTAGAGAGATATATAAGAAGACAGGGCAAAACCTTACATTCACCGAACAGAAATCCCAGTCTTCCGAACACTGGAAATGCGGAGGCACATATAACGTTGTTGTGTCATATAAGGATGGAACCGGAATACTCAAGGTACACATTACCGATAGCCCGGTAAAGAGTATTACGCCTGAACGAGAGATATATATCTACGAGAATACTTGCGGATCATGGGAAACGGACAGAGAAGGAAAGTCTTATTTCTCCTATAATACGTCAAGCATCGTTTATTCATCTTCATGGGACTATTCGCTGAGATTGCTGGCCCCCAATGATCTAAAATATACGATCAAGTATAAGGATGGACGACCGGATCTGGTCGGAACGGCCGCAGAGATTGCAGAAGCGACCGGCTACAGTCCGGATTTCACTAGTGCAGGCAATCGCCAGCTTGACGAGCACTGGAAAGTCGGAAACACCTATGAGTACTTTGTCGTTTACGGATGTATTGGAAAAGTAAAATATCATATCGAAAAGAACCCGGTTCAAAGTATTTCCTGCAATACTGATCTGCATTATGTTGAAAACACTAACTGTATTTTCATCTCGAACCCCGATATTGGAACTTACGCACGGTACAATACCTTTTATGGTTCTTTTGACAAAAATAATATTGACTACGACATTCTGATAACGCCCAAAGTGACATTTACCATCAAGTATAACGATGGAAGACCGGACTTCACGGGGACGCTTGAGGAGATCTACGAAAAGACCGGATATCTGGCAGAACTGGAAGAGATCCCCAATCAGAAAACTCAGCCCTGGCAACCGGGTAATACCTATCAGATCGAAGTAAGATACGCTGGAAAGAAGTGTAATATCAATATCACGATCGATCCGCTGCTCGAGGTAACGAATCTGAAAGCAGAAACTGCTGGTAAAGGAAAGGTCAAATTGACTTGGACAGGAAGCGCTGGGGCCGAAGGTTATCTCATCTATGGTCAGAAAGACGGGAAGTATGGATATATCGGCATGACGACCAGCGGAACTACTTTTACGGATACAAAAGCGCTGGCGGATGACTATAACTACTACTGGGTATTTCCTTACGTAACAGATAGTGACGGAAATAAGCACTGTAGCGGATGTGCGAAGTATGTATATGCCAAGGGCGTTCTTACGGCAGTAACAGATCTTAAGGCATCTTCTGTCAAGGGCGGTGTGAAACTCACATGGAATGCTGTCAGCGGCGCCGAAGGTTACCTGGTCTACGGTATCGTCGCCGGAAAGCCTTACGGCTATGTCGGCATGACGACTTCGGGAACGACATTCACGGACAGGAAAGCATCCAAAACACAGTACAACTATTACTGGGTATTCCCATACTTTAAGGATAGTAACGGGAAGATGATCGTGGGGCAGACCGCGAAGTATACCTACGGAAGAGCGATCTGATAATTTCAAAGCAGCAGACAAATAAAGGGGACTTCACTTGAAGTCCCCTTTTGTTATTGATGTTTTTTCTTGAAAAGACCTGTTCGGGATCACATTTGAGTTTTTTCTGTTGCCTCAAATGTAACTATTTAATTAATATATCGCTTCCGATGTTGTGACATATTGTTCTTTGCGATATAAAAGAATTAGGCTTGGGGTTATGTGGTAGGGAGAAATTCTATGAAGAGTTATCGAATCTTTCGATTAATATCTGTAGTTTTGGTGGTCTCGCTTTTTCCGTTTTATGTATTTGCGGATGAGGAGTATGAGGACGGTCGCAGAAATGAGGAATATATCGAAGAAACGCAGATCGATGAAAGCGTAAACCAGAGCCTGATTGATTATCTCGAATCATTGGAAAATCAGGAGCCAGCTCCTTCAGAAAACTGTGTTTTGCCTGAACAAGTTTCTGATGAAGAAATTTACAGACAATGGTATCAGGATGAACTGGAAAACCGAGTGAACAGTGATTATATTCCGGAAGGAGAAACAGGTAATTCCAAAAGTGGCCCGACGGGTTTTTATTCGATAGGAAGTGATATCTATTATACTGATCCGGTTACAGAAGTTCGGTATTGTAATACAACGCTGACATATGAGCATATCGTATTCACTTTCGGTTCGGACTATAAAGTTACATCGATAGTGCCTCAGTATGCATATTTTAGTAATCGTCGGGTGAAAGTGTTGCTTGAAGCATTTAATCAGATCGGAAAACCATATATGTTGCCATCGAATGTTCCCAATTATTTTACCTGCGGGTCATTTGTTGCGTATGTCTTCCTTGAGTCTTTAGGTGTACATATGAGAACCGGTTCCGGTCAGCAAATAGAAGATATTGAGAATGGACATACTTGTATAGACAATAACACAGCAATCCGTCTGACTCCTGAAATCATCACAGAAACAGATCTTCTTCCCGGAGATGTAATCTATTGGTATAGCCCTTCGTGTGCGACAGGAAATGTGTTTTGTCCTTTTTTCTCAGACCATCCGAGTCCGTGCCCTTTGTATCATGGGATCCATCACTCTGCGATTTATATTGGAAACGGACAGGTTGTTGAGGCGGCGCATAATAATTCGGTCAGTGGAGTCATTGTGGGAGATATTCGTGACATGACTGCTTCAGGGTTGTATATCTATGCTTGTGTAAGATACATTAACGAAGAGGTCACACTTCCTGAGGTTACTGGTATTGCTACACGACCGGCCGGGAAATATAAGGTGACCATAGAGTGGCCGGTTAACAAATATACGGATGGCTATTTGATTTATTCAAGAAAGAATGGGGTGTATAGTTATTGTGGGATGACAAGAGATAAGATTGACATTGACCCGGATGATCAGATTGAAGTCTTAGGGAGCCGTTTTACGGATATGAATGCGCTTTCTTCAGGCAATGGTTACTATGTCTTTCCATATGTGACCGATTATGGCGGCGTCTTGTATCCGGGGGATGAAAGTATTATGGTCACAGGAGAGGGCATATGTCTTCCGGTTACAAATCTGAATTTATCTCCAAATCCAGGAAGTATCACTCTTTCTTGGGATGCTAACCCTGAGGCGGATGGATATTTGATCTACGGCTACTCACATGGTCAGCCTTATGGATATATAGGAATGACGCAGGTGCTTGTTGATCCTGAGTTTACAGATACAGCAGCTTCTTCAGTAATAGATAATCATTACTGGGTGTTTGCGTACTATATCGAGAATAATCAGATCATTCCCGGATTGCCATCAGTAGAGATTAAAGGACGTGCAAGCTAATTCGTGTACAGGATAATTTAGGAGAATGAGAAATGAAAAAAGTATTATGGATGATTACATCAATCATAGGATTGATGATCGTGATACTCTGCTTTGTTCCTGCCGGGAAAGTCAGTGCGGCAACAACGGTGGCGTCGGGTACATGTGGTGATGACATTGCCTGGGTGCTCGACAGTGATGGAACTATGACGATATCCGGAAGTGGCGCGATGTATGATATTGAAAAAAACATTAAGCCTGTATATTTAAGAGATAATGCTCCGTGGGCGGATTATCGACAGGATATTAAGAAATTAATAGTGAAATCAGGTATTACATATATAGGCGAAAACTCGTTTTTTGACTGTATCAATTTGACCAGTATTACTCTCCCCTCGACGGTTACAGGTTTTGGAAGGTGTGCTTTTCGAGCATGTCCGATCACTTCGATTTCTTTGCCTGCAGGTCTTACAGAACTTGGAGATTTTGTTTTCTACCAGTGCACGAAGCTTAAAACAATTGTTATTCCCTCAGGGGTATCTTGTATTAATGAGGGCGCTTTTAACAGTTGTACTAGTCTGATTTCTGTTAGTTTGCCTTATGACCTTCGGGAGATTAGCGCTAAAGCATTTTCCGGTTGTACCGCGTTAACCTCAGTCAGTATACCTCCTAATGTTGAAACAATCGGGCCGAGCGCTTTCTTTAATTGCAGCAGCCTCACTTCTTTTACCATTCCTTCAAAAGTTACTATGTTAACTTCAAAAATGTTAGGCAATTGTATCGGTCTTACAACTATTAATATTCCTTCAGGAATTACATCTATTTCGGGAACATTTTCCGGTTGCACAGGCTTGAAACAGATAGTGATACCAGATACGGTCAATCAACTTGTGGGAGCAGTATTCTATGGATGCCGAAATTTAACATCAGTAACAATCAACGGAACAGCCCCATCGATTCCCAATGAAGCGTTTGCCAATTGCAGCAAATTAACCACTGTAGTCCTTCCGAATACGATAACAACAATAGATGAGCGAGCATTCCAAAGTTGTTCATCTCTACAATCCTTGACATTGCCCTCTTCTGTAAAAAGTATTGGGAATTACGCCTTTATTGATTGTACGGCGCTTAAGAACGTAGCATGGCCGTCCTCACTGGAAACTGTTGGAGAATGTGCTTTTTGGAATTGTGGCGTTTTGCAGTCACCTGTTTTTGGCGATTGTCTTAAGAAAATAGGGAAAAATGCGTTTTCAAAATGCATGGCTATTGAAAAATTAGCAGTTCCCTCCGGAAAGATTTTGGAAGGAGCATTTCAACAATGTTCTTCTCTGAATTCTCTATCTTTAGGAGAATACGTACAAGAAATAGGAGAGTCTGCTTTTTGCATGTGCAGATCATTGAAAAATGTTGTTTTTGACGAGCATTCGACCCTAACAAAGATTGGGGAAAAAGCGTTTCTGGATTGTTCTTCGCTGAATAGCATTACCATTCCAGCTTCAGTAACAACTATTGGTTCAACGGCGTTTGGGAACTGTTCTTCACTTGCTATTGTTACACTTTCGGGAAATCTTGAATCCATGGGAAGCGATACGTTTGTGAATTGTGAATCTTTGATGGAAATAGATTTGTCTGGAGGGATCACTGCAATCCCGGATGGGGCGTTTTATAATTGTACTTCGCTTAAAACTATTGACATTCCGAATGGAGTTAGTAGCATTGGAGCGAATGCGTTTAATAGATGTACATCATTAAACAGTATCGAGATTCCTAATAGCGTGAAAACAATAGGAGAGTTGGCTTTTTATTCCTGCAATTCAATTTCCGATTTGTCATTGAATGATGGATTAGAAACGATTGGTAAGAAAGCGTTCAGTTGTTGTAATTCTCTGCATAGTGTATACATCCCTGACAAAACAATTATAGGCGAAGAAGCTTTCTCTGGATGTAAGAATCTCAGAACAGTTAGATTACCCCAGGATCTTACATTGATTTCCAGCCGATTATTCTATTCGTGTCAAAGTCTGGAGACTATAGAAATTCCTTCTGATGTAACTGCGATAGGAGACAGCGCATTTGAAAAATGCAATTCTTTATCTCGTATCAAGTTGCCGGATTCCCTTATTGATATTCAGAATCGTGTGTTTCGAGAATGTTCTTCGCTGTTAGAAATTGTGATTCCGGCGAAAGTGGTAGCAATTGGCTCCTCCACTTTCGAAAGTTGTTTTAGTCTTTCACGCATCATTCTGCTTGGGAAATCGGGAATAGTTGATAAAAATGCATTTCGATATATACCAGCTACAATATTAGATGACTACGATCCAGTAAGCTGGAAGTGCAAACTTTTGTATCCTGCAGATATGCCGTGGGATATTCCGGAAATTCTTCGAGACTCGAACAATCTTACGTGTATTCCGTATAACACACTGTTCCGTGTAGAGTACAGAATACCGTCTGACGAGACACCTCTTTATTCTACGATGGCAGCTGATGGAGAAGTATTACAAACCATACCTGATACTCCAGGAAAAGAGAATCACAGTTTCCTTGGATGGGCAAGGACAAGCGATGCTACGACCGCTCAGTATAAGACGGGAATGTCTTACACGGTTTCCAGAAATCTTACATTCTATCCTGTGTGGAAGAAAACCGAACCGCCAGCTGAGGTAACAGGATTAAAGGCGGCCCCGGCGGGGAAAGGGAAAGTAACACTTACCTGGACAGCAAGTTCTGGAGCGGAAGGCTATCTTATCTACGGCCAGAAAAATGGAAAGTACGGTTACGTGGGCATGACAACGCAAGGGACGACCTTTACAGATACCAAGGCTCTTTACGATGACTATAACTTCTATTGGGTATTCCCGTATGTAAAGGATAGTGCCGGAAATATGGTTCCCCATAATACAGAAACATATGTCTACGCAAAGGGCATCCTTACAGCAGTTACTGGCCTTAAAGCCTCTTCCGTAACAGGTGGTGTGAAACTCACATGGAATGCTGTCAGCGGCGCCGAAGGTTACCTGGTCTACGGTATCGTCGCCGGAAAGCCTTACGGCTATGTCGGCATGACGACGAAGGGAACAACTTTTACGGATAAGACGGCGTCTTCAACGGAGTATAACTACTACTGGGTATTCCCGTACTTTAAGGACAGTAACGGGAAGATGATCGTCGGACAGACGGCGAAGTATACTTACGGAAGAGCGATCTGAAACATAGAGCATCAAGGAGATTCGAGTTGCCGTAAAAAACTGCGAAATCCGATTTCATACGGCAGACAAATCCGCCAACTGCAGTTATGTCCGTATAATGGTGTAAATTCAAAAAAAGAGATGAGCCACATCTCAACCTGTATAATATTTGTTAACCACAACAAAAGAAACAGGAGGTACGAGATATGGCTCAAGTCAATCTTACA
>JAEEWG010000029.1 GCA_016287245.1 Clostridia bacterium
TGCAGCAGTCTGACTTCGAAGCTCTCTATGAGGCACTCGAAGGCTATCCGGTAACCATCCGTTTCCTGGATCCGCCGCTTCACGAGTTCGTACCTACAGAAGAAGCTGATATCAAGAAGCTCGCTGATAAGAAGGGCAAGACAGTTGAGGCTATTAAGGCTATGATCGACTCCCTCCACGAGTTCAACCCGATGATGGGTCACCGTGGATGCCGTCTGGCAGTTACCTATCCTGAGATCGCGAAGATGCAGACAAAGGCTGTCATCCGTGCAGCTCTGAACGTGAAGAAGGCTCATCCGGATTGGAACATCGAGCCGGAGATCATGATCCCGCTCATCGGCGACATCAAGGAGCTCAAGGTCGTTAAGGCAGTTGTTGTTGAGACAGCTGATGCCGAGATCGCTGCTGCCGGTTCTGACCTCAAGTACGAAGTTGGTACCATGATCGAGATCCCGCGTGCTGCTCTGACAGCTGACGAGATCGCAAAAGAAGCTGCATTCTTCTGCTTCGGTACCAACGACCTGACACAGATGACATTCGGCTTCTCCCGTGACGATGCCGGCAAGTTCCTCGAGGCTTACTACGAGTCCAAGATCTTCGAATCTGACCCGTTTGCACGTCTCGACCAGAACGGCGTAGGTAAGCTCATGAAGATGGCGATCGAACTCGGTAAGCCGGTCAACCCGAACCTGCACATCGGTATCTGCGGTGAGCACGGTGGTGACCCGACGTCAGTTGAGTTCTGCCACAAGATCGGCCTGGATTATGTATCCTGCTCGCCGTTCCGTGTACCGATCGCAAGACTCGCTGCTGCACAGGCTGCCATTGCTGAGCAGAAGTAAGATCGCTACTGAATAGATTCTAAGAAAGACCCGGCGCGGATCTAGCGAGCCGGGTCTTTTCTATTCTTTAATAGTGGGTTGCTCCATAGACTATTTCGCCATCAGGGTACGAATACGCCTGAAGAAAACAGCGTGTAAAACATTTTTGAAAACACAACTCTGTTGTTATAATGGGCTTAAGGAATAAAGGAGGAAAATCACATGAAGAAGGAATCATTTATCAGTTTGCTGTTAAGCTGTCTTCTGGCGACAACAATGCTTTTTGCAGGATGCGGCAGCAAGAGCAAATCTTCCGGAGGATTTAATGTAATCATTTTGGGACAAGTGGGTCAGGGTATGTCTGAAGTAACATCATCCATTGCATCCGCTTATGGAGAGAAATTGAGTAATGCAAAAGAATGTAAGAGCGGCAGTGTAACTTATAACGCTCAGAGCGTATCCATTAAATCAGAATCAAGAAATTACAATATCTACAATCTGCCGGAATACCGTGATGTCTGCAAGAGCATCGCGTCTCAGGGAATTGTGCCTGACGGAGCGGTCCTGGTGATAGATGTAAGTAGCGGAATCGGACCGCAGACAGTAGAATATATTGAAATGATCAAAGGGTTAGGAATCAAAAACATCGCAGTATACATTTCGAACTGCACTGATTCACAGTTAGTGGAGCTCTTAATGACAGACGTCAAGGAATACTATTTTGAAAAGGCCGAATTCATAACCGATTACGATAATTACAGCGAGGAGAATGCGAAGAAAGTTGTGTCTGTAATGGATAAGTGGACTGTAGAGAATAATGCAACAAAATCCGTTTCCGGAACAACAGTCGGAGTCTATGCTTATGATCTCTCAGAAGAGGATGGCGGAAAGTATACTCCTATATTCCCGTCAGATAAACTGGAGATTACCATCAACAACAAAACATACAAAGGAAGTTTAGCTACTCCTGATGTTGACATGATGATGCCTGGCGATACGAGCCTGGAAATCTTTGAGTTAGAAGAGAATGTGTCTGCAAAAGCCGGAGATAAAGTGACCATCAAATTGGGTGGCGAAACAGTAATAGTTGGCGTTGTTATGGAATATTCGTAAGAGTATACTTTCTGGAATTGTACGAACATAACCCCGGAGATTGGTCTCCGGGGTTTTTTCTTACATGCTATAATGTACTCGGAATGCGGGTATTCCCAAAGAATAATAAACTTGGCTTTAATGACGAAAAAAGCTGTGTTGTTACCAGGATACGTTGAGAGAAAGAATCAAATTGAGCAGTGGAATATCGATCCGCTTTTTGTATATGAAAGAACCCAGGGAGAAAAGAGAGTTTTTTGAGATATTTGATTTCTCTCCTTCTAAGATGAAGGAAGGGAAGCGTTATGAGATCATATACGCTGTCATTGTCCTGTTCATTCTGGCTTTTTTGATGGTGTTTCCGGTGATAGCCGGTATTCTTCTACGTGCATTCCTGACCTTACGTGGAGTTTCTGATTTGGTGGTAAAAGTGGTATCGCCTTTGGCGATAATTGCTTTGTATGTTGGAGTTATATTATTCATCTTTGCTGTTGCGGACCATAAGATCCCCATCCCCGGAAGACTCAAGATACCGTCTTATATCTACAAGAAGAAATACTATCTCAACGTGCCTCAGGCGTATAAGAAGGTGCATTTCGAAGCGGTAAGCGATGACAATATCTTGGATAGGTTTTATCTTAATGGTGCACTTGTCTCGGATGGAGAGATAGAGCAGGATCGTCTGAGTTATATCTATAATGTGATCAACGATGAGTTTGATCTTCAAGGAAAGGACATTACCATTTATAAGATCTCTACGGCAGATTTCCTCGCGCATTATACGTTCTTCAAAGCCAAGTATCGTATCCGGAACGAAAGCATATATGTATTGCCGATGTCGGTATTTGGTATAGACCGTAAAGAGTATCTTAGGCGAAAAGAGGAAAGTGAGAGCAAAGGCTATGAACTTTGTATTGCCGGTTTGAGGAATTTTGCTGATTTTGTGGAAGCCAGATCTGACTACAGGCGCACGACATATCTATATAGGGATGCTGCAAGGGAATTCTACAAAGGGAAAATGTGAGCTTTTCCATGCGAGAAAAAACTTCAGCGCGAATACTTATCTCAAGATTCTTTCCTTTTCTTTGAGACGCGAATCATAAATACAGTTCCGCAAACAAGTACAGAGAAAAACAGATATAAAAGCAGGAGGATCCTTAGTGGCAGGGTCGAACGGCACCAGAGTTTATATGCGGAGAACAGGAACAGTGAGATGCCGGCGATGTTAAAGAGTAAGAAGGCGAAAATGTAGATGACATGGAGCGCAGAGAAATGTTTTCTGCGGTTCTTTTCAAGAAGAAAAGAAAACATGGTCTTCCTAAGATTGTCTATTCCGAAAAGATCACATAAAGCGAAGTAACCATCACCCAGTTTCAAAGGCAGAAGGCAGGAGATGATCATCATGAAATTCACGTAGATCATTGCAGCTCCGAAGGATTGAAGTCTATCAAAAGAGCAGCAGAGAATGCCGGCGCATAACAATACGAGGTTGGCAGAGACTCCGGCCAGTGAAACGCGTACCCTCTTTCCTCTGGAAAAGAACCGTATCTGATCGTACTTGAGGAAAACTACCGGGATCACGTCAAAATAGAAAGCGCAGGTCAGGCTTTTTATGGGAATTTTAAGCAGGCGGGCGACGAATATGTGAGCGGATTCATGCGACAGATAACTGATCAGGTATGCGACCAGATAGGGGAGAAGAACAAGTTCCGCATTGTCGATCACTTTTATCCCAGAGCGGGTCGTGTATAAAATGCTCAAAAATGCAAGTGCAGACAGAAGCACTGCATATATGCCGGCGACGAGACTATATGATACAACTGGCTGAAAATTCAAGTGTTGTCCTTTTACGGAAAACAGACGGATCATCGTTAATTCCGTCTCGTCAAATCGGTCTCCAGATAGACTGTCTTTCTTTGCATTGGAATTAAATCCCAGTTCGTCGAGTTTTTCAATGATCTTCAGGTATTGCTCATAGGATACGGAATCAGAGATGTTCTGGTACGCGGAAATGGCGCCGGACTTTTTCAGAGGATCTATGACCAGCGTAAGTATTTCATATAGACCGGAAGGGATCTTGTAGCAAAGATCCCGCGCGCGGCTGCCGATATAGTGATCCGTTTTTTTTCGGAAAACACCTTTATCGGAAAACAGGGTACAATCTCCGGTCAGCTGAAATGTCTCCAGTTCCGTTCTGCTCATCTCAGCATTCTCCCAGATAATTGGCTACCGAATAGTGGAGCGAGAAATCAACCAGATTGGCGGTGAACTTTTTCCACATCTCCGGATCCTTTCTTACATCAGCAAGCCGGATGATGATCCGGTCGAGGATCGCTTTCTGTTCGAGGCATCTTGCCGGAATGACACTCTTTTCAGAGAAATTCAGGACCAATGATCCGCCGGGACACCACATAGCGCAAATGTTCTTGCAGTAACAGTCCCGGCACTCCTCGATATCATATCGGGAAGTCATCGTTTCTTTCTTGCGGATCTCATTACCGCAACTCATCTTTTCGACATCACACATATAATGCATCTGACAGGGATATATATCACCTGTAACAGTTACGAATACGAATTTTCTTCCTGCCTGACATTCGCCTTCATATCGTTTGGAGGCAAGATTGCTGATCATTTTTGCAATAAAGACCGGAGGCTGGTATTTCCTGTTTTCGTCCAGCAGGCAGTCGATCGAATAATCGACAACATCTTCGAAAAATGCTTTCATGTTCTCGTATTCCTGATCTGTGTATCCGTCTTTCAGATCTGCAGTCACAGGAATGATGTTGTCAAATCCGGCATTGTAATATGTGCTGAAATATTCCTCAACAGTCCCTTTCTTATAGTCTCGGAAGAAATCATTCGCCAGTGTTGATTGGGACGACAGAAGGAACTGTTTATCCTTCAGAAGCTTCAGTGTCTCCATTACCATGTCAAACGAGCTTTTCCCATTCTTAGCGATTCGGCACTTGTCATTATACTTTTTCGTTCCATCCAGGCTTATGGAGACATAGAATTTGTGTTTGTTGAAGAAATCGACCATCTCATTTGTGATCAGAGTTCCGTTGGTGATCACGCCGAAAGAAATCTTGTGATCGGATTCCTTTTCCACGTACTCGACAAAATCGCGGATCACTTCAAAATTCATTAGAGGCTCTCCACCATAAAAACCGAGAGATTTCAGGCCGGACTTTGAATGAGCCTTCAGCTTATGGTAGGTGTCTATCAAGGTTTCCAGACTGAGCATTCGTCCACCTGTCCTGTCAAATGTTCCGGAATGGAAGAAGCAGTAAGTGCATGCCAGATTACATGTTTCACACATACATATATTTGCGGCTTGAATATCCAGTTCGCTGTCGCCGGGAGTCGTCGGATGAACGGTTTTCCTGTCGTCATGAGCTTCTGCAATAAAAGTATTCGCAGCATCCATATCCTTGAATACATGTATCGCATATGTTTCGGGATGAAAACTGATAACTCTGGAATCTGTTTGGATGAGATGGTAATTCATGGGCAAGTGCTCCTTTCAAGTGTACATTTATTCCTGGCTCCCCAGATCGGTGATGTGTAGCTTTGATAGTCGTATTTGAAGCAGAAGTAATGATATGACGATAGAAAGTAACAGTGCGAGAGAAGCGAATGCCACGCAGCTGCCTGGAACGAAGTGCGGTACCAGAAGCGTGTGATCACGCACCGTAAGATCGATCAATGTACGGATAAGTGTTTTCGATAGAGGAAGGCAGATAATAAGGCCCAGCACTGCGAAAATGACCCATTCCGTTACGAATGTGGAGATCACAGAAGCACGGCTGATGCCAAGAGATCTTTTGATGATGATTTCCCGCTCTCTTTCGGTGATCGATGTGCTGGTCAGAGAGAGGAAGAGGATCAGAGAGAAAATGGTTCCTACGGCCGCGATCGCCAAAAATGTCAGGGCGGACGTCCTGTTGTTTTCCTGAAGAAGATCGAATTCTTTCTTAACATCTGTGCAGCGTACGCCGGAGATCTTCTCAAGATGAGAGGCAAGCATTTCCGGTTCATCGGTACGGATCAGTATTTCCGCTGTCTGAGGGAGAGAGCCGAAAAGAGCGATATATGCCTTTTGACTGATGAATATGCCCTCGCCGAAATGCTGACTGCAGATGCTTCGCAACGTCACTTTTTCAGTCTGATCATCGTCTGTTTTCAGTTCTACTTCTGAATTGGCAGAAGCTCCGAGATAGTCAGCGATGGATCGGTTAATGGCGAATCCATCCTGAGGGATCTGAAGCAGTTCTCCGGTTTCGGAATAGATCTTATAAACGGAAAGATCCTCGGGAACGATCATGCAGTTGCCGGAGAATGATCCTCCATTGAAGGAAAGAGTACAGGGGATCTCATACACTAAATTGTATCCGCTTACCAAAGCGTCTTTTTCTGCCTGAGCAAGAAGTTCGGAAAGCGCTTCTTTGGAATCTGCGGATACCTTCAGCGAAAAGTCATATGTTTTATTCATCATTTTTCTCGAGTAATCCGAATTGAAATAATTGACCGCGAGCACAGTGGTGCAAAGCGTCAATCCAAGGGCGATACCGATCACAGATGCGAGACCGCGGATCTTGTGGCGGAGAAGTGTTCGAATGGAATTCTGTGTCTGGGAAGACAATCGCTTCCATAGAAATCCGATGCGTTCAATCAGAAGGTGGCGGCTTCGCTTTACTGAAGTCAGATTGAATATCTTTGATACGGGTTGTCTGATGATCTTCAGAGATACGAAGAATGCCACGATCAAAACCAGGATCACCACGACAGGCCCGGATAATAAGGCAGGAACATACATACTATGAGCGGCGGGAAACATCAGATCTCCACAGACACGGCCCGATATGAAACGGGACAGACAAAAACCCGAGACAGTCCCGAGAAGTGCCGAGATGGCGGAAAAGCATACGATCAGAAGAACGTAATACCCGATGATCCTGCGATCAGGGTAGGAAAGGCTTTTTAAAATGGCGATGCTCCGGCTCTGTGAAGTGATCAGCCGAGCGACAAAAAAAGCAGCCAGTGTCACACCTATCAGAAGAATGATTATGCCGATAAAGGACCCGATCAGAGTATAGTCGCCAGTTGTATTGTTTACCGCGACAAAACTGTCGTTTTCCCGTGTTTGCTGAATGACAGTCTCTTTCGGGCATATCTCTTCGAGCCGTCTGGTCAGTTCATCTGGGGATGTGCTTCCTGACGATTTCAAAGAAATAGAACTATAGTGATCTGTCTCTTCGAAAAGAATAATGCTTCCACTCATTCCGTTGAGTTCATTAACGCTGGCGGCATATGCTTCGGAAGCAGATATGTAAAGCCCGTTTACAGTTGTTTTTTTTGCAGAAGATCCGGCAGAGGTGATCTCGATCGTGTCACCGGGCTTGATATCGTTGTACCCGGCGAATCCGTAAGAAAGAAGGACACCGTTATCGTCGGCATTTTTCCCCTGCACGATCTTATATGTATCCAGAGTGGGTTCCTGAGCATGGATATGAAGAGAAGTCAGAAAAGAATTCCCTTTAAAGTCGACCTGAGCCGGAACAGTCAGTCTTGCCGACACGGTATCGACCTCGGTAAGTGAGGTAATGCGTCGGATATTCTCTTCGTCAAATGAGCCGGATAAAGTAAAGTCTGAGGTCAAACAATCTTCACAGAGTCTCTCATAGCTTTTCGCAATATCGGAACCACTCTGCGTGAACGCTACAAACGCACATATGCTGGCGAATATAGTCAGCGCACAGAAGAGTGAGGAACGCCGGTATGTATATAGTCCTCTTTTGACTCTTTTCAGCAGAAGACCCATCGTATTACACCGCCCAATCGATTTTGTCGGGTTCGATGATCGAAGAGTTGCGGGAGAAATCCACGATACGGCCGTCGCAAAGATGCATGACAGTATCCGCGATCCGCGAGATCTTCTCGTTGTGTGTGATCAGGAGAATTGTCGTAGAAAAGTCCCTGTTGATGTTTTTGAGCAGAGTCAGCACTTGGATGGAATTTTTACTGTCGAGAGCTGCTGTCGGCTCGTCGCATAAAAGCACGCCCGGTTTTTTTACCACCGCTCGGGCGATGGCTACGCGCTGCTGCTGTCCTCCGCTTAATTCGTACGGAAACCGGTCCTTCAGATCAGAAATAGACAGTCTCTCGAGGACTTCTTCAACAGGAAAAGAATCCGAAGACATATCGGCTACCAGTTTTACGTTCTCATACACGGTAAGATCGTTTAAAAGGTTATAGCCCTGAAATACCATTCCGACAGTATTCTTGCGATATGCATCCAGCTGCCGTGCTTTCAGTTTCTCGAGCTTATGGCCATCAACATCGATGGAACCGCTGTCAAAGGAATCAATGCCAGCGATTATGTTAAACAAAGTGCTTTTGCCCGAGCCGCTGGGCCCGAGAACTACAGTAAAAGACCCGCTTCTGATTTTAAAACTTACACTATCGAGCGCCACAACGTCCTGCGTTCCGGAATGATAGGTTTTTAGAATACGGCTTGCCTTGACTGACATAAGCACTTTCCTTCCGTGTATTATGATATAATATCTTAAATTGGGCATAAAAAGGGGGGGCCTTTTTATCCCAAACCATGCAGTTCGTGTATGGCTCGGAAGATTTATAGAGATTTGTAATTAATTATCTGCTTATTTCCAGCAGCAAAGGAGCAAAGAACCACCCTGACCAGCAGAGATAACTTCTTCCATCTCTTCGATTGCGGAAAGATCCAATTCTTCAACTTCTACATTGTTCTTCTTTTCGTTATCCATGGTAAGTCCTCCTTTCTTGAATACTCAATCATATAATCCAGGGTCCCCCCCTTTTATGTCTGATCCATAATGGCTACACCACTATTTCGCTGAATAATGTGTGCTCCATATTCTCAATATCTGCAAACATCTGATCGAAGTGTTCGAAGAACTCGTTTATTGTCTCCGCGTTTGCAGAATAACTCTTAAGATGGACAAGGAGTTCGTTCATTTCTTTCCAACGCCCACCTATCTTTTGCGCCAGCTCGCCAAGGTCGTTCGGAAGAGTCTGCCCCGTCAGACGGAGATATTCCTCATATCCGTCCCAGAAGCAATGCTGAAAAGAATCAAAACCGAAACCGTTTTTTTCGATGATCTTCAGAATGATCGTATTGGCAAGGATAAACATCCTGTGCGCGATATCCTCCGAATGCTGGAGGTTGATCGTCTGATTCAGCTTCCGAATACTAGCCCGCATATCCTCAAATGCGGACGCGCCCTCTACACACTGGAATTTCGGGATCTTACGGGATGCTTTCTGTCTGGCATTCTCTTTGGCAGAAAGCAGGTTTTCAGATATCTTCTCAAGTAAAAGATCCATAGACAGTTCTTTGGAAAATGGAATATCTGAAGATAAATAAATAATCTCCCTGTTTGCGGCGACCGGCTGAGTTTCGACCGTCATAGCCAAAGCTACGGCATCCTCTTTATACTCCTCGAACCCATCTTCTGTTTTTCGGGTAGAGGTAAAGAAAGGCTTGTCATATTTCCATAGGACAGTAGCAGAGATCAATCCGAAATTATGTGACTTTACGCCCCGTGACAAAGAGTCGGCATCATACGAGATCAGGACAGGTATATCTTCGCACACCAGATTTTTGACATCATCGATACTATTAATAATTCTATTCACATATGGAATATTCAGCCGATCAAGTATGTTCTTTTCGGCACATGGATGTAATGAACTAAAGACAGGGATCTCAATCCCCTTGAAATTGATCGTGCTGCAATATGCATTGGAATTCTGAGACAGCAAAGACAGCAGACGAGGATCTGCTAAAATGTCAGAAAACAGAAGTAACTCATATACAGACTTAACCCGGCAGTTCAAAAACGCCGAGTAGTGACTCGTGAAATATTCTTTGTTCATAACCCCGTGGTAAACAAACCGCCTTCCATCAGTTTAAAAGTTTGCCAACTTCATTATAGCATGTCACCATTTTTTGACATGCGAATATTTTTCGCGAAAGAATAACAATCTTCCGATTTGAGAAATCTTTTTTGCGCAAAAAAGGGATTTTATCCTATTTTTTCCGAAGTGGCGAGTTAACCAGGGGGAAAAGAATCTTTCTCACAAGTTATCTTATCCTGCCCCTGTGATACAATAATCATGGAAAAATGACAGGGTATGAAAGGGGGTTCGGTTATGGCGGAAGAAAACAGAGTATGCCCGAATTGCGGAACACCATTGGCCGTGAATAATGGCCGGTATTTCTGTCCGACATGCGGCACGGAGTTCGCGATCGATTTCGGAAAAGAAGATGTGGCTCTTGCAGAGGGGGCGACGGCGGAAGAGCGCGCCCGGGCGAATATGGAGCGCCAGCAGGCGATCAATGCGACGAAAGCGCAGATCGCAGAGCGTGAGCGGACGAATCAGAAGCATCGGGAATGGGGAAAACTCCTTCGATCAGGCAAAAATACGATCATCTTTTATGCCGTAGCGTTTGTCGCGTTTATCCTTACCGGCTTGCTTATTTCCTACGGGATCAAGAGCTTTGCAAAGAGCGGAGCCGGCAAGAAACTTTCCGATTCCGGGAAAATAGAGTCGACGACCGCGGTTCCGACGGAGACCGCCAGTCCGAAGACGATCTCGAAAGATCCGGAGTTTCTGAAAAATGTGGTAGATTCCGGACTATACTATGTGAAATACGAGATCCCCGATGAGGTGACTTTTGAAGATGGAAAAACCGGGAAAAAGACCGGTGATACAGGGATCGATTCTTTCTACTATCTGGATTTTGGGGATAGAGCAGGTCTGTGCATCGTTTATTCGCTTGAGTATCAGATCGAAGAGACGAAGGAGAGCGTGACCACGTTTGTCCCGGTCCTTTTTTCGAATCTGACTGTGCTCGACAAAGACGAAGTGCTCTCCTCTTATTCTCCGGGAGGGATGAGAGGCGAGGAGAAAAAGGAATATGGATATCTCAATAAGGAGAAACTTCTCCAGGATGTTTTCGAAAAGCGGGACGATCTGAAGGCACAAGAGATGGAAGTTCCGGACAGTGTCCGCAGCTACATGAAGAAAGCATAAGCGGGAGGTGGGATCATGAAACTTACGAATCTGAATTGCCCGCAGTGCAATGGTTTCCTCAAGCAGGAAAGGGATGCGTTCTTCTGCGAAAGCTGTGGTGCGGCATTCGTCGTCGATTACGATGAAAATGACGTTAAGTATACGGAACTCGTTACAGAGGCCGAGAGAACGAAGATGCTCCTGGCCCGTGATGTCGAGCTTCTGGCCACGAATTACCAGCTCAAAGAGACCGTGGCGAGAAATGAGCAGAAAAGAGAAAATGTAAAAGAAACGAAGAATGCATTTAAGGTCTCCTTCTTCGGTGTCGGTGTCATGAGCGCTATTTTCATTCTCGGCATTATCGTACTGATCGTGTTCATTCTTCTTTTCTCGGATTCTTCGGATAAAGAGAAGGAAAAGGCGCTTTCCGAGAAGAATGCGCAGTATGAGAAGTATTCCGAAGCGGTTTTAAAAGATGAGGCTTTCATCGATAATACGATCGCGCTCGGCCGCGCGAGAAATTATCTGTTCTTCCACGATCTGGAGGTCACAGATGATTATGTAAACCTGAAAAACGGAACGGCGCACCTCACATGCGATCCGGAGATCCTGAATGTCTATCTGTTTAAGCTTTACGGGAAGGCGGATCAGATCTTCCTGACCTATAAGATGACCTTCGAATACGAAGACGGCGGGGAACAGTTTGAGCTTTATGACGGATTCTGTTTTTCCGGCTTTGGTATGAATGATTACGGACAGGTCGAGTTCGATATGGATAAATTCTTTATTGAAACCGGCATCGATCCGATGCCCTACTATGAAGAAGAGCAGATCTACCGCGAGTATGTTCTGGAACAGAAAGGGAAAAGAGAAGTCGTGAAACTTCAGATCCCCGGAAAGGAGGAAGAGGTATGAAACTGAAAGTCATGAATTGTAAAAACTGTAACGCGCCTCTCCGCCTGGAAGGAGAAAAACTGGTGTGCGATTTCTGCGGCGCTTCTTTTGACATAGAAAAAGACAGTAACGACATCGAATACGAAAAACTCGCTAACGCGGAAAAGTACATCCTCCAGTCCCTTACGAGCAGCAAATCGAAGATGGAGGAGTTCTACCAGAAGAAGGAAGAAGAGACGATCCGGAAAGAGAAGGAAGACGAAGAAAGAAGAAAGCAGCTCGCTAAGGATGTCAGAAAGAAGACCCGAAGGGATCTGCTTAAGTACGGCATATTCTTCCTGATCCTTATCGCCGGGATGATCCTCCTGATCCGTTTCAGCGATGACAGAAGAGAGAAGAGAAAGGCCGAGGAGAAGGCATCTCAGATCGAAAAGAACCGGGATGTGCCGTCCTACCGTGTAACGGATACCCAGCTGAAAAAAGACAGTAAGACGCTTCAGAAGATCCACGATCTCGCCCTTGATTATGAGCGGAAAGAAGTGCATTGTGACGAGCTCATCGAGGATTTCCAGGTCACCTGGAATATGGTATCGGACCCGCAGATCCTGGAGGAATATCTTTTCACGACGGAAAAAGGAAACGGGGTATATATGCTCCTTAAAGTCACGCTGGAATCGGATGACGGAAGAACGCGGGATGTCTATGACTGTGTCGTCGTTTCGGATATTACCGTAAACAGAGAAGGGAAACTGAGCATTCCGAAGGATGTGTACGTGAATAGCGAAAAGGCCTCGGATTACGACTATTTCTGGGACGGAAGTCCGGACGAGACTCTTATCAAGTCCGAGATCATCGAGGGAAAGAAAGCAGATCCGAATGCAGTAATGCAGTACTTCTTTACACTCTGAAAAATGAGAAAGGGATCTGGCCAGGCCAGAGGAGAAAATGCGATTTAAAGTAGTGATATTTGATTTTGACGGCACACTGGCGGATACGCGAAAAGCGATCGTGATCGCCAAGCAGGACACGATGAGAGCTTATGGCCTTCCGGTCCTGGACGAGGAGACCTGCGCTTCGACGATCGGACTTACCGCCCGTGCGGGCTTTCAGAAGTTCTATCCCGATGCCTCCGACGAGCTTTTGGAGAAACTTGTAGTAAGTTACCGGGCCAGATTCGATGAACTGAAAACAGAGATGCCGCCGGAACGTTTCCCGGGAGTGGATCAGGTCCTTTCCGAGTTGAAAGATATGGGAGTCATGCGGACGATCGCCACGGCGAGAAACAAAAAGTCCCTTTATGAGTTCCTTTCCGACTGGGGACTTAACGATGCTTTTTCCTATATTCTGGCCGGCGAAGATACGAAACGGTTAAAACCCTATCCCGATGCCGTTCTGAAAACTCTGGAGGACATGTCTTTTCGGGCAGAAGAAGCACTGGTCGTCGGAGACATGCCGGTCGATATCGGGATGGGAAAAAGCGCGGGAGCTTTTACCTGCGGCGTGACATATGGTAACGGCAAGAGAGAAGACCTGGAAAAAGCGGGAGCGGATTATATCATTGACAGCATAGACGAATTGCTTTCAATCGTGACCGCCTGATCAGTAGAATAAATGATATAATAAGACCTGCACGGCCAGATCCGACATAACCTGACAGAATTATTATTTTCACCATGTTCATCACTATTTTCACCAAGATGAAGCAGCCGGCCGTTATTTGTGTCACAATTTCCTGTAAAAAAGGAAGGATGGTTGTCATGAAAATAGCAGACAGATTGCTGGATGAAGGGGCTTCCGAGTCGGAAAGAGAGATCGTGCAGTTCGGTATCGAACGCCTGATCACACTTCTGATCGGTCTTGCTGTGGCTGTGGTGGCGGGACTTATTCTCCATGAGCTTCCGAGGACACTTCTGCTGCTTCTGGCCCTGTTTCCCCTGCGTCAATATGCGGGAGGCTTCCACCTGAAAGGGAAATACCTCTGTGCCGTTTTATCGGTACTGGTTCTGATCGGACTGATTCTGATCATCAAGTACCTTACTGTCCCGAGGATCATCTCCATGGGTGCTTTTCTTCTGGGTTCACTTGCGATCGTTTTCCTGGCACCGGTCGGAAATCTCAACCGGCCGCTCGATGAGGACGAGAAGCGCGTATTCGGAAACCGCGCCAAGGCAGTCTGGCTTATCGAGACGCTGGTCTTCTTCATTTTATGGTTTATTGACCAGCCTTACTGGAATATCATCCTGCTGGTATCGGTAGTTCTCACGGGCCTTCTGGTCACTATCGGATACATCCAGCAAAAACTGCTTATAGGAGAGAAAGCGGAGCATGTATAAGATCGGTATTTGTGATGATGAGAAGAAGATGTGTACGGATCTGGAGAATATGATCGACAGTTTCTTTAAAAAGCGCGGCGAGAGTTGCGAGATCCAGGTATGGAATTCGTCTGAATCACTTCGGAATGACATGCCGAAGTTCCGGCCGGAGATATTATTCCTCGATATCGAGCTTCCGACAGAAAACGGTGTTTCCGTCGGAAAATTCATTAGAGAAGATCTGGGAGATGAGGCGATGAATATCGTGTTTATTTCCCATAAGACAAACTACGCGATGGAGCTTTTCCAGATCCATCCCTACGACTTTCTCGTTAAGCCGTTCCAGGAAGACCTGGTCTATGCGACGATCAGCAAGATCTTAAAACTTGAAGAGATCCAGAACAAGGAATTCCGCTATACATATAACCGTACAGAATACAGCGTGCCGTATGGCGACGTGCTGTACTTTTCAAGCAGGAATAAGCTCGTGCTGATCCACAAGTGCGATGGCGAAGTGATCAGTTATTACGGAAAACTAAAGGACATTTCCGACAAGCTGCCTTTCCAGTTCGCGTGCATCTCTAAATCATATATCATCAACATGAAGCATATCACTTCCTGGAAATATGACAGTGTCTCGATCGAAGACGGTACCCGCCTTCCGATCGCGCAGTCTCAGAGAAACGAGTTCAAAAAACTGATGTATAGCTATAGTATCGGGGAGGTCAAGTGACATGAGCGGCCTTTATAAGATCCTGTTTATCGTATTTACGGAGATCCTCCGCGTGCTCGTCACGAGCCGTTTCGCCGACCTCTTTCTCGAACGCCCGGACAAACAGTACAAGCGTTTTATCGCATACATTGTCTCTGTATGCATTACATCGGTGGAATACAATTTCTTCAACATCACCTGGCTCAATCTCCTGAGTACGCTCTTAGGACTTTTCATCATCGCGTTTCCTTATGTCGGCAAGATCAAAAAGAAGATCCAGTTCGTCCTTTATGTTCTTGCGATCAGCTGCGTGCTCGACATCGGCGCATATGTCCTCTTAAGCTCAACGCTCGACTATGAGAACTATTCGGAGTCCGCGAGTATGCTGTCGCTGTTCTTCCTTCTGGTCGTTCAGCTCATCGCCCGACGTGTCCTGATCAAGAATAAAGATGAGGAATTGAGCGACGCGCACTGGTGGCAGTACATCATCACGCTCGTGATCTGTATCGCGGCTTCGCTGATCGTCATCATGGACCACTCGCTCTCCCAGCTCAGCCTGTCGGTCGTCGCCGGATCTTTTCTCATCATCAACCTGATCATCGGATATCTGTTCGAGGATCTGATCAAGACGAAACAGAACGAATACGAAAACCTGATGCTGAAGGAACAGGCCCGTGCCTATGAAAAAGAACTGCTCATGCAGCAGGAGAATTCGGATGCCATGAAAGCGTTCCGTCACGACATCAAGCATCATCTGACGCAGATGGCGGCCCTGAATGAAGAAGGGAAGACCGAGCAGCTCGATAAGTATATCCATGAGTTCGCAGACAGCCTTCAGGAGATCGTGCCGATCAGCTTTACGGGAAATATCGGAGTTGATGGCGTGCTCAACTTTATGCTGCAGAAGGCAAAGGATAAGGGGATCAAGGTCAACAGCCGTATCGTTATTCCGGAGGAACTGGAGATCTCTGTTTTTGACATGAACATCATTCTCGGAAATCTTCTTGAGAATGCGATCGAAGCCAACGAAGGTGTCCTGGAACCAAAGATCGACTTCCTGATGAAGTATGCCAAAGAATCACTGTTTCTCGAGATCTCGAACACCCATGCCAACAGCATCGTGATGAATAAGGGCGAGATGGTCTCATCGAAAAGCAACAAGAGTATGCACGGCTACGGAGTGCGTAACGTCAAGAAGGTTTTGACCAAATATGAGCATACAATAGACTTCGAAGACGTGGATAATGTGTTTACCGTACACATTATGATGAAGGTCTGACCGACTTACTATTTTCACCCTGATTACTACTAATTTCGCAATGACTGCGAAGATCCTCTCAGAATGCGATACGATGTACTCGTTAAGGATTTCAGAGAGGATTTTTTCTTGAAATGATTCCCTGAATTCTTATCAGAAAACATACAGAGACGACCGGTCCGAAGTTCCTCGGACAGTGGTCTTCCTGAATAAAAGGGGAACCGGGTCCAAGTCATTGAGACCAATTTCCAACCCTACTACATCACGCGGACACAGGTGGCTCTGTGTTCGTCAGAACCTCGGCCGTTATTAGTTATGAATAAAGCGGCAACCTCGTCAAGGCTCTGGATCTGGGTTTCCCCTTGAAAAGGATACATCTGTTATCAAACACGCTAGCTGATCCGTTAGTGGCAAGAAGGATAGGCAAGTGTGAGAAGATATGTCAACGGCAAGGACCATGCTGTGAGCGGTCACGACTTCTGCGTCATACGCAGAAACTGGGTTCTATGGGGAGAACAACAAGTATGTCGTGAACACGCCACCGCATGGTTCGTTGCATTTATTATACACAAAAACCTACGAATTTCACCATGAATACTACGAATTTCACCATGAAAGAGTCTGTCTTTGACATTTTCGCTACGATGAACTCGCTAATAAATTATAAGGAGGATTGTTACTATGAAAACAATCAAAAAAATCTTGTCAATTGTAGCAGTTGCAGGCGTTTTGCTCGGTAGCACAATGACAGTCTGTGCAAAAGACGGAGACATTATTACGAGTCAACTTTGGGTCAATGGAGGCAGCTATGCATTTACATCCCAAAAGAGTATAAAGAAGCAGTCTAAAAGACAGTGCTATATGCGACTTGTTTCTTTTAAAGTCAACTATTATCCGGATAACAACTTGCCACCAAAAAAGTATATTAATGCAAGATTGTATAAGGATGACAAAAAAACAATGGCAAGTAAGTGTGCTTGCTTCAACGGGAAGTCCAGTGCTGGTAACTACAACTATGATTATATAAAAGAGAGTCTCGGCGGAGTGAATTGCTATTTCTATTTGAAGTCCAACTGTGATCTTTCTAACGGCTATTGGGCAAAGTTTGATTGGAGAGCCGATAAGTATTGATCGTTTTTTTGGGGGAATACATGGAATACTGTGAATTTCGCCATGAAAGTGTCAGGTCTTGACATTTTCACTACGATGAACACACAAAAAATTAAGGAGGATTGTTACTATGAAGACAATCAGAAAAATTTTGTCAATTGTTGCAGTCGCAGGCGTTTTGCTCGGCAGCACAATGACGGTCTGTGCGAAGAATTGTGAAGTTATTAGAAGTCAAGTGTGGGTTGACTCAGGCAGTAGTGCATTTACATCTCAAAAGAGTAAAAAGAAGACAGGTCTAAAAAGATGTTATATTCGACTTGTTGCCTATAAAATCGACAATTATCCGGATAACACCATACCACCCAAAAAGTATGTTAATGCAAGATTGTATAAGATGAACAGAAGCACAATGGCAAGTGTATGTGCTAGCTTCCGCGAGCCGAGCAGAGTTAGTTGCTATAACTATAATTATATGAGTGACGGTGTCGCTGCAATTGGTGAGTATTATTGGTTGAGAAGCAACTGTACTCTTTCAAACGATTATTGGGCAAAATTCGATTGGAGTTCCGATCCGTATTAATCGCTTCTCTGAAGTTTTGCTGATGAATACTAAATTATAAGGAGGATTGTTACTATGAAGACAATCAGAAAAATTTTGTCGATTGTCGCAGTCGCAGGCATTTTGCTCGGCAGTACAATGACGGTCTGTGCGCAAAATTGTGACCCTGTTCGAAGTGAAGTGTGGGTCAATGCAGGCAGTGTTGCATTTACATCGCAAAAGAGTAAAAAGAAGACAAATAAAAGTCGATGCTATATTCGACTTGTTGCCTATAAAATCGACAAATATCCAGATAACACCATACCACCAAAAAAGTATGTTAATGCAAGATTGTATACGGTCGACAGAAGCTCATTAGCAAGTGTAGCTGCCAGCTTCCGCCAGCCGAGCGGCGTTGGTTGCTACAACTACAATTTTATAAGTGGAGCTCTCGTTAGGATTAATAACTATTTTGTTTTGAGAAGCGACTGTACTCTTTCTAACAATTATTGGGCTAAATTTGATTGGAGTCCCGATCCGTACTAATCGCTTCCCTGAAGTTTTGCTGATGATTGCCTCCTGCACGGTTGCACCCGTGCAGGAGGTATCTCGGTCAGCATAGGCAATCTATAACTATAAAAACTTTTTCTGAAATACTATGTATTTCGCCATAAAAGTGTCAGTCGTTGGCATTTTCGCTACGATGAACACACTAAAAAATTAAGGAGGATTGTTACTATGAAGACAATCAGAAAAATTTTGTCGATTGTTGCAGTCGCAGGCGTTTTGCTCGGCAGCACTATGACGGTCTGCGCACAAAATTGTGTCATTACTAGAAGTCAAGTGTGGGTCAATGCAGGCAAAAGTGCATTTACATCGGCAACGAGTAAAAAACTGAGAGGTCCAAAAAAATGCTATATTCGACTTGTTGCCTATAAAATCGACAATTATCCAGATAACACCATACCACCAAAAAAGTATGTTAATGCAAGATTGTATTTGGGCGACAGAAGAACAGTGGCAAGTGCAATTGCTAGCTTCCGCGAGCCGAGCAGAGTTGGTTTCTACAACTATGATTATATGAGCGGAGGTGTCGCTATGGTTAATAACTATTATTGTTTGAGAAGCAACTGTACTCTTTCTAACAGTTATTGGGCGAAATTTGATTGGAGTCCCGATCCGTTCTAATCGCTTCTCTGAAGTTTGCTGATGATCGCCTCCTGTCCGGTTACACCCGTGCAGGAGGTGTCTCGAATAGTAAGAAGCTTGAATACAGAATTCATATCCCCCAAGAAATCTCTTTTGGGATGATTAAGGATGGACAAATAGCAAATGCGCAAATTATTTAAACCGACAATTTCCATCATTCTTTTGTTCTCACTTTTATTGAGTGCGAATGGATGCAAAAAGAAAAAGGCCGTACCGGGAGTTGATTCCGGATCGTATGCAAGCAGTTGTTTTACGATCCCGCAGAAAAACGGGTATGAATCGGAGATCTTCAGTGTTCTTAATGATGGTAAAGACACATGTATCTCTGTGGTCTATTCGATGTTTGATAAAGAAGGCGATCTGCTCGAAGAACATACAGATATCTTTACCGTAGATGATGACGGAAACTGCAAGTACACACTGGAAATTCTTGGTAACCAGCCGCCATGTGCTGTGCTGGAGAATGAATATGTCTTTTTCGGGTACAAGAAGACGGACATCATGAACAACGACGTTTCCCTTGACGACCTCCTCCCGACAGCGGTATTTCTGGATAAAAAGAAGGGAGATGAGATCCGGACCATCGATACGGATTTTCACCCATACTATATTACGCCGATCTCAGATGGTTTTGTGATCGTCGGGAATTCAGATATCGCCAGGTACAAAAAGGATGGAAGTCATGTCAAGACCTTGCATCTTGATTTCCCGTGCCAAATCGACGGAAATGGTTTTTTTGAAGAGAACGGGAAGTTCTATATCATAGAAGAAAAAGACCTGGACGAACTCATATATCATGAAGTAAATTTCGATACAGGGATTTGCCCGGAAGTGTCAAAATCTCAGGATATGGGTATCATCGGACGAGATGTGGATGGTGAATACTTTTTCAACCCTGACGGAGAATACAAAGTAGATCTTTTAAATATGAAGGTGAAATGTCTGGCGGACTGGAACAATATCGATATCTGCCCGCCGAAAAAAACACTCTATTCCCCACCCGCATATCACTCTCTTGACGATGAGCGTTTTGCTGTCAGCTATCAGTATCGTGATCAGACGAAAGAGGTATTCCTGTTCCATCATGATCTGACGATCGACCTCTCCCATGTGGAGACGATCAAGATCGGCGGGTATGGTGTCCTGGATGACGAGATCCTGAAGTGGGCGGTATATACCTTTAATACCACACACAAAGATAAACGAGTCATCCTGGAAGACTACAACTTGAAGTTTGACGGTTATGGACCGGAGGAACGAAGCAAAGGAAGACTTGCTCTGACTCAGTATTTTAATGAGGGAAATACGCCGGACATTTTTTACGGCGCACGCTTCGATTACTCCTATATGGGAAGAAACGGAATGGTCATCGATATGGCAAAATATCTGGACCAGAAGAACGATTCGATTCTTGAGATGACAGATACGGCGCATGATCTCATGATCGACGAAAAGGGCGCATGCTATCAGATATTCGCAGGATACGATCTTTACGGCAGATACGTGCTTGAGGATACCGTGAACTCTATCCCGGATACATCTGTTTTTTCTTTATATGAATATGGCCAGAAAAACGGGAGCACATATTCTTACGATATTCCTTCGGATATCGTTGATACAGCGATCCGGTATAATTTCGCCGACTTGTGGGGCGCATACGACGGCAAGCGGAAGATCTCCCATGAGGAATTTCTTGAACTGGTATCAACTGCTCTGGCTGTGCCTCTCTCGGATAAAGGATATGCAAGTGAGGAAGAGGTTGCCAATGGAAGCACTCTGATGAGTCCGGCCGTTATTTCTGCGTCGATCGATGAGACGGAGTTTTTCGGCAAAAAATTCAAGTATATAGGGTATCCGTCACTTCACGGTTCCGTGCATCTTGCTTTCCCCGATTGTAGTCTGGCTATTTCGAGCAGCGCCAAAAACAAGGATCTGTGCTGGGATGTGGTGTCCATGCTGCTTTCTGAAGATGCGCAGAAACAGACTCTGGTCGCAGGGGCAATCCCGGTCACAAAGCAGATGATCGATACACTCTGTGATCTGGCTCTTCATCCTGAGACGGTGAAAGACGATGCGCTGCAGGGATATGTGTCAAGCAGGAGTAAGATCACTGAGGAAGATGTGGAGGAGTATCTGAAGACCATTGAAACGGCAGATGTCGTCGCGACATATGACTACGGCATTTTTGACATTATCAGTGATGAGATCGACAGTTACTATTCACAGAACCGCAGCCCGGAACAGATCACGGAGACTTTGGAGAAAAGACTGACGCTTTACATGCAGGAAAATTATCAATAAAAAAAGATAAACCTACGAATTTCACCATGAATACTACGAATTTCGCCATGATGATCAAAAAAAGACGACATTGCGATATGATACTTACGTAGACTTATAGGTAGGAGGTGGTCTTATAGTGAAGAACCAGAAATCCAAGGTATCTGTAAAGAATGCTGGAAAGGCGCTGGCAGTTCGCGTGGCAGAGCATTATGTAAATGTATCTTGCCCGTTGATCTTCCACCAGCCGAAACTTCCGGAGTCCGTAAAGGGACTGCGTAAATTCTGAGACGGAAACCGCAACAAGAGTTGAACTTCGGGATGTCCTGTGTGAGAGTTTGTGTGCATCATCTCTCCCAAGTCGCATGAAAAGGAATACAGGATTCAGTTCTTCATACAAGCCTAGAGAACTTTCCCGAGTTCCCCTATACTATCCCAAACCTCGCGAGGCAGAAACACCCCTGCCTCGCTTTTTATTTCCCCGGAATCGCTAAGGGAATACGGGCTTTCCTGATGGAAAAGATCCTTTGAAAGGGGAAGACGGGATATCACTCAGTAATTTGCGGAACTGACACTATTTTCCCATAAGGGAATAGGGTAATATCTTTCTTGGGTAGAAAAGATATCTGCCCGATCATAATGAAAAAGGAGTGTCATACGATGGGCACATTTTCAAAGGTACACAGATTCCATAAAGAAGGGGAGGCTCCGAATGTAAATAACGTGGCGGCTTTCGGTCAGCCGGTGAGTTCCCTTTATACATCGTCTAAGGTGTTTACTCTGCATCACCATATCGATATCACCGACGATACCGGAACGGTTCTTTACGAGTCGAATAGCAAGATGATCTCGCTTCACGATAAGACAGACATCACGGATTCTTCCGGCGCGTTTGTGGCGCATATCAGCAGGAAGATCCTGACGCTTCATGAAAGGCATTATGTCACCATGGCAGATGGCCTCATGTTCGAGCTTTCCAATGAGATCTTCCACATCGTTCGCGACATCACGAACATCGAAGGCCTCGGCTAGCAGCTTCGGGGAAATGTCCTCGGCCTCAATTTCGAGCTTTACGACTCGACCGGAAACATCATCGCGGTGATCGGCCAGAAGATGTTCTCTATCCACGATAAGTACTGCATGGATATCTATCAGGCGGATAAGGAGAAGATCGTGGTGGCGATCGTCATTGCGCTTCAGCACATGATCCGCGACCGTGAAGCTTCGGCCGGCGGCGGTGGCGGAGGCGGCGGAGGTTCTTCGAACTGACGGGTAAATAATCTGATATAATGCTCATGGGTGTGAATGCATCCATGAGCTTTTTTTATTTGGGGGAGTGAATTCTCATGCGTGATAAGTGGTCATCGAGATCCACATTTATTCTGGCGGCGATCGGTTCCGCTGTAGGTCTGGGAAATGCATGGCGTTTTCCGGGACTGGCTTCGAAATATGGTGGAGGAGCGTTTCTTTTCGTATATCTTCTGGCGATGCTGGTCATCGGCATTCCGCTTCTGATGCTGGAGATCGCTGTGGCGAGACGGACGAAACAGGGTGCTCCGGGTTCGATGAGAGCACTGAATAAAAAAGCAGAGAGTGTCGGCTGGATCGCTGTATCCAATGGTATCGGCATCTCCATTTACTATGCGGCAGTATTTGCATGGGTCATCATGATGTTCTTCATGAGCTTCAAGTTCATGAACATGACGGATGACACGGAAGCAGCCAGCTCCCTGTGGGCAAATACCATCAAGACGACAGGCACGACGTCCGGTTTTACGACGATCGCATGGCCGGTCCTGATCTGCCTGGTCATTGCCTGGGCGCTTTGCTATTTCTGCATCCGAAACGGTACGACGACAGTGGGAAAGGTCGTAAAATACACGGTATCTCTTCCAGTCATCTGTCTTCTGGTCCTCGCGGTCCGCGGCTTTACCATGCCGGGCGCAATGGACGGCGTAGCAAAACTCTTCATCCCGAAGTGGAGCGCTCTTACTGATTCGAACCTCTGGATCGATGCGATCGGTCAGGTATTCTACTCGCTTTCGACTTCCATGGCCATCATGTTCGCTTACGGATCTTTTCTCGACAGCAAAGCCAATATTGCGGTGGATTCCATGATCATCGCATTTTCCGATATGATCATCAGCGTGCTTGCCGGTATCGTTATGTTTACGACGATGGCCGGTGTCGGCATGCTCGACAATATGTCCGCATCCGGTATTGCTACTGCGTTCATTATTTACCCGCAGGCGATCGTCAAACTCTCCGGTTCCGGCGTCGTGAATATGCTCTTCGCTTTCGTATTCTACTTCTGCCTGATCACGTTGGCCATCGACTCTCTCTTCTCCATCGTGGAAGGCGTGTCGACAGCGCTTTCGGACAAGTTCAAACTCAATAAGAAAAAGACGACCCTTACGATCTGCCTCATCGAAGGTGTGATCAGCCTGATCTATGTTACGGGCGCGGGCCTTGCAGTCCTCGATATCGTGGACTATTTCATCAACAGCTACACACTGATCTTAACGGGTATCCTCGAAGTGATCGTGGCCGGATGGTTCTTCCAGACGACGAAGATCCTCGAGCAGATCAACAAGAACACGAAGTCCTTCTTCATGCCCAATGTATGGTTTATTCCGTCGATCAAGTTCATCTCTCCGGCTGTACTTTCCGGACTCTTTGTCTGGAATATCGTAAGTCTCGTCCGCGGAGGCGGTATCTATGGCAAGAACGACGGATACTCCCTCAAGGCGAATATCCTCTTCGGCTGGGTCGTCATGCTCCTGATCATCCTTTCCGGACTGATCATCCGGGCGGTCGTCCGCGCGAAGGCAAAGAAAGGCTTTACCGAAGATACGAGAACTTGGGACGAGATCCCTGAGGAGTCCTGATCTAAACATGCTGAAAAAGAAGATCCCATGGATGATATTGTTCCTGCTGATGATGGTCTTCAGTATCTGGGCCGTCGTTTCCCGAAGCGAGAGTTTTTCGCCGTCGCTTCTTCGGGAGACGCTGAGAAATGCAGATGTGAAGTGGCTCGTCGCAGCGGTTCTGGGCATGGTGTGCAATATCCTTTTCGAAGGGCTGGCGCTGGATATTCTGGTTAAGACCCTGACGAAGAAAGAAGGGGAGAAGCCCATCAGAAGCCACGGGATCCTCTATTCTGCCGCAGATATCTATTTTTCTGCGATCACGCCATCTGCCTCTGCCGGTCAGCCGGCAAGTGCCTATTTCATGTCCCGTGACGGGATACCTGTGGCCGAGTCTGCTGTCATCCTGGTACTGAACATGCTCTTTTATATTGGCGCGCTGGCGATCGTCGGCGTTCTTGGATTCGCCATTGCACCTTCTATCTACTATGGTCTTGATACACTTGCGCAGACTCTCGTAATGATCGGATTCATCATCCTTTTAGGTCTGTGTCTGGTCTTCGTTCTGATCCTGAAAAAGGAGCAGTGGATCAAAAAGGTGGCGGTCAAGCTCGTACACCTTGGAAAAAAGCTGCACCTGATCCGTGATGTGGACGGGCGCATTCAAAAGATCGAAAGCGCCATCGAGCAGTATAAGAACTGTGCAGATCTGATCTTCAAGAATAAGCCGGCCATGGTGGTGGCTTTCCTTCTCAATCTACTGCAGCGTCTTTCACTGGTCAGCACGACGGTCCTGGTCTATCTGGCCTTTGGCGGATCGATGGCAAACCTTCCGGAGGTGACCGCTGTCTCGTGCCTGGTGCTCGTCGGTGTCTATAGCCTTCCGGTCCCCGGAGGAATGGGCGTTGCGGATTTTCTCCTTCTCAGTGGACTGTGCCAGATCGAAGATATCGCCAGCACCGCAAATCTCGCTCTTTTCTCACGTGGTATTTCCTTCTACAGCTGTATCGCCCTGACGATCGTGATCCTGATCGTCGGATACCTCTACCAGAACAGAAAAATAAAGGCACAAAAAAACTGACCGCCTGAAGATCAAACGGTCAGTTTTTCTCTTTATGTGATGATCCTAACTTTAGGAACTGAGAGCAGATTTGATTTTTTCTTCGATCGTGGCGGCGGCCTGGGTGACGGTCATCTCGCCACTCATATAGCGCTCGAAATATGTCCTTACGATATCGTAGATAGTCGCATCTGTCGCATATCTTCTCTTCGGAGTAGACAGGAGCGCTTCATATTCCGCAAGAAGGTCATCGGAGTATTCGAGTTCCGGATAGTTAGGATTATTGACATTTCCGTACATGGGGGTGTTCTTATATTTCGAGTTCAAGGTGCGGAACGCATTGATGTTGATCGGTATCTTTTCTTCCATATAACCATTCGGACCATACTTGATTGTCTGGGCGATGTTAAGCTGTGCGTCATCCGAAAGCAGATACGTGATGATTTCCCATGCCAGTTCCTTCTGCGTGCTGTAGGAGGTGATCCCGATGGTCAGGTCGGACTCTGCGAGCATGGAGCAATCTTTCGACCCCGGGTACCCAAACCACTGTATATGTCCGCCGAAAAGCTGGTACTGTAGATATTCTTCGTACGTGTTGGTCGACGCACTGCAGAAGATCGAAACCCAGTCAGCGAGCTGGAATATATTGCGGAATGGGCTTGGATCCTCTATAGCCGGTTCGAGTTCGGAATCTGAATAATACCCGTAAATGGTACTGACCTTTAGAAGTTCGAGCATGTCGATCAGAGAGTTTTGGTCGATGGTAACGGAACCGCGCTCATAGTCGACCCATGAGGTAAGTTCACCCTCAAGGAACAATTTCATCATCCTGGCAGTATCCTGCTCTGCGAAAAGCATCATATTGTCGGAGTACATTGCCTGAGCAAGAGAAAGATCATGGTAGTTCATCTTATCTTTCCCATCGGTATAGCAGATGTTCCCGAGGAGAGCGTAATTCCGGAAGTACAGAGGGAGCTGATAAAGGCTTCCATTGACCTCGAATGCCTCCAGGACATTTGTAAAAAACTTGGTCGTGTCGATGCCGTGAATGCTTCGAATATAAGGATTTAAGTCTGTCAGGTAATCGCTGTTGCCTAAGGTGAGAGAATCTCCGGAACTGACGATAATGTCCGGACCGATGCCGGCATTGATCTGGTGTTCCATATTATCCGTCGCTCGTTCGCGGAATTTCAAACTGTCAACAGGGGTGATCTCGTAAGGCATATCCTGTTCTACGGCATTTTGGTAGAAAGTAAAGTCTTTATAGTCATTCAGACGGAAATCCGCATAGTCATACAGTTTGATCCAGGCCGCATGAGTGGTATCTGCGTTATACTGCGAGATGGATTTGGTGATCGGGCTCGACGAGATGCCGACACCGCCGATCCAGATCTGCTTCTGACCATTGTGCGGATTCTTTTCTGCCGGAGTGAGGTAGATGAGATAGCAATTCGGATTCTCCATATCAATGGATTCGATTTCGGCAATGCAAAGACGGGTCACTTCTTTACTGGCTGTGGTGGTTTCGTCCGTAGTTACATCCCCGGATGTGGATGAGGCCTGGATACTGCTGTTTTCTGATTCGGTCTCCTTCGGCGCTACCATAGGACCCGGGTCCTTTTGTGCGGCGATCACGCTCACCGGAGAGGAACAGGACCCTTCCGAAAGGATCTTCACATTTCCACTTGTGAGGATATTTCTGTCGTAGTCGGTCTGATTCCAGTCCATCAGACAGCCGAATTTGCCGGACGACAGATCGATCGTGCCAATGGAGTTTCTCGTAGCTGCATAGATCTTGCCGTTATCCTGGGAGATGTGCATGCCGGCCAGATTGTCAGAGGCGCGGAAGTCGAAAGAAAGAGAGACCATTCCGTTTGCATCGTATAAGAGCTGGTACAGTTCGTAGCTGTCGGGGGAATCGTCACTGTGGACACGAAGCTGGACATAGTATTTGCCGTCTTCCTCCCAGATCCCGGCGCAGGTGCGGTCTTCTGTCATTCCGATCCCGGACAGGACTTTTTCAGAAGCGTCCAGATTGATGAGCCTGTTGCCGTAACTGCAGAGAATGTGCCCGTTTTCTGCGAAAAGAACATGATCGATATAAGCGTCTTGCTCACTGTGGATGACCCTCGGTGCGCGGGTCATCTGGCCGGACAGATCAAAATCTACTTTATAAATGGACTGTTCCCCGTTGTCGCGGTCATAGTCATAGCAATTATATACTGCAACGAATCCATTTTCTTCTGCATGAAAATAACAATCTCCCGGAAGATCGAGATTCTCACCTGTAAGTGTACCGACGTATTGGCCATCCAGGTCAAAGAAGGCCCAGAAATCTTCGTTATATGGCTCGATTATAATGCCTTCGGGGCCTTCAGAAGTGATTTCATAGGTGCGGTTAACATAAGTAAAAAGGTAATCCCCTACGAAGACGGGCGAATAAAAAGAGGTGTTGAATAGAGACCAGCCTTCCGGCAGGGTTGGTTCCGGTACGGACAACTGGATCTTCTCTGCATTATAGAAGACTTCTTCGCTGATGGTATCCGCGATGTCCCTGACAGATCCCTCTTCGGTTTCATAAGTCACATTCGAAGAAGGCTCGCTGTTATTGACTTCCGTCTGCGAACGATATGAGCAGCCGGAAAGAAGCACTGTGGCGAGTGCGAAGGATGCGATACGGAGTTGTGTCTTCTTCTTAAGTGACAAGGCTTTTCTTTTCCTTTCTCTTACCGTTCGCCCTGAAAAGGTGCAGATCGGCATTTTCTTATTCTCATGCTAGTTTATACCATGCATTGTATATCACAATTACTTATTATAAGTGACAAATTTGAAATTCTATTATATAATCGCATCGGCAGGAGTTTCCATGCCCATACGAAACGTCTGAAAATGCAGGTACCGCAAGGGTCGCGGATCTGACGCAGGCGGGAAGGGATGAAAACGAGAGCCGCAATTGTATCCTCGAAATGAGGAATAATATCAAAGGAGGGTTTGTATTATGAAAAAACAGACTCAGAAAACAAAATCTATTGCATTGATGGGCATTCTCTGTGCGATCATGATCGTCATGTCGTTCACGCCTGTCGGGTACCTCAAAGTCGGTACCATCGAAATTTCCCTTCTCATGATCCCTGTAGCAATCGGTGCTGTAGCGCTTGGTCCTGTGGCCGGTGCGATCCTCGGTGCTGTTTTCGGCATCACCAGTTTTGCACAGTGCTTCGGCCTTTCGTTCTTCGGAACGTTCCTTTGCGACATTAATCCTTTCATGACTTGTGTTATGTGTATCGTTCCGCGTGTCCTCGCAGGATTCTGCGCGGGTCTGGTTGCGGAAAACAAGATCACGATCGGTCTTCACAACGTCAGAACGAACAAGGACCGTAAGATCAGTGTCAACCGCGGTGCGATCACAGGCTTCTGTGCCGCACTCTTCAACACGATCTTCTTCATGCTCTCGCTGCTTCTGTTCTTCTGGAACAGCCAGACCTTCATCAACGCGGTAAATGAATGGGGATATAAGACAAACAATATCCTGCTGTTCTTCTTCGCATTCGTCGGGATCAACTGTATCTTCGAGCTGATCGCCACCTGCATTGTAACCAGTGCGATCGGAACGGCTCTCGAGAAGGCCAAGCTGATCGACTTTGCTACGATCAATAAGAAGACTGTCGCGGAAGCAGCATCTGACGCTTCCGAAAAAGCATCGGATATCGCGGAAAAAGCAGAAGAAGTTTCTGAATCCAAAGAATGATCCTCACTTTCTGCCCAAAGGAGTTACACCTATGATCCTTGCAGTTGATATCGGAAATACACACATCCTTCTGGGTGGTTTTGACGGGAAGAAGATCCTCTTTACCGAGCTTCTTACGACCCATACCCGCTCTACCGAGCTGGAGTATGCATCGCTTCTGGAGACCGCGCTCCGGTTTAATGACATGTCTTTTGACGAGGTCAGCGGGGCGATCGTTTCGTCGGTCGTTCCGTCTGTTACGAAAAATATCTGCCGTGCCATCGAACGCTTTACAGGTGAAGCGCCGATGGTGGTCGGCCCGGGAGTCAAAACGGGGCTTAAGATCCGTACAGACAATCCGGCGCAGGTCGGATCAGACCTGATCATGGCGGCGGTTGCCGGGGTAAAAGAATACCCTGTGCCGCAGATCAACGTCTATATGGGAACGGCGACCGCCTTTTCCCTGATCGATGATCAGAAGGCTTTTGTCGGCACATCGATCGGCGCCGGCATGGGTGTGGCGGCGGAAGCGCTCTGTGAGAAGACGTCCCAGCTGCCGAGCGTGGCCTTCGATATTCCGAAGAAGGTCATCGGCACCAATACCATCGACAGTGTCCAGAGCGGACTTATGTATCAGGCCGCTTCTGCCATCGATGGCATGATCGGGCGGATCGAAAAGGAATACGGTCAGAAATGCACGATCGTGGCGACCGGACGGTATGCCGCCTCGGTGGTCTCACTATGCGAGCATAAAATCATCCTCGATCCGGATCTGATCCTGAAAGGCCTGATGGAGGTCTATAAAAAGAACGCCTAACTTTAAGAACACGCGCAATTGCGTTTTCGATATGTCGCTGGTCACGCTGCTCCGACCCTCTCCAAAAATGAGCGCGTGAACAGCGGCTTTCTTTTGCCATAAAAACTCAGGGTGTATTTTTTTAGTTTTCCTGCTATACTCATATAGGCGTATTTATTACGTTTGTAGCATGTGTAGTAATTGTAGGAGGAATAGAATATGCCTGTTACTGAGTATCTTGAGAGAAATGCAGATCTTTATGGTGATGAAGTCGCGCTGGTGGAATTGAATCCGGAACAGCAGGAAGTCGGCCGCATCACATGGAAAGAATATGAGCTGATCCAGCCCACGAAGACACAGGCATACCGCCGCCAGATCACATGGAAGGTCTTTGACGAGAAGGCGAACCGCCTCGCTAACATGCTCCTTTCCCGCGGAATCAAAAAAGGAAACAAGATCGGCATCCTCATGATGAACTGCCTCGAGTGGCTCCCGATCTATTTTGGTATTTTAAAGACCGGTGCGATCGCAGTTCCGCTCAATTTCCGTTATACATCCGATGAGATCCTTTACTGCTCGAACCTTGCCGAACTGGATATCCTGTTCTTCGGCCCGGAATTCGTTTCCCGTATCGAAAATATCGAGCCGGCGCTCCACAAGAACAGAGCCCTGATCTTTGTTGGTGAGCAGTGCCCCTCTTTTGCAGAAGATTACCGCCAGATCACAGGCGACTATTCCAGCACCCGTCCGAACATCAAGATCACAGACGAAGATTTCGGTGCGATTTATTTCAGCTCCGGTACGACCGGATTCCCGAAGGCGATCCTTCACCGTCACAGAAGTCTGACCCATGCGGCGATCGTTGAGCAGAAGCATCACTCCACGTCCCGTGAGGATTGCTTCCTCTGTATCCCCCCGCTTTATCACACCGGTGCGAAGATGCACTGGATGGGCAGCCTGGTTTCCGGTTCCCGTGCCGTTCTTCTCCGCGGCACCAAGCCGAAGTACATCCTCGATGCAGTTTCGTCCGAACACTGCACCATCGTATGGCTTTTAGTCCCGTGGGCACAGGATATCCTCGATGCGCTGGATCGCGGAGACGTGAAAAAGGAAGACTATCAGCTCGATCAGTGGAGACTGATGCATATCGGTGCACAGCCGGTTCCGAAGTCCCTGATCAAGAGATGGCTCGCATATTTCCCGAATCACCAGTACGACACGAACTACGGTCTTTCCGAGTCCATCGGACCCGGCTGCGTGCACCTCGGTGTTGAAAATGTCGAGAAGGTCGGCGCGATCGGCATTCCGGGCTATGGCTGGGAATGCAAGATCATCGACGAGCAGGGCAATATCGTCAAGCAGGGTGAAGTCGGTGAGCTCTGTGTCAAGGGCAACGGCGTCATGGAATGCTATTACAATAACGAGGAAGCCACAAACGAAGTCTTGAAGGACGGCTGGCTCCTGACCGGTGATATGGGACGTCAGGATGAGGATGGTTTTATCTATCTCGTCGACAGAAAGAAGGACGTTATCATCTCCGGCGGTGAGAACCTCTATCCTGTAGAGATCGAAGACTTCATCATGAAGAACGATAAGATCAAGGACGTAGCGGTCATCGGACTTCCGGACAAGCGTCAGGGCGAGATCGCCGGTGCGATCATCGAGGTCAAAGAGGGCATGACACTTACGGAAGAAGAAGTCAATGACTTCTGTCTGCAGATGCCGAGATATAAGCGTCCGAGAAAGATCATCTTTGCACCTGTCCTCCGTAATGCGACAGGTAAGATCGAAAAGCCGAAGCTTCGTAAGATGTACGGCGAAGAGTATCTGGTTGCTTACGAGAATCAGGATTAAGATCCGAATTTAGAAAAAGACAAAAAAAGATCCATCAGATGATGGATCTTTTTTCTTTTCTCTCATTGATCTTCTTTTCGATCTTCGGAGTCAGGTAACAGGTGAGAACTCCGATCCCTGCGCCGATCAGCATGCCGGCCAGAACATCACTTGGGAAGTGTACGTAAAGGTACATTCTCGAGTAGCACATCAAAAGCGCGGCGGGGACCAGCCCGTACGCCAGTTTCGGATGGGTATAGATCAGGATGACCGCAAAGACGGTCGCGGCGATCGCATGTCCGGACGGAAAAGAATAGTCGCTCGGATTCTTGACCAGAAGTGTTACCTCGGGGCGCAGCCAGCAGGGACGGGCGCGGTGGATGACATTTTTCAGAATGAGGTTTCCGATCACAAGACCTGTGGTAAGTCCACCGGTCAGCATCAAACCTTCCTTACGGGTCTGTCTGAACACCAGAAATAAGGCGGTATAGAAGATGAACATCGGCGCATTCCCGAATACGGTAAAGAATGAGAAGAACTTGTCCCAGAATGAGGACCGCGCCATGGTCTGGAGAAAATCCAGGATGTAAAAATCGATGTTCTGAATGGAGTCAAGCATATTTTCACCTCGAACCAGCTTTGCCGGGAATAATAGTTCTTTGACAAAGTCTTTCCAAAAAGAGTGTAGCACATCCGCTCAATATCGCAACCTCTCATCAAAAATGGTAGAATAGACCCATGCAAAAAAAAGGAGAAATGAAATGGCCGATTCAATTAAGTGTCCGAACTGCAGCGGTAATCTGATCTTCGATGCTGACCGTCAGCTCATGGTCTGCGAATACTGTATGAGCAGTTTTACGGCAGAGCAGCTTCAGAATACGATCGTGCCGGAAGCTCCCGAACAAAGTGATGCCGGTGAACGCATCCATGCGGAGCAGGCCGAAGAGCATATTAAGAAAAGCCTGAAAGATGAGGGTGTGCAGTTTATCTGTAATGCCTGCGGTGCGACTGTTGTTACTGATAAGAATACAAGTGCGACGTTCTGTGCTTTCTGCGGATCTCCGGCGGTGATCAGCCAGCGGCTCACCGATGAATTCTCCCCGGACTTTATCCTTCCTTTCAAATACGGAAAAGAAGAGGCGGTCAAGAAGTTCTTCAAGTGGTGCAAGGGCGGACGCTGGACGCCGTTTGACTTTGTCAGTGATAAGAATATTGAAAAACTCACTGGACTTTATGTACCGTTCTGGCTATATGACGTACGAAGTGATGTGGATGTCATCGGCGAAGGCGTTGAGCAGAAATCGGTCACGATCGGCAGCACGACTACCGTAACGACTTCTTACTATCAGGTGAGAAGACGGATGGATTTAAGCTGGAAACATATTCCGCTCGATGGTGCCGAGCGCATCGACGACAAACTCATGGAAGCCATCGAACCGTTCGAATTCAAAGCTATGGAGAGATTTGATCCGGCCTATATGCAGGGATTCTTCGCTGAGAGATACGACCTGACCGGAGATGACATGAAGGAAAGACTCATTTCCCGACTGAAAGAATACATCACGGCAGAGCTTCAGCCGACTTTTAAGACCTACAACAAGGGTGTTACCGTAAAGCAGGATAACACGCTGATCTATGAACCGAAGATGTTCTATGCGATGCTTCCGGTCTGGTTTTTGCATTACAAATACAATGGGAAAAACTACGATTTCTGCATGAACGGACAGACCGGCGAAGTGGCCGGAAAGCCGCCTGTCAGCAGACTTAAGAAGATCATCCTGTTCTTCGTCGTTCTGGCCATTACAGCCGTGCTGACAAGACTTATCGCCGGAATGTTCATGGGAGGTTTTGTCGGATGAGCAAAAAGAATAATAATCAGACAAATACCTCTTCTGTAAAAGAAGATCTTTCCCATGTAAAGAAGAGCATATGGGGCGAGATGAATGCCGTTTCCGGTATCGTTCTGCTCGTTATGGTGGCGATCGTCGTATTTTCCATTGCTGCCTTTATCTTCATGAACACCCGCCCGCCGAAGAAGGTGGAGATCATTGACGATGCGGAGATCTTCTCGGATCTTGAACTGGATATGCTGGAAGATCTGGCGAAGGATCTGAAAAAGGAACACGATATCAACGTTGTCGTAGCGACCACAAGAGATAATCCGTATGGCCTTACGGACAGCGACTGCAAAAAGCATGCGGCATCGATCTATAAATCCAACTGCATCCATACGAGCATGCAGGACAACTCCGGTTTCTGCATCTATATCGATCTGACACAGGATGTTCCGGGCGGCCGTTTCTTCTGGCTCTATACCTATGGCACGGCGTTCTTTACCGTAGATAACGAAGAGTGTAATACTCTCTTTACGAGATACAAGAAAGACCTTCAGAATGAGAATTATTTCGATGCGATCTCCAGTATCCTGGAAGACCTCGACGAATATGACTTCCATTCCACGGGACTTGTGGTTACCTATGGCGCATGCATCATCATTCCGCTGATCATCGCGGGACTGGTCACTCTCTTTTGTGTCGCAAACAAGAAACTCGATCCGAAACCGAATTCTTCAGAGTATATCGACAGGGAACAGAGTAAGACGCTCGAAAAGTCGGATAACTTTATTCGAAAGACCGTCAGCGTTTACCACACCAGCTCCAGCTCCGGCGGCGGAGGTGGCGGCGGAGGCGGCCACAGCGGAGGCGGCGGAGGTCGCTTCTGATCCATACTTCAGCTATACGAAGCCCCTTGCAAAAGGGGCTTTATATATACGCGCGTACGCATTATTTTTCATTAAAGAAAACGGGCGTACGATCGGCCATTATGCGTCGGCATGATGCCCTGCCGAAAAGGCGTGTTTCGATACTTGAAAAAAGTGTTCTGAAAATTCGAAAAAATCTCAAAAATGTGCTTGACATGGTATGGGTCTGGTGATAATATAATCAAGCGCTTCGCGGAAGCGGGGTGCCACGGACCTTGAAAATTGAATAGAAGAGCAGAAAGTAATTACTACTTTTATACGAGCCAATAGTTCAATTCATAGAGTTGAAAACAAAAGTAAACAAAGAGCCAAAAGGCTCTCAAAAGTTTTTTTGAGAGTTTGATCCTGGCTCAGGATGAACGCTGGCGGCGTGCCTAACACATGCAAGTCGAGCGGAGTTATGAGAGGTGCTTGCACCACTTTTAACTTAGCGGCGGACGGGTGAGTAACACG
>JAEEWG010000009.1 GCA_016287245.1 Clostridia bacterium
CCGCTGAGAAACGTGAGTTTGAACTGAAACAGCAAAAGAAAAGAGAAAAGCACAGGGGGCACTAAACCACCTGTGCTTATTTCTTTTCCTGATTATTTTCTTGACTAAGGAATCATGAAATTCCGAAGTTATCCGATTCGTTATCTTATTGGATCTTTCTGCAGATAATGGTATCCATGCAGTGATAATGAGGTATCCCGCCACTGTCATCTTCGAAGATCACTTCATCAATGCGTTCGACCTTCCAGTCAGCAAAATAGGTGAAGAGCTCACCTGACTTCCACATCTTCTCTTCCATATCCCAATCCGGAGGTAATTCCAAGAATGGTTTCTCAACAAATACGTTGATATAAACGATTCCGTTCCTCTTTGTGATCTTATCCAGCTTATCAAAGAAACCTTTTTTGTTTTCCTCGAAAAGATACTGAACTGTTCCGGTTGAATAGATTATGTCAAACTGTTCATCTGTGTTGAAGGTATTGATGTCATCAACATATGCTCTGATATTAACGTCTCTCTTCTCGGCCAAAGAGACAGTCTTCCTTATACCGTTCTCCGTCAGATCAAATGCAGTAACGTCGTAGCCCTTCTGAGCCATGTACACGGCATCTTTTCCTTCCCCGCAGCCTATGTCCAGAACCTTTTTATCAGCAGAAGGCGGACACAGTTCTATTAATTCTTCAAGGAAGTCCCCGGGTTCCAGCCCCCAGTAATAAGTGTCTCCTTCATACCATTTCTCGTAATTTGTCCTTATGCTCATTTTTATACCTTACAGACTTGAAAACTGTTGATTTAATCGACTAGTTACACATGTATTATAGCAGAGGCAATGTTATCAATGAGTGATCAAGAAAACAACTGATTATCCAAATGCCAGCCCCCGGCTAGACATCATACCGATACGACCTATAGAAAACGGTCAAAAGCACTTCTGCTCATGCTTCTGGTTGCACTTGCTGATATTTGCACATTTATAGCACACCTCGTTTGCACAGAGTCCTGTGTCGAAGAAGTCGTGGATATTCTGAAGCGTAGTATCCGCAATATTACCTAAAGCCTCATTTGTAAGGAAGGCCTGGTGGGATGTGACGATCACGTTTGGCATGGAAATGAGACGCGCCAATACATCATCATTCACGATGTGATTAGAATAATCATGGAAGAACACATCAGATTCCTCTTCATAAACATCCAGGCAAGCTGCTCCGATCTTTCTCTGTTTGATTCCTTCCACCAGCGCCTCGGTATCGATCAGAGCACCTCGGGAAGTGTTGATGATCACGACTCCCTTTTTCATCTTCTCCATACTTTTTGAATTGATCATATGACGGTTCTCATCCGTCAGCGGACAGTGAAGAGATATGACATCGCTTCGTTCCCAAAGCTCATCAAGCGTAACATATTCAATACCCGAGTCCTTAGCCGGGAACTTGTCATAGGCGATCACTTGCATGCCGAATCCGCGGCAGATATCGATAAAGATCCTGCCGATCTTACCGGTTCCGATCACGCCTACTGTTTTTCCGTGAAGATCAAATCCGGTCAGACCATTCAGACTGAAATTAAAATCCTTCGTACGTATATAGGCTTTATGGATCCTGCGGATCGAAGTCAAAAGAAGCGCCATCGCATGTTCTGCGACCGCATAAGGCGAATAAGCCGGCACACGGACTACATGGATCTTTCCAAATGCGTGTTCGATATCCACATTGTTATATCCGGCACAACGAAGCGCTATTAGTTTGACACCCATTTCACAGAGCTTATCGATCACGAAAGAATTGATGTCATCATTTACAAAAACACATACCGCATCGCAGCCTTCCGCAAGTTTGTAAGTATCCGGCGAGAGCCTGGCTTCGAGATAACAGATATCGAATTCTTCGTTATCCGATCCGTTTTTTCCATTAGAAATAACAAAGGACTGCCGGTCATATTCTTTTGCATCGAAAAATGCTATTTTCAGTTTTCCCATACGCATCTCTCGCCTCTCTTTCCTTCCTCATTTGATTATACCATCTTCAGAATTCAGGCAGCACTCACTCAACAATACTCCCATCAGTAGAAATCGTAATGACCTGCCACGGAATCATCTTCCCGCTTGCCAGCAACGCTTGCTTTACGGCGTTTTCAATGCCTCCACAGCAGGGCACCTCCATGCGAACAACTGTCACACTTCGGATATCATTGTTTTTCAGGATCTCCGCCAGTTTCTCGGAATAATCAACACTGTCCAGTTTCGGACATCCGATAAGAGTGATCCGATTCCGGATAAAATCATTATGGAAGTTTCCATATGCAAATGCAGTGCAATCCGCCGCGACCAGAAGCTTCGCGCCATCAAAATAGGGCGCTTTTACCGGGACCAGTTTAATCTGTACAGGCCACTGCGAAAGTTGACTCTCTACAGTATGCAGATCCGCCGGAGCAGTCACTTCCTTTCTCTGTATCGCTCTTGCTTGTGTACCCGGGCAACCACATGCGAGTGGTGCGGACTTTTTCTCCTTTGATGCTTTAACAGCAGCTTCGTCATAGGCCGGAGCCTCTCGTTCTTCAAATGAGATCGCGTTTGCCGGACATGCCGGAAGACAATCCCCAAGGCCATCGCAGTAATTCTCTTTCGTGAGTTTTGCTTTACCGTTGATCATCTCAATGGCACCTTCATGACAAGCATTCGCGCAAGCCCCGCACCCATTGCATTTCTCTTCATCAATTCTGATTATCTTCCTGATCATAACTCACTCCACCTTTGTTCTTCTTGATTTTGTACCTTGATTGTAGAATAATAAGTCTAACAATTCCGTTGTTTTTACAACAAAAGGGGCAAGGTGTGAAAGATTATCTTCCAATATTGAAAAGGACCAAACTGTTTGCTGGTGTCGAAGACGAGGAAATCACTCTCATGCTTTCCTGTCTTGGAGCACGATCCCACTCTTATAGAAAAGGGCAATACGTACTCAGACAAGGTGAGCACCTTTCTGACATTCTGATTCTCGTCAATGGATGCCTTCACATCCAGAAAGATGACTATTGGGGAAACCGCAGTATCCTCGCTCAGATAGACGTTGGAGAGATTTTCGGCGAAGCGTATGTTGCACCCAAAAGCGGTGTGCTTCTCAACGATGTAGTCGCAACAGAGGACAGCACTGTTTTCTTTTTCGATGCCAAGCGCGTTATCACAACATGTTCGTCCGCCTGTCGCTTCCACACGCTTGTTGTTCAGAATCTCTTCTTTGCAATCTCCGAAAAGAATAAGAGTCTTGTTCAAAAACTGGATCATATATCCCGTCGAACGACCAGAGAGAAACTCATTTCCTACTTATCTGCGGAAGCTCGGCGACAGAACAGCGCCTCCATCACCATTCCATACAATCGGCAACAACTGGCCGACTTCCTTTCTGTTGACAGAAGCGCCATGTCGAACGAACTCTGTAAGATGCGTAATGAGGGATTGATCGTCTTCAAGAAGAATCGATTCCAACTTCTATAGTGTCATCTCAAATCCCATACACAAGCACACCTATGCCGGCTGAAATACAAATTAACTGTATTGGTGTGAGTCCTTTTTCCATCACCTTACGGGATCCGAAATACAAAACACCCAGTACAAGAGTAAGTGCAATCGCTACCGCATCTACACCGCTCTCTATCTTCCAGAAACAGTTTTGCATAGCCATGAATACGCCTGTGGCAAAGATAATACCGACAATACTGGGTTTCATCCCGTTCAATACAGCTTGAAAATGCCTGTTCTTCACAAATTTCTTAAGCAACGCCGTAATGAGGAGAATGAACAGAAAAGCCGGAAGCACAACTGCTGTCGTTGCAATTAAGGCACCAAGCATCCCGCCTTTCTCACTTCCGACATATGTTGCCAGATTCACCATCATCGGTCCGGGCGTGCTTTCACTTACCGCGATCATATGCGATAAAGTCGCATCATCCATCCAGCCATGAGACAAAACCACGTCCCGAATCAGCGGAATCGCTGCATATCCGCCGCCAAAAGAAAACAATCCGACTTCAAGAAAACCGATAAGCAGTTCCAGATAAATCATTTCTTCACTGCCTCCTTTCGGTTATTTCCAGAAGCAAGAAAAGCAACCAGTCCGATCAGTGCAGCCGTGAGCATAATGACGATCGACGAAATCCGCAACGCAAGCATATTGATGGTCATCATGGCAACAAGAGACAGCGACATGATAACAAGCGGAAAAGGCTTCTTTTTCATCTTTTTGAACATTTTCAACGCGGCGTCAATAATTAAAAGTGCGACGGCTATTTTGATGCCTCGAAAAGCACTGGCTACCCATGTGATTTCAAGATAATTGTCCAGGAATTTGGAAATGATATATATGATACAAAACGATGGTATCACCATCCCAAGAGTGGCAAACAGCGCCCCGACTGTCTTCTTCTGTTTATATCCGACGTACGTCGCCAGATTGATTGCAATCGGTCCTGGAGTTGACTCGGCGATCACCGTGATATCCATCATTTCCTCATGCGTGATCCATTTCTTTTTCTCCACACAGATATTTTCAATCAGTGGGAGCATCGCATATCCGCCGCCGAATGTAAAAAGACCGATCTTGAAAAATGTCAGAAAAAGAGCACCTATCACGCTAAAATCCTCGATGTTTTCATGCGTTTTTGCAGCCGGCATGACCACATTCGTGGTTTCCGTGACCACATTCATGGCCCTCTTCATGATCATGGTGATCACATTTAGCCTCAGGATCGTATACCAGATTACCCATAAGAAGAGCTTTTACCGCTTCATCAGTATCGCCCTGAACTCCGCCATATAGTTTAATTCCGGCTTCGGCAAGTGCCATCTGTGCTCCCATTCCAATTCCACCGCAGATAAGAGCATCGACTTCTGCTGCCTTAAGGAATCCGGCAAGAGCCCCGTGTCCGCTTCCGTTTGTATCAACGATCCGGCTGCTTACGATCTGTCCGTTCTCGACATCGTAGAGCTTAAACTGTTCTGTATGTCCAAAGTGTTGGAAAACATTTCCGTTCTCATATGTTACTGCAATTCTCATAATATTCGTTCCTTTCTGAATAGCTCCTATATTGAACATTTCTTTTAGTTGGTATGCTCCGCCACTGATCTGAAGCCTTTTACCATCTATCAAAGCATCAGCGATCTTCTTTCTCGCTGAATCGTAAATTGATGTTACGGTCGTCCTTGCTACACCCATCCGCTTGGAACATTCTTCCTGTGTCATGCCTTCTTTATCGATTAACCTTATAGTCTCGAACTCATCAAGACTCATTATGATAGTCTCATCAGAAGATACTTCATCAGGAGAAAATGACCAGTGATCCGGATACTGACTAATACAACGGCATCTTGGTTTACGTGTCATGGCAGCACCTCTTTTCTGACATATGTCAGTTTTATACTACCATTTATCTGACATATGTCAAGTATGTTCATTTCCTGACCACCTTTTCGAAACGGAAATCCATTCCGGTGCCACCACAATCCTCTTCATCGGAATCCATATGCTCATAAGGACCTTTATGGAAAGGATTAAAGAATTCCACTATATGAAACCCACACTTATTCACATAGAAATGTATATTTCTGGTTTCAAAGTATGGGGTAAACGTTTCCCATACCTCAACTTCCGGGTGGAGTTTCTCTACTTCACACCAGGCACCATATCCTATTCCCTTGCTATGCACATCGGGTAATGTAAACAGAAGATCAAGAAAGCCTCTGCGCTTTTCAACATGTATTACAACGCCCCCTGAAATCTTGCCATCACATACGATCCTATAAGCTTCTCCCTGATCAATACTGTCTTCGATCGTCTTTCGAGAAATGATCTCGCCTTCTTCTTCCATCTGATCGTTACGCAATCCGAATTCCTTCATTGCGCCATACTTAAAAGCCCATTGATTGTCTTTGATGAATTGTTCGCGGTCATCTGCATGTAAAGGGACCAGCACTACTTTTGTTTTGTTCATTTTCTCCTCCTATCTTCGCCGGAAATACAAAAACCCGGCGATGTAAAACATCTTTCCGGGCTCACCCGACACCTTATCCGATAGGCGGCCTGCAGATATGAATCTGCGATCCCCTGTGCTACGGCACACTATCCTCCGGTGACCATTAATTCAATTGTTTGCGCTTTCTTTATACCATCAATACTTAGAATTATCAACTATTCAGAGTGTCTTCTGCATCCACAGAAGATCATACCAGCGATCGAATTTCTTGCCGATTGCTTTCATATGCGCGACCTTCGTATATCCCATTCGATTATGGAAGTTGAAATCTTTATCCACATAAATCGATGTGGTGGCTGTCCAATCATACGCAGAACGAGAGCTGTAAGCCCCGGCATAGGCATATCCGAGGATCTTATTTCCCTGAACACAGACCAGATACGGGTACTTTTCGAGCGTTCCTTTGATTCTATCTCGAAAAGCACTTATGGTCGGTACTTCGTATTCAAAAGAAACCGCTGTGTTTAAAACATAATACGAGTAGATCTCGATAAGCCTTTCAGCATCTTCGATCTTGGCCTCACGAATAATATAATCGTTGCTCATTATCATAGATCTCCATTCTTAGCGATAATCTCTTCCAGTATATCAACTGCATTTGCCACCATCTTCGGGCAAAATTCAGTAAAGAGATGATTATCACGGGCGTATTGTCTACCTTGCAGCGTGCCGACATCGCAGCCGAGCAGGTCATTACAGATATAGGAACCGCACTTCTCGGCAAACCGCTGCATCATTTCATCGTTCAATTCATCGGATCGCTGTCGTCCGTCAAGATCACCGGCCTTGATCTGACCAAACAGAAGACCAAGGACCATTAGTGCTCCGGTACAGGCGCCGCACACTTCGCCCTTCCGCATTCCGGAACCGAAACAGGAGCCAAGTCTCAATGCCTGCTCTTCTGTAATACCGCATTCTGAGGCAAAAGCTGCCAGAACGGCCTGTGAACAGTGGAGATGCTCGCTAAAGTATTGTAGTGCTAAGTCCTTATGTGTCATAATTCCCCTCCAGCAACAATCTATAGTTGATACTATATCGAATCATTAGTGGAGACAATAGTTTAGCGGTAGCCTTATAGTTTAAATCGGCCCCCCAAAAAAGCATCCCAAAGAGTCTCCGAACTGCATTCATATTTTCCGCTTATTTATGCGTGTGACAGATCTGGAAAATACAGTTTGTCGCGCTCGATTGATTCAAGCTCAGCTCCCCTGTAGAACAGCCGATAATCGTCTCCTCCATCATACAGGGAGCAATCGCAGAGCTCCTTGTCTTCGTCTAAAGGAACAAAGCCGAGCCGCAATCTGTTCTCGACATCGATGCGCTTTAAGATTTCTGCAAGGCCGACCTTTTCCTTGCAAAGAACAGATCCCAATACAGTGTCGCCGTCCTGCTCCTTCACGATGAAACAATCCAGATCAGACGAGTAGTAAACATTGTCCATTCCGGATGTGTAGAACATCTGAAGACCGAACTTATTCATCTGTTCAAATGCCGAATACGGGCAGCTCAGACGCACGAGATCTTTGTACTTCTGTTTTATATCTTCGCCCATTTCGCTGACGGGCATGAACAGCTCGCCTGCTTTTCCACAGTTGCAGAATTCCTCTTTGACGAAGTACATGTACTGGTTCACGATGTCAAAGCCCATCTTCCTGTAAAAGCCTGTTGCGCTAAGGTTCCCGAAAAGATAGATGCCATCGCACTTGTCCTCATATTCCTTGATGACGTGCTGCATCAGCTTTGCGGCAAGGCCCTGTCCCCTGTAGTTTTCATCGGTCATGACAGTGCCTAACTGAATGTAGTTTTTAATGACCCCGTTCTGCATGAACCTCATCTTATTAGCGGAAACATTAGATAGCATCGCACCGTTTTCCACCAGTGAATAGGGAATGTAATCCCCTTCAAAATATCCATTTGTAACCCATCCTTCGAAATCAAATCCGAAAGTCTTTTGGGTCAAAGCATTCAACATGTGACGTGATTCTTCGTCTCTCATGTAGTCGCTTATTAATTCCATAATCAATTCTCCTGCAGACTGTTTACTATTTAACAGAAATATCCCTCACATACATCAACTGTTTAAACTCACCGCCACGATTTATAAGACGGACCTTGTCTGTCAATTCAAAACCGCACTTCTCATAAAAAGCACACGCGTTATGGTTTGCCTCCAATACCCAAAGCACAAAGCGAAGATCGTTATATTCGGAGAGTATAAACTCTAGAACCTTGCGGCCAAATCCACGGCCTCTATACTCTTCCAGTATATAGATACTGGCAATCTCAACCTCATCCCCATTCCTGACCAGCTTCACGATTCCGGCCGCCTGACCGTCCTCTTCTAAAAGCATATACACACAATCCTGGTCATCCAAAGAGCGGAGAAACTCTCCACGTCTGGATGCAGGCGAATCAGAATCTAGGTATTCTTGGCTGAAAATACCCTGATATGTCTGCCTCCACGCATCAGAATGAACTTCTCCAATAACATCTGCATCTTCTTTTAATGCACGCCGTATAACCATAATCTCTCCGCCACTTACTCAGGAATCTGAAACCCGCTTTTCCGGCAACCTCCGCCAGTTATTCTCTTGTTGCCTTTTCCATCCTTTCAAAACCGCTTCTGCTTCCGGATAGACTTCTACGTCTGTTCTGAAATTTGACCAATTAAGCGGGATCGGATAATAGGTTAAGGTCTGTCCGATATCAAAAACGATCGCTTTAATCATATTCCTCGGTTCTTCTCTTTCTCAATCCATTTTTCCTTAGTGAACTAACCTGACGGTTTACTTCCTTTTCATTACCATTCTAACGATTGAAACCGGCGTGCCGAGATTCCATTCTTTTTTTGCCCCATCAAATTCAAAACCGTATTTGTGATAAAAAGAAATGGCTCTCTCATTCTTTTCAAGCACCCAAACAAATATAGTGTCAACATCTCCAAGTCTGGAAATGGCTTCATTCATCAATCTATATCCGATTTTACGGCCATAATAGTCCGAAAGGACATAAATGGCGTCAACCTCTCCTGCATCCGCCAGATCTTCGTCTCTCGACGGACTATATACTGCAAAACCGACAACTTTATCTTTATCCTTAGCTACAAGTGTATTATCCGGGAACTTTCGGGCACGTGCTGTTGTCGCCTCTACAGTCATCGTATCAAGATATTGGTCACATACAATACCTCTATACGCTTCCTGCCATGCCGTACAGTGCACATATCCTCTCCCGCACAACTCCTCATCCGTTTCAGCTGATTTAATGCAGATCGAATCATTTATAGTTTCCATACACGGCATTACTCCTTAGGCTTTTCAAGATAAACAAATACAAGTTCGTCTGTCACTTTTTCTTCCTTAAACTTCTTATATCCCATCTTTTCATAGAGCATGATATTCTCTTTACTTCTCGTGCTTGTAAAGAGTTCAAACCGCTTATTCAGATAGTATCTTTCTATCTCGCGCAGAAGTTTCTTACCATATCCTTTTTTCTGATGATCAGGATGCACCATGAGTTTACCAACATACACGGTAGTCTCATCGGACGTAGACCGAACCGAGCCGATTATTCTGCCGGTTTCATCGATCATCTTCAGAATGACTCCGTTTTCAAATTCATGTTCCAGTTCGGAGAGTGTCTCTTTAAGAGGCGGTATGTCTTTGTTTCCAAACAGAGCAGCCTCGCTTTGATATGCAAGGTACTGAAGATCCAGGATCTCAGGAAGATCTCCCTTTTCCGCTCTCACGATGTCAGGTCTTATGAAATAGACAAGATTAAATCTGACATTATGGTCTCTGATATCAAAGTTACCATAGCAGCAATTGTCTATACCTGCCATCTGAAAACCCTGACTCTGATAAAAAGCAATTGCCCGGACATTACACGACTGCGTCTCAAGAATAATGGCACGGCGCCCGTCTTTGGCCGCCTTATCCTTGACGATATCCATCAGACGTGTTCCTATCCCCTGACGCTGAAGCTTATCACTGACCCATAGTTCTGTAACCATAAGCCGATTATTCCATTCTTCCGGACAACATTCGATACACGCCAGAAGTTCATTCTCCTCCGATACGATCCCCCATGCCTCTGCGCCTTCCCACCAGTCGGCAAAAAGATAGTCCGGGAAGTCACAGTAATGCATCTGCTGCGTCTCGTAACACTTTTTCTCAATGTCTATGTGAAATGAATCAGCACTATCTCTGACTTGGACATCGAAGTATCCATCGGTCATATAGTTCATCGGGACAGGTGTTCCCTTCCACTCATCCTTTGACAGTTTTATAATTTCGTAGTCAATCATATTACGTCTATCTCCCGTTTTCGCGTTATTCCGACAAACACCTCATCAGTTATTGCTTCACATAATGGCCGTATATTCGCGTACACTGATATCCGATCTTCTTATAGAACTCGTTTCCGCCGCCGGTCATCACCTCTGCGCCAAGGGGTCTGAGTACACTGTCATGATGAGAAAGTGCAGCTGCGGCAAGACCTTTATGCTGATGCTCCGGGACCGTGCAGAGCGGTTCCATATATGCCAGATGGGTCGCAGGACACCACCACATACCGGAAAAGCAGACATAATCGTCGTTCTCGTCCGCTATGATCGTTGTATACTCATAAGTCGCATGAGGCGCAGGCGCAATCGTGGCGCCAAGAATATTCTGATAGAGTTCAAAAGGACTTCTTCCCTCATTCTTAGTCGGAATATCCCAGTCTTTAAACTCACCCAGTTCCCATTTGTTGAAACCATCCCAGAGGCACTTAGCTGTCTTAAGAGGATCAGAAGTGACAGGATCCACAAAGTGATAACCTTGTGGAAGAGGATATTCCAGTTTTCCAAGACGAAAATCAAAATAGTGTTCCGGTTCCTCGTAGGCAAGTTCATAACCCAGTGTTTTTGCCGCATCGATCAATGCTGTCTGACCGGAAATAAGAACCAGTTCCATCGGGTCTTCAAACTTTGGGTAATTCTGTTCGGCATATTCAATCATCTCGCGCGCAAGATATTCATATCCCGGGCGCAGTACAAAGTAGATCGATGTGACAGGCTGCTCGTAAAACACAAAAGCAACCGGAACATCATCGTCAAGCCAGAAGCGGTTGAGTCGAAGAAAGTCCCTCTCCAGCCAAGGGGATGTGATCGCATACTCAAAGAAAGGCTCAGCCGGGCCATTGGTCTCTTCATGGTTATACACTTCCGTCATGAGTTTATATACCAGGTCAATATCAGTAAGTATCTGAAATTGTTTCGTTCTTATCATATTATTTCTCCATTCGAGTACTAATTCATTCATACTGTGTCCTATTGCGTCATCTTAATAATGCCTGTTTTTAGCACATTCCACAATATTCCATCAGTATAAACTCAGATTCTAAACCATTACTTTTCTTCCGGATCGAATCAGATATCCTTCATTCACAGCCGCTATAGTTGCAACCAAGCATATAAAAACCGCACTGTATTTCAAATCAATATATGCAAGGGTCATCGGGAAAACGAACAGCAGCACTCCAGTCAGCTTGTTTATCATGGAATGCACCGCCACGAACTCTTTTTGTCTGATATAACTTATGACGATATTGAACAGTTTTACAATCGCTATGACTAAAATCCATATGTAAAGCCAAATCGGAACATCCAGTACAGGAAGAATTTTTATCAGACAGACCATCGTGAACACAATATCTGCAATGGTATCCAGTCTTGATCCGAACTCGCTGACAGTACCGGTTTTTCTTGCTACAGCACCATCGATCATATCTGAAAAGCCGGCAGCTATATAAAGCCCAAAGAATATCGGAGATAATGCCGGACAGAACAATAAAGCAAAGCTGATCACTATTCTGATGCAGGTTATAGAATTCGCCATCACAGATCCATATCTTCCCGCAACAAGCTAAACATTTGAATATCTACAAAATCGCCCCGGCACATTTCATGCTTTCGAAGGGTTCCTTCAAACACGTCATCCACATCCTGTTCCGTGATTTCCCGGAGCAGGAGCCTTTCAGATTGCAGTTCTCGATAGGCTTCAAAAAATTCGTCTTTCATATTCGCTCTCCATTTTATCTGGTCAATATATTCCTGCCTTATTCGTATAAAGGATCATCTGCAGGATCAGTCCGAAGATAACCAGCAGGGTATCCGCAATATAGAGCCACTTTATGATTTTACCGAACCTGTATTCTCTTCTATGCGAACGGACTTTTGCCATGAGGACCCACGAAAGGATGTAGGAGACAAACATCAGGATAGTCGGAAATGTCACCACATTGGCGCTTATCGAAGTTTGAAAGCGAAACTTGAACATGATAAACCCGTATGTTAAGAAGAATATGGCAACAGGCACCGCATATCTCAGGACAAGCGAAGCTATGCAGACCTTTCTGGCCTTACTTTCAGTATAATCGCTGTCGTCCATGCCGTAAGCATCGCTGTCGAAATAAGACTTTTCCATATGCACTCTAAAGAAAACAAAATTATCAGAAATATCGTTCCACGGGTCTCCCCATACAATCGATTATAGCATAGAAAAGCAGCCCGGAGAGTCTCCGGACTGCTTATTCGAAGAGGTCAATATGTTCTTTTCTTCCACATCTTGAAACCGACTAAAACGACAAGCCCGAGGCATGTTGCAACAGTTCCGGAGACCAATAAAGGAAGGGCACCATTGGTCGGAGCATTATGCTCTATACAATACTCGGACAAATTAGACGAATCGTAATATATCTTAACGAATTCACCCATTTTATATGCATACTTCGTCTTGCCCGATGTAAGCAAAGGCCCATTGAAGACATTCCAGTCTGTAGGCTTGACGGTTGCAACATATTCTCTATCCGAAATATTAAGTGAGTTTTCTTCAAATTCAACATTGATCACTTCGCCATACATTTCGGAATCAAGATTTTTGGTTGCCTGTTTGTATTTTGCGTAATCGACGCCGCTCAGGATCATCATAAAAGGGCCTATTATGAGACAAAGAATAATCCAGTATATTGGATTCATGATAAGTTTCCACTCATATATTCTGGGAAACGCAGTAAACCACTTAGACATATACACACCTCACGCTGCTGAACACATATTTTGCACTAATTGGCAGATCACGCCTATATATATTCTCATAGCTGGTTGCAAATTAACACTGGATTATTTAGGGATTAGCAAGTATTAATCCGCCGGCTTGTTCTTTTTCGGTATCCTAATACTTCTCTTCACGTATTCTTCTCATCCTCGACCATACATTATCTCCGTAGTTACTGAGCAAAGCGGACGGGTATTCAGATATTCGCGCACCTTTGCGAGTATCCTGTCTTCAAGGGGCAACAGATATGACCCGGTATCGCAGGTCATTTTAACCACGCTAAAAGCACTTTATCCTGTCCGTTTTCCAGAACATAATCGATCACATCCTTTTTCCTCAGGATCTTTTCGATCAAGTCGTTATCCAGCGAATTCAGAAGTTCGATAAGACTGACCTGAGATCTCTTTCTGATGTCTTTAAGGAGTTTCGTATCTTTCAGTTTGCGAGCGGCTTCACTTTTCGGATATCCCTGTCCGAACGGCTCACTGAAGAGCTTTTCGATTGTTTTTTCAAGGTTCTCTTCTCCCTGCCAGGTATACTCTTCCCCGAGCGGAACGGACACACAGTTACCGTCATTGATCTGGGCGAAAAGATAAGCATCCTGAGGTGTCGGGATATACCCGCAGAGAACTCCCGGCATGTTATTACATGAAAGCATCATTCCCTGACCTGACGAGCATCCGGTAACCACAAGATCGACCGCTCCGCTTCCCAGAAGAATACCGATAAGGATAGATATCTCGATGTAACTATAGTTCTCTTTTCCGTCCGGGAAGCAACCGAAGTTGATCACATCTGCATACGATGCATACTTTTTCACCGTCTCAAATAGAAGCGCATTCTTCCCTGCCTGTGAACCGGCCTGGATCACACCAATCCGCATCGGTACAGAGCGCATGTTTTTCTCCTTCTCATAGAAAGCGCGCACGAACATCTGAAACTCTTCTTCACTTTCGCACGCGTTTCTGCACTGCTCCATTTTTGCAGCTGAACGTTCAAAAGTAGATTTCACTTTTTCGCATTCAAAAGCACCGCACTCTTTACACCAGCTCACGCCGTGTTCTTTCGTACATGGAAGCAGCATGAAACTGCACGTCGGACGGCAGCCGCATCCGGTACAGCGGATCTCATCATTACTGACCACATGGTCACGCCATCCGGCACGATACCAGAACTCCGCAGTCGCATGAAGTTCTTCGTCCGTTTTTGCCAGATATCTCGGGCACACCGCGCAGTCATCCCCGCAGACCGAGTAGACCGGCTTCGTTTTTCTCAACTCTTCAAATCGATCAATATACCACTTCATGATCGTTCACTCTCCTCTTCCAACGGGACAGGCGGTCAGACATAATCCGCACGCACTTTTCCTGCCAAGCTTTTTTATAAAAGCGCTTCTCATCTTATTACACTTGTGATAGTCGATCAGTTCATCACGGGAGATCCCCTTGGACCATTTACGATTTTTGAGTGCCTTACAGGGACAGGCATCTATACACTTCGTACAGTCATCCGGGCAACGGCTTTCAGTTATCTCTTCCCCATACTCAAAAGTGTCATCGATGAGTATCGCCGCAAGTCTTATTCTCGGACCATATTTCTCGGTAATGATAACATCGTTTTTGCCAAACCAGCCCATACCGGCATGAACTGCCGCACGTTTAAATGAAAATAGAGCCCGAAGTTCCGTTTCATTTTGCTGGGCCATCGGCGGGATCCAATACTTTATTCCTTGCTCCTCAAGAATGCTCGCGATCTTTGGAATCAGCTCTTCTTCGACATTTCTCGCATCAATGATACCTTTGTCGAACAGTTCTTCCGTATATTCCTCCATTGTAAGCTGCCCGCCAAAAGGAATCGCAATGATCATGGCAGACTTATACTCCTCACCGTATTCGCAGTAGGATATGTCTGCAAATCCGAATAATACCTGAGGATATTCTGACATCAGCTTTCTTATCTTGTTTTCCGTCATCTCAAATATCTCCTGATTTCTGCTACTTTAATCCCGTGGCGTTGCCTTCAGCATCCTGATCGTGTCATCGTATTCCTCCAGCGCCTGGTATCCCGAATCTGTGATGGCATACATGCCGGAATTAACATGGGAAAACCAGCCGTAATGGTTATCACGAAGAATGTTCGCTGACTTATCCACAAAAGAGAGTCTTTTCACGTCCTTGGGGGCGGCTTCTCCGCCAAGCACAAACAATGCGTTTAAAACCAAAAGAGCATCCTCACGGTATCTGGTCATGAGTTTAACCCCGGTCACGCCACCGGTATTGGATTTGATACGTCTCTTCTGAAACTCAGTCTCCAGCGCTTTCTTTTTCCGCTTGTTTCGTGCCTGAAAACTCGATAGTTCACTGACGACCGGTTCAGAGAGGATCGTCACTTTATGGGTTCTTTTGGTGACAGCGATCAGCCCGATCCCAAGCCGTTTGAGGAGATAAAGTTTATCCTGAAATGACTTTGAGAACCGGTCTTTCGGAGCAAATATACCGATGCATACAGTTTCCACGATCTTCTGACGAAGTGCCGCCTGCTGAATCGCCCGAAAGTCAAGAGTCTGCTTCAGTTCCACGGCAACGGAACTGTCGTCTTTCTGCATGTAAATATCGATGTCATTGACCTCACCATCGCAGACATAGCCAAGTTCCTCGAAGAAAGATTTGATTGGTTCAAATAAATCACATTCCATAGAACCATTGTAGCATTATCTTTCTTCAGCGGACCGTTAAGCCCACTCAAAATTCTCCTTACCGGCACCAAGTTCAAAGTGATGCTTTACGATTCCCTTGTCAATGCCGGACATAGGTCCGCTCTTATATGTCAGATCAACCTTATTGCCTTCACCAGTGATGGTGAACGCCTGTTTATTCAGCGCCGTCGGTGCAAGAAGAGCCGCCTCAACGCCATTTTCAAACCACTCCGGCTCCTCGCCCGTGTAACTGCTGACCTGATCCTTCTCCTTGCTCTTATGCGGAACGCCCTGTGTCTTGCCGTGACCTACCGCGATAATGCTTACGATCTTTTTACCACTGACAAATCCTTCCACGTATTTTCTACTAAAAGTACCGGCCATCCACCACGTATTAAGGCCGTTCATCTGCGCAAAAAGACAAAGGTCGGATCCGGCATAACCGAGCATTTCATCTATGCCGTCCCGGTCATCTGCAGCCAGAACAAAATAGGAATTCACGCCTTCTCCGCCCAGGACCACTTTACCGACAAAATTCACCGGTGTCTTCTCGCTCTCGACCAAAGCGATGGAAAGGTCATATTGTTTGTTCAATTCATCTACTCTTGATTTCAGAATGCTCTTCTCTGCATCAGATAAGGGTGTTCCGTCGAATTTTCTGACGGTGTGTCTTGCCTTCATGGCCTGTTTCATTTGTTCAGTCATTTTGTACTCCTTAATATGCATTTTTATCGAATAATCTATTATTCGGCTGTTTCTTTTGTAAGATTCTTAAGCCATATATATTTATTGTATCGCCATCTGATGAAAGGAACCTTCACGATTTCATCGAGGCACATGACTACATAAACAACAATGACCGGAAGGTGCAGCACAAAGCAGGCGATAAGAGCCAGCGGGATCGCAAAACACCAGGTGGCGATCAATACACTTAACCCATCATACATTGAATCTCCGCCCGCCGGAAATACTCCGCAGGTAATAATGGTATTGTATGCGAATGCCACCATATAAAAAGCAAGGAAAATAAGCATCTGTACAAGGTATTGCTTCGCCTGTGGCTCCAGCACATAGAAAAAGTAAACAAACGGGCCTGCTATTAAGATCAGCAGAACATTTATCAGTCCGGAATGCAATGACACTTTCCAGCTCATTGCACCATATTTTTTCGCCTTATCCAGTTCATTTCGTCCAAGGAGCTGCCCGATCATGATACTGATGCCGGTAGAAAGACCATGTGTAAGACCCTGTATCAGCTGCTGGGCGACTGTGGCAACGGAGGCTGCAGCTGTGGCATCTGTACCGAGATGTCCCAGGAAAAAGGAGTGCATGGGTATGCTAAGTCCCCATGCCAGAGAGGATAGCGTCATACCGGGAATGATCTTCCAAAGTTTTCGCTCATATGCCCTGGAAAAATAAAACAGTGTCTCTTTTCCAAGCCGTATAGTCTCATTTCTCTGCGCCCATATCACACACCAGATCAGGGCAATGAATTCTACAACTATCGTTGAATAAGCAGAGCCGTTTGCTCCTAAAGCAGGAATCTTTCCAAACCCGTAGATCAGGAAGTAATCGGCTGTCATGTCCACGGTTACGGTAACAACGGAGATCCATACGCTCAGCTTCGCATGTCCCGAAATCTTCATGATCATCAGGAAACACCGAAGTACAGACGTGAAAATATAGGAAAAGCATACGATCCTTAAGTAATCCGCGCCGATCCGGATCAGTTCCTGTTCATTCGTAAATATTCCTATAAGCTGTTCTGCGAAAAAATAAGCACCTACCGTGAAGATGACCCCTATGACAAAAGCATATCGAATGGCTATTCCCAGATATCTTCTTGCATTGAGAAAATCTTTCTTGCCCCAGTATTGGGATATCAGGACACTTGCTGAAACAATAGCAATAGCATAAAAAAGAGACATAACAAAAGCGATCTGATTGGCAAGCGATACTGCCGCGATAGCCTCCTGAGTCAATCGTCCAAGCATGAGTGCATCCGACGCTCCGACGAGAGAAGTCAGAAGATTCTGCAGCGCCAACGGAACTGCCAGACTCATAAGCTGTTTATTGAATTCTTTTCTTTCCAAGCTATTCATCAATACCCCTGCCTCACTAGTGAATTAGCCATTTTCATTTTTCACCAGAAACGATTATAGCATAGAAAAACAGCCCGGAGAGCCTCCGGACTGTTTTCTGAAGTCTATTTCTTATTACGTATTCGTCCGATGCATAAAAGAGCATGTTCACCAGGATCCTATAACACTTTATACCCTTCAGACGCTAACACTTCCAGTGCCCGCTCGAAGTTTTCTTCTTTTACAAGAATATAATCAGTGTTGTATGTCGACACCGCAAATATACCGATCTTATGTGCGGCAAGAATTCCGGACAGTTTTGACAGGATACCGATCAACGAAAAGTCTAAAACGCCCTGAATACGGAAGCCTTGCCATCCATCGTCACGCTCGATCGTATGAATTGGAGTATCTTCTGTTTTGCAAACGAGAGATAACTCTTCATCTGTCTTTCCAATGAAATAGAAATCGGCCGTGAGATCTATTTCAGAAATATCTGTCACTTTGCAGACTGTCAGTTTATAATCGATTTTCTTTAATTCCATCTTTATTCTCCCTACATGCCTCTCCTCATGATAGATCTGATATCCTTCTCTTGATGATCTGCGCATCCTCGACCGTATCATAAAACCTGACTTCTGTGTTGTTTTCCATTTTCACCTCAATAAATCAATGTGTTTCGTTATGAATATTACTGATCAATTCCATGCAGAGATTGCGATATTCCGTATCGAGCGGATACTTTTCATGGAAAAGCTCCATAAGTTGTGTGATTCCGTTTTTATAGCCGGTATCCGTAACACAAAAAACACTATCAAGAAAAGACGCGATTTCATTTGCTACACTGACGCCTGCTTCTTTCTTCCCGGACAGATACTTGATCAGACTGCGATAAAAAAGACGCGCTGTCTGATACGGAAGATCATCTCTCCGGCAGATCTCCCTGCAGATACTGATATTGCGGCGGAATGCACGCTCCTTGATGTTTTCCGGATGGAAGAAACGATCATCCTCTACATCCACGGATTCGACCACTTCAAGATCGACAGCAACTCCGTCTTCATATATGACTATGATGATGCCCTCGGGATTTGTCGTATAAGAGATGTATATCGGTTCTCCATAGCCATAGATAAACGCTTTCAAGGAGTCTTTTCCCATAAAGGCGCTTATATCGACATCTGAAAACGGTGTCGGGTCCCCGCGTAGAAAAGATCCGCCCAGCCAGATATGCTTCCCCTCGGTTTCCGCATATTCCCTTACGTATTCTATGTATTTTCTCTGATTACTTTCCATGCGGTTATCTTTCGGAAACTAATGTCTTTGCCCTGTTCTGTATGTTCTTACAAACATCATCGAGACTGCGCTGATCAAGGAAATATGCCGGTGCTTCCTCGAGAATGATCGACATGACACGAGGATCAAAATTCCTGACCACATGTACATTATCGATCAGATGGATCAGAAGTTCTTTTGTCTCTTTGGTGGCCACAAGCGGTTGAAACGGATCTCCCGGGATCGGTTCCCAGTTCTTCATTTTCTCTTCGCCAATTTCAATGATCCTGTCGCACTCTTTATCCAAAGCACTTCTGGATATCGGGATATCGCTTACATCCAGAGATCCGGATTCTTCCTGCGTTTCCAGAAGGAATCGGAGATAATCCCAAGCCTCGTCCTGACATAGAGAGTATTGGGAGATGCCGATCGTTCCGGTCGTATCAACCGCGATACTTCCACCCTTAAAACTCGGGACTCCGCAGAATACGGTATCCTCTCCATAGTTTTTTTGAAAGTCTGCCAGATCGATAATTTTATAGATCCGCACGGGACACCATGCAAGCATCCCATTCACAAACAGTTCGCGGGGATCATAATCATTGAACTCACCATGTTCTCTTTTCTCAACACCATATTTCTTAACAAATGCCAGGATTTCCTTGAAAGAATCGTCTTCGAAACGGACTTCCTTCTTCTCATAATCAATGAGTTCTTCTCCCGTTTCACTCAAGACCCATTCCAGAAGAGTCTCGTATTCCGTTTTTTCCATCACGCTCACATCAGATGGAAGCTTATCCATCTCTTTGTTGAATTCTTCGAAAGTCCAGGATCGTTCCGCACCGACCAGATCCGGATTTCCAGCCAGGCATCTCAGTTCAAAGGATATCGGCATGTGATAGAGTTTCCCGCCTGTTTCCTGCGCACGGATCACATTATCAAAATACTTGCTGCGATCCAGAGCTTTTTCATCTGAAGCATCAAGGTAAGTATTAAGATCGACACAGACCTTTTCAGAATTAAACTGTGAGAACTGGGCAAAATTCAAAAGGATGTCCGGACCGTTTCCGGAGATAACATCCAGATAGATCTTATCGATCAGCTCCGCTTTCTTGTTCATATTATCACTGTCCGCAGGGATATCCAGCGCGTAATTATGTACGGCGATCCGGCACTTCGCATCGGGACTCGTATTATATGAAATGACTTCTTCCAGGTTGATCGAATCATATCCCGCCGCGGTCAGAAGTTTCTTTCCCGCATAAGGATTCTTCTCCGCTTTTTTTGCATGAGCAATATAGACACGGCAGTATGATTTGAACGTGATCTCGTCATATTCTTCCGTTTTGTACCAAAAGACAAACTCTTCGTCTGAAACCGCTTTCATGGATCCGTTCAAGACCGATGCCGGGTCATAGTCCGTATCGCTCCAGGAAAGCATCTCTATATCTTTCGACGCATCTATTAAGTCGACCTTCATAATTCCGTTTGTATTCACCAGGTAATTTCCGTTACCGGATTTGATCGGCGAGTACATGTGGGGATCCCTGATCTTCTCACCGACAAGCTCCAGCGTATCGACATTGAGTTCCTGAAAACACCTAAAGCTTCTTACGGAGGGATCATCAGAGACCTTATAGCAGAGCGCATAGTATTTTCCCTGCTGATAATACACCACTCCGACAAATCCCTCATCATCGAACCGCTTGCTTTTTTGGACGTTTCCCTCTTTGTCGAGTACCGTAATGAGCCCGTAAGAGGAACAGACCATCCTGCCATCAGGAAGAAGCACTTCATCACTCGTCTGATTATTGTGCTCATCTTCATCTGCGCCGAAATCAACATCTGTCATACGAAGAAGGTTACCCTGAAGGTCGAAAAATGCCGATTTTGCAAACCGGTATTCTTTGTCTATGGCATAGTACTCATCCCACTTATCCTCGGAAATGAGTTTTTGAACCTTCTCATTGAGTTCTTCCGGCATTTTATAATTGAATTCGCAGGTCATCGAAATTGTGTTTCCGACGAAACAGATCGATTCGTTCTCGATCCAAAGCGACTGCAGTTCTTTTGACTCATCAACAGGGATCTGGCATTCCACTTCTTCCACATCAAAAAACGGATCTTTTTCCGAAATAATATGTGTGCCCGGTTTCTTTGCCTTTTTACAACCGACCGTTCCGATCATTATTGATAGTATCAGGAAGATGGCCACTGACTGCTGCCACGATCTTTTCATCCGTTATATCCTCACCAAATGTTTTCTTGATCGATCATATGGGGTACCCCCACGCTTGATTATAGCATAGCATTGCTAATCTCCATATATTTATACCAGTGGTTGATATGCACCTTCCCGAGTGCTAAAATTCTCTTAATATTAATCATCATATGGAGGCGACATTATGAAACGCATCATAGCTACCTTTCTTTCTGTTTCTATGATCATCGGCTCATTTGCATTTACTGTCCTTGCAGATTCAGGCGATGAATCATCAGAAATCGATGTATCCGCAATGGGTATTGAGAACAATGAGGATAAGTCTTCAGACGGCTATAAACTGGATTGGTCGGACGACTACGTGGATCCTCTGAAAACAACTCTCGAAGCTGCGGACGAAGACATCGATGTCGACGAGCAGTCAAATGACAATGCCGGAGTTGCCAATTCCTTTACTATTGAAAATGGGGTATTGACCGATTATACCGGAACCGGCGGCGCGGTCACGATCCCGAGCAATGTTGTCGAGATCGGACGTAGAGCTTTTTCCGGAGAAGGCGGAATCACCAGTGTGACTATCCCCTCTTCGGTTAAGAAGATCGATCCTTATGCATTCAGTGGCTGCTATGGTATCACCACCCTTTATTTATCCGAAGGTCTGGTTGAGATCGAAAATGACGCTTTCTATGGATGCTCCGCGATCCGCAAGCTTACTCTTCCGAATTCTCTCACATCTATCGGATACGAAGCGTTCCAAGACTGCACAACCATTATGAATGTTAGATTCGGCACCAATCTTCGCACGATCGGATCTGACGCTTTCCGGGGCAATACAGCTCTTACAACGATAACCTGGAACAGTAATATCCAGTCGATCGGACCTGACGCTTTCCGTGACACCGCACTGGAAACGCTCAACCTCCCGGCATCCGTAACATATCTGGGCGACCGAGCCTTTTCTTACAATTATTCGCTTACGAGCGTAAAGATCAACGGCAACCTGTCAACGATCCCGACATCCTGCTTTTACAAATGTAAAAGTCTTTCTTCACTGGATCTGGGCACAAAGGTCTCTGTGATCGAAAATTATGCTTTCGAAGAGTGTGCCAGCCTGACTACTGTGACTATTCCGAATTCTGTTGAGAAGATCAATTATGAGGCTTTTTACAATTGCGCCGCTTTGACAAAAGTCACTTTCGGTACCAATCTGGTATACATTGGAGGATGTGCTTTTAAGGACGACATCTCTCTTTCGACGATCGTATGGGGCAAGAATCTTGTTACGATCGATTATGAAGCATTCCGATCCACGGCACTCAGCTCTCTCTCGATTCCGAATTCCGTTACTACTCTCGGGACAGATGCATTCAGAAACTGTGACAGTATGACCTCCGTAGTCGTCGGAACCGGTGTCACCGCCTTATCCGACAACTGTTTCCGTGACTGCGATTCCTTGACGAAAGTCACGATCAACGGATGTGTAACGAGCATCGGCCACAGCGCCTTCAATCACTGTGATCAGCTTATCAGCATCAATATTCCTGACTCGGTTACAAAGATAGGCAACTATTGTTTTGAAGAGTGTGTTTCTCTTAAGGCGATCCGCCTCGGTAATGGTGTCACACACATTGGATATTACGCCTTTTCCAAGTGTTCTTCCCTGAAAACGATCTATCTCCCGTATTACCTTTCCACTTGGGGCGGTGATGTATTCTACCAAATCAATAACAATGTCACCGCATATGTGTATAAGGGAACGAAGTCTGTAACATTTGCTCAGGAAATGGGCATCAACTTTAAGTATCTTGCGTTCAAGCCGAATGCCGTAACCGGTCTGCGTGCTGTTTCTGCCGGCAAGAAGATGGTCCGTCTGTACTGGAATGAATCCGCAGGTGCTGATGGCTACCTGATCTATGCACAGAAGAATGGTAAATACGGTTATGTTGGTCTTATGACTTCCGGTCTTTCCTATCTTGATACCAAGGCCCTTGATACCGACTATAACTATTACTGGGTATTCCCGTTCGTTTATAACGAAAGCGGGAAAATGGTCGTAGGCGGAACATCGAACTACGTATATGCCAAGGGTATCTGCGCAGCAGTTACAAATCTTAAGGCAACCGCACAGAGCGGAAGCATAAAGCTGACTTGGACCAAGTCTCCTTCTGCAGAAGGTTACCTGATCTATGGTATTCCGAATGGAACAGGCAAGTACCAGTACCTCGGTATGACCACAGGCACTTCTTTCACACATAAGAAGGCTTCGAAGACACAGTACAGCTTCTACTGGGTATTCCCGTATCACAAAGATGCCAAGGGTAACATGATCACCGGTCTCATCAATAAGTATACGTACGGAAAAGCCAAGTAAGACGTACAGAATTTGTAAAATCAATTTGGGATCTCACAATTAGCAGCATCCCGCTTTGATGGACAGTAAAAACAAATATAGGACTGACCCCTTACTTAAAAGGGATCAGTCCTATTCATTTTTCCATATTTTCTCTTAAGAGACTGGTTTAACCTTTCGAGCCAAAAACGACAAATCTCGTTATCCCTTCTCCAGGATCCGATCCACGCATGTCGGCAGATGCATCATGTGATGGGATGTCATCGGGTTCAGTATCATGCCGCCGATCGTTAATCTTCCCCAGAAGACCAGGAGCCACACAGAACGGAAATCCGTTGTCACGCCGCCCTCTTCCAGGATCCTCATGACCCACTCTTCCGGAACCATCGACTTGATCTGTTCGAGCGTTAACTCCGATAGGATCCGTCGGGTATTCTTACCGACTTCCATCATATACTCCCGAAGCGCTTCCACGTTGATCTGTTTTCCCCAGGAAACCAGCTCATCCGGTTCCAGGGCATTTCCCGTATCTGTTATGGAAGAACCGATCCGGTTCTTCCAGTCTTCATTAAAGATCTGCTTGCCATTTTCCATCAAAATGTTACTGACCAGATCTTCGATCCTGTATGTATGCCAGAATTGCCAGCATATCGGAACAGTCTTGGATCCGGCATATTTCAGATCCGTATCCCAGGGTTCTCTCTGGACGAACTCATTCTGATTTCCCTGCATCATATAATCCAGAACATAATCCGCTATCGTCTTTTCTTCTCTTCCTGATATCTCCGCAGGATGAACCATCGCATGAAGCTCCAGGGTAAGATCCCGAATCTTTATCAGATCTTCGCCCTCGATCGCCGACTTTAATTCATCGTATTTTGCGTTGATCGCAGAAAACATTGCCTCTTTATCCATATCGTTCTCCTAACAGGGGGAGGAGCCCCCAAGTCGATTATATCATTTTGCCTATTCCGCGATAAACCACTGATCCATACCGGGTCCGGAATCCTCATTCGGACGCACTTTGAACCCGAACTTCTCATAGAAAGGTTCTTTTCCGACGGCAGAATTTAAAGTCATTTTCACCTTATACCCCGGCTTCATGTCATTTTTCAGACGCGAAATACAGGCTTCCACAAGTGTTCGTCCGATACCCTGGCCCTGATACTGCGGATGTACAATTACATCGGACAGGAATGCGATGTATCCGCCATCCCAAAGAAGTCGTACCACACCGATCGCTTTCCCGTCATCTCTTACACACCTGACCATGTATGCATTGTCGATACAGGCCTGTGCTTCCTCAAGCGGAAACTCCACCCATCCGACGGTTTTCCTTAATTCCATATATTCAGCAGCTGTAATGAATTCACCATATTGAATCATAAATTTCTCCTTGCCATCTAAACCAATACGCCTTACGCATAAGAGTATTGAAAAACATTATAGCATCTTCCATACAGTTATTCTGGTTTTGTTAGTATAACGTCTTTCAAAGACTGACCTGTTGACAATTTATTACGGTTAGTGATATATTGCATATAGCAATAGTACACTAAACGTAATAATTCATCACGAGGAAAGATCATGAAAGATAATGTCAAAAGCGGAGCACTTACAGAGGTTACGTTCTTTATACTGCTGTCTTTATACGAGCCGAAACACGGATATGCCATCATGCAGTTCATTGATGAAAAAACATCCGGAAGACTTCTGCTCGGAGCCGGTTCACTTTACGGGGCGATCAATACGCTGACCGAAAAGGGCTGGATCAAACCGTACGGAGATTCGGACGGAAGAAAAAAGGAATACGTGATCACCGCGGAAGGTCGAAGGATCGCAGAAAAAGAACTGCGAAGACTTCGGGAACTGACTAAAACCGCGGAAACGATCATAGAATCATGAGACCAGGAGGCATTGGGAAAAATGAGTATAGTTAAAAGAAGGTATTTTGCGGGCTTCATGGGAAGTCAGACAAGATGGCTGAACAAAATGGCAGATAATGGATACCGGCTAGTAGAGACGGGCAAGCTTAAATATGTATTCGAAAAGTGCGAGAGCGGAAAATACATATACACCGTCGAATTTGTGGGCGACAGATCTTTTGAAGAAGAAGAAAAATATAAATCCTTCCTGGAAGATCTGGGATACCGGGTCTTCTACAAAAACATGCATCTGGATTATTCTTTTAACAAGCTGGTCATTCGTCCCTGGGCGGATAAGGGCGGAAGGATCTCCACTACCCGCTCGACATATAACAAAGAGCTGCTGATCGTGGAAAAGGAAAACGACGGAAGACCGTTCGAGCTTCATACGGAAAAAGAGGACCGGATCAAGTATTATCGAGGGATGATCAAACCTTACTACTATGCTTTCGTATTTGCTCTGATCCTGGCGTTTGTATTCTGGCCGGACCGAATCAAAACTGCGATCTGCGGGGGCCTGGCGCTGCTGGTCACTATACCTGCCGCTATTATCGGATCGAAGATCCTTAAACTAAAGAAAGAAAAAACAGTTGAGGAATAACGAAGTTCTCACCTCCTAACCACAAAAAAGGAAGCCATAAAAGGCTTCCTTCTTTTATCCAACCCCAGTCAAATGTCACGTGCCTCTTTCGTTCAGGACTGTCTGCACTCTGTCCGTAATGATCTTGATCACCGAAGGAAGATCCTTCTGCCCGAGGAAATATGCCGGCATCTCTTCAATCAGGATCATATCGATCGATGGATCTGCGGAATCATAATGAGAGCAGCTCAATATGATCTTCTCAAACTCCGCCATATCGTCTTTAGTAAAATCGATCCTTCTTACGTCAGGCTCGGGAATCCCATCCACATACGAAAAAAAGTCATTTTCCGCCTCAGGACTATTGGCATATTCCAAAACATAATCTGCAAGTTCTCGAAATGCCGTACGATTTACAGGGATTCCTTCTATATCCGCCATCTTCGACTGCACCTCATCAGAAAGGAGGATCCTTACAAATTCTGCACAGGCATCAACATCGGGAGCTTGGGAGGACACAGCGATCGAGCAGATGGATTCGATCTGCGGACCGCGCCCGTCTGTGGATGGGATCCCTAAAACCGCCCTCGCACCTTTAAGCGCATTGATCCCGTTAAGATATTTCATCGGTGTTCTATAGGTCGAATAAAGAGCTATACGGCTGTTGAGGTCGATGCCGGCATTTGCATCTTCCGAGCCGAATTCAGGCGCCTTCTCCGGAATATTTTTCTTCACATAGTCTGCGAGTTCAGCAAATTCAGGGCCTGAGAAATCCGCCTTTCCATTTACGATGAATTTGTCTCTCATCCCGTTAAACAGCGTGGTAAAATACAGTGCCTGTCCCGAAATGATCAGATCAAAGCCGCTCAATGTATCATAAAGAAATTCTTCGTACTCTTTGGTCGTAAATCCCTGACCGGATGCACCTGCATTCTTCGCATCGGTATGTATACCTTTGATTCCGAAAGTAACAGGCACCTGATAGAGCTTCCCGTCTGTCTTCGCCGCCTCAAAAATATTCGCAAAGTACTTTGCCGGATCAAGATCACTGAAATACTTGCTTAAGTCAACAAGATAATTCGAATAACTGAGTCTGCCCATGTCACCACTTAGTAGCAGGATATCCGGACCGGAACCACTTAGGATGTCCATGGCGAGACTGTCGTTAAGCACCAGATTCGCCTGAAGCATATCATTATCAACATCATCCTGACTCTCCGAAGGTAAATTGGTCCTTACCATATCGATCGTATACCGGCCGGTTACTTCAATGAAGTAATTCCTATTTTTCTCATTAAACTCGAGTATCGCTTCTGCGACCGGATGATTAACATACCCGTTGGCAGCGTATAGTTCAAGCAGCGTTTTCCCTGCATGCGGGTTTTCCTTAGCCTTCGAAAGAACATAAATATCAAAGCCGGTCTTTGAAACACCTCTTGAGGAGATCATGCCATAACAGCCTCCAAGCAGGATCACTTTTCCGTCATAGCAATCCACCAATTCCGTATCGTTGAGAAGTGTGTGATTGATCGAACATGCATCGTAGTTAAAAAACTCTTCGACTCTCTTATTCTTCATGTCGATCTTTGAAATACCGTCAGATGTTGGAAAATACGTCTGACAATCTTTATCGATATGTTCTTTCTGGATCTCTTTAAAATCGATCCAGTCATACTCCTTGCCATCCGCTTCGACCGCTTTTGCATTTTTCAGATCCACTTCAAAATGAATAGGGACATTCGCCGATGTTTGAGTAATCGTAAACAGTATTTTTTCTTCAGACAAGGTCAGAACAACAGCAGAACCGGAAAGATTTGTTTTCTCTTTTTTCAATTCCACCTGGCTCTCTTTTCCTTCGGAATCAGTGATCGTAAGAAGGTAATAATCGGCATACGCTTCTAAGTCATGCATATTTTCAGCCAGAACCGTGTATTTCCCTATTCCGATTCTTTTCCTGTCATAGGTAAAGTCATCAGAATAGCTCACCGGGCGTTTCTCGAGCACTTCACCTGTCAGGACATCAGTTTCTATCTCTACATCGGAACTTCCATAATCAAAACTCCAGTTTTGTACTGCCGAAGTGATTCTGCCATTTTCATACGAAACATCAGTAATGGTTCCGTCGCCTTCCAGGTAATCCTGCAGATCCACGGTACGGATCTTTTCTCCCGTATTTCTGTCGACTACGGTAGCAAGACAATATTCGTGATCTCTAACGCTATACTCCGTATCAAAATTCGATTGAAAAAAGTATCCTCTTGTGAACACCACAATATATTTATCATCCGTGCCAACCAGACTATGTTCTCTGAAAACAACTTCTTTTCCTTTGGTATCCAAATCAGGCTCAATACTGTAGATCTTTGTGTCAAACCAGGGATCTTCTGAAGTGATCGTCCGATGCGTCTGCCCACTATTACCCGTTTTGTCAGATGCTTTCTTTCCGCATGAAGTGAGCGTTAAGAGTATAGTAAATACCAGTGCCATAGATAGCACTTTTTCAAAGCTTGTACGTCTCATATTCTTCTTTCCTTATGTGTTTATAGGATTTTCCGGGGAATCAGTTACGTTCACGTATCATTTACTATACGTCTCCCATTGGTCTTTCGCCGTACGTAAGTATTCCTCCATACCGTCCTCTGCCAGGATTTTAGAATATTTTTCTAAAGCTTCATCCAAAGAAAGAGTATTCAGACTGGCCAGAAAATCATTAATGTCATCAGGGATCTTACTATTAGCCGGCAGATCCGCTGCAAATCCGAGGAACGGCGATAGTACTGCATTTTTAATGGAAGCTAAGTAAGCTTCTTTTTCACTATCCCTTAACCCTTCTTCCTCACCTTCGGCCATAACAGGATAAGTATTTAAATATGTCCCCAGACAAACCCGTTTAAAGAAAACATCAGTATAATCCGATCCGTCCAAATTGACCACACAGCCGTCAACGAGCTTATAATCTACATCCTGCTTTCCATAAATAAGCAGATTGGCATATTTCCCTTCATTATAAAGAGTTCCGAGAAAATCCATCACAGCATTGACATCTTCTGTCTTACTTGAAATTGCGATGGAGCCATTCAGATTCGTCTTTAGCACTGGATCCAATTCCTTGATTCGGAAGTTCTCTTTTTCAAGAGTTTTTCGGGGTTCACCAGCAGAAAGCACCACGAGGAATTTCCCTTCTTCCAGATCTTTTTCAGATACCGGATAGGTGCTATTACCCTGATAGGATACATTCTTCCAAAGGAAACCTTCACTTTTCATCTGTTCGAGCAATCTCAGATATCCGATAAGCTTTTCCGACTCCAGTGGATTCTTTATTTCCCTGGTGTCATACTCATAAAGCAATCCGTCCTTGATCTCACAGCCGATCATCAGATCAAAGTCATAATCGGTGAGAAAATACTGAAAGGGATTTACACTTTCCTCTTTCCACTCGGCATTTTTGATGATCTCATAAATACCTTCAAGACTTCCGTCCCAGTTATCGATCACTTCATCAGATATGTAGTCTCTGTTAAATGCAGCATAAATACCAGTCATACGCTTACAGTGAGGAGTAAACGGCAGGCTATAGAAATGTCCTTTACACTTTACACGTGACCAAATTGTTTCCGGGAAAGCTTCGTAAACCTTTTTCCCGTTACCAGATGAAAGTATATCATCAAGCTGAAGTATCAATCCTTTATCGATATAATTGAACATATTCCCGCCAGCTTCATCCAGGCCCAAAAATGCCACATCTACATTTCCGTCTTTCAATTCTTTTTCAAGAAGAGATCCATATTCGCCATACTGCAGAGATTTCACCTCCAGCTGATAGTTATACCCGTCTTTTAATAGTTCTTCGTTGAATTCCAGTAAATGAAGATCTTCTGCATGACACAGCGTAGGAACGGCAAAGGTGATCGTCTTAACATTCGGATCTACCGTAGTCTGACCGCTCTGTTCAGAGGATCCGGCCGCTACTGCATCTGATTCAAGAAGCGCTGAATTCTCTTTAGTTGGTTCAGAAGATGGCTCTGATTTCTTTGATCTGCTGCAGGACGTCATCCCCAAAAGGGCGCAAGCAACAAATAAAAAGCTTACAAATCTTTTCATAAAAACACCTCTGTAACAAATTATTGTTTTATCAGGAAGTTTTATTCTGCCATGTAAGGCACTCCATTGATCTCTACACCGCTAATGTTATCCACAATAAAAGCAGTGCCGATATTCATGCTGAAATAACCCGTTCCAAATTCGCCTGACACACTTATGTTTACATCATCCAGATCCGTTTCTACCCGGCCGTCCATTTGATGCGTAAAGATATTCACACGTTCACCATCTGTCGATATGTATACAAGGCTGGATATGGATTCCGGCTGACCGTTCTTCGGATCATCAGAGGTCTCATCGTAAACGCTCAACCCATAAGGGGAAAGTGTGATCTCCTTTCCTTCCGGCGAACGAAGCACTTTGGTAGGAACATTCGGTTCAGAAAGAACATCAAAGCAGATCCCCTCGTAATATGTGTAGTCTTCCTCTACTTCAGCCCCGAAATAACAGTCGTACTTACCAGTTGGAACATCTTCAAAGAACTCGAACCTTGCCGGATGAGAAGTAACCGGAATGACGAAGCGCCATGTAACCTCTTCGTCACTGTTAAGATCCGGGGTAGAGTCTCCTGAAAAGCCAATACGGTCACCGGTAACGGTGTCCACACATCGTTCGTCTATATTTTTCAGATGTTTTTTTGCTTCATCTGTCAGCGCCGTCACTGTCCAGACTCCCTCTGTGAAATTACCGTCACAGATCTGAACATCTACGGTCAGTCGGAAAAAGTCGTTTTCTACTGTAAATTCACTGTCGGCCAGGTTATCCTCGATCATCTTTACGCCTTCTCCGCCGTATAAGATGCTTACCTTATCATGGTGTATAAGTTTCTTTGCTGCATATACACCGATGGGGACCATTAATGCGACAGCGGCAGCTACCAAAAGCCCGGTGCTGATCCTTTTGCGGATGCTTACGACACGGCTCGCGGTATAATTCTGGTATTCGTTGACAAATCGTTCGTCAATGTTACCGGTGATTTTTAAATATTCACGTTCGTTCATAGCACCCCATCCTTTCCATCAATATACTTTCTTAATCCTTCCCTCATCCGGTGAAGCATCGTCTTGACTTTACTTTGAGAAAAACCCGTCTTTCTGGAAATACTCTCGATCGATTCATTGAACCAGTACCGTCCGACGAATACGGCGCGTTTATCCGGCGTCAGCGTAGAAAGATATTCATTGATATATTCACCAAGTTCTTCACTTCTTTCGTCGGAGATGCTGCTCTGATCAGGAATACATTCGTTCATTTCCGCCGTCAGTTCCACGATCTGCGCGGAACGCTTCTGCGCAGTATTTTTCTTAATGACATCCATCGCCGCATTACGGCAGAGTGCCGCAAGATAAGCAAACAGATTATTGGGACGATTCGGCGGTATGGAGTTCCACGCACGTACATAGGTGTCGTTTACACATTCCTCCGCATCTCTTCTGTCAGAAAGAAATCTAAGAGAAAAACGCAGCAGTTTTTCATTATAGTATTTCATTGTTTCACTGATCGCATCTTCATCTCTTGCCAGATAAAGATCGACAATGACGGAATCAGCCATTTTCTTCATCACATCCCAGTCTCTCTTTCCCTAAAAGTAGAAATCTGAAACCAAAAGGTTACACTTTTTCAGAAAAATCTTTCGGTTAATGGCTGACTATCTTTTTGCCAGAATAAAACGCTTCATAGAATGATACCCCCCTAACGGTCAGCATATTGCTTTCCGCATAAACACCTGATTTTATTCTAGCAGACGTGTTGTCCTCTATTGTGACGTAAGCGTCATAAAATACCGCGAGTTATACTTTCCGGCATATCTTCGGTCGTGTAGGAAAGCGGCATCTGATATTCTCTTTCATAGATCTCTTTCCAGACACGATAATTCTCTTTCAGAAGCTGTTCGCTCTGCTTCTTATATGGAAGTGACGTATCCGGATAGATCGGCTTTGAAATGTGAACCGTATATTCCTGGATCGGGAATCCGTCCTCGCCGATGTTCTCCGTGTCTCTCATCGTAATAAAGCAAGGGAGCACAGGAACGCCGCTTTTCGCGGAGAAGATAAATGCGCCGTTCTTAAGCGGCTTCGGTTTTCTGTAGTTCCACCACATGCTCTGCTCCGGATAGACCAGCACGAAATGTCCGTTCTTCAAAACCGTATTCGTCGCCTCGAAGAACTTTCTCATCGTACGGATATCGGAAGACAGCGGAAGTGTGTTGCAGTTTCTCATCAAAAAGCCGTAAAATCCCGGGAAAGACGTATAGTTCCCCTCACGGATCACACGGTAGAATGTACGCTTCTTCTGTTTCGCCGCTTCGTACACGAGCTGGATAATGAAGCTGTCGAATGCGTTAAAGTGGTTGCAGGTAATGACTGCGCCGGAATCAAGGTTTTGAAAGTTCTCGATCCCCTTCATATCCTTAATGATCAGCTGCTTATTCTTGATGAGTTTATCAACGACCTTATGGGCCTGCGCGAAAGCGACCTTCGTCTTGATCTTCTGCGCGAGTGTCTTATGAAGATAATCGATATCGTCCGGAAGCAGGGGCTTTGTCGGCGGATCATCCTCAACATCCTCGAAAAATCGTCCGTCACGCTCAAACTCCTCGATCTTTTTGACGATCTCGACACGATCTTTTGCACGTTTGTCGCGGTTTAAACGCTTGAGATAATTATCCTCACGTTCAGTCTCGCGGATCGCTGTCTTGAGAAGTCGCTCAGCCGCTTCATTATCTCGGGATCGGGCCTCCTCGGAATACTCGCGAAGACTCGCCTCGATGTCCGGGAAGACCGGTGTTTCTTTTGCATACGAAAGATAGATATCCCCACAAAGGCAATCCTTATAGTGCCAGGGCTTACTGAACATCACGTAGTGAAGGATCTTCGCCTCTTCGACCGGATAGTCGGGCTCCTGAAAAAGCTCGGTATTCCAACGCTGATCAAAAAACTTCACGTGATCTTTCGTGATCAGATTGAGGTAATCTTCATCCTGCGTAACGACAAAGTCATAGGCATGAAGTTCTTCGAGGAAACGATGAAGGATCTGCCTGCTTCGGAACTCCGCGCAGTTGATCAGAAGGACGCCGGCATTGAAGAAGTTATGTCGGGAAATTCCAAGACACTGTTCGACATAGTCGCCGTATTCCCTGATCTTCACCATGACCTGTTCATGACAGGCGCCAAGATAGTAATCCGAGATGTCTTCATCGTAAAGCGCGCTGATGTCACCCTGCACGATCGTGTCGGCATCGATATAGATGACCTTATCGTGCTCCGGATGCATATCGGAGATCAAAAGGCGGTAATAGGTGGTCTTCGAGTAATAGTCACGAAGCGGGAACTCATGCTCGATGAGATTCAGGTTCTCGGTGACATCCTCGAAGCATACATCATAAGAGACCGAAAGTCCGATGTTCTCGAGCCTGTCGATGAACTCATCTTGTTTTTCCGGTGAAATATCCGTGTGGAGAATATAGATCAGGTACGTACAGTCTTCCTTTGCATTCTTCAGAAGAGAATACAGCGAAACCATGCAATACTTAAGAAATTTCTCGTCACATGAATAAAAAACCGGAATGATCGGCTTAGCCATTTATAATCCCCTCACAGTCTGAAAGTATTTTATCATACTCTTCGTATATATCGTCGAACTGGTGGTAACGGAAGGTCTTATGGACCTTTTCGATATGCCACTGCTTAATGTTTTCGGTATGCGGGTACGGCAGGTAGAACAGCCTTTTGGAAAAATGCCGCACGACGGTGTGCTTATGTAGAAACTTCTGGTCGTTATACCGCTGCGGCAGGACTTTCTTCTTCGTCGTCGAACGGATCAGTGCGCTCTGGTCCGCAAAGACGAGTTTTTTCTTCTTGATCCATCCCCTCGCCTTCTCAAAAAGACTCGTCTCACGCGCTTTCTTCATATTGAAAAGAAGAACGCCCGCATTGATGTAATGCGGATGGATCAGATATTTTCCATAGTGATCCGGACATGCCGCATACTCCACTTCCGACACATCCATATCGTACAGAAGGTGCACGTCGCGGTTGAACATGATGTCCGCGTCAAGGTAAAGGAGCTTTTCGGGGATCTCCGGCACCATATCCGCAAAGAGGCGGATCAGGGTATATGGCGAGCAGTACGCCGTCTCGTTCGGACAGCCGGAGAAATGCTCCTTATAAAGATCACTGACATCGATCACAGTCATTTCATTTTCGTCGTTATATCGCCGGATCGTCTCACGGAAGATCTGCTCCTGCGACTTCTTAAGCGGAATATAGCTGTCCTTAATGGACGTCAGATCCATCGTAAAGAGGAAGAAATGATAAGGCTCTCGGGAATCAGAGCGCATCATCATGGAGAGCGCACAGGTGAGCATCCCGTCAAAGACACCGGCATTTCCGCAGAAAAGAACGTTAACCATGGGCAGCCTCTTTTCTTATATATCTGATCACTTCAACGTCAGAGTTTCGGGAAAGCTCGACCATGCGGTCATGGACCTGATCGCGAAGGCTCTTCATCTTTTCATGAATATCGCGTGCTTCTTCAGAGGGGAAGTATGGCCCGTCGATGTAAGTGATCATCTTCGGTCTTTTTCTGATCTTCCTCTTGTGGTAGGTATTTACAAAGCAGAACGACGGTACGCCGATCTCCACGGGATAGCGGAAGGAGGTATCCGGGAACGGGCGGATCTTCGTGTAATACGGCCAGATATGGGCCTCCGGATAGATCACGACCGGATGTCCTTCTAAGATCCGGTTTTTGATCGCTGCAAGAAAATTCTTATATGCACTCATCCCGTCAGGAAGCGGAAGACCGCCGAGAGAAGGGGTCCACTTGCCAAGCACGGGGACATTCAGGTTATTCGGATGCACGATGATATATGTACTTGTCGGCCACGGAAGGCGTGTCTGAAGCGTCGCATCGCCAAAGGGCTGCGTATGATTCCCATAGAGGAAATACCCTTTCTTCTTATACTGCTTCAGTTTCTCCCTGCCTACGATCTTCTGACCGAAGATCACGCGGCCGTAAAAGACCACGATCGGATACATGACGATACGATAGAGGAAAAAACGGGAAAGGCGCTTGGAGAACGATCTTCTTTCATAATCGTAAGAGCCGTCGATCTTCGGCGGTGTCGTCTCGAAGGTCGAAAACTCGTCGTTGAGTTCGTCTTGATAGTAAATGATTGTCCTCTTATCCATTAATGGCCTGCTGTTCCTTTCCAATTCAGGACAGCGCAAAAGAAGCACAAATACACCCCTTTGTGCACATCCCCCAACAGAAATTATACCCATCTGAAGAAATGAGGTCAATTCATTAACGGTTGTCTTCGCGGATTCTTTCGATGACTTTTCCGTAGTCGCCTTTAAACTGGAATGTATTCATCCCTGCGGCTTTTGCGCCGTTGACATTTTCTTCCCGATCGTCGACGAACAGGCATTCTTCTGCTGAAAGGCCATACTTACGAAGGAAAGCTTCATAGATCTTTACATCCGGCTTCAGCATCAGATAATCGGAAGACACAAAAACGCCGTTAAAGAAATCCAGCGGCAGAAATTTCGGGAAATACTCATAGAACAGGTCACTTGCGTTCGAAAGGACATAGATCCCGAGGCCGCTGCTCTTGACATGCTCGCAGAACTCTCCGGCTCCGGGAAGCGGGTCCATGCAGATGTCCCAGTGATCGCAACAGTTCTTTAGTGCCGCATGGTATTCTTCCGGAACTCTGTTTTTCACAAGATCGAACCGGTCTTTATCCTTGATATCTCCACGGTCGCCCAACGCCCACTCCGGGCCTTCGAACAGTTCTTTTCGTATAGAATCCTTCTCTTCTTCTGAAGAGCAAAACGTATCTAAAACAAATTCCGGATTAAAATCCAGAAGGACATTTCCCATATCGAGGACTACATTTCTGATCATATGATGTACCTTTCTTCTGTCTTTTTCGTCATTTTAGGTCCTATCCCATTTTATAGCAAAGAATCGAATATAACCAACAGTTTTTCATCCCGCGATATGGGCCTGGATACCTTTCTCGCCTTGAAGTCTTATATTATTTTGATATACTGGTCTTAATTGGAACAGGCAGGCTGACCTGCACTTTTTTTCATCGTGGGGATAGCAATAAGGAGACATAGTATGAGTTTAACGGAAAAGACATTCAAAAACGGCGAAGTGATCATCAAAGAAGGCGACATCGGAAAGAGTTTTTTCATTCTTACAGAGGGAAAAGCCGGTGTGTATGCCAATTACGGCAAGAACGATCTTTTCCGGATCGCTGTGATCGAAGAGGGGGAATACTTCGGTGAGATGGCGATCATCGAGGAATACCCGAGAAGCGCGACTGTCGTTGCTATCGGAAATGTGCACACGATCGAGATCCCGGCCAATGAGATGACGACCTTTTTCGAAGAGAATCCTGAGCAGATCAGCGAACTCATGAAGCATCTCGGTGCCAGGATCAAAGCCATGACCGATGACTATAACGAATCCGAAGAACTCCTCAAGGAAGTGAGAAAACCGGATGCCGCAAAACAGAACGAATCCCTTTTTTCCAAGATCAAGAAACACATAAATGTGTATCAGGCCAATAAGAATCAGATCAATGAGCCGAATACCGATGCGATCCGTGCTTCCATGAACGGAATCAGCGGAGACACCGAATCTTTTCAAAACGGAGCGGTCATCTATAGCGAGGGCGATCCCAGCAAATGCATGTATCTTCTTTATTCCGGAAGCGTCGGCTTCTACAGTGATTACGGCGGAAACGACGAACGCAGGACATCGAATCTGAGTGCTGTTTCCTGCTTCGGCGAACTCGAGATGATCAACTGGGACAGAAGATACGCGACTGCTGTCTCCGAAGCCGACAACACACGTGTGGAGATCATCTATCCGGAAGATCTAAGTGACATGATCCACACCTGCCCGAAAAAAGTCGATCTGATCCTGCGCCTTCTCTCCTATCGTCTGAGAAAACTCGATGTCGATTTTCTAAGAAACTGCAAGGAGATCACGGAGTCGTACAACAAGTAAGCCGGAAGATTAAGCTAATAGACAAATGAGGGGGTCTCAATTGAGGCACCCTTTTTGTTGCGAAGATGGTCTGAAGATGTGGGCAGCGTCCGGGTTTCTGTAAAATCAACAAGTTCGCCGTATTTTACAGAACATCCGGGCTTCAGAGCGATCCAGATACGTGCACGACCGAAAAAATCGGATTTCTCGCATTTTTACGGCACCTGATAAATTCCTGGATTCAGAAGCAAGCGATCGCCCTGACTACGCTGCGTCTTCACTTTCGGATCCGAGCTGATAGTCAACCATAGGATCGAATCTTTTGATCTCATAACCGATCCGCTCGTCATTTTCATAGTCCCATTCGTAGATGATAGAAGCTTTATACTTCTCACCTGTTTGGGGATCAGTAAGATCCGCTATGACGCCTTGATATAATTTCCCGTCGCGCATAAACATTCTGGGATAATCGCTTTCAAATTTCGGTTTTTCGGGGATGCCTTTGACGAAGGCTTTTTTGTATTTATTGAACTGCTCTTCATCCTGGAGCACGATCGTGGAAAGAAAGTCCGCATATTTTGAATTTTTACAGTTTTTGATGCCGATTCCATTGAGATTTCGGAGAATGGCGAGGAACGCTTTATCTTCTTTCCAGTCTCCATCTTTATAGTGCTCATAAAGCTCGATCAGAATGTCACACACACTATACGTGAACTCTTTTTCTTCTTCATCTTCGTACATATATGTTCTTGTTATGCGGTCCAGCAACTCAATTCTTAACCTATACTTTGTCTCAGAATATCCGGCATCAAGTAATAATTCCTTGAAAATGGCATCTGTATCCCAGCTGAAGAACAGACGATTCAAATAATCCTCGCCCATGATGTATTCGATCCCGGCCATAAAATCTATGATGCTTTTATATGCACTCGGAGCACCTGAAAAGTACTTAGTTTGATAGTACTCTGCCCCGCCTTCAATCATCACATAGAGATAATCGCAGTAAATAGCTCCATCTATTTGTTCAACAGGTAGAGCTTCAAACTCCGAATACCGTAAGTGATCTCCGTTCAAGATGACGGGTGAATCCTTCAAGCCATTGATCGACGCGTCCAAAAAGTGCATCAACTCATGGAAGACCACATAAGAAAGCTGCCATTTAAATTCTTGCATGCATCTTTCCGAAATCAATATCTCATTCGTTTCTTCATACAAGGCTGCATATTGCTCATCGATCTCCGTCACTCGGATATTCAATGTACTGAGCATATTGAAGAAGTATTCCTCATCCAAATACTCCACGTTATCTGCGACAACAGGAAAAATACGATAGACGTATTCACGATAATCTCCTAATTCAGAATTGCCTTCAATCGTCTCAGAATACTTCAAAAACAGAGCATACTGCCCGTCCAGGTCATCCTCCGCAAGTCCGTGCTGTTCAGCAAGTTTCACCGCCTTAGGCTGATCAAGATCAACAGATGATTCCTCACTCAGTTCAGAAGTTTCACTTAATGGAACCACCAAAGACTCAGTTAATTCGATATCTGATGAAGTCTGATCCGATGTCTCCGTCGGTGCCTTCGAAGCAGCCGCACTTTCCGAAGTCACGGACATGACCGCTGATGATTCTTCTTCGGGAAAAGATCCGTCCGCCTTCTTCCCGGTGCATCCTGAAAACAGCGACACAACGATACAAAAAGAGCACAATAAAGCCGTTAGTCGTTTCATGTAAAACCCCCCAATTCCTCTCATATCCAACACATTGCCATAAAACGATTATGGTATTAGTGAATATCAAAGATCAACAAGAAGATATTTCCCTATTTCAGATTTATCTACTTACCAGATAATCAGAAATACTTCTCTACTATCGGCTTGACACTTTTGATCTCATAACCGACCCGCTTGTCATTCTCGTAATCCCATTCATACGTGACGTAGCCATGGTATTTCTCGCCCGTACTCGGATCGGTGAGCTCCGCCGTCGAGCCGTGATAGAGCTTGCCGTCGCGCATGAAGATCGTAGGATAGACCTGTTTGAGATTCGGTTCTTCCGGGATATCCTCGATAAAGGCATTTTCAAGCTTCTCAAACTGTTCAAATGTCTGGTACACGATGCTGCCGATAAAATCTGCATTCTTGGAACGTCTCCAGCCCTGAAGGCCGATTCCGTTTAAGTTCTTGATGATCGCGAGGAAATCCTTATCTTCCTTCCAGTTTCCACCCTTATAATGCGTATAAAGATCGATCAGAATATCATCCATTGACGCAGGCTCATCCGGATAATCGTAAAGATCCGATCTCGCCGTACTGTTCAATGTATTGCTGGCCAGATCGTACTGATCCGAAGTATATCCCGCCTCGAAAAACAATTCCTGGAAAATGGCATCCGTGTCCCAGCTGAAGAACAGCTTGTCCATGTATTCTTCGCCCATGATGTATTCGATCCCGGTAAGGAAAGCCACGCAGTCAGTGTATGATCCCGGTGCCCCCGTAAAATACTTCGCAGTCAAGTACTCTGCCCCGCCTTCCGTTACGATCCAGGATTCCGGACAGATCCGGACTTTCTCCTGCTCTTCTAAAGAGAGATAAGCGGTATCCGATGGTTTCATGTGCTTGTCGTCCACGACAAACACAGAGACCTTCATGCCGTTAAGCGTCCAGTCCAGAAAATGCATAAGCTCATGGAAAAGCACGCGCGGAAGTTCATCCTTTTCATCTTTCATCGTAGTCTCCGATAGAGTGATGACGTTACTGACATCATAAGTGCCGCTCTGCTGGATCGAAAGCTCGCCCACCTTGATCTCCAGCATACCGAGCATATCGAAAAAGTATTCGTCGTCAATATAATTCGCATGATCCGCTACGACTGGGAAGATCAGATACACGAATTCACGATAATCGCCCAAGCCGCTATTTCCTTCAACCGTCTCAGAAAACTTCAAAAACAGCGAGAATTCCCCTTTCAGATCTTCTTCCGAAAGGCCATGCTGCCCCGCAAGATCCAACGCCTTGGCCTGTTCCGGGTCCGTCGGCTGATCCGCACTCGTCTCAGAAGACTCGGACGAAGCCTCGGATCCCTCGGTCTCCTGGCTTATAGATTCGCTCGGTTCCGTCTCCGTCGGCGCATCCGAAGAAGCCGCACTCTCCGATGTTTCTGGCGCGACTGTTGTTGTTTTTTCTTTGGAAAAAGATCCGTCCTTCTTCTTTCCTTCGCAGCCGGTAATGACCGATCCGAAGATACAAAGCGAAAGAAGTATTGCTGTCATTCTTTTCATATGAGAACCCCCATTCGTCTCATTTTAAAACATATCCCATTAACGATAATGTTATACCTTTTTTTGAGCAAAAAGAAATGACAGTTTACTCATGTATTATTGGGTGCTTTGTAAGGCGGAGAACTAAGCCTGCCCCCGCATAAGGCGGATGCAAGAGCCTGCCCCTGCTTCTTCTCGAAAAGCTACGTTATTTCGCCCTTCTTTTTATCTCTTCAGCCATCCATCCGGTCATACCGTTCGGAAGACGCGGATCCATAGGTGTACCGTCATCGAACATGAGATTGGCCTGAATGCCGTTCATAAGGCAGTGTTGCCCCATCTCAAATCCGAAGTTGATCGAAGCGACGCCTTTGTCGCCGTTATAGACGAAATCCGGCGTGAAGATAAAGCTGTGCTTCATGCTTTCAAGACGCGGTCTTCTCTTCTCGATCACCTCGTGATCCGCGATCTCATCGAGCATGCCGTCGGCATAAAAGAGCGTCACGCCGAGGCGGTCAAATTCGTCGATCACTTCATCTCCAGGGATATCCGAAGTGCCGACCGGCACCAGAACATCAAATGCACCCGGATCTTCTGATGCCAGATGGAAAGTAAATCTCGCGCCCGCGGAGTTCCCGAGAAGAAATCGCACTCCGACGCCCGGTGTCTTTTCCTTCACGAAGGAATCGATCAGCTGCATAGCAGGCTCGGTGTAGGATGCGTCCCATCCGCCCTGACAGCGGCCGTTATCGTCCGTATACTCATTGGCCACAGGGATCAGGATATATGCGCCTCCAAGGGCTTCCTGATACTTTGGTGAAGCATACATCTCCGCGCCCGTGTAGTTGATGCACAGATCTCCGACCAGGGCATTGGAAAGGCCGTGAAGGAAGATAAGGAGCGGATAGCCGCTCTTTTTCGGGAAGCCATTCCGCGTCGGATCGAAGTAATAGTATTTGAGGCCGAATGCCTCATCTTTAGAAAACAGGTGCTGATATTTTCCTGTCGGATACGTCGGTTCAGTCGTGATAAAAGCGCCTTCCGGGATCCTGTCGGCCCAGGGCGGTGTCGGATTAGCCATAGTTTTGGCTCCTTTCGTTATTCTTCCGGGAGAAACTCCAGGATCTCGTCATCGGGGTCGGCGTCATCTTCCGTAACAACTTTGCCGATCGCATCGAGGACTTTATCGTATTCTACTACAAAAGATCCGTGATGGGTTCTAAGATATTTCTGATCTCCTTTTCCTGCTTTGGCTTCAAGCTCCCTGGCAAGTCTTGCCGGTACTTCTGCACCGATCGTGGCCGAGCTGCTCTTCAGAGAATGGATAAGGATCTCATAGTTCTTAAGATCTCCATCTTCGAGAAACTTCGTAAGATCCGTTTTCTTTTCGGGTGCGCTCTTTAAGTATTCGAGGAGGATCGAGCGGTAGAATGTTTCGTCCCCGCCGCAGTTCGTCTTTCCTTTTTCCGTGTCGATACCGGCTTCTATTAAATCCTTAAAAGGACCATCCGCGACTTCCGGGATCTTTTTTCCTTCGCGCTTTTCTTCCGCCGTCACGATCTCGATCTTTTCCTGCGGAATATACTTTTTCAGCATCATCTCAAGATATGTACTGTCGATCGGCTTGGTCAGATAATCGTTAAAACCCTTCGAGAGATACCTCTCTCTGGCGCCGACGACCGCATCGGCCGTCAGGCAGATCACAGGCGTATCGGCATTGGGTCCGTCTTTTTTGCTCTTGATATTCCGAAGTGCTTCCTCGCCGTCCATCTCCGGCATTCTCTGGTCCATGAGGATGACATCGTACTTTCTGGAAAAAGCCATCTCGACGGCTTCTTTTCCGCCACCGGCGGTATCGATCTGCACGAGAGTGTCCTTTAGGAACTGCGTGGCCACGACGAGATTCATCTTCGTATCATCCACGATCAGGATCTTTGCCTCCGGAGCGCGGAAACTCTCGTGGTAGGCATTCTTCTCGCCGAGGCTCTTTTCGAATTTCTCCCTAAAATTCCCGACCGGCTCTTCCGAGAGGACTTTCTGCGGAATGGTGATGGTGAATGTCGATCCGACACCATAGGTACTCTCGACCTTTATGTCACCGTGCATCATGTCCAGAAGCATCTTCGTGATCGCAAGCCCGAGACCCGTGCCCTCTTTCGTACTATTCTTTTCGAGGTCCACACGTTCGAATTTTCCGAAGAGCTTCTCGATATTTTCTTCGCTGATACCGATCCCCGTATCCTGGACCGCAACGATCAGCAGAAGCATCTTCTTTCCGTCCGAAGTGGCCTCTTCTCTTTTCCCGGAGATCTTAAGCGAGATCCCGCCTTCGTCTGTATACTTGACGGCGTTCATAAGAATATTCGTAATGACCTGACGGACGCGGACGACATCTCCTAAGAGACGGTCCGGAAGATCTACGTCAATGTCCGTGACGAAAGACAGATTCTTCTCTTTGGCCTTGAAATAGATCATGTTGCTGACATCGTTGATCACGGAACTGAGCTGATATTCTGCCTCCACGATATCCATTTTTCCTTCTTCGATCTTGGTAAAATCGAGGATATCGTTAATGATCGACAGCAGGTTATTTCCCGCATTATCGACGTTCCCGGAATAGCTTCTGATCCGAGAAAAAACTTCCTGATACGCCTTGGGATCTGCATCTTCCATTTTTTCCGCCTTGGCCGTTTCCCGAAGGATCATCTCATTCATACCAAGCACCGCGTTGATCGGTGTCCGGATCTCATGGCTCGTATTGGCGAGAAAATCCGTCTTCGCTTCACTGGCTTTTTTGGCTTCCTCAAGCGCCTTATCCTGTTTGATCTTCGCCTTGACCGTCTCGTACTGCGCAAGGCCGCAAAGCACGACATTGACGAAATACATCATGGGAAGACGCGAATAATATGCCTTCGGGAACTGATACCCTGAATTTCTAAGCGGCGTATTCATATAGACGATCATGATCAGGAAAAAGACCATGTTGAAGTAAAGACCGTAGGAGAGGTTAAAGAAGAAGAATACGACCGGCACAGCCAGGAAAAACAGGAAGATGCTCGTTCCGCTCGATCCGCCGGTATAAAGGAAGAAATAGAACGTGATCCAGTATACGAAGCACTGGACGTTGATCGCCAGATGCATAAGCCATCTTCTCTTCTTTTTTCCGAATTTACAGATCGCGAAACAGATCGTGGCAAAAGCCGTCATGACGGCGCAGAACAGTGCATACTTAGCCACGAGCATGCTGCCCCTCAAATAGTTGTCGACACAAAGGTAGATACAGAAAGGCACGACCATCGAATACAGGATAATGCTCAGCGTCAGATTGACGGTCACGTATCGTTCATCAATGTGAAACCTCTTCTTGTCGCCCATATCTCCTCCGAAGCGTAAAAGAACGATCAGCTCTTATTCTTCTGTTTATACTATTTATGTCTTTTCTTATCCTTCTACTTTCCGGTAAAGCTGCGGGAAAAGGTGCTTCTTGATGATGTACATATCGTGTGCATCGTCTTTTCGTACCGCGATATAATCTCCGATATTGCCGAGATAGTATTTTTCTTCATCCCACTGGGTAAAGAGCTTGATGCAGTGATCCAGAGGCTTTGCATAGATCAGTCCGCCGCCACTACTGATGACCGCCATAGCGCAGGACATGACATCCGTCTTCTTCCCCGTGGACATATCCTTGATGCTCGGCGAGTAGTCAAATGTTCTCGAATACGGGCGGTCGAGCTTCTTATAGGCCGCGAAGAGCTTCTCTTCACTCGTCGGATAGACCTCTCCCTCGATGCCGACCATGAGGTAGCTGTCCTCCTCAACAGAGACGACCACATCACCCTCAAGTGTTCTGACCTCCACCTTTGTATGCGGCGCGAAAAGATCCGCAAGTCTAACTGCACCGACTTCCTGCGGCTGCTTTTCGTAAAGCGGCATATCGGAAGTATCGAGTACGGTATCCTTCGTGTAGAGGATCGTAAACATATTAAAGTACTCGGCCATTCTTTCTCTAAGAAATACCGACGGATCCTTATCGAGTTTTTCAGGACGGAGCATACCGCCTGCCTTATACATGTGTCCGCCGCCACCGCCGACGCCCTCCGAGAGGAAAGCGGCCAGCTCATTGGCATGTACTTCCTTCGTACAGCTTCGAACGGAGAACTTGACTTCGTAGGGGCTTACATAGTATGCGAGGCATACGTCCACGCTGTCCGTCTCGAGCGAAAAGTCGGAGATGACACCGAGGATATTCGGATCGCACGGCTCCGGACGAAGGATCAGGTAGTTATGGTCATCGAAATAATCGTATTCGATAAAGGCCTTGCCGGTGATCTTCAGTTCTTTAAGCGAGATATTCGCATTACTCATCTTCGTGATGAGGCTTCGCTGGATGTCGAGAGAATCGAGCATATCGCGGTCAAGAGGGTGCGAGACCTCAGACAGGCGGTTCGTATCGGAATAAAGCCCGTAGTAAAGCGCCGTGGCGAGATTCTTCTCGGAATTGATGTCCATCCCTTCGTTTCGGATCAGATTCCATACAACGGTCGCACAGCTGCCGATATTGCTCTTAACTTCCGCAAACTCGGGAAGCTGTACAGTGACCTGGTGGTGGTCGATGATGGCGATATTACTGGCGTTGGTGGTCGTGACATTTCTCTGCCCGTACTGGCAGTCCACCGTGATCAGAAGCTGCGGAACATCGGAAAATTCCGGTTCATAGGAGATCGGGATCAGAAGATCGACGAGCATGATCATGAGATTGCTCTTCTGGATCTTATTATTTCCGCGGTAGATAAACCGTACCTTCTTCCCTTTCTGCGTGAAGTACCAGTGAAGGGCGGCACCGCTTGCGAGAGCATCCGCATCCGGATTGTCATGGCACTGGATCACGATATCGTCAAATTGTAAAAGTTCAGAAAGTCTCATATTGTTCTGCTCCTATTATCCTATCCCAACAAATCTATTTTACCAATAACCTTCGCTGGTGTCGATGCAAATAGGATGTTGTCAGATCCTTATTCCACATAGATCATATGTGCATACTGATCCATAACACGGGAGGAACGGAACAAAAGTGCGATCTGCCAGATGGAAATACCGATCGCTGCCAGTTCCAGAAGAAGGATACCGATCAGTGCGAAGATATTAAGGATCGGGATGATGCATGCCGCAGAGCAGATAAGAAGACCGATCTGGACATAGATATATATCTTCTTGAAAGTCTCCCATGTGATCGCCATATAGGAAGCTACATTATCAAAACTCGAGCTCATGGCCGTGGCAAATTTAAGCATGTAAAGCACGGAGAAAACCGAAGACAGGAGCGAGAAAAGAATATATAGGCCGATCGAACCGATCGAACTGGAAAGTCCGCTGAAGCACTGGGCGGCAATAATATACATGCCGGCAAGCTTAAAGTCCATTACGTGATTTCGAAGACTTATCAGGATCATCGCATAAGGGATAATGACCCCGACGGAAACTATAGAAAGACCGACCACGAGAAGCAATGTCGCATTACTGAAGTTCGAACCTCTGGATCTCATATAGCTCATGATCGAAATGATTGCGCTGATCAGTACACTTCCGGCCAGGATAATAAACAGCCACATGAATTTCTTGGACATTTCCGTGCAGCGCTGGACGCGCTCCATGTGCTCCGTCTCTCTCTTGATCTGCTCATATCGATCGTGTGTGACTTCTGCGTAATTGACACGCTCTCTAAATGAGGACGGGTCATAAGATGCGGGGTCTTCATCGATATCTGAAGCGTCAGACGGATTGAATGCTGCGGGAACAAAACCGCCCGGAGTCGGAAGACCTTCGGGTTCGTTTTTCGCTTTTTCCGCTTCTTCCTGCTCTCTAAAAAAACGATCGACCTCGTCTTCCTGATACTTTGGATACATATATTTACCTCTTTCCCAGATCGGGTCCATAAAAGGACCCTACCACTTACCTTTACAATCAAATATATCGTAATCGTAAAATATTTACAAGATTACCCTTTCGGCTTAAAGATGTTTCCGGAATCAGACTCTCCGTTATCTGCAAAAAACGCATCGATCTCATCTTCTAAAGAAAGCTGTGGCGCCGGCTGTGCAACATCTTCCACAGGATCCGCACCTGACGCTACCTCTGCCTTCGGATCTACCGAAAAAACGTTATTACACATGTAGCAGCGTACTGCATCTTCTCTCAACAACAATCCGCAAACAGGACATTTTTTCATAATAGTATTCTCCCAAACCAAAGACTTTATATACATTTTACCATATCACAAAAAGACAATTAAAATGGCCTCGGAGAGGTGGTCCGAGGCCTATCAAGGGGTTGTCTGGAGTGGGGCATACTAAATTGTGTGTTTTTCGGAGTTTTTCGGAGCTTCGCTTCGGCGTTTTTCCGCCGGGGCTTCAAAAAACTCTTTTCACTTCATTAATGCCACCAAACCCGGATTTTACTCACATGGATCAGGAAACTGATCATTTTTCTTTTCTATACGCGAAAAAACCGGGGCACACGTAAAACTGCATGCCCCGGCATTTCACTATTTCTTTTTCGGAAGAACGGTCTTATCCGACTGCTACATCCGTGAACTCCGCGTGATAGGTATCAAATGTTCTATCCCAGGAGATGATGGAGATATCGCCGGTGACTTTCGTTACAGGAGCGGAAGAACTCGGTGTACCCTTCAGGATGATCTCGCCGACCGAGTGCGGGGCAACATCATCACTCATGGAAACTTTGACCTCTTCATCGTTCAAAATGATTCCACTTGACTGGAAACAGATATCAATACCGGTCAGATTCTCGACATCGAAGACGATGCCCTTCTCACGGACTTCCTTAAAGTAGATCTTGACCTTGGCATCTTCATAAACGAGAGTGCCTTCCGCCTTCGCTTCCACCTTTACGGAAGCATCGACGACCACGTTGTCGATGATGGCATAGTAGTTGCCCTTACGGTTATCCTTGTCCGCTACGATGATCGCACCGCCAACAGTACCGATCTTCGTGCCGGCATCGATTTCACCCTTCGCAACTACCTGGCAATAGCTGTGCGGAGCTGTGTGGATGCTAAGGAATACATCATAGATGGATCTACCGTTGACAGCAAAAGATTCCGCCTGGACGATCAGGTCTTTTTCGGTAATGTTCTCGACCTCAAGAAGCACGCCTTTATCCGTCATGCCCTTGCAGTAGATCTTCACGTTTTTATCTTCATAGACGGAAACACCTTCCGCAGCCGGAGCCGTCACGGAAACCGAGCTGTCTACGACTGTCGTATCGATCGTCGCTCTGTACTCGTCAAAAGAATCCGCCTGATCTTCGAGTTCGAACTGAGCACTGACTGTACCAGCTGAAAGTCCGTCTTCGACAGAACACTTCACGAGGATATCCGTCAGGCTCATAGGAGACAGGTCATTACCATAGAAGTTGACATCATAGTAATTGACGCCATTTACAGCAACAGAATTCGGCTCCACTTCGATATCCATGTTTGTCAGGTTCTCAAACTGGAATACCACTCCGTCCTTCGTGACCTCTTTATAGTAGATCTTGACCTTATCGTCAGCATAAAGTTCCGGACCGGAAGCAGCCGGAGCAGTTACGGTCACAGCGGAATCGATCACCGTCGTATCAAAATGCGCCGGATATGAATCGAAGCTGTAAGAGAAGTCGACGACTCTCAGCTCACCGCTGATCGTACCGACTTTTCCATCACCCTGCACCTTGCACTTGGCGACGACTTCACCTGTGGACTTCGGATCAACTTTATCACTCATGACCATCTCCGGAATACCGATTCCGTTGATGCTCAGGGAGTGGATCTGGATGTCGATCTCAATGTCTGTCAGGTTTTCTACGTTGAAGTGCACACCGTCATTGGCGACCTTGCCGAAGTGAACGATGATCTTATCGTCCTTATAGATCACGACATCGTAATCCGTAGAAGAGATCGGGGCCGTTGTCGTATCCGTCGGGGCATCGGTCGGCTTTGTATCGGTAGAAGAATCCGTCGGAACAGTATCCGTAGTCGGAGTCGAATCTGTCGGATCCGTATCCGGAGTCGTCGGCGGCTCGGTCGGCTTTGCGGAACCGAATGCATCTTCTACAGCAGATACGATATCTTTGTAAAGATCCTCAGCGACATCGTCACCATTGGTGAGTGTGCAGCTGTCATCTTCCACTTCGAATTTGAGTGTAATGTCAGAAGTCTTATACTCCTTCTCTTTCTGCTCGGAGATCGCATCGACGAAAGCATCGAGATCACCGTCTGCTTCCTCGAGAGCGGCTTCGTAATCCGGCAGCGTCAAATTGACCTTTACGGATGTACCCTTCTTAGACTCTTTGACGCTGTCCTTATCTACTTCAAAAGTAGCCTTATCCATGACAGCGGACACGGCCTCATTGTCCTTTAATGCATCAAGACTCTCAAGTGTCTCATCGGAGAACTCACCGGTCTTTTTGACCTTCTTGCTGTTTCTGCTGATCAGGGCAGCAGTAACGTCTTCCGCTGCGGCCAGGATGTTCTCTGTCTTCTTATCGGTCTTCTTGCTGCATCCGATAAGAGAGCCGATCATGGTCAAAGCGATCAGAAGACAAGCTGTTTTTTTCGCAATCACTTTCATATTGCACCTCTCAAAAAATAGGCTGTTGTTTGCGCAAAGCACACGAAAACTCGGGGAATGCGCATATCACGACGCGTACATGATACCCCGAAACGACTGAAATATCAATATTTTCCTTCTTTTTAGGCTAAAATCGCTTTCTCGATGGTCGTGATCCGCTTGAAAAGTTCCATGCTCCTCGGCACAAGATCCTCGCCACCGGCAAGCCTGGTCATCGTGGTAGCAAGTGCCACTTCAAAAGCATTTTTCCTTTTATCACTACTGTCCGGTATATGCACGCGGCTCGTTGCGGGCGTGCTTTTCCGCCCTAAGATAAGATCCGCTTCACCGGAAAAAGCACAGCATATGACACTGTATTCAAAGATATCCGGGAAGAACTCACGGTTTTCAAGTTCAAGCGCTTTCGTAAACTCCATCCATCCGGGTCTTTCAACAAGTTTTTTCAGCGCATATCCGTTCTTTCCGATCTTTGAAAAGATCTCTCCGATCGAATTCGCCTGATATCCGCAAAGAAGCGTCAGGAGAAATGTCTGGGGATAAAGTGATGCGAACTGAATTTTCCGCTTATTGAGTAACGACAGGACATCGGCCGCATTCTCATATTTCTGATCTGCCATAAAAGCTTTCACCTGACGGATCAGCTCGGCTCCCTCGCTATTTCCGGCCGGCTTATTAAACGGCAGCACTGGCGAAGGAATCGGCATCGGGTCCGGTTCAGGAGCCGGCGCAGGTTCGGGCGCTGGTGTCGGAGCGGGTGCCGGTTCAGGTTCAGGAGACAGCGCAGGTTCGGGCGCAAAAGCCGTTGCCGGCGATGTTGCAGACGCAGACGCAGAGACAGACTCGGATGCCGGGGCTTCCGGTTCCGCATTTTTCGCGGGGACGCTATGTCCGCACACCAGGCAGACATAAGCCGACGTGAAGCTATCGTATTCCATATTTGCATTACATAAAGAACAAATCATCTCTGCCATCTTTTCTTCCTCACAAAGTAAAGATAGTGGTCAGACATTCGTATCTTCGAGCTTTTCACCCATCTTCTCGGTCAGATCGTGAAGGCTCTTTTCGTACTGTTTTTTCGAGATGGCGTTCTTCTCCAGAAAAGTATCCAGAAGGGCTTTCTGCTTCAGATATAACTGATGGCGCTGCTCGGCTTTTTCATCTCCCGCCATATCGTTCTCCCCTTTCGAAAACGGATGCTGAATCACTCTTTTCTTCAGTGTAGCACATTACTCGCCAAAGGATACACCGATAAATGCTTCGGAGATGGAATACCCGCCGATCTTTCCTTCTCTATCCTTCTGAAGAAGCACATAATGGCTCTTCGATTCGTCCTCGTTATGCACCTCCGCTACGAATTCATCGTATTCGTCGATATAGCGGATGATCGAAACAACTGATCCTTTCGGGATCACGGTATCTCCGCCGTCGGTCGCCCAGAGGTCAGTCATAATACCCGGAAGATCGACCCTCGTAATGTAAGGTCCGTCGTAGACGTCAAAGTAGATCGATTTATATAGAAGTTCTCCATTTTCCGAAATGCGCACACGGTTAGTTCCGGAATTGATACCGATCCCCTCGACGCCTTCCGAGATCAGCAGATCCGAAGGATCCCAGATCTCACGGACCCCGCAGACATAATCGTCCAGGAGAACGAGTTTTCCACCGTCTACCTTAAAGAGGATGGCATGCGTGGAGAACATGAAATCTTCAAGAAGCACGAAGAGGAAAGTTCCGTGATCCGTAAATGCGACAAAACTGTCCATCCCCTCGTTATAGGCCATATCATTTTCCAGATACTCGATCTGTTCGGAAGTATATTCATACGTATCGTTGTTGAAAAGAATGCTCAGTTTTCCGATCGAATCCGAATCCGGATCTTTTGCGATAGAAAGCGTGATCTTATCTAAAACATTATCTCCGTCAACATCCCACTCCAGTTTCCAGTCCCGATCGAAGCGGACAGTATAGTCTGTAGCGGTGGTGTTTCCGAAATAGGAAAGATCGAAAAGCGTCTCATTTCCGATGACCGGGATCTTGCCTACATCCGGAAGATAGATGCCGTCGTATAGGATACCGAATTTTGCAGTTCCGTCTTTTACGGACTTGATCAGCTCATCGTAGCCGTATTCGCTCGGATTGGATTTCTCCTCCACGATCTTAGAAAGCGCATCGAGATCTTTTACCACATCGGTAAGCTCGATCACAGAACCGTCCTTCACGCGGTAGTTTCCGGATGAAGGCTCATACATCTCCGATTCCTTAAGTTCGAGAAAAGAATAGTTATAGGCACTCTCAATAAAAGAGAGGATCTCGCTGTCGGCGCGAAGTACTTCCGTCTCAATGAAATACTGGTTAAAGTCGATCCAGTACTCTCCAGAGCCGGTAAGTTCGAGTTCTTTCTGCATTCTGGAAAAGACCTTCCCTACAAGTTCCGAATTCTTCTCATAGCGGCTCTTTAGCGCTTTTCCGAGAGGAGTATTCTCACCCATATTGTAGAGATAGTCTAATGTCGCCGAGCCTCGTCCGACTTTCATGTCGTCTCCACTACCCTCGACTTTACCGCCTCCGAGATACTCAGTCTCATGATATATCTCAAGTTTTTCGAGATTATGGGAGATCGCAAATCCACTCGGGAGCGTAATGTCCGGAGCCGGAGCCGTCTCTTCCGTGTCACTTGGAACCGTATCCGAAGGTGTCGTCTCTGTTTCCGTCGGAACTGTATCCGATGTGCTCTCCTGCGTCGTTTCCGTAACCAGAGTAGGCGTCGGATCCGTTTCCGTGCTCTCGGTCTCCTCCGTCTCCGCAATGTTAAAAAGCTTCGAGTCCACGTCTTTGGACGATTTACTGCTTTCGCAGGAGGTCAGACTCAGGACCATCGCGAAAGACAGAAGTAATGCTACGTATTTTTTCATAATCTACCTCCATATTTCCCCAACAAAAATATTTTACCATTAACCCCCATCAGAAGATAGAAAAAACTTGGTTTTTGTCCCCCACAACGATACAATGATATTAAGATTCATATCACAAAACAAATATCAGGAGGTCCCTATGAGCGAGCCCCTTATCCCCTATAGTGAGATCATGCAGCTGCTTCATGAAAACAGCGAGAACGATTTTCGGCATACGACCTATCGCAAAGAATCCCTTCGGTTCCACTATCTCATGCAGGGCGACATGCGCGCTGTCGACGAAGCTGTAGAGATACTGAATCCCGAGATCCAGGGAACGCTTTCTCTCGACCCGGTAAGGAATATCCGCTATCTTCTGATCGTAAGTATCGGCCTTGCTTCCAGATATGTCATCGAAGCAGGCGTTCCTCAGGAGACGATCTATTCGTCCTCGGACCTTCACATCCGAAGAGCCGATGTCGCAACGACCATCGAAGAACTTCTGAAGATCCATAAGGAATACTGGATCAAGGCCGTCGAACTCGTACGGCAGGCAAAAGCCCAGAAGAAATATTCCAAGCCCATCATGGGATGTCTAAACTATATCGATTCACATTTCAATACCCGGATCACACTTTCCGATATGGCAAAAGAAATGGATCTTCACCCTGCGTATCTCGCATCTCTTTTCAAAAAGGAAGTCGGCGAGACGTTTGCAAACTACGTCACCCGCCGCCGCGTCGAGACGGCCAAAGCCCTTCTGACGCGCACGGAATACAGCTATTCCCAGATCGCCTATTCTCTTTCCTTCTGTTCACAAAGTCATTTCATCAAGGTGTTCCGGGAAGGCACAGGATATACGCCCCGCCAGTACAGGATGCAGTTTTATAACAGCAACTTCTCCAGAAATATCAGCGGATGAAATTCGTCCAGACGCGGCCTTCGGTCTCTGGAAGTCCGATTGTTTCTTTTCCAAGAGAAATGCTCTTCATAAGGAAGATCATGTTTCGTGCAAGGACGCGCATGACCTGCTTTCCTTCCTCGTCAACCTGACCTTCGCCGGGCTCCCAGCCATAGATATTATTCCAGTACTGGCTTGTCGCGACTGGCATATTCGAAAGTGTAAAGAACTTATTCAACTCATCGAAAGTCGCCGTACAGCCGGATCTTCTGGCGCTGACAACGCTGGCGCCGACCTTCAGGCTCTTATCAAAATGGGTGCTGTAGAATATCCTCTGAAGTGCCGCCATCAGAGCACCATTGGCTGAACCGTAATATACGGGAGATCCGATGACAAGACCGTCGGCCTTCTCAAATTTCTCCGAGAGAGAATTCACGATATCGGGGAAGACACATTTTCCCGTCTTTCGGCAGGATTCACATGCGATACAGCCGTGGATCGCTTCTTTTCCAATAAGAATATTCTCGACTTCGATTCCGTTATCTGTAAAGACCTTCTCCATCTCCGAAAAAGCCAGCGCGATATTGCCCTTTGTTCTCGGACTTCCATTGATCATCAGAACCTTGAATTTCTTTTCCATAGCGGATCCTCCTGTTAGCGGATGTGATAGTATTTCAGATATGAGAAAACTTACGGATAATATCCGATCTTCTCAAAAACCTCGTCCATGAGTTTAATGTTCTTCATGGAAAATTCCGGTGTGACGTGCGGGTTTTCTCCGTAAAGGATCGCGCGGCTTAAGTTCTCGATCTCTAAAGAATAGTTATTCGGAACAGAGACTTTTCTTTCGATCACACCGTCTTCGGTATAGATCTTATAGGATACGTCTCCCGACTGGTTATACTCCACATCGGACCGGATCGAGCCCTTTGTGCCATGAACGAACAGTCGGTCGAATCTTGAATTACTGTTCTCTCCGAGGATCATGCCGATCGAAAAAGAAGCACGTGCGCCGTTTTTAAATCGAAGGATCGCGGAGGTATTTACATCGACTCCGAGATCGGAAAATTCGGAAGAAGCATTTACGAAATCCACATCTGAATCTATGAGCGAAAGGATCATCGTGGTGCAGTAGCAGCCGAGGTCATACATCGCTCCGCCGCCGAGTTCCTTATGCAGACGGAAGTCTTCCTTATATCCCTGCGTGACGAAGGCCGTATCGATATAATCCACCTCGCCGATGATGCCGGATGCGATGTCTTCTTTCAAGCTTGCCACATACGGACTATGCAGGTATGCATAGGCTTCCATTAAGATCACATGGTTATTCTTCGCGATCTGGTACATCTCGGCAGCTTCGACAGCATTTAAGGCCAGAGGTTTTTCACAGAGCACATGTTTTTTCTTCCGAAGTGCTTCGGTCACCCATCGAAGATGGATATCGTTTGGAAGCGGGATATAGACCGCCTGAACATTCGGATCGTCAAGCAGTTCCGAATAGCTTCCATAGGCTTTTTGAAACCCGAATGTCTCTTTATACTTTTCTGCTTTCTCCAGTGATCTCCCGGCGATTGCGTAAAGCTCGCAGGAAGGAGAAAGTTTCATGCCCGGGATCGTTCCCCAGCGTGCGATATTGGCTGTCCCCAGAATACCCCAATTGATCTTCTCCATAGCCATCTTCCTTTCTATTTCATTTCTTCTGAAAAAAAACGCTTACAGTTTCAAAAGTGTCGCCCGGCACGGTGCGCCATCGCAGCCTCCGAGATTAAGAGGCGCGCTGTTTAAAAGGTATACACCTTCCGGCACTTCCGATAAACGGATACCTTCGAGCAGTACGATCTCTGCGCCGAGCATAGTCAGATGCACTTTCATTGGCGCCATCAGAGGACCCACGGTCTGCGATTCATTTCCGAACAGATAGATTTCATCTGCAGCAAATACTTTCGCTGCTTCTTCCGTCACGGTCGCATCGCCTTTGATGAGAAGACGCTTGGCACCCTTCTTGTCCATGGACTTTGCTTTCTGAAGGATCTTTTCCGCGTCCTCTTTTGTGATATCGCCCGAATGTTCGATCACGCAGGCATATCCGATGAATTTACCAAGATCCACCTGATCGATCGTCTTTCCCTCATTTATGAAGTGAAAAGGCGCATCGACATGTGTCCCGTTATGAGCGCACATATGAAGTGCGGAGAGGTTACAAACCTCTCCGTCTTCGATCCGCAGCTTCACTTCCTTTTCAGGACTTGGATCTCCGGGATATACTGCACAGCTGAATACTTCCTGAGAAATATCGTAGATCTTCATCTGACCCTCTCCTTAGATGTAGTACACATAGTTCTCTTTTCTCTCCGCAGGAGCCGGAAGTTCCTCAGCGGCATACCCCAGAGCACAGTGACCAATGCCTTCATACTCATCCGGGATACCCAGCTTCTTCAGAATATTCTTTCCGAATTCATCTTCGAATTCTTCCTTTGCACGATGGATCCAGATGCTGTCGATACCGAGGCTCTTGGCGGCATTCATGAGGTTACCCATGACGAGAGAACCATCATACACATGTGTAACAACATCCTTTTTCGCCAGAACGATCAGGATCACCGGGGCACCATAGAAAGGATCCATATCTGTATCCCAGCCGACCACCTTTTTATTCATGACCGAAAGTTCATCGCGAAGCGTCTTATCTGTGACAGCGATGATGATCGGGCTCTGCTTGCCCATGCCTGTCGCCGCATATGTTCCGGCACGCAGGATCGCATCAAGATCCTCTTTGCTGATCATGTCCGGCTTAAAGTTTCTGCAGCTTCTTCTTGTCTCAAGCACCTTCAATGTTTCATTCATAACATGACACCTCCTAAATACTTCTGTGATTTCGTTACTTCTATCTTACGGCAGGAATTTGCCGGATGCCAGATAAAGTTCATACCATTCGTTATGGGTAAGATCGACTTTCGTAGCATCGCAGATATCCTTCAGATGATCCGGATTCATAGTGCCGGCGATCGCCTGCATCTTCGCGGGGTGACGAAGGATCCAGGCAATCGCAATGGCAGTTTTCGGCACCGAGTACTTCTGCCCAAGTTTGGATAAGACTTCGTTGAGTTCCGGGAAATCCGGATGATCGACGAAACAGCCTTTGAACATGCCGATCTGAAGCGGCGACCAGGCCTGTATGGTGATATCGTTAAGACGGCAGTAATCGAGGATCCCGTTATCCCTGTCGATCGACATGTCTGTGGTCTTGTTATTGAGATACAGCGCCTGATCGATAAGCTGGGATTGATCGAGAGAAAACTGCAGCTGGTTAAAGATCAGAGGCTGCTTGACATATTTCTTCAAAAGCTCGAGCTGCATCGGGGTCACGTTACTTACTCCGAAGTATTTCACTTTACCGGCCGAATAGAGCTCATCGAAAGCTTCCGCGATCTCTTCCGGATCGTAAAGAAGGTCCGGACGATGAAGTAAAAGTGCATCAAGATAATCGGTCTTAAGGCGCGACAGGATCCCGTCTGTGCTCTTTAAGATATCTTCCTTGCTCCAGTTGAATTCTTTGGTATCAAAATGCAGTCCGCACTTACTCTGGAGAAAGATATCTTCTCTCTTAATTCCTGTAAGCGGAAGCGCATCACCAAAACGTGTCTCGGCTTCACCATCACCGTAGCAGGTGGCATGATCAAAGAAATTGATCCCCAGCTCTCTGGAAGTGGTGATCATCTTCGCCGCTTCTTCCACAGAGAGTGCCGGCATTCTCATGCATCCCAGAATAATGCGTGAGACATTGCCCGGACCGTTTTTAATATCCAGCATTTTCATTTTTCTACCTCCAAAAACTCAGAAAGCGGCTTTGGCTTTCTCGATCGTATCGATCACACGGTCACACCACTGGTCAAACTCAGGATCTTCGATCTGACATTCTTCGGGGTGGGAAAGAACATAGTCGAGAGCGATCCTTACACCCATATCAAATCGCACATTCGTCGCCATATCCGGCACGACCCGTTTCAGTTTTCTGTTATCGAATACGACCGATACGGATTTGTCTCCGAGGAGCGAACCCGTATAGTCGAATCCGAGCGGATCTCCGACGGCACAAAGGAAATCAGTCGATACATGATACGCATGAAGTGTAACTCCCAACGCATCGGCCACCGTTTGATAGATCTGATCCCAGGTAAGTGTCTCGTCGGAAGTGATCTGGAACGCTTCACCGATGGCATGACGGTTGCCCATCAGGCCCGTATAGCCGATCGCGAAATCCGCATTCCAGGTCACAGTCCAAAGGCTCGATCCGTCGCCCTGGATAATGACAGGCTTTCCTTCCAGCATTCGCTTAATGACCTGCCAGTATCCGTTTTTACCATGCACACCGAGAGGGATATTCCGCTCATCGTATGTATGGCTCGGGCGGACGATCGTGACCGGGAAGCCTTCTTCTCTATATTTCTTCATGAGGAACTCTTCACATTCGATCTTATCTCGAGAGTACTGCCAGTAAGGATTGCTGAGCGTTGTCCCTTCAGTGATGACATATCCGGAAGCGGGCTTATGATATGCCGATGCGGAAGAAATATAAAGATACTGTCTGGTCTTCCCGGAAAAGAGGCGATAGTCCCTCTCTACCTGAGGAAGTGTAAAACCGATAAACTCACAGACACAGTCAAAGGTAGTATCTCCAAGTTTTTGAAGGACCTTCTCTTCATCGTTGATGTCACAGACGACGGACACCACTTCGGCCGGAAGGACCTGATTGCGGTTTCCTCTGTTCAAGACCCAGACCTCCCAATCCAGATCATTCACGAGTCGTTTCACGATAGCGGTACTGATCGTTCCGGTACCGCCGATAAATAGTGCACGTTTTTTCATTTTTCTCACCCTGGTTATTTGTCTAAGATATCAGCAGCTTCAGAAAGGAGTTCAATGATCGGCAGATGCTGCGGGCAGACACTTTCACACTGTCCGCATCCGATACAGTCAGATGCCTTTCCTGATCTTCCGATCAGACCCGAATAGAAGTTTTTCGATCTCCAGTCATCCGGGTATCTTCGAAGTGTATTAATGACTCTGAACACATCCGGGATCGAGATGCTCATCGGGCATCCCGGAGTGCAGTACTTACAAGCTGTACAGCCGATCTGCTTCATGCTCAGAATATCGGAAGTCACTTCATCGACAGCTGCCATCTCTTCAACGGAGAGCGGCTCGAAATCAGTGAATGTGCCGATGTTGTCATCCATCTGTTCTTCTGCACTCATACCGGAAAGGATAGTCATCACGCCCGGCAGTGATCCGACGAAGCGAAGCGCCCAGGAAGCGATACTCTTATCGGGGCGGATCGCCTTAAACTTGGCTTCCTGTTCAGGGGCAAGACTTGCGAGCATTCCGCCGCGGATCGGTTCCATAACGATGATCGGGATATTTCTCTCCGCGAGGATCTCATAGAGTGCCTGTGACTGTACGACCGGATTGGTACGATCCAGATAATTGAGCTGGATCTGCACAAACTCGACTTCCGGGTGAAGGTCCAGGATCTCTTTTAAAAGTTCCGGAGTACCATGATAGGAAAATCCGAAGTGACGGATCTTGCCTTCGGCCTTCTTCTCAAGGCCCCACTTGAAGCAGTCGTACTTGACATAGGTGTCATAGTTATTTCCATCCTCGATCGAGTGAAGGAGATAAAAATCGAAGTAATCGACACCGGCCCGGTCAAGCTGTTCCTGGAAGATCTTCTCAATATCTGCTTCCTCATGGATCTCCCATGCGGGAAGTTTCGTCGCGATCTTAAAGGAATCTCTCGGATATCGCTTGACGAGTGCTTCCCTTGCCGCTACTTCCGATTTTCCGCCATGGTAAACATATGCGGTGTCGAAGTAATTCATACCGGCTTGCATGTACTTATCTACCATACGGCAGACATGCTCGTGATCGATCACGCCATCCACCTCAGGAAGACGCATCAGGCCGAATCCCAGCTTCGGCATCGTGGACAGGTCAATACTCATGATGTACCTCCTTATGTTTTTCTTCTTTCCGTCTTATAAAGTAAGTTCGAGATTTCCGTCGTTTATGAACTTGGAATTTACGGAAGATTCTCCCGAGGAGATCTCATACTCGCCCTTAAATACATCCAGCGTTACACATCCGTCGGCATCAGTCGTAACAGTCTCATCGGTCCACCATTCGCCGCGCACAAGGTTTTTAAGCATCTCGAAAGAAGGCTTCTTCGAATTGTCGAGACGCAGATATCCGGAAGGCGCCTTCAGCCATGCACCGTCTTTAAAGTCCCAAGTTGTAATGGCTTCCACAAGAGGATGTGAGAAGAGGACGCGGTACATCTCTTCGATCTCTTTTGCCTGGCGCTCTTCTCCTTCCGGAGTCGTCGGCCACTCATCGACCTGCCAGTCGTTGAGATCGTCGATATATGCCGGCATGATCTCACCGGAGATCAGGGTATTCTCGGTAAAATGGATCGGAAGTCCGAAGTGCTCGAATCTGGCGAGGACTTCTTCCAGTTTTTCCCTTCCCCAGTAACCCTGATGCTGATGAGACTGGATCCCTATTGCCGAAATGGGCACACCGGCATTGAGACATCCGTCAATTAGAATCTCGTAATTGATGGAGGTGTTGAAATCATTTAAGAGCAGCACCGCATCAGGGTTACATTTATGGGCTTCATCGAAGACCGTCTTGATCAGTCCGACTCTTCCCTTCTCTTTGCAGATCCGGGTGATTGCGTTATCGTACTTATCAAAGATCGGCATGATGACTACTTCATTAATGACGTCCCACATATCAATGACGCCTTTAAAACCGCTGACCTCACGGTCAATTCTCTGGAGCTGTTTTTCCATGATGGTCTTGTTATCGTACTTCATGAGCCAGTCGGCACATACTGTGTGCCAGCAAAGGGGGTGACCCTTGACCTTGACGTTCTTGCTCTGAAGGTATTTCGCGGTATTCATAAGCATCTCTGTGCCCGGCTTTCCTTCTTCCGGCTCAAAACGGCCCCAGTAGAACGGAAGCGTACCATAGTTGAAGATCTCCAGCCAGCTGTCTGTGATCTTCTTAGTCTCTTCGGAAGGTGACATAACATGCGGCAGGAAGTCAAAGGCTCCGCAGCCGAAAAGGAAGTGATGATTTGTCTGCTTCACATGTACCGGCTTCCCGCTGATCGGATTTCCGGACTTATCTTTTACCTGTATCTTAACGCTGACTTTTCTGTGGGAAATATCCATATCTTTTTCTCCTTATACCATTGCCTGATAGATCTTCGTGCAGTCTTCTTCACCTAATGTGATAAAGCCGGAGATCTTGCCTGATCCGCCGTCCCCGTAAAGGAGGCTTTGTACCATCTTCGGGATATCTTCTTCTTTGGCGCCGAGTTCAGCAAAATTCTTCGGCATGCCAATGGAGCAAAGGTAATTACGAAGAGCCTCGATTCCGGCTTTGGCTGTTCTTTCCGGGTTTTCAAAATCCATCTGGCATCCCCAGATGCGGACCGCCGCCTGCGCAAAACGCATGACGTTATGGGAAAGCTCATAAGAGAATACGGCCGGCATGGTGACGGCAAGACCCGCACCATGCGCGCAGTCATACTGTGCAGAGAGCTCATGCTCGATCATGTGGCTTAACCAGTCCTGGGATCTTCCAACACCGCAGGCATTGGTATGAGCCATCGTACCTGCCCACATGATGTTCGCTCTCGCCTGATAATTATCCGGATCCGCGATGACCTTCGGGCCTTCGTTGATCATAGTAAGAAGCAGGGCTTCGATCAGTCTGTCGGTCACTTCGACATCTTTGGAGTTCGTCAGATATCTTTCGTAAAGATGTGCCATGATGTCCGTGATGCCGCATGCAGTCTGATAAGGGGGAAGAGTCTGCGTAAGTTCCGGATTCAGGATACTGAACTTCGGACGGATCGCATCTCCCGAAGCGCCACGCTTAAACATGCCATCTTCTTTTGTGATGACAGAATCACCGCTTCCTTCCGAACCGGCAGCCGCAATCGTTAGAACGGTTCCGACCGGAAGTGCTTTCTCAATGCGCTTCCCCTGATAAAAATCCCAGAAGTCGCCGTCGTATACCACACCTGCGGCAATCGCTTTTGAGGAGTCGATCGTGGATCCGCCGCCGACAGCGAGGATGAAATCCACACCATTATTCTTACAGAGTTCAATACCTTCATATACAAGACCGGAACGCGGATTGGGCTTTACACCGCCGAGTTCCAAAAACGAGATCCCTTCCGCGGTAAGGGAGGCTTTGACACGGTCAAGAAGGCCGGATCTAACGACGCTTCCTCCGCCATAATGAATGAGGACCTTCGAACCGCCAAAGCGCTTTACAAGCTCTCCTGCACGGTTTTCTGTCTCTTTACCAAATACGAAACAAGTCGGGGAATAAAAATCAAAATTTTCCATAAGCAATCCTTTCTACCATGACACGACGATCTTATCTGAGTTAATGGTATCACTATGAAAAATCGAATACTTCTATTTAATTGCCGATTTGTATTATGATTTTGCCCTATATGATTTCTTTTACTTTATGACTCTGCAAATGGTCTTGTCGTCGCAATCGTAGTATTTTCCGATATGTTCGACGATTTTTCTTCTGGATTCCCGGGGGTCTTCCGTATATTTTTCCGTAACAAAATTATATCCCCAGAGGTATTCGGGAAGCGTATATCTGGCGATCGCCCATCCATAGGGCTCGCCCTCTTTATTTCTTCTCTGCACAAAATCTTTCACAAGAAGATATGTACCCATCTGAAGTTTACTGCAGGTCCCTTCAAATCCCTTCTCGCCGTTTTTCCCAAAACCTGCCTTTTCCTTCACTTCGAAGGAGAAAAGATCCATCTCCTTTGCTTTCTTCGGGTCGACTTCCCATAACTCCCCTTCCTTCGGCCAGAAAAGATCCATGATGAGTTTTTCCCTGTGATCGGCTTTTCCTTCTTCGTACCTGCTGTCAAAGTCATATCCATCCCGGCGGAAATTGGCAAATTCCGGGAACCATTCTTTCGACACGAATCCCGCTTTCTTGCCGAAGAACTTTCCATATGCAACTTTTCCTGTCCGGGCAAGGATGGCCCTCCATTCCCAGGGATCGACCTTTTCCCTGCCGCACCACCAGTTTTTCGCCTGGGTAATGTTCTCGACCGAAAACCCCGGTACTTCGTTTTCGAACAGCGGAAGAAAACCCACCTTATCGATGACCGAAAGGAGTTCTTCTGCAGAATGCACGCAGCGCGGGTCATTTTTCGAAACCCCGCTCATGAACCATTGTCCGTCAATCACTTCCATAACGATCCGGATCCCTCATATAAAAATGGTAAAAACCTTTATAAAATGTCCCTTCCGCGCAGAATTCGGTATCTTCGAAAATATCGTAATCAGTATAGACCATGGTGACAGCCCCCTGATCGTTTATGGAAATGGAATCCAGCACCATCACCTCAAGGATATCTTCCGCCTCGACAAACGGCATATTATGCTCTTCCCGAAGTTTCTTGATCCTTCTCCCGAGATGTCTTCCGATAAACCCGGTGGCTTCCTGATCCCATGCTTCCGCTTCTTTTAAGATCTTTTCAAAATACCCGGCGCCTTCTTTGCCGCTTTTCAGATCGCGGTTGACCTGAAGGTATAAAAGCACATCTCTGACACCGTTAAAGTCAACAAGGCCGGTAAAAGCATCTTCTTTACTTGAATACTTCAGTCTCGTTCCATTTGAGAGGATAACAGGGGACAGCTCGTTTTCGAAATGGATAGGTGTCCCGTTTAAATAGAACTCGTTAAAGCCCTTCTCCAGCGTTCCCCTAAGGCATATGACATCATCGTCCTCGATGCCTTCCCCAAAACGGATAAAGCTCACCTGGACTTCATCTTCCATCTCATCTTCAATGATGTAGATATTCTCAAGTTCGAAGTCTTCTTCGAACATCTCCGGCGTGATCTCATCTTCGAGCGCATCCGGATATTTATTCAGATAAGGGAGTAAAAAATTCCGTATAGAATCCTCCCAGGTCTTCTTCCAGGTCACACGGTCCTCCCAGATCTTTTTGAAAAGATCCTGAAGCTTCGGGACCGCTTTTTCGTTTCCGCCGGAAGAAAGCACGAGCTCGACTTCAAGGTCCTCGTCCCAGTCGATCTGGCACCAGTACCCTTCCACCATATCGCTGAATTTCGCCTTGATCCCGTTACAGAGTTCAATCGCACCCATTTAAGATTATCTAAAACCTCATTTCCTTGTTTCAGATATACTATATCACTTAAATCTGCATATAGATATTGAACATCATGGAATTATTGAAGCTTCCCTCATCGAACAGGACATCGTCTCCGCCCTTGACACTTCTTCGCATCAGCGTCCAGGCATAGTCACCCTGGAAAAACAGCGTGAAAATGCCATATTCCGGTGAATACGAAGCCGAACACTTCGTGGCACTAAAGGTGATAGTCTTGGTATATACCGAGCCCTGGCTCTCATTCGTCCACGTCTGTGTGATCTTATAGCTGGCCGTCATCTTCGATTCAGGATCTCTGTCTGCGAAGTCGCCGGAGATCTTGATCTCATCGAGAGTATAGTACTCGATCGGATACCCGCTCGCAGTAAGATCGATATGGTAGTAATCCCCGTTTCTCGTGACGGTTCCGTTCGGAAGGTTATCAAATACATACTGGATATAGTACTCATCACGTTTGGTCGGTTCCGGCTCCGGTTCGCCGTTATGGTACGCGCCCCATTCGGAGACCGGATCGTAGGCATACTCCGACGGAACCGGTGTCACTTCCGGCTCTTTCTTTCCGCCGATGTCGATCTCGACCTTATTTCCGCTGATCCCGAATGTCAGTTCCTTCAGGATCTTGTCCGGATCATCCGGATCTACGATGACCAGTTCCGGAGCAAACTTATTGTAAAGATACGCAAATCCCGTGAAGCTTATGCTTCCCGTTCCGCTCTTACTTAATGTGCACTGCCAGTTTTCCGGATCTTCGATCTCGGAAGGAACGTTTTTAAACTTCACGATGCATCCCGCATACTCGGAGTTGCCGGATCCGATCGTACTGTCCTTAAACGACAGTGTAGTTTTCGCATTCAGCTTTTCTCCGAGTTCATACATTTTCTGACTGTAGGCCGACCATGCATTCAGCTCCAGTTTATCCCGAATGGCTTCAAATACTTTCGGCAGAATATCGTTATAAAGCGTGGAGCGGTGCTCGTTATTAAGTTCTTCCATAATGTCGTCGTTAAGACCGCCGCCGAGTGTCCAGCCCATATTGGCAGCATCCGCAAAATACATCTCCATGACGGATTCTTCTGTCCAGAACTGCTTAACGTACTTATTGACTTCGCGTCCGACGAGGAGCTTGATCTTATATGGAGAATTATCTCCGTCTTTAAAGATCGGATAGAGGATCTTGAACCATTCTTTTTCAGACCGGTATCCGCCTCCGTTGGCTTTTTCTTCTTTGGAATAGTATTTCAGATATCCGCCGCGATAGACATCTTTTCTGCTGCTGATCACGCGCTCGTAGAGTTTGGTCAGGGCAAAATCGAATATGGCCACGGCGGCCATCGAGGCCGTCATGATAGCGGACTTAAGAGCACCCGCCGCAAGGCCCACCACGAAGTTGTGCGTTGCTTTGATCGCCGTCCCCACACCTTCTCTTGCATTTCCGTTCATGCACTGTCTGATCGCCTGATAGGCGGCAAAATACATGCCGATCTCCGACAGAAGATCGCCGTAATCTTCCAGGAATTCTATCGTATAGCCTGCTGTCTTTAATGCGTTATAGCCGATATCGTTTCCGAACTGAGATGCTTTTCCCCAGCCATCTGCGAAGGCATAGAGGATGTCCGTAGATGTCGCAGAATTGTTCTTAAATGGTTCGAGGATGAGATCTTCTGCTTCTTCTGTGGTAACTGTGTCGATATAAGTATCGAGAAGCACGCTGTATGTGCCATTGGCATTTCTCGTATTAGGCTTTGTGAGACGGAAAGCTCCGTATGTGGACAGGTGATCGGTAAGAATGACCATCTTCTCTCCGTCATACTGCGCGCAGACCGGCATCCATGCCCCCTGCTCCTCGTTATAGTAGGCTGCCACTACCGTTTCGTCGCTACCTTTACTGATCGGGATCGAAATCTCGAGAACGCCTTCGAACTCACTTACATCTTCGATCTCAAAATCATAGACGACGCCGTCTTTCTGTTCGGTATCGATCTTCGGGAAAGACTTGGCTTTCCGGATCTTCAGGGTATGTTCCCCGTCCAGAAGGGACAGCGTGGAATCAAAGGTAAAGTCCGCGGTCGCAACGACAGGCTCATCGCTTGAGAATGATTCTTCGATCTCCTTTTCGAACGAGAAATCCCCTTCGGGCTCGGTTTCCGACTCCTCAGGCTCCTCGGTATCTTCGACTTCTTCGATCTCCTCGGTTGCTTTTGTTTTCTTCTTTTTCGTTTCGGATGACTCCTTCTTGCCGCAGCCGGCAAACACACTCGCGCAGATCGCGATCGTAAGAAGAATGGATAAATAACGCTTCGTAAACACTTTCATGGGAACTCTCCTTTCCCGATGATGGATACAAGTTTATAAATATATTTTCATTCTAGCACAGAAAATCTCTTCCACCTTACCGTTTGCCAATCGTTTACAAAAGGTTTTCTCTTGACGAGCACTCTTCGTTTCCTGCCATTATCCTTATCTGCCGAATTCATAGTATACTTAATCCATTAAAAACAGAAAGCGGCACGGACGGAAAAGTATGGACGAGAAAATCATTACTAATGCAAAAGAGTATATAAAGACCTTGTTTGCAGGCAATGCGGACGGTCACGATGAGAAGCACACCCTTCGTGTCTTAAAAAACGCGCAGTCGATCGCTTCTTCCTATCCCGAAAGCGACTTTCTTCTCATCTCCCTTTCCGCGCTTCTCCATGACGTCGACGACCACAAACTGTTTCATACCGAAAACAACGAAAATGCCAGATCTTTTCTAAAGGAACAGGGCGTAGAAAGCAAAAAGATTGAGGAGATCTGCAGCATTATCAATGCCGTGTCATTCAGCAAGAATAAGGGAAAGAGCCCGGAAACGATCGAGGGAAAGATCGTCCAGGACGCTGACAGGCTCGACGCGCTCGGCGCCATCGGTATCGCAAGGACATTTGCCTACGGCGGAAAAAACGGACGAAGTCTTAATGACTCCGTCCGGCATTTTTACGATAAACTTCTGCTTCTAAAAGATACCATGAATACCAAAGAAGGAAGAAAAATCGCAGATGAGCGGCATGCACTCATGGAAGCGTTTTTAAGGGAATTGGAGCATGAGCTATCAGTCTCTTCTCTTTAGCATTTCTTTGGCCAGACACTCGAATACCTGCTGGTTCATCCGGCAGTCATTAAGAGCTCGGTGAGCGCCTTCAGTACTTATACCATAGTGACTGGCAAGACTTCCAAGGCTGTAACTGCCAATTCCTTTCAGGATCTTTCTTGCAAAATAAAGTGTATCGATATAGTCATTGCCGACCGTTTTCCCCCAGTAGGCTTCTGCATCTCTATAGATGAACTTCAGATCAAAGCACTGTATGTTATGCCCGACCAGAACTTCATCTTCTGCAAAATCCAGAAAGTCCGATAAAGCAGTTTTGAAGCAGGGACTGTCTTTGACCATATCGTCGGATATACCATGAATTCGGACGACAGAGGAAGGAATATGTCGCTGCGGATTTACAAGAGTCGTAAACTCATCGACGATCCTCCCTGCCTTTACTTTCACTGCGGAGATCTCCACGACAGCATCCCGTGAAGAGAACATACCGGTCGTCTCAAGGTCAAATAACACGTAGTTTGGAACGTAAGTATTCAGTTTCTTTCCCGGAAGATCTGACAGCATGAATTACGCTCCCTGACTCTGGGATACAAGCCGGAATACGATCAGTTCGCCCGTTGTCTCAACGACTTCCGCCTCTACTGTCGGACAGTAATGCTCTTTAACATATCTCAAAAGGCGGGACATATAGAAATCATTGGAAACCATGTAGACCACTTCATTATCGATAGCATCTCTGAAAGGATTCGAAAGGTCGTATTCATCGAGTATCTCGTTATAGATCGGAGATCTCGTCAGCCACTCGCCCAGCCAGTAGGTATTTGCGTAATACCCCTCCGGATAGGAATCCGTAAGCTGATAGATCGGATAGGCTTTATCCGAAAGAGTCTGCGTCAGATAGATATGTTCCTCATCCTCGTACATACGGTCATAAAGATCTCTATACTCCTGCTTTTCGTCCGTCATCTCGCGGTCTTTACCGGTCACATCAGTCGTGATCGTACCGATATTCAAGGCCAAAGCTGCAGCTACAAGAATCACAAAGAAGGATGGCTTTATCTTCTCCTCTTCTTCTCTTTCTTTCAGGAAGAGAGTGAACATCACAAACAGAGAAATAGCAATGACAAGATCGACTCTTCTCACCAGATACCTCTCGATCGTGATAAACACGATATTATAGAACAGCAAGGCCAACGAGGAAGGGATTAAAAGAAGCAGATTTCTCTTCTCCTGATAGAAAACAAGAAGGCTGATCAATATCAGGCCAATCATGAAGGAATACTTCAGATTCCCGGGAAGAATCTTCTTCACCAGGATACCCGGATACTCAGAGATTGATGGACTCTTCTTCGCATCATCCACTTCTTCCATAAGTTCGAGCGTACAGAAATCCGGATCATCAAAAGTCCAGTGTGCGAACAGGAAGATGTCATTAGCAGAGATATCTAAGGAATCATAGAGTTTCCGATTCTCAGCAAAGGCAGGCATCGGCCGATCCACGAATTTCGCACGCTCAAGGTTATATTCGCGATAGGTATCCCATCCATCCGTATGCTCATAGACATAAGTGTCATAAAGACGAAGGCCAAGGGAAAATGCACCCGCTGCTGCAAGGATCACCGAGATGATCACGATCCTTTTCAGTTTTGGTCTTCTGAAGTAAAGGTAAACGAGATAAAAAGCTCCTGCAGCGGAAAGTGCGATCATGAAAGAATTAAAACGGATCATGGAGCCGATCACAGAAAGGACAAAACCGAAAACGATCTGCGGATATGATACCCTCTCTTTCGTTACATTCCGAACGATCATCACAAGTCCAGCGATTGCAGCGATCCCGCCTGTCTTTGTGAACTGGATATTCACATAGCACTCATAAGCGAAAAATACATAGAACAATCCTAGACAGATCCATCTTCTCTTGTCTGAAGGCTTATTATCCACGATGACATATGAGATCACCAGACATGACAGGAAGATCGTCACTATGTGGCCGATCACATACCAGGGAATACTACGGGATATCGAATAGAGGAAGGCCAGAAACTTCCCGATAAATATGTTAATGAAGACCATATGCGGATCTGGTGATCCAAAAAGGCCGGAAACCACACCCATCATGACGAAATCATCGTTATTCTCAAAATGGGCATGACAGAAGATCAGGCAGAAAGCAGCGAAAACAAGATTTACCAGCAACAGCGGTAAAACTGTACTCTTCTTTATCTTCGCAAGTTTCGGTTTTATGTCCACCCGAGCCTCTCCTCACTTTAAAACAAATGTTTTTTGCTAGTTTCATTATATCGTCTTGCAGCAAACAGTGCCAGCGATTCTCTGAATTATCTCAAATAAGAATGACACATACGTCATTTCTCCTATTCTTATCAAAGCTATAATGAAATTGGAAATTGGGAATTAATGCGCTTTTTACAGCAAGCTGATCGAGGTGCTTAACATGAAGAAAATGGTTTGGGCAAAAAGAGTCGGTGCACTATTACTGGTAATCGGACTTCTGCTGACATCCTGCAGCAAAACAAAACAGTCATCGCAAGAATTCACAACACAAACAACAAGAGAAACATCTGCCACCACAGCAACTTCAACAAGTGCCTCTACTTCCACATCAGAAGAACCCATAGAAGAATATACTTCTGATGAAACTGAAATCGAAACCGTCGAAGTTGAAGCTCTTCAACATAAGAGTATCACGATTCCCAGCACGGTATATGTCTCAGACGAAGAATCAACTGCTTTCATGGAAGAATTGAAGAAACTTCCGGGTGTGATCGATGTAAAACAGGAAAAAGGTTACAAGAACGGTCAGTATATCGTGTATTACGGGATGCCACTAGATCACAAAGATCCTTCCAAAGGCACATTTACGCAGAGAATGTATGTGTACTACAAGGGTAAGGATGCACCGAATCTCTTCTATTGCGGAGGCTACGAACTGGCATTCGCTATAGGTGGATACTTATTGTCATCTGGCGATGAGATCACTCTTACTACCCTTGATCGGGATGAGGAAGAATGTGCTTTCTCTGCAAAGTATAATTGCAATTTCTTTGAGCCGGAATTCCGTCTATATGAGCCCGGACTTAAGGAAATGCACTATACGAACCTGGAATACAGGAATTACCTGACGGATGAGAATGCCTCTGAAGATTTCCACTTCATGATCGAGGGCTTAAAGACTCTCCTTTCCGGGAAATGGGCTTTTGAAGGAATGAGTAAAGGCGGCAATTTCACTGCATATCAGCTTGGCCGCCACCCCGAGGATGCAGATCTCTTCGTCGTGGAATGTGCCCCGCTAAAGGAATGCAAAAACTATCCCGGGCTTTATGAATATGCGTATACCACAGCCGGTGATGACCGATACGGGAAAGAGACTGCAAAGAAGTATAGAGAACTGCTTCTTGAACTTCAGGTAGAACTGATCAAGCACAAAGAAGCCGTAAAAAAGATATATTTCACCCCCGATATAGTTGGTCATGAACGCGAAGTTCCTGTCTTCAGCTCCGACTTTGATGAAGATCTTATTTACGACTGTGCTGTTCTGGATCTGGTCTATTGCTGGCAGTATGCATTCGATAGCTATTTCGATGATGTCGAGAAACTGCTGAAAATGAAAGATGCCACCGATCCAGATGCTATTCGGGAATATGAGGACGCACTTGGTATGCATTTGAGTACCTATTACATGTGCTGGCAGTACGCTATTGCTGTAGAAAACTCGAATCCGGTACTTCAGGCTTTACACTCCAGTATGTCCAACTTTATTTTCCAGGAGTACCGTGAGGATGGAAATTATCTCTATGACTTCTCCTACTTACGTGAAGCACTGGAGAAAGACGGAAGCGGAGCGAAGCTTTCTATTACTGAGGATATGGAGGAAGGTCTTTTTGATCTTCGAGTATACGAAGAGTACAGAAAGATTTTCAAGTACGATCCGACCGCCTGCGACATTCGCGTGCGGGCTATCGAGACCGCAGAAAAACCAGTGATCATCGTAAACGGAACGACAGATGTTCATCACATAGCAGAAATCATGGAAAGTGACAACCCCAATGTGCATGTCTTTAACATCATTGGGGCGTGTCATGATGAATCGGATTGTGCGTATCTGTTCACAGATGAAGAGGTACCGTATAAGCCGCTTACTTCTAAGGAACGTAATGAGTACGATAGCGTGGTAAAGAAGGCGCTGGGAATCAGATAACTACATTGAAAAAATAAAACATGTTTCTTTTGGCTTTTTTGCCAATAGCCTGCTGCATCTCCGGGTCATTTGTATTCATTACCTGCTCGGCGGCTATAGTATCTCCGAAAAGAAGACATTTCTGTTGCATAATATACTGTTCGGCTGAAGAATACTTTATGAATATTTACACTTTTGTCATAGCTCACAACTCCTCCTCAAACCCGGTGATCCCATCTGGAATCTCATTAAGTTCATCGACGCCGAGTTTCATGGTGATTCCCGTGATCTTCCCGTCCTCATTAAACTTCATGCCGAACACACCGTCTTTCATGGTGTAGTGGAGCGTGGAATAAAGATACTGCGCATCGGATCGCTCCTCGATCCAGAGCTGCTTGAAATGCTGGCCCTGGTAGTTCATGAAAAAGAGGATAAGGTCATTCTTGGAAGACTGGTCCAAAGACGCGAAGATCTGGTCGTCGAACAGATCTTTCCAAGAAGACTCGTCGGGAAGGGTGCGGTCAGCTCTGACCTTATTCTGCTGGGTCTTCCCGGATTCATAGCCAATACTGTGAAGCGTACTGATCGCATGGAGCGCCGGTTCTTTTCCGGGCCAGAAAATACCGGCGATCGAAAAATCAGGAATCTCCTGCTCGCCTCTTTCCACCAAAGACAGGGAATAGACACCGATCATGTCCGGATCCTCGTCAAAGGTCAGGTACTGCGTCCAGTTGATCTGATACTCCTTGCCATCGGCCGTGAACTGGCAGTAGGCGCTGACGGTCCAGGAGTTCTTTTTCTTCTCGATGGTCTTATAGGAGGAATTACTGTCCTTCGTCTTCTTGATCTTCCCGCCCGTATAGACCGTGAAGAGATAATCGATGGCCTCGTCCCAGTCATCGGCGTGAGCTTTGGAAAACTTCGAAAAACAGTTCTTGATGCCCTTCCGGTCTTCTTTTTCAAGAGCTTGGAAAAAGTCGTCCTCAAAGGCGTACATCGCTTCTTTTTCCTTCTGGACGTCATTACTTAACATGTCCTCGCGCATCTTCTGGAGCTGCGCGCAGGAGGTAAGTGCAATCGCTATGGATAGTAAAATCAGGAAGGCAAGGCTTCCTCTTCTTGTCCTCATGGTGTTCTCCCCGTATGTAAGGTCCCATGGAAATGAGACCTAGATCTTCCCTTCTTTTCGCATTATACCATTTGCAAAATGCACCTTTCAAAGTACAATAGAAGCATGGAAACAGGAAAACAGAGTAAATCAGCACTTATTTTAGAAGGCGGTGCCATGCGCGGCATGTTCACCTGCGGTGTCACGGATGTCCTCATGGAGAACGGCATCACCTTTGACGCGGCGGCAGGCGTGTCGGCCGGCGCAGTCTTCGGATGCAATATCAAGTCCCGCCAGATCGGGCGAGCGATCCGCTATAACAAGAAATACTGCAAAAACTACCGTTTCGGGAGTTTCCGCTCACTTTTCAAGTCCGGAGATTTCTACGAAGGGGACTTCTGCTACCGGGTGATCCCCGACGAGCTCGATATCTTCGACAGAGAAGCTTTTTCGAAAAATCCTCTCGAATTTTATATCGTGGCGACGGATGTCATCAACGGTGTGCCGCGCTACTATAAGTGTTCCGATGGTGGAAAACGCGATCTTCTATGGATGCAGGCATCCGCGTCGATGCCGCTTCTTTCGAAAGCGGTCGATGTCGACGGGTATTCCCTTCTCGATGGAGGCATCATGGACACCGTGCCATATGCGTACATGGAGAACCTTGGATTCCGAAGAAACGTGATCGTACTGACACAGCCCCTGGGGTACAAAAAGAAAAAGAGCGGAGCGATGCCGCTGTTTCATCTTTTCCTTCGGAAATACCCTGCCGTGATTAACGCGATGGGCAAGCGCCATGAGATGTATAACCGCCAGATGAAGGAGATCCGTGACCGGGAAGCCTCCTATGAGGCCATCGTGATCCGGCCGCCGAAGGATCTTGGAATCGGAAGAACATCGAAAGATCCGAAAGAACTTGAGCGCGTTTATCAGATTGGAAGAAAGGAAGCACTTCGAAGGCTTCCGGAGATCAGGAAATTCCTGAACCAGACTCCCGTAGATGGGAAAACTTGATCCTTCTGATCACTCTTCTTCCGGCTCTTCTTTCTTCATGCCGGCATAATCTTCTATATCTTCTTTAAGCTGTTCCAGGTAGCCGTTCGGTCCCATGGACTGCTCGGCCTGCTCGATATGATATAGAAGTGTCCTTGCCTTCTCTTCGGATAGGACGCCCTCGGGTGTTTCAGTATCAAAATCTTCCTCCACATTTGCATCAGAGGGAGTTTTCCCCTTCAAAGTTCTCTCGAGGATTGCGGTCAAAAGGATGAACGACAGTCCGATCACCAGAAGGATCAGGGCATACCGGAACATACGGAACGCATAGGCCTGCCTATAAGGAGAAGTCTCTTCAAAGAGGATAACCGGAAGATATAATGTCATTTCTTCGCCGTTTCTGCCTTCAAACATGTAATCACTGTCGGAGTTATCAAGCATCGGTACGATATCCGGTGTCAGGACATAGTGGTTATCATTCGACGCACACATTCCTAATGACGTCGCCACATAATAATGTTTCCCGGAAAGAATGCAGGGCACTTTAAAAACAAGATACCGGTAAGACTTTTCAAAGCCGCGGGCTTTTCCTTCTACAAGGATCGATTTAAGTGAGAAACGAAGATCGTTATTGTCCATACTTTCTTCCGTAATGCCGGATAAATCAGTGATCAGATAGTAATCTAGCCTCTCTTCGTTTTCATAGACACCAAAAGAAAAGCCAAGAAACGATCTGTAGCCGTATCCGCCGAGAGTAAGATCCCAGATCTCTATGGTATCCCCATCCGGATCAATATAATCCGCATTTCCCGAATAATAGGAATTCTCCATAAGGGATTCTACATAATCGTCATAATCCTCACCAGGTGGTATCGAAGAGTCGTATGCACTGTCTATAGTGGTATACATGTCGCTGCCATGAATGTCTCTCACCATAAAGGACTCGACCTTTGCTTTTCTTCTATCGAGAAGCGCATCGATCTCTTTATTGACATCCGAACTTGTCAAATAGTGGATCAACGCCATCGCAAAAACAAAAAGAACAGAAACAACGATAGCGACAACGGCAGTCGCGCGGATAGTTTTTTTCCTTTTCCGGATCTGATCTGACATCTTCTTTACTCCTCTTTCTTCGTATCCTTTCCGAGGATCTTCTCAAGATCCTGCCTGATCTCATCCAGATAGCCATTCGGTCCCATGGACTGCTCGACACGATCGATCTTCGCTAAGAAACCTTTGGCCGCGTCTTTGGATAGCACAGATTTTCCGGCTGATGGCGCCGGATCAGCTGATGTCTCCGGTGCTTTCGAAAGATCTGCCGAAAGGTACTTTTCGAGGAGAAAAGAAATTACCGCTGCAAGAAGGACGATCACCAAAGTAATCGAAGAATACTTGACGGTCCTCCAGGCAAGGGCCTTAAGCGGCGTGGAGACGTCCTCAAACAGTATCACTTTCGCAAACTTGGAATACTGGGACGAAGGTACATTATAGATATCAATGTTTCCTACATTCAAATACGCCGAAGCATCAACAACACTTTCCGGACGGACGAAGACCAGATATCGATAACCTTCAAAGCTCCCGGAAGGATCTGCCGACTGGATAAGATCGTTCGTCTCCATCCACAGATCCTGCTTCGAAAAGCTTGCTGCATTCAGCGGGAAAGTGCTTTCAACAAAAACGCCGAGACCGTTTTCCGGAAGCGAATAGCCGTACTGTTCATATGCAAAAGAACCGGGAATGTAGTAATGGATTTTATCGGTAAGACAGTAGCGGGAATTATCCGGCCAAAGAATGACAGATGAATTTCTATATCTCAGGGACGATCCATACTCCGGTTGCCAGAAAAAAAAATCAAGCTTGTATTTCCCGATCGTCTGATCCATGTCGTCTTCAAGAGCATACATGGCATGCGCCTTTGACTCCGAAAGATACGCCTTGTCGAACTCGTTTAAGTCATTAGAAACATTCAAAATACTGGCGTCAGCTAAGGTCACCACTTCTCCATCGACCACAGCAACCGCCTGTCCACCCCCGGAGAAGATAATATTATTCGTTGAGGCATGTTTGATCGCTTCAAATACCACGAACTGATCTTTTCGGTCCTGAAGGATAGCGTCCGCATCTGAAATGATGTTCTTCCTTTCATTTACGGCCCAGAAAGTGATCGCACAGGCAAAAAGGAGAAAAAGAACAGACGTAAGCACGATCGTTGTCCTGTATTTTCCAAAAATCCTCTTCTTCTGTTTTTGGATCTTCATCGTTTCCTTTTTCATACCAAAACTCCACTACATCACGTGATCAGCACTCCCAAAATGCCGTTTTTCATTTTACAACAGATAGGGCGGAAATACTAGGAAAAACGGAAGCTGAGAAAAGTACGAAAGCAGGATACGGCAAAGCGGCTAATTTATTTCCCGGCCAAGAATAAGCGGGTCTTATTTGCGGAAGGGATCACTTCTTTCGGACGGGGAATATTGCTATAATGTGATAGTAAGTTTATCGCTATCTATGGAGGGCATTATGGACGACGCAAAGAGCGGACTTCCGCTATCGAAGAAACTCGGCATCATCATTTTCGTACTGGCATTTGTTGGCATCGCGCTGGCCATGCTCTACGGATATCAGAAATACAATAAGACAAACACCAGCATGGAGGAGGCAAGAAAGGACGTGGAAATCGTCATGAACGGCGATAAGCGCGTCATCACGGATGAGCTTCTCACCTCCGACTATAACGTATATCTTCAAAGCGAAGAAAGTAGTAAGAATACCATGCTGATCGTTCTGGGGATCCTCGGACTGATTGCTTTCTTCGTATTTGTCACCAGCATCATAAGCTTCATCACCGGAAGGATCAACGGCGAATACGGGCTGGATTCGGTAAAAAAGTTCCTCGCTATACTTCTGTCGGGCGCGATGCTCGCAGCCGGAATGATCATGTTCATCAAGGGCTTAGGACCTCTGGCCAGGACAAAACCGAAGACCGCCGAGGAAGTATCTTTTCGCGTAGCGGAATATAAGGTCCTCAACAAGACTTCGAGAAAGTTTGTTTCCGGAACAGAGAAACACAAGTCCGAGAGAACAGAATACTATCTGCAGCTCGATACGGGCACAGAGATGGAAGTCAGTTTAAATATCTATAATCAGGTCTCTTCCGGCACCTACTACTTCGGAAAGACCGACACAGGCACGCTCTTCGCCGTATATCCGGCGGATGAGTTCTGCAAGGAAGGAGAATAACATGCTGGGAAAGCTTTTAGTGCGTTCCGTAACCAGAGATCTCGCGGGAGACATCTTCGGAGGATTGGGCAGAGCCGCTGCATTTGGCGCAGGGGCGGTCCTGGTATCGGAAGTCATCAATAATGCGACAAATAGGAGAACTGCGGCCACGGCCGGAAACTATGTACCGGTTCAGAACCAGGCGCAGATGCAGGGATCAAATGTGACCTACTACGCCAATGTCGCGCTGGCACGTATCGCCCTGTGCTACTACATCGCCAAGGCCGACGGATCCATCTCTCCTGAGGAACAGACGGATCTCGACTATATGTGCTCGAGTCTTCTGAATAACCCGAATGCGGCGCCGTCCTTTCGAACAGAACTTCAGAAGATCGCCGCCGACCGTTCCATGAGTTTTCTTAATGTCGAGCCGTATCTGGATAAGCTCAACATCGATACGCTGAATCTGCTTCAGGCGGACGTGCAGCGCATCGCGGAGATCTCTGACGGTGTGACCGAGAACGAAAGAAAGGCCATGACGGTCTTCCAGAACTATATCCTCGGTAAACAGGGCTTCCCGGGAAGCAATATGGCAGGACAGTTCGGAACGACCCGTGTCATGAACTTAAAATGCTCCGGCTGTGGAGCTGAGCTTCAGATCAACGACAGCCGTACCGAGACCTACTGTCCGTACTGCGGTTCAAAGCAGATCATCATGCACTAAAAAGCAAGAGAATTCCGTAACACCGCTTCGGATTTCTATTATATGCACAATATAAAATGCGTGGTTCTTCCCGGATCTCATGGTAGAATTTCTTCTATGACGATTCGGGAAGATTTTTATGCGGGATAATACAGTAGGCAAGATCAAAGAAAAAAAGCTTCGGAAGGCTCATACCGTCGATATGTTAAACGGCGGCGTGCTTGTTCCTCTTATCTGCTATTCCGTTCCGATCGTACTGACCCAGGTACTGCAGCTCCTTTTCAATGCGGCCGATATCGTAGTGGTCGGACAGTTCGTCGGCAAAACGGCAGTTGCGGCTGTCGGCTCCTGTGCGCCGCTCATCAACCTTCTTATCAATCTTTTCGTCGGGATCTCTCTGGGCGCGACGGTCGTTCTCGCTTCGGTACTCGGAGCCAATCAGAAAGAGCGCATCCATGACCTGACACATACGATCTTTTCTCTGGGAATCATCTTCGGCATCCTGACGGGCATAGTCGGTATCGTGTTCGCAAGGACATTTCTGGAGTGGATGGGCACGACCGCGGATGCCATTGACCAGGCGACCCTTTATCTTCGCATTTATTTCGGCGGCAGTTTCTTCTTCATGATCTATACTTTCGGGCGCGCCATCATCGTGGCCACGGGCGATACCCGTCGACCTCTCATCTATCTTACGATCTCAGGCGTTCTCAATGTCGTTCTGAACGTCATTCTTGTGGCGGGTTTCGGCCTGGGCGTCGCTGGCGTGGCCATTGCGACGGTATCTTCCCAGATCCTTTCAGCAGTCCTCATGACGCTGGCACTTCTTCATCTCGACAGCGAGTGCCGGATATTCATTTTCGAACTGAAGATCCATAAGGAGCCTTTAAAGAAGATCATCAAGCTCGGTCTTCCCGTCGGTCTTCAGAACACGCTTTTTTCTCTTTCGAATGTCATCATCCAGTCCTCGGTCAATTCCATCGGCACTGCATGCATGGCCGGAAACAGCGCCTGTATGAATATCGACTCCTTTATCTATGCGGGCATGAACTCCTTTACCCAGGGGTGCATGACCTTCGCGGGACAAAACTACGGCGCGAAGAAGTACGACCGTTTAAATGCGATCTACCGCTCGGCACTGATGTCGATCGCCTTTATCGGACTATCTTTAGGTGCACTGTCGTATCTTCTCGGAACACCACTTCTGAAGCTGTATCTTCCGGATGCACCGGATTCCGTCGAGTTCGGTCTGGCACGTATGCTGATGGTCGTGGTCCCCGATTTCATGTGCGGTCTTATGGACTGCGGCTCCGGTATGCTTCGAGGCATCAAGCGATCCGTCTTCCCGATGGTCGCGACGGTCGTGGGTTCCTGTGGACTTCGTCTGGTCTGGGTATTTACAGTATTTGACCACTTCCGGGCAACATTTTCCGACATCCATTCTTATATGCTGCTTTTAGTCTCCTACCCGATCTCCTGGCTTCTGACGTTTATCGTTCTCTTCTCTTACTACTGTGTGGTAAAGAAGAAACTCAACAGAAAAATGGTCGAGATGAAAGTATCTTAAATCGTTTCTTTCAAAAATGTAAGGTCAGCGTAAGACACTTCGATAGTTCCGTTTCTCTTCCTTCGGTAAGATGGAATCACAAAGAACGAAAACACACGAAACAAGAAACTACGAGGTGACGACATATGAATAAGCTGGAAAGAAAACTCCTTAATATCTTCGAAACGATTTCGGTATGTGCATTTACGATCTCTGCACTTATGATGAACTACAGAAAGAATGTTCCGGCCGGTGTTCCTCTCTTCTTCGCTTTCATTACTCTGATCGTATCTCTTTACGAAATGTTCAGCAAAAAGCCGATCAAGAGCTAAAAACGCTCCCTACCATCCCCCCACTCTACTTACAAAAACTTCCCCGGTAAAGATCCGTGTCAGGTGAAAACACGAAACTTCAAACCGGGGAAGTTTTTATCTATCGCTTACCAGCGCCTGATTCGGAGGGGCGGCGCCGGGAAACGTCGTATGGGACCTGCCGAGGAGATATTTCCTTCGGAGGTTTGTGTGAGGGGCCGCGTGTGGTGACGGCTCCCTCACACCAGAGGGGGGCTTAGGAATTTACCGATGCAAAAGCAAACTGCATCGGGGCTTCTCTTCCAGCGGATTTTTCAACCTTTAGTGTGTCGGTCGTAATGGTCTTTCCATTTTCAAGGACCACAGTCCTTGTTCCATAAGCTGCGCACTTTTGAGAGTGAGTGACCTGAAGGATCGTAATGCCTTTTTCTTCGTTGATCCTCCGGAAAAGATCCATGATCTCCGCACCGGACTTACTGTCCAGGTTACCTGTGGCTTCGTCGGCCAGGATGATCTCCGGATTGCTGATGATCGCTCTGGCGATGGCCACTCTCTGCTGCTGACCGCCGGAAAGTTTACTCGGCATCTGCTTTCTTTTCGATGTAAGTCCGGTGATCTCCAGGATCTCATCGAGATCCTTCTGAAGGGAGGCTCTGGATCTTCCGGCGACAAGGGACGGCAGGAGGATATTGTCTTCGACGTTTAAGTTCTGTACGAGATTATAGAACTGGAAGATGAAACCGATCTTATCAAGACGGATCTTGCTGAGTTTGCTCTCACGCATCTTACGGATTTTATTTCCGCAGATAGAGATCTCACCGTTGAAATCCCGATCGAGGCCGCCGATCAGGTAAAGGAGGGTGGATTTACCTGATCCGCTGGCACCCATCAGAGATACAAACTCACCTTTTCTCACTTCCAGCTCGGCGCCGTCGAGCACCTGCGTGATCACGCCGCCCTTTTTCCCGAAAGTCTTTCTTACGTTATCTACTTTGATCATTACTTCGTTATTATCATAGGCTGTCTTCATGTTATTTACCTCTTTTCTTTTCTGTCATGTAGCGAGTCTTAGCTTTTCTCATCATTCGTACTTCAGCTGCTCGGCGATTCTCATCTTCCGGATGTTCTTGATCGGCAACAGGACCGTAAGAACAAAGATCAGGAACAGACCCAGCAGGAATACCGATGTGGAGATCGGATCGATCGTCAAACCAAAGTTCATCTCGAGCATCTCAAGGGCCTTTTGGAAGAGTATCGTGACGACAGCGGAGAACGGAACCGCGACCGCCATCGCAAGAATGCTGGAGACCAGGGACTCGGACAAGAACGCTTTTTTCAGTTTTCCCCGGTTCATCGCTGTCGAGACCAGGACCGCGCATTCTCTTCTTCTTCCGGAGAATCCGATGATCTGGTTGCTGACGACAGCAATGAATGTCAGGAGAACTCCCATGCCGATCAGCATGTAAAGAAGTGTGATGAGACCGGCACCTTCTGCCTTGACATCTTTCATGTAATCGTCCATCGTCTGGCAGGATTCGATCATGCATCCGGAGCGCTCCTTGATGGTAGCAATCGTACCGAGAGGATCCTCTGTGCGGATATAGCAGCGTGTCGGATGATCCTTAAAGATCTCGTTATAGTTATTGAGGCTTACGACATATACCGGAGATCCGGCTGAAAACTTTATAGTGTTGCAGTATCCGGCAAGAGTCAGTGTCTTTTTCACCTGATCCGGTCTGTCGGCGCCAAGGATCATCGGGATCTGCTCGCCGACATGGTAGCCGAGCTTATCCGCTACGTCCTTATCCATGTAGATCTCGTCATCTTTTATCGTTTCCGGAAGGTCTTTGATCGCCTTGTTGAGCTTATAGGCACCATCGGTTCCGATCAGAACGGCACTACGGGTAAGTTCCTTCATTTCTTTACTGCTGGCAGTTGCAAACTTATCTACATCTTCCTGTCCGAGGACGAATTGGACGCCCCAGTCGAAGCTGAAGAATTCCACATCCGTCACACCGTCGATATCCGTAAAGTAGCTGTATCTTCCGGCTTCTTCCGTAAGATTGTTGACGACGACGTCCGCGTCGGCCGGTGCTTTGTTCACGAAGGAGATATAGGCTCCGGATAAAACGAAGAGCGTAAGTCCGATGGTGACCGCCATGGCAAAAAGACGGGCGATACCGACAGAGGATTTCTTCGTTCTTGCCTGTACGCAGGAAAAAGCAGCGATCGGGCAGTTCATCTTCTTGAGGATCTTTTCCAGAAGGATCGAGAATCCGCGGAGGATGAACGGGAATCCCAGGAAGAGTCCGGCCACGAAGAGGACGATGGAAAGGAAGATCAGTCCGATATTTGCGACCGTCTTAGTAAGAACCAGAGCCGTTCCGGTCATGGCCAGAGCAGTGAAAAGGATCGATGCGACAAGGGTCTTTTTCGTGTACTTATAGTCAGTATCCTTGTTGTCGAAGATCAGGTCGCGGATCGAAGTCTTTGTCGCCTTGGCCAGTTCCTTGATCGGGCAGAGGCATTCGATAACGACAGAACCTATGACCACGCCGATCATGGCGATCCAGGAAACGGATCCGAGATTCATCTCAAGCTTTATGTCCGAACCGGAGTTCAGCGTGAATACGTTATTGAAGATCGGGTCTCTGGTAAGAACGTAAAGGACTGTGCCGAGAACGCCTCCGACCAGGCCGTATAATGCATTTTCAAAAAGAACGATCATCGCGGTGCTTCTCGGGGAAACGCCGAGGCTTCGAAGTGTTCCGACGGTACCCATGCGTTCGACCATGATCCTTTCGGAAAGGGAGATCGTGACGAAGATCACGAGCATCAGGCAGATCATGAAAAGGATCGCAAACAGGCTTGTGATCGAATTGATCTGGGAAGTGACCATCTCGCCGTTAATAAGGTCTTCCAAAACGACGCCCTGGGTCTTCTCTTCCATCATCTCGCAGAATTCACCGGTCTTATCGCGGTCATGTACGTGCACGTAGGCACCGTTATAGACCATCTCCTCATCATTAAGGAGCGTCTTAAATCCGTTGACGTTCACAGCCACGGTATACTTCGAAGAAAGGACACCTTTATAAGAAAGGATCGACTTTACCGTATATGCGTGCGGCTGCCCATTAAGATCGTTAAGCTCGATCGTATCTCCGATCTTAAGTCCCAGCTCTTCCGAAAGCGCCTTCGGGATGGCTGCTTCATTATCGGAAAGCTCTATATCCGAAGCGAAAAGATCCATCTTTACGGCATCGGAGATGCTGGCTCCGTATACGAGGATGCTCTTCTCGTTAAAGTACTGATATGTCGTGTTTCCCGGGACATTGAATGTCGTGCTGTTGGCACTGATCAAAGTCTTATCGTGTGCCGGAAGGCCTTCAAAATCGGAATCTTTCAGATCGATCGCTGAGGTGACCATTACATTACTGTCGCCGAACATCGAAAGGAATGCAGATTCCAGGACATTTCTTATCGAGTTGCTCATATCGAAGGTCATCATGCCGGCAAACGAGCAGATCAGGATGCAAAGGATCAGCATGAATGCCCGAAACGGCTTTGAGAACATATTCTTGAGTGTGTGTTTAAAAATTACTCCCATTATCTTTCACCTATTTTTAGACAAAGCTACCGCCAGCGCTGGGAAAATCGGCTTTTTCAGCGCACTTTCAGTCTCTTTTTTGTGTCTTTTGAAACTAACTTATTTTACTGTCGTTTTCTTATGCCTTACTTGTTTGTGATGTCGATGGAACCGGCAGAGATATCAGCGGAAAGGATGATGTCGTAGCCATCTTTCATGGTGAACTCATCACCGCGCTTTTCTCCGTTGATCGTAGCAGATCCGGCCGACAGGTCAAAATCATAACCGATCTTCTGGCCTTCTACGAAGACGATTTCTACGGAGCCGGCCGAGAGATCCATAGCCAGGTCATCAAGGAGGATCAGTCCTGTGGCATCAAAGGAACCAGCGGACATATCCACTTTACCGCCACCGATGGTGCAGTTTCTTAAGGTTACATCACCTGCAGACAGATCGAATTCTGTGTAGCCGAACTCGCAGTCATCTGCATCAAAGTCACCGGCGGACATATCTACTTCGATATCGCCCTTTACATTCTTAATGTCTGCTTCACCGGCGGAAAGGTCAACGATGAGCTTTTCACAGGTAAACCCGTTTTCGATCTTTACGTCACCAGCGGAGGAATCAAGATCTACGAGACCGAATTCAGCCCCCTTCGGATAGTAAACATATACATAGAGGTCTTCTTTCGAGAAGTTGAAAAAATTCAGATTGATGTCGAACTTTCTTCTGTTGGTGTTGATGTTCAGTGTTCCGTCTTCCGATTCACAGATCACTTCGACGGAGCGGATCCTGTATTCTACGGCATATTCATCGCTCTCGACGAAGATGATATCTGAATCCGGCACATTGATCTTAATATTCGAAAAATCATCTACGACAGTCTTTTTCATCTCGATGATCTTTCCTTCAGAATCGAGGTGGAAACCATGATCGTAGTACATGCGGATCGGCTTTCCTTTATTAGCGATCCCACCGATCACTGTCAGTGCAATTCCGGCAGAGAGCGAGATCCCTGCAACGATAAGTGATACTTTAGCAAATGTCTTCATATGTGTTTCTCCTTATATTAAGCGACAGCGTTCTTCGCCTTATTCTTCTTATTCTTCTTGTGTACGAACCTGGAAAGTCCCTTAGCAAGGCCATGTGCAGTTCCGCGGATCAGTGCGATCGAACCGACTGCGAAGAAGATGCCGAGTCCGAAGCTGCAAAGGCCGGATCCGAGGATCACGATGGCGGCGATCGGGTTTAAGAAGAATGCGATGATCCCGAATACGATCGTACCGAATCCTGCGGCGATCATAGCGATTCCGGAAGCCAGGAATGCGATATAGACGATAAACATAACAAAGATCAATGTCAAAGCCACGATCAGAAGTGCGAAGATCACCGGGGAAAGAGGCAGTGCGAAGATCGCTGCGAGAACGATCATGAGTGTCTTCAATGCCGAAGTCTTCTCTTCCTTTGTTTCCTGCTGCTGATACTGTGGAGCCGGCTGAGGCTGGACTCCGGGTGCTGCCTGATAAGCTGCTGTATTTGCGTCAAAAGCCTGAGTTGTATTTGTGTCGTATCCGGAAGCTACCGGCATCGGTGTTACGACCGGCAGAGCCTGAACCGGAGTAGGTTCTGCGGAAGATGCGATGCTCTCTTCATATTTTCTGTCAACGACGTCGACTAATATCTTCTTGGCAAGGATCTTCGGCTCACCTAATTCCTCGATCACTTTTGCCTCGTTTTCAATACCGGCGTCTTCGAAGTATTCTTCATAAAACTCGATCGCTTCATCCCGATCGGACTGTGGAAGGATCTTCAGTGCTTTTCTCAGATCCTGTAAGTACGTTTCCTTATTCATGTGTTATCCCCTCCTAATAATGAATCCACAGACTCTTTGTATTTGTTCCACTCTTCTGTGTAGTACTTGTAGAGCTCCCGCCCTCGGTCTGTAATTCGGTAATATCTTCGGTTACGGCCCTGATAAGGCTCGTCGTAAGTCTCAAGTGCAAAGTCCTTCTGGAGCCTGCGCAGGACCGGATACAGTGTCGACTCTGAGATATCCAGTACCGTCTTGACCTGCTGCGTAAGTGTATACCCGTACGCATCACCTTTGGACAAGACCGAAAGTACACAAGCATCCAATAATGTTGAACCTAATTGGAATAGCATACTATTTCTCCTTTCATATTGTATCGTTGGCTATATTATACGGCGTATAATATTGGATGTCAACACAATATGCCGGATTTTTCTAAAAATCCTTCTACGCACTGAAAACATTACGTTTGCGCCTCCTTTCAGCATATTCATTCTATTCTTTTTCTAAAGAAAATGCTTGAATTATCCCTTATATGATCCTTAATTATTTCTTAAAATGACCTCTTCTTCTCTCCTGATCTTTATGAAGATAACGATAGAGATTAGCGCAATGGTATATTGTTCTGTTCTCTCTTTTTTGCTACAATGCTCAAACTGAAGTTTCTACTATATAAGGTAATAGACATATATGAATGCTTTTAAGAATGACAAACAATTATATAAGAAACTCCTTCTGATCGCCGTCCCCATGATGGTGCAGAATGGTATTTCGAATTTCGTAAACCTTCTCGACAACTTAATGATCGGTAAGGTCGGTACGAACGCACTCTCCGGTGTGGCGATCGCCAACCAGCTGATCTTCGTCTTCTATCTTATGATCTTCGGTGCGACTGCAGGTGTCGGCATCTTCACGGCACAGTATCACGGAAAAGGCGACACGAAAGGCATCCAATATACTTTCCGTTATAAGATCGTATCCAATGTCATCATCGCTTCTCTGGCGACAGTCGCGCTCGCGTTTTCTTCGCGCTTTCTTATCAACCTGTTCCTCTTAGGCGAAGGTAACCCTGCAGATGCGGCCGAATCGCTTTCTATCGGTGTCGATTATATGCGCATCATCTTAATAAGCCTGATTCCTATCGGTCTTACCCAGGCCTATGCGGGAACGCTCAAGGATCTCGGCCGGACCAAAGTTCCGATGATCGCTTCGCTTTGTGCGATCGTAGTCAACCTCATCGGAAACTTTATCCTGATCTACGGTTACTTCGGGTTCCCGGCATTAGGTGCCACAGGTGCCGCGATCGCGACCGTCATCTCCCGTTTCGTGGAGCTTGGGATACTGATCGTCCATACAGGAAAACACCCGGATCTCTATCCTTTCATCAGCGGAGCCTTTTCCGACTTTAAGATCCCGAAGGATCTGGCTTTTAAGTTTTTCCGGAAAGCTCTGCCGCTGATGGCAAACGAGACCCTCTGGTCACTTGGCGTTACGACGATCAACCAGTGCTATTCCTACAGAAGCCTTGATTCCGTCGCCGCACTAAATATCGAGTCGACGATCTGGAACCTGATGGGCGTGGCCTTTATCGCGATGGGGGAAGCCGTCGGTATCGTTATGGGACATAAACTCGGCAGAGGCGAACTTTCGACCGCGCATGACAGCGCCACGAAGATGCGAAGATTTACCGTACTCTGCGGTATCGTCTTCGGCGTTCTCATGATCGCTGTCTCCCCGTTCTTCCCGCTTCTTTATAACACGACCGACTTTATCCGGAACATGGCTTCGGGATTCATCATGATCTGCGGTTTCACCATGCCGCTCATTGCCTTTAACCATGCTTCCTACTTCATCATAAGGGCGGGCGGAAATACCATCATCACTGTCCTTTTCGACAGTCTCTACACATGGTGCATCGCGGTGGTTGCCGCCTTCTTCATGAGCCACTACACGACACTCAACGTCACGCTCATGTTCGGCATCGTCCAATCGCTCGAGCTGCTGAAATGCTTCGTTGCCTTCGGCATGGTCCGCTCGAACATCTGGGTCAGGAATATCGTAAAATAAGGAATTCCGATTTCGATTCCAAACAAAAAGGAGATGCCGTTTTGAGCATCTCCTTTCTTTTTTCTTCTTGAAAAGATCTTATCCTTCGACCTTCTTCATCGCCCAGAGCTTTTCGAGGTTATAGTTCGAACGCTCTTCCGGATGGAAGACATGTACGACGACATCTTTATAGTCGAGGAGGATCCAGCGGCCGGACTCTCTGCCTTCGATGTGGTCAGGGGTGATCTCATAGTCGCGCTTTAACATATACTCGACTTCGTCCGCCAGCGCCTTGATGTGTGTGGACGAGGTACCGGAGCAGATCACGAAATAGTCTGCCAGCACGGTCTTTTCTGCTACAGGGATCAGTTCGATGTCTACGCCTTTTTTGTTCTCCAGGATCTCTACGATCTTATCCGCCAGTTCTTTGATCTCCATCTTCATCCTCCGAAGTGATTATTATAGTTTTATTATACACATTTTTCTTTCTGCGCAAGAAGGACTTTTCTATCTATTTTCGGTGCGCCAGGAGATACTTTAGGGACTTTTTGGTGTCCTCGTGGATCTCCTGCCCTTTTGCCGCAAAGCTTTCTCTGATGGCACAGTAGCACTCGATGAGCGCGCCGTCCAGATCCGTTTCGGCCAGTCTTCTGATCTCCGTTAGGTCATCGTAATGGCGTGCCGGCTCCACCTTATCTGCCAGATACACGATCTTGTCGGTCATGGTCATGACTTCTCTTCCGATCGTATGGAACTGGATCGCATCTAAGACCTCCTGGTCCTCGACTCCGTAGTGCTCCCTGGCATACACGGCGCCGGCCGGAGAATGCAGGATCTGCTTTCCCGGGATATATCCGTGGATGATCTTGGCCGAAAGCGCGATCTGCTCGTCTTCCGGAAGCTCCTTGGCGCAGTCGTGAAGAAGCGCGGCAAGTGCGCACTTATCAGGATCCGCACCGAATCTCACGGCATATCTTGTCGCAAGCACGCAGACATTGATGCTGTGAAGGAGACGTTTCCCGCTCATCTCATGGAAAAGCGTGAAGCAGTGCTTCATTAAGGTCTTATACATCTCGTCTGAGACGTGCATGAGCGGCGAATCCTCGCAGTAAAGTCCATGATTTTCGATAAACTCTTTCACAGCCTGCGGCACATTATCGAACTTTCCGTCGGAGCGAAGCTTACTGCTTGCGACCTCAACGCCATCGATCTTAAAGAACTTGACATTCGTATCGAAAACTTCTTCAAGATGCGATGCTTCGTTCTTCGCCTGTCCCTCGTCGATCCCGGGGCGAAGGGCGCAAAGAAGCGTGGCCTGTTCCAGGATCTCCTTCGGCTTATACCAGGATTCAAACTCGAAAAGGATATCCGAGCCGCACATCAAAAAGAGCTCGTCTTTTTCGGATACGACTTTCTTTTTCCGGAGATTCTTTAATGTGGTCACGGTATAGCTCGGCTCGCCGAAGACCTGCTCGATATCGCAGACCTCGCAGTCCGGCTCGTCTTTCAGCGCGGCCCTGACCATATAGTATCGGTAAGGAGATAGCGTGACTTTTCTCGCGGGCTTAAAGCACGGCATACCTGTGGGGATCACGATGACCCGGTCGACCTTTTTACTTTTCAGAGCGCCTCGTATCATGGAAAGGTGTCCGTTGTGAAATGGGTCGAATGCTCCGCCGTAGATGCCGATCTTCAAGTTCTTTTTCTCCTTCTGTCTTCATTTGAAAAGGACTTCTCTTTTCGAAGTCCTTATTCATTATACTACTTTTCCCAGCCGCCGAAAGGATGCGTGAGTATAAAGTCTTTCCCGCTCAGCCCATAGCCTGATAGTAACGGATCGCCCAGTCGTATTCCGCGAGGCGTCTTGCATGTCCACAGTAATTGCAGGTCCTTCCCGCCAGAAGTGACATCGGCGCGCCGCACTGCCGGCAGTTCGTAAAGGCCGGTGCGCAGACCGCCTGGGATTTGCAGGCGCTGTCTTTTACGAGGATCATGCGCACTGTCTCTTTTCTCTTTTTCACTTTTCCCTTTATTTCATGGAACAGCGTCAGACGGACGGCCACGTGCATTTCCTGAATAAACTCATTGACCTGATAGCCCGTCAGCTGGATGAGTTCGATCTGCATGTCAAAGATATTCTGGTAGGACGGAATATAGTACGCGACCTGCTGTTCCGCCGTCTGGCTCTCGACGAATGACGATGCATCCGCCGGACCTCTCGCGTAGTGAATGACCGCGAGTTTGTTTTGAAGGCTTGAGAAGAATCCGTTCATCGAAAAGAGCGGGTCATACTGCCGAATCTGGGTCTCCCAGTTCTTATTGGTCTTGTTCTGCTTTTCCATCTTCTTGATCATGCGCTTTCCCATGAAGCGGAAAGACGCGAATGCCTGTATGATCGGAAAACCGATCGTGATAAAGAGCATCTCAGCCATGGCGATGATCATGGGCGTTACGACAAGAGCCGCCATCATGACACCGGCGATACCGACTAAAGGACCATATCCCTCTTCCCTGGACGCATTGATAGCGCTTGCGATCACAACGTAAACGAAGGTCGGAACACCGACGATCAGGGCAACGAGCGGGATAAACTTCGCTCTTCTTTCTGTATATTTGGCGTACTCAACGTCACAGTCATGCTGAAGGCCGAAATCCGAAACACGGTTATCGAGATCTTCGATCGTGAATTTCGTCCCGCAGTAATCGCAGCCGTCGATCAGGTCTTCTTTGGAAGAAGGACTTCCGCAGTTCGGGCAGATCACCTGGGTGCTCGTCTTCTCCGCCGCGCCAAGGATACGGTAATCCGCTGTTTCGACGCTCTTTCTCGTAAAGAGTTTCTTGCCGTTCTGCTTTGTGAATTTCTGCTTGGCCTGGATCGTCTCGGAGACTTCCGTGATCTTATATTTTCCGTCAAAATACGTATTTTCACGGATCGGCGGCATCCCGCCATAGCCAAGTCTTTCCGAGGAGAATTCCAGCCCGAGCCCTTTCTGGTCAAGCCTTGCTTTCTGAAGCGAGAGGATATGCCAGTACATCTGTGTCGCGTCCTTCTGGATCATGTCGTTTTGAAGGACTCCCGGATGATCGAAAAAAGACGCATAGTCATTCCGGAACGACCGAAGAAGCTTTCCCATCTCGGTATTATCTTCCTTGATGATGTAAAAGTCCGGACAGACCTCGGAGCGCAGTTCCTTGGCGATCTGGTGCTTCTTGCTGCTCTTTTTGTACTGCTTATAAAGCATCGTACCATGATAAGCGATGAGCGTGATGCCGCCGGCAATCAGACAAATGCCACCGATACAGGCGCCTACCCTGCTTCCCGTGTCATTTATATATTCGGGGTCAGTAAAGCCTATTTCGATCACGCCCAGCCCAAAGAAGATCATGAAAAATCCGAGTATTGCCAGCAAAATCCTTTTGATCATAAATTGCCCTCCATTATTCCCGAAAGAGAGGGATCTCCCCTCTTTTCGGGATAAGCGGTGATCCGCAGGTCATGGATAATTCTTCTTTGTGTTTTTGAAATAGGTCGTTTTTTATCAGCCCAGAGTTCTTCCGATATCTGTTCTGTAGTGTGCTTTTTCAAAAGAGATCTTCTTTACGCCTTCGTAAGCGGAATCGATCGCTTCGTCCATCGTCGCACCGTCTGCATAAACACAGAGGACACGTCCGCCGGATGTCACGAGTTTTCCGTCCTTCAGAGCGGTACCGGCCTGGAATACGATATGTCCGCACTCCTTGATCCCGGTGATCTCATAACCCTTATCGTACTTTTCCGGATATCCGCCGCTGGCCATAACAACGACGCAGGAGCATCCCGGCTTCCACTTAAGGTCTACCTGATCGAGCGTTCCGTCGATGCATGCATCCACGAGCTCCATGAGGTCATTTTCCATACGCGGCAGGATCGCCTGGCACTCCGGATCTCCGAAGCGGGCATTGTACTCGACGACCTTGGCACCATCTTTCGTGAGCATCAGGCCATAGTAGATGACACCCTTGAACGGACGGCCTTCTTCTGCAAGCGCCTTGATCGTCGGCTCCACGATCGTATCGTAGATCTTCTTTTCCTCATCTTCTGTAAGATCCGCACCCGGTGTTACAGCACCCATGCCGCCGGTATTCAATCCTTCGTCATGGTCATATGCACGCTTATGGTCACGGGATGTGATCATCGGGATAACGGTCTTTCCATCTGCAAATGCAAGGAGCGTCATTTCCGGACCGACCATGCATTCTTCAATAACAACTGTGCTTCCGGACTTTCCGAACACACCGTCGCTCATCATGGAGATAACGGCTTTCTTCGCTTCGTCAAGTGTCTGGGCGATGATAACGCCTTTTCCAAGGGCAAGACCGTCCGCCTTGATGACGATCGGCATCTCCTGTGTTTCAAGATATGCGAGTGCTTCGTCCTGATCCGTGAAGGTCTGGTACTTCGCAGTCGGGATATTATATTTCTTCATCAGTTCCTTGGAAAATGCCTTTGAAGCTTCGACGATCGCCGCATTCTTATGCGGACCGAAAGCACGGATACCGGCTTCTTCCATCGCATCGACCATACCGAGGGCAAGCGGATCATCCGGAGCTACGAATACGAGATCGAACTGTTCTTTCTTCGCATATTCCACCATTGCCGGAACATCTGTCGCCTTGATCGGTACACAGGTCGCGATCTCCGCGATACCGCCGTTACCCGGTGCACAGAAAAGCTCCGTTACTCTCGGGCTCTGCTTAAGTTTCCAACAAATTGCGTGTTCACGGCCACCGCCGCCGACTACCAGTACTTTCATGAATTACCTCCGGGCATTGTTACTTCTCATCCGGCATGAATACAAAACGTGCGTCCATGCCCGAGTGATATTATAACAAATCACAGGCAAAAACGCACGAAATGTACTGTCTTTCCGACAATGAACAAGCTTGTCTTCGGGGATGCGATCACCACTTGTTCTGCGGGGCTGTTTCCACACAGATGATCTGGTTGACGACCCAGTTGTCCTCGATCAGGTGATACTCCGAACCGCAGTACGGACAGGTGTGGACATGGATCGCATCAAAAGAGCCGCCGCACTTTTTACAGTTGACTGCATGGATCGTAAAGCCGAAGTCCTCCTCCTTCACTTTCTTGGCGAGGATCATGCTAAAGACCTGCTTTTTGAAATCCACCATAATTCCATCCTGATAGTAGGCACACACCACATACGCTTTTACACTGACGCGGAGTATGCCCTCGATGACACTGCTTCCGACATATTCCACGGCACCACGATACTCGACATCCACGATATTGTCCATGAAACGCAGGTCATCCTTTCCGTCATAGATCGTAAGGCTTTCTCTGTCATCCGAGAACGCGATTCCACGAAGAAGCGACATGACCTTTTCCTCGAAGTACTCATACGAAAAATCCGGCACATATCTTTTGAGGTCAGTCTCCATTTTCGTTTTCGTGGCGGCCGCGGCCTTAACATCCAGCACTTCATTGTTCTGAGCTACTTTCTTGGCCGCCAGTGCCGGTCCGAGCATCAGATTAAACATAACAAACGTAAAGAGCAGAAGTCCCCCGCCGAAGATCAGCATCGCAAAGAGGCACATGGCGATGGCCTGGCCGATCCCGAAGCCCTGTTCCTGTGAGATCGAAATTCCGGCCACCAGTCCCAGTATCGCGCCGAAGATCCCGAAATACAGAAAACCGAATTTCAAAACACCCTTATAGACTTTTTTACTTAGAACTGTAGGTCTTGTATAGTACCCGGAAACACATGGATAGTTCTGCTGCATCTCATAGGTCGTCCCGCACATCGGACATCCCGAAGTAAACTTCGCAAGAACATCTGTGTGCCCGCAGTTTTTACAGGTGTATCTTTCCTGACCGAGAGACTGGATCTGACCCGGAACTTGCGCCTGTCCCGGTACCAGCTTATCGAGGATGCCCATATAGAGCGTCTCTTCAGCAAGATCCGAGCGCGATATGCGCCTTCCGTCTTTATAAAAATCCGTCTCGTAGTTGCAGCGGTTTGAAGTGACCGTATAGGTATACGGAAGTTTCACAAACTGTCTGGTCCTGGCGTTCTCGGAACCGGCCTTTTCAAACTTTTTCACCATGGTAAGGCCAAGCTTGCTGACTCTGTTTCTCTGGCTTTCCAGACCGAATCTCAGGTCCGCCGAAGATTGTTCGGGAAAAGCACCGCCCTGATAAAACGCCGCCAGTTCATCTGTATACTTCTTTCTGATATTTGAAAAATCCATTCTCCTTCTCCCCTTTCATTTTCAAACATCGATATTATACCATTATCCTAAAAAATCTTTACCATAGGAAAAGAGCCCCGGGAGGATCATAATTCCGCCCGGGGCTGCAAATGAAACATTTTAATTGCAAATCAATGTCTGAAGTGACGTACGCCGGTAAAGAGCATTGCGATGCCGTACTTGTCGCATGCATCGATGGACTCCTGGTCACGGATGGATCCGCCCGGCTGAACGATCGCGGTGATACCGTATTCGTTTGCTGTCTCTACGCAGTCAGAGAACGGGAAGAATGCATCGGAACCGAGAACGGCACCCTTGGCCTTCTCACCTGCAAAATCCAGAGCGATCTTGGCGGCGCCGACACGGTTGGTCTGGCCGGGGCCGACACCCAGTGTCTGCTTATTCTTAACAACGACGATACCGTTGGACTTGACGTGCTTTACGACCTTCATGGCAAAGAGCATATCGTCCTTAAGAGCCGGATCGATCTCTGTCTTGGTAACGGTCTTGAGCTCAGCCTCGTCATAGATTCCACGGTCGTGATCCTGAACGAGAAGTCCGCCGTTTACGCGCTTGTAGTTGTACTCACCCTCCGGGATCGGAGCAGCAATATCCGGCAGAACGAGAACGCGGAGGTTCTTCTTGGCGCAGAGGATATCGAGAGCTTCCTGTGTATAGGAAGGAGCAACGATAACTTCGAGGAAGATCTTAGCCATCTCTTCAGCTGTCTTGCCGTCGATCTCGCGGTTAGCTGCAACGATACCGCCGAAGATGGATACAGAGTCAGCCTCGTAAGCCTTGACCCATGCATCGTAGATGTTGTCTGCAGAACCGACGCCGCACGGATTTGCGTGCTTAACGGCAACAACTGTCGGCTCGTCGAATTCCTTGAGGCAGTTGATGGTTGCGTCTGTATCGGAAATGTTGTTGTAGGAAAGTTCCTTACCGTTGAGCTGCTTGGCTTCTGCAAGGGAACCCTTGACCGGCAGTGCATTCTGGAAGAATGTTGCCTTCTGGTGCGGGTTCTCGCCGTAACGCATCTCAGCTACCTTGTCAAAAGTAACGGTGTACTGCTTCGGCAATGTCTTATCTTCGGATACGGAAAGGAAGTAGTTGGCGATAAGAGCATCGTAAGCAGCTGTGTGTTCGAATACCTTCTTAGCGAGCTTGAAACGTGTCTCGTAAGTGGTGTCGCCGGTAGCTCTCATCTCGGAGAGGACCTGCTCGTAATCCTCAGGATCTGTGATTACGGTAACGTCCTTATGGTTCTTGGCAGCAGCACGAAGCATGGACGGGCCGCCGATATCGATATTCTCGACGCACTCTTCAAAAGCAACGCCCGGCTTCTGGATGGTCGCCTTGAAAGGATAGAGGTTAACAACGATCATGTCAATAAGACCGATGCCGAGTTCTTCTACTCTCTTCATGTGCTCCGGGTTACCGCGCATAGCGAGGATACCACCGTGGAGCAGAGGATGCAGTGTCTTAACACGTCCGTCGAGGCACTCCGGGAAACCGGTCACTTCGGAAACTTCCTTACACGGGATGCCTTCTTTCTCGAGAAGTTTTGCTGTTCCGCCTGTACTTAAGATCTCAACATTCAATTCCACGAGTTTTCTCGCAAAATCGGCGATGCCTGTCTTGTCGGATACACTGATAATCGCTCTTTTAATCATAAAAACATCCTTTCCGAGTCTTAAGGCTTGACTCTGACCAAATTGTTAACTACTTCGATCTTACCGTCAGCGATGAGCTGGATCGCCTTCGGGAGGATGACCTGTTCACATTCCACCATGATACGCTTCTGCAAGCTTTCCGGTGTGTCGTCCGGGAGCACATCCACCGCTTTCTGGAGGATGATCGGTCCCTCATCGTAATGTTCATTTACAAAATGCACCGTGGCGCCGGAGACTTTTACTCCTTTGGCCAGTACCGCCTCGTGCGGGCGGATGCCGTACATCCCCTGTCCGCAGAAGGATGGGATCAGCGCCGGGTGAATATTGATGATGCGGTTGGCGTAAGCTTTTACCGTCTTTTGTCCAAGCATCGAAAGGAACCCTGCGAGGACCACGAGGTCAACGCCCAGGGAGTTGAGCTCTGTAAGGGTCGCATCGTCGTATTCATCTCCCAAAGCCTTCTTCGAGATGACTTTGCTTGGGATGCCTGCTTTTTTTGCTCTTTCGATGGCAAAAGCCTTATCGTTGCTGGCGATGACTTCGGAGATCTCCACATTTCTGATCTCTCCGCTTTCGATCTTATCGATGATCGCCTGAAGGTTCGTGCCTCCGCCGCTCACAAATACTGCAATCTTCATGACGTTCCTTTCTTCGGCCCGCGTTTTCCGCGAAACCGCAGATCCTAAACTTTGGGGATCTTACTTAGATCTTGTGCGGAGAGTCTTCTCCGGCTTCCTTCGGAACGCCCGCCGGGAAGATACCGTCAAAGCATGCGGCACAGTGTCCGCAGAGTGCACCCTCTGTCGAAGCACGGAGTCCCTCGAGGCTTACATAGCCAAGAGAATCAGCACCGAGCATATCGCGGATCTCCTCGACGCTCATGGAACGGGCCGGGAGCATATCTGCCTCGGAAGCCGATACACCGTAGTAGCACGGATATTTTACCGGCGGAGAAGCGACACGGAGGTGTACTTCTTTCGCGCCTTCCTCACGCAGGAAGGAGATGATATGTTTGGTCGTGGTACCACGGACGACAGAGTCGTCGACGATCACGATCTTCTTATCCTTTACAGCCGTTTTTAAAACAGAGAACTTAAGTCTTACAGCCATTTCACGAGCCGCCTGTGTACCCTCGATGAAGGTTCTTCCGACATAACGGTTCTTGAGGAGAGCCTGACCGTACGGAATACCGCTCTCAAACGCATAACCGATCGCCGCGGCGATACCGGAGTCCGGAGCTGCAACTACGAGATCTGCATCGCAGGGATTCTCGCGGGCAAGTGCGCGTCCGGTCTGGACACGGGACTCATATACGCTCGTTCCGTCAATGAAGCTGTCCGGTCTTGCCAGATATACAAATTCGAAAATACAGAGCTTACCATTCTTATGAGCATCGCACTCCGGAACAGTAAATATGGAAGAATAACCATCTTCCGTGATCGTGATGATCTCACCCGGCAGTACGTCACGGATAGTCTCGGCACCGATCGCGTCAAATGCGCAGTTCTCGGAAGCGAGAAGGTACATATCGTCTTTCTTGCCGAGGACCAGCGGACGAAGTCCGAGCGGGTCTCTTACACCGATGATACGGTCTTCGCTCATCAGAAGGATCGCATATGCGCCCTTGATCTCACCCATCATCTTCTGGATCGCGCCCTCAAGGGAATCCGTGGAGACACGGTTTCTCGCAAGAAGTGAAAGCAGGACTTCAAAGTCTGCTGTGGTCTGGAAGATCGCACCGATCTCCTTTAAAGAATCACGAAGCTCGTCCGCGTTCAGGATCGATCCGTTGATCGAGATCGCCAGCTGTCCGCTGTGGGACTTGATCTGCATCGGCTGGACCACATCATAGCCGGACTCGTTCGGAGCCGGAGTTCTTACATGGCCGATGGCCGCATGTCCGGTCAGTGTACCGAGGTGCAGATCGTCGAAAACGTCTGCGACCAGACCGCTTGCCTTATGGCAAAGGAACTGTCCGTCGTGATTGACTACGATACCTGCCGAGGACTGACCTCTGTGCTGCAGTGAGAAAATACCGTAGTACGTGAGTTTGGAGATGTCGGGATTCGTCTTCTTCGTATCAAAGATACCGAAAACGCCGCATTCTTCCTGAATCTTTCTGCTCATACCATTACTCCCCCAGATTTGCTATTTTTTCCTGAAGGCGTGCATCTCTCTCCGCTACCGAAGAGGCGAGGCCTGCCTTATACTCTACCAGTTTCTGACTCAAAGCTTCGTCACTTAACGCCAGCATCTGTGCCGCCAGGATCGCCGCATTGGATCCGCCGTCGATCGCTACCGTCGCGACCGGGATCCCTGTCGGCATCTGAACGACTGCATAAAGCGCATCTACGCCGTGAAGCGCGCCGCCCTTACACGGTACGCCGATGACCGGAAGCACAGTATGTGCCGCGATCACGCCCGCGAGGTGTGCAGCAAGACCGGCCGCCGCGATGATCACGCTGTAGCCCTGATCTTTTGCAGAAGATGCGATTTGACTTGCCAGATCCGGAGTTCTATGTGCGGAGCACACTTTTGCGTCAAAAGGAATGTCGAATTTCTTCAAGAGCTTGAAACAGCCTTCCATTACCGGAAAATCCGAATCACTGCCCATTACGACCAATACTTTTCCTGATGCCATGTTGATTTCCTCCAATAAAAAAAGAACAGACCTATTATAAAACAAAAACGGCGCTTCGGGAAATGCATTTTTGCATTTCGTCAAAAGCACTCGTTTTCATCACATTTGCTACTCATTTTCGTCCGACCACCGTAATTTTTTCATGACCCGGTCGTACTCTTCCGTCCCCTTTTCGTAAGGCATCGGGCAGTAATCGTTGCCTGATGAGGAAGATCTCATCGAAAACGGGATACAGACCATCCGGGATCCCGTGACTTTCCCCTCAAAGACCGAGAAGGTGCACTGGAAGATGGCGGTATCGGGGTCACTTAAGAACGGCTGGCCGCCGAAGCAGAAATTGGATTCGCTATAGATGATGTATTTCCCGTTATAATATTCGACCGGCTGGAGACGGTGCGGATGCGATCCGACGTAGATATCGGCGCCGTAATCAAGGATATCGTGAGCCAGGTCGATCGCGGACTGCTCAGGCTCATACATCCTCTCGACACCGATATGGCAGGAGATGATGACGATATCGCAGCCCTTTTCTCTAAGATAATCGATCGCGTGATAATACGGCTTGCGCTCATAGGTAAAGTTAAATCCCGCCATGCCGATCTTGACGCCCTTTACTTCAAAAGAAGAAAAGGACGTGTTGTCGCTCCACTTGATGCCCGCTTCTTCCAGAGTTTTCCGGCATTCGTTCAGTCCCGACTCGGTATAGTCGAGCGCGTGGTTGTTCGCCAGGTTGCAGCACTCGATGCTCGCGCGCTTTAAGACTTCGACGTATTTCGGATCGCCTTTGAGATAGATCTCACGGTCCGGACGGAGCGTCGTAGATGTCGTCAGCGGGCCCTCGAGGTTACAAAGGGTCATATCATCGGCTTCAAGATACGGAAGTGCTTTGGAAAACGGATAGGAATAGTTGTCACCAACCACGGAAGTAAAGCAATAGGAAGCTCCCGCATGGGATCTCTGTTCTCCGAGCGTCGTATCGCCGATGAAACTTATCGTGATCTCCGTCGGAGTCGGCACAGGCGTTGGTGTTGGCGTCGGAGTATCGGTCGGAAGCGGGGTCGGTGTGTCCGTCGGTTTTTCGGTAGTTTCGGAAGAAACAGGCAGATCCGATGACGGATCTTTTACAGAAGAAGCAGTCGTATCAGGGGTTTTCGGGCCACAAGAACAAAGAAGCCCGACGGAAAGTAAAAGAGCTAAAAACCGCATCTTTCTCATGATGTTCAAAACCACCTCTACTGGAATACTTTTTAAGTTTACCAAACTTTTCTTCGGACGGAACACCCTTCCACCGAAAAATATTTGGAATATCTAATAAAGTCTTTAGGATTTTTGTATGGCGTTAACAAATTTGAAACATATTTTTTCAACCTTTTTATTAAATACCTCTAGCATTTGTTGAAGAATAAGTGCATAATCTAGATAGAAACTTAATGGAAACTTACAAGGAAAGGGGCGATCCGGATGGCAAAGATCGATAGATTAACTGAAAAGATTGAGAAACTGGGCAAGAAGCAGAATCTGGGCGCACTGTTGAAGATGGCAGATGATCCCGAGGATGAGATCAGAGTAGCAGTTGCTAAGGCAATGGGTCAGATCAGCACATATGATTCTGGTATGCACCTGATCCCGCTCTTCCGTGATCCTTCTCCGATGGTTCGAGCTGCCGCTGCTGAGTCTGCGGGCTTGATCAATGCGAAGCATTGTGAGGAATATCTGAAGAAACTCGCTTTCGCAGATTCCGACCCGAGCGTACGTGCTGTCGCCAGAGAAGCTTACGACAAGATGAAGACAAGAGTCGTCTGAAGCTTAACTGAATCTTATAATATGGTATCAAAGGGGATCTTTGCGTTTTTTTAGCAACGATCCCTTCTTTTTTATGTCATAATATAGGAAGGACATGACGCCCGCCGAAGCATATGGAGGACACTTATGAAAATTGAATTAAACCCCGACGAGAACGTCGTCAAGACCATCAAGGAAGGCCTGAAGATGAAAGGCGGATACTGCCCCTGCCGTCTCGAGCGGACCGAAGACACCAAGTGCATGTGTAAGGAATTCAGAGATCAGATCGCCGATCCGGACTTTGAGGGATTCTGCCACTGCATGCTATACTATAAAAGAAAAGATGAATAAAATATCCGGGAAGATCCGGAATCGGTTTTAGGATAAGGAGATATAAATATGGCTGAGATCAAGCTTACGAAAGATAATTTTGAAAAAGAAGTACTTCAGGCTTCCCTGCCCGTTGTCGTAGATTTCTGGGCCCCCTGGTGCGGACCGTGCCAGATGCTCGGACCTGTTCTCGAAGAAGTCGCCAATGAAAACGAAGGCAAGTTCATCGTCGGTAAAGTCAATGTCGATGAGGAAATGGAGCTGGCCCTCTCTTATAAGATCTCCAGCATTCCGTGCCTGATGGTCTTTGAAAACGGTGAAGTAGCAAGAAAGACTCTGGGCTTCATGCCGAAAGATGTACTTTTAAAGTTCATCACAAACGGTTAATGAAAGGAAGAAAACAGTCCATGTCTGAAACCACAAGTCCGTCCGTTCCCGAGCAGATCAAGCAAAAGACCATCTCTTCGGAAAAAGAAAAGAAGAATAATGCCATCCTGATCTTAACGATCGTCGAGTGCATCCTTCTGGGCGTGCTCTCTATTGTCTGCTTCTTTGCTGTACATTCCCTGACATCGTACGATTCCTATTACCGGATCTACTACTTCTTCCCGATCACGGGCATGATCATGCTGGGGCTAATGATTGCCGCCTACTTCAAAAAGTGGCTGGCGCTGCAGCTTCTGTCAGTCATCATTGTGCTCTTATGGGGCACCTACTGCGGAGCGACGATCTACAGCTCCTTCATTGCCGGGAAAGTCTATAAACTCGAAGCCCCCTACAGAAATTCCGAAATGTATGTCGTATTCGAAGGCAAGACCTATGAATGGGAAGGCAAGACAGTCATTTACGGGCTTCCGGCCGAATGGGAAGATCTTCAGAAGCGCGCCGTCATCAAGGAGCGCGATGACAGCAAAAAACCGACCGAAGAACTCCACGCCAAGGGCATCGATGCCGGTTCCATGATCTTCTATCAGGACGGATATAAGTACATCCTCGTCGAGTGTGTCACAGGATCGCTTTTCGAATTCATCGATCCAAATGATCCGCCGGAAGACACCATCTCCACTGACGTCACGACACTTGGTATCGGCGGATAAACGGAAGCGATGCAAGATCAAGAGTAAAATCATAACCACCCGTCGAACGGGTGGTTTGCTCTAGGGCTATAAGCCCATGTTACCGGCCAGCGCCTAAAGACGCTGGCTTTCACATGTCGTTCAAGCCTAACTGCCTTTGACTCGTAGCCGCCCAT
>JAEEWG010000042.1 GCA_016287245.1 Clostridia bacterium
CTTCTGCCAGATCCACGATCTTCCTGCTTGCCTTGTGCAGATAGTCCTTGATCTTCCTGTTTCTCTTTTCTGTCAGTCTCTCTATCCTTCTCGTTATGTCACGCTTGTTACTTGTCTTGGCCTCCTTCTGTAAGCGTGCTCTTGCTTTGTTGAAATACTGGTTTATCGACTTGATCGGACGCCCATTCACGATTATGGGTGTCATCTCCGAATCCCATACCGCTGCGATGAGATTGTTCACTCCCAGATCGATGCCCATAACGGTATCCGAGTCAGCCTTTTCCGCTTCCTGTTTCTCATACAGAAGAGAAACAAGAATGACATCCTTGCGGGTTGTTATTCGGATCTGCCGGATGTTTCCGTGCCTGGAACGGATGTGAATACCACTTAAGAACTTCGGCATCCTGACATTACCCTGTTCATCCACATGGAAGTTCTGGCTCGTGATAACAAGCGCACCTCTCCCATCCTTGGAATCCAGATATCCGGGTGCATGGGGACGGCCCAGGAACTTGCCCGGAGCTTTCAAATACTCTGCAACTGAATTGTAGAAAGACTTCCACTCCCTGCATTTCTCCTGGATACAGATCTGGCTGCAGGTGGCATAGGGAACAGCCTTGTACTCGGAAGTACCTTTAAGGTACCAGCTGAGGAAGTATGCATCTGCAATGAAACTGTTCTCTGCGTCTACATATCGGAGTTCCTTCTTTCCCGGACGGCTACAGTTATATCTTCTAATACCATCGTTGACTGCATCAAGCATATCCTGTTCCCACTCTTCTAACTCGTTACCTGACTTCAGTTTGGTATGGATACGGTAGCACTGCCTGATCAGGTAATTGACAGCGTTGGAAAGGTTCTTCACCAGATAGCAATAGATATCGATTTCAGAACCAAGGTCTTTATTCTTCCTGACCTTGATCCTGTGTTCTTCTGAAAGTATCATGTTCACACCTCCAGAGAGGGTAACGGGGACCGTGAAGAGATATCCTTATTCCGGACAGAGATGCCGGCACTTAACATCCGGGCGAACAGCTGCCCCAGTGTCTCTTCACTTTTTCTTCTGTTATTGGCTATAAGGTTATTCCACACGATATAGTTCCCAAGATGTTTAGTAGAAACACCATGGAACCTTCCTATGAATTCCTTCAGGGTTCTGTGATAGGCATTGATACGCTGTATTCCATAGGAGATACCATCCCGAACAGAGATATGGCAATCTGTATCCATCTGGATAAGATGGATAGACTTGCTCCTCGAGAAGGCCCTGTATGCTTTTTCATTGTCAGTACACAGTGTCGAATCAGGCGCGATGATGCCATCGAATACAGTAGAAATGCTGGAAGAACTTGGCTTCCCCAGTTTAGCAGGTCTGGCATAGGAGATACCGGATGCATCTACTGCACACGGCACACAGACTTTCTCGGAAGAAAGCCCCTTAGCATGGGTGTCGTTTCCTCTCTTATGTGCCTTTCTCGGCATGGTGAAAGTCTTGCTGTTCTTGTGATTCCCTTTGTAGGATACATTGAAGAAGGTCTCGTCAGCCTCGACTGTGCCATCCAGATATACTTTGTCTGTAACTTCACGCAATGCATCGAGGATCTTGTGTCTCCATGAGAATGCTGTCGGCATGGAGATCCCGCATTCTTCCGAAGACTCTTTCAACGTCTTCTTGTCCAGCATGCACTTCAGGTATTTGACCCATGTACTCATTCTCTTTCTGGTTCCGGAAGTGATCGTATTGGAACCGGGAATGAAGGATTTCCCGCAATCCCGGCACAGGAAACGCTGGGTTCCATCCTTACGCTTCCCGTTCCTGACTACATGGTCGCCTTTGCAATAGAGGCAGGAGAGGCTTTCGCCCATCCTTGTTTCGATAAGGAAGTCCTGGACGGTATCTTCCCGCACATCGACATCGTTTGATACCGTGGAATAGAACACGACACGGCCTCCAAACGGAAGCTTACGATATGCAGTTATAACGTCCTTCAGTTCTGACATAACCCGACTCCATGTGAAATACTTGACTCTATTATACAGAACATATGTTCGAACGTCAACCACTAAACTGAAATAAGCCATATGATTTTATATAGACCAGTTGGAACAGAAGAATTAAAGCTTATTGAGAAGAGCGGGAAAAGAGATTTCCGCCCAGACTGCCGGACCAGCCGATTTTCTATCCGGTCCTCAATGAGGAATATGCGATCGAAATCGCCTCGAAATGGAATGCGGTATATAATTCCGATCACAAGGGATATGTAACGCGCTTTGAGGTGGAAGACAGTTATGTCTCAAAATACGAGACGCATGTGGTCGGAAAATCCATACACGAAGAACTGTGGGTCCCTTCTGAGGAACTCGATGAGTTTAACGATCACATCGTCGGTGAAATCGAAGTGATCAGAGTATTCGAAGGAGCATAAGGAGAAAGAATATCCGCAGGCTGCCAATCTCGGTATTCGGAGTTAAATTGACTTTAGCGTGCTATAAGGCGACATAAAAATAGAAAAAATTTTGCGGATTTGACGAATTATTTATCGACAAGGTATCCTCTTTATCGTATAGTGTTAGCAGGGTCTCGGAAGGACCCGGGATTTGGAAAAAACAATCGGTTTGGAAACTATTGATTTGGAGGATTGGATTTATGTATTACACCATTTTCGGTATTATTATCATCGCACTTGGCATTTTTCAGGTTGCCTGCCCGAAGTATGCCACAAAGAAAGACCAGCGTGACGATCCGAAGGCTGTTTCTCTGATGAGAAAGAAAGGCTTTATCGTTATTGCGATCGGTATCGCGGTTGTTCTTCTTGGATCATTGATGTAAGAATGTGTTTTTCCGCGCTCTCAACGAGATCGTGGGAATCATCATCGATGTAGGAAAGATAGCACAGAACCAGGTCTTTATCCGGAAGGACATAGCACTTCTGCTTACACTTACCGTTGATGCTGAAGCCGCTTCTGTACTTCCAAATGAAAAATCCGTACCCACCTTCCCGGTTCATCTGCTGGATGGAGGTCGCCCTCCCGACGTATTCTTCCGACAGGATCCGAACGCTGTTATAGATGCCCCCGTTTTGGAGGAGCAGGCCGATCTTGCTTATGTCGTGAACGGACAGTTTCATACCTGAAGCCCCGTAGAAATAACCTTCGGGGCTTCTTTTATACTCGAAATTTTCTATGCCGAGTGGCGAAAAGATCCGTTCTTCGATAAAGGCGCCGAGGTCTTTTCCGAGTGCTTCCGTAAGACAGACACCGACCAGATATGCGTTGATGTTATTGTAGTTGAACGTTTTATCGAAAACGTTTTCAATGGGGCATCGAAGAGAAAACTCGAGCCAGTCATCTCCTTCCGCCCGAAAAGGAAAACCCGGAACCGACATGGTAAGAAGTCTTCGGATCGTGATCTCCCGGAATACGGCGGTCTGGGATTCCGAAAGCTTTTCGAGATATTTGGAAGGCAGATAAGAAAGGACGGATGCATCCAGATCGATCAGGCCTTCATCATACGCGATACCGACGGCGACAGAAAGGACGGTCTTGGTCATGGAATAAAGATCGTGAAGTCCTTCTGTGTCTCCGAAGCTTCTGATCAGCTGCCCATGCAAGTACAATTCGGCGCCGAATACGTTCCAGTTATTGTCCGTGATATCTTTTACAAATGCATCAAAATTCATGGTTGCTCCTTCTGCTCAAAAAGCACTCGCGAACGGTTTCTTTTAAATTCTCATAAGCGACTTCTTTCTGCATACGATCCGGCACGTCGGGAAGTATGTGATACGAATCGAAAACCGAAAGCAGAAGCTTCGCGTCGGGTCCTTCAGATCCCGAAAAAGCGACCACTTCTTTATCATATTTCTTTGCCAGCCTCGCCGCTTCGACCAGGCCTTTGCCATAAAGGCTCTGTCCGTCGATCCGGCCTTCTCCCGTGATCAGGATGTCCGTGTTCCGGATAGAGTCTTCGAGATGAGTTACTTCAAGAACGAGCTTCGAACCGGAAACGAGTTCTGCTCCAAGATAGTATTTCAGTGCAAATCCTATGCCGCCCGCAGCGCCGCTCCCGGGGAAGTCCGGATCTGCTTCCGGGAGGATCTTTTTCGTGAGTTCTGCATAGGTTCTCATCCAGATATCCATCTCTTTAATCTGCTCCTCTGAAGCGCCTTTCTGGGGACCGTAGATAAAACTGCAGCCGTTGGTGCCGAGGAGAGGGTTTCTAACATCGCAGGCGACCTTGAAGGATGATTCTTTGATGCGGCTGTCGAGATTGGAAATATCGATAGCAGTCAATGTTTTTAGTGTGAGGGCACCGCGGATTTCTTTCGAAGCGTGCGCGCCGGATTCATCTTCGACGCCGCCTGCGAACCGGACACCAAGGGCTTCGAGCATGCCTGTTCCGCCGTCATTGGTGGCGCTTCCGCCGATGCCGATGATGAACTTTCTTATTCCTTCATCGAGCGCGGCTAGGATCAGTTCACCGATGCCGTATGTCGTTGCGGTGAGGATATCGTTTTCTTTTACGAGTGTAAGTCCGGAAGCCTGCGCCATCTCGATGATCGCTGTGTCTCCGTGGACGATGCCGTATCGGGCGGTTACTTTCTTTCCATCCGGGCCGGTGACATCTTCGGAGCGGTAGACTCCGTTCAGTCCTTCGACCAGTGCTTCCAGGGTTCCTTCCCCGCCGTCAGCCAGAGGAAGGACAGTCACTTCGTGTTCGGAAGACGCACTTAAGATGCCCTCTCTTACGGCATTCCCTGCTTCTAAAGAGGTGAGGGAACCTTTAAAGGAATCCATGGCGACTGTAGCTTTCAAATATATATCCTCCGCGGTTTTCTTATATTATAATCAGAATAACGATGATGCGAAATGAGAAAATCTGCACAGTGTACAACCGCCCGTACGATGTGGTCTATACCAACTTCGTCGGGACCATCGTCTATGAGGATGAATGGCAGATCGCAGTCTCCGTCGCCGACGGAAAGATGGTGTAACAGTTTCTTTGTGACAAAGAGGTAAAAATGCTGACAAAAAATGACATCATCCGTTTTCTTGAGGAAAACGGAATCCGACATGACGATAAAGTAGTGATCCATGCATCGCTGCGTTCGATCGGTCCGATCGAAAACGGTGCGGATGGACTCATCGATGCGGTGTGTGAATATCTTAGCGAAGGGCTTCTGATCATCCCGGCGCACACCTGGGACGAAGTGGGAAGAGACAATCCGAATTACGATGTAAAGACGCAGGTTCCCTGTATCGGAAAGCTTTCCGAAGTTGCCGTTGCGCGTAAGGACGGTATCCGATCCCTGCATCCGACCCACTCGGTGGTTGCTTTTGGAAAAGACGCAGCGGATTTTATTAAAGGCGAAGAAAAGTGCGCTTCACCTGCACCTCTTAATTCCTGCCTGAGCCGTCTCTATGAAGAGAACGGAAAGATCCTTCTGATCGGTGTCGGTCATGAGAGAAATACATATCTTCATTCCGTGGATGAGCGCCTCGGGATCCCGGACCGGTTGAACCCGAATCCGTTCGTGATCAACATCAAGGACTACGACGGAAACATCATCCAGTCACCTCCGTTCCGTACGCATTTTACGGCAGCTGCAGATACCTGTGTGTCGGAGTACTATCCGAACTATAAGGAAGCTTTTGAGCATGACGGCGCGGTGACCTATGGCCATCTCGGAAAAGCACTTGTCTATGTCTGTGACTGCAGAAAGATGACGGATACCGTGAAGAAACTCTGGGAGAAAACAGACCACGATCTGTGCATCCGAAAAGAAGAGATCCCACGGGAATACTACGAGTAAGAAGCGGACTGTTCCGAAGGAGATGCCCCATGATCGTTCACCCCATTCCACCGGTATTTGATAAGCATTCGGAAGTGCTGATCCTCGGAAGTTTCCCTTCTGTGAAATCGAGGGGATCCGGCTTCTTCTACGGGCATCCGCAGAACCGCTTCTGGAAAGTCACATCAGGTGTTTTCGGTGAAGAAACACCGGTAACGATCGAAGAGAAAAAAGCATTTCTACTAAGAAATCACATCGCTGTCTGGGATGTGATCGGATCATGTGAGATCGAAGGATCTTCCGATGCCAGTATCCGTGATGTAACGGTCAACGACCTGGACATCATCCTGAAGAAAGCAGACATAAAAGCGATCTACGTGAACGGAAAAAAAGCGTATCAGATGTATCAGAGATATACGCAGAAAAAGATCGATCGAGAGGCGATCTGTCTGCCGTCCACAAGCCCTGCGAACGCGGCGTGGAATATCGACCGACTGATCGAGGAATGGAGAGTCATAAAGGAGCATGAGGGATGCAACTATGTCGCGGATACCAAAGTTTGAATATATCTACAGCCTGGATGAGGTATAAACAATTAAAGAAGATGTGAGAAGGAGGAGACATTATGAAAGTAATTCTGACAAGCTGGATGGGCGGAGCTGAAAAAGTGGGCGATGCGAGGATCCCCGGGCCGCTGTCCAATGCGAACAACTGCCTCGATACGATCCGGGCATTCTGGCCGGAGAAAGAATATGCCGGACTCGGAAC
>JAEEWG010000010.1 GCA_016287245.1 Clostridia bacterium
AGACCCTTATGGCCTCGCTGATCGTAATGCTCACTGCCGTAGGAATCATCTGCTATATCATCGTCATGTTTATGCTGACAAAGATGGTCATTGATAAGAATGCACTGAACATCTCGCTACTGAAAGTCTTCGGTTACCGGAATAAAGAAGTCAATAAACTGTATCTTTCACAGACTCAGTGGATCATTATCCTTTCTGTGATCCTGTTCCTGCCGCTCCAGTATTCCCTCATCGGAAAGATCTGGCCCGGTATGCTCAACTCGATGAGCGGATTCTTCTACTTCCGTGTTACCCCGCTTGTCATGGCGATCATCGTCGTTCTTGGTACAGCTACCTGCCTGATCACCAATGCGATCCATGTCAAGCATGTGCGTAAGATCGATATGACCGAAGCGCTGAAAAATAGAGAATAGCAGGAAAGTCCCTAATTCGGACTGAATATATTCCCCTCTTTCTTGTTCAAAGGTCCCTTGAAATCACTTGGTTTCAAGGGATCTGAACTTTTTTGATGAATTCCGTATTGACAATGAGTTAGCATAGGCTTACTATATAACCCGGTTATATAACCAGGTTATGTTTGCGCGCAGAGGTTTTATGAGAGATAAAGAAGCAACAAGACAAAGAATTCTCCAAGTGGGGAAGAGGACATTTATCGAGAAGGGATATGAGGATGCATATCTTCGGGATATTGCCAGAGAGGCAGGCGTGACAACAGGCGCGATCTATGGTCACTACAAGGACAAGGATGCACTTTTTGTGGATCTTGTAAGGCCGGTGCTTGAAGGACTTAAGGGCGAACTTTCAGATATCGTGAAGCAGTATCAGGTGATAGATAACGATCTGCTCCGGGAAAACCCGATGAAAATGCTGCCTTCTGATAAAGTCGTCGATTATGTTTTTGACCATTTGGATGAGGTTTCTCTGTTATTACAGTCTGCGGATAAGACATCTCTTAGAAACTGGCAGGAGGATCTGTTTCAGGAAGGCGTTTCGGAGGCGGAAGCATACCAGCGTAAATGGAAAGAAGCAGGAATACTGAGTGATGATTTTGATTCCGGCTTTCTATCTATTATCACTGCGTCCTTTTTTAAAAGCATCATCGAAGCAGTATCCAGAGGATATGACAGAAAGAAGACCAAGCAGTTCGTCGACCTGCTTTCGGTCTATCACACCGGCGGCCTTCAGATGCTGGCGGCTGCACAAATGAGAAATGAGGAGATATAGATATGCTGATTACGATTTTACTTTCACTTATGATGATGGCAGGGCTTTTTCTGATGCTCTGGAGTGGCGTCGGGTTTATCCAGGACAAGAAATTTTTCTCTTCCGCTCCCAAAGAAGCCATTGAGGTGACACCTGAGTATGTCCCGGAACGGTTTAAAGGACAGCACGTAGTGGGTTATGTTATGGCAGCTCTATCGATGCTACTTATGGGCGGTGCAGTCGTTCTGGGTGCATGGGACGGCATACATAACGATTACAGCTTCTGGCAGTTCTTCGTAAGATTTATGGTCATGCTGCTTCTGCTAAAGGCATTTGATGTGATCTTCTTTGACTGGGTGCTTCTTTGTAATCAGGGGTTCGGATTCTTTACCCATTACTATCCGCAGGTCGGATCTGTCTATAACAGAAGCCTGTTCGGATACAACAAAAAGACACATATTACCCATGTGATCTGCTTTTTCCCTGCTTGTGCGATCCTTGCATGGATCTGTACATTATTGTGATATCATTTGGATTATTTTTGTTCAAATGGAGTAAACATCTGCTAACTTCTATGCTACAATGCGATCATAACGAAGCAAGGAGCAGAAGATGTTTGAAGATCTGGTCAAAAAAGTTTCCCCGGTTCCATTGGATGATGTAGTGCATTTTTCGCGTGCATCTGAATGGATTACTAAGATGGAATTGAAAGCTTCGCCCCGTGATGACAAACCGGTCGATGCATATGTGGTGATGCCCTTCGAAGGTATGGGGATCTTCTACTACACGATCCCAAGAGAACTGGAATTTGGTGCACATATAGATGGTCGTCGTCCTGTTCTTACGGACCGGCTCCGTTTCTTTAAGTTGAACTATTGCATGGAAGGCCGTGTCGAAGTGTTCATGAGGGGGAAAGGGAAGTATGCCTATCTGGATAAAGGAATGGTCGGCTTTGATGAAAATGATCCCCAGGTCCTTCTGACGTTCCGGAAAGAGTATTATCAGGGATTTGGTCTGTATTTCAATTTCGAGCTCATGAGCGAAAGTGACCGGACCACGCTTTCTTACTATGGCATCACAAAAGAAGCCTGTATGAAACTGATCGAAAGAGAAAAAGAGTGCTTCCTGGGAAATGCATCGCAGGAATTCCGCCTGATCGTGGAGGATCTGGCAAAGGGGATCGAGGACCGGTCTTTGGATCTTCCGCGGGCGAGGATGCAGAGCACAAGGCTTCTATATCTTCTTCTTCACGAAGATGTCGAACCGCTTCGGAAAAGTGAATATACCACTTCCGGTCAGAGAAAGATCGCAGAAGAAGCGAAAAAGCGGATATTACAGGATCCGAGCATACATCTGACGGCGGAAGAACTGGCAGAAGAACTCCACTGTACGGCACCGGCGCTGAAGATGTATTTCCGGAAAGTGTATGGTGTTCCAATCTATACATTCCTTCAGAATGTCCGGTTGCAAAAGGCGGAAGAAGACCTTCGGAAAACGAGAAAGAGTATCGCGGATCTGGCAGAAGAAGCAGGATACAGCAATCCGAGCAAATTCTGCGCGCTGTTTAAAAAGGCATATGGCGTGACACCGACCGAATATCGCCGGTTACATTCATAGAAAACAATGAAAGCTGATTGAAACAGGAACCTTCACTCAGGTGGGGGCTGAGTTTCTTGTGGCCCAAAATGGGGAAAAGGAGAATGAAGATGTTTATTGAAGTGAAAAATGCAGTGAAACAGTACGGGAGCGGAGAGAGTCTGATCCGTGCCATGGACGGGGTGGACTTTACCGCAGAAAAGGGCGAGATCACGGTGATCTTAGGACCTTCCGGTTCCGGAAAATCCACACTTCTGAATATGCTGGGAGGGATCGATTCACCGGATTCGGGGTTGATCCGCATCGGAGAAACGGAACTCACTTCACAAGGAAAGAGCGGGCTTTCCGAGTATAGAAGAAAACATGTGGGATTTGTTTTTCAATCCTATAATCTGATCCCGGATCTGACGGTCCGTGAGAATGTGGAAGTTGTGGCGGATATCTCAAAGGATCCGCTTTCCATCGATGAACTTCTGGAAACACTGAATCTTACCAAACATAAGCATAAGTTTCCCAGGGAGCTGTCCGGCGGGCAGCAGCAGCGCTGTGCGATCGCACGTGCTCTGGTCAAGAATCCGCAGCTCCTCCTGTGTGATGAGCTGACCGGCGCCCTGGACTCAAAATCTTCCCGGGATGTGCTGACGATGCTCGAGAAGATCAACCGCGAATACAAAACGACGATCGTGATCATCACCCACAATGAAGGTATTTCCCAAATGGCGGACCGGATCATACGGATCCACGACGGTAAAATCGTCGAGAACAGTATGAATAGTAAGAAACTTCCGGTTTCGGAACTTCAGATCTGAGGTGACGGAGTATGGTACTGAATAAACGATATATCCGGAATTTCCGGAGCAATCTGTCATTTTTCTTAAGCATTACGATCCTGACCGCGCTGGTTTCCTGTCTGCATGTAGCTTTTGATTCCTCGTATGGCGTGCAGCAGGAAAGCTTTCAGAACCTTCTGGATGAAGCGCAGCTCGAAGATGCGGAGTTTATGACGCTTCGCCCGCTCGACGATGAAAAAGCCTTAGAGGAGCAGCATCACGTCACGATCGAAAAACAGCCGTATATTGATCTTCGTATGGAGGAGAAAGAGGCGGAGGTCCGTATCTTTGCTCCATCTTCAGAGATCAATCTGTATCGTGTCCAGGAGGGAAGAGATGTTGAATCGGATACGGATATTCTTCTCAACGGGCTTTTCATGGAGCGGCAGGATCTTTCTATCGGCGATAGCATTACTCTCTCCGGCAGGACGTACAACATCTGTGGCGAAGTCATCCGTACTGACTATCTTTTCTGCCTGAAAAACATCACGGATACCTTCTCCGACAGTGACCGGTTTGGTATCGGCGTGGTGAAGGACAGTGCTTTTTCTCAATATGAGCAAGAAGATATGGCGACTGTCTATGCCGTAAGATACGAAGAAAGTACTGATGTAAGTGCTTTTCGAAAAGCACTTAACGAGGCGTACGGGACGCTGTCTTATGTGGATGTCGGTAATAACTCCCGTATCCAGAGCCCGAAAGATCAGTTCGATGAATTAAGCTATACGGTACAGATCATCCTGCCGACAACGATGGTGTTCATGGTCCTTCTGATCGCAGTCGTGCTTGGACGTAAGATCCGAAACGAGAGAAAGATGATCGGTGTCCTTCATGCGCTCGGGTATAAGCGCTATGAACTCGCTCTGCACTATAGTGTTCTTGGCGCGATTCCGGGGATCCTGGGTGGGCTTCTTGGTATCCTTCTGGCGATACCTGCGCTTACTCCACTTTCGGACATGCTGATCGAAGATAAGATGGAAGTCTTCTATAAGGTGACACATATAACCTGGAAGTCCTCTCTGGTGGCGCTTATTCTCCCAACGGTATGCTATGTGATCGCAGTCTTTATTACGGCGCTTATCAATATGCGCGGGTCGGCGATCGACATGATCAAGGGACTTGCGAAGAATAAAAAGAAGAGGATGGGACTTCGTAAAGCAAAGATGAGCTTCCGGACGAAATATAAGCTTCGCGCCGTATTCGGCCATCTTCCCCGAACACTTCTGGTCATCGCCGGTATCGCACTGGGCGGGACGCTGGTGGCATTTACCTTCGCATGCGTGGACTCGATCCAGCGATATGTCGATACGAGCGTGAAAGAGACAGGTGACTTTGAATATGAATATTTCCTTTCCTCTGTAAATACAGGAATACCGGATAAAGGCGCACCGGTGATGGCCGCCTCCTTTGAAGTCAAGGACAACCCGGATCTGATCACGCTGATGGGGATCGACGATACTTCGATGATCCGGGTCCAAGACACGCATGGGAATGATCTGCCGCTTCTTGTGGATAAGTTCTATATCTCCGAGATGAGTGCCTATGCGTATCACGTAAAAGCCGGAGATACCATTACGATAAGGAACATCGCGGATCTCAAAGAGTATCCGGTCCACGTCGACGGCATCTTCGTGAATGGTTCCCAATCGCTGATGGTCGCATCCAGGACAACTGTCAATAAACTCCTTTCTATGCCTGAAGATGCCTATACACTTGTTATGAGCAAAGAAAAACTGCCATATAGAGATTCGGAGCTCTTAAGAGAAGTGAGTAAGACTTCTCTTTCGGAAGCGCTGGATAAGACGATCAATCAGGGCATGAAGGACCTTCTGATGCCGATCACGGCGATCGCGGTCATCATTTCGGTCATCACGACATACCTGATGGTCAATATCCTTCTTAATGAGAGCACTTCGGTGATCTCGATGCTGAAGGTGCTGGGCTATAGGGACGGGGAGATCAACCGGATCGTGACATATATATATCATCTGCTTCTGCCGATCGGTATCGCTCTTGGGATCTGGCTGGGCACGGTCCTGAACAGGTTGAACTTTGAATCGCAGACGGCGAAGTATAACTCTTTTATCGAAAACTATGTTACGCCGAAGTCAATCATGATCTGCGTGGGCATTACCCTTGCATCCTACGTAATCTCTATGTTCCTTTTGTCCTCTAAGGTGAAAAAGGTGGAGATGGTGGAGAGTCTGAAGAATAATGCGGAGTAAAGCCCTTCCTTTTCGGAGAAACCGAGATGTCCATGCTTTTCGTTCAGAAAAGCACTGTATTCATGCCTTTTTGTTATTTACGTCACGTTGAGAAAAAGATACAATGTTGGCAATTTAGAAGAAAAGGACGGATCTTCGCAGGATGCTTCCTCTGACGGGTATGCTCTTGCGGGCGAATATACAAGATGAAAGGAAAAGGCCACGGGATAAAACTTCAGAGTTCGGATGCCAAGGGGATCGCCTGTATCTTAGCGGCAGCGCTGGGGTTTGCCCTGATGACCTTTTTCGTAAAGCTGAGCGGGGATGTGCCGACTATGGAGAAAGCCTTCTTCCGCAATGCTTTTGCCGCCGTGATCGCGGCGGTGACGCTTCTTCGGTCGGAAGACAAGTTTAAGATGAAGAAGGGAAACGGGAAGTATGTGTTCCTTCGCTGCCTTTTCGGAACGACAGGACTTCTTTGCAATTTCTACGCCATCGATCATCTTCCTCTGGCAGATGCGAATATGCTCAATAAGCTTTCTCCGTTCTTTGCGATCCTGGCGTCGATCCCGATCCTTAAGGAAAAACCGACAAAAATCGACATTCTGACGACACTTGTGGCATTCTCGGGTGTGCTTCTCATAGCAAGGCCCTCTGCGGATGTATCCATGATCCCGGCACTTGCCGGTATCTGGGGCGGTGCCGGAGCCGGAATTGCCTATTCTTTCGTGCGGCTTCTGGGAAGAAGAAAGGAGAGGACATCGATCATTGTTTTGTGTTTCTCACTCTTTTCGTGCCTTCTGTCCCTTCCTTTCATGATCTTCGACTTCAAAGTGATGGCCGCCTGGCAGCTTCTGTGCCTGATCGCTGCAGGTATCTTCGCAGCGATCGCGCAGTTTTCCATTACTTCCGCTTATAAGTTCGCCCCGGCCAGAAAGATCGGTGTTTTTGACAATACACAGGTGGTGTTCTCGGCGCTTTTGGGCATCTTTTTCTTCGACGAGATCCCGGCAGCCTTAAGTATCTGCGGATATGTGGTCATCATCGGGATGGCCGTCTTCCGCTGGTACTGGAACCTGCATCACGACAAGAGCGAAGATACCCCGGCTTGACATACTTCGGAAAAAAGATTTTCAGTGCGATTTAAAAAAATGCAATTGTGCGCTTGCTTTTTGGTTGAAGTTAGCATATACTAACTGCGAATTTCCATGAAACAGAGCATATTGACTATCGGTGAACGCCGTTATGTGCGCGATGGTTAGCTAATGCTAACGGAAGGAACATGCGTGCAGGTCGTCCGAAATGATAAGAAGATGCCGCTAAGGAGGTAAGGTATGTATCAGATCACGATGAAGATAGAAGGTATGTCCTGCAGCATGTGCGAGGCACATATCAATGATGTGATCCGGAGAGTGGTTCCGGGAGCAAAGAAAGTAAAGAGTTCCCATGTGAAGGGGGAGAGTTCTTTTGTTGCGGAAAATCAGCCGGAAATGAATGTGCTGGAAAGAGCGATCGAGGATACGGGATATCAGGTCCTCTCGGTCTCGGCGGCGCCATATGAGAAGAAGCGTTTCGGACTTGTCTGAAATGGAATGAACAGAAATTTATTAAACGAAAAGGAGATCTGAAAAATGATGAAACTGGTTTTGATCCGACATGGAGAAAGTGAGTGGAACAAGCTTAATCTGTTTACCGGATGGACGGATGTGGACTTAAGCGAGAAAGGAAGAGAAGAGGCAAAAGCAGCAGGTCAGGTGCTTCTTGCTGAAGGATATGACTTCGATATCTGCTTTACTTCGTATCTGAAGCGTGCGATCCATACACTGAATATCGCGCTTGATGAGATGGACCGCGCATGGCTTCCGGTCGTAAAATCCTGGAAACTCAATGAACGCCACTACGGTGCCCTTCAGGGACTGAATAAGTCAGAGACGGCAGAAAAGTACGGTGAGGAGCAGGTCAAGATCTGGAGACGTTCTTTTGACGTGAAACCGCCGGAACTGGAAGATAATGATGAGCGTTCCGCGACAAAGCAGGCTATGTTCCGTGATGTCGATGCTTCGCTCCTTCCAAAAAATGAGAGTCTCGAGACAACGATAGAGCGCGTGATCCCGTATTTTGAAGAAGTGATCAAGCCGGAAATGAAAGCAGGTAAGCGTGTAGTTATTGCAGCTCACGGTAATTCTCTTCGTGCTCTTGTAAAGTATTTCGATAACCTGTCTTCGGAAGATATCATCGGCGTCAATATTCCGACAGCGGTTCCGCTGGTCTATGAATTTGATGATGATTTCAATGTGATCCGCCACTATTACCTCGGAGATCAGGAAGCGCTGAAAGCGAAGATGGAAGCTGTAGCAAATCAGGGAAAAAAGAAATAAGAAAACCCTTGACATCTGAAGTATTCTGATGCATGATATCGGTGTTAGTTATCAATGATAGCTAACGCCGATCACTATGAAGGAACAGCAGAGCTACATGCCGAGAGACAAGTCTATAAGCCATGGAAAAGTGAATCAGGCCATCAAGGCTGAATTCATTGAAAAGGGATATGAAGCGGCTTCGATCCGCAGTATCGGCGCCCGTGCAGGCATGACCTCTGCCGGACTATACAGACACTATGAGGATAAGGCGGCGATGTTTGATGCGATCGTTTCTCCACTGGTTTCTGAGATCCGTGACTGGACAGAAAGACATATCCGCCAGAAGTATGAGATGGCCGTAAGAAACAAAGACGGCGGCGGACTTTTCGGGGAAACGATCATGGATCTGATCAAGTCGGTGATCCTTCCGAGAAAGGAAGAGTTCCGGCTTCTCCTGAATGGCTCCAAGGGTACGAGATATGAGAGTTTCGTACATGATTTTGTTAAAGAGAACCAGAAAGAATATATGCGTGCTCTCGAATTTTTTCGTGAAAAAGGGTATGCGGTGCGTGATGTGAGCGAAGGAGAGGTACATATGCTTCTTTCCGCATATCTGACTGCATGTTTCGAGCCGATCGTCCATGAAGATGACGATGAAAAGATTCTTAGATATCTGGATACACTGGAGGAATTCTTCATGCCGGGATGGCTGAAGCTCATGGGAATGAATTAGAAAAGAGCCGCAAGGCTCTTTTTTAATATATAAGTTATCGATCAGCGGTTAGCGATAGCTAACCAATTAAAAGGAGTGATTGAATTTGGCAAAAGTAGAGAAGTATGATCACATGAAGCTCATACGGAATTATGCCGGCGGGCATAAGAATCTGATCCTGCTGGGAAGATTCCTGGCGGCGGTAAGCGCTGTTATGTCGCTGATTCCGTTTTATGAACTGTGGAGGATCATTAAGATCGCGGTGGAAGGACAGGATCCGGATCTGATCAAAGGACATGCCTGGATCGCAGTAGGTGTGACAGTAGGCGCACTGCTGGTCTATATTCTGGCTCTCTTATGTACGCATATCGCGGCATTCCGTGTACAGGCGAATATGAGAAGTGCGCTGATGAGACGGATCATCACCCTGCCGCTCGGAGTCTTTGATGAGGACGGTACCGGCAAGATCCGAAGAATCGTGAATGATTCCACTGCGGCAACGGAAACCTATATCGCGCATAATCTTGCAGATAAGACTGTAGCGGCCATCACTCCTGTCGGATTGATCGTCCTGGTGCTTGCTTTTAACTGGAAGATCGGCCTGATCTGCACGATCCCGGCAATCATCGGATTCTGCTGCATGATGAGAATGATGGGAAAGAACATGCAGGAGAAAATGAAAGAATACCAGAATGCTCTTGAAGTCATGAGCAGTGAAGCGACAGAATATGTCCGCGGAGTTCCGGTCGTAAAGACCTTCGGACAGACGGTCCATTCTTTTGCCCGATTTAAATCTTCTATCGACGGGTTCGGAAAATGGTCCACGGATTATACGCTTATGCTGCGTAAACCGATGATCGAGTTTATGACATGCATCAACGCGATCTTCCTGGCGCTTGTTATCGCGGCATTCCTGATTACGGGAAATGGAACATCAAGCGCCGATATTCTGAATATCATGTACTACATTATCGTAACGCCTCTGATCACGGTGGCACTGACAAAGGTGGCATATTCAGGGGAGGCGGAGATGACTTTGATCGATGCACTTAAGCGTGTGGATCAGATCCTGGAGATAAAGCCGCTTCCGGAAACCCAGTCTGCATCTTCTCCCAAAGACAGCAGTGTGAAGCTTGAACACGTCAGCTACCGTTATAAGGATGCGACCAGAGAGGCTGTTTCTGATGTGACACTGTCGATCCGCTCCGGGGAACATGTGGCGCTGGTCGGGCCTTCCGGATCGGGAAAAACAACTCTTGCAGAACTTCTGGTCCGCTTCTTCGATGTTTCAGAAGGAAAGATCATGATCGGCGGAGTGGATATCAAGGATATGTCTTCTTCGGAACTTATGAATCAGGTCTCCTTTGTTTTCCAGGATAGCCGCCTTATCAAGACTTCGATCCTGGAAAATGTCCGGATGGGAAGACCTTCTGCTACTGAGAAAGAGGTGCTGGCTGCGCTGGAAAAAGCACAGTGTATGGATATCATCAATAAACTTCCGAACGGGATCCATACGATCATCGGCGAGAAAGGGACTTATCTTTCAGGAGGTGAGCAGCAGAGGATCACGATCGCCAGAGCCGTACTGAAAGATGCGCCGATCCTGATCCTGGATGAGGCAACGGCATTTGCGGACCCGGATAATGAAACGAAAGTACAGGCGGCATTCTCGGAAATGGCAAAAGATAAGACAGTGATCATGATCGCACACCGTCTGAGTACGGTGGCGGATGCCGACCGGATCTTCGTCCTTTCGGACGGACAGCTGGCCGAACAGGGGACCCATGACGAACTTATGAGTCTGGAAGGCCTTTATAAGCGGATGTTTGATGAATACAGCCGATCGATCGAGTGGAAGGTAGGTGTTTGAAAATGATAAAGAAACTCATGCACAAATATGCACTCTCTGAACAAGGTGCAAAAGATCTGGTAAAAGCCTGTCTTTTCTGTATGATGACCAATCTCTGCCTGATGATGCCGTCCGGTGTGCTCTACATGCTGATCAAGGATCTGCTTAATGATGAACTTTCCAAGAACAGGATCGGGGTCTATCTGATCGCAAGTGCAGTCATTTTAGCGCTTATCGCATTTACTAACTACCTTCAGTACAATGCTACTTTCTTGTCTACATATCGTGAGAGCGGGGTAAGGCGGACCGCGATTGCCGAGAAGTTAAGAAAACTTCCTCTTTCTTATTTCGGGAAGAAGAATATTGCCGATCTTACTACCAATATTATGGGAGACTGTGCTTCCATCGAGACGGCTTCCAGCCACTGGATCCCGGAACTGATCGGCGCGATCATATCTACCGGCTTTGTCGGTATCAGCCTTTTCCTTTTCTTCGACTGGCGTATGGCACTTGCCAGTTTCTGGGTGATCCCGGTTGCTTTCCTGATCGTGATCAGCTGTTCCGGAGCGGAGAAAAGAGCCGTAAGAAAAAACACGGCCGTAAAGATGGATATGACGGACGGCATCCAGGAATGTCTTGAATCGATCCGTGACCTTCGTGCAAACAATGCACAGGATAAATATATGGATGGTCTGGAGAAGAAGATCAAAAGAGTAGAAAAGATGGCTCTTTTTACTGAGTTAAAGATGGCAGTGTATGTGAACTCTGCTGCGATCATTCTCAAGATCGGTATCGGAACGACAGCTCTCGTTGGCGGTGCTCTTTTTGCGGATGGTACGATCTCTATCCTGACTTTCTTTATGTTCCTGATGATCGTTTCCCGTCTTTATGATCCGATGCAGATCACTCTTCAGAACTTTGCGGCGATCATCGCAACCGGAATCCAGTGCGAGCGTTTGGATGAAGTGCTTTCCCATGAGATCCAGACAGGGTCGGATAAGATGACCAATTCCGGATATGATATAACATTTGACCATGTCGGATTCCATTATTCCGATGATACGACGGTCCTCAAAGATGTCAGTTTCACGGCAAAGCAGGGAGAAGTAACTGCCTTGATCGGTCCTTCCGGCGGAGGGAAAACAACGATCTCGCGTCTGGCTGCAAGATTCTGGGATCCGACATCCGGAAGGATCACTCTTGGAGGAACCGATATCTCAGGGATCGATCCGGAGACTCTCCTTCAGAATTACTCTATCGTGTTCCAGGACGTGACACTTTTTAACAACAGCGTGATGGAGAATATCCGTATCGGTAAGGCAGGAGCTACGGATGAAGAAGTTATCGAAGCTGCAAGAATGGCCAATTGCGAGGATTTCGTTTCGCTTCTTCCGGAGGGGTACAACACCCGGATCGGAGAAAACGGAAGCGAGCTTTCCGGAGGTGAACGTCAGCGTATTTCCATCGCGAGAGCTTTCCTGAAAGATGCGCCGATCATTCTTCTTGACGAAGCAACGGCTTCTCTCGATGCGGAAAACGAGACAGTGATCCAGGAAGCGCTTTCCCGACTGATCAGGAATAAGACCGTAATGATCATCGCCCACCGTATGAGAACGATTGCAAATGCCGATCATATCGTTGTGCTGAAGGATGGTGCCGTTGCAGAAGACGGTTCTCCTTCAGAATTGATGGAAAAAGATAGTCTTTATCGGCATATGACACAGCAGCAGATGCTTTCACAGAATTGGAAGATGGATTGATGAGCAGAGAAAGAAAAAAATTGATCAGCACAGATGATCTGTATCAGTACATGGATGGAACAAAAGGTTTCCCCGAAGAGATCGGTACGGCCAAGATCCGGAAAGAAAAATCCAGAAATGATGTCCTGTACTACAGTTGGGATCTGTCCTTTTCACAGGATACGGCTGCAAAGAAATGTGATAATGCGGGACTGGATGAAGTGCAGATCATTTTCAACCTAAATCAGGATATCGAGTGGCAGGTGGGAGAGGATCCCGCCTCGCCGCGTTTCCAGAAGGTGGTCATGAAGCGGGGAGAAGTGTGTATCTACAGAAATGATAACATCGGTACTTCTATGTTCTATCCCAGCGGACGGCATTACCGGTTCCGAAGCCTGCAGATGAAAACGGAACGGTTTTCCGGGCTTCTGCATATGCTCTTTTCGGAGAAGGAGGCTTTACGGATAGAGCAGATGGTATTTGCCCGCGTGGAGAAGACGAGGATCACTCCGGAAATGTTCAGGATCCTTTCTGAAATCGACAGCGCTGACCGTTATGCGGAATATAAGGATGTCTATCTGGAAACCAAGATGATCGAGCTTACCGCCCAGATACTCATGAAGATCGCCAACGGGGAAGACAAGGACATACAGAAAAAGGAACAGAATATCGATCCGCAGGACCGCCTTTCCATCGAGCATCTTCGGGAGAAGATCCAGCTGGTTCCGTATGAGGATTATGATGCCCCTTCTGTGGCGGTGAAACTTGCGATGAGTCTTTCGAAACTCAACCGTCTGTTCCGGCAGATGTACGATACCTCATTGCATGCCTACGTTCAGGAAATGCGTCTGGAATACGCGGCTGCGCTTCTCGTGCGTGAAAAGATAAACGTTTCCGAGGCAGCGTCGCGCTCCGGGTATTCCAATATGAGTTATTTTTCCAAGTCTTTCAAGGAACGGTTCGGAATAAGTCCTAAAGATTACCGTGAGCGAAAAGTGTTAGAAAACGATTTGTAAATGGTGGAATCGAAAAGTGAAATGAGTATAATCCACATAGTTAGCGAACGCTAACCATGTGGATTTTCTTTTTGGAAAGGACGTGCTTATGTTTAAGAAAGTTGCTCCCTATATCGGGAAATATAAGAAGTACACGATCTTGGCCGTGATCTGTATGAGCCTGGGCATCATTGCGAATGTGCTTCCGTATTTCTTTATGTATCAGATCATTTCTCCGCTGATCCGCGGAGAATCCGTCAGTACCTCCTATATCATTTACCGGGTCGCTGCAGTTACTGTCTGTAAGATCCTCTTTGCGGTCTTATATACTCAGGGTCTGTCATTTTCACATTACAGTGCCTATCACACGCTGAAAAATCTACGTGTATCTCTTCAGGGTAAACTGGAAAAACAGCCTCTCGGCCATATCCAGGATATGGGAACCGGACGGATCAAGAAAGTGTTTGCAGATGATATCGATCAGGTCGAACTTCTGCTGGCTCATGCGATCCCGGAAGGAATCGCCAATATAGCGATTCCGGTCCTGATACTTGTTTTAATGTTTGTTGCTGACTGGAGACTGGGCCTTTTGTCGCTGGTCCCGCTTTTCGTCGGAATGCTTGCCATGGGAATGATGATGAAGGCCGGCATGACGATGATGAACGACTATTATGCTTCGGCAACGAAAATGAACAACACGATCATCGAATACGTCAATGGTATGGAAGTTGTGAAAGTCTTCAATAAAGACGGCGATTCTTATAAACGGTTCGGAGAAGTAGTCAGAAGCTACAGGGACTTCACGCTTGCCTGGTATAAGGTCTGCTGGCCGTGGATGGCAGTATATGCCAGTGTACTTCCCTGTCTGGCGCTCCTGATCCTGCCCTTCGGCTCACTCATGGTGATCCATGAAGTGATCGCACTGGATAAACTGGTACTGGTCCTCTGCATGTCGTTTGCGGTTGGTCCTTCCGTGCTAAAAGCACTGAACTTCGCGGGAAAGTTCCCTCAGCTGAACTATAAGATCGATGCGCTGGAGAAGATGATGGAATTTCCACCTCTTCAGGAAGGAACTTCCGGGTTTTCCGGGAACAGCTCGGATGTTGTTTTTGAAGATATTCACTTCGGCTATGATGAAAAGGAAGTGCTTCACGGCGTATCCCTGTCGTTAAAACAGGGGACGACCACCGCGCTGGTTGGAGAATCCGGATCCGGAAAATCCACGCTGGCTAAGCTTCTGGTCCACTACTATGATCTTTCTTCCGGCCATATTTCGATCGGAGGGCAGGATATTACGGATATGTCGCTTCGGGCATTAAATGACCAGGTCGCCTTTGTATCTCAGGAACAGTTCCTTTTCAATACGTCCCTTTATGAGAATATCCGTATCGGAAAGCCGGATGCGAGCAGGGAGGAAGTACTCGAAGCTGCATCAAGGGCGCAATGTGATGAATTTCTGGAAAGACTTCCGAATGGTATCGAGACTTTGGCCGGAGATAGCGGAAAGCAATTATCCGGCGGCGAGCGCCAGCGTATTTCACTGGCAAGAGCGATCCTGAAAAATGCACCGATCATCGTACTTGATGAAGCGACGGCATTTATGGATCCGGAAAATGAAGAAAAGATGAACCGGGCCATCGATGAGATCATGAAGGACAAGACGGTACTGGTCATCGCGCACCGCCTGTCTACGATCAAGAATGCGGATATGATCTGCGTGATGAAAGATGGCGAGTGTATCGCTTCCGACAGACATGAAGCACTTCTTATCTCATGTCCCGAGTATAAGAAACTGTGGGACGCATCGGTAAGTGCCAGCACATGGAGAATCAAGGAGGAAAAGAACGTATGATTAAGATCATGCATCGACTGATCCGTATGACGGGAAAATATAAGAAACCGATCCGTGCATCCTATATAACTTCCTTTTTCAAGGGATGCCTGATGAAAATGCCACTGATGCTGAGTTTTCTGATGATCAAGTTTTTTATGGAAGGAACCATGGATAAGAAGACATGCCTGATTTTCGGTATCGTTCTTGTAGCAAGTGTGATCCTTCAGGCGGTTTTCGAACATCTGACGAATATACTTCAGTCTGCGGCAGGTTATAAAGTATTCGCGGATATGCGTATCCGTCTGGGTGACCATCTGAGAAAACTTCCCATGGGATATTTTACAGAAGGAAATATCGGGAGAATCAGTTCGATCCTTTCCACCGATATGGTATTTATAGAAGAAAACTGCATGGGCGTGCTTTCTGAACTTGTGTCTTTCATCATCTCACAGGCACTGATGATCCTCATGATGTTCTTTATGGATTTCCGGCTGGGCCTTCTGTCTCTGTTTATATTGCTCGTATTCTTTGTGGTCGGAAACCTGATGCTCCGCTATACCATGGATCATTCGCACAAAAAGCAGGAATACAGTGAATCTCTGACAAACGAAGTCCTGGATTTTGCAGAAGGGATCGGAATCATTAAGAGCTACAATCTTTTGGGCGAAAACTCAAAGAAACTGACTGACGAGTTTGAGAAGAACTGTCAGGAAAGCATCGCGTTTGAAGTAGACTATACACCCTGGTCAAGAGCTCTGCACCTGACCTATGGAATCGGTACCGCCCTTGTGCTTTTGCTTTGCGCCTATCTTTTCCATATGGAATTGATCTCAAATGTGTATATGGTCGGTATGGCGCTGTTCCTCTTCGACCTTTTTAATGCGGTCAAAAGTTACTATTCCCAAATGGCAAGACTTACTGTGACCTCGGCAAGTCTCGACCGTATCGAAGCCCTGTTCGCGGAAGAAGAAATGGCAGATAACGGAAAAGAAAAACTCCCTGACGAATCCTCACTGAGCGGAAGTGTGGCGGCGATCGAATATGATGATGTCACCTTCGGATATACAGAAAAAGACGTGCTGAAGCATGTGTCTTTTAAAGTAAATAGTGGAGAAATGTGCGCTCTGGTCGGACCTTCCGGCGGCGGTAAATCAACGATCGCTTCGCTTCTTGCACGGTTCTGGGATATCGGGGATGGAAAGATCCTGGTAAACGGAAAAGATATCCGTAATGTTCCGATGGGAGATCTGATGGATCATATCAGTATGGTGTTCCAGAGAGTATATCTTTTCCAGGATACGATCTATAACAATATCGCGATGGCACGCCCGGATGCTTCGAAAGAGGAAGTTTACGAAGCTGCCCGAAAAGCACGCTGCTATGACTTTATCATGGCACTTCCGGATGGTTTTGATACCGTGATCGGCGAGGGAGGAGCATCTCTCTCCGGAGGGGAAAAGCAGCGAATCTCCATTGCCAGATGTATCTTAAAAGATGCACCGATCGTCATTCTTGATGAGGCAACCGCCAGTGTGGATGCCGATAATGAGCGTGCGATCCAGGAAGCGATATCGGAGCTTTGCCGAAATAAGACTCTTCTGGTCATTGCACACCGGCTGAAAACGATCAAAGATGCAGATCAGATCCTGGTCGTTTCTGATGGGAAAATCATTGAGCGAGGAAGTCATGAGGAACTGCTTTCGAAAAACGGGACGTATGCGAGAATGGTTGCACTTCAATCCGGCACATGAGTTTTCGTGCAATTTGACGAATTGCTGAACAATTCAATGAAAATGTTCACTAACTACTGGATTTCTTCTCTGAAATACTATATTATTGGTTAGCAAAAGCTAACCAAACTGTTATCGAAGGTTAGCAAATGATAACTAAAAGGCAGAGAGGGTTAATATGAACAGTAGTAAATTAAAGGCAAAAGATTTTATCACGGTCGGTATTTTTACGGCAATTTTGATCGTTGTGGAGTTTCTGTGTGGAATGCTCGGATATATCCATCCGTACATTGTGGCATCTTATGTAGTCATGATCCCGCTGGTGGGCGCGATCCCGATGATGCTCTTCTACACGAAGGTCGAAAAGTTCGGCATGATCACGATCATGTCGGTACTTATCGCGATCATCATGTTCGTTCTCGGCATGGGCTATCTGGGTGCACCCCTGATCGTTGCTGCAGGTGTGATCGCGGATCTGATCGCCAAGTCCGGAAAATATAAGAGCTTCAAGAAAACGATCCTGAGCAACGGGGTTTTCAGCCTGTGGATCTGTGCGAACTATTTCCCGGTCATCGTGACTGCCGATTCTTATCGTCAGGATCTGATCGATGAAGGATATTCCACGGAATACTGTGACAATCTCTTCGGCGCGATCAACGGAAAGACGATCGCCGTGCTTCTTATCCTTTGCTTCGTATTTGGCTGTATCGGCGCTGTAGTCGGAAAGAAAGCCGTAAAGAAGCACTTCGAGAAGGCAGGCATCGTCTGATGCGGATGAAGCTGGATCCTCGCACGAAACTGTATATGGTCCTTATGGTGTCGATGGTGGTCCTGATGCCTGCTGCAACTTCACTTTTATGGGGCGTTCGTCTACTCATCACGCTATTTCCGATCATACTTCTTATTTCGGAAAAACGGTATAAAAGCGCTGTGCGTTTCCTGATTTTCTATGGTATAGCTCTTGTGCTGACGTTCTTTGTTCTGAAAAAAGAAATGCAGGGGATTCTTGCCGCAGTGCTGATCGGATATTGCGGGATCGTGGTGCAGTTTGCGCCAGCGATCATTACTGCCTGGTATTGCGTGAGAACGACAAAGATCGATGAATTTATGTCTGCCATGCAGAAGATGCATATGCCTGACGGGATCGCCATCTCGCTTGCCGTTGTGATGCGTTTCTTCCCAACGATCAAAGAAGAATACGGATCGATCCAAGATGCCATGAAAATGAGGGGGATCTCTTTTGGGGGCGGCAATGCCCTGAAGATGGTGGAATACCGTATGATCCCTCTTCTATTCTCGTGTGTGAATATCGGAGATGAACTTTCGGCAGCCGCCATTACCCGCGGCCTGGGGGGGAATGTAAAAAGAACAAGTGTAGTGGAACTGAAACTCCGGCTTTGGGATATCCTGCTGATGGTTCTTTTTACCGCAGCCCTGGGAGTATTCGTCTATAACAAGTATTTCGGATAATTGTCCGCATTTGTAAATGAAGATAAGGACAGCTGCCATCGGGCGGAACAATCGTATGTGTAATCAACAAGCAATCATTGAGATCAATCATGTTTCATTCAAATATAAAGGAAGTGCCGAAGGGCTCCTTTGCGATGTTTCTCTCTCTTTTAAAAAAGGAGAGACGGTACTTCTGTGCGGAGCATCCGGATGCGGAAAGACGACGATCCTCCGTCTCATTAACGGACTGATCCCACACTATTATTCCGGAGATCTGGAAGGGAATGTGACCGTGGCGGAACACAATATCCGCGAGACGGAACTATATGAACTGGCCGGAATTGTGGGGACGGTCTTTCAAAACCCGAGATCACAGTTCTTCTCTGTGGATACGGATGGAGAGATCGTTTTCGGACCGGAGAATATAGGACTTGCCCCGAAGGATATTTCAGAGAGAAAAGATATGGTCGTTTCCGAGATGAAGATCGAGACACTACTGAACCGCTCGCTCTTTGAACTTTCCGGAGGAGAGAAGCAGAAGATCGCCTGTGCCTCGGTGTCCGCGCTTCTTCCGGAGATCATCCTCCTGGATGAGCCGTCTTCGAATCTGGACTGGAATGCGATCTCCGATCTTCGGGATTCGGTCAGAAGGTGGAAGGAAGAAGGAAAGACGATCATCATCTCTGAACACAGGCTGTGGTATGTGAAAGACCTGATCGACCGGGTCCTGTATCTTTCGGACGGAGCAGTGGAAAAGGAATGGAGCGGTGAAGAATTCCAGAATCTTTCGGAAGCGGAAGTGGCAGAACTGAAGCTTCGGCCGGTAACGATCGAAGAAAAGTATATCAGTGCTTTTACCGATGAAAAAGGAAAGATCACATCAGGAAAATCGGCCAAGATCAGCGGTCAGCCCTCTGATGTGAAACAGAGAAACAGCCTCTCCTCGGAAAACGATATTATCCTTTCGGAGTTCTGTTTTTCTTATGATAAAAGGCACAGCGGACGGCATCTCCGTAAATGTATGCGTGAAGGCGGCATAGGTGAGTGCGACGGACTTCAGTTATGCATCCCGGAGCTTGCACTTTCATCAGGAAAAGTGATCGGAGTCATCGGCAGAAACGGAACCGGGAAATCTACATTCTTGCGATGTGTCTGTGGACTCGAAAAGCGCTGTCCCGGGAAAATCACGATCGACGGAAAGACCTATTCCGGAAAGGATTGTCTGAAACTGACCTACATGGTCATGCAGGATGTCAATCACCAGCTTTTCACCGACAGCGTAAAAGCGGAAGTGATGCTGTCTATGGAAAAAGAAGATGAGAAGCGCTGTGATGAGATCCTTGACCGGCTGGGACTTCTTCCTTTTAAGGAGAAACACCCGATGGCCTTGTCCGGAGGACAAAAACAGAGGGTCGCCATTGCCTCCGCGATTGCGGCCGGCGCAAAGATCCTTTTGTTCGATGAGCCGACATCCGGCCTGGATTATGCCCATATGAAGCAGGTCGGCGATATGCTTCAAAATCTGGCAAAAACGGGAAGTACGATCCTGGTAAGCACGCATGATCCGGAGCTTTTGGCACTGTGCTGTGATGAGGTGATCCACATTAAGAACGGCCGTGTGACCGGATAAGACCGTATGAAGTGCCGTGTCCGGATCCCCTCATGGCATTTGGTATTGACTAAGAAAATCAATCATGTTAAGTTAATGAGTGCATTCCATGGGGGAGTAGCAAGCGATCATCGTGGCAAGTCAACATACTGGTCGATAGGCCTGGCTTGCATTAAATTGCGAGACTCATGTATAGATGAACTATACGTGAGGTCTGTTTATTTTCGTAGATTACCCAGGTATAGTGAAAACTGTACTTGGGTTTTTTGATGGGGAGTAATATATGGGCTTATTTGAATTGCTGCTTTTGGCGGTCGGTCTGGCAATGGATGCTTTTGCCGTATCGATCTGTAAAGGCCTTTCGGTGAAAAAACTGACGGCCAGAGAGTGCCTTCTGTGCGGTATCTGGTTCGGTGCTTTTCAGGGGATCATGCCTTTTATCGGGTATTTGATCGGTTCTCGTTTTGAAAAGTGGATCAGTATCGTCGCTCCCTGGGTCGCATTTATTCTGCTGTTCCTGATCGGATTCAATATGATCCGCGAAGCCTTTTCCGAAGAAGAAGAGGAAAAGGAAGGATTCGATATTAAGACCATGTTCATGATGGCTGTAGCCACCAGCATCGACGCGCTTGCGGTCGGTATTACCTTCGTGGCCGTTCCTGTTTCGGTCCTGAATGCGGGAAACCTTGTAAATGTGCTGTTTGCCGTATCTGTGATCGCAGTGGTCACTTTCTTTATTTCCGTACTGGGCGTAAAGATCGGAAATGTTTTCGGAACACGATATAAATCCGGTGCCGAGGTGGCCGGCGGAACGATCCTTATTTTCATCGGCCTGAAAACTCTTATCGAGGCGCTGGATACGTCGGGTGCCATGAAGGATTCAGATACCATTTTCGGTATGCTTATCCCGCTTCTGGGAACCGTCCTTGGCGCGGCTTTTGTATATGCGAAGAAATGGAAGCTATCCGACAAGATCCGCATCGCTTTGGCCGGTACCTGCTCAGGTATCATGTTCTCCACTGCGGTGTGGGGAATGCTCGAGCCTTCTGTCAAAGGCTTTGACGGCATGACGATCCTCGGGATCCAGCCGATGTTTCTCTGCTTTTGTGCCGGCGTGGCGGTACAGTTTCTCCTGGATGTTTTTGTTCCGCATACCCATGCATATGTCAACATTACGGAGGGTCCGAAAAGCAGCCTTCGGTCCGAGACGAGGATGATGCTGGCGGAACTGATCCACCATGTGCCGGAAGGCATTGCTCTGGGCGCGATCTTCGCGGCGCATTTTATGCAGACGGAATGGATCCCTGAGTCCACACCTCTCATTCTGGCCATTGCCATAGCGGTCCAGAACTTCCCGGAGGCGCTGTTTGTCTCGCTTCCGATCATGGAGCAGGGAACCGGAAAAGGAAAAGCTTTCTTCATGGGAGTGGTTTCCGGCATGTCTATCCCGCTGCTCGCCGTGTTTGTGCTGGTCATCGTAACACTGTTCCCCTCGTTTCTCCCTTATATCATGGGACTTGCAGGCGGCGCGCTGATCTATACCGTGATCGAAGAGACTCCGGTCATGATCAGCAAAAAAGATAACGACAGCGGCGCCATTCCTTTCGTGATCGGATTTGCGGTCATCATGCTTCTGATATTTAAGTGACGGAAAAACGAGTATAATGAAAGAAAAACGAGGTGGTCAAATGATCAGAGAAGCGAGAAAAGAAGATCTGGATCAGATGCTGGAATTGTATCTGTATCTGCACGAGGACGGTATTCCGGAACATGATGATCATCTTTACGAAGTATGGGATAAGATCATAGGCGATGAAGATTATCACGTGATCGTATGTGAGATCGACGGGAAGATCGTTTCTTCCTGCTGCTGTTACATCATTTATAATCTTACGCATAATGTGCGCCCGTTCGCTCTTGTGGAATATGTCGTGACCCATGAGGACTACCGCTGCAAAGGATATGCCGGCGAATGTCTTGCGAAAGCAAAAGAGATCGCTATTTCCAAGAACTGCTATAAGATCATGCTGATGACCGGCTCGAAAAAAGAATCCACTTTGAACTTTTATCGGAAAGCAGGTTATAGAAGTGACGATAAGACCGGCTTTAACCAGAAACTCTGAACCTTCCGGGAAGCGGAATTAGAAAGGATTTTATATGGATGTATTTATCGGGTTGATGATCCCGTTTTTAGGAACGGCGCTGGGTGCCGCATGTGTGTTTTTTATGAAAAAAGAACTGAGCATGCAGGTCCAGCGTGCGCTTACGGGATTTGCCGCAGGCGTCATGGTGGCGGCTTCGATCTGGAGCCTTCTGATCCCCGCGATGGATCAGTCCTCGGATAAAGGAAGACTGGCTTTCCTTCCGGCGGCGGTCGGGTTCTGGGCAGGTATTCTTTTCCTTTTGCTTTTGGATCATATCATCCCGCACCTTCATATGGATACGGATAAGGCTGAGGGCCCGAAGACTAAGCTTGCCAAGACCACGATGATGGTACTTGCAGTAACTCTTCACAATATCCCGGAAGGTATGGCGGTCGGTGTGGTCTATGCCGGATTTCTTTCGAAAAACAGCGCGATGACGCTCGGTGGAGCGCTGGCACTTTCTATCGGTATCGCGATCCAGAATTTCCCGGAAGGTGCGATCATCTCCATGCCGCTTCATGCACAGGGGAAAAGTAAAAGTAAAGCGTTTGCCCTGGGTGTCGGATCCGGTGCGGTCGAACCGATCGGAGGGCTGCTGACGATCCTTGCCGCGGGTGTCCTCGTTCCTGCGATGCCGTATCTTCTTTCCTTTGCCGCTGGTGCCATGCTGTATGTCGTAGTCGAGGAACTGATCCCTGAAATGTCTTCCGGTGAGCATTCCAATATCGGTGTTCTGATGTTTTCATTCGGATTCACGGTCATGATGGCGCTGGATGTGGCGCTGGGCTGAGGGCAATAAAAAAGTTTTCAAAAACCTATTGACATGGTAGGTGAAGTGGTATATCATTCAAACAACCTAGTTAGTCACTAGGCGAAACGAAACGCAAAGGATGAGCAACCATGAGAGAGCTTCTTATCCAACTGAATAGAAAGAATTATCGTTTCGGACGAATGTGTCGATGTTGTTGACCGGTCCCGCTCCGATTTGATATCGGTGTGAAAGTTCGGCCATCAACGGACCAGATAAGATGGCATTTTCCCACATTGCGTGATCTCACGCATCCCAACAAGAAAAGCATAGAAATGCATAGCGCAGCACGCGTGACGTATTCTCCTTAAGTCTACATATGTCGCGCCACGTGATGCATACGCTTCAGCACACAACACATTTGATTTCGAAAGGATAATAAAACTATGAGCAACTATAAATTTGAAACTTTACAGATCCATGTAGGCCAGGAAAATCCGGATTCCGCAACCGACGCACGTGCGGTCCCGATCTATGCCACCACTTCTTACGTATTTAAAGATGCAGCACAGGCTGCCAACCGCTTCGGTCTTGCTGAAGGCGGTAACATCTACACAAGACTCATGAATCCGACATCCGATGTTCTCGAGCAGAGGATCGCAGCACTCGAAGGTGGTGTGGCCGCTCTTGCAGTTGCATCCGGTGCCGCAGCTATCACATATGCAATTACAAACATCGCTGTAGCAGGTGACCACGTTGTTGCTTCCAAGAACATCTACGGCGGTTCCTATAACCTTCTCGAGCACACACTCGAAGATCAGGGCATCAAGACAACATTCGTTGATCCGGCAGATCCGGAAAACTTTAGAAAAGCAGTTCAGCCGAACACCAAGCTGTTCTTTGCTGAGACACTCGGCAACCCGAACTCCGATGTCCTTGATATCGAAGCAGTTTCGAAGATCGCTCACGAGAACGGTGTTCCGCTTATCGTAGATAACACATTCGCAACACCTTATAACCTCCGTCCGATCGAGCACGGTGCCGACATCGTCGTACACTCTGCTACGAAGTTTATCGGCGGTCACGGTACCACAATGGGCGGTCTCATCATCGACGGCGGTAAGTTCGACTGGGCACAGAACGATAAGTTCCCGGGTCTTTCTAAGCCGAACCCGTCCTACCACGGCGTGGTATTTACACAGGCTGTAGGTAACATCGCTTACATCATCAAGGCAAGAACAACACTCCTCAGAGACGAGGGCGCAGCGATCTCTCCGTTCAACTCCTTCCTGCTCCTGCAGGGCCTTGAGACACTGTCTCTCCGTGTTGAGCGTCATGTAGAGAATGCTCTGAAGGTCGTTGACTTCCTGAAGAATCATCCGAAGGTAGAAAAGGTCAACCATCCGGCGATCGATCCTTCGCAAAAAGCACTTTACGACCGCTACTTCCCGAACGGTGCCGGTTCTATCTTCACTTTCGAACTGAAGGGAACAGCTGATCAGGCAAGAAAGTTCACTGAGGATCTCGAACTGTTCTCGCTCCTGGCTAACGTTGCTGACGTCAAGTCTCTGGTTATCCACCCTGCTTCCACGACACACTCCCAGCTTTCCGAGGAAGAACTTCTGAATGCAGGCATCAAGCCGACCACGATCCGTCTGTCCATCGGTACAGAGCACATCGACGATATCATCGCGGATCTTGAGAGTGCTTTTGCCAAGGTATAAGAGTAAAATCATAAATATAAATAAGTGAGATGAAAGTCCCGGTGCATATGCTCCGGGCAAGAAAAAACGAAGGAAGGATCATAATTATGGCTAACATTTACACATCTGCAGATCAGCTGATCGGAAAAACACCGATCCTGGAACTGACACATCTGGAAAAGTCCACCGGCGCTGTAGCAAAGGTCTTCGCAAAACTCGAATACTTCAATCCGGGCGGATCCGTTAAGGATCGTATCGCTAAGGCAATGCTTGATGACGCGGAGGCAAAGGGTATCCTGAAGCCGACCACAACGATCATCGAACCGACTTCCGGCAACACGGGTATCGGACTGGCAGCAGTGGCTACCGCCCGCGGCTATAGATCCATCATCGTAATGCCGGACACGATGTCCGTCGAAAGAAGAAAGCTCATGAAAGCTTACGGTGCCGAGCTCGTTCTTTCTGAAGGCGCAAAGGGCATGAAGGGTGCGATCGCCAAAGCAGAAGAACTGCATCAGGAAATCAAAGACAGCCTGATCCCGTCCCAGTTCACCAACCCGGCAAACCCGGCGATCCATAAGGCAACCACAGGTCCGGAGATCTGGGAAGACCTCGACGGAAAAGTAGATATTTTCGTGGCAGGTGTCGGTACAGGCGGAACGATCACAGGTACAGGAGCTTTTCTCAAGGAAAAGAACCCGGGCGTGAAGATCGTCGCTGTTGAGCCGAAGGATTCCCCGGTACTCTCTGAGGGCCGTTCCGGTTCCCATAAGATCCAGGGCATCGGCGCAGGCTTCGTTCCGGAGACACTCGACACGAGCATCTATGACGAAGTATTCCCGGTCAGCAATGAAGATGCATTCGATATCGGAAGAAAGATCGGAAGACAGGAAGGTGTACTCGTAGGTATATCTTCCGGTGCCGCCGCTTTCGCAGCTCTCGAGCTTGCGAAGCGTCCGGAAAATGCCGGTAAGAACATCGTCGTTCTGCTCCCGGACTCCGGTGACAGATATCTTTCCACAGCACTTTACGAAGAGTGATCTTCGAAAAGTATATTGATCTCCTCCTTATTGGGAGATCCTAAACCTCACAAGTGAAAAGCGTCAGGATCAGGCGATGTGCGAGAATTCGGAATTGCACCGCCGAAGATCGACATCGATCTGATCCTGTCGTTTTTTTCTTTTTATGCCCTTTTCATCATCGGCGCAGTGCTTCTTCACGGCGATACATGTTTACTTGATCAGTGAGACATGATAAGCTAAAAAGCGAAAAGATTGGCATGCATTGGGGCCAAGACATCATAGTAAATAGCATTATCATCGTGGCCTAACGGAGGATTTGTTATGTTGGGGAATCGCTGGTTAAGGTGTCTTTGTGTTTTGTTATCGTTTTCTTTGATTGGGTTTATCTCGCCTAAATGGCTTTATGCTGAATACGAAACTGTAGATTGTTTTTCGGTGACCGATGGACTTGAGTTCAATGTTGACGCAAGTATAGTATCTGCCTGGGATACATATGCTAATCTGGAGTTTACTATTACCAATACAGGTACCGATACCATCCACAACTGGTACTTCACTGCTGATCTTGGATCCGCTATTGTGGGAATCTGGGGAGCTATAGAATATGATCGAGATAACACAGGTATGTACACGCTGAAAAATGCTGGTTGGAATCAAGATATTCTTCCGGGAAGTACAATAAGCTTTGGAATGACAGTATCTTCGCTGAATGGACAAGCTATTAGCAAGCTTCCGTCTTTTTATTTGCTAAACACAAAAGTATGCGAGGTAGATCAAAGCAAGTATTCGCTATCATATCATGAATACTCTAGTTGGGGGACAGGATATAATGGTGCACTTGTTTTGTCTAATTTATCCTCTGATCCGATAGAGGATTGGAGCATTTCTTTTTCTGCTAATAGAAGTATTAATACAGTATCAGGTGCCGAACTAAGTGTTTCTGAAGAAACCATTACAATTGCAAATGATGGAACAAATCAAAACATCGGGCCAACTTCAACACTAACTTTGACAGTCGTTGGAGGATTGCAGAATAACGATGTCGGCTTTGAGACGAGTGATATTTTAATGCATTCAGTAAGTTGTGCATTTGGCCTTGCTGATGACGCTGATAATAGCGGTAAAGCAGACTTCATGGATTTCATTCATGATGCAAAAGAAAGTCAGATTATCTCTCCAACTCCTTCAACTACACCAGTTGAAACGCCAAAACCAAGCGTTACAGTGACTTCAACGCCTGTGCCAACTCCCGATATACAGATTGATTCAGATGAGGATGGCATACCAGATTATTACGAGCAGATGATAGGTTCAGATATTTATTCTAAAGATTCTGACAATGATGGAATCGAAGATGCAATTGAAATCATTCTAGGATTAGATCCTCTATCTCAGGACAGCGATGACGATGGAATTTCTGATAGCCAAGAAGACAATGATAACGACGGATTGACAATTCTGCAGGAGATATATTATGGCACCTACACTTGGACAAATGACTCTGATGTTGATGGTGTTTCAGATGGAGATGAGATCAGCGTCTATCAGTCAAATCCCGTAAACCCTGATAGCGATGGAGACGGAATAGAAGATGGAGATGAAGTTAAATTGAATCTGGATCCTACGAATTCTGACAGTGATGGAGATGGAATTCCAGACGGACAAGAGCGTTTTTTTCAAACAAGAAAAGAAGAAATATCCAATTCAGAGCATCCAGCTGTCAATAGGGTTGAAGTATCCGTCGAAGGAACTGGTTGCTTGGATTCGGCGATGATAATCGAAGATGTCTATGATACGGATGCTTATTCAAGAGAAATCGTGGGACTTATTGGTTCTCCTGTCAATATTGAGTATGACGGAGATTTTGAACAGGCGCTGATTTCATTCCATTATGATGAAAACCGTCTTTCTTCAACAAAACCCAATATCCCCGATGCTTTACCAATTGAAGACAATTATGTAACTAATCCTCAATCATTAGGAATTTTCTATTTTGACGAGGATACGGGGCTTTATGTTGATTGTGATGCAACTGTGGATACAATTAATCATACTGTTTCTTGTGCGACTACACACTTCAGCACATATATGGTCATGGATAAAGCTATTTGGTACTATTGGTGGTCTAGTCTTAAGTATTCAGGTGAGATGAGACCGTCCCATGAAGGATATAAAGGAATTGACTATGTGTTGGAAATACCATATGTCGACTCTATGACAGAATCTGATATTCGCGAAATGAATGCTATTGCTACCAGAATCATTGATAATATGCAAGATGGTGATCGCATGGTTATACGTGGATACAACACAGGTGGAATATACACCTATGATTATACTGACGACAAAGATCTGCTAAAGTCTCAAGTAATTAACTGGCCATGGAACGAAGATGAAACCTGGGTCGGATACAATTATGGACCGATGGATTTGATTGGTACAGAATTGAGTGGACTGGAAATATTCAATATTGCCTATAGCACAAATAATCATAATCCGGATAATGAATTGATTGTTATAGCTTTCCATAATTCTGCTGATATAGAGTGCCAGTTCTACAGTACTTATCATCGAACTCGACAGGAGATGACAGCGTATATTTTTACGCTTTCTAGCGGCAATTCCAATACCCCATCTCTTAAATGGTTGAATCATGTTGCAGGTGGGGGTGTAATCGATTGTGGAGGAAAGACAGCAGATGAAGTATATGAAGAATATGTAAATCTGTATGGCTTGCGGCAGGGATTAGATCTTGATCCTCGCGATGACGGAAAGTTTGGAGACGGGCTTTGGGATATTTATGAAAAACAAGGCATGCTTGGTGCAAATGGGAGATTCTATTATGCTAATCCAATGAAAGTTGATACCGATAATGACAAACTTATTGATTCGGATGAGATGGGGACGTTCTATAGAATTTCTGTAGACGAAGACAGTCAAGTGTTCCTTAATGGAAAAGAGCTTTATTCAAATTCTCCACTATCTTGTTTAATTAACATTTTTACAGTGTACGGCAAAGGAGAATGGACAGTTTTCGGTGTGCCTACAGATCCTTCAAATCCAGACACAGATGGAGATGATGCTTTAGATGGGATGGATGAAACACCTTCCAAATGTAATCCATATGCGAGCTATATTCTTTATGGTCCTGAATCTGCTTTTAATGATCTCGAAGAAGAAGTGCTATTCCGTAAAAAAACATACGAGAAAAATGGTAGATTAGTGTTCTGTTACAGAGTGTATAACAATTCGGATTTTAAACCATTATGGGATAAAATGGGATATAACGAAACTGGTGAAAAGAAAAAATTTAGAATCGATGAGGTTATAATATCCTCGCATGGTGTTATTGAGGGTGATATGATGGAAATTGGAGCGGCAACTTTTTCTTATGAAGGGGAATATGGAACTCTTTACAAACCCAATGAACTTGAGCGAAAGAGTATGAATCTGCTTTATTTATCTTGTTGTTATTCTGGATCTCTCTCTGCCCATTTAACGGCGGATCCTAATTCGCCAATGTGGAATGTGGCTCTTGCTTTTCTTTTTTCGCATCACGATATAGGTGAAGTAGTTGGATGGGATGGACAGACGAAATTTGCGTCTAGCCTAGTGCTAAGTTGGGATGATCTATCCTTCCATTATGGGGAGACATATACAGCAGAAACATTAAAAAGCGATTATAAAGGAGAAATCCGATATAGAAAAATTACCGAAGACACATATGAGTATACATGGAAAGAAGGTATTATCTCATGAGAGACAAATTATCAAAAAGAAAGATCGCTTTCTTTAGTCTTGCAATAATCATTCTTGTCGCTCTTCTATTTTTGTGCAGAGATCCGTTGAATGCGTTGTATCATTCTGTCACATATCAGATTCGCTTCGGGAAAGAAATCTCGTTTTGCAAGTCTGTGGATAATGATGAGGTGCAGTTTCGATATGTAAGGATTCCCCAATCGGGTGTTAAACAAATAGTTTTTGAGGTTAGAGAGAGTACTTCATGGGAAGATGTTGCTTCTGTTGTAACGAAAGTTTCAGAGTATTACAAGCAACGAACAGACGGAGATGAAATCTGGCAGATAGTTTTAAGTAAAGGAGTTTCCAAAGAATATCCGGTTGGTTATATACCTTATGCGATTTTTACAAATCAAATGGCGATTTCAGAAATGATAAGTAACGAGGAAACATGTCTGCATATCTGTCGTTTGGATGAGACAAGTTCTTGGGATTTGTCCCATCTGGAAGGAAGTCGATTTGACTTTGTGGAAGAACTGGTTTTGTGTGGCTCTTTTGAAGACTTGGATCCGCTCAAGAACTGGAATGGGTTATCCTTATGTGCCTACGCTACTGGTGAGTATTGCACATACAGAATTAGTCAAGAGTTTCCCAATCTTTCTGAAGAAGTATGGGAAAGATTGTGTGCTCAAATGGACGACGCAATTCAATTTGTTCCACTCACAAATTCCAAAATAGAAAAACCAAAATTAGGAGCAACATATCTATAGATTGTTGAATGTTTGACAATTCCAAATTGTGGCGTTATTCATGAATACTAAATGATTTGAAGTTTATATGCCCTTTAAAAAAATATTTTGAAGGTCAAAAAAATTCCTCGGGTCGTGTGTCTAATTAATGAAACCCGGGAAGTTTTTTAGTTGGAGGGCATTCTCATGAAAAGCAAAATCATCTCTCTTATATTAGCAGGTTCCATGATCCTTTCTCTCGGCGCATGTGCGAAAAAAGATCCTGTGGATGGATCTTCGGAAAGCACTGTGGCGACTGAAACAACAGCAAAGAAGGAGACGACGTCGAAGAAGGAAACGACGGAAACGCCAGATCCGATCCCTGAAACGTCTCCTACGCCGGCTGTTCCATCGGTTTCGGAGCAGGATCCGACGGAAGCTCCCACGTATGGTCCGCAGGAATACTCATTTACCAAAATCAACTATCCGGTGATCGATGGTTCGACTTCTACCAAGCCGATGGCTGCCGCGCTTACGTCGATCATGCTCGGCATCCCGAGAAGCGAAGCGGATGAGATGCTGAAATTTCATAAGACTTCCTCGTCGTTTTCCTATCTGGTGGAAGGTCATGCGGATCTTCTGATCTGTGCGGAACCGGCTGACTCCGTGTTCGACATGATGAAGGAAAACCATTTCGATTATGAGATGGAACCTTTTGCCGCAGAAGCGCTTGTCTTCGTAGTCAATGCGTCAAATCCGGTGGACTCCCTGACGATCGAGCAGATCCAGAAGATCTATACAGGTGAGATCAAAAACTGGAAGGAAGTCGGTGGCGAAGATAAAGAGATCGTTCCCGTGCAGAGAAATGAGACGGCGGGTTCTCAGGTCATGATGGAAAAACTGGTCATGAAGGATCTTCAGATGATGGAGGCGCCGACGGAACTGAGACCTGAGGAGATGGGCGGCCTGATCGAAGTCGTTAAATCCTACGACAATTCTGCCGGAGCGATCGGCTATACTCCTTACTATTACGCGACGAACATGAAGATGGCAGATGGACTGAAGATCATCAAGGTCGGAGGTATTGAGCCGAATAAGGAAACGATCGGAAAAGGGGAGTACCCCTTCCGCACTTCCTACTATGTCGTGATCTCGAAGATGATGCCTGAAGGATGGGCCCCGCGCGTTCTTTATAACTGGATCTTAAGTGAAGAAGGACAGAAACTGGCGGAGATGGAAGGCTATGTTCCGGCGGCAGAAAAGAAAGAAATGGATACCGTCGTGAATGTAAACTGGAATTATTATCAGCCCGCAATTGTTGGAGACCCGGTATTTACGCGCTTGAAGGAAGGGGAGATGGGTGATTTTACACCGTCTTCCGAATACGGACAGGTGTTCGTCCTCCCCTGCATCTATAAGGATGATTTCTACTATGAAGAATCGCCCGATATCGCATACGGTATCTTCGACAAAAACGGAACGCTGCTTTGTGATCCGGTCTTTGATTACGGATTCGAATTTACAGATGGCATTTATGTCGTAGGAAAAGATGAGGAAGGAATGGGTCTTCTTACCACAGATGGTTCTATCTATACCGGAACGAAATATGACGGATATGATCACTTATCTGATACAGACAGATTTGCTCTCTATAATAGATCACATACATCTCTCGAAATCTATTATTTTGACAGGGAAAACGGAGTATCAAAGGATCCAATCAAAGTGACAGTTCCCGATAGATATGATGTGGAAGATATTTGGCCATGTGTCTCCGAGGTGATCGATGACCGGTATATTATCATTTCATATGGCTTTACGGGAGAAGGTTTCCTTTACGACATTAAGACAGGAGAACTAGAGCAGATCCCGAATTATTCGCATTGTTACCAGAGGGTCGGAAAAAACATGGTGATCTATAGCGATGGTTACTCTGATTTATACTGCCAGAATGTTTTCGGAAAGAAGCTATCTGAATATGTGTATGAGGATCATCAGATCCTTTCTACAGGAGAGATCCTTCTGACGAGACTAGGCAGGATGGCATGGGATATCCTTGATGAAAAGGGCAATGTCCGGACCGTGTGCAAGCCTGCGCCGAATGGATACATTTCTATGGAGGTCGTGAAAGATTATATTATCCTCTACTGGAGCGATCACATTGAACTTCTGGATCTTGATTTTCAGACGGTTTCTTCTGTGAAAGTGGAAAACGCGGCAAACTACAGCAGTGTGAATTTTGAACAACCGATCGTTTCCAATCAGTTTGATGATGGGAAAAAGTACGTTCTGAATCTTTTGAATGAAAAGAAGATGGAGATTGAAAACGTAAGTTGTATGTACATCGAGTCGGAATACCTGTTTATCATCGAATTCCAGAATAATGGACCGCAAAAATGGACGATTCTAAACGTTGAGGATATGACGACAGTTCGCTCCGGAGAAGGTGAAGCGCGAATGATTGAAGATACTAAGGATCACAAGTATTATCTGGCATATTCTTCCTCCGAGGGTAATAATGACATTATCGTGATGGATCCGGCTTCCGGGGAAGTCATCTTTAAAGATCTCCCGAATCCCAGAATGGATGAAGTGCAGGTGGAGTGTATTTACGATGGGAAACTGATCTACAACACATATGCCCGCCTGCCATATGACAACCGCCGTATTTCCAGCACGACCATGATCGATCGGGAGGGTAATATCCTGTTCCTTTATAACACGCTCTATCTTCCGGAAGATTAACTGAAAAATTATTGAAACTGCAAAAAAAGAATTCGCTTGTTGTGTCTAATTATTGAAACAAGCGAAAAGGACGGAAACCATTATGAAAAAGAAATTACTCTCCATTTTACTGGCTTTTGGTATGATCATCTCATGCGCGGGATGCAAAGCTAAGAGTAGCGGATCCGGAAAAGACGGCTCTGAGAAGATCAGTAAGACCCGCATTTCAAAGGACGAAACGGAAGATACGGATCCTTCAGAAAGTGAGACGGATCCGTCTGTGTCCGATTCTTCTGAAAAAGATACGTTTCAATTGAACTTCACCCGGGAGACCTTCCCGCGAATCCGGTATTCCTATACGACATATCCCTTCGCCGCCGCACTGGCGACGGTCCTCATCGGGATGGATCGGGGCGAAACAAACGCTTTCCTCAATTCGATCCTGTGGGATGATTCTGCGAGAGATGAACTCGTGCTCACGAATGATTTTAATGCTTCATACCGGACCAACGACTCCTTTGATGAATACGATAAAGAAGTGATTGCAAAAGATGCGCTGGTATTTATCGTAAATAAGGATAATCCGGTCGATTCGCTCACCGGCGAACAGCTCAAAAAGATCTACAAAGGCGAGATCGAAAACTGGAAGGAAGTCGGCGGCAGGGATCAGAAGATCAGAGCTTTTGAAAACGGCGTGAATGCGGTCTCGCAGAAAATGCTCGAGGACATGGTCGTTGGCGGCAGTACCAAAGTGAAATCCCCTTATTTCCTGGCTGGCGGGGATGACTATGCTGTGTTAAAGGCAAGAAAGACTTATGACAACGGAACTTCTTCCATCGGCTTTGTGCAGTACTCGTGTCTCAAGGATATTTCGATCCGCGATCAGATCAAGATCTTAAAGATCGACGGTGTCGCTGCGGATGAAGAAACGATCAGCAAGGGCGAGTATCCGTATTCCTATAATGAGTATGTCATGATGCCGCATACGACCCCGGAAAAAAGCTCGGCCGGAAGTGTTTATGCCTGGATCTTAAGTGAGGAAGGAAAGACTCTTCTTCAAAAAGAAGGATATATCCTGCCTTCGGACGGATCTTTTACCAAAGATGCATCCTTTATCAAGACGAACTGGGATGCCTACCGGGAACCGCAATCTCCTGAGGATGTATTCACAAGAGCATCGGATGAACCGATCAAAGAGTTTACGGCCTCCGAAGAGTACGGGAAGATCTATCCTTTCCTCGGTGTAGAAAATGAAAACCTCAACTACGAGGGAGAACATCTCTACGGTTTTGTCGATGAGAACGGAAAGATCATATGCGATCCTGTATTTAATTATGTCAATCGTTTATCGGACGGTAGTTACATTGTATGGCAGTATGTGACTGATTCGAAGTCGCAAGATTTTGACGACCGGGTCGGCATTATCTCCCGCGATGGCTCGATGTTTACGGGACTCCTTTATAATTCTCTGTACGAAGTGGACGGGCAGGTATATTTCTACAGTATTGAAAGTGACGGGATCACGATCTTCTCTTATGATGTGAAAACCGGGAAGACTTCTTCCGGAAAGCAACTGAAGAAGAATACGGACATGCTTTACAGCTTCTATACGGTCGTGGACGAAAGATATGTCGTGACGTGTGATTTCCTTGGCGGAGGAAACCATGTATATGACGGAACCACGGGCAAAGATGTGTTTCCTGAGATCGACGACGACGGCTACCTTTATGTTTGTAATAATGTCCTCCTGGTGGCGGATCCGCAGATCGATTATCGTATGCGTCTTTTCAGCATCGACGGTAATCCTATAAATGAGAAAGAATATAGGGAAGAGCCTGAAGAACTTCCTAACGGGACTTTCCTTGTAGAGAATGGAAAGAATCAGGATTTCTGGGATCTTATCGGGAAAGACGGCAAGATCCTCGGATCGATCGACAATAAAGATCATACGATCCTGGACATGGAGGTGTCAGATGACTATATCATCGCGGTAAAAGAGGCCTCTATCGATCTTTATGACCTCGATCTCCATCTTGTAAAAACTGTCGAGACCGAGAAGAATACCTCCTGCTATTTCCTGACACCACCTTCGGCATATTTTACAGGCGAAGAAATGACACGCCTTCCGTCAGATCCGATCGTTGAAATCGTACCGGATGACCGCAATCCGAATTACTACCATTCGAAAGCACTTCTAAACCTGAAAACGGAGACCGGTCTTACGTTCGAATCTGATTTCGACTGCGATATCATGGGCAGCCGCATTCTGTTAAGGTATACCGGAGACCGAAACAACGAGGGAGCCAAGTGGAAGATCCTTGATTCTTCCGACTTCCACGTGATCTCCGAAGGTACAGGTTATGTCGAGGCGGTCGAAGATAAAGCGACGCATGAGTTCTACCTTGTTTCCTCACTTACCGATACTTCGGCCGAGATCAAAGTGCTCTCCGTAGAAGATGGAAAGGTCGTTTTCGAGAATCTTCCGAATCCGGAAATGAAAGCGATCCGGGTCACGGGTATTGAGGATGGAAAGATCTTTTTCCATACAGAACAGCCGGGAGCTTTCTGGTCAGTTTCTAATGGCGTGACGATCATGGAGAAAGATGGAAAAGTACTGTTCCACTATACTCCTTTCGTTCTGCCGAAGTGATAGTATTAAAACAGGGAAGACCTGATGGAGGTATTTATGAATAAAAAATGGATCGCTGCTTTGCTTGCTGCAGCAATGATCATTCCGACGGCTTCGTGCGGAAAGAAAGAGACAAGTTCCGAAGGAACGACCACGGAAACAGAGAGTATAAGTTCCAAGGTCGAACCATCGGAAAGCAAGAGTTCATCAACAAGTGATACAGAGGTCACGGATCCGACAAGTGCGCCGGATCCGGGCCTTTCGGAGTTTGCTTTTACGAAAGACAACTATCCGGTGATCGATGGTTCGACATCGACCCGCCCGATGGCTGCGGCGATCACGTCCGTCATGCTCGGGATCACAAGAGAAGAAGCGGACGAGATGCTGGATTTTCATAAGACATCGGCTTCATTCGAATTTCTGATGAAAGGCTCGGCAGATATGCTGATCTGCGCGCAACCTGCTGATTCGATCATTGAAGAACTGGAACGCAAAAACTTCAAATATGCGATCGAACCGTTCGCTGCCGAAGCGCTCGTTTTTGTCGTCAACACAAACAATCCGGTCGATTCTCTGACAACGGAACAGATCCAGAAGATCTACACAGGCGAGATCAAAAACTGGAAGGAAGTCGGAGGCGAAGATAAAGAGATCGTCGCTGTGCAGAGAAATGAGACGGCGGGATCTCAGGTCATGATGGAAAAACTCGTCATGAAGGACCTTAAGATGATGGAAGCGCCGAAGGAACTCATGCCGCTGGATATGGGCGGCTTGATCGACGTCGTCAAATCCTTCGATAACTCTGCCGGAGCGATCGGTTATACCCCGTATTACTACGCGACGAACATGAAGATGGCTGACGGCCTGAAGATCTTAAAAGTCGACGATACCATGCCTGAAAGCAGTACGATCGCAAGTGGTGCGTATCCGTTCTGCACAAACTACTTCGTCGTGCTGCCGGATCGAGCGGCGCAGGACGATCCGGCCAGGATCCTCTTTCAATGGATCTTAGGCGAAGAAGGGCAGAAGCTTGCGGAAATGGAAGGGTATGTCCCCGCGGCCCAACCGGTCGATACGAAGGTGAAAGTCACTACCGACTGGACAAAGTATCAGCCGGCCAATGCGATGGATGCGGTCTATAAAAGGATCTCTGATGACTTTATCCCGGATTTCGTTGCTTCGCCGGACTATGAACGGGTATTCCCGATGCCGGGTGTCGTGAAGATCGGCTTTTACAACGAAAGCGAAGTGGATTTCGGATTCGTAGATATGTCCGGACGGATCGTGTGCGATCCCGTGTTCCATACCGTGGAGAGGATCGACAGTGAGCACTATCTCGTCTCGAAGATCTCAGGTGGAAATAAGTTCAAGGAGGACTATTCCTACGGGATCCTTTCCGTGGACGGAAAGTACTACACCGGATTGAAGTTTGACCAAGTCAATTACTCGGATGACAACTTCACCTTGCTGCTTTCCAAGAGCACGGCCGAAGGCTCGGATGTGTATAAATTCAATACAAAGACCAGTGAGCTTTCGGAACCTGTGTCCTACAAGTACGACCGTTCCCGCCTTTCTGACTATGATGATCCGAGCTGGGTCCGCATTTTGGCAGATAGATATCTCTACTTCGTCGATGATTATGGTGACAGTTTCTGTATCTTTGACGGAACGACCGGAGAGATGCTCCCGTTCCCGAAGGACCTTACGATCTTTAACTGTTTCGGAAACTGCGTCATGGTCGAGTCGTCAGCGCGAGACGGAAGTCATTATCTTTGTGACTTTACCGGCAAGAAACTCAGAGATCAGGATTACTGGATCAGCGAGTATCTAAGCACCGGCAACTATCTTCTTACCTATAGGGATTTTTCCGGAGTGGATCTGGTCGACAAGGACGGGAAGATCATCCGTTCGATAGAAAGCAAACCGGAGAATATGGGCGCATCGTTGGTCGCGGACAAACTCATCATTTTAAAAAGAGACGCGATCGATGTTTACGACCTGGATCTAAACCTCGAAAAAACCGTGAAGCTGGAGGATGCGAATAATTACCAAAAGGTCTATGACGAACATGACTTCTACTGGAATCTGGATGCCGCGGATTGCGACCTCGACCCGATCGTCTCAAAATGCAGTGGCGGAAAGACGTATCTTATGAACCTCCAAAGCGAGAAGACGGCGGTCATCGACGGAAGTTATTCGGCGATCGAGCTTCCGGGATTTGTCCAGCTGACCATGACCACGAAAAAAGAAGAATATAAGTGGAAGATCCTGGACAGCAGAACTTTTGAAGAGATCTGCAGCGGCGAGGGCTATACGACATGGATCAAAGACCAAAAGAACGGGAACTTCTATCTGGTGGTCGGCGAGGGATACCAGACGCATACGATCTCCATCATCGACGCAAAGACCGGTGAGATCATTTTCAAGGATCTTCCGAATCCGGGGGGCGACCTTCTGACGGTGCAGGAGATCTACGACGGAAAGCTCTGCTACATTATGGAGCACGATTACTCGAACCAGCATATGGAAGCACCTTCCAGTGCGACGATCCTCGACAAGGACGGCAATGTCATTTTCCACTATAATGCGGTCGCCATCGTCGATGACTGATCGATCAAAATAGCAAAGAACTGTTATTAAGTGAAAAGAAAAGGCGGTTTTCTAAACGAAAATCGCCTTTTTTCTATAAACCCCTTTCTTTTGAAAGGATCGTGTGAGAAAATGAGCGGCAGTTAAAATGGGTTAACTATGGAGGCCGAATGACGAAGATGCAGGGTAAAATCGCATACAGCGGAATCGAAGGTTCTTTTGCCGCAATGGCCGTGGGAGAGATCTTTCCGGATGCGGAGAAGGTTTCCTGCCGCACGTTCCGCGAAGCGTATTCGATCGTCGAAAAGGGACAGGCCGATGCTGCCGTGCTTCCGATCGAGAACAGCTATGCCGGTGAAGTCGGTCAGGTCAGTGATCTGATGTTTTCCGGACCTCTTAAGGTCACCGGTGTCTATGAACTTTCCATTTCCCAGTGCCTTTTAGGTGTTGCCGGATCCTCGGTCGAGTCCATAAAGACCGTCATCTCCCACCCGCAGGCACTTGAGCAGTGTGGTGAATTCATTGCCAGGTGCGGATATGAGACGATCCCTTATGAGAATACCGCCCGCGCGGCGCAGGAAGTCGCCGGGAGAGCCGATCCTGCCGTAGGCGCTATCGCCAGTTCTGAAACAGCAAAGCTCTACGGTCTTACGATCCTCGAATACGATATCAACGAAAGTTCCCAGAATGTCACGCGGTTTGCGGTCTTTACCCGTCGCGATGAAACAAATGAATATGCGGAAAAAGCAGCGCAGAAGGCGAAAAATACGATCCTGATCTTTACGATCCGTGACTTCGCAGGAGCTCTTGCCCGTGCGATCTCCATCATTGGAAAGCATAACTACAACATGCGTGTCATCCGAAGCCGCCCGGTAAAAGAATATAACTGGCAGTATTACTTCTTTACCGAGATCGAGGGTGTCCTTGATTCGGAAGAGGGATGGCGTATGCTGGAGCAGCTCAAAACTGCATGCGAGAAGATCAAGGTCGTCGGCACCTATTCGCCGGATGTGCGGATCGGCAAGAAGCCGTGACCGCGATGTAGAAAGGAAAAGTATCCATGAATGCGGAATATGTAAAGAAACTGGCACTCCCTGAAGAGGTCAAGGAGATCTACCCGGTGACCCCGGAGATGGACCGTGCGGTGACATCCACCAAGCGGGAAGTCGAGAAGGTCATCGAAGGATTATCCGATAAGCTCATTCTGATCATCGGACCATGCTCGGCCGATAACGAGGATTCTGTCATCGACTATATCTCGAGACTTCGTCCGCTGCAGGAAAAAGTTCAGGAGAAGATCATCATCGTTCCGCGTATCTATACAAATAAGCCAAGAACGACCGGCGAGGGCTATAAGGGTATGCTCCACCAGCCGAATCCGAATGAGAGAGCGGATCTTTTCAAAGGGATCCTGGCAACAAGACACCTGCATATGCGCGCCATCGCCGAGACAGGCTTTGCCTGCGCAGATGAGATGCTCTATCCGGAAAACTACGCTTACCTTGACGATCTTCTGGCCTATGTTGCCGTGGGTGCAAGATCTGTTGAGGATCAGCAGCACCGCCTGACTGCCAGTGCGATCGCATCCCCGGTCGGCATGAAGAACCCGACATCCGGCGACTACGCTGTTATGCTCAACGCGATCCTTGCCGCATCACATCCTCATACCTTTATCTACAGAGGCTGGGAGATCGAATCGAAAGGAAATCCGCACGCGCATGCGATCCTTCGCGGATATACGAATAAGCACGGCGAAGCGCAGCCGAACTATCACTTCGAGGATCTGATCCGCTTAAGTGAGCAGTATGAGGAGCGAAATCTCCCGAACCCGGCAGCGATCATCGACACCAACCATGCAAACTCAAATAAGAATCCGTACGCCCAGCCGCGTATCATCAAGGAAGTCTTAAACTCCATGCGACTTTCGCCGGAGGTTCGAAACCTCGTCAAAGGATTCATGGTCGAGAGCTATATCGAAGACGGCTGCCAGAAAGTCGGCGGAGGTGTGTACGGCAAATCCATCACGGATCCGTGCCTCGGCTGGGAAAAGACGGAACGCCTGATCTTCGATATCGCCGAGATGCTCTGATACCTCTTGACGTACCTTTATTTCAAGTGGTATTATGCAGAAAAACCGTAGAGGAAGAGTGAGTAAGCTCTGTTTCATGCCATCCAGAGAGTTGCCGTTGGTGAGAGTGCAGCAGGAAAGAGCAGAGGTGAATGGACTTCCGAGGGCAAGGGGAAAGCGTTATCGCGAGTATCTGCGCCGGGGAAAGGAGCCCCGTCAACAAAATCCAGCATATGTCGGTATGCGTGAGTGGATCCGAAGTTTTGACGGAGGATCAAGCCGGGTGGCACCGCAGGAAAGAATATCATTCCTGTCCCAGCAGAAGTAAAAAAGCTGGGACAGGATTTTTGTTTTTCCGGCAGAAAACAAGATTTGGTCCCAAGAACTTATGACTTCGGGAGAAGAGCTTTTCCCGCAGACAGAGGTTCAGTAATTAAATTCGGGCAAGGGCCCTAAACGAAAGGAGACATAATATGTCTGAGAGAATTCCTTACAAAACATATCTTGATGAAAAGGAGATCCCTACCGCATGGTACAATGTCCGCGCGGACATGAAGAACAAGCCGGCTCCGCTTCTGAACCCGGGCACACATCAGCCGATGACCGCGGAAGAACTGGGCGGAGTATTCTGCGAAGAGCTCGTAAAGCAGGAGCTCGATAACGATACCGCTTTCTTCCCGATCCCGAAGGAGATCCTGGATTTCTACAAGATGTACCGTCCGTCCCCGCTGGTACGTGCTTATTTCCTTGAGAAGAAGCTCGGAACACCGGCGAAGATCTACTATAAGTTCGAGGGTAACAACACCAGCGGATCCCATAAGCTCAACTCCGCGATCGCCCAGGCTTACTACGCAAAGAAGCAGGGCCTTAAGGGTGTAACCACCGAGACCGGTGCAGGTCAGTGGGGTACCGCTCTTTCCATGGCATGCTCTTACTTCGATCTCGACTGTAAGGTATATATGGTTAAAGTTTCCTACGAGCAGAAGCCGTTCCGTCGTGAAGTCATGAGAACATACGGCGCTTCCGTTACACCTTCTCCGTCTGAGACGACCAATGTCGGCCGTGCGATCCTTGAAAAGCACCCGGGTACCACAGGTTCCCTCGGTTGCGCGATCTCTGAGGCGGTTGAAGTGGCTGTCGGCACACCGGGTTACCGTTATGTACTCGGTTCCGTTCTGAACCAGGTACTCCTCCACCAGTCCGTGATCGGTCTGGAGACAAAGGCTGCTCTTGATAAGCTCGGTGTAAAGCCGGACATGATCATCGGCTGCGCAGGCGGCGGATCGAACCTCGGCGGTCTTATCGCTCCGTTCATGGGTGAAAAACTGAGAGGTGAAGCAGACTATCAGATCATTGCAGTTGAGCCGGCTTCCTGCCCGTCCCTGACACGTGGTGTTTATGCATATGACTTCTGCGATACCGGTATGGTCTGCCCGCTCGCAAAGATGTACACACTCGGTTCCGACTTCATCCCGGCTCCGAACCACGCCGGAGGCCTCCGTTATCACGGCATGAGCTCGACACTGTCCCAGCTCTACGATGATGGATTCATGGAAGCAAGATCCGTGAAGCAGACAGATGTATTCGAAGCGGCTGAAATGTTTGCACGTGTCGAGGGTATCCTCCCGGCACCGGAGAGCTCTCACGCGATCCGCGTAGCGATCGACGAAGCTCTGAAGTGCAAAGAGACCGGTGAAGAGAAGACCATCGTATTCGGTCTGACCGGTACAGGTTACTTCGATCTCGTAGCTTACGAGAAGTTCCATAACGGTCAGATGGATGACTACATCCCGACGGATGAGGAACTGGCAAAGTATGCTGCTAACCTTCCGAAGGTCGACTAAAAGAAGACTGATAGAATTAAATAGCGAAAAGAGGAGCTGTCTCATTGCTTTGAGACAGCGCCTTTTTGTATCCTCTTTTATGTGACGATTTGCTTATGGTTTTATAGCCTTAGATGACAGTGTGTTTATATTTCGGGCGGACTTCCAATGTTACCATAAAGGCACAGTTTCGAACGAAAAGGAGGAATTGTAATGAAACGAAATGAGTATATGAGTAAGGCGATCGTGATCAGCTTAGTCATGTTCATGCTGGCTTTACCCGGATGTACGTCTGGTAAGAAAACAGATCAAGCGAAGAAGGACAAGGATGAATCCATCGAATCGAAATTGAAGAATCCGGATCGTCCTGACACCGATGGAAAAGACGTAATAGTAGTGACTCCGATACCGTCAGAAACAGTGAAGACAGAAGAATCAGAGAAAAAAGCAGATGATGCTGAGCAATCGCCGTCCGGCGAGACCGGAAAATCCGATCTTTATGTGAAAGCCAAGCCGTATATCGATGCATCGATCGCATTCTATAATCACCTTTACAGCAACGATATGAAGCTTGTCGCATTTGACAGTGAGATCGAGGAGACGAAAGAAGGATACAAGTTTGTCCTTCGCTCCCAGGCCAATGAGGACCAGGCCAATGTATTTATTGCCGAGGTCAAGGCCGATACGAAGTCCGATACCATGTATGGAGAGAACGGTTTTTCATGGAAGATCGGTGACACCTATGACGAGCCGTCTTCGGCAGAAGAGTCCTGAAAATCCTTCTTATGTAGAAGATCCGTTCGGCGGTACTGATTCCGCCAATTAATAGAAAACCAGACAAATACCGGCGGTTCCGCTCCAGAAGGGAGTTTGGGCCGCCGGTTTTCCTTTGCCATGATTGTTCACAAAACGTTTTTTGTATTTATAGCCTGCCGGTGTTAAAATATAGTTTGGAATATAGTATGTATCAGTATGATCACGCGAACAGCGTTTTCATTTTATAGTAAAGGACAGAATGGTATGAAGAAGAAAAGAATACGTATTATTTCAGTATTGATCAGTGTGATGCTCGTTGTGGGGAATGCGGGCGCAATGGTTATGGCAGATGATGATCCGCAGCAGCCTGTGACATATATTTACAGGGATAGTGAGGATTATAATACCAAGCAAAGGGAATGCACAGCTTATACATCGTTAAGTGAAACGATGCCGACTACCTGGACGGATGGCTTCTATTTCCTAGATGACAACGTAGAATATGACGAACCCATAGTGATCCAAGCTTCTGATAATGATGCTACTGTGTGTTTGATACTTGGCGATGGATTTACCTTGAAAGCGACGGAAGGCATTATCGTTAAGACAGGAAAACTCGCTGTTTATACGCAATCTGATGACAGTGGAAAGATCATTGCCAGTTCATCCGATAATGCAGGAATTGGATTTGATTCGCGAAACGCTGACTTTTATTTTGCTGGTGGCGTGCTTATAGCACAAGGTGCAGCAGATTGTGCGGGGATTGGTGGTAAAGCAGACGGCCCGGTGGGAGATATTATGTTTTATGGTGGTACTGTCACTTCCAAAGGCGGCGCAAATGGTGCGGGCATTGGAGCTGGAAAAGGGAACCGATCTTATTATGAATATATTAATGTGTATCGTGGCGAGGTAACTGCGATCGGCGGCCAGGATGGCGCAGGTATCGGTGGTGGTAAAGAAAGTTCGGCAGGCAATATGCTTTTTCAAGGCGGTGTGATCAACGCCACAGGAAAAGGTCTTGCTCCTGGAGTTGGTGGATATTATCAGTTCGTCATGATGCAGTTTGGCGGAGAATGCGAAGTATTTGCGCAGGGTGGTGATCAAGGTGGTGCCGCTTATGGATTTGCTGCTGGAGATTATACTGCAAGTGTCTTAGCTTCAGTTAACATTTACAATAGTAAAGTGACAGGTTTCGCTGGTCCGGGTGCGGCATGTTTCGGTGCCGGATATGGTGTTACCTTAGATGAAACATCCGGTTTTGTTATGATTTCTGCGAATGAAATGGAAGTGCTTGATATTACTGCAATAGCAGGCGAGTCGGAAATCGATGGTCAAGTCCTTGCGGGACAGGCATTCGGAAATGGCGCAGGTGTTGAAACAGGCTATCCTTCTGTAAACTCGATTTCGAACCCTGTTGCTGTTAAAGTCGGACTGGAAGGCACTTTGGTTTTAGAAGATGACCGTATGGAGGCCTGCAAAGAAAAGATCGTTAAGATTCAGCTTTGTGATCATCCGGACTGCACTACTTACACGGATCGTGGCGCTTATCATATGAAGGAAAGGTACTGTCCTTATTGTAAAGGTACTGATTTGTCAGCAGGACAGGCCCATTCCTTTGATCCGCAAACGCATATATGCATCTGTGGACGACAAGGATACAAGGTTACGGTGATTGGACTTGAAACTTCTGAATGGAGTATGTCCTCAGATGAAGGAATTCACATAGATTATAGTGCTGGGGATGCGCCGGGAAATTTATACTATTTCCTTGACTCAATCGACCGTGAGATTGTTGTGAAGAGTGCGACCTATGTCGATCCGGAAGATGGTCAGACAAAAGATTTTACGCAGTGGGTTTTGGTAACGGACGAATACGATCCTAGTAATCGATATATTAATATGTGGATGCCGGCCTCTGATGTTACTTTTGAAATCGCAGTCATGATGAATCTTTCCTTTGACTGCAATGGCGGTACTGGTGGAATGGATGAACCGGATCCGATCGAGCGTGGCACAGAATACACTCTCCCGGATTGTGGGTTTACAGCTCCTTCCGGCATGATCTTCGCCGGATGGAAGATCGGGGATTCCGATGAGATCCTGCCTGCAGGCGAGAAGATCACGGTCGATACGGATCTGACGCTGGTTGCTCAGTGGGTGGAAGCGAATCAGGCGACGATCAAGTCCGGTAATGTTGACTTTGACGGCTGCATCCGTCTGATGTTCAGAATGAACTTCTCTCCGGATCTTCTTTCTGATTCCGGTCTCTGTGTGGAAGTGGAAAAACACGGGGATACGACGTATGTCTACCTGGATGATACGAGCCTTGTTTCCCAGAAGAATGGTGATTACTATATCTCCCTTCCGGTACCGATCCCTGAGTTTGCGGATGACGTGACGATCAGGGTCGTGGATGGAACAGGAACTACGGTGAAACTCGTTACCTCTTCCGGAGAACGTCTGGAAAATGACAGCTTTACATATTCCGTCATGACATATGCCGAGAATAAGCAGAACTCTGAAGATCAGAATATGGCTACTCTGGCAAAGGCACTGTACTGGTACGGTGTCGCTTCCCAGAACTATTTCGGCTATGACAGCGGAAAGACATTTGTTTTTGATGAAAGCCTTTTCCCTGCCTCGATTCCGACTCGACTCGAGGAGTTTAAGTATGTGAAAGACGGGGAGTGTCCGGATGGTATTGAAAAGACAACGATCAAGGCCTATTTCGAGTCCGACAACACTCTGAGCATCACGTTCTATACGGATGGAAGCGTTCCTGTTTCCGACTATGAGATTATTGTGACAGATCATGATGATCCGAGTAATGATGTCAATGCCAATCTTCTTTATGGCAGCAGGAAAGTTTCTGTCGAGGTAGAGAATATCCCGGCTCCGATGCTCGGTAAGGCATACGACTTTACGATTTCATATGGTGACAAGACATATACGATCACGGCCAGCCCGATGACTTATGCGCTGACATCAACTAAGAGTTCCAATGTGGACAGACAGCATCTGGGAATTGCTTTCTTCTGCTATTATGCGGCTGCCTATGACTACTTCCATGGCAATGGGCAGATCTGAGGCAAGAAAGCATCTTATGATTTGGAAATGAGTGAAGGAGACCAGATATGAACGAATTATATGAACCAATAAAGATCGAGATCATCGCATTTGAGACCGAAGATGTGATCGTGACGAGCGATCTTTCCAGTCATGGCTATGGCGGCGAAGAGGATGAATTAAACGATTAACGGATCGGCTGATTCTTTCCTTTGTGATTTGGAGCGATACATGAAACGTCAAACATTGTGTGTGGCTGTACTTTCCCTGGCGATCATGCTGAGCGGATGTGACGGCTGTTCGAAAAAAGAAACCGAGGATCCTTCCGTTACGGAAGGATCTTCTTCGTCCGTCACTTCTTCGATAGAAGAAACTTCGTCGGAGGTCGAATCGTCTTCCGAAGAAGAGAAACCGACTGCTTCGAAAAAGGAGTCGACCACTAAAAAAGATGAGTCTTCCGATACTTCGGAGACGACAGGAAAAGAGAGTTCATCGGAAAAAGAGACCGGGCGCGATCCGGAAACTACGGTGACTTCGGAAAGCACAGAGCAGACGGAAACGACGGCGGAAACTAAAGATACAACGAAGGATTCTTCGGCACCGGAAGAAACGACGAAGGAAACTTCGGAAGTGACGAATACCCCGACGCCGGAACCGACGAAAGAGACTTCTTCCGAAACATCAGAGACCTCATCTTCGACACCTACACCGACGGTTACGCCTTCCGAGCATCACTACGAGGGAGAAGAAGATATTATTGGCTGATGTCCCTTTGGGAGACGCAGATATGTCTTTTGTCGATATCTTCAAAGATGAATTCGCGGTTCATATGAGAAATCGCGTCTGATTCTTCCAGCGTCTTTATAAGTTTTACTCCGCTGCTTTGAAGTTCCATCTGAAGCATCATGGGCTCGGAAACGTAGATATATAGATCGTACGGGGCGCCGGTGGAAACCGGTGAGCCCTTTACCAGATTGATCTCGATGTTATCCCGGGAGATACGGATATGCGGCATGGATTCGTCGTCGAGATGGGCGGCGTGGAATCCCAGATGGTCTTCGTAAAAGGCGGAAGTGAGGTAAGGATCCTCGCAGACGAAAACAGGCGCAAGGCTGTTCATCAGATGCAGATTGGAAGATCCGTCGGAATCCTCCGGTCCATTGGGCTCGATCTTCTCCGGATCGATTTTCCCTTCCGGAAGATCTTTGTTATAGGCAAATCCGAGAAGCGGCGTACAGAAAGATTCTTCGATCTTTCCGAGTTCTCCGTGCATCCGGATACGGCTCGTCAGTTCTTCCGGTGTCGGATTTTTCGGGATGTTTTCCATTGCCTCGATAAGCTCCGTATATTTCACCAGATTCAGAAAACGCATATAAAGCGGGAGGATCTCATCGCATGCTTTCGGGAGGTCTCTTTTTCCGTGCAGGAACTGCATTCCGTACTCCACGGCTTCCACAGGAAGTGCGGCGAACAGACGGTTTTGAAAACTCAACTCCTCCATGGCATTGTCGGCCACATTTCCGGAAGAGAGGACGCGGGAGATCTCATCAAAGACCAGATTGATGTCGTGCTGGGGGTATGTTTTGGAAAGCATGAAAAACTCCTTTGGATGTTTACTTGATCTCGGGTCTTTTGATCTCGTTCAGAGGTGTCAGATACAGCTCGAAGCTGTTTACCGTTCCGGTCTCGAAATCGTAGTCGAAGAGCGCAGCTTCACTGGGCCCGTAGGGTTCCCCGCTGTCGTCTAAGAGACGGATCTGTCCTGAAAGCCTGTACTTGCCATTGAGGAAGATTCCGGCGATCGGAACACCGTTGATCTGAAAATACTTGAATTGTTCGATCTGGTCGAATATCGCGAAAGTCCAGTTCTTTGCTTCCTCATCTGAAAACATGAGAGAGGAGAGGAATTCTTCGTTTGCAGACGGGAAATGGCCGAAATCAAAGTCTTTACTGTTTATGCAGCGAAGGATATGACAGAAGATCTTATCGGTTTTATAATCACCTGGCATGTTCTTTTCGTAAAGACGGATCAGAACATCTTCCGGACGAAGTACTTCTTCAGACGGAAGACGCTTATAGGTCATGCAGTCCATGGTGGTGTAGAAGGACCAGATCTCCTGGATCGAAAAACCGTTCTTCTGCAGAAGGTCGGCGAGGAACCAGGCGGAATCGTGACAGAAGAAAGCTTCATCGATGAGGTCGCTTCCGAAGATGTATTCCATTCCCGTCAGGAACTGTACCGCGCTCCTGTAAGACCAGGTGTAGTGCATGAAGTATTTCGCGGTATAAAGCTCCGCGCCTGCTTCCATGAAGAAGGCCGCTTCGTCAGAGTGTTCAATGATGGAATTGTCCGATGCAGGGATATCGTGGATCGGATAGACGTTTTCCTTGGTAAAAGATGCTTTCTCGAGAGGACCGTCAATATGCGAATCCACAAAATGCATCAGTTCGTGCATGATCGTGCTTTCGATAGGAATATTCTCGGCTGTCAGATAGGTCCTGTTCATCATCACGACATTTGTGGAAGAGGAATATTCTCCGGAATGCTTTTCGCTTATGACACCGAGCGTGATGCGAAGGCTGTTCACTTTCGCGAGAAAGTAAGATTCGTTTTCGGGCTTTAAGTGATCGGCAATGACCGGGAAAAGGTTATACATATATGGTACATAATCTCCGAGACGGCCATTGGTGTCGATCGCATTGGAGTAGCGGCGGAAAAGATCATATTTGCCGCGGAGGGATTCCTCCGGGATCCCGTATTTTCCAGCGGTCTCGAGTGCTTCTGCTTTGGCTTCTACATCCGGGTCCGGGGTCGGCGTCGGAGAAGGCGTCGGCGTGGAAGTGGCACGCGTCGTCGCAGGCGGAAGTGTCGGAATCTCCTGCTTTTCGGTCTCCGTGATCTTCGCAATTAAACTGCAGCCGGAAAAGCTTGAACTTAGCAGGATCGAAACTGAAAGAAGAAGGCTGATGAGTCGATTGTTCCGATGCATAAAATCTCTCTCCCAAGAAACATACTATATTCAGATTATAGTCTATTCATGCGTGTTTAGGAAATATCAGAAATGTTAGAGAAATATGTTGACAAAATCCTTATTAGGATGTAATATCAATAATGTAAAAGCACTTGGACAGAAAATGTAGTTCCCAAAGTGGTTTTCTTAAGATCTTCATGGCAGTATCAGCAAAGGAGTTAGTAGATGCAGGAGAGGAATACGCTTCAGAAAAGGATCGTACATGAGACCTTGATCTCGATGTGTAATCACCCGACCGCGGATGAGGTAGTGGCGGAAGTGCAGAGCAGTTATCCGTCGATCTCCCGTGCCACGGTGTACCGCATCCTAAACAAACTCGCCGATTCCGGTGAGGCTCTCCGAATCCGCATCAACAACGGAGCCGACCATTTCGATCACCAGACGTTCCCGCATTATCACGTGCATTGCAGCGTGTGCGGAAAAGTCGCGGATGTCGCGATGCCGGTGGAAGAACTTGCCGGTATGCTCTCGGATACTTCCGGATATAAGATCCTGGGATACTCGCTTCAGTTCGACGGACTTTGCCCGGAGTGCATGAAAGTGGAGGAAGAGCAGGGCGCGTAAGGGTGCCGGTTCTTTTTAAAAATCTATCTAAGACAAGGAGTTGCAATTATGACTAAGTTTGTATGTTCAGTATGTGGTTATGTGTATGAAGGACCTGACGCACCGGATGAGTGCCCGGTCTGCAAAGCCAAGAAAGCGGCTTTTAAGAAAATGGAAGAGGACATGGGTCTCGCGGCTGAGCATAAGTTCGGTGTATATGCAGAGACCGTGAAGAATAATCCTGATATTTCCGAGGAGGATAAGAAGTACATCTTCGACCAGCTGAAAGCAAACTTCACCGGTGAGTGCTCCGAGGTCGGCATGTACCTCTGCATGGCTCGTATCGCTTACCGCGAGGGCTATCCGGAGATCGGACTTTACTGGGAGAAGGCTGCATTTGAAGAGGCAGAGCATGCAGCGAAGTTTGCTGAGCTTTTAGGATCTGACCTGGAAGCAAACATGAAGGCATCCACCAAGGAGAACCTCAAGTGGCGTGTAGACTGTGAGTTCGGTGCGACAGCCGGTAAGACGGAGCTGGCGACCTGCGCGAAGAAGAATAACCTCGACGCGATCCACGACACCGTGCATGAGATGGCCCGTGATGAAGCCCGTCATGGTAAAGCCCTGAAGGGCCTTCTGGACAGATACTTCAAGTAAGTTTCTTAAGGCAAAAAGCCTGAAATTGCGTGTGGATTCTCAAAAATGGAGATTCCACACGTAATTTTTTTCGGCGGCGTGCTGCCATCGCAGAAACGTCGCTGAAATGTCAAAAACTGCGACGAATTGGCGACGGCGAAGCTTTTTGATTCGAGGCTTCTGACATGCTATACTGAAAGAGTATTTCGGGGGCGTCTTAGACGATGAAAAAGAAGGGAAGATTCCGCACCGAAGAGGAACTTCCCGGGCAGGATTGGAGGGTGGTCATATGAAGAGATTTCTAACAGGTTTAGTCGCAGGCATGATGCTTCTGCCGTCAATGGCTATCGCGGTTTGGGCGGATGAAGCGAAGCTTCCTTTTACACTCCAGGCACCGAAGGACGTGTCGGTTTCCTGGCTGGAAGGAAATGATTCGCCGACGACGATGGCATTTGCCGTAAGCCAGGATAATGAGATGGCGGCTTTCTATCAGCGGCTGGAACAGGCACGTCAGGACGAAAAGGCAGACGAGATATTCTCCCAGTATGACTTTGACGATATCTATACCCAGATACAGGTCGACTGGGCGATCGATGATGTAGAGGATCCGGTCAGCGGATGGCACTACGATCCGGCGTTCTGGGATGCAGATGAGACGCATGGTTTCGGTTATGATACGGATGGGAATTACCGCGTCAGTGACTGGGATATGGTTGACTGGGGACTTGGAAATGCGACAGAGACGGTTCAGGAATACTGGATCATGAGAGGCGTGCCCAATGATCAACGCTGGAACGGAAATCCGGATACGAAGACGCCGGGCGTGAAGGATCAGCTGAAGCCGGAACAGTATACTTATTCTGAAGAGGAAGAAGCCCTGTATATCGATTTCAATGAGCATACGGCATATTTTCGGGCACGCTGGGTGGTCGTGACATATGATTCCGGGACAGGTGTCACGAAGTACTACTTTTCCGACTGGTCGGATATGTGTGCCTATGGTAAGGATGCGCAGAAAGAGGAAGCTATCACCGCTTCGGATATTCCGGCTCCGAAGATCGTCGATCTCCGGATGACCGATGAGGATTTCAACGGACAGCCGGTCCTGGCGTTCACCCTCGAAGTACCGGATGAGGTCGCTACGATCAGCACGAAAGTCAGTGCCGCCGGAGGTGCTTTCTGGATCGATACGGAAGCCCGCCTGAAGGGGGATGAAGAATGGATCCTGATGAGCAATACGGACAGTGACGTAAAACCGGGAGAGATGAAGTGCGCCCTTGTCCATCTGGTGAAAGAAGATCAGACGATCCCGGACGGAGCAGAGGTGGAGATCCGCTGCCGCTACTTGTGCAGCCAGCCGGAACTGGACGATATTTCCTCCGAGTATTCGGAAGTGCTGACCTTCCAGACCAAGAAGATCGAGGACAAGAAAGATCCGACGCCGACACCGGAGCCGGATGACACTCCGACACCGACGAAGGCGCCGAAGAAGACCGAGGAGAAGAAGGAAGAGAAGAAATGCTGGCTTTGCGGATTCTGTCCGTGTCCGCTGGGACTGTGCATCTTTATCTGGATCGCGATCCTGATCGTGATCACGGTCGTAGTCATCGTGATCGTGAAGAAGACACGGGAAAAGAAGAAGGACACGCCGGATAAAGATTAAGAAGGAATGCGGGCGAAACGGAATCGCGAAATAATCAAATATGATATCAAAAGGATGAGGAAAATACTATGTTTATAAGTAACGATATCAAGTATGTAGGCGTAAACGACCACAAGATCGATCTTTTCGAGGGACAGTATGTGGTGCCGAACGGTATGGCATATAACTCCTATGTGATCTCGGATTATAAGGTCGCGGTCATGGATACGGTCGATAAGAATTTCACGCATGAGTGGCTCGATAATCTGGAAAAAGCACTTGAAGGCAAGGCTCCGGATTATCTCGTTGTACAGCACATGGAGCCGGACCACTCCGCCAATATCGTGAACTTCATGAAGAACTATCCGAATGCCGAGATCGTATCTTCCCAGAAAGCGTTCACCATGATGAAGAATTTCTTCGGAACGGAGTTCGAAGATAGAAGGATCGTGGTCGGGGAAGGCGACGAGCTTCCGCTCGGAAAGCACGTGCTGAAATTCGTCGCGGCACCGATGGTGCACTGGCCGGAAGTTCTCATGACATACGATACTTTCGATAAAGTGCTTTTCAGTGCGGACGGATTCGGAAAGTTCGGCGCGCTCGATGTGGAAGAGGACTGGGCATGTGAGGCCCGCCGCTACTATATCGGCATCGTCGGAAAATACGGCGCGCAGGTGCAGGCGGTCTTAAAGAAGGCGGCAAATCTTGAGATCAAGACGATCTGCCCGCTACACGGACCGGTTCTTACCGGAGATCTTTCCGAATATCTGAAACTTTATGACATCTGGTCTTCCTACGGTGTCGAGACAGACGGCATCGCGATCTTCTATACTTCCGTCTATGGCCACACAAAGGCGGCGGTCGAGCTTCTTGCCAACAAACTTAAGGAGAACGGCTGCCCGAAGGTCGTCGTCAATGACCTCGCCAGAGAGGATATGGCCGAGTGTGTCGAGGATGCTTTCCGCTACGGACGTATCGTTCTGGCGACCACAACATATAACGCAGATGTATTCCCGTTCATGAGAGAATTCATCCATCACCTCACGGAAAGACAGTTCCAGAATAAGACCATCGCCATGATCGAGAACGGTTCCTGGGCGCCACAGGCGATCCGCACCATGAAGGCGATGCTCGAAAAGAGCAAGAACATCACCTATACCGAGAACAACGTAAAGATCATGTCGGCCCTAAACGATGAATCGAAGGCACAGGTCGATGCTCTGGCCAAAGAACTGTGCCAGGATTACCTCGCGCAGAAGGATGACACCGCGAACAAGAACGATTTGACGGCGCTCTTTAATATCGGGTACGGTCTTTATGTTGTTACTTCCAACGATGGAAAGAAAGATAACGGTCTCATCGTCAATACCGTAACGCAGGTGACGAATACACCGAACCGCATCGCGGTCACGATCAACAAGCAGAACTATTCGCACCACGTCATCAAGCAGACGGGCGTTATGAACGTCAACTGCCTGTCTGTTGAAGCACCGTTCAAGGTATTCGAGAACTTCGGTTTCCAGAGCGGAAGAAATGTCGATAAGTTCGCAAACTGTGAGAATATTCTCCGTTCCGATAATGGTCTTATCTTCCTGCCGAAGTACATCAATTCCTTCATGTCATTGAAGGTCGAAGATTATATCGATCTGGATACGCACGGCATGTTCATCTGCTCCGTCACCGAGTCCCGAGTCCTTACGGACAAGGAGACCATGACGTACACCTACTACCAGAAGAACGTTAAGCCGAAGCCGGAGACGGAAGGAAAGAAGGGCTTCGTCTGCAAGGTCTGCGGATATGTCTATGAAGGCGATGAGCTGCCGGATGACATCGTCTGCCCGCTCTGTAAGCACGGTGCGGCGGACTTTGAGCCGATCGGCTGATTCGAATTAAAAAACTAAAAAATGGAGAGGGGTATCGCTCTTGCGACTCGGACAGTTTGCTTACTTAAACTCGTCGCTTGAGTGGATACCCCTCTTCTGTTTTTTCCTGTATACTTACATAGATAACAAACGATCGGATGGTATGTCCTATGAATAAACCTCAGCCCTATGTGCACAAGGTGCAGTACTACGAGACAGATAAGATGAGCATCACTCATCACAGTAATTACGTCAGATGGATGGAAGAAGCGAGAGTCGATTTTCTAAGTAAGATCGGATGGGATTTCGACAAACTCGAAGAAAGCGGCGTCGCATCCCCGGTCGTCTCTTTGGAAGTGCACTATAAGGGCACCACAACTTTTCCGGAGGAAGTGTCTGTCGAAGTGAAGATCCTTTCGGTCAAGGGCGTACGTCTGACTCTCGGCTATGAGATGAAAAACACTTCAGGGAAAGTGGTCTGCGAAGCAAAATCCGAGCATTGCTTCCTGAATATGGAGGGGCGCCCGATCCGTCTGGAAAAGGACTGCCCGGATTTTTATAAGGCATTATCGGAACTTGTCGCAGACGATTAAATTATCTTTTAGAAAAATGTGGACTCTATAGGTTTTTCCTCATATAATGGAGAAAAAGATGAGTGTTTTTGACACGCTTTGTGGGTTGGTTAAGTGAGGTATTTTTATGAACCAGAACTATGAAAAACTGGAGATCGAAGTGATCGAATTTGAAACCGATGACATCGTTGTCTGCAGTGACCCGAGATATCCCGGAGAAGAAGATCCGATCTGATCTTCTGGATCGTATAAGCCGCGAAAAAGCGGTGAAGAGGAGGTTTGAAAATGGGGAAGAAGAGGTTTTCACATATACTCTCGATCATTATAAGTGTGGCCATGTTGATTTCCGTAGTTCCTGCTTCTGTGTCAGCAGCAACGAGGATCTATTATCGGGATGAAAATGGTAATGAAGTAAATACAACAAGTTATACAACTTTATCCGCAAATACCACTCAATGGGATGAAGGAACATATTATCTGGGTTCGACGATCACCGTTTCGGATAGAATCGAAGTCAACGGGTATGTCAAACTGATCCTGGGTCCCCAGAAAACGCTCCATGCTTTAAGCGGCGTGCATGTTCCCTATGGCAGTTATCTGACGATCTATACATCCACGTCAGGAGCGGGAATACTGAACTGTTTTACCAACGCGGAAGGTCTGGAAGGATATTCAGCTCTGGGTGCAGATCCGAATGAAATGAACGGCCGTATCACGATCGCCGGAGGAAATGTCTACAGTAGATCCGGTTACGGAGCTGCCGGCATCGGATCCGGATGTTTTGATTCCAGAGAAGCTTTTGAACAGGTGGAGTGGAACGCCGGTGGCGAGTTCGATTTAATTCTTGGTGAAGACCCGACCCCGCCCGGACCGGACGCGGCCATTTATGTGTACGATGGAAATGTGGATGTCACAGGCGGAACGGATGCCGCAGGAATCGGCGGCGGACGTTTTTCTGATTCGGGCAGATTTATATGCTTCGGCGGTAAGGTGAAAGCCACAGGAAACGGTGACGGTGCCGGAATCGGCGGCGGTTATTGCGGCTGCGTAACTTTCGCATTTATCAGAGGGGCTGACGTCACGGCGGTGGCCAATGGCAAGGGTGCCGGCATTGGAGATGGAAATGAGGCCTCGTTCACATATCCGGGCAAACCACGTGTATATGTCATGGAAAAGACGCGCTTTGACTCGGAGCTTGGAGATACAGTTGTAACAAGAACCTCTACGGTCGAAGCGATCTCTGTGGGAAACGGATCTCCTTTTATCTTCGGAGCATCGGAATCTATGCCATCGGAGCTTACTGCGGGAGATCTGGTCTATGCCTTTGATGATGCCCTCATCTTCTTCTTCGATTATGTCGATGAAAACCACATCACGAATTATAATCCGACAATGAATATAGAGGATATTTTCAACTGTAACGGCGCACGTATCATGCGCTGCAGACATCACAATATCTCCTACGTGATGACGGAAACCGGGCATACGATGACCTGTCCGGTCTGCCATAAGACCTCGGAAGAGCAGGAGCATAAATGGGGCTCGGACGGCGTCTGTACTGTATGCGGATATTCGTATCCGGCGATGATCGTATCTGCCAATGTCTTCTTTGAAGGAAAGGTCCAGTTAAGATATACGATGTGTTTCTCGCAGACGATGAGAGAGGATCAGGAGGCATATGTCACATTTACAAGAAATGGAAAAGTGACGAAGCAGAAGATCAGTGATGTGGAAACGAAAAATGTCGAAGGTATGTATATGACTTACTTCTATCTTCCGGTTCCGGCTCCGGAATTCGGAGATGAGATCGTTATGAATGTCTATAACGGCGCAGGGGAGAAACAGTCTCTGGTAGCTCGCGACGGAACCAGCTTTACAGAAAACGGATTCCCTTATTCTGTAAAACAGTATGCGGAAAACATGCACAATAATCCGGCTTATCCGGCAATGGACGAACTGGCGATTGCGCTTTATGAATACGGCCGCGCGGCATGTACCTATTTCGGCGGGAACATCGGTTCCTGGACACCTTTGGACGGATACACACAGCGGGAGGTGCCTGAGTCGGAGCTTTCCGGATATGCGGTCGTGACCGACGGGGCCAGACCTTCCGGTATCGACCAAATGACGATCCGTGACTTCTTCGAGTCTGACAATACGCTCCGTATCACGGTGTATCTCAACGACGACGTCTCGAATTTCTCGTTCAAAGTGGACGATGAGGACGATTATACACCTATATGGATAAGTGAGAATGTCTATGCACTGGATGTGCCGAATATCGCGGCAGCGGAGCTTCATCTTCCGCACACGTTTATCATCACTAGGAACGATGCACCTGATGAAACATATACGGTCAGAGCGAGTGCGCTGTCCTACGCACTGACTTCGATGAAGAATGGATCTCCTGAGCGCCGTCAGCTCGGAATCGCACTGTATCTATATAACCTTGCGGCAGTGGATTACTTCAAAGGGAAAATTTAGAGAAGGAATGAATGGCCGGCCGGGCGGTCCCGGTACTGCTTCGGGGTCAGGCCGCAGTCCTTCTTCAGTAGATTCGTAAAGTAACTTTGGCTCGGGAAGGCGAGCGATGCGGAGATCTCGGCGATCGAATAGTCCGAGGACGTAAGCATCGACTTCGCCGTCTCGAGTTTTTTTGCCTGGATATATTCGCTTATGGAATATCCCGTTTCCTTCTTGAAAAGACGCGACAGATACGGTGCGGACAGATTCGTGACCGAGGCCAGCGTCGGGAGCGTGATCCTCGTGTGCAGATGCTCGTAGATGTAATTGATGCAGATCGTAACAGATCTCGAAGAGATGGTGCTGTTACGGATGCTCTGCATGCGAAGGGCATAGTTTAAACACATATCGTCGTGGATCTCGGAGATCTCTTCTTTCGTCGCCGCTTCGTCCGTAAGGCGGATATAGTAGTCACTTAAACTGTAGGCTTCGGCCACACTTAAGCCGCCGGCGATGCAGAAGCGGGCGACAAGTGCGATCGTGATGGTCAGATGGTATTTCAGATTCGAAAGAGGATTGGAAGAGAGGATCCCCAGTCCTTTTTTCTCGTGAAAAGGCTCGGTAAGAAGAGATCTGGTCTTCTTGATGTCGCCGGAGCGGATAGTCTCATAAAAGTCCATCTCGGGGGCTAAAGGGGCGTGCAGGAGCTCATATTCTCTATGCAGGAACTCCTGATAGGATATTTTCTTTTTTGTCGAAGGCATATTTCTTCTCCATGATCCTCCGCGCGATCCGAAGGGAAATCAAAAAAAAGCGAACGCGCGGATCTTTTCCATCGGTATTATAGCATGAAAACATAAAAAAAGATATGATAAGGCAATAATGAGACGCCGATAATTGATATTTTGAATTCAGCATAAATCTATTTCGAGAATGATTTAGGAGGACAATATGAAGAATAAGAAGATCCTGAGTTTCATCCTGGCGGTCAGCCTTCTTCTTTCCCTGACAGCCTGTGGCAAGAAAGAGACGACGCAGACGTCGGCATCTTCGGCAACAGAGACGACGGAAGAGACAAAAGCGGCGGCTCCGGAGATCGAGGGTTATAAGCTTCTTTGGAACGATGAGTTTTCCGGCGACAAGATGGACGAGAGCAAGTGGAACTACGAGCCGCATGAGCCGGGCTGGACGAACAATGAACTGCAGGAGTATACGACTTCGACCGACAACGTCTTCGTACGTGACGGCAAGCTGATCTTAAAGGCCATTAAGACCGAAAAGGACGGTAAGGATTACTATACTTCCGGAAAAGTAACCGGACAGAACAAGACCGATTTCCAGTATGGAAAAGTCGTAGTCTCTGCAAAAGTTCCGGAAGGACAGGGACTTTGGCCGGCTATCTGGATGATGCCGAAGGACGAGTCTTTTTACGGACAGTGGCCGAAGTGCGGTGAGATCGACATTATGGAGTCTCTCGGAAACGATACGACGATTTCCTATTCGACGATCCACTATGGTGAACCGCATGCCGAGCAGCAGGGCACGATCGAGAAGAAGGGCGCGGACAGTTTCTCTGCGAAGTTCCATGAATATTCTGTCGAGTGGGAGCCGGGCGAGATGCGCTTTTACACCGATAATGAACTGGTACTTACCGTAAATGACTGGTTCACCGCGGTCGAAGGCGAAGACGACAAGCCGTATCCGGCACCTTTCAACCAGCCGTTCTTCGTACAGATGAATCTCGCTGTCGGCGGTAACTGGCCGGGAAATCCGGATGCAACGACCGATTTTTCGAAGGCGGAGTTTGAGATCGACTATGTGCGTGTGTATCAGAAGCCTTCCTACGACATGAATGTCACAAAGCCGGAAAAGCCTTTCCGTGAGGCACTCCCGGATGGAAACTTCATCCGTAACGGCAACTTCTCCGAGCAGGAGGATCTGACCGACGATATCGACTGGAAGTTTCTTCTTTTCAATGGCGGTGAAGGCGCCGCGGAGATCAAGGACGGCGAGATGGTGATCACTTCCACCAACTGCGGTACCGAAGAGTATTCCGTACAGCTCGTACATCCGGATCTGCCGATGAGAAAGGGACATAAGTATAAGATCACCTTCGACATCCGCGCGGATGAAGATCGAAAGTGCATCGTCTGTGTATCCGCACCGAATGCCGGCTGGATCCGTTATTTCCCGGATACCTCCATCGATCTGACGACCGAGTGGAAGACATTCGAATTCGAATTCGATATGACCGAGAAGGACGATAACAACGGACGTCTCGAGTACAACATGGGCAAGCACGGCGATACGGCGACGATCCATATCAAGAACGTGCGTGTCGAAGATATAAGCGCATAAAGGGTAACCTTCTTAATTTGCAAAGTACGGCAGAGCAGAAAAACCGTAGAGATCCTTACGACCCTACACCAATGAGGACGCGACTGCTCTGCCGTCCTTTTGTGTCTTGATCCCAAAGCACCGAGTATATTGCGCGGTGCTTTTATTTCGCCTCCTTCTGAATTAAAATGTTGCTAAATAACACTATCAGGACCGGACAGAATATGAGTGCTCAAAATATCGAAAAGAATATCATCCGGATAAAGGAGATGGAAGCGATCCTCGATGAGGGAGCGAATCTTCTTTCGGGCGGAACAGAAGAGGAGATCAGATCTTTTCAGCCGGAAATAGAAAAGCTCGAGAAGTATTACACGGGACCTTTCTGGCGGGAAGATCTCGCGCTGGACGAAGAGGGGAAGCTCCCGAAAGATCTTAAGCGCGGTGTGCTTTCGGAAGATGCGGTCTATGACCTTCTGGACAGAAATAAGGAGATCCTTGATGAACTCGGGATGATTCAGGAAATGCCCGGGATCCTTCTTTGCGGCGCGCAGGAGATCGATACCGGACGACTGCTCCTCCGCTCTTTCCGAAAAGAGGATGCAGCATCCATGTTCCGCAACTTTTTATCCGATGAGCAGGTGCAAAGTATGTACGGAGAACCGACATACACATCGATCCCGCAGGTGGAAGAACTGATCGACAAATATATCGGGCAGACCGAGGCGGGAAGTGCTTTTCGCTGGGAAGTCATTGAAAAATCCTCAGGCGAATGCATCGGTCAGGCTTCGTATTTCCTCGTAGATAAAAACAACCTTTTCGGAGAGATCGAATACTGTATAGGAAGGGCTTTCCAGGGCAAAGGCTATGCGACCGAGGCGACCCGCGCCGTGATCGCCTACGGCTTTGAGAAGATCGGATTCCATAAAGTGCAGATCTGCTGCCGTCCATCCAACGTCTCTTCGAAAAGAGTCATCGATAAGTGCGGCTTTACGCACGAAGGCACTCTGCGTGATTATTTCTTCCGAAACGGCGGATATGAAGACCGAATGTTTTTCTCGATCCTAAAGTCGGAGTATAATATGCACGACAAGCCATAAAGGAGAGTCAGATCTATGAAGAATCATCTTATTGCTGTAGCAGCCGCTGTCCCGCCGATCAAGGTCGGAGACGTAAACTATAACACCGATGAGATCATCTCCGTGATAAAGTCTCAGACTGACTGCGGTGTGATCGTTTTCCCGGAACTGTCCATTACGGGTTATACGTGCGCAGACCTTTTCGAAAGCGACCTTCTGATCAATGAGTCTGAAAAAGCGCTTCTTGCGATTGCAGGCGCTACGGAAGGAACAGGCGTTACCGCTGTCGTCGGACTTCCTTTTGCTTATGAGAATAACCTTTATAACTGTGCCGCGATCCTTTCCGAAGGCTCGGTAAAAGCACTGATCCCGAAATCCTATATCCCGAATTATTCGGAGTTCTACGAGTGCCGCTGGTTCGCTTCCGGGAAAAAACTGAAAGGCAAGACGGTCTCTCTGGACGGATATGAGGTTCCGTTCGGCATCGATATTCTGGCCGAAGATCCGAAGACCGGCGCGGTCTTAAGTGCCGAAGTCTGTGAGGATCTCTGGATCCCCGATAAGCCGAGTACGCATGCGGCACTTGCCGGTGCGAACATTATCGTAAACCTTTCGGCATCCGACGAACTGATCGGCAAGCAGGAGTATAGAAAACAGCTCGTTTCCCAGCAGAGCGGTGCCTGCTACTGTGCATACCTCTATGTGTCTTCCGGCACATGTGAAAGCAGCACGGATCTGGTATTCTCCGGTCATACGATCATTGCACAGAACGGTAGTATCCTCGGTGAAGCGATCTTCCCGGAGTACCCGCATGTCGAAAAGAAACTGATCGATCTCGGTCCGATCATGCATGATAGAAGAAGACAGAATACATTTGATAACGATTTCTCCTTGAATTACCGGAGAGTCTCCGTACGTATGCAGGCGGCAGGATCAGATGAAGCCGACATCTCCAAAATGGCCGCCATCATGAAAAAGTACGAATATCCGATGGCTCGAAATCCGTTTGTTCCGGCCGGGGAAGCGGCAAGAGATGCCCGCTGCAGAAGGATCCTTCAGATCCAGGCTAACGGACTTGCGACACGTGTGCGTGCAACCGGTATCAAGAATCTCGTGCTCGGTATCTCCGGAGGCCTCGATTCGACGCTGGCGCTTCTGGTATGTGCCGAAGCAAGAAAGATCGTCCCGGATATCCGCATCATCTGCTATACGCTTCCGAGTGAGGGAAATACGACAGAGCATACCCTGAGCAATGCCTGGAAGCTTATGAATATCCTTTCCGACGAGTCGCACGAAGTGGCGATCGGTGAGGGGGTGAAGCTCCATCTTGCGCAGCTCGGTCATGAACAGACCTATCAGGGGGAAGGCGATGTCACCTATGAGAATGCTCAGGCGAGAATGCGCACCTATATCCTGATGGATTCCGCCAATATGAATAACGGACTCGTGGTCGGTACCGGCGACCTGTCGGAGCTTGCGCTCGGCTGGTGCACCTATAACGGCGACCATATGTCCATGTATGCGGTCAATACATCGATCCCGAAGACGCTGGTGCAGTACATCTGCAAGTCCTATGCCATGATCTGCGGAAATGAGGAATTAAAGGAAGTGATCTTCTCGATCTGCGATACACCGATCACACCGGAGCTGACGCCGAGTGAGAATGGCACGATCGCACAGAAGACAGAAGAGAAGATCGGAAAATACGATCTCAATGATTTCTTCCTCTATTACACGCTTCGTTACGGCTTTGAGCCTTCAAGATCTGCGGCCTATGCGATGCATGCCTATCCGGAACTCCCGAAGGAAGATGTTGTTGAGGCGGCCGGAAAGTTCTTCCGTCGTTTCTTCACCCAGCAGTTTAAGAGATCGTGCCTTCCGGACGGCCCGAAGGTCGGTTCCGTAACGCTGTCTCCGCGAGGCGACTGGCGTATGCCGAGTGATGCGACGGTATCGCTGTGGCTTAAGGATCTTGAGGAGAATTAATTATTCGAGTCCTTCGACTTCCGCTTTTACGTGATATTTCGAATGGCCTTCTTCTTCATTCCACTTCTCTTTGAGGCGGTTTATGATCGCTTCGTAGTTTTTCGGATCGCAGTCGGTGAAGATCGTGAAGAAGCAGCCCGCGTAGCGGTTGACGATGTCGTTCTTTTTGAGGTTGGTGATCAGCATGTCTTCAAATGCATCTTTGATCTCATCTGAAACTTCGGACCCATCTTCCGTTTCCAGGGTAAACTTTACGATGCTGCTCAGATTTCCCGTGACTTTGTTGTTCCGGTTTAAGAACTTATAGATGACCTGGAGCTTGTCGAAGTTTACGGAGAAAGCGCCCTTGCCTTCGTTTCTTTCGCCGATGATCTTCTTAATCTGTGTAAGGTTGTTCTTCTCCGAATTGGCGGCCTCCTGATCGCCGGTATCGCCTCTTTTCTGGAAGAAGGAATAACCGTGCTTTCCGTTCTGCTTGACGATGTACAGGGCTTTGTCCGCATACCGGAAAAGCTTACTGAAGTCACGTCCTTCGGCAGGGATGCGGACTGCTCCGACAGAAGCGCCCAGAGGAATATTCATATCGTCGCCCATGAATTCCTTGGCAGACTTGACGATCTCTCTATTGAGGAACTTCGTGATGCGTTCGACGTCTTCTTCACTTGATGTATTCTTGATGAATCCGATGAATTCATCGCCGCCGAGACGGCCGCCCATATTGCCTTCGCCGACCGCCTCTGTGATGAGTTCGGCGAAACGGATCAGGATCTTATCTCCCATATCGTGGCCGTAGAGGTCGTTAACGAGCTTGAAGCTGTCAAGGTCGATCATCATGAGGATACCGCTTTCGTCGCTGCAGATCTTCGTCAGGACCTTCTCCGAGGCGGCCTTGTTATAAAGTCCGGTCATCGGGTCAGTGGACATCTCCATCTGAAGGCCCCGGATCTTCTTCGCACGTCTGTTGATCGTCAGGAAGAGCCAGGCGATATAGAACATGAAAAGTGCGAGCACGAACAGAAGATAGATGCGGAAGTAGAGGGTCTCATGCATCATGGCCTTCTTTTCGATCTTGAAGATCCCTTCGTTCTCGATATAGCCGTTCGATTCGTTGATGACCTCTACATGAAGTTCGTATTTGCCGGCACTTAAGTTGGTGTACTCAAGCGGCAAGATCTCATTCTGGTAGCACGTTATGCCTTCATCCTCGGCGCCCTTGAGATAGTAGTGGATCAGGGGATCTGTCAGCGTGTAGTTACTGATGCCGATATTAAAGGAGATACGTCCGGAGGAGGGCGGTATCACATACTTTCCGTCCTTTTCATAGATTACTTCATCTGCTGTCACTATGGACTCGAGATGGATCTGGTAGTTCGTATTTTTCTTCGAATACTGGTCGGTCTGAAGCGCGCGGACACCATCGGTACAGCAAAGATAAATAGTGCCGTCCATAATAAGGTTCCAGGAGTTGGCCGTAAACGAAGTATTGAGGCCCCAGTTTCTGTTTAAGAGAGTGTAGGTATAGTCTCCGTCCCCGATGAGCTCTTCCTCGTCGAGCATAAAGAGGCCCGCGCTCGAGGGGATCCAGCAGGTGCCGTTTTTCGTGATGATGATGTCGTAGTTGTTCGAGTACGGGAAATTCTTCAGCGCCCGGATGGACTGCCCGTCGTCGTAGTAGAGGGCATTGCTCGTGACGTAGAAGAATCCGCTGGTGCCTTTTACGATACGCATGACGACAGATGTCAGAAGTCCCTGCCTGGAACCGATGTTTCCGGAGACATGACCATCCTTGATGATGTAGATGCCGTCTCCGTCGGATCCGGCGAGGATCGTGCCGTCCTCCTTTTCGTACATCGTCAGGATGAACTGGTTCTTGAGACCATCCTTTTCGCCGATCGTTCCGACGACCTGATCGTCTTCGATATAGGAGAGGCCGCGGTTACTTGCCACGAGGATCCTTCCGTCGGAAAGCTCGATCGCCGAGCGCATCTCACCGCCGAGGACACCGCCGTTTTTTTCGCTGATGGAGTGGATGTTCCCGTCCTTGTCGATCCGCAGAAGACCGCCGACGCCGTATGTGGACAGCCAGATATTGCCCTTCGAGTCCACCATGATGTTTCTTATACGGTCGTGGCCGACGTTCGAAAGCCAGGGCAGATCCGCAAGTTTTTCCGTCGCCAGATCGATGACTTGAAGTCCGGTATCCATACCCACATAGAGCAGACCGTCGCTCTCTAAAACGGCATTTACGACGCCACCTGCTATCCCGGCCCGATGGAACAGATTCCGGAATGGAGTACGGCTGCACTTCATGAGACCGTGGGTGTTCGAGGCAAACCAGATATTGCCCTGCGCGTCGATACAAAGGTCGGAGACTGCGCCGTTAAAGTCGCTGTCCGCCATTTCCGATGCGGTATATGTGCCTTTATCGATATAACCGAAGCCGTTCTTGCTGCAGAAGAAGAACGCGTTATTGATGGCGGAGTACTCGATATAGTTAATATAGTTGTGCTCGGAAATGGTGATCGTATTTTTTCGGATAAGAGAATCTCCGTCGGCGCTATAGCGGGCGATATCGTGTCCCGTGGTCGCGACCAGGATCTCTTCCCAGGAACAGGCGACGGAACGGTAACTGATGTTGTCGGCTTCGTACGTTTCCGCGGACAGGACCTTACCGTCCTTCATGCGGAAGAAGATACCGCTGTTGGTCACGCCGAGGAGCGAGCCGTCGGCCATGCATGTCAGGGAAATGGTGTAGTAGAGATCTTTTTGATCGGAATAATTTTTCACGGTCCCGTCGGCGCTGATCCGGGCCAGGGAGCGCACTGTGCCGAGATAGATATTGCCTTCCTTATCCTCGCAGATCGTGCGGACCGAATCCGCCTCAAGGCCGCTCTGCATGTTGTAGGAAAGGACGTCGCCAGTCGCCGGATCGTATGAGAAGGCGCCACTGTCGTTGGTACCGATCCACAGTTTTCCTTCAGAATCGACGAACAGCTCGACGATGTTCCTGATGCGCTCATCGAGCATGACGGGAGAAAACTTTACGCCGTTGTACCTGTAAAGACCGGAATATGTGCCGATCCAGATATAGCCATCCGGCGTCTGGTTCACGGTGTTGATCTCATTAGTTAATAGGCCGTCCTCGGTGCCGTAGGTGACGACCTCAAAATCCGAGTCGTTGTCATAGGCACGGACCTTCGGAAAAGAGACCGTAAGGAATGATCCGGCGAGAATAAAGGTCAAAAGGAGGGTAAGCGTTCGCGTGATGCTCCGGTTCTTTTTCTTAAAAATGCGTGTCTCCTCAAGATCGACGAAGAACAGCGCGATAAAGACCGAGAGGACTCTGTCCGGGAAGTCAATAAAGGCTTCCGAAAGGAACGCATTCACGCCTTTGGAACTGACGGTCTGGGAGAGCATCTTAAAGAGTGCGTCGCCCCAGCTGTTTCCGGTAAGTCCGTTATAGTAGTAGAGATTCAGCGGGAAGCTGATGAGTGTAGATACGAGGGCACAGAGGACACCGGCAGTTACGATGGCGAAGATATCCTCGCGGTGCTTTTTCGGGAAGAAAAAGCCGATGACGATGCCGACAGAGATGGAAACGAGAAGATAGGCGATTGGGACACGTTCGGGGAGCCAGAGGATCAGGTGCGAAAAACCCCCGACGATGATGCTGGCCAGAGGACCTAAGGGAATCGCGACGATCATGGTGCCGACATTGTCGAGCCACAGCGGAAGACCAATGAGGGAAGAAAGGAAATGTCCGGCCACATTGATCAAAATGGCGAACAGGATCGTGATTATCCTGCTTCCATTGACCTTGAAAAGAACTATCTCTTTGAAGCTGCGCTTTGATGTATCTTTCATCTTCCCCTTGCCCCTCTTCAAGATGCTGAAAATACATATGTACTCCTATTATAACCGAAAACAGGGGAGTTTGGTAGATTAGGGCCCGGTATCCGAATGGAGCGGTTGAGGCATGAAGAGTTTGCATAAGATTACCAAAAAGCATTCTCTTATACAAAAAAGAAAAAGGGGAGGCTGCCTTGTGAGACAGCCTCCCCCTTAGAAGGTGATTGACATGTAGAAGATAAGACTTCTATCAAGCTTGCTTATGCAGGTTCTTGCCGGTGCCGTCACAGGCTCCGCAAACGCCGGTGCCATGACAGCCCTGGCATTCTTCGGAACCTTTGCCCTTACAGATATCGCAGTCGACGATTCCGGTGCCGTTGCAGGAATCACACGGGGTCTTTCCGGTGCCGCCACACTCTTTGTGATTGCCGGAACCGCCGCACGCATCACAGGGCTGACCCTGATCATCTGTGCCGGTGCCGTTACACTTATGGCATTTGCCGTTATCGCACGGACAGTCGAAGTATCCGTCCTGGCATCCGGGGCGGGTGCACTTGGCCTTGCCGGTACCGTTACAGTTCCGGCATGTCTCTCTGCCGGACCCGTCGCATCTGTCGCATACACCGGTGCCCCAGCATACCGGGCAGCCTTCTTCCTTTGTTCCTTCATGATGCTCATGAGTATCTTCCGGTTCCGGGTCGTTGGGGTCACCCGGATTGTTCGGGTCGCCAGGATTATTGGGATCTCCCGGGTCGTTCGGGTCTCCAGGATTATTGGGATCGCCCGGATTATTCGGGTCACCAGGATTATTGGGATCGCCCGGGTCATTTTGTGTCTCCGGGACGAATTTGATTCCTTCATCGATGTTCATGCCCGTCTGCAGGTTCATGTTATGTTCCTGGCCGGTGATCCTGACTTCTTCTTCGATATCGCCGAGGATCTCATGGGCTTTCTGCTCGGATTGTGTACTGTCGAGGATCGTTACATCTACAGCACCATTGTTCTGGATGAAGCCTTTATCGACGCAGATGCTGACGAGGTCATGCACGGAATTTCTGTAGGGCTTTCCGCTGAAGTCCTCGATCTTGGCGATCTCCCTGGCATCATCATTTAACGGCTCGACACAGAATACGACATCGTCTTCACCGGTATAGAAGATGAAGGATGGGTTGATCGAGATCAGGATGGCGTTCGCATAAACTTCCGGACGATTCTTCATCATTTCTTCCTTTTGAGGGAGAGTGTCCGAAGCTCCGGGATCCGGCTGGTGCGTATCTTCCTTTACCTGAGATTCTGTAGTCGTGGTCGGTGCTTCCGTCACCGTGGTTTCTTCCTTTTTACTGCAGGAGCACAGGTTTAATGTCATCGAGACGACCACAAGAAAGGTGGTCAGTCGTATTTTCTTCATATCTTTCATAGTGCCTCTCCTCCTTGATATATGTATATATGTTCATAGTAACATTACGTTTTATCAAAACTATTTCTAAAATGAAAACAGTTTTAATTGGAACACGGGCAAAAATGACAAATGTCATGTCCGGAAGTGATGCTTTACACTTTAGAGCCCTAAAGCCGTATGGGATAATGGTATCAGTAAAACAGAGGGCGGAAACGCCCGCGTAACAGTAAAAAAGAGAGGTCAATGAAATGAGTGAGATTATTAAAGTAGATGGCTTGGTAAAACGCTACAAAGAACTGATCGCTGTGGATAACTTCAGCATGAGTGTAAATGAAGGCGAGATCCTCGGTCTTCTCGGTCCGAATGGTTCCGGCAAGTCCACGACCATCAACTGCATCCTGTCACTTCTGGAGTTTGATAAGGGCACGATCACAATCATGGGGAAGGAGATGTCCCCAAAGGCATACGATCTGAAAAGCAGAATCGGTGTGGTCCCACAGGAAGTATCCGTTTTTGAAGAACTGAATGTATATGAGAATATCGATTTCTTCTGCGGTCTTTATGTTTCGGATAAGGACGAGCGGAAAAAGCTCGTACAGGAAGCGATCGATTTCGTCGGCCTCAATGAGTTCACGAAGTTCCGTCCGAAGAAGCTTTCCGGCGGTTTGAAAAGAAGACTCAACATCGCCTGCGGCATCGCCCATAAGCCGAAGATCATCTTCTTCGATGAGCCGACGGTCGCGGTCGACCCGCAGAGCCGGAACAAGATCCTCGAGGGGATCGAAGAACTGAGATCTGCCGGTGCGACGATCATCTACACCTCCCACTACATGGAAGAAGTTGAGCAGCTCGCGGACCGTGTCATCATCATCGACAAGGGACAGCTGATCGCCGAGGGTACTGTGGATAAGCTCAAAAGCATGATCAAGAAGAGCGAGATGATCAAGATCGAAGCCAAAGGCATTTCCGATGAGGATCTCGAAAAACTGAGAAGACTCGACAATATCTTCAGTGTCGATTACGACGGCAAATATCTGAAGGTCGAAGCCGGCAAGGGAAATAACGTGGTCGAGATCATCCGGGTACTGGAAGAAAAGGGCTACAAGATGAAGAATGTATACTCCGAGCAGCCGACGCTGAATGACGTTTTCCTCGAGCTGACGGGAAAAGAACTGAGAGACGATTGATCAGGAGGATTAGGAAAGATGATGTTTACATATTACCTGCGCAAGACTTTGCGCGATAAGGGCTATATCTTCTGGTCACTGGCCTTTCCACTCCTTCTGATGCTCTGCTTCAATGTGACATTCATGGGCCCGGCCAAAGGTGAAGTGGATTTCGAGCCCGTAAAGAGCAGCGTGATCGTAGAAAGCGAAAGTGAGTTCTCCAAAGAGTTTGAAACCGTGCTTTCAAATCTGGCGGATTCGGAAACTGTAAAGAACAGCAACATGGGGTATAACCATGCGATCGTCGAGCTTCTGGACAGCGGCTCTCGTGAAGAGGCGGAAAAGAAGATCCTCGACAAGGACATGGAAGTGCTTTACCTGGTAAACGGCGAGAAAGAGACCATCGAGGTGAAGGTGGGCGACGGCGCGAACATGACGACACTGATGGTTGCAAGATCCATCGTCGAGTCCTATAGAAGAAACTACACGATCATCAAAGATGCCGCGATCACAGCGCCGGACAAGATCGAGGCCGTGATGAAGAGTCTTTCGGAATCCGTTCCGGTCATGAAGGCAAAGACCACGTATCTCGGTGATGACGGTTCTTCCGCGAACGTGTATATGTGGTATTTTTACAGCACGATCGTCATGGGTATGTTCTTCAACGTGACTTCCGGTATCCGTACCGTGTTCGATATCCAGGGAAACCTGAGCGGCGCGGGTATGAGAACGAGCGTATCCCCGTCGAAAAAGGCGAAGATCCTTCTGTCGGCCTTCTTCTCCAGATATTCACTGGCCTGTGCGATGACCTTCTTCGAACTGTTCTGCATGAATAAGTTCTTCGATATTCCGGTCGGAAGCCGCCTTCCGGAGATCATTCTCTTCGTGCTGATCGGTAACCTCTTCTCCATGAGCCTTGGCTGCTGCTTCGGCCTCTTTACGAAGGGAGACGAAAATGCAAGAGAGAACAAAGCGACCGCATTTGTCATGCTGAGTGTGTTCTTAAGCGGTGAAATGATCGTACAGCTTCCGGGACTTCTCGAGAAATCCTTCCCGATCCTCAATCAGATCAACCCGGCGACCATCATGAACTTCGCGTTCTACCGTCTGGTCAACTATCCGACCTTGACCGGCTTCTGGATGAACCTTTTAAAGATCGCGATAGCGACAGTCGTATTCCTTGGGATCTCTATCATGAAATTAAGGAGAGAAAAGTATGCAGCTTTATAAGAATTTTTTCAAACTGCTGAAAGCAAATAAGGTCTCTGTTCTCATCGCGACGATCATCATGGTGATCTATGCGGTGGCCATGATCCTGTCCGCTCCGGCCATCGTGGATAAGACCGAAGAAACAGCAAGCGAGAAGAGCGTAGATTATAAGAATCTCGGAGTGCTTTTCCGCGATAACGATAACAGCGAACTGAGCAAGGGCGTAAGGACCCTGATCGATAAATATGGAAGCGTGGAAGATACGACCGCTTCGGAAGAGCGCATCAACGATATCCTGTATTTTTCCATCTCCGATTATTACATCGAAGTTCCGGAGAATTTCCAGCAGAGGATCGATGCCGGCGAGGAAGTCTCCCTCGACTATCAGTCTCACAGCCAGGTCTCCGGTAAGACCTTCAGCTTCGTCAACGATATCGATTCTTTCGTAAACATCTACAGAAGCTACCGCGCGATGGGCATGGATGATACATCTTCTGTGGCAAAAGCACTGGAAACGACCATTTCCGAAGTCACCTTCGGTGTCGTGACCGAGAAGCAGGAGGCGCAGCACTCTAACGCCAGAGAGTACGCGGTCTATATGATCCTTATGTACTTCTGCTTCATCTGCCTGTGGCTCCTCGGCATGTCGATCGCATCCGTTATCATCGCTGCCAATAAGAAGGAAGTCTCCCAGCGCATCGAGGCGGCTCCGGTAAAGCCGACGGAGAAGACATGGTCCCAGATGGCCGGCCTTCTGACCTGTGCGATCGTCCTGGTCGCGATCTATACGATCTTCAGCTTCCTTTATGCCGGATCTTCGGATATGATGAGCAAGTACGGATGGGTCGTCGTACTGAACCTGATCACGACCACCTTCTACATCAGCGGATTCACGCTCATGATCTCCTGCTTCCGCCTGAATGCGGGAACGCTGAGCCTCATCTGCAACTCGGTAGGTCTCTCCATGAGCTTCCTTTGCGGCATCTTCGTTCCTTTCTACTTCTTAAGCAAGGGAGTACAGACATTTGCTCACTTCCTGCCGTTCTTCTGGAGTGCAAAGGTCTTTAACACGGTGTACAGCGGCTCGGGTATGAACTATACCTTCAGCACAGGCGCGATCCTGTCTTCATTCGGGGTTCAGATCCTCTTCGGACTGGCTTTCATCTTGATCTCCATGGTGATCAAGAAAGCTCAGCAGGGAAAAGCAGCATAAAACAGAAAAGCATGTCGCCACGCGATTTCAAAGGACATTTGTCCGGAAAACTGCGAAGCGGCATGCTTTTTCTTTTTGCGTTATAATGTTGGCATGATCAATCGTTTACTGGATAAATCTATTCTCGCTGTTTTGTCGATCGCACTGATCCTGTTTTCCACAGAGTCTTACGGTGCGCTGTTTTTGTCGGAAAATCTCGGGACGAAGGAGGTCATAACGATCCTTTCCATCCTGATCCTTTCCCTGATCACAGAAGTACTTAGACAGCAGGTCCTGAGTGTGCTCCTCATCATAAGCTCCGGAGCGCTGGCTTTTTTCGTCCCGGAATATAGTGTATTCCTTCCGGTGTGTGTATATGCCCTGTTTTCCGACGAGACGGCAGAAGCCATGTTCAGATCTTTTCATATGGAAAAGGCCAGACGTGTGGCGGTTTCCGATCTCTTCTCGAAAAGATCCGTCTGGCTTAAGATCGTGCTTCTTTTAGGGGCGGCCGCGCTTTCGTTCCGGAACTGGACCGTCCTTCTGGTCATCGCTTCGGTGATCCTCGCGGTAAAGACAGTATATATGTGCACGCATGAGGCGCTGATGACCGATAAGTTCGATGAGGTCCGCTATGATGCCCAGCAGTCCATGCGGTTAAAGAACGAGATCTCCCAGAATATGGACATGCAGATCCGAAATGCGACGCTTTCCGAGAGAAACCGCATCGCGCGCGAGATCCACGATAACGTCGGACATATGCTTACGCGCGCGGTCGTTCAGCTGCAGGCGATCTCGGTGATAAATAAAGACGAGCAGATGAAGCCGTACCTCGAGTCCGTCAGCAGCACGGTCAACGAGGCCATGACGAATATCCGAAGAAGCGTGCATGAGCTTCATGACGATTCCATCGATCTTTCGATCGGTATCCATGAGATCGCTTCATCGATCCGGGACCGCTTCGATGTGACGGTATCGACCTCCATTGAGTCGCCGGTTCCGAATGACATTAAGAACGCGATCCTCGGCATCATTAAAGAAGGGGTCACGAATATCGCCAAGCATAGCAAAGGCAAGAATGTCCGCCTCGAAGTCGTCGAGAACGTGACCTTCTGGAGGATCCTGGTGTCCGATGACGGGAAGTGCAAGCCCATGGAACTGTCGAGGGCGGCGGATTTTGCGGCCCTCGAAGGGGAGCATGGCATCGGGCTTTATAACATCAACTCAAGAGCCGTTTCCTGCGGCGGACGCACATCCATCCGCGGCGGCGCAGACGGATTCCATATCACAGTAACGATCCCGAGAAAGGATCTTTTACCAAAGGAGGAAGAAAAATGAGGATCATGATCGTGGACGATGATCCACTCGTAACGCAGTCACTGAAGATCATTCTGGAACAGGATGAATCGATCGAGGTCGCAGGGCTCTTCGGAAGCGGAAGGGAAGCGATCGCGGCTTATCCGGATATCAAGCCGGACGTGGTGCTTTCGGACATCCGTATGGAGGATACTGACGGGCTTGACGCGACGGCGGAGATCTTAAAGATCGATCCGGAGGCGAAAGTGATCCTGCTTACGACTTTTCTCGATGATGAATACATCAACCGCGCACTCAAGGTCGGCGCGAAGGGGTATATCCTGAAACAGGACTGTGCGTCGCTTGCGACAGCGGTCCATGCCGTATTTGAAGGACAGACTGTCTTCGGCGGCAAGATCGTCGAAAGACTTCCGGATCTCCTTAACCGCAGCGAGTCTTTTTCCTGGGAGGAATTTGACATTACACCGAAGGAAAAAGAAGTCGTGGAGCTCGTGGCCGAGGGCCTTTCGAATAAAGAGATCGCCCAGAAGATGTTTCTCGGCGAAGGCACGGTCAGGAACATGATCAGTTCTGTCTTAAGCAAGCTCGATCTGCGCGACCGGACGCAGCTGGCCTGTTTTTACTATCAGAGGATCAAGATTTAAGAATCGTCACTTAACCCTATAATTTGTTTGATAAAATGAAACCATCGAGGGATATAAGGAGAGAGAATATATGAAGAAACAGACAGCACTGGCAGTCCTTTTAGCGTTCGGCCTTGCACTTTCCGCGTGCGGTTCGAAGGAAAAAGAAACGACAGCGAAGAAGACGGAAAAAGAATCTGCGGCAATCATGCCGATAGAGACGGTGAAACCGATCGATCTTGATTCAGATACATACAACTACTATAAAGAAGATACTTTCTTTCTTCCGGAGAAACTCTACGGTTATTTAAGTGCCATGACCGAGTGGGACACCGAACTGGATATATCCTTGAAGGATAACACTTTTGCCGGATCATACGAGAGCAGGTCTTTCACACTTGAAGGAGATGCCTACGATGTTCTCCGCTGTATCTTCAAAGGGAAGATCGACGGATTTAAACGTGTCAATGAATACTCTTTTTCCACGCATGTCACCGAATTTACGACGGACAAATTCGAACCGGTCGATGAAAAATACGGCGAGTATATGGCGCATGTCACATATTCGGAACCGTACGGATTTAAAGATGCGGACGAACTGATCCTCTATCTGCCGAATACACCGGTCTCCGAGTTGCCGCAGAAGACGATAGAGTGGCTCGAACCTTATATTGGAATTCCGACTCCCGAGCATCTCGGTTATTATGTCATCTGCAATAAAGCCGAAGAAACAGCCTTTGTGGTCTATTTCCAGAACGACACAGTCCCGGGCGGAATGCAGTTAGATCTTTTGTACGGTATTCCGGATACTACCGATCCGGATCCGGAGGTCCTTAAGGACTGGACAGGCGAGCTTGTGGATAATCACCTCGGCGCCAGACTGATCATCGATACTTCCGGAAGCACACCGAAAGCTTCTTTTGAAAGAGGCTCTTCCGTGTACAAGGATCTTCGGGTCTGTTCCAGTAAATACGGCTTCGAAGAACTGATCCTCTTCGGTACCGAAGAGCATGGTTTTTCTGTCGTTCTCATGCTTCGGTTTGAGAATACGGAAACAAAAGAAAATCAGATCATCCGCTGTATCGAGTCAACGGATCCGAGTCTTAGGCGAGGAATGAAATTCTCCATCAATAAGAAATAACAGGGGTCTTCTCAAAAACGGTCAATAGAGTGAAAATGGTATTAACCGATTCGGTCAATACCATTTTTTATGCGGGAAAAGAAAGGAGAAAGCTGTGAACGAGAAGTTTTGCCAGCTTCCGGAAGAAAAGCAGCTTCGCATCTTAAATGCGGGGTTTCGGGTCTTTTCGAAAAGTCCCTACCGGAAAAGTCCGATGAACGAGATCGCCGCCGAGGCCGGGATCAGTAAATCCCTCCTGTTCTTTTACTTCCGGAATAAAAAGGAGCTCTACCTCTTCCTGATGAAGAGGGCGGAGGAGCTGACGATGGAATACCTTTCGAAGTCCGGTTGCTATGAGGAAAGCGACATCTTCGAGATGATGTATAAGGGACTTCTGGCAAAGACAGAAATGATGCGGAAATATCCGGATATGAGTCTTTTCGCGCTGAAGGCCTACTATGAGGAGGACGAGGAAGTTAAGGATGAACTTCAGAAGATCATCGCGCCGTATCGAAAGCTCAGCACGAACAAGAGCCTTCCGAAGCTCGACCCGACACTCTTTAAGGACGGACTCGATCTGAATATGATGTATCAGGACATGTTCCTCGCATCCGAGGGATACATGTACCAGATGCAGAATCAGGGCAGGATCGACGTCGACCGGGTCCTTATGGACTACAGAAAACTTATCGATTTCTGGAAAGACCTTTATCTGAAATGAGGAATACTATGGAAAAAGAACTGGCTATCGAAACAAGAGCACTTACGAAGTTTTACGGCAAGAGCCTCGGGATCAGGGATCTCGATCTATCTGTGGAAAAAGGGGACTTCTTCGGCTTTATCGGCCCGAACGGCGCCGGTAAATCGACGACGATACGAACTCTCCTCGGTCTGATCCGGAAGACAAGAGGCGAAGCAAAGGTATTGGGCTACGATATCGTGGACGATAAGGAAGAGATATTAAAGAGAACGGGATACCTTCCGTCGGAGATCTGGTTTTATCACGACATGAAGGTCAAAGACGCCCTGAAATACTCCGCGGATCTTCGAAAGACGGACTGTAAAGAAAGGGCTTCCGAGCTCTGCAAGCGTCTTGATCTTGACCCGAACAGAAAAGTCGAGGATCTTTCTCTCGGAAATCGGAAAAAAGTAGGCATCATCTGCGCGGTGCAGCATCACCCGGAGCTTCTGATCCTGGATGAACCAACTTCGGGGCTCGATCCTCTGATGCAGAAAGAGTTCTTTTCGATCCTGAAAGAAGAGAACCGGCGGGGAGCTACGATCTTCTTCTCGTCACACATCCTTTCGGAAGTGCAGGCCTACTGTAAGAGTGCGGCCTTCATCAAAGAAGGGAAGATCCTCCTTTCCGACAAGGTCGGCGAGCTCGGGCAGACAGGCGCGAGAAAGGTGACGATCCTCGGGGATGTCCCGAAGGAGCGGTTTTCCGATCTTCCCGGCGTGACATTTACCGAGAGCGAAAGAGACGAAGGCATAAGCTTCCTTTATAAAGGCGACATCAAGCTCCTTCTTTCCATTCTCTCCAAAGAAGAGATACGGGATCTGACTATCACGGAGCCGAGTCTCGAAGAGATCTTCATGCACTACTACGAATCGTAACGAGGTACCCCATATGACTATCTTTAAGCAGGAAATAAGATCACAGAAAAAGACCGTGCTGATCTGGAGCCTTTCCATCGGGCTTCTGATCGGGCTTTGCGTCCTGATGTTCCCCGAGATGGAATCGCAGATGGGCGATGTGAATGCGATTTTTTCGAAGATGGGAAGCTTCACCCAGGCTTTCGGCATGGATAAATTAAACTTCGGCACCCTGATCGGCTTTTACGGTGTGGAGGCCGGCAACATGCTCGGACTGGGCGGCGCGTTCTTCGCGGCCATTATCGCGGTATCTTCCCTCATGAAGGAAGAGCGTGACCACACAGCGGAGTTCCTCTTTACCCATCCGGTCCCGAGGATCCGAGTGATCACCGAGAAGCTCCTTTCCGTCTTTTCGAACATCCTCATCATGAACGCGATCGTCCTGATCCTCTCGATCTTATCGATCCTTCTGATCGGCGAGAGCATCTTCTGGAAAGAACTGCTTCTGATCCATTTTGCGTATCTTCTCATGCAGCTTGAGATCGCAGGTATCTGCTTCGGCGTGTCGGCTTTCCTGACACACGGCGGGATCGGCGTCGGTATCGGGATCGCAGGACTCATGTACTTTCTGAATATCGTAGCGAACATCACCGAGAAGGCAAAGCCTTTAAAGTATATCTCCGCTTTCAGCTACACGGAGACCTCGGACATTATAAGATCCGGAGATCTTGCGGTCCGCTATCTTGTTCCGGGATTGATCTTTATGGTCATCGGAATCGTCCTTTCTTATGCGAAGTATACGCGAAAAGATCTGCGCTGAGGTCATTTCCCGAAGATCCGTTCCACCTCTTTATCCTTCTGCTATAATAGGGAAGGAAAAGGAGGCAGGGTATGGCTGAGTATAACATCGACGAGCTCTCTTTCTGGCATTACGGTGATACAAAAGAAGAAGCGAATAAAGTCGTAGAAGAGATCCTGATGGGCAGGCGCACTGTATTCATCTCGGATTTCAGCTATCTATCGGATTACGATCCGTATGAGATCCGTCAGTATACCAATGAAGAACTTCAGAGCCTTATTTCCGAATACCGCGATATGTACCCGAGAAAAGGGGATCTCAATGTGATCACTGACTGGGACGGAAATCCCAAGGTCGTGATCCGGACCCTCGGCTTCGGCCTGATGCATTTTGAGGATGTTCCTCTGGATCTGGCCTCCTGTGAATATGGCGACATGAAGATCGAGGACTGGAGAAAAAGAAAAGAAGAGGAGATCCTGGAACACTCGTTAAGAGAGTATCTGGATCCCCGTGAAGTCCTTCAGATCGAGCTCTTCGAGGTGCTCGAAAAGCTCTGAACCGTAATATATTCCTTACTTAAAAAGTGAGCCGGCCAGATCGCCTAAGCTCTTACCGAGCTTGGTCGTATTGCCCTTGGCCAGAGAATCCAGGATCGAATCCAGACCGTCCGACTTCTTTTTCGAAGAAGTCTTTTTCGTCGTCTTCTTCGCAGTCGAGGATTTCTTCGTCGTGGAAGTGGATTTCTTCGCCGTCGTGGTCTTCCTGGCGGTGGAAGTCTTCTTGGCGGTGGTGGACTTCTTCGCAGTCGTCTTTTTTGCGGAGAAAGAAGAGGATGTGCCGCCGGTAGCCGCGCGGAATGCACTATAGACTTTGATCTCCTTGATGACTTTGCTCGGGTACTTGCTCTTATCTGCGGTGATCACGATGACATCATGCTTACTTGCCGTATGGTATCCGATCAGGTAGGATATCGCGCAGGAAAGCTCGGAAGCCGCAGCGATCTCAAAATACTCCACCTCGGCCTTGACCCCTTCGAGTGCTTCTTTTACCGACGCACTTAATGTCTTCTTTCCTTTTACGTAAACGAAGATGATGTGATCGGTCTTGGAAAGTTTTTCCGCTCCGGAAAAGTCGATCTTACTGCTTTCGGCCAAAGAGATGAGTACGTACTTCATAAGAAAATCCTCCCGATTTATGTCTGTCAGAATGCGCAAATGCCTGCGCGGACGGTATTTGCCGCCGATATACGGCAGCGGTTCCACCTATGCCCAGATTCATTATACCATTTCTAACATGCGGGATAAGAGAAAATAGGGCGACTTATTCAGTCGCTGCGCCGGTGTTTCTTTTTCACGGGGAAGGATAGAATATCTTCAAAGCAAGCAAATAATCGGAAACAGTAATTGAAGCAACAGGGGATGAGACTTCATGGACTTAGACAAACGACTTCAGATGATCCGCCTGTGTGAAGCGATGGAATGCTTCCCGGATTTCAGCAGACGGATCGGACTGATCAACAGATCCACCTTTCGGGGTCAGAGGATCTGCCAGGAAAAAAACACACCTCCACTTTCGACAGAAGAGCCCGCATGAGTGAGACATGCGGGCTCTGTTTTTCTTCTTATGGAAAAGATCCGTTCAGGATCTACTTGGCGAAGTCTTCCTTGCTGAGCTGACCTTCAGCGATGGCGTTATCGATCCACAGTCGTAAGGAATCGATGGTCAGGGCCATCTTATCGAGCTCATTTTTGATCTCAACGAAATCCGGAAGCTCGTGCTCCGCGATCTTACCGTCTACCGTGATCTCGATCAGGCGGTTCTTATTCTTCTCGATGGCATTTAATGTGGCGATCATCTCTAAAGTGATCTGCGAAAGCTCCTTCGGAACGACCTCAGGGACATATTCCTGTCCGATGGGGCACTCGTGAGAGCAGAAGTAATTGCACAAAGAAGGGTTCTTGTAGCAGTCTGCCATAGCCAGGATCTCTTCCGGATGCGGAAGTGTCTTCTCGTTCTCGATCTTCTCGATACGGTCCGCAGAGATGTACTGCAGTTTCTCGGAAGCAGCGTCGCGCGTAAGGTTTTGCGCCTCGCGGCTGATCTGGTAAATGTTCTTGTTCTCTTTAGTTGACCTACGTCCCATTTTTACACCCACACCTTATTTTGAACTTCAAAGCAAATTAGCAGAACTTAATGCAAAGTTCCCGCGGTTTTTTCCTTGACATGTTAGATTATAAACTATAGTCAGAACAAATCAAATGTTTCGTTACGGTTTAGACGAAATTTGTTCAATTAATTAAGAGGAATTAGGACGCCGTTCTCTTTTATTATTATAGTGAGAAAACATGAGTTAGAAACACATTTCGATTGTGCGTGAACTTAAATGTGCTACTGAGTGAACGCACTTCTTTGCAAAAGGAGGAGTTGCTTATGAGAAACTATGAGTATGTAAACGGTGTAAGAGTTAAGCCGAAGAAGGGCTTTTTCACAAGACTCTTTCACGGTGTCACAGCGATCTGCGCGATCGTCGGTGTGCTTGCCATCGTAGTGATGTGCACAGGATGGAAACCGCTCTCCGGTTCATCCAAGGTCAAGAATGCCGGATCCCGCGAAGCGATTATTGAAGAAGAAGAGAGATTCCACGGCATCATCCTGACTACAGATAACGTGGTCACGGAACTTCGGGCGATCTCAGAGCTGATGACTTATTCTGAAAAGTATGCAGGCACCGCAAGCGTAGTCGATTCCGTCGAGATCCCGTATACGGATTTTGAGATCTGGGGTACCCAGCACAAAATCGAGATCGTCTATTCGGGCACCATCAAGGTCGGATATGACTTAAATGACATCAAGACCGTCGTCAACAATCAGAAGAAGGAGATCTATATCACACTGCCGAAGCTCCCGATCGTGGACAACAATCTTCCGCAGGAAAGCGTTACCGTCGTTCAGGACAACAATGTATTCAATCCGATCCGTGCCGATGAAGTTACCGTCCGTCTGGCGGAAGTAAAAGAGAGACATCTCCAGGAAGCCATCAACAGCGGTCTCTATCAGAAAGCACAGACACATCTCAAAGAGATCATTATTGAACAGCTCGCACAGGTACACAGCGAGTACAAGGTTATTTTCGTTGACTCAGTAGCACTTTAATATATCTGAGTTTGCGCGGGGGGCTATTCCCCCTTCGGATGGCCCCACACCCACCGCGTGAAAAAAGGAGCCGCCCCAGCGGGCGGCTCCCTTTTTATCTTTTTTCGTTTTATCTCTTTAGGAGATGAGATCCGGCATCAGATCGGAACGAAGAACTTCAGCAGGAAGATCGCGGAAAGAACGTATGTCAGGATGGAAACGTCCTTGGCCTTACCGGTGAAGATCTTGATTACGGTGTAGCTGATGAGAGCAAGACCGATACCGTGTCCGATAGAGCCGGAGATCGGCATTGCCAGGATCATGATCGCTACAGGAACGAGCTGGGAAAGATCTGAGAAGTTGATGTCCTTTAAGTTACCGAACATCAGGATACCAACATAGATCAGAGCGGAAGATGTAGCCGGAGCCGGGATCACTGCTGCGAGAGGAGCGATAAACATACAAAGCAGGAACATGATCGCTGATGTGACCGCGGTAAGACCGGTTCTACCACCGGCTTCAACACCGGAAGCGGATTCTACGAATGTGGTAACGGTGGAAGTACCTGTAACGGAACCTGCAACCGTACCGATCGCGTCGGAAAGGAGAGCCTGCTTCATGTTCGGCATGTTGCCATCCTTATCGAGCATCTTCGCACGGGAAGCGGTACCAACGAGAGTTCCGATGGTATCGAACATGTCGATGATGCAGAAGGTGATGACGAGTGTTAAAATCGTGAACCAGGTGATCTGAGCGAAACCACTGAAGTTCAGTTTGAACAGTGTGGTGTCTGCCATATCCTTGAAAGGCGGAACAAAGGAAGCTGATTTCAGGCTTTCAAACGGGTTGGTATCAAAGAAGATCGCCTGACCTGCCCAGTAGCAGACGGAAGCGACCAGCATACCATAAAGCACAGAACCTTTGATCTTCTTGTGTGTCAGTGCGATGATCACGAACAGACCGATGAACATGGTAACAACGGAAAGGACCATGACGTCATAAGCAGATCCCATGGAATCCTTAGCGAACTTCGCGGTAAGAGAACCGAAGAAATCGCGCATTGCATAGAACGGTCCGCCATCCTCAGAATAGATGCTGACATTGGACCCGAAACCGATGTTCATAAGCATCAGACCGATAGCAGGTCCGATACCGAGGCGTACACCGAGCGGGATCGCTTCTACGATCTTCTCACGAACGTTAAAGATCGAGAGAACGATGAATACGATACCTTCGATGAAGATGATGACCAAAGCGCTCTGGAAAGATTCCAGATACGTCATACCGGTCATGGCGACGATGTTTGCCGTGACGATGGCAAAGAAACTGTTAAGGCCCATACCAGGTGCCATAACGAAAGGTTTGTTGGCTAAGAAAGCCATGGCCAGAGTACCGACTGCAGAGGCGATACATGTTGCCAGGAAGACGCCGTTCCAGAGCGGAGAACCTACATCGAATCCGGTGAGAAGATTCGGATTCAGTGCGATGATATACGCCATTGTCATGAATGTCGTAAGTCCCGCAACGATCTCCGTACGGACGGTCGTGCCGTTTTGTTTCAGCTTGAACAGCTTATCCATAAATGTCCCTCCTTGTTTTGTTTTGGATATATTTTTATGATACGCTATTTTCTTCAAATCGGACACCCGAATTTGAGAATTTTTTCTCGGATGTTTTTTCTTCGGACGTGACGAAAGTCATATGGAAAAACCTGTCTTTTTTCACTTATGTCATAGACATCGTATTGATATGCTGATATCGACAAAAAACTGATGGAGAAAAACACACATGGAAACGATTCTGAAACTTACTGACCTGACCAAAAAGTACGGTAACAAAGTCGTCGTGGACAATCTCAATATCGAGATCGAAAAGGGCGAGGTCTTCGGTCTTTTAGGACCGAACGGCGCCGGAAAGTCCACCACGATGAACATGATCTGCAACATCGTGCGTCCGACGATCGGCACGGTGGAATTTATGGGAAAAGATTTCCGGAAGAATAAAAAAGAGCTCAGTAAAAAGCTCGGATATATCCCGCAGGATCTGGCGATCCATGGAAGACTCAAGGCCTGGGAGAATGTCGAACTCTTTACTTCCTTGTACGGTATTAAGGGAAAAGAACTGAAAGAGCGCATTGACGAATCCCTGGAGTACGTCGGTCTTCTCGATAAGAAGAATGAATATGCCCGGACCTTTTCGGGCGGCATGAAAAGACGCCTCAATATCGCCTGTGCGATCGGCCATCACCCGGACCTTCTGATCTTCGACGAACCGACAGTCGGCATCGATCCGCAGTCGAGAAACTTCATTCTCGAGCGCATCAAGAAGTCGAACAGAAACGGTGCGACAGTCATCTATACATCCCACTACATGGAAGAAGTTGAAGCGATCTGCACGAGGATCGCCATCATGGACAACGGCAGGATCATCGCGACCGGAACCTCCGAAGAACTTAAAAAACTTGTGGTGGATGACACCTCGAGCATTACGCTTGAGGAAGTCTTCCTGACGCTGACGGGAAAGAAACTGAGGGACATCTGATCATGATACGGTATTTAATCAAAAACAATGCCAAGCTCATGGGCAGGAGCTGGGTAAACGTTCTGCTGTTTGCATTCTGTCCGGTACTCGTATCCGCTGTCCTGATCAGTGCTTTTTCCGGACTGATGAAAACCTATCAGGATCATGGAGGATTCCGATGCGGCTATTCTATTGAGACAGGGAGCATCTGGGAGAACGCCGAAGAAGCACTGAAGATCGCAGGAGAACAGACGGATATCACATTTACCCGTTTTGACTCGGAAGAGCCGGAAGAGATCATTTCGAAAAATGACCTGTCGGGATTTGTAAAGCTTGAAGGCGGAAATTACACGATCTATCGTGTCTCCGACCAGCCGGCACAGGGAGCGGCTCTCGAATACTTCATGTCGGTCTTCTGTGATGAGATGACAGATGCCAAGGCCAATTCCGTGAGATCAGACTCCTGGGCGACTGATACGGCGGCCCCGGATCCGACGGCCCAAGAAGCGCAGATGCTCAGAACTGATCCATATGACGACATAAAACTTACCGTCGAACACCCTTCCTTTCTTAAGGCAGTGGATTCGACCGGATACTACGGCATCGTGTTCGTTCTCTACTACTCCTGGTGCGCGATCATCTGCGCTGCAGGGCTCCTGACAAGCGAGAAGAGATACGGCATCCGCAGAAGATACACGGTATCGGCACTCGGTGAGACACAGATCTATCTGGGAAGGTTCCTTCCTCTTGCGATCGTGGTCATGCTGGGAACACTTGCGGCAGCCGGTCTCAATGCTGCTTTCTTCGGAACAGACTGGGGCAACCTTTTCTATGTTGTCGTGCTGTTCCTGATAATGACAGCCGCATCCTCCGCGCTCGGACTGATGTTCCAGAGTATCACGGATAACATGATCATCACGGTCATCCTGACGTTCTCTCTGGTATGGACCATGGGATTCTTCGGCGGAAGTTTCGAGACATACATGTTCTCGGATCATCCTGAGTATCTCAAACTGCTCTCGCCGATCTATCACTGCAACCGTGCGATGGTCGAGCAGGCCTCATCCGGCAGCAGCAGCTATTTCGGAAGTGCCATTCTTTACTGCGCAGGGATCATCGTCGTATGCTCGCTGATCTCAATCGCGGCAAGTTCAATCAGAAGGAGGGGAAGAGCATGAGAACACTGATCAGATCCAGTCTTAAATTACTGTTTAGAAACAAGAGCTTCTGGTTTTTCCTGCTGATCGTTCCGATCCTTTCCACATCTGTTCTGCAGGCGCATCAGATGAATTCGATCACGCTTTCAAAGCAGGCGGAAGGTGTGGTCGCCGAGTTGGGATCCGAGGAGGAAAAGGTCGCATACTACAGCAGTCAGGGCGCTTTTGTCGTAAAGGTATACGATGCATGCGGAAGTGATCTTTCCGAGTACATGCTGAAAAAACTCGCGAGCAGCGGTGCTTTTTCCATCGTACGTGCCAGGGTGCCGGGCATGGATAAAGCTTCTGCAGATGCACGTGTGAAGCACGATGGTGAGTTTGACAGAATGGGCGCAGCGCTCTATATCACGCAGGATTTTGACCGCCTGGTCGCCGACGGAAAAGAAGATGAAGCGCTTGCTGTCTATGTTCTTTCCGACGACGGCCGGATCGAGATGCTTGATTATTCCCTGCGAAAAGAACTCGCTCTGATCAAAAAGACAGTCGCGGAATGGACACTGCCAAAGGCTTCAGAACTTCTCAATCAGAGAATTGCAAGTTCCCCGGAGAAGAAAGTCGTCAAGATTTCAGGTGGCTCTTCCAGATCCCTTACACAGGATCAGGAAAACAGAAAGACCGCAATCGGATATGCCATCGCTTTCATGACTCTCGGATATGTATTCTGCGGTGTTTTCATCGCACACACGGTCATCAAAGATGAGCATGACAAGGTCCTCACGAGGCTTCGACTGACGGGCATGTCCTCGTACACATACTTCGCTTCAAAGTTCGTGATCAGCGCGATCGCGACGGCGTTGATGACGATCGTTCTGGGTATCTGCACGCTGATACTCGATGCGGAGAAGTTCGGCGTCGGCAGAGGAAAGTTCCTCCTGATGATGTTTCTTCTGGGCTTGATCTTCAGCTCAATAAGTCTCGTGATCGGTGTCGTTTTAGGTGACGTGATGAATTCGAATATCGCCGCATTCGCACTATTTTCGATGTCATCACTTCTTGCGGGAACTTTCTTCCCGCTGGACGGTACTTCAAGCATTATCAAGGCGATCGCATCGCTGATGCCGCAGAAGTGGTTCCTGGATGCGACGGAGATGTTCTTTGTCGGGGATAAAAAAGCCTACCTGGTACTTCTTGCCGTTACGTGTTCCTACCTGATCCTCACATTGAGTGTGGGCGGTGTAGGAGTGAAGATCCGAAACGGCGAAGAGTAGAAGGATATCTGAGAGAAAAGGAAAAAGAAAACGAAGAAAGGACGGGAAGAAGACCTTCCCGTCCCTTCAGCATATGGCAGTATCCGGATCATCCGTTTACATGTTCTACGGTTCCGAAGAAGATCGGAAGACCGGTCTCGACGTCAACGATCGCGTAAGCAAAAGGACGGTTGCAGATCACTTTTCTCTGCATGATCACGGAGTTGTGCTCCATGATTACGCCGGTAGAGGCTGCCGCCTTGGTTCCCGTGGCATTTACTTCGATCTTCGTCTTATGGATCACATCACCAATGAAAAGAGGTTTAAGATCACTCATGTTTTCGAAGTTGGCAGAAGAATTGAAAGCATCTTCCATTCCCATGTCATGAAGGATGTCTTTCAGGGATGTAGAGTACTCACTGGTAAACTCCGGGAACATGTATTCAACTTCATCTTCATAATTCCTGCTGTTCCAGAAATCCCAGTAATCTTCCGCCGTCATCAGGGAAACATATCTGTTGATGTCGACCATGGTCCAGTCTGTTTCGTCACTCTTCGATCTCGAGTTATTGTTCTCCAAGTCATCAAAAGATAAGAAATCAGGTTCGGGTGCGCCGGGGAGTATTACCATGAAAGCATATTTTTCCCCTTCGTAACGTTTGTAGAATCCCGTGGCGGTATCGTTACAAAGATAAACTACATCGTTCTCACCGCAGAGATACTTGCAGTCTTCTCTGGTTCCATCGCCACTTAGAAATGTTCCGTCTTCAACGTCTTCAGGGTCAAAAGCCTTTTTCCACTTCGCATCAAAAGCGAGTGCGTTGACCAGGACCATCACATCGTCTGTGGAAAGCTTATCGATTAATGTCGGAATCATCCCGGCAGTGTTGTCTTTTACCCAGGAATTGATCTTGTCGACACCGGTGTCATCAAAGGGGACCGAATCGATCTTCGCATCGAAATTGTCCTCGACATACTTCAGATAGTTGCTGTAAAATGCAGCCTTCTCTTTCTCGTTGATCCAGACGGAGTTGGCGAGACTCAATTGATTGCTTCTCAACTGGGCCATACGGTCTACGGCAAACAGGAAAGCATCTTCTTTATCCGCACCCGGCATAAGCGTGTCGAGCATCTGATCGAGTGTGTCTCCGTCTGCGCCGGCCGCAGTCATTTCCAGCGCGAAAAGCACTGAGTCGGAGGAGATAAGGAAATTTTCTTTTCCGGATTCTTCCGCGCAGCGTTTGGCCAGCCCGAGAACGAACTCGGAGTATGCTTTCTTCAGATCTTCATCGTCTGACTTTGATTTGGCGCTCTTTCCCGAAACCAGTTCAAAGATCGCATCGTTGCCATTGTCCTTATCGATCGTGGCAAGACCTGATTTGGTTTTCGTTTTCTTCGCGCATCCGCTTGCTGTTGACAGCAGAATGGAGGAAATAAGTATTCCTGCAAACAGTTTTTTTGCTTTCATGTATGTCACCCCTTTTCTCAGTTACATAATAGACGATTCTGAACAGGAATGTGTTGCAAAATATGCTATTATGATGAAGTAAAATATTTATGGAGTCGGACAAGTGCTTTTGCCTTGGGACCCGGCGCCAATTCCGAACCGGTGGGGAGAATCTTTTGGAACGGTTGAAGAATCATTATTTTGTGCTGGTGCGCATCTTTCTGATGGTCACTTTCAGCGCATATGGTTACATCGAAAGATCAGAGGATACACAGGTGTCTGCATGGGTGCTCCTTCTGGTGGCGATGTATCTGGCGTCCATGTGTTTCTTCGAGATCGTCCCCGGAAAATCCAGGTTTCTCCTTCTGATCACGGCTGCCGGTTTTTTCTCTGCGCTGATGGCGCTCGGCGAGACTGGGTTCATGCTTCTGGGATTCATTATCGTTTACGATTTCCTGTCGCTGTTCGAATCACTTGATGCGAAGATATACCTTCTCCCGATCGTGGGCTTTCTCGTGCCCGGTCCGATCGATATTGTTACGCGCCTGATTGCAGTATCACTCACGGCCATCGTCTATCTGCAACACAATTACGTGATCCGCTCGTATAGGAAGCAGATGCTGGAAGATACCATCAACGAGCAGAACCTAAAGCGCGATATGCAGCAGAAGGAATACGCGGCGAAGATGGAGCAGAGAAGGAGCATGATCATGGCGGAGAACCAGGTCCTCGAACATCGGGCTTCGCTGTCGCAGACGCTCCACGATAAACTCGGGCATAACATCAACGGTTCCGTATACCAGCTCGAAGCGGCCAAGGTCCTGATGGAGAAAGATCCGGAGAAATCCGAGGCCATGATCCAGGCGGTCATCGACCAGCTCCGCGGCGGCATGGATGAGATCCGGGGGATCTTGAGAAAAGAGCGTCCGGAGAAAAGACAGCTTACGATGCTTCAGCTTTATAAGCTCTGCGAGGACTGCAATTCCAAGGGCGTACAGACCGAGCTTACGACCGAGGGCGAGACCTCGAATATCCCGGATAAGATATGGGAAGTGATCCTGGATAATGCTTTTGAAGCGGTATCCAATTCCATGAAATACAGTAAGTGCAGCCGCATCGATATCCAGCTCGTTGTCATGGCGCAGCGTGTCCGCGTCAGTATCGCGGACGACGGGGTCGGCTGTTCAGAGATCAGGGACGGCATGGGCATCTCGGGCATGCGCCAGAGAGTCAGAGAATGCAGCGGTACGATTTCTTTTGAAAGCACGGCCGGATTCACCGTGACGATGCTGCTGCCACTGAAGGAGGAGTAAAGATGGAGAAAATTAAAGTCATCATCGCCGACGATAGTGATTTTGTAAGAGACGGCATGAAGATCATCCTCGATGTGGATGATGATTTTGAGGTCCTGGGCTGCGCAAGTAACGGCCGTGAAGCAATCGAGATCGCTGAGAAGGATAAACCTGATGTATTCCTCATGGACATCCAGATGCCCGTGATGGATGGTATCGAAGCGACAAAAGAGATCGTGGAGAAGGACCTCGGAAAAGTTCTGATCCTGACGACTTTCGATGACGATGATCTTGTCCGGAAAGCACTCGGAAACGGCGCGAAGGGATACCTCATCAAGAACCACACTCCCGACCATCTCAAGCAGATGATCAAGTCCGTCTATAATGGCACGAGCGTTATGGAAGAAAGCCTCCTCGAGTCGATCAGCAAATCAGCTAATGCATCGACGGCCGGAAAAGGGTTTGATGAGAGCGGTTATACCGAGCGTGAACTCGAAATCGTTCGTGCCGTCGCCGACGGACTTTCCAATAAAGAGATCGCGAGCAAACTCTTCATCTCCGAGGGTACAGTGAAAAACTATATCACATCGATCCTTGCCAAAGAGGGTCTGTCACACAGGACCGCGCTTGCGGTATACTACATTACAGGCAAGAAGTGAGGGAATCTGTATGATCATTCATTGCGAGAAATGCGGAGCGGAATTTGATTCACGTAAGGGTGCATGCCCCAGCTGCGGGCATCCGGTTTCCGAGAGCCAGAAGGCCGAGGACAAAAAAGAGGTCCTCAAATTTGTGGGAATGATCGTTGCGGTATCTCTGGTAGCCATTGGTTTTATTCTGGCAAAATATGTTTGAATCTGTTTATTTGAAAGTGAGATAAAAATGGGTATTGAAGATTTCTTAAGTTCTGGAAATATGAGACTTGATCAGCAGCTGAAGTTCACCGCGGAGATCGATAAGATGACGGAGATTTACCGACGCACGATGCTGATCAGCGGTGTGCGTCACGAGAACGATGCGGAGCACTCCTGGCACATCGCCGTGATGGCGCTGCTTTTTAAGGAGTATTGTGTCGAGGAACCGAACGTGGAGCGCGCCATCAAGATGTGTGTTGTCCATGACCTTATCGAGATCTATGCCGGCGATACCTTCGCATACGATGTGAAAGGCAACGAAAGCAAAGCAGCGCGTGAAGCTGCCGCTGCGGATAAACTCTATGCCCAGCTCCCGGAAGAACAGGGTGCCGAGCTTCGTGCACTCTGGGAAGAATTCGATGCGATGGAAACGGTGGATGCGAAATACGCGGCATGCCTTGACCGCACGCAGCCGCTCCTGCATAATACGCTGACCGAGGGCCACACCTGGAGAAACGGCGGCGCCAGAAGATCCCAGGTCGAAGCAAGGATCGAGATCGTCCGGGAGTTCATGCCGGAAGTGCATAAGTGGCTCATCAGGAATATCGACCGTGCTGTAGAAAAAGGCTGGCTGAAAGAGTAGAACTGCTATACGGTTTTGCTTTGAGCCAGAATGGCACCTGCGATCTTGCCATAGGCGGCATCAATGTCAAAGCTTCCATGGCCGAATTCTGTTGTGTAAATGATGTCGTATCCGTCGCGCAAACCGGCTTTGTCGTATTGTTCCATCTTTGCTACTGCGTCCATGCGATACCGCGCATCACTCAATAGACCCAGATGCTCAATGAAGAAGTAGCGCATGGTCTCCGGACAGAAGACCGCAAAGTCCGGTCGTCTTTCTTTTCCGCCGATCATAATCAGAGGTTCATATTTATATTCAAGTCCGAGCGATTCCAGCAATTGTGCGATCAAAAGCTCAGATTTAGAGCGGAACACGTGATCCCTGTGACGATATCCGTTAGTGATCGTTGGATCGTTCCACTCGCTGAGCGAAAGCCATTCGTCCAAGGAGAAGGAGAGAACAGGCGAGTTGAGGAAGCTTGCGTTTGGATAAGGATTCAGCCAAGACGGTTTTTCAAGAGCCTTGGAATTGCCTCTGATGGATCGTGTAACGAAAAATTCGTCTGACGAAAGTGCAGCGAGTGCTTTTCTAACAAGAAAAACTTTCTGGTTCGCCGACAAAAGCTTCTTGCCTCTGGGGGCAGTGATCGAATATTCAAAACACTTTTGCTTGCCGTCGACGGTTTTGAAAATACGGATGACATGAACAGTCCGGCCATGAACATTGTGCTTGCCAAGCGAAAGTTTCGGGCAATTTTGGTCGATGAGCTGGAGCGACGAAATGGCGCTCTTTCGAAGATGAATCGCGGATTCAATAATACGAGAAGAAATCATGCTGTACCTCTTATTAGTGATATTTGCCCGAATCATAAAATCAACATCTAATACCACAACAAAAAGTCGAGCATGTATACATCATATCACCCTTGTGGGAGGAAAGAACAGTCTTTTTGCTGTTCTAGGTTTTGTTCTAAAAAAGTACTCAAAATAGAACGAAACATAGAACAAAGAGGAGATGTTCTAGGTTTGGTTCTAAAAAAGTGTTCAAAATAGAACCAAACATAGAGCAAGAAGCGCTATTGCATCGCACGCGCTCGTAATAGCAGAGGGTGGGCGAAGTTGTTTATTCAAAATGTGGGGATTACTTTTCTTCTGACAGCAGACGCAGGATCTGCATGTATGTTTCAGCGGTGGCAGATTCCCAGCGCTTGCAGGTCCTCTCGGCGACTTCCTCGGACGGAGCCGTCATACGGAGCGCGAACGTAGTTGAACCGCGCTCGATCAGGCGAAGATCGACGTACCATGTTCCCTCGTCATCCGGGGCATACTCGGCATATACGCTCTGCGACTCATTGGTATCATGAAGCCAGTTGCGGGATGCGGAAGTCAGATAGGCGCGGATTCCTGCAGGGACGGAAGGGAGAAGGCGCTCGAGGATCTCAGTGCCTGAAGGTGTGATGTCACAGCTTAGGACAGTTTTTCCGGAGGCATCCTTACGGAGCTCGCCTTTTCGCTCGGATTCCGTCATCAGACGCTGCTCGAGAAGCTCGCTCTTGGCCTGCGTGTAGAGAAAATAATCCATGTACAGAGACTCCATGGCACAGTCCATCAGTTGCGAAGACGGGATGCCGCTTACCTTCGAGAGAATGAACAGGATGATGATCTTTGCATTTGGAAGATCGGTGTTGGCCATGAGGTGCTCCTTGGAAAAAGATGTAGTTCATTATACGCTATTTTTCACATCGAAAAAAGCACTGAAATCTTAACCGATTTCGATTTCATTTTTTCTTGACAAAAGTCAAAAAGCATTAGTTTTCGTTTGAAATATCGCATAATTTGAATGATTCTGACAAGATATTAACATTTCAAACGGGAAAATAATGCTATACTATACGCGGTGTTGAGGACACCGAATCTGACATAAATGAGAATGAGGAGAAACTTTTATGATTAGTCTTGATACTTCCAACATTATGCCTTTTATTGCCGAAGGTGAGATGGAGAAGATGCTGCCGCAGGTTGAAGTGGCACACAACATGCTCCACAAGAAGACAGGCCCCGGCAGTGACTTCCTTGGTTGGGTAGAACTCCCGAGCAAGTACGATAAGAATGAATTTATCCGCATCCGTAAGGCTGCAGCTAAGATCAGAAAGGATTCCGATGTCCTTCTGGTTATCGGTATCGGCGGTTCCTACCTCGGTGCAAGAGCTGCGATCGAGCTTCTTTCCCACTCTTTTGCTAACGTAGCACAGAAGAAAGTAAGAAAGGCTCCGATGGTTCTGTTCTGCGGTAACTCTATCAGCGCTACATATCTTGCTGACCTGATGGATCTTCTCGAAGGTAAGAGAGTTTCCGTCAACATCATCTCCAAGTCCGGTACAACAACAGAGCCGGCGATCGCTTTCCGTATCATCCGCGCTTACATGGAAGAAAAGTACGGTAAGGAAGAGGCTCGTCAGAGAATCTACGCAACAACAGATAAGGCAAAGGGAGCCCTGAAGGGTCTTGCTACTAAGGAAGGCTACGAGACATTCGTAGTACCGGATGATGTCGGAGGACGTTTCTCCGTTCTGACAGCTGTAGGTCTTCTGCCGATTGCAGTTGCAGGTATCGATATCCGTCAGCTCATGACGGGTGCAAGAGATGCTTCCCGTGACTTCAAGAAGGTAGAGATGGAAAACGACTGCTACAAGTATGCAATCGCAAGAAACTGCCTCCTGCGCCGCGGCTACACAACAGAAGTTATGGTCAACTACGAGCCTTCTTTCCACTTCATGACAGAGTGGTGGAAGCAGCTCTACGGTGAGTCCGAAGGTAAGGACGGCAGAGGTATTTTCCCGGCAGGCGTAGATAACACGACAGACCTGCACTCCATGGGTCAGTACATCCAGGATGGTAAGAGAATGCTCTTCGAGACAGTTGTTGTGATCGATAAGGCACGCCGTTCCTTCACGATCCCGAACGATCCGGAGAACCTCGACGGCCTCAACTTCCTGTCCGGTATGGATATGAACGAAGTTAACCTCAAGGCAATGCAGGGTACTGTTCTTGCTCACGTTGACGGAAAGGTTCCGAACCTCATCATCCACGTTCCGGAGCTCAACGAGTACTGGCTCGGCCAGCTGATCTACTTCTTCGAGAAGGCCTGCGGTATTTCCGGTTACCTCAATTCCGTAAATCCGTTCAACCAGCCTGGTGTTGAAGCTTACAAGAAGAACATGTTCGCTCTTCTCGGTAAGCCGGGTTACGAGGCTGAGAAGAAGGCTCTGGAGAAGAGACTGAAGAATAAGTAATTCCAACCGATTAGGATAATGCAGGTGGGGATCCTTCCTTTCGAAGGGTTCCCACTTTTTGTTTTCTTCAATAATTCACATTAGTATTGCAGAGAATTAGCGGTATATGTATTTCAGTTTACTTAATTCTGAGCACATGATAAACTGAAAAAGTAGGAGAGACGAACAAAAAGATAGCGTCAGAGATTTTAGTGACTCGCAACGCGATGATGGAGGGATGGTTCATGCAGAAAAACCGCTGGCTCAAACTCTTTTGTTCTGTTCTTTCCATTGCTGTTGTTTTGCCTTGCATGCCTCTGACGATGCGTGCGGATTCCTCTTCAGATATACCAGTATACTCAGTCACGGAGAATCTCCAATTTGAAGTGGACGTAGCAATTGTTTCATCCTGGGATAACTATGCTAATCTTGAGTTTGTGGTTTCTAACACCGGAACTGAAATCGTCGAAAACTGGTATCTTACGATGGATCTTCCGTATAACATTGAGGGAACATGGGGCACGGTCATTTCAGATAGTAATGATGGCGTATATACATTTAAGAATGCAGGCTGGAACCAGGATATTCTTCCCGATAGTACTGTCAGTTTTGGAATGACGGTCTCCGCTTTGGATGGACAGCCGGTGAATGCCCTTCCGATGTTCTACTTGTTAAACACAACTGAAAAAATCGTCGATCCTACCGACTACTCTCTTTCTTATCAGGAGTATTCCAACTGGGGAACAGGCTATAACGGAGCACTAATCCTTGAGAATTCTACGAATAAGCCTATCGAAGACTGGAAACTATCATTCAGATCAAATAGAAGTATTCAGGAGGTGGCGGGTGCTGATCTGGAAACATCGGATACCATAATTCGTATCACTAACGATGGAAATAACCAAAACCTGAATCCTGTTGTTTCTTGGAATATGACAATTACCGGCGGCGAACAAAACTGCAGTGATCCAATGACCATCAGCGATGTCGGATTGACTTCCATCTGCTGTGCTTTTGGATTAAATGAAGATGCTGATCTTAACGGAATCCCTGATTATATAGATTTCATAAATGGGCAGAATCAGGATCCGGATATCACTCCTACTCCTACCCCCACACCAGAATTGACGGTCACTCCGGAAGAAACTCCGACACCGGAAGTAACAGTTGTGCCTACTCCTGAACCGACGCCTACACTTGATCCTGAGCTGGATTCGGATGGCGATGGAATTCCGGATGCTTACGAAGAACAGATAGGTACAGATCCACATTCCAAGGATTCAGACGAAGACGGAATAGAAGATGGAGCAGAGGTCATAATGGACTTGAATCCGCTATCTGATGACACAGATGGCGACGGGACACCTGATGCACAAGAGGACGATGACGGTGACGGATTGACACTTCAAGAGGAATTCAATCATGGCACCTATCCCTGGAGTGATGACTCAGATGTAGATGGGATATCTGACTGGGAAGAAATAAACAACTATAGAACCGATCCTATGGATCCGGACACTGACGGTGATGGCATTGAGGATGGGGATGAAATCAAACTCGGGATCGATCCGACGCTCCCTGACAGTGACGGCGATGGAATCCCAGATGACCGGGAACGATTCTTTCAGACAAAAGAGGAAGAGATTACCGATAAGGAGCGTCCAGCTATTACTAAGGTGGAAGTCTCTTTGGAAGGGACTGGATGCCTGGAGTCTGCAATGACAATCGAGGATGTATATGATAAAGATACGTACTCCAGTGACCTTGTGGGTCTGATAGGCGTTCCAGTGAATATTCAGTATGAAGGAGAGTTCGATGAGGCAATTCTTACCTTTCATTACGATGAGAGTCTTCTGGCGGATAACGATACCAACCTTCAGGAAGAATTTCTCGTATGGGAAGATTATGTAACAAATCCAAGATCTTTAGGAATACTCTACCTTGATGAAGAAACAGGTCTCTATCTAGATTGCAGCGCGACTGTTGATACGGTGAACAAAACGGTATCTTGTACGGTATCCCATTTCAGCACTTATATGGTGGTGGACACTTCGGTGTGGACATTTTACTGGAGAAGCCTAAAGTACTCCGGTGAATTAAGGCCGTCTCATGCCGGGTATAAAGGAATTGATTATGTTTTAGAGATTCCCTGCGTGGATACCATGACCGAAGAAGATATTGAAGAAATGAATGCCATTGCTGATCAGTTTATTGATCATATGCAGGATGGAGACCGAATGGTGGTTTGCGGATATCAGGACTACGGACTGGGGGTATATCCGTATAACATGACAGATGACAAGGATATTCTGAAAAGAAGAGTCACTGAATGGCCGTGGGATGATTCTGGTCACTGGGTAGGATGGACAGGTGCTGCAAATGAAACTATAAGTTCGGGTATAAGTGCACTTTCGATTTTTAATATAGCTCGCACGGAGAGAAGGATGTGGCCAAATGAGGATAATGAATTAGTTGTGATAGCGTTTCACAATTCGACGGACATTGAATGTGTATACTACAGTGCCTCTTTTCGTGAAACGGTGGAGATGACAGCATACATCTTCACGCTATCAAGTGGAAATAGTAAGACTATACAGGACAGGTGGCTGAACCACATGTCGGGAGGCGGAGTGATCGATTGTGAGAGCAAGTCAGCAGCCGATGTATACTCGGAATTTGCTGAACTGTATGAACTGAGACAGGGGACTGATTCTGAAGTTTATAACGGAATGAAAACCGGTGACGGGTTGTGGGATATCTATGAAGAACAGGGTATGCTTGGAGCAAATGGAAGGTTTTACTACTCTGAACCCAATAAGTTAGATTCTGACAGTGATAGCGTAGACGATGTAGTTGAGATGGGTAAAAGGTATCGCATAGTTGTCGATTCGGAGAACAATATCCTGTTAAACGGTGATCCAATATCAGATTATGTGTTTGCTTCACCAACCGAAATGGCGTTGGCGTCACTGTTTGTAAATTTGGGCCAAGGAGAGTGGACAATATATGGTGTTGTTTCTGATCCGTCAGACGTAGATACGGACAATGACGATGCAACGGATGATGTTGATGCGACACCAAAGATAAAGAATCCCAAAATCTCTTATATACTTTATGATGACAAGAAAGGGGCGGATTGGTTCTTAAAATATGAAGCTTATTCGCGAAAGATGATGAAATCTAAGAAACAAAGGATTGAACTGATTCCTATAAGTGACAAGCAAGATTTTATTATGCAATGGAACGGTATGGGAATGGATGTTAATAGTCCGGATAAGGTTCGTTATTCTCTTGATGAAGTGACATTGGTTTTTCATGGCGTTGAGGATGGGAATAAGAATCAATACGATATAGGAGATATATCGTATGATGACATAGTGAATACTGTTATTTCTCCCAAACCGATAACAACGTTGGTTTTATCATCTTGCCATTCTGGAGATGTTACAGATCAAAGCAGTGTAGCTCGTGCATTTATGTCCTGGGGTACCATTGATGAAGTATACGCATGGAATGGAACTGCAACATATGTTGGCGGTGTAGACATTCATCTGCTGATAGTTGTTCCGGATATTGGCGTTCCTGTTTTTGATAATGGGACGAGTCTTGTTATCCCAATGGGTTTGCAGGTTACGTATGAATTATCGGAGGACTTCTATGAATCTCTCTCGGTTTTTTTAGTAAGGAGCACAGCCAGCATCGTATCTAGAATAGTTTCTGGAGATCGATATTGGTGGTTTACTGGCGGAGCTGATATTCTTTCGGATTATAATAAAATGATGGAATTAGGAAGGGTGAAGTATTACAGAAATGAAGATGGTCAAGTTACATGGAAAAAAGTTCCGAACAGTTCTCTGTCTATTATGTTTAATGTCTTTTCTTCTTAGCCTTTCTGCCTGTATGTTTCGTTCAGAAAAACGCTATCAGCTGATTTCGGACGGAAATAAGAATGTCAGCTGGGTGAGTGCCACAAGTAAGGATTGTATTTGTGTTGTTTTAGGAGACAATGAGTTGGTTATCTATACGCATAAGGGCGAAGAACTGATGCGAAAGATGTTTAATAAGCGGATTACATATATTCAGACACACAAGAATTGTATTCTTCTAACGTACGAAGATGATTCTTTGGATATGTATCAGTGGTCAGAGGGATCTCTTGATTGTGTGATATCACGACAATTCTCAACGTCCATAAAAAATGCAGAATTGCTGGACTGGGGAACGAATATAGATGGTGTTGTCATTTTATTAGCTAGCGGAGACTTGTATAGAAGTGATTCATATGAAGATGTCTCAAAACTGGTGTTGGTTGATCATGATGTAAAGACATCTGCCTACTATGCAAGAGGAGATTATCTTCTGTACATTACTCGGGATGATGAACTGAAAACGTGGTGCTTTTATGATTCATTTCATATTTCTTTGAATGCGGATAAAGCCGTTTTGAATGACATACAGGAACTGCAAGTTGCTTTGTTTAACGATAATAAGCAATTCATCTGCTTTAAGGGAATAGGAGAACGTGGAGAATACTATTTTGAAAGGGTTGAAGACAATCTAACTGTTATAGACGAAGCCGATATCTCTGTGGAACTCTTGGGGACAACAAGAGGCTTTGAGGCAGCATATTTATACCAAAAAGACGACACAATATATTATCAAGGTCCTTCCGGAAGAAAAAATCACGATTACGCATATAGTAATCCTTACAGAATCAAAATCGATGAAAATTTCTCATTGATGCCTATATGTGGTGGAATTATATATTATAATGATAACGAGGTGAACGTATTAATTGTTCCATAATCATTGTGGGGGGACTTTTCTTTTTCGGTTATTCTTGTTTCAATCCCATACTTGGGAACCGAGTATTCTTAACATAATCCTTATCCTCTATAGTTCATTCATAGTTCTTTTATGATATAGTAATAGGGTATATCGGCTGCCGGGGTTTGTGGCGGCGGATGTGCGATCTTATTGTGAAGGAAGTGTTCCTTATGCCGAAGACGGCTATGCTTGTGATCGATATGCAAAATGCTCTGATTCTGGAGCATCCGTACGATGAGAAGCGTCTGATCAAGACGATTTCCCAGATGGAGAAGATTTGCAGGGATAAGGGGATCGAAGTGATCTTCATACGCCACGAAGATAATGCCCTGGTCAAGGGCGACAGCGGATTTGAGATCTATTCCCAGGAGGCACCGAAGAA
>JAEEWG010000030.1 GCA_016287245.1 Clostridia bacterium
CATGTGGAGCGATTCGAGCTCTTCATCAACGGCTGGGAAATGTGCAACGCATACTCAGAGCTTAACGATCCCATCTACCAGAGGGAGCGTTTCGCAGCACAGGATGCCAATGCGGCAGCAGGTGACGAAGAGGCTGAACACACAGACGAGGACTTCCTTAACGCCCTTGAGATCGGCATGCCTCCTACAGGCGGAATCGGATACGGTATCGACAGGCTGGTTATGCTGTTGACGAACAGTCCTGCAATCCGCGACGTGCTGCTCTTCCCGACTCTCAAGACATTAAATTGAGAAAATGCGTTAACCATAAGGATTTGGGGATAGAGAAAAGAATTTAGTATCCCAATATTACCCCATTTTTTCCAAATCAGATGCACAGTAATTCATAAAAAAGACATCTGAAATGCGAGTCCAAGTTGATATTGTAAGACATTAAGGACACTTTCTAAGAAAGAAATTTCGAAGAGAGTGTCTTTTTTTGTCCCTGCTATGGTGAATCATGTCCCTACTGTAAAAAAGAAAGATCAGGAGCAGGGCGGATCATCCTTACATCGGAATTTAAGAAAAAAGCGGTTCTTTACTATATAAAAAAGAACGGCATTCAGTATAAAGAGAATGACGAAAGCGTGATAGGGATTCCCTTAGAAATCTACCTGCCGGAACAAAAAGGTGCAGTAGAAATCATGACATCAACATACTGTAATGGTAAAGGAAGAAAATGGGAAAATGCAAAGAATTGGCTATGCCTTAAGTCAGGCATAAAGCTGGTGCGCATCATAGGTCTCAGAAGAAAAGCATTTGACAACTGTATATGCCTTTCCTGCAATGATGACTCCGCAGCTGCATTTTCAGTTGCACTCTCGGTAGCGTTCGATATATTCGGCATAGAAACTGATATAGACATAGTAAGGGATATGGAAGAAATCGAAAGGTATTGTAAGTAGCATAGAAAAAAACTTATAATTATCGCAGTGGAAAGATTATCTTCCAGTATAAAGTTTTAAGAGAAAGGATATAAAAATGATAGACGAGACATTTGGAGAAGTAGAATATTGCGAAGATTTGGGATTTATCGCACATAAGGATATAGAGTTTGGCGGTAGTAAGTCCTCTATAGAAATAACAATATCGTGTGATGAAGAAGAGGATGGTATTGAACAGTTCCAGCGTGATGCATTTGTAGCTTTATTTGAAGACTGGGAGGACATGCAACATAAAATAGCAGCTGCTATTCTTGATTATTATAATGATGAAGAAAAGGGAGCATATGGCCCAGAAGATGAAGAAGAGTTGAGTAAATGGTGGCCTGATATCGATTCAGAAGAAGAAATGATGGAATATTTACACCTTGATTCGATAATTGTAGAGTCAGAGTATGTTATGGAAGACCTTGGTGAAAATCCAATATATGTTCTCTTTAATCGTGACTGGGGTGGTGAAGATCTGGAAGGTAACGGAGTTGCCGTATTAGTTGCAGATGGAGAAGTAGCAGAAGTCGGTTATAAAGATATTGCGCTTTGATGTTATTTTTAATTACAGTTTATCTGACTACGGGGGGTGCGGACAAATCGGTAGTTTGTCGAGATGCTGCCAACTTGGGATTTGTCGGGCTGAAGTTGGCGTGTTATACCGGAATATATTTCAGTAAAAACTTACTATCGCTTTATGTGTTTGAGGATTGGTCGTTTCTTACAGGGTTAAGATGCAAGTTTAATGCGAATGGAGAGAAAAATAGATGGGATTTTTTAGTGCTTTTAAGAAGAATAAAGGGAATGAAAATAATGAGGGAAATGGGAATTTCTTGGAAAACTATTTTAATTCAAGGTTTAAGATAAATACGGATAATATTAATTATTCAAGTAATGATATTTCCAGAATAGAGAAGAATTGTGAAATTCTGGAAAAAATGGGCATGCCCTGCTATAAAGAATTGAAACTCGTACCGGTTGATTCTATTGTAGAAATAGAGGAAAAACAGGAATTAGCATTACGTTTAATTTTTGATTTTTTTGTAGGAAGAAAAGCCTTCAATAGATTAAACAGTAGGGGAGATGCAGATGATGCAGACGTTATGATGCTAGCATTGAAATATGTTCCGGAATTTAATCAATTAGCGAGTTATCTGTCTGCAATTTCAAAAGGAGAAATCGGGGAAGATCAATTAAATGAGTTGGCATTTTTAGGTGAACAGGCTAGAGTGTTGGCATGGGTGTTGGGTTTAGCTGAGAAACCTGTGGAAACGGAATTGACTTTAGGAAGTAATTTAGTAAGTATATTTGAGAAATATGATGGTATCAGAGTTCTTATTGAAGGAAGCGATATCATATCAAAAGACGAAATCATGGAATATGCTGATTATATTTCAAGATTAGATTTCTATTGTATGGAACTTACGTTATCAAAAAAAGATACAAAGCAATTAAAGGATTTGAAACTGGATTGTATTCGTGAGCATAAATCTGCGATTGACATGGTAACGTCTTTTAGTATCGATAAGTATTTGATTTCAAAGTAGTTTCTATGTAGAACAACAAATCGGAATACAATGTAGAATTGATAACCGATTATATCGGAAGTTAATTAAGTCGGAAACTTACAGTTTTGCTGAATAGATTATCTTCCAGCATAACTGACTAAGAAGATTTCAGATGTTTATTATAAGGGATGAATACTTGCAAGAAAGGTGATAAATATATGGGGCTTTTCGGTTTGTTCAGCAAGAACAAGAAGGAACAGAAAGTAATATATGATGAAATACTGGGAAAACTTACTTTGTGTGAAGAAGGCTGGGTCGGTGATATAACAATGAAACTTTTCGAAAAGGAGCACGATATCGACTTGGTATTGGAATATGAGGAAGAACCTGACACGCAAATTTATTATGACTCATATCGTAAATACAAATATGAGCGTGAAAATATTGAACGGGAAGTGGAAAGGATAATTGCCAGTCAATACGATTATGCTGACGAATCGGACATTTTAAGCAGTACACCTTTGAGCATCGAATTAAAAAAAGATGGAAGTGTAAGCCTGATCTGTGCTATAGATGAAGAAGCTATAGTTATGGCAGAGTTTGAATTGCTCCCGCAAGTAAGGTATATTGCAGATTTGTAAAAGATATTTCAGGTTATCGACTAATGTGCTTATCTGAAAAATATATTTCAGTATTATATACGATGACAATCGAAGTTTGGTGAGGCATATATGGAAAAAACAACAAGAGAAAAACTGGCCAAGGTTGCAAAGGATATGGCGCAGGTTCCGTTTCATGGAGAAGTTGATGGGATGGCGTCCAATCTTGCGCCGATTGTGCGATTGTTTCCGACATGGAATCTCAAGGAAGCTGACGGGTTATGGTGTGCGGCGTTTGTCTATTATTGCTGCACTACAGCTGGATTCGGAATCCCGTACAGACCCGAGGAATGTAAAACCTGTCATCTGGCAGCATGTCTTGGCTGGGAGGAGTTTGCCACAGGCGATTGGCGGATTGAATACCATAAAGGGCCGGAAGGCTATATTCCGGAAACGGGAGACATCGTACTCTATGACAGGGTATTTGAGAACAAAGAGCACGACCATATAGGGATCGTCCTTGAGAAACGGGAGCGTACGATCCTTTCTGCAGAAGGAAATGTGAACAATATATCCGGAATTATCGAACGATCTATCGACGAACATATTCGTGCGTATATTCGAATTCCGGATGGGTATCGGTATAGAGAAGAGTGACAAATTCAGATTTGTTGGGCTGATGTGTTAGTAAGTTATATCGGAAGGATAACAGGCTAAGAGGATGACTATGGTGATGGATAAAGACTTCAGAGGAAATGCATATATAGTTAAAGGCGGCGAAGTTCTGCTGAATTACAGCGGCGGATTTGCTGATCTGGCAAATGAGATCCCGAATACGATCGATACCAGATTTGCATCTGCATCTATGGGCAAGACTTTTGTAGCTGTGGGCATCCTTCAGCTGATCGAAGAAGAGAAACTGGGATTCGAAGATACTATCGGCAAGATCCTGGATTTTGATCTGAAAGACATCGATCCCTGCGTTACAGTGAGACAGCTTTTGAATCACACATCCGGTGTCCCGGATTATTTTGATGAATCGGTAATGGATGATTATGAGGAATTGTGGACCGATTATCCCAATTACAGGATCAGACATAACAAAGATATGCTGCCCCTGTTTATCGATAAGCCGATGATGTACAGCAGAGGAGAGAAGTTTCAGTACAATAATTCCGGATATGTTTTACTCGCATTGATCATCGAAAAGATTACCGGTATGGATTTTGATGTTTATCTTAAGCAGAATGTTTTCGACAGATGCGGCATGAGTAATACGGGTTATTATTCTTTCGATAAGCTCCCATCGAAATGTGCAAACAGTTACATCTATTGTCCTGATACAGATGATTACCGTACAAATATATATTCAGTCGGTGCAAAAGGCACAGGTGACGGTGGTGCATTCGTAACTGTGGAAGATATTGTAAATTTCTGGAAAGGCCTTCTTGAACACAAGCTTCTATCTGAGCAGATGGTAACGCAGATGTTTTCCAAGCAGAGCGGGGACGGGAAGGACCCGGAAGAAGGGTATTACGGTTATGGAGTCTGGATCATTGACAATCCCAAAGGGAAGGACTATGTGTATATGCAAGGGTGTGACGATGGAATAAGCGCCATCTCTGAATATAATCCCAACAATGGAATGATAACGGTCCTGCTCAGTAATTACGGAGATAATGTGTGGTCGAGGATGAGAAAAATAAGGGAAGAAGCGATCTTTGCAAACAAAACCAAATTAGATGTGAAAAAGTGAGAGTAACAAAGACAGCGAAGGAGAATCCCAATGATCTCGGCAGAAGAAGCGATCAAACGTCTAAAAGAGGGAAATAAGCAATATGTTGCCGCGGATACTTTTCAGATGGATGTATCGCCGACGACGCTGGAGCATTTTGCGAAGAACGGGCAGGAGCCGTATGCCATTATTATCGGCTGCTCAGATTCCCGCGTGATCCCGGAGAGGATCTTCCACGCGGCCATTGGAGATCTGTTTACGATACGTGTGGCCGGAAATGTGATCGACGATCATCAGCTGGGAAGCATCGAATACGCGGCGGGGCATCTGGGAACGAATCTGATCGTTGTGCTCGGGCATACCCAGTGCGGTGCCGTTACGGCGGCGATCCACCACGATCCGGAGGGCTACATCAAGTTCATCACGGATGAGATCAAGCAGGCGATCGGAAATGAAACCAACGATTATCAGGCGGCTCTTCTCAATGTGAGAAGAAGTGTGGAGATCATAAAGTCCAGCCTTCAGATCCAGAAAGACGTGGAAACCGGACTGAAAGTAGTCGGCGCGATCTATCGGATCGAAGACGGCACAGTGGAGTTTGACGTGTAACTACCGTCAACGGTATTCTTTTCATTAGAGTATAGGAAGAAGTCAACAGACAATCATTACAGAGTATAAGCACTATGTGTGGAAGGGGCGAATATGAAGAAGAATAATAAAATGCCTACTATAGCTATTCTCGTGTCTATGAGCATTATGTTGTGTTCATGCTCAAATTCTGACGGCACATCTACCAGTACTTCTACTACGCATGCTCCTGCTTCCCGTGTTGAGCATGCTCCTGCTACATACGAGAAAAACATCACCGGAAGTGATGTGTATAACAACGGATGGTATTATGAATCTCTGGATATTCACAGGAACGTGGAAGTCAGAAACTATGAACCCAATAAGGGCGTGACGTGGAAAGTATATTTCTCTGAGGAATCGTTGTCGGAAGAAGAGATGGAGAAACTGAAAGAACGGGAGCCGGATATAATCAACAGTGGCGAGTTTAATGCTTCCCAATATGACTGGATCTATGTATATTGCGACGTGAATTCTACAAATTCTCCGGCACCGACAAGCGATATGCTTAAGATATCGTATCAGACCCAGTAGGCTGCACTTCAACATCCTAAAATCGGCAATTTTTCTCGGGGCAAACATCCTAAAGGCGGCAAATCCTATCGGCGCGGCTTTCTGGCAAGTTCCAGGTCCAGTGTGTCGCTGATCGTGATCGTGCCGCCATGGCGGTCGATCGCATCCTCGATTCTACTGAAAAACACTTTACGGATGCTTTCTTCGATGGCGATTTTATCCGATCACCTAAAGGTCGTTTTCGAGTTGCCTGTCCGCTTTTAGACATTATACTCTTTCTTGCCGCCGTGTCCGCCGAAGATCTGCCAGGACCCGGTTCCCAGCCGCTGGAAAAGCGCCTGCCGTTCTTCGGTGCAGAGCTCCTTATCCGTATCTACGGAAGTCATCAGGATCGGCGCATAAGTATTATACTGCAGCTGGCGGGGAGTCATATCCTTGAGGTTTACGAAGATATCTCCGGTAAAAGCGATGTGATGCTCATAATCCAGAAGGACGGTCTCGCCTTTGAGGTGACCGCCGCGGCCTTCGTATAGTTCGAAATGCAGATCGCCGAAATCGAAGAATCCGGTCTGTTCGAGCGGATGACGGATCTGCCTGTCATCTCCGATGACCGTGATCTTCTCCGGGGATACCGGAGTGTAGGAAGTCAGAGCTTTGCAAATACGGACATAGGGCTTATGGAGAGGATTGACCTCTCGATACCCGTCCTTACCTTCGTACTCGAGGCGGATGCAGGCAGCGCTCTTGGCGCTGGCGTAAACCTCATCAAAGAGAGGAAGAAGTCCGCAGTGATCCACGTCAGCATGAGTGATCAGGGCCGACTTTCTGACTGTGTCGAAATCCGGGATCAGCTTCTTAAAAATCTCCAGCATCTCTTCCTGATAGCACGCATAGCCGGTATCGATGAACAGGTATTCGTTTCCGCTTCGGATAATGGCTGTATTACTTCCGCATGGCGGTTCGATGAGCGTGATGGCCGTGTCGTCTGAGATCTTGTGCTCCGAGATCCTGGGTTCGAAGGAAGACTTTCTGGAAAGTGCCAGTAATTCGGCAAACCGGCTGATGCTGTCAAACGTCCGATATGGGGAAACGCCCGTCTCGTCCAGGATCTGCATGGCCAGATTCGTATTGATCAGAAGTTCATTTTTTGAGTCAGGAGAGATCTCCATGGAAGAACTCAGTTCATCCACAAAGGTATGGTAGAAGATACTGTTATCGTAGATCTTATCGGCATGGTTATAGTCGATCAGGCGGACATCGCAGAGTTTCTTCGCTTCTTCGATGAATTCCTTGATCCGGTCCTGCTTATCCACGATCAGCCCCATCTTAAAAAGCTGGTATTCGGTTCCGTTTTCCTGGGAGCTGATATAGGAGATGTTGAAGTTATAGGCACTGATCAGTTCCAGTACCGATGTAACGCTTCCCGGTTCATCCTTGAGCTTAAACTCGAGAAGAACGACGCTTCTGTCTTCCTCATCACACTGCAGATACCCGATCGCGGTAAGTTCTTCCGTTGCTTTAGAAAGCTGTTCCGGTGTGCCCTCGGCGTCGATAAAAAGCATATGGGAGTCCACGGCCTTATTGTAACTGACGCGGGTAATGTTGATCCCAAGTGACGCGAAGCAACGGCTTGCCTTTAGAAAAGCACCGATATGGTTGGGCATTTTTGTAACGAAAGTCTTATTCATAGCTCTTTCTCCTCGACTATAAAATGCTCTGAAGAGTCATTTCCCGGAATCGGTTGACTCATTATAACATCCGGACGGAATGGGTCCTATACCATTCTGGTATAAAAAACTGGATGAAAACGGTGTTGACAATCTCGTATCACAGAAGTAAGATAACGGTGTTACGTAACAGCGTTATGTAAATAGCGCATTTTGTGAGGATGATCATGAAAAACGAAAAAGAAACGAGAGAAAAGCTTCTTTCCTGTGCGAAAGAGGAATTCATGGAGAAGGGCTTTCAGAATGCCTCGCTTCGTCAGATCTGCAGTAAAGCAGGGGTGACGACGGGCGCGGTCTATTTCTTCTTTAAGGATAAGGACGGTCTCTTTTCAGCCCTGGTGGAACCTACCTATCAGGGTGTGTTGGGGGCGCTTATCCATCACCTTCAGGAAGATATGGAAGAAGATCTGGCGACCTATGTCCATAAGCCCGGTGACCACGATCCTTTTGTCGAAGAACTGATCCATGTTCTTTATCAGAACCACGATGCGGTGACTCTCCTGATTTCGAAATCGGCCGGCTCGAAATATGAGCATGTGGTAGATGAGTTTATCGGGATGATCGAGAAGAACTTCATGGGACTTGCGGAGAACTATGCCAACTCAGTTCCCGGGAAACAGCTGAACCGTCCGATGGTCCACTGGCTCTCGCATCTTTCGATCATGACATTCGTCCATCTCCTGTCTCACGAAAAAGATGAGAAACAGGCGTTACGGTTCATGAAGCCGGCGATGGATCATCTGATCCTCGGATGGATGAACTACATTCTCGAAGATAAGGAAAAGTAAGGAGAAAGAGTATCCGAGACCCGGGATAACAGAAGATGGTACAACTATTTAACAGGGTTAGCAATAACTAACTAGAATGTGTGAAGGAGAAGCGACAGCAATGTATTTGACGATTCAAGATGTGAAGAAGAGCTACGGAGAAAACGGGAGTTATATTCAAGTGCTGAAAGGGATCAGTACCAGTGTGGAAAAAGGGCAGATGTGCGTGATCCAGGGAACCAGCGGTTCCGGTAAATCGACACTTCTGAACTGTATCGGAGGTCTGGATACGATGGATTCCGGATCTGTGAAAGTCGAAGGAAAAGAGATCTTCGGATTAAAGCCGATGGCGCTGTCCGAGTACAGAAGAGAGAACCTGGGATTTGTGTTCCAGTTTTATAACCTGGTACCGAATCTGACCGTTCGGGAGAATATCCAGATCTGTCAGCATATTGCGGAAGATCCGCTGGATCTGGATGAGCTTCTGGATACGCTGGGATTGGCGGAGCATCAGAATAAGTTTCCGTCCCAGTTAAGTGGCGGACAGCAGCAGAGGTGCGCGATCGCCAGAGCCCTGATCAAGAACCCGAAGCTCCTTCTTTGCGATGAGCCGACGGGAGCACTGGATTCAAAGACTTCCAGGGATATTCTGGTTCTTCTGGAGAAGATCAATGCCAAATACAATACCACCATGCTGATCGTTACCCACAATAACTCCATCAAAAACATGGTGCATAAGGTGATCCTACTAAAAGACGGCGTGATCAGGAAAGACTACGAAAACGAAGTCCGGACTCCTGCGGCAGAACTGGAGGATCTCTGATGAATCGTGTATTGAATAAAAGACTCCTTCGGGATCTGAAATCGAACTTAGGCCGTTATCTGGCGCTGATGTTCATGATTTTCCTGGGTATTTATATCGTAGTGGGAATAGTAGGCTCAGCTGAGACTGTTATTGTCGGAACAGAAAAATGGAAAGAGAAGAATCAGGTGGAAGACGGACAGTTTTCTGTTTTCCTTCCGCTGAGTGAAGAAAAAGAAAAGGAGATCACCTCGAAGGGAACAAGCATTGAGAAGATGTTTTCCATGGATCTTCGTGCCGGCGACGGATCGGAGCTTCGCGTATTTGCCGTAAGAGAAAAGATCGATCTGATCATGCTCGATGAAGGCCGCCTTCCTTCTTCTGAAAATGAAGTGGTACTCGAAAAGAACTATGCCCGTGTCCACGATCTTTCTATCGGAGATCTCATCACGATCGAGAACAGTGCTTTTTCCGTAGTCGGAACCGGTTCTGTTCCGGACTATGACCAGATGCTGAAGACATTTGCCTCACCTGCCGTAGATGCGGAGAGTTTCGGCGTCATGTTCGTTTCAAAGGAAGGCTACAGAAAACTGACAGAAGATCTTCCGGAGAAAGTAGAGACATATACCTATGCGTATCGCCTCGGAAATGAGACCTCCGATGAGCTGAAAGACCGGATCGAAGGGCTGACTTCCTTTGTGACCTATGAGGACAACATCCGTATCGAGGGCGCGGCGGGAGATGTCATCATGGATAAAAAGGTAGGCTTGATCGCCGGTGTGATCGTGCTGTTCCTCTTCGCCTACGTGATCTCGGTGTTCGTCGTTCACCAGATCGAAAGAGAACAGCCGGTGATCGGTGCCCTTTACGCTCTCGGAGTCAAAAAGAGAAATCTTTTAGCGCATTATGTGATCCTTCCGACAGTGACTGCGCTCATGGGCGGACTCCTCGGTCTTCTGGCCGGATTCTCGCCGCTGGGCGTCGGTTTTATGGGAAGGACCCATTACGAATACTTTTCGATTCCACAGTTTCCGATCGTATATGCCCCTTACCTGATCATATACGGAGCAGTGCTGCCAGCTTTCATCTGCCTGATCGTCAATCTCTGGACAGTAAACCGCAAGCTTTCTAAGACCGCGCTGTCACTTCTCCGGAATGAACAGACGGCTGGAAACTACAAGCAGGTGAATCTCAAGGTGAAGAACTTCAGCGCGCTCTTTAGCATCCGCCAGCTTCTTCGCGAAAAGCGCTCGGCGATCACGATCGTGGTCGGTATGCTGATCACCTTTATGATCGTCTCCCTCGGCATCAATACGTATGTGCTCTGTTCATCCGTGAAGGAAAAGAATACGGAAGATACGAGATATGAATACATGTATCTGTATAAATATCCGGATGAGAAGGCGCCGGAAGGCGGGGAAGCCACTTTTGTGAAGAACCTTTCGATCGACTGCCTCGGATATACACTGGATGTATCTGTCATCGGAATCGACGGCGAAAGCCGGTACTTCGATGCACATCCGGAAAACGGGAAGAATAAGTGCGTGATCAACCGTTCCATGGTGCAAAGATATGGCTATAAAGTCGGAGATGAGATCTCTCTTACCGACTCGGTGGAAGATATGGAGTATACCTTTACCGTTACCGGCATCAGCGAGTATTCTGTCGGCTTTACCATCTTTATGGATACAGCAAGTATGAGAGAACTCTTCGGTGAGAAGGAAGACTACTTTAATGCCGTGTATTCAAATACAGCACTTCCGATCGAGGAAAACCGGCTATATTCAGTCACAACCAAGCAGGATATCGAAAAGAGCTCATCCATTTTCCTGGAGACGATGGCGCCGCTTACGGTAACTCTTCTTTCTGCCGGATCGGTGATCTTCATGGTAGTGATGTATCTGATGCTCGCCGTCATGATCGACCGGTCTACGATGGGTATCTCACTGATCAAGATCTTCGGATACCGCCCCGGAGAGATCCGTAAACTGTATCTGAACGGGAACTTCTATGTAGTCCTCATTGGCGGTATACTGGCTTTTCCGATCGCAAAGAAGATCATAGATACGATCTATCCGAGTTTTATCGCAAATGTTGCATGCTCGATGAATCTTTCGTACTCCTGGTATCTGTATCTTCTGATCGCCATCGGTGTGATACTGATCTATTTTGCCGTAAGCTCTCTTCTGGTTAGAAAGATCAAGCGGATCTCGCCCGCGGAAATTTTGAAAAACAGAGAGTGAAAAAAGTTAGCCAAAGCTAACCAATTGTGATACAATGCTCTGCAGAGAAAAAAAGGAGCATTGAAAACTATGGGTCTTTATAAGAAGTTTGTAAACCAGACGCGAAAGCCGGAAGGTGTCTTAGGAAAGCTGATGGTGAACGGGATGAACGGAGGTCATGCCAAACTTGCTGACTGGGGGATGTCGTATCTTCCGAATATCACACCGGATGATATCGTGGATCTCGGTTGCGGCGGAGGAAGAAATGCCGGAGAACTGGCAAACCGCTATCAGAATGCGCATGTGATCGCTATCGACTATTCGCCGGTATCGGTCAAAAAAGCTTCTTCGCATAACCGAAAATGGATCGAGGGCGGACGAATGCTGGTAAAGCAAGGAGATGTCAGTCATCTGCGTCTGCCTTCCGGAAAAACCGACCTGGCCACGGCTTTTGAAACGATCTATTTCTGGCCGGGACTAGAGAGATGTTTTTCTGAAGTATATAAGATCTTAAAGCCCGGTGGCACATTTCTGATCGTCAATGAATCGGATGGTACAGATGAAACAAGCCTGAAATTTCAGAAAATCATTGACGGGATGCATTGCTACACGGCATATGAGATCGATGCAGCACTAAAGAGTGCAGGTTTTTCCGATGTACAGGTCAATCATCATGAAAAAAAGCCGTGGATTTCCGTGGTAGCGAGGAAAGGAGCAAGAGTATGAAACCGGATTATAAGAACTGGATGCCGAAAGGAATGGTAATGGGAAGTGCGATCGGAGCGGGAGTTTGTATCCTGCTGCTTGTGCTATTCGGATGTACTCCGTTGCTTTCGTCCGGAAGTGTGAAGACTGTTTTGACGATCGTTTTTGCGGTTATTTCGGTCTTTATGACTGTTATGACCATTTGGATGTTCATGATGTACCGGGCCTTTTCCTATAACGGGAAAAGACAGATGTCCAGACAGATCATTGAAGGATTGGCGCACTATGTGCATATTCCTGACGGGGGCATCGGGCTTGACGTCGGTTGCGGAAGCGGGGCGCTGACTATTGCCTGCGCGAAAAGAAATCCCAAAGCATCGATGGTCGGTATCGACCGCTGGGGAAAAGAATATGCTTCTTTCAATCTCCCTCTTTGCGTGAAAAATGCTTCCGCCGAAGGAGTCAGCTCAAATACCGAGTTTAAAAAAGGAGATGCGGTAAAACTGGATTTCGATGATGAGGTCTTTGACGCAGTCACCAGTAATTATGTGTACCATAATATTCCATCTTCCGATCGCCAGAAGATCCTTCTTGAAACTCTTAGAACACTGAAAAAGGGCGGTATATTTGTGATCCACGATATCATGTCGAGAGCAAAGTATGGAGACATGGAGGCCTTCGCCGGAAAACTCCGCGCAATGGGATACGAGAAAGTTGAACTGATCGATACCACCAAAGGCAAGTTCATGACACCTTTTGAAGCGATGTGGATGGGACTTTCCGGATCGAAGATACTGATAGGGAAAAAGTAAAGAAAAGCAATTAAATGAAAAGAAGAAAGAAGTGATCCTTAGCCGGTGGCAAGGATCACTTTTTTGCCTACTAAGCGGATACAGCCATCGTCCTGCATGCGTCCGAGTTCACGACAGACAGAAGATCTTTCCGAACTTACATAAGCAGCCAGTTCCTCACGGGTCAGAGTTAAACGGCAGGTTTTCCCTTCGGGCCCCTCAGTAGCACCTTCTTCAAAAAAGAGAAGAAGCTTATCGCGAAGTGATTTCTGAGTCAGAAGACAGATCTTCTTGTTCAGTTGGATATTCGTGGCAGCCAGGATCCTCATGAGATTGACAGAGAGCTTCCCGAGGATCGGATCGATCTCAGGTTTAGAGAAGAGCAGATCAAGATTCATGAAGAGGATCTCAGTATCTCCGACAGAACGGAAATGTATAAAAGAGTTTTCTGTTTTGGTCAGAGAGAATGCCTGTCCGATCAGCTCACCGGGCGTTTCCCGAACGACCAGTTCCTCTTTGCCGGAAAAGCCGGAAAACTGAACATCTATGTTACCCGACAGGATCATCCCGGTATGGCATATGACTTCACCGGGAGAAAAGATATCGACATTCTTCGTGTATTTCCTTCGGCAAGAGCAGGTCCGTGACAGGATATCATCGATCTCGTCCGGGGTGAATCCTCGAAACAGATCTGATTGTAATTCGTGTATTTCGTTTTTTAACATTTTTTTTGAGATGTTGCGCAGGCAACTTTTTTTGAAACTCCTTTTTAGTATACTGTCACAGTTAGCAATGGCTAACCGATTGAGATTATTATATTCAATTTTATAGAAAAGGCAATACTGGGGACGAAAAATGTTAAAGATAGCTATTTATGGTAAAGGCGGAATAGGTAAATCAACCACAACGTCGAATCTTGCAGCCGCTCTTTCGCGCCGTTATAAAGTCATGCAGATCGGATGCGATCCGAAAGCGGACTCAACTAAAAACCTGATGGGGGGCGAGAAGATCAGCACGGTTCTCGGAATGATCAAGGAGAAGGGTGAAGACGTCGAGCTTTCTGATCTTGTCCACGAAGGATATAACGGTGTCCTCTGTGTAGAATCGGGTGGACCGACGCCCGGTATCGGATGTGCTGGTCTTGGTATCATTTCGGCTCTCCAGAAATTGGAAGAACTCGGTGCTTTTGAAAAATACGACCCGGATATCGTTCTCTATGACGTGCTCGGCGATGTCGTCTGTGGCGGATTTGCCATGCCGATCCGTGACGGATATGCAGAACATGTCTTTATTGTTACTTCTGGTGAGATGATGGCTCTTTTTGCCGCAGATAATATCTCCCGTGCCGTGGACAATTTCAAAGAACGCGGGTACGCCCGTGTACGTGGCCTGATTTTAAATGAGCGGCTTGTTGAGAATGAAACGGATCTTGTTACCCGCTTTGCCAGAGAACACGACCTTCCGGTTATTTCCCATATACATAGAAGTAAGATGGTGCAGGCGGCGGAACAGGAGGGAAAGACTGTTATCGAGAAGTTCCCCCAATCGTCGATCGCTAAGGATTATGAAGAATTGGCAGACAGAATAATCAGTCTCTGCCATGGGGATGATACGTCCATACAAAAAGATCCGTATACCGAAGAATTGAATTATCTGCTTCGGAGGTGATGACCATGCGATTTGAACCGAACCTTTGTTACTGCAATCCTGCGCATGGTGGATGGGGAATCATCCGTGTCGCAGCACTTATCCCCGGATCCTATCTTCTGTTTGTCTGCCCGTCGGCGTGCTTCCGGCATGGGGCACTCGGAGCGATCCAGCATCACTATAAAGACCGTATTTCTTATCTTTATATTGACCAGAGCGACATCGTGGAAGGATACGATCAGGAGATCCTCGATGGCGTGGATGAGCTTCTGGAAAGAACGGAAAAGGACATCCGTCTTCTCTTTATTTATGTTTCCTGCCTGGATGATTTTATCGGTACGGATATGGAGAAAGTGACCGCGATCCTCGGGAAAAGATATCCGGATATCCTTTTCCGTGCAGGACATATGAATCCGATTGCATCTTCCACCAAGATGCCGCCGGCTGTCACGACGTTTGATGCGATGTTAAGTGTGCTGCCCGATTGGGAGAAGACGGATGATGGCGTAACGCTCTGGGGAAACTTCGTCGGAATCCCGGAAGATAACGAACTGATCCGGGTCCTGAATCAAAATGGCCATATGGTCCGCCAGATTTCCTCGTGCAGTACTTTTTCAGAGTATGAGGAGATGTCCCGCTCCGGAAGATCTATAGTGATAAAACCATTTGTGAGATATGCGCTGAATCGTCTGGAGAAAAGAACCGGAGCTACACACGTGGAAATGCCGATATCCTATGATATCGATACTGTCGCTAAAGAGTATCAGGATCTGTCTGACTTTTTGGGAGAAGATCTTTCTGAAAAGATTAAAGACGACCGTTTCTTATGTGAACAGGCGATCCATTATGCCAGAGAAGAAGTTGCGGATGTGCCGGTCTTTGTTTCTGACAGTGCGACCGTATTTCCCCTATCTCTGGCCGTAGCACTTCTGAAATACGGGTTCCGTGTCACGCGTGTCTATCTTTCTGAAGTGGTGGGACCCGATCAGAAGTATGCCGATATCCTTCTTAACGAGTATCCGCAGGTCGAGATCATTCAGGGGGATCATCCGGATTCGGTTTTCCGTTCGGAAACGGAAACGATAGCTCTGGCAGTAGGCGAAGAAGCTGCCTACTTAAGCAATGCGCGATATGTTGCAGATATCTCTTCTGATGAAGGAATGCTCGGATATCAGGGAATAAGGATCCTTATGGATACTATGCGGCTCGCGATGAAAGAAAAAGCGGATATCCGAAAACTGATCGATGAATACGGAGGAATCGTCTGATGAATAAAAAACATAAAGTTTGTATGTATCTTCCTCCTTTTGCAGGAGATTATTCAGGGGTATGTTCCGCGCTTTTTGATCTCGGCGGTATGATCTGCATTCATGATGCGGCAGGCTGCACGGGAAATTATACCCATTTCGATGAGCCAAGATGGTACGGCAGTCATTCTATGGTGTATTGTACAAGCCTTCGAAAAGTGGATGCTATCCTTGGTGACGATGAGAAACTGATCGGGAAGATCACAAAGAATGCTTTGGAACGACATCCGAAGTTTATAGCCATTGTCGGAAGTCCGGTACCGAATGTCATCGGTTTTGATTTTAACGGAGTCGCCAGAGCGGTCGAAAATAGAACCGGTATCCCTTGTTTCGGATTTCCGACCGCGGGAATTAAAGGTTCTTACTATGACGGTATTCTTATGGCTTACACCGCACTTACAGAATATTACGAGAAAAACCCGGAGAAGCGCGACCCCTGGAAAGATGAAGGATCAGTAGCTGTCCCGGGCATTTCACCTCTGGATATGCATCAGGAAGTGTATGACGAACTGTGTGGAACGTTAACTGAAAACGGTGTCGCTCTGATGCAGGAAAAGGGAATGTACGGCTCCCTTTTGTTGTACCAGTATCCGGAAAAAGTCACGCTGAACCTGGTCTGGAATCAGGCGGGACTTGCGATCGCCAAAGCTATGGAAAAGAAATATCAGACTCCTTATATCGTGAATTTCCCGATAGGACAGAAACAGATGAGTTCGTATCTTGAACTGGTCCGCGAGGGGAAGACCGCTGTGTTTAAGGTGCTTAGTCCTAAGACTTCCCGACGATCCGGAGTCATTATTGCTGACTCGGTGATCGGGGACTCGATACGAAACTTCCTGCGGTCAGAAAATATAGACTGCAAGTTATATACGATCGAACATGAAGATGATGTATCCACTTATCTAAGTGATGAAGATACGATCCTTTCCGTAGTGAAGGATCAGAAGGATCTTCTGATCGCAGACCCGTTATTTATAGAGTTTTCGGGAGGGGTAAAAGATCAGATACCTTTTCCGCAGTACTCCGTCTCAAGCCGTGTAGGAAAAAACAGTTACTGGAATTACCTGGATGAAAATAAATGGCTTGAACTTGATCTGTAAGCCCGTTCGGCGCTTTTAAACGACCGGCTTAAAAATATACATAATTCTTACTAAAGTAAGTAGAAAGAGGATTATTATGAAGAAAAAACTTCTTGCCGGCTTAATGTCGGTAGCTATTGCACTTTGTGCCCTCTCGGCCTGTGCAAAGAAAGATGAGGAAACGAGCGCTTCATCTGCTTCTGAGACGCAAACGATCGAGGAGACCAGTGCGGAGACGTCGGAGAGTGTTTCCGAAAGTTCTTCGGAGGAGTCTTCCGAGACCAGCGCAGAGGTCAAAGGAGAAAGCAAAGCTTCTGAGAACCCGTTTGGTGATCCCAATGGCACACATACTGTCGTCGATCATGCCGGAGATACCGTTGAAGTTCCTAACACGATCAATCGAATTGCAGTAGGTTCTTTCTATCCGCTGGCATCTGTTATTGCGGAGTATCTGGGTTCTGCAGAAAAGATCGTGGGTATTCATCCGGTATCTATGAGTGCTGCGGAAAACGGTCTTCTTGGACAGATCTACCCGGAGATCTTAAATGCGAATACAGCTTTTATCAGTGGAGATGAGGTAAATCTGGAGGAACTCCTGATCCTTAAGCCGGATATTGTCATCGGTGTCGGACAGGAACAGGCAAAAGCGATCCGTGAAGCCGGCATCCCGGCGGTTACCACCTCTGCTTCTGCATGGAAGTATGACATTATCGAGACCTATGAGCACTGGATCGACCTTCTCGACCAGATCTTCGGCGGTTCGGATTTTGCAAAGAAGGCTATGGAGAAGAGTGATGCTGTCCATGCGGATATCATCGAGAAAACAAAGGATATTCCGGATGATCAGAAGGCACGCGTCCTGGTTCTCTTCAAGTACACAGATGCGGCGATGGTAGCTTCCGGTGTGAACTTCTTCGGCCAGTGGTGGTGCGAGTCCGTAAATGCATACAATGTTGCCAGCGAAGTGCCGGATGGTTCTATCCTGAAGATATCGATGGAACAGGTATATGAATGGAATCCGGATATTATCATTATCACCAATTTCTGCGGCACACAGCCGGAAGATCTCTATAACAATGCTATCGGTACAGATGATTGGAGCACGATCAATGCAGTAAAGAACAAGCGTGTCTATAAGATGCCTCTTGGTCTTTATAGAAGCTATACACCGGGTGGAGATTCTCCGGTTACTATGCAGTGGATGGCTTCTGTGATCTATCCGGATCTTTTCAAGGATACAGATATCCGTAAGATCGCAAAGGAATACTATAAGGAAATGTGCGGATACGATCTTTCTGACGAGCAGCTGGATATGATGTTCATTCCGTCACGTGATGCGGCAAGAGGCCTCTGATCCGGGGACATAGGTGAACATGTGAAAAAGAAAACAGAATTAATCTGGGTGATCGGCATTACTATTGCACTTGTCGCATCTTTTCTGATCGCGTTAGGTGTGGGCCGGTACTCGATCCCCATCAAAGACTGCGTAAAAGTCCTCCTGGGCATGAAGGTCGATGATCCGAATGTGAAGACGGTACTGTTTAAGATCCGTCTTCCCAGATCGATCCTGGCGATTATCGCAGGCGCGGGTCTGGCCGTTGCCGGTGCAGCCTTTCAGAGTATGTTTTCCAACCCCCTGGCGACTCCTGATACTCTAGGAGTCGCCACGGGCGCTTCTTTTGGGGCAACGCTCGGAATTATGCTGCGGCTTCCTTCTCTCGGAATTCAGGGAACAGCTTTTGCTATGGGCCTTATATCCGTAGGTCTGGTGTATATGATCAGCCGCGTGAAAGGCGAATCTTCGCTTGTCATGCTGATCCTTTCCGGTATGGTGATCAGCTCGCTTTTTGAAGCTCTGGTTTCATTGATAAAGTATGTGGCGGATCCACAGGATGTGCTGCCGGAGATCACATACTGGCTTATGGGCAGTTTATCCGGAACCAGTTTCAAAAAACTGTGGATCGGAACGATCCCGATGCTTATTGGTATTATCATTCTCTTCTGTTTGAGATGGAAACTGAATGTGCTGTCGCTGAATGATGATGAAGCACGGGCGATGGGAATCAATCTGAAACTGATGAGGGGACTTACGATCGTATCTTCAACAATGATTACCGGATCTGTTATTGCCATGTGCGGTAAGGTCGGCTGGATCGGTATTTTGATCCCGCATATCTCCCGCATGATGTTCGGAAACAATAATAAATATGTTATTCCGGCCAGCATCGGACTGGGAGCGACGTACCTTCTGCTTATTGATACAGTTGCGAGATCTGCAACCGCTGCGGAACTTCCGATTTCGATCCTTACAGCGATTATCGGCGCTCCGGTATTTATTATTCTGCTTCGTCGGACAGGAGGTGTAAAAACATGATTTTTGAGGTGAAAGATGCATCATTCGGATATAAGAAAGGACCTGACATCCTTAAAAATCTTTCTTTCTCTGTCAATGAGGGAGAGATCCTTTCGATCCTGGGATCAAATGGTGTCGGCAAGACGACTCTGCTGAAATGCACGCTCGGTTTTCTTCCATGGCGTACCGGCTGCACATATATCAATGGTAAACCATGGCACGAATGGAAGAACCAGGAGATCTGGAAGAAGATTGGATATGTGCCGCAGGCGAAGCGCTCCGCCTTTTCCTATACCACGGAAGAGATGGTCCTTCTCGGACGAAATGCCCACCTGGGAATACTTGCACAGCCGACGAAGAAAGACTACCGCTTTGCGGAAGAATGTCTGGATATGGTCGGGATGAGCCGGCTTCGCGGGAAGCTGTGTAATGAGATCTCCGGCGGTGAACTGCAGATGGTCCTTATTGCCAGAGCATTAGCTACAGATCCGGAACTTTTGATACTGGATGAACCGGAATCAAATCTCGACTTTAAGAATCAGCTGATCGTTATCAGTACGATCCATAAGCTGTGCAGAGAGCGGGGCATCTCATCCATTGTAAATACCCACTATCCGGAGCACGCGCTGGCGATATCCGATAAGGCCCTGATCCTGAATCGTGATGGAAGCAATTCATTCGGAAATGCAAACAAAGTGATTTCCGAAGAAAACCTTTGCAGGGCGTTTGATGTTGCTGTGCGGATCCGTGATTTTATGATCGAAGAGAAAAAGCATGTATGTGTGCTGCCCATTGATGTGCTCAGTCGGGACATAAACGAACAGGTGACAGTTGTCGAAGGGAGGAATCGATTTCGTGAGAGAAGAAGAACTGCATTACACAGCAGAAAATAAAGAGGCAAAGCTTGTCGGCCGTGTTCCTTGTGTGGTACAGCTTCCTTTCCAGGATTATCTGGATGAGCATATCTCTGACAGGAAAGAGTACAACATCGCGTTAGCGGAGTTTGGTTTATCCTGGGTCGATGATATCTTTCGGGAATGTGATCCGGATGTTTTCATGGGAACCGGTATCGAAGGACTTGTCCATCATCCGGCTATAAAGGAAAAAGGGTATCGCACATCGGGAAAAACACTTCTCGGGAATGCGGACTTTTCTTCCTTTTCAGATCCGAGAGAAATGTTTGATATATATTCGTGTATTCCTCTGGTAATGGTCGTGGATACCGCTCAGTCGAAGGGAAGAAATGAGCCGGAGACTTTTTCTGATCTCCTCTCTTCCGCGTTTGAAAACAGTATTGCATTCCCGGATGACGGACACATGTTTGACGGGATCATTCTGACTTATGTTCATCAAGTAGCCGGAGATGACGGAATCAGACGATTAAGAAAGAATATCCGTGCGATCGTACATCCCTCTCAGATGATCAAGCCGGGCGGAATCGAAGGCGAAAAACCATATATCTACCTGATGCCATGGATCTTCGGGGAGATCAAAGCACGACAGAAGGGGATGAAACTCATTTGGTTTTCCGATGGTGCTCCGATCCTGCCTCTTGTTGTAACTTCAAAACCCAATCCGGAGGCGGAAAGGATCATGGCCATTCTTTGCCAGCCTGAGGCCGGTAGGATCTTTCGCGAGAAGGGATTCTTTCCGAGCAATATCACAGGTGTGAAAAATGCACTTCCCGGAAGCCTCCGATTTGTCGGATGGGATTATATATATGATCCCGCCCTTCCCGAGATCATTCGAAGATGCAAGAAAATCATGACGGAGAATGAATGATGAAACTTGTTACTTTTGCGGGACCTCCCGCTACAGGAAAAACGTCCGTAATGACGCGCATTCTGAAAGTATTCATGAGAGACGGAAATAAAGTAGGGGCCTGTAAATTTGATTGTCTTCAGACGGAAGATGACAAAATCTATAAAGAAGCAGGAATTCCGTCGGCAAAGGGACTGTCTTCAGAACTCTGCCCTGACCATTATTACATTACGAATATTCAGACTGTATATGATTGGGGCAGGAAGGAAAACTTAGACTATTTGTTTACGGAGAGTGCCGGTCTGTGTAACCGCTGTTCGCCATATATCAAGAATGTACTGTCTGTCTGTGTGATCGATCAGCTAAGTGGAATCCGTGCCCCACGAAAGATCGGACCTCTTTTGAAGCTTGCGGATATTATCATTATCACAAAGGGCGATATCGTTTCTCAAGCAGAAAGAGAAGTGTTCATGCGAAGAGTCGAAACTTCCAATCCCAAGGCCCTTATTCTTCCAGTCAATGGACTAACCGGACAGGGTGTTTCTGAGGTTGCTTCCGTAATCCGTAGAATGGCAATGGAAAGAGAAATCGAGCATGAGACACTTCGCTTTCCCATGCCTATGGCGCTCTGTTCCTATTGCTTAGGTGAGACGAAGATAGGGAAAGAGTACCAGATCGGAAATGTTAAACACATCAGGATCTGAGAAAGAAGGTGCATACATGTTGACGATCCCGCTTTTGCAACTGGAGAAAGAATATCCCTACCTGCCCTACTATCTGGATGACTTCGAAGTGATCTGGAATAAAGAAAAAAGTTTCTCTGAGAATCTTGAAAAACTGCCGGAGTCCTTCTATGAACAGAGAAAGATGTCCAGAAAAGAAGTAGAGAAGGAATTTGTGATCTATATTCAGAGTGCATCACAGTGCCTCTCTGAAGAGATCTGCAGTGTCGAATCTATTACGATCATTCCGGGAGTAGGAAAGGATGGAACGAAAGAATCCTTCGATCCGATTACAATCTGTAAAGGCCAGATGATCGCCATCGTCGGAGAGACAGGATCCGGGAAGAGCAGGCTTCTGGAAGATATCGAGTGGCAGGCTCAAAATGACACCCCGACGCAAAGAACGATCCTGATCGATGGTAAAACCAAAGAAGAATGGCGGGAAACAGGATCGAGAAGACGTTCTATCGCCCAGCTGTCACAGAATATGAATTTCGTTCTGGATATGAATGTGGAAGAATTCCTGAGACTGCATGCGGAATGTTTTGTTCATCAAGAGGATGCAGAAACTCTGGTTGAAAAGGTATATCAGATTGCCGTTTCCTTGGCCGGAGAGACCTTTGATAAGAAGACAGCCGTTACATCCTTAAGCGGCGGTCAGTCGAGAGCGTTGATGATTGCAGACTGTGCGTATCTTTCGAAAGCTCCGATCGTATTGATCGATGAGATCGAGAATGCAGGTATTGACAGAAGAAAGGCGATGGATCTTCTGACCGGTAACGATAAGATCGTGCTTATTGCGACGCATGACCCTATCCTTTCCCTGATGGCGCCGAAACGAATCGTGATCCGAAATGGCCGTATTGATAAGATCCTCCATCGTGATGCGCGTGAGGAGGCGGTACTGCTCCTTGCGGAGAAAAAAGACCGGGAACTGATGACTCTGCGGAATGCAATCCGAAGAGGTGAACATGTTTCCATCTTATGAACAGACGAGAGAACACAGTCACAGCATGCTTCATGTCTTCTTCGGCAAAGAGCTCCCGGGGCAAACCTTTTGACATCACAGCCCCCAAAAGTATTCGTGGATGAGCTGTTGACAGAAGTATTTACAAATGATATAAATATTCATAGTTAGCAATGGCTAACTGTGTCTTGATCTTTAATTCCTCTCCATACGCGCTGCTTTTCCAATTCCCGGCGCAGGAGAGGAATTAGTATGTATGAAAGGAGCCTTTTTATGGCAAAACTAACAATTGAAAAAGTAATCGGCAGAGAGATCCTGGATTCAAGAGGAAATCCGACTGTAGAAGCAGAGATCTATCTGGCAGACGGTACTGTCGCAAGCGGTACAGCTCCAAGTGGTGCTTCAACCGGTGAGTTTGAAGCACTCGAGCTGCGTGACGGAGATAAGAGCCGGTATCTCGGAAAGGGTGTCCAGAAAGCCGTAAATAATATCAATACTACAATTAACGATGCGATCAAAGGCCTTGATGCTTTTGATACATATGCAGTCGATGCTGCGATGATCAAGGCCGATGGTACGAAAGATAAATCCAATCTCGGCGCAAATGCGATCCTTGCCGTATCGATCGCCGCAGCAAGAGCCGCTTCGAAGTCTCTTGATATCCCGCTTTATCGCTTTCTCGGCGGTGCAGCAGGAAACCGTCTTCCGGTTCCAATGATGAACATTTTAAACGGTGGTGCGCATGCGACCAATACGGTAGATGTTCAGGAATTTATGATCATGCCGGTCGGTGCCCCGACATTTAAGGAAGCACTCAGGTGGTGTGCGGAAGTATTCCATGCTCTGGCTAAGATCCTGAAGGGAAAAGGTCTTGCTACCTCTGTTGGTGACGAAGGCGGATTTGCGCCGAACCTTTCTTCCGATGAAGAAACCATCGAGACGATCCTCGAGGCAGTGAAAGCGGCAGGATATGAACCCGGTAAGGACTTCATGATCGCTATGGATGCGGCTTCTTCCGAGTGGAAGAGTGAAAAGGGCAAAGGCTTCTATAAGCAGCCGAAGTCCGGAAAAGAGTTCACATCTAATGAACTGATCGCTCACTGGGAGAATCTTGTTGATAAGTATCCGATCATCTCTATCGAGGATGGACTGGATGAAGAAGATTGGGACGGCTGGAAGAAGATGACAGAGAAGATCGGCCATAAAGTACAGCTTGTTGGCGATGATCTATTTGTTACCAATACAGAACGCCTCAGCAAGGGTATCTCACTTGGTGCCGGAAATTCTATCCTCATCAAGCTCAATCAGATCGGTTCAGTATCTGAGACGCTCGAAGCGATCAAGATGGCGCATAATGCCGGATATACAGCGATTGCTTCCCACCGTTCCGGTGAGACCGCTGATACAACGATCGCAGATCTCGCTGTAGCTCTGAATACCTGCCAGATCAAGACCGGTGCTCCGAGCCGTTCCGAACGTGTTGCGAAGTACAATCAGCTTCTCCGCATTGAAGAGATGCTGGGAGAGTCTTCTGTCTATCCGAAGATGGATGCATTTCATGTAAAAAAGTAAAACCCTCCTTGAAAATGTTTTACGCTAGAACTGCCCTGCCTGTGATGACCGCACAGTCAGGGCAGTTCTTTTGAGTTGATAATACGGATGAGATTTCTTTTCCAAAATTTAATTCCCTCCCTGTGCCCATTCCAGAAAGACACATGTGGGAGGGAATATTGAATTAGACATGAGTTAGCATACGCTAACTACTTCTTTATACCATCGATGATGTTTTTTGTCAATCGTTATTCGATAGAATAATATTATTGAGGACACCTTCGAGGTATTCCTGTTTACCGGAGACAGGATTCTTCGGAGCCTTCATTTCAGCTGCTCTTGCAGCGAGTTCTTCAAGCGTGGATTCGCCGGATCTTACCTTCTGTCCAAGTTCGGATGAGAAAGAGGAGTAGCGCTCTTCGATATTCTTTTCGAGCCTTCCGTCCTCAATCATTTCGGCCGCTTTCAGAAGACCATAGGCAAAGGAATCCATTCCCAGGATGAACGCATAGAACATATCCTCATAGGTGTTACTCGGACGTCTGTTCTTCGAGTCGAAGTTGATGCCGACCGGAAGACCATCGTTCTTCAGGATCTCATACATGGCAAGTGTCGTATCATATACATTGCTCGGGAAGCAGTCGGTATCCCAGCCCAGCATGATATCGCCCTGGTTTGCATCGATCGAGCCGAGCATGTTATTGATGCGGCTGATACGCAGTTCGTGCTGGAATGTATGACCGGCCAGAGTTGCATGATTGGCTTCGATATTCATCATGAAGTCTTTTTCCAGGCCATATTCTTTCAGGAATCCGATCGCGGTTGCCGCATCGAAGTCATACTGGTGCTTCATCGGTTCCTTCGGCTTCGGTTCGATCAGGAAGGTTCCGGTAAAACCGATCTTTCTACCGTAATCCCTTGCCATTTTCATCAGGTTTGCGATGTTTTCCTGTTCGAATTTCACCTTAGTATTCAGAAGTGTCTCATAACCTTCTCTGCCACCCCAGAAAACGTATCCGCGTCCTCCGAGTTTTACTGTAAGTTCGATGGCTTTCTTTACCTGTGCAGCAGCAAAACAATATACATCCAGATCATTCGTGCTGCCGGCTCCATTCATGAAGCGGGGATTACTGAACATATTTGCAGTACCCCAGAGACACTTAATGTCGGTTCCTGCGGTTTTTTCAAGAATGTAATCTGTGATCTCATCCAGTCTTTTATTGGTTTCGTTAATGTCATCTGCTTCCGGAACGAGGTCGACATCATGGAAACAGAAGTATTTGATACCGAGTTTTTTCATAAACTCGATACCGGCGTCTACTTTTGCCTTTGCATGTTCCATTGTTCCTTCGGCTTCGGCACCGAACCGTTTGTCGGCGGTACCGCGACCGAACATATCCACTCCATTGGCACAAAGGTTATGCCACCATGCCATGGCAAACGGGAGCTGTTCGCTCATCTTCTTTCCCAGAACGACTCTGTCCGGATCATAGTACTTAAATGCCATCGGGTTCTTGCTTTTAGGTCCCTCGTATTTGATCTCAGGGATACCTTTAAAGATTTCACTCATAGTGATACCTCCATTTGTTAATAGTGAATTTGCACAACAAGTTAGTGTATGCTAACTACAATCTTATCGGGTTCATCCAATTCCGTCAATGATTTCCTGATGGAATAAAAAACATGTTGACAATATTTAGCGAACGTTGTACTCTAACTACGGTTAGCAAACACTGTTCGCTAAATTTGTTTTGATCTTCTGGAAAGAAAGAGTAATGGTTCGCGATAAGAAAGCACATCACGATATGATCATGAAGGCAGCATTCGAGGAATTCCGCACGCACGGGTTTCCGGATGCTTCTATGCGCAGGATCGCATCTGCTGCAGGTATGAGTGCATCCGGACTCTACAAGCATTTTGAGAGTAAAGAGGAGATGTTCTCGGCACTGGTGGATCCGGCTATTGACGGGATGATGGTTCTTTATGAGGATCTGGCAAAGAAAGAAAATGAGACTTTGAATCTTCAGACAACTACACGCGCGTGGGAAGATCAATCATCAACTTCGATCATGCTGGATTACATCTATTCGCACCTCGACGCATTTAAACTGATCATCTGTTCTTCCCAAGGAACACGGTATGCGAATTTCGTCCATGATATTGCACTCATGGAGGAAAAAAACACCCGTGAATACATAGCGAATGCGAGGAGGAACGGCTTTGCTGTCAACGAGATTTCAGATGAGGAAATGCATCTTTTAGTGACTATGAATATCAATGCCGTTGTAGCAGCGGTTGAACATGATTTTTCAAAAGATCAGGCAAAACGCTATGCAAAAACCCTCGAAAAGTTCTTCATCCCCGGATGGCGGGCGGTGCTTGGAATCTGAAATCGATAGAAGCGACGCAGTCGCTTTTCTTTTTATGAGTGAGTTAGCGCACGCTAACTTTAAAGTGTTCGCTAAACCATATGCACGGCGTTCCATCTGCCGGCCAAAAATACACAAGGAGGGGTGAGTGATGGAAAAAAACACATCAGCGGCAAAACCACGGTCGACAATAAGCTGGATCGTAGAGTTTGCCGGATCTAAGAAGAGTTACTATATCCTAAGCGTGATTCTTGCGATCTTAAGTGTCGGATTCGGATTCCTGCCGTACATTTTTGTCGGCCGGATCGTTAAAGAACTGTTAAGCGGAGCGGCGAGCGAGTCGTTCTGCTACCGGCAGTGTATCTGGATCGCGATCGCATGGATCCTTAACCGTATTCTTCATACGGCCTCCACAGGCCTTTCGCACAGGGCAACTTTTGAAGTGCTCGGTAATATTCGAAGAAGGATCACGAAGCATATGTCGAAAATGCCTTTAGGTGATGTCCTGGATCAGTCTTCGGGAACCTATAAGAATATTATCATTGAGCGCGTCGATTCCGTGGAAACGACAATGGCGCATATCCTCCCGGAAGTCTCCTCGAACCTTCTGATTCCTATCCTGGTATTCGGATATATGCTTTCCATTAACTGGAAGCTGGCGCTGCTTTCTTTGCTCTCTCTTCCGATCGGTGCAATCTTCTTCTGCTGCGAGTTTATCGGTGCAAATGAGAGTTTCCAGAACACGATCGATAAGACCAAGGCCTTGAATGATACAGCCGTTGAATATATTAACGGTATTGAAGTTATTAAGGCTTTCGGTAAAGCGAAGACATCTTACGCCAAGTTCGAAACTGCGGCGAAAGAAGGCGCAGATTGTTTTATCGAATGGATGAGAAGATGTAATGTTTTCCAGAATGTTGCAATGACCATGCTTCCGGCGCAGTTGCTGTCACTTGTGCCGTTTGCAGGATGGTTTTACAGCAAAGGCTGTGTCAGCGGAAGTGATGCATTTATGCTGATCATCCTGGCACTCGGTCTTGTTTCCCCGTTCCTGATTATTGCTAACTACCTTGATGATCTGAAAAAATGTCAGGTCATTATCGGTGAAGCAACATCGATTATCGTTAAGCCGGAGCTTGTCCGTCCGGAAAAGAGCACAGAGGTCCCGAACGGAAATGATATTGAACTGAAAAATGTGCATTTCGCATATAAGCAGGAAGAAGTGCTTCATGGTGTAAATCTCATGATCAAAGAAGGCACGGTCAATGCTCTGGTTGGTCCTTCCGGATCAGGAAAGTCCACTATCGCAAAACTGGTTGCATCCTTCTGGGATGTCGATGAAGGTACGATCCTTTTCGGCGGTGTCGATATCAGAAAGATCCCGCTGGAAGAATATAACCGTAATATCGCCTATGTTTCTCAGGATAACTATCTGTTTGACGAGACCGTTATGGAGAATATCCGAATGGGTAACCCGAATGCGACGGACGAGCAGGTAGTCGAAGCAGCAAAAAAGTGCGGATGCCACGATTTTATCATGAAACTTGAAAACGGCTACAAGACTGTATGCGGTGGAGCCGGATCTCATCTGTCCGGAGGTGAACGCCAAAGGATCTCGATCGCAAGAGCGATGCTAAAAGATGCTCCTGTTGTGATCCTGGATGAAGCAACCGCCTATACTGACCCGGAAAATGAAGCGCTGGTGCAGAGAAGTGTGGCCAAACTGGTAGCAGGAAAAACGCTTATCGTTATTGCACACAGGCTTTCCACGATCGCTTCTGCAGACAACATCATTCTGATCAACGAAGGCCGAGTGGAGTGCAGCGGTACGCAAGAGGAACTGCTCGCGGGAAGTCCGCTCTACCGCAGTATGTGGGAAGCCCACAATCTTTCGAAGGAGGTGGAGTAAGATGTTTTCTACACTGAAGAAATTCTTTGATTTCTGTAATGAAGAAGATCGGAAGAAACTATATCTGGCCATCGTACTCAATGTTTTCAAGGCGGTATTTACCGCACTTCGGATTTCTGCGATTGCTGTCTTCGCCCAGGGCGTGATCGAAGATGATATGACAAGTGAAAGGATATTCCTTTCTCTTGGGATCATGATCGTCTCCGTGATCGGACAGATCCTGATCGGCTTGAAGACCACGATGCTGCAGACGGAAGCAGGTTATCACTCCTGTGCCCATAAGCGAATGGAGATTGCCGAGCACCTTCGTTATCTGCCGATGGGATTTTTCAATCACAACAGCCTCGGTTCGATCACAAATGTAACGACAAATGTGATGGAAGGTCTTTCTGATATTGCCACACGAATCGTCATGGTCGTGTCGCAGGGTATCCTCACAACTGCGGTCATTACTGCTTTCGTTTTTGCTTTTGACTGGAGGATCGGGCTCATACTTCTTGCCGGTATTGTCGTATTTGTAATGTGGAATACAGTCATGCAGAAGAGCACCAAATCCGTTGCCCCTCAGAAGCATGCAGCCGACGAAGCAATCGTTACTGCCGTTATCGAGTATGTGCAGGGTATTGCCGAAGTGAAAAACTTCAACCTGACCGATAAAACGGCAAGGAAACTGGAAAGCTCGATCGCAGGAAAAGTGAAAACAGATACGAAACTGGAATTTGCGGTCATGCCCGGAGTCTTTTTCCAGGGCCTGACAACCAAACTGACCGGAGTCCTCATGTGTTTGGCGTCGCTGTACTTCTATTTCGATGGAAGCATGTCACTTCTTTACTGCATCATGATGATGATCTCTGCATTTATGGTCTATGACAGTCTGGAGATCATGGGTATCTTCTCGGCCTTGATCCGTAATGTCGATATTGCCGTAACCAAAGCCAAGGAGATCATGGATATGCCGCCGATGGATATTGACGGAGAAGAGATCACACCGGAGAACCATACGATTTCTGTCGAGCATATCGGCTTCTCGTATGACAAAAAGAAGATCATCAACGATGTTTCTCTTACGATCCCGGAGAAGACGACCACGGCGTTCGTCGGCCCGTCCGGAGGCGGAAAGACGACACTATGTAATCTTCTTGCCCGCTTCTGGGATGTGGATGAAGGTGTGGTCAAACTGGGCGGAAGAAACGTGAAAGACTATAGTTTCGATTCGCTGATGAGAAACTTCAGCTTCGTGTTCCAGAGAGTGTATCTTTTCGAAGATACGATCGCCAATAACATCCGTTTCGGAAAGCCGGAGGCAAGCATGGAGGAAGTGATCGCTGCCGCGAAGAAAGCACGTTGCCATGATTTCATCCAGATGCTTCCGGACGGTTACGATACAATGATCGGCGAAGGCGGTGCCAGCCTTTCCGGAGGTGAGAAGCAGAGGATCAGTATCGCCCGCGCGATCTTAAAGGATTCTCCGATCATCATCCTCGATGAAGCAACGGCAAATGTGGATCCGGAAAATGAAGCGGAGCTTACTTCCGCCATCGAGGAACTGACTCGCGAAAAGACGATCATCATGATCGCGCACCGTCTGAAGACCGTGCGTCACGCAGATCAGATCTTCGTCATCGACGACGGTAAAATCGTCCAGCATGGTACGCATGACGAACTTGTGAAGGAAGAAGGCATCTATAAGCAGTTCATTCTTGACCGAAAAGAAGCTGCTTCCTGGAAGATCACAGAATAAGAAAAAAACAGTTAAAAAACGCGCTAT
>JAEEWG010000043.1 GCA_016287245.1 Clostridia bacterium
ATTTTATCAAAGAAGAAGTTTACTTTATAGCTTTTACCACTTCGATATCGGCAGGAAGCCAGTTCACTGAATCCAGTTCTTCTATGGAAAGCCATTTGGCCGCTTCATGTTCCAGAAGTTTCATCTTCGAACCTTTTGCCAGTTCTGCCCAGAAGCAGTCCATGGAAAGATGGAATTCCGGATAGTCATACTCCACCGTCATAAGAAGATCACCGACAACGATCTCTGCGTCCAGTTCTTCCCGAATCTCACGTCGGAGTGCTTCCTGTGGCGTCTCTCCATCTTCGATTTTTCCTCCGGGGAATTCCCATCCGTCTTTAAAAGCACCGTACCCCCGCTGTGTTGCGAAGATCCGGTTTCCATCGCGGATAATGGCGGCGACGACACGTACCGTTTTCCTTCTGTTTTCCAAAAGCCAGGAAAAAGCTTTTGCCGTACGGATATCCGGTTCTTTGAAATGGTTTCCCTCATTCCATTCGAGCAAACATCTGACACCAGTATCCTTAAGGACCTCATATGTTTCACGGATCTTTTCCCCCACCGTTGCCATCACCGGATTACGTGTCTTTTCTTCTTTGTCACCGAGACTGAGATACACTGAATCTGCCTGCAGTTTCTGTTCTTTTATGTAATCGAGAAATCCCGGAAACCATACCGACGGAGATGCTGCGGCGACCCCGCTGAATCGGTCTGTCTGAAAGGCAGCCCATAAAGCGAAAAGGCCGGCCAGCGAATACCCGCCGATATAGTAAGTCTTCTCTTCATCAGAACAGAGATCAAGTATTTTTCCGAGGGTTTCTTCAGCTCCGCCACCAAAGTCCTCTTTCCCGAAAACGGCAGGTGCTTTCCACGGAGAAAGATCTTTATTCCAGTCTTCGACCTGACAGGCAAGCAGAAAGAAGTCTCTCCCACAGCTTTCGGCTATGACAGAAACCTCATTCTCTATTCCTTCCAGATCGTGATCATCGACCGGCTGGATCAATACTATGTCCGCATTCGGATTTCCAAATTTATGAAACTTCATCGTACGCTACTTCAGTTCTTTACCTATATTCTTCAGACCCACACGCTATTTCTGTACTCAATTATATCATGCGCTTTCGCCTAATCTTGATTCATTATGAATTCGTTTTCACTCTCAGAAATAAATCTAAATTCTCTCTTGACTTGGAGTTAACTCCAAGTTGTAGAATGAACATATCAACTGATGGATCGGACGATCGGGAGGATGCATATGACCATTAAAGAAGTCTGTGAAAAGTACGATATTACGGCTGATACCCTCCGCTACTATGAACGTGTCGGGGTGATTCCGGAAGTGACAAGAACACCGGGCGGAATACGGGATTATCAGGAGACGGATATCGCCTGGGTCGAAAATGCGATCTGTTTTCGCGATGCCGGAATGCCTGTCGAAATGCTTATTGAATATGTGAAGCTCTATCAGGAAGGAGACTCGACGATCGATGCCCGGACAAATCTTTTGAAAGAAGCACGCGAATCCATTCTCGAAGCCAGAAAGAAATACGATATCGCTCTAAAGAAATTGGATTACAAAATCGGCAGATATGAGATCGCTCAGAAGACCGGTGTTCTCACCTGGACAGAAGATGAAAAGGACGGTTGATCGGACATGAAGAAAAAACTACTGATCCTGCTTTTATCTACTGCAATCTGTATGAGTGGATGTGCAGGGAAAAGGGAAACGACAGGGACAAGTGCTTTTACGGAAGCATCGGCGGAGAGTACGACGATAGCCACCGAAGCAACAACTAAGGAAGTCACACCAACAGAATCTGCCACAACTTCCGAGTCGGAAGCAACAGACTCTGAAACCTCGGCAGAAACAGCAAAGGAGAAAACCATGGTACTGAAAATCGGAGATACCAAAGTTCCCGTCACATGGGAAGATAATGATACCGTTTCTGATCTAAAAGCACTTGCGCAGGATGGTCTTACCATCGAGATGTCCATGTACGGTGGATTTGAACAGGTCGGTCCGATCGGACAAAGCATTACAAGAAATGATTCCCAGACCACTACTTCATCCGGCGATATCGTTCTTTATTCGGGAGACCAGATCGTCATCTTCTATGGTTCCAATTCCTGGTCCTATACCCGCCTTGGAAAGATCGATCTATCCGAAGACGAGATGACGGAGCTTCTTTCCCACGGCAATGTGACCATCACGCTCAGCATGGAGTGAACGAAGACGTATTCATGTCCATCCAAAAATGATTTTAACGCCAATCTCGCCCATATGGCATAGAGCCTGATAAATCAATATTTGTAACAATGTTAAACATAACATAATAAAGCAAAATGCAAGGAGGCAAAGCAATGTTAGGTAATTTCAGCTACAAGAACGCAACCAAACTCTACTTCGGAGATGATTCTCTTTCGTATCTGAATGAGGAGCTTCCGAAGTACGGAAAGAACATCCAGCTCATCTATGGCGGCGGTTCCATCAAGAGAAAAGGGATCTACGATCAGATCGTGAAGATCCTGAAAGACAACGGGAAGAACATCATCGAGGATGCAGGTGTCATGCCGAATCCGACAATTGAGAAACTTCGCGAAGGCGTAAAGATCGCACGGGACAATAATGTAGATCTTCTTCTGGCCGTAGGCGGCGGTTCCTGCTGCGACTATGCCAAGGCCGTATCCGTCTCCGTACACTGCGACGAAGATCCATGGGACAAATACTACATCCGGTTCGAAGAACCCACATGCGAGATCGTTCCTGTCGGCTGCATCCTGACCATGGCCGGGACCGGATCCGAAATGAATGCCGGATCTGTCATCACGAACCACGAACAGAAACTGAAGATTGGTCACGTTTTCGGCGAGGAAGTGATGCCGAAGTTCTCGATCCTGAATCCGAAGTTCACCTTCTCTCTTCCGAAGCGCCAGATGGTGGCAGGCATCTACGATATCTTTAACCACATCTGCGAACAGTACTTTTCCGGTGAAGACGACAACACCAGCGACTATCTCGCAGAGGCTCTCATGAAGTCCCTGATCCACAGTTCCCTCATCGCCATCGAGGACCCCGAAGACTACGAGGCAAGATCCAACATCATGTGGACCGCCACCTGGGCCCTCAACACCCTCATTTCCCGCGGCAAAAGCACTGACTGGATGGTGCACATGATCGGCCAGTCCGTCGGCGCGTATACAGACGCCACGCACGGTATGACCCTTGCCGCCGTCTCTCTCCCCTACTACCGCTACATCCTTCCTTACGGTGTCAAGAAGTTTAAGAGATTCGCCGAGGAAGTATGGAATGTTTCTTCTGAAGGAAAGACCGACGAGCAGGTAGCATTGGAAGGCCTTTCAGCTATGGAAGACTGGATGAAGAAGATCGGTGTTTCGCTCAACATCTCTGAGCTTGGGGCAACCGAGGACATGATCGACGGCATCACGGAAGGCACCATCATCCTCGAAGGCGGTTACAAAGTCCTTTCCAAAGACGAGGTCCGCGAGATCCTGAAGCAGTCGCTCTGATCTCACACGATATCGTCACGATAGAGTTACTCACACAAAACCTTGGAATCAAAGATGGTTCCAAGGTTTTTTCTTATGAAGATATTTCCTGTAATCTTTTTCGAAAAATTAGTTGACTTTCACAACTATTGCGGTTATCATCTATTTAAACGAAGTGGATCGACAAAGAAAAGGAGATGCAAAATGGACAAAGTAAAACAGTTTCGTGAGCTGACGAGAGAACTGGAATGCCATCTGGAAAACATAAACCGAAGTGACTGCTGCCAATGTAGTGTAAACGAGTCCCAGTGCTTTTTGGTCGTGGAAATTGGAAGAAATCCCGGTATATGCATCAAGGATCTGGCCAAGCAACTCCACCTCGATAAGAGTGGGATCAGCCGGAGTATCGAAGAACTTGTTCAGAAAGGATATGTGGTTAGGGAGCCTTCGAAGACAGACCGCCGTTGTGTGGTATTGACTCTGACCGATGCGGGACAGTCAAGGTTTGAAAAAATCGAAAACGACATGAATGCGGCTTTTAAAAAGGTCTTTTCACGAATGAGCAAGACGGAGCAGGAGAAAGTCCTGGAAGCGCTAAAGATCTATAACGAAGCATGCAGAAAAGATGAGGAATGCTGCACTTGTTCACAAACATAAGAAAAGAAATACTAATGAAACGAGGAGATTCAATGATTACAATAAGAGAAGCCAAATTAGAAGATGCAGAAAGACTGGTGGAGATCTACTCCCACTACGTACTTAATACCGCCGTGTCCTTTGAGTATGTCGTTCCGACGGTTGCTGAATTTCAAGAACGTATGAAAAAGATCATGGAAAAGTATCCGTATCTGGTCGCAGAAAAAGACGGTCTTATTGTCGGATACGCGTACGCCAGCCCGTACAGCTGCCGCGAAGCCTATGCCTGGTCGGTGGCCAACTCCATCTATCTGGATAAAGATTATCGAAGACAAGGAGTCGGTTCCCTTCTCTATCGTGAACTGGAAAAGCTCCTGAAGGAGCAAGGCATCATTAACCTGCTGGCCGGAGTTGCTTTTTCTGAGGAAGAGGACGAATACCTCACTCACGACAGTTTCAATTATCACAAGCACATGGGCTATGAAAAAGTTGCGCACATGAAAGACATCGGCAAGAAATTCGATCGCTGGTATGACCTTTTGTGGCTACAGAAGAAGATATAAGCAAACTATCCGGTTAACGACCTACATATTTTTTCTCTGCTTCTTTTCAAGTATAATTTCATAGGTGAATGATCGAAAAGCACCTGCGATAAGGAGTATTGTCATGAGAAAACTTCTAGCTTTATTACTTGCACTGATGGTATTTGCCACGACAGGATGCTCTATTATGGATCTTTTGAAGAGAAATTCAAAAGACGACCATCCATACGGCTATAAGACCGGTAAAGACTATGCTGAGGTCTGGTGTGGACCATGCAAACAGCTGGACCACTTTACTGTTACCGAGGACGATGATGGTTCCAGAGTAGAAGCATATACTATGCAAGATACTGAATATGGTTTCACCTATCAGGTCGAAGCCTATTACACAAAAGTCTCCTCATATGAACCGCAAGCAAACTATCTGAGTGAAGATTTCGACTACCAGTATTTGAAGGTTTTCCTGGATGAGACAGACTTCTCTAAGCTGATAGATAAATATGAACTCAATATTGTGTTGGAAGAACCCCAGCCAGCAAATACCGAAGGCCTTTATATGTTCTATAACCCGACGATCAATTTCTATACAGATAAGCAATTATCTGAAGATGAAAACGCCGAGGTCATGCAATTCACTTATGATTCTTTACAAGATTTTGATGCCAAGCGCAAGCATTTCACAAGAAACGATTCATGCTCAAGCGTCTTCCTCCATATATATTGCAAGCCTTCTGAAAAAGAAGCAGCAACGGGCAAAGTATATGGCGGCGCTAGCGGCAGATACGGATTCAAATACAATGGTTAAGGCTTGCGCCATGACATGAAGCTTATTCGCAAACGACTTAAGGAGTCCAAATGACAGACGAACTGTTTTCTAATTATCGTGAACTTTTTTCCGACAGATTATTGCTCCGTCGGATCACGATGCAGGATCTGGATGATGTGTTCGAGATCTACTCAAATAAAGAGGTCATGCTCTATTTTGCGGACCGTTTCCCTTTCGAGAAAAGCACTGAAGCGGAAACCATGATCCGTGAATACGAGGAAGCGCTCACTAACCATTGGAGCATGCGCTGGGGCATCGTCCTGAAAGAAAGCGGAAAACTTATCGGGACGTGCGGCTTTCACGCTCTTTCCGAATACGATAAACGCATCGAGGTCGGCTACGATCTCAACCGCAATTACTGGCAGAAAGGGATCATGACAGAAGCGCTTTCACTGATCATTGATCACGCATTCGGATGTTCGGATGTGAACCGGATCGAGGCGATGGTCGAACCGCCGAACACCGGCTCCCGCGCCCTTCTCGAGAAGCTCGGGTTCCAATACGAAGGCACCCTCCGGAAGCACGAGATGTGCCGCGGCGATTTCGTGGACATCCAGATGTTCAGTT
>JAEEWG010000011.1 GCA_016287245.1 Clostridia bacterium
CAACAAAACTCGGAATACTCAACAGTTTTATGCCATTATACCCCCTTTTTAAGCGCCGTAACAGCACAAATTACGAACGTTTACAAGTCGAGAATAATCCAACACTAATTTAGTTTTTCATTTAAGTAACTGGAATAGTGCCTGAATTGAATTGAATAATTAAAACGTAGTATTACTATTTCATTCAACGGTTTATATTATTTACTTCACCCAAAGAAAACTGGTACCAGGAAGGAAGCCAGCAAGATAATCACCGCTCCTCCAAGTCTTGAAGATATCTGCGCAAATGGCATCAACTTCATCCGTTTGGAAGCCATGAGAACAGCTACATCTCCGGTTCCACCCATGTTCGCCATACAGAGTCCGGCGGTAATCGCCGCTTCGATTGGGTAGAATCCGACTACTCTTCCGATAAGAGCAGATCCGAGAACTGCGCCAAGGACGGTTACAAGTACAAGCACGATGTACTGGAGGTTAAATGCATCAATGATCTGTCCCATATCGGTATAGGCCATACCGATACCCAGCATCAATGCAGCAGTCCAGTTCTTCGAAACAAAGGAATACCAGAGAGAAGCATTCTCTTCGTATTCTTCCGGGATAAGATTGAAGCTCTTGGCTAGTGCTACGCCAATGATCATCCAGGCATAGGGATGGATATCTAATCCCAGCTTCTTAATGAGGAAAGCAACTAAGCAGCCAAAAGCATAGAAAGATGTAGAGACGATCACGCCTTTGGCATAACTCTCCACACTTCTATCCTTAGGTTCTTTCTTCTCTTCTTTAAGAGATGGATCATCCGAACGCATGAGCGATCCATTACCTGTAAGAGACGGACATGCTTCTCCCAGTCTGTTCAAAAGGCCACCGCAAACAATAGCGAAAGCATTTCCCAGAGCAACTGCAGGAACCAGACGACTGAGAATAGTCTCAGAAGGAATACTCAATGCACTTTCAAACACCTTGGCAATCGGAACCGCACCAGCTCCCATGCCGCCTCCCATGATGGGCATACCAATATAAGCAATTGATTCACCGGCACTCATGCCGAAGAGATAACCAACTGCGGCAACTCCTGCAAGGGCTACAACAACAGCTCCGACAATACAAGGCAGATATCTTATAGCTGCACGAATAAGGAGTTTACGGTTCATGCCAAGGATCGATCCTGTGATCAAGGCGGCAATATAGAAATCCAGGAACCCTGCTCCCTTCATGAAGGTGGAACAATTCTCCACAATATCTGTCGGAACAAGATGCCAGTAAACGATCGCAGCACCCACAAAGATACAGACAATGGCACCGCCTCCGAGGAAGGTTTTCACAAATGGTGTGATATTACCTGTCTGATTGAGAAGTTCACCGAACACCATAAGAAACAGGAACGCACCTACCATTCCGGTAGGAAACGCACCCAACACACAGCCGGTGATTATGATAAGCGAGATGATAATGAACCACTTTATTTCAAATCCCGCGATACGGACCTTACGTAAACTAAAATCTTTACTCTTCCTACTCACAAACATCCCCCCAGTCCTGATGTGTGAATACACGGCCGATACCTATTTCCATAATAAGGCATATGAGCGGGATAATCTAGAGGAATGCTTGAACGAACTCACAGTTTCGTCTCGAAGATAAATCAAATAACCGAATCAATAAATGCCTTGAATATCTTCTGACTGTTTTCGTCCTTGAGATACGAAAACTCCGGATGCCATTGTACCGCCCACAAGAACCGGTGATCGGGCATATATAATCCTTCTACCAGTCCATCCTCTGCAGTTGCCATTACTTTGAGACAGGGGGCTACATCCTTCACTGCTTGATGGTGATAACTATTGACCTGAATCTTCTCTGTATTCAAGCAACTGTACAGCGGGGATTCCTTCAGTATATTCACCTCATGAACCGGGACATCATATGGTGGCTCCTGATGGTGATTTAATTCAGAATCGAACTGTGTCGGAAGATCCTGATAGAGGGTTCCGCCGAGTGCTGCATTGATGAACTGGATGCCTCTGCAGATGCCAAGAACTGGCTTATTCGTCTCAATCGCCATGCGGAGTACGATCTTCTCCATCTCATCGCGCTTCTTACAGCTGCTGACACCCTCGATCGGCTCCTCACCATAGAGTTCGGGGGAAACATCGTGGCCTCCGGCAAAAAGAATACCATCCGTAATACTCATGAGATGACGAAGCTCCTGCTCATCTGTGAGCATCGGGAACATGATCGGAGTTCCTCCGGCCTGCATGATCCCCTCAAAATACCCGGGAAGCATCCACATACTCTCTTTCTCATCATCCCATAACGGCATCACGCCTATAATCGGTTTTTGCATATCCGTCTCCTAATTAAATAGGCGTCTCATCCTAAGATGAAACGCCGTTGTTTCTTACTGATTCAGATCATCACTATTCATTCTCTTCCTAATTGCATCCCTATACAAGCTCATTATACCATCTCTTCGATCAGTTATATACTTCATCGTCCTTTTGGCACAATCCCTTCAGCTGGCAGTATGCTTCGACTAATTCCGGCTCACGGAACACGGGCTTCTTCACTTCCTTGACCATGGACGTCTGAAGCTTCGAAGAGACGGCCACGATGTCAAACTTTCTCAGGAGCTTGATGTTCAGGAATTTAAGGTTCTTTTCGAGCGTAGGCAGTCTGTCGCATCTCACATTCGGGGAACAGCGGTTGTTGAATGCGTCGTCTCCGCCTACGATCAGTCTGGGAAATACATCACATGGAAGATCCATTTTCTCGGCAAGGATATCTTTCACCAGTTCTTTCTGCTTCTCCAGTTCTTCACGGACATTCAGTTTCATTAACTTGACGGTCTTTACATCAAACCAGCAGCAGTAGCCATCTTCATCGACTCCTGCATCCCCGACCGGGACAAAGAGGTTCAGAAGGTAGATCCCAGAGGGGACGATCAGAATGGCATCGATGGGTTCGGAATTGTCAGAGCCGGAAAATCTTAAATCGAACAGGACCTTCCCCTTCAGGTCTTTGGCAACCTTCTCAAGGATCTTCTGAAACTTCTTCCTGTCCCTTATCTCCATCTTGATCTGCTGCTTATCCCGGTTCCAGATGTCAATCGTCATTTCAAATTTCCGGATCGCAAACTTCACGTACGAATTCTGCACAGAAGGGAGCTTCCTGAATTTAGCAAGACAATCCTCAAGGGAATGTTTCTTTCCTTCTTCTTTTCCAAATACATCACGGATAATGGATCTCTCGATCTGCTTGAGGTTGTAATAGCGGTCCTCTACCGTATAGATCGTACGCAGTCCGGATGTGATCTTCGTTTCCAGTTCTTCATTTATGTTCACTACCATATCGCATATCCTCCCAAGTTATATTTCAATAACGTGAGAAGATTTTCACGCGAAAAAATGGGCATCTCATCATCGGGATGCCCAAAGTATATTCATATAAGAACAAGGGAAACAGCCGTTTCTTCTGTTAATTCCAGTATCTCTCATAGGTACTGAGTTCCATGATCATCGCATACACAGGTACCTGCTCGGCGGAGAGGGATCTTAGGACTTTACTGGGGATCAGGGCCGTATCGTCTGCAAAGCCCGGGGCACTGCTATTTCCCCAGATGATCATGCTCTTTACCGTGGAGGATGGGATACTGGAGATCAGGCCAACCTCCTTCATCTTTTCGAACTTGGCATTGCCGAAATAAACGATATAGTAGCCGTAGTTTGCACGAAGTTCACTTAATGCGGCCCACTGGTCATCCGAGATAAAAAGATCGCCCTTCGGATCGTTGATAATGATCATATGCCCGACATGGCCGGCGGGAGAATCGACGGTTTCCAGAGATTCCTCGTTAAAGTTATAGACCTTTCTTGCACGGAAATTCGATGGAGCACCGAGATCCGCTCCGATATACATAACATCCAGGTTTCGGGAATTAATAGTCTCGGCAGCCGATTCGACCATTTTCATCTGATTCTGACGGATCTTCTCGTCATCCTTATCACTACCGAATATTTTCACAAAGCAGATAAGCATAAATGCCAGCACAACAAGCGACATCAGCGCGTACATTGACCATCTCCGACTTCCCATAGGAACCTCCTCATCTCTTCCAAATGTTTCGTCATACTAGATTATAGCGCAAATGATTTTGACTCTACCACCGACGAATCGGCAAGAATCGCGGTACTAATTCTCACTGTTTGGCGGTTAAACGGGAATCGAACGGACGATCTGCGCGACCTTTTCGGCCAGGATCCTGTGCCCTTCCCCGGTCAGATGCAGCGAATCCGCATCGGACGGATAGATAAATTCCGCGGCATCCAGGAACAGACAGTCCTTACTTTCGGCGATGCGGCGGTACTCTTTCGGGAACTTCTTCGATTCCTCGATGGAGCGGGGCGCAAATGCGGAAGAGAATACAGAGTTCGGCATGTCTTTTCCGATCTCCGGCGGACTTATAAGGACGATCTTCGGGACAAAGCCCTGCTTTTCTTTCGTGAAGGACTGGATCACATCGACGAGGATCCCGGCGTTATCGGCAATTTCCCCAGCCGTCAGGTGGAAGACTTCTTTTAGATCATTGGTGCCGAGCATCAGGACCACGATATCCACGGGCTTATGGGAATTGAGGCACGGGCGCAGGTAGTCAAGGCCGTTCTTCCAGCCTTCGATCGGATCATCGGTGACCGTCGTTCTGCCGTTACAGCCTTCCTCGATCACGTGGTAGCCTTCTCCGAGAAGCTTGGTCAGGACACCCGGCCAGCGGACGTCCTCAGGATAGCGAAGACCCGTTTTCGGATCGTAGCCATAGGTATTCGAATCTCCATAACAAAGAACAGTCGTCATATCGTAGGACCTTCCTTTCTCTTAACAAAAAAAGCAGCTCCGAATCCGGAACTGCCTTTTCTGGTGGGTAGTATTGGACTCGAACCAACGACCCCTTGCATGTCAAGCAAGTACTCTAACCAGCTGAGCTAACCACCCATGCGACTTTCAGATTTTACTAAAAGTCGGAAAATAAATCAAGGGCTTACCGAAAACTCGGGGGCAGAAATAAGGGATCAGGCTTCGCCTAAGTACTTATAGTCCTTCCCTTCCACTACGGCTTTGACCTTCTCTTCGTCCCAGGAAGCACCCTCTGCGATCTCGATCTCACAGGAATTGGTGGTGTGGTTCGGGGTCGCTTTAGCTACGAAATCGAGCTCTTCCAGTCCTTTTTTCACGGAAGCCTCGCAATGGCCGCACATCATGCCTTCGATCTTAACTGTTTTCTTCATATCGTTACTCCTTTTCTCCGTTTCCGGAACCGTTATTTCTTCGGGGACATCCCCGGGAAGATCAAGATCTAAATTCCCGCCTCTTCTTAGCGGGCGGTCGGAAGAACTGTCGTGCATCTTAAACAGATTCAGCCGAAGCGCGTTCATACAGACCGTAAAACTGCTGATACTCATGGCTGCCGCCCCGATCATGGGATTCATCTTCCAAGACAGGATACCTGCCGCGATCGGGATACAGATCACGTTATACAAGAATGCCCAGAAAAGGTTTTCATGGATATTCTTCAGGGTCTTCCGGCTTAACCGGACCGCCGCGGCGACATCTTTAATGGAGTTATTCATCAGGACGATGTCCGCGGATTCGATGGCGACATCCGTGCCGGCACCGATCGCGATCCCGATATCCGCTGTCGTGAGGGCCGGGGCATCGTTGATGCCGTCACCGACCATAATGACGCGGGCGGGCTTATCGGAGCTACTTCCCTGAAGCTTCTTAATGACATCGGCTTTTCCCTCCGGAAGGACATCCGCCACCACGTGATCGACACCGGCCTTCTTCCCTATTGCGTCCGCGGTCTTCCGGTTATCGCCGGTCAGCATCACGACCGAAAGGCCCAGGTTTTGAAGCTCTTTGATCCCCTCTTCGGAATCATCCTTCATGGTGTCGGCCACGGAGATAATGCCTAAAAGCTTACCGTCCTCTTCAAAAAAGAGCGGGGTCTGGCCTTCTCTGGCGCATCTTTCTTCTTCGTTTGCTAGAGAAGCCGGGATCGGAAGGAGGCTTCGCATATATTTGCCGCTTCCGCCGTGGAGGAGCTTCCCGGAGAGTTTTCCTTCGAGGCCGGAACCGGCATGGATGGAAAATGCCGTTACTTCAGGGATCTCCTTATCCGGGGAAGTGTTCTGGTACTCTGTGACGATCGCCTTCGCTAAGGGATGTTCGCTTTTCCTCTCGAGGGCATAGGCCTTCGAAAGAAGGTCTTCCTTCTCTACGCCTTCCGACGGGAGGATCTCCACGACACGCGGCTCACCGGACGTAATGGTGCCGGTCTTATCGAGTGCGACGACCTCCGCTCTTCCCAGAAGCTCCAGCGCTTCACTGGTCTTAAAGAGGACTCCGTTTCGGGCGCCCAGACCATTACCGACCATAATGGCAACAGGGGTCGCAAGGCCTAAAGCGCAGGGGCAGGAGATCACGAGGACCGAGATCCCGCGGGCGAGGGCGAAGCTCGCTTCTTTTCCAGCCAGAAGCCAGGCGGCGATAACAAATATAGCGATACCAATGACTGCGGGAACGAAGATCCCCGAGACTCTATCTGCGATACGGGCGATCGGGGCTTTTGTGGCCGAGGCCTCCGACACCATCTGTATGATCCGTGACAGTGTCGTATCTTCTCCGACACGGGTCGCCTGACACTTCAAAAAGCCCGAGCGGTTGATCGTGGCCGCGCTGACCTTAAGTCCGGGCTCTTTATCTACAGGGACCGATTCACCGGTCAGGGCCGATTCATCGACGGCGCTCTCGCCTTCCAGGACGATCCCGTCTACAGGGATGCTTTCGCCGGGCTTTACGAGGAAGATATCCCCGACGACGACTTCCTCGACAGGAACGATCAGCTCGGCGGACGGATCTTTTGCAGCAGAAAGATCACATGTCTCCCCGTCACAGGCTCGAAGGACACGGGCGGTCTTCGGAGACAGATCGATCAGGCTCTTTAAGGCATTGGTGGTTCTGCCTTTACTTATCGACTCCAGGGTCTTCCCGACCGTAATGAGGGCGGGGATCATGGCTGCCGACTCAAAATAGAGCTGCCCGTGATAGAGCTCGTGCAGATCGGCATTTACGGAGCCGGTAGTGATCATGCCGCACATCTTAAAGAAGACGAAAAGGCTCCAGAGGAAAGACACGCCGGAGCCTAAGGCCACAAGCGTATCCATATTCGGGGCGCCGTGAAGAAGCGACTTCGTGCCGCTTTCGAAGAACTTTCTGTTGATGATCATCACGATCAGGGCAAGGATCATCTGAAGAAGCGTCAGGCCCAGATGGTTATGCTCAAAATAGGAGGGCAGCGGGAGATTCCACATATTGTGGCCCATGCTGACATACATAAGGAGCAGAAGGAATCCTGCGGAGAGGATGAGCCTTCGAACAAGCTTCGGAGTCTCGGTATCTTTAAGGTCCTCCGAGATCTGGGGCTTGGGATCAGATGCGGACGATCCGGATTTGAGGCGCGCGGAATACCCGGCCTTCTCGACCGCGGCGATCACGTCTTTCGGATCCGCCTCGCCCGATACGCCCATGGAATTCGTAAGAAGGCTGACCGCCACTTCCGTGACGCCCGGCACCGCGGAGACCGCTTTCTCCACACGCGCGACACATGCCGCGCAGCTCATTCCCGTAACCTGATACTGTATCATTACTTATTTACTCTAAACTTTCTAACCGGATCTTCCCGGTGGATTTACTTCATCAGTTTCTGCATGACCTTAAGAAACTCATCGATCGCTTCGTCTTTTCCGGCGCGGATATCGTCCGCCACACAGGAACGCATATGGCAGGCCATCAGTTCTTTGTTAAAGCTGTTGAGCGCCGAGGTGACTGCCGAGACCTGAACAAGGATATCGGGGCAGTAGGCATCTTCTTCGATCATGTTCTCGATGCCGCGGATCTGGCCCTCGGCCCGGCGAAGGCGCTTCAGAAGCTCCTTCTTCTCTTCTTCCGAACGCATCTTCTTTCGGTCGCTGCAGTGCGGACATTTTCGCGTTGAACTCATAACTTTACTCCTTTATCGGCCACTTCGCGGGCCGGATGAACTCCCTTTATCGCATACCCCCAGGGGGTATGTCTTTACATCGCTATTTTATACCCCCCGGGGGTATATGTCAACCTGGACTCATGGAACGGATCTTTTCGGGCATAAAAAGAAAGGAGCCGCCATGAAATGGCAGCCCCCCGCTATCAGGAAGTTCTCCGATATGAATTTACATGATCTTGTTTCCGCAGAATTCGCAGCAGCCGTTCGGGCCGACGGTCGTCGTCGCCTGGCATGCCGGACAAGTGACCTGCATACCGGCACCGCCCATGGCCTGCTGTACGTTCTGGAAATTCTGCTGTACCTGCTGGCCGGCAAATGCCTGCTGCTGAGCTTGCTGCATATTCTGGAAATTCTGTGCCATCGGCTGCTGGGGATAACCCTGCTGCATCGGCATTCCCTGCTGAAGGCCCATGCCTGCGCCCATGCCCATTCCGGCTGCACCTATACCCTGCTGCTGCATGGTCCGCATGGCTTCCTGCTGCGCCTGCTGCAGTCTCTGCGCCATCGCCTGAGGATCGTTTGCCAGTGCCTGCATTTCCGCCTGCTGAGCGGCAAAAGCCTGCTGCTGTTGCATATTCTGGAAGTTCTGCGCCATCTGCTGCTGCGGATAACCCTGCTGAGGATAACCCTGCATAGGCATTCCCTGCGGCATCGCCATACCTGCAACGATACCAGCGCCCATTCCGGCATTCATACCCGGCTGGATCGGCATACCGCCCTGCATCGGGACCGGCTGGCCGTAGCCGCCCTGGGTCATCTGCATACCACCTTGCATCGGCATGCCCTGATTCGGAACATACTGGCCGGACTGAGCACTCATGGTGACGTTACCGCCGGTTCTCATCGCATCGATGGCCGCCTTGATCTGGTTGCCCATATCTACGCACTCGTAGTACTGGTCGATCTTATTGCCCGTGAGGCTGAAGCCGGATCTGGAAACGCTCCATCCGCCGCTCTGGCCCGGGTTCATCGGCTGCTCGCCGACCTTGATGCTGCCGTTTGAAAGCGAGAACTTCATCTCGTCAAAATACGGGTGATTGACGTGGATGATGACGTGGAAGTCATAGGAATATTCATAACGCGGAGGATTGTAGCTGACGGACTGGCCGTTCGCATCCTTGGTACGGAGCTCGTTTCTGCTCTCCTTGACATCGAGATCACAGCCGAGAGCCTGCGAATAATCGAGAACGTCCGGGTTCGCGGCGCTCAGATCGCTCGCGCTGGTGACCATGAATTTCTTATTGTTATCGTCGATCAGGAGCTTCGTAGTACGGCCCAGAGACTGTGTCGTTGTAAAAGCTGCGACCGCTGCCTTGTTCTGCTCTCTATATTCGAGCTGTCTGTCGATATCTGCCTTCGTGCTGTGACGGCGCTCGCTGAACCACGGGGAAAGCTTGCTGGCGCAGTCTTTACACATGTTGGCGTCTTCGAGTTTCTTGTTGCCGAGAAGGCCGATCTTATTTCCGCAGAAATCGCAGAATTTCTTATCAAAAAGTCCCATATATATCCTCCCTGGAAAAAGCTAATTATCAATATAACTTTATCATTTAATGAATTCCTGTTCAAGGGAAAAGGCGCCTTCCGGGCGTAAAAAATGAGGCCGTTTTTTTGTGCAAAACGGCCTCACTATTTATAACGATACGGGATCTTTTACATAAGGGAAGAAAGCTCGGTAAATTCGTATCCGAGAGCGGCGGCAACATTTCTGTTGGTGCACTTGCCGTCATAGCAGTTCACGCCGGACGTGATGACTTCGCTCTTTTTGCAAGCTTCCTCGAGGCCCGCCTCGGCGATCTGAAGACCGTATTTCAATGTCGCATTCGTAAGAGCGATGGTACTTGTTCTCGGCACGGCACCCGGCATGTTGCCGACGCAGTAGTGAACGACACCGTCTTCGATATAGACCGGATCGTCGTGGGTGGTAACGTGCGAAGATTCACCGCAGCCGCCCTGGTCGATGGCGACATCTACAAATACCGCGCCGTTCTTCATCTCGGGGAGATACTTCTTCTTAAAGAGCTTCGGGGTGGAGCCTCCGGGGATCAGTACGGAACCGATAACGAGGTCCGCGTCTTTGACGACACGCTCGACATTCGAGTCATTACTTACGAGGGTCTGGATATGCGCACCGAACATGTTGTCGAGCTCTTCGAGTCTTCGAAGGTTAACATCGAGGATCGTGACATTGGCACCCATACCGACCGCGATCTTGCAGGCATTCATGCCGACCGTACCGCCGCCGAGGATCACGACATTGGCCTTCGGGGTTCCGGGAACACCGGCGAGAAGAATGCCTTCACCGCCGAACTTTTTCTCTAAGTACTTCGCGCCTTCCTGAATGGAGAGACGGCCCGCGATCTGGGACATCGGCGCAAGACACGGAAGGGAACGATCCTTTTCCTGAAGCGTCTCATAAGCGACAGCTTTGACTTTGCCGGCCAAAAGAGCATCCGCCTGCTCTTTGTCAGCGGCCAGATGCAGGTATGTATAGAGGATGAGACCATCGCGGAAGAGCGGATATTCCTCCGGGAGCGGCTCTTTGACCTTGACCATCATGTCCGCAAGATGCCATACATCCGCGGCATTATCGATCAGGGACGCACCGGCATCCACGTACTCGTTATCGGTAAAACCGGAGCCGACGCCGGCGCCTTTTTCCATATAGACATGGTGTCCTGCGGCAACATAGGCTCTGACGTTGTCCGGTGTCAGACCGACACGGAATTCATTGTTCTTGATCTCTTTTACACATCCGATCTTCATAAATCTACTCCTCGCAATCCTATTTTTCTGCCCCAAAAGAACCGGGCAGCTAAGTTTTATTGTACCATAGCTGCCCGATGAAAATGCATATTAAAAGCGATTTCCGCTGACGCGGGATGTGCCGCAGAGATCCGTCCTTACAGATCCTTCCTTAGGGCCTTACGTCTATTCCTCTAAGACCTTACTGCTGCGGCTTGTGATCCGGCATCAGGCCCAGTGCGACGACCACAGCGATCGGCACGCCGATGGCGGTCATGGCTGCAGGTCCGGTCTCCATATGGAATCCGTATGCAAGGATCAGGAAGATGATCAGCGGTACGGCCGAGACAAACGAGAGGATCTGGATGATGGTGGCGATCGCGCCGTCTCTATAGATCACAAAAGCCAGGCCGGCCGCAAGGACCAGGCCGATCGGGATCCCGAAATAAAGCGGGAATGAAAACTTCTCATAAAGCGCGATGCAGAGGATCGTCGGCAGGATGAGACCGACAATGATCGCATAAGGAATGCGCTTTTTCCGCTCCTTGACCACGCCTTTTTCGCATTCGGCGATCAGCGCGGGAGCATCCAGAAGATCCGGGACTTTCCGGAATTCTACAAGTGCGCGGGAATAGGATTTCTTGTCATAAAAACTCTTCGCTTTGGCATAGGTGCCGAGATCGTCGGCTCTCTTCTGCCCTTCTATGCAGTTCTTCTGAAGGTCGCTGCCGACCGCGTCCATGAAAGATGCGCATTCGAGCGCGGCGGTCTTATACATGAGCCTTGCCTGACCCATCGTCGCGGGGTCGGGATTCTCGTCGAGGAGCTGTTTGGCGCGGTTCATCTTCTCGATGACGCGGGAGTATTTCCCGTAATCCGGAACCAGATCCTGGATCGACCACTTGTTGCCGCAGTGCGCGCATACACAGAAACCGCCGAGATAATCGTTTCTCAGCTCGCCTCCGCAGATCTTACATTTTAACGTAGCCGGAGCCACAGTTCCTTCTGCCATTTTCCCGTCTCCCCTAGAAAAATCAGATCGCGCCTTCGGGAAAGAATCTTTTCCCTTCGGCACATTAAATATATTAACATATTTTTACCTTTGCACAAATGCGGGAAGGTCACGAAAAATGATACTTTATTGCGCTTTCTTTTTCCCTTTTTGCGGCTTTCCGGCCGGGCGGATGCTGACTTCGCCCGAAGAAAGGACCGAGGTGGTTTTGTCTTCGTACTCCACGAGGAGGTTACAGTCGGACGTGATGTCGAGGACCTTCGCGCGGCGGGTGCTGCCGGAGCCGGTGGAGATGACGTTGACGTCTTTCCCGAGGACGAGGCTTCGGCGCTTATATTCTTCTTCGTAGTTTCCGTGGTCGGGTGCGGTAAATGTCCTGAAAAAGTGGTTTAGGAATTCCGCGGCGATTTTATTCTTCGCGTCCGGCTGGCGGGCAGGAAGGATCGCGCCGGCGATGTCTTTCAGGTCTTCCGGGAAACCGTCTTCCGGAGCATAGACATTAAAGCCGATGCCGAGGACGGCATACTCGAGATTTCCGTTTTCCATACTTACGGAGGCCTCGGTCAGGATACCGACGACCTTTTTGCCGTGGTAGAAGATGTCGTTGACCCACTTGATCTGCGGGACGTCGTCGCCGGGAAGGGCCCTCTTCGCGGTTTTCTTTCCGGCTGGCGCAGCATCCGGCGAAGGCTGAGAGCAGAGCACGGTCTCGATCGCGTGGCAGGCAGATACGGCCGCCATGGTCGTGATCTTCAGGGCTTTCTGCGGCGGGAGATCCGACGGGCGAAGAAGGATGGAGATATAAAGGCCGGTATTTCGGGGCGAGTAGAAAGATCTTCCGAGCCTTCCCTTGCCGCCGGTCTGGGAGTTGGCAATAATGACCGTTCCCTCGCGATCTCCGGCTGCGGCCTTTTCTTTTAAAAGCGTATTCGTGGAGGTGACTTCGTCAAAGACGGAGATATCCAGATCAAGGCCGTCGCTTAAGTATTTCTCGACGCCCTGCGAGGAGACGATATCCGTATCAGGAGAAAGGCTGTAGCCGCGGGACTTCTGCGCCGTGATCGGGTAGCCTTCGGACTGGAGCGTCTTGACGGCTTTCCAGACAGCCGTCCGGGAGATCGAAAGCTCCTCGGCGATCTCTTCTCCGGAGAAGAACTTCCCCTTATTCTTTTCAAAAAGAAGTAGTAGCGCTTCCTTCGTACTCAGCTCCTGTTTCATGGATCTTCGGACCTCCGTTACAATTAAGGAAACGATACCATTTTTCGCGGTCGAAGGCAACCTTCCTCCGTCCTGTGGTTAACTACGGGAAAATAATCAGGAGATCCTGTCTTCTTTTTTTCGGAAAACCCCTTTACTTTTCCGGAAAAAGGTTTATCATATGAACTGTCAGACATATGAATAATCGTTCATATGTTTGGCACGACAAAAACATTCCTGATCGGAGGAACATAATATGAAAAGAACATTTAAACTCGAAGACCTCGACTGCGCCAACTGCGCTGCCAAGATGGAAGAAGCCATCGCCAAGCTCCCGGGCGTGACCAAAGTCTCTGTGAACTTTATGGCCCAGAAGATGATCCTTGAAGCGGACGACGACCGTTTCGAATCCGTCTTAAAGGAAGCGGCGGAGACCATCGCGAAAGTCGAGCCGGACTGCAAGATCATTATGTAAAAGCCGCGCGCCGAGAAACGAAGAGGAAACTATGACGAGAAAACAGAAAAAGACCCTGATACGAGTTCTGATTGCCGCGGCGATGCTGGTGGTGCTTCACTTCCTGCCGCTTGACGGCTTCTGGAACGCGCTTTATCTGATCCCGTATCTGACCGTCGGGTACGATGTCGTACTCGGTGCAGTCAAAAAGATCGGGCACGGATCTTTTCTCGATGAAGAATTCCTCATGATGATCGCCACCATCGGCGCTTTCATCATCGGCGAATACCCCGAAGCGACACTGGTCATGCTCTTTTACCAGGTCGGCGAGCTCTTCCAGAGCATCGCGGTCGGAAAGAGCAGGAAATCCATCGCCGCCATGATGGACATCTGCCCCGACACCGCGATCGTCCTGCGCGACGGGGCCGAGGACGAGGTGGACCCGTCCGAAGTTTCGGTCGGCGAAGTCGTGCTCGTTAAGCCCGGTGAGAAGATCCCGATCGACGGCGTCATCTCCGAAGGCAGCACTTCCTTAAATACAGCGGCGCTGACCGGCGAGAGCCTCCCGGTCGAAGCAGGCGTCGGCTCTTCCGTCTATTCGGGCTCCATCAACCTTACTTCCGCCATCAAAGTCACCACAACTACAGAATACGAAAACAGCACGGTCTCGCGGATCCTCGAGCTCGTGGAGAACAGCACGGATAAGAAAGCCAGGTCCGAAAAGTTCATCACGAAGTTTGCGCATTACTATACCCCGGCCGTCGTTATCCTCGCGGTCCTTATCGCGCTCGGATGCCTCCTCTTTACTGACCTCGGGGCGGCCGGAAGCGTCTACCGCGGACTTATTTTCCTCGTCGTGTCCTGCCCATGCGCGCTCGTGGTCTCGGTACCGCTCTCCTTCTTCGGAGGGATCGGCGCGGCCAGCAAACGCGGCATCCTCATAAAGGGCAGTAACTACATGGAGACCCTGTCGAAGATCGACACCGTCGTACTCGACAAGACCGGAACGATCACGGAAGGATCTTTTGCCGTAGATGCGATCCATCCGAAGGAGATCGACCCGGATGTGCTGATCGATATCGCAGCGCTCGCCGAGAGCCGCTCCCACCACCCGGTCGCCGAATCGATCGTCAATGCGCACGGAAGGCACATCGATGCGTCGCGCCTCGGTGATGTCGAAGAGATCGCGGGACGCGGGATCCGCGCCGTTATCGACGAAGAGGAGTATTTCGTCGGCAACGGCAAGCTCATGGAGGACGTTTCGGCGGACTTCCACGAATGCCACCTGCCCGGCACTGTCGTGCATGTTTCTAAAGGCAAAGAATACTTAGGCCATATCGTGATCAACGATATCCTCAAGAAAGACTCGGCCGGTGCGATCTCTGACCTTCGCGCGGCCGGCGTCCGTGACGTCGTGATGCTTACGGGCGATAACGAAAAGGTCGCTTCCAAGGTCGCCGAACAGGTCGGGATCAGGAAGTTCTTCTCGGGGCTCCTCCCTGCCCAGAAGGTCGAAAAGGTCGAAGAGCTGCTCGCAGAAGACCGCCATGTCGCTTTTGTCGGCGACGGGATCAACGATGCGCCGGTTCTGACCCGCGCGGATGTCGGCATCGCCATGGGTGCACTTGGCTCGGATGCCGCGATCGAAGCTGCGGATATCGTTCTTATGGACGACCGTCTCGGGAAGATCCCGGATGCGATCCGTATCTCCCGAAAGACCATGCGGATCGTAAAAGAAAACATCCTCTTCTCGATCTTTGTTAAGGTCGCTGTTATGGTGCTCGGCGCCCTCGGACTTGCAGGTATGCGGTTCGCCGTCTTCGGCGATGTCGGTGTCCTGATCCTCGCGATCTTAAATTCCCTGCGCGCCATGCGCCTTCCGAAGAGATCCTGAGCGGCGCGCGGCAGACCCACAACAAGTGACAAAATACTTAGCAAAAGACGGACGGTTTGCAGTTCTTATCCATTGCGGTTCTTTTCCATATGAGTATAATCATAGATAGGGGTGAATAAGTTTTGGGAGGAATACCATGAAGAAGAAGTGTGTCCGTTTCCTGTCCGCCTTATTGAGCTTATCGCTCCTTCTCGGTTGTAGCGCCTGTAAAAGCAAAGGCGGAAAAAACGATGAGATCAAGAGAAGAGCCGAGGGCACCGTCGAAGACTACCTCGTGTATCTGACGCGCGATAATACCAATAAACTATCGCGCTACTGCAACAGCTCGGATGATCCGTTTCAGCAGACGGAGCAGTACTTCCAGACCGAACCGAGCTACATGACTTTCACCAAATATCTTTCCACTTTAAAGTTTAATGTCGGGGATGCCACCGTCGACGGCGATATTGTCGATGTCCCCGTGAAGATCCAGTATATCGATGCCGAGACGGCTCTAGCTGAAAAGACCGGAAGCATGACCCTTCCGGAGATCAACGAGTTTATTTCCGATACAGCAGTGAATGCAAAAAAAGAGATCGTCTTCCGCCTGAGCTTCAGTTCCGACGATTCCTGCCGGATCCAGAGCACGAAGGAGCTTCACGATGAGCTTTACGGGCAGTATCAGACCTTCCTGAAAATGCTTCCGGATATTAAGGATGCCGTGACCCAGAAGCTCGATTTCTTCATGGATAGATTAAAGGATATGGATCTGACGTACCTCACCCGGAGCGACTGCGATTTCGGATCTCTTAACATCTACGAATACCCGATGGAGCGTTTGCCGCTGTTTAAGACCATAATGTCTTTCATGACCTATGAGATCGAGATCGAAGAGACGACAGATGCCACGGCAAGCGGAGTTTTGCACGTCAAAACCAAAAACGACCAGCCCGCCGGCGAACGCCTCTTTAACGATCCGCAGAAAATGATCCCGTTCATCGAACAGTATATCATCGTTGTTCTGGACGGACTGACGTCCGGCACCACTTTTGTCGATATACTGAACTATGCGACCATTACCAAAAATCTGCGGGTGGAACTCGAAAAGGAAGAAATGCGCGAGCACGATGTCCATTTCGATATAAAGCTCGACGATAGTGCCACGGATGGATTTACCATCAAAGCCGATATTACTGAGATCATGCCGAGCAAGGAGCCGTTCGTAAGCTGGGATTACCGTAACTCGGATAATGTCATCGAGTGCTACAATGCGGCCGCCGAATCTCTTTTCGAAAGAAAGGAGATCAGCGAGGAAGAGTACACCAGAGTGCAGAGAACTTTCGGTAAAATTCCTTTCTATCTGGATCAGTTTGACGAGTCCCTGAAAGCCCATGGCTATACACTCGAAAATGATACGGCGAGTTTCAGAAAATACGTAAAAGGCGACCATACTGAACTTGTCATCGCCATCGAATACACCAACATTTTCGCCGTCGATCACGCGATCGGCCGGATGATCCATTACGAAGACCTGGAGCAGGGGCAGGCCTACTCCGGTGACATCAATGGTGGATATCTCTACTTCGAAACTTACGGCTATACCACCGATAAGGAGAAGCCAGTGGAGGTCATGTCCTGGAACGCATGCGCGCAAAACTACTTCATCTACGTCGAGATCCGGGATGGGTCAGATGAGGAAAAACAGGATATTCGCGCGCTCTTTGAGGAGAACGGTCTGGCGTAACAGTGTTACAAAGGCTGAATCCGCGGCGGGCGGCGGGCGTGCTTAGTGCTCGCGGAGGCGCCGGGGATTGCGAGCGCGCGGCGGGCGGCGGGATTTGTGCTGGCGCGCGGTGCGCGGGCTTTATGCGCGGGGATCCTTGATCGTGACGAGGTTATCCCCGCAGTCGATTCCGTGTTTTTTCAGGAATTCAGGAAGTCCCGGTACATCTTCCGGCTGTCTTACGAGGTACGGCTGGTGCGCGTCGCATCCTAAGACGAACTTCGGGTGCATTTCCGTCGCCATCTTAAAGAACCGGTCGCAGGGATAATGACGCCCGTCGGAAAAGCCGTACATGTTGATCTCAAGCGGGATATCCAGTTCGATCGCTTTCTCCACGATCTTTCTCATATGCTTAAGATAGATATCATCGGGTCCCTGATAGTTCACCAGATCCGGATGCGCCAGATAGGTAAAGAGCCCGGTCTCCATGCCTTCGATGGTCGTCTCGACATAGGAAATGAGTTCTTCCTCGGTGTGGACCGGCCAGCCGACATAGGTGCCGTCGATCTCGTTGATCGCGAAATGCTGGCCCTGGATGAGGTAATCCAGCGGATATTTCTTCAGTTCTTCGATCAGGGTCGGGAAAAATCTTCTCGAGTATTCGACTTCGTAGCCGATCAGGATATCGATCTGCCCCTTATACTCTTCCTTCAGTTTCACAAGCGTGCCGGTATAGTCCGGGATCTCGCTCATTTCCATGCGGATCGTGGAGTGGAAATCCTCCGGATACGGCTGCGGGACATGGTCCGAAAATCCGAGGATCTTAAATCCCGCTTTGATCGCCTGTTCGATGTATTCTCTTTCCGAGCCGATGGCATGGTGGCATCGGGGCGTGTGTGTGTGATAGTTCGCCAGCATAAAAAGTATAAACTCGTCCTTTCGTATAACGGATCTTTTCGCGAAGAAAAATCAGCGCTTCTTCTTGAAATCTTTGCGACGGAAAGTCAGCGCTTCTCCTTAAACTCGAAGCCGCATTCGGCCGCCGCGTCTCGGAAGACATTTAAGATCTTCTGCCCGTATTCGCCGAGGTATTCCTCGAGGATCGCCGTGTTCACGAAGACCACGGTATGCTCCGAGCTCTTCTCGGTCAGGCAGTCGTAAAGCGCGTCGAGGTTTTTACCGAAGTACTCGGGGAGCTCCAGCTCCTTACTGATCAGGGAGAACGCCTCTTCCCTGCTCGTCATATCTTTTCCATCCAGAAGATAAATCGCCATGTTATTCCTCCCCGTAAAGCAGTGTGAAGGTCTCGTAATGGTCGTCGGTATAGTAGATCAGACCGTCGTTTGAGAACACGATGCGCTTCGCGCCGCGGGATTTCTTGCCCTTCGTGTCGATGTCGCACTCGTAGTAGGTGCGGCCTTTCTTCGTCGGCAGGATCCCTTCTCTGTTACCGAAAACGTCGCCGCCGATGCTGCAGCCCGGGAAGTAATCCTCGAGAGAACCGCCCTCCCAGCCTTTCTTCCTCGCTTCGGACTTCGTCACGAAGTTCGACGGCAGATGGCCGTATGTGTGGATATACAGGGCCACGTCGTCTTTACTGGTATAGGTGCCGTTTTCGTCGATCGGGGCTTCAGTCGGATCTTCGGACGGAGCTTCTGTCGCTTCCGTCGTCGATTTCGTCGCCTTCGTCTTCTTCGTTTTCTTCGTGGATTCTTCGGTCGTGAACTCGACAAATTCTTCTGTCGATTCGGTGGCTTCGGTCGTGGACTCGGAAGGCTCTTCCGATGTCTCTTTTTCGGACTCCGTGGAGCTGCGGGACGGAGAAGTCAGCTCTGTCTCGCTGCTAGTCTCCTCGCTCGGCGCGTCCGTAGTCTCAGGAGCCGCCGTGGTCTCGGTGACCGTCGTCGTCTTTTTCGTCGTTTCCTTAGAAGTGCTCTTTTTGCGGCAACCGGCAAACAGGCCCAGCGTCAGGATCACGCACATGAGCAAAAGCCATAACCGCAGATGTTTTTTATTCATAAGAAGGACCTCTTCCTTTTCTCTCTTTTCAACCTTGTATTATAGCAAAACTGCGGCGCATTCGACATAACGTTTAATAAAAACGGGTGCTACCGGCCGAACTGCGGAGGGGGGCACGAAAAAGGCCGCCCCGGAAGAGGCGGCCGGATAATCAAATGGTTGGGCAAGCTGGCGCGCGGACCGGGGCGTGGCCACCGGCGGCAGGTCAGCGGTTGGTCAGGAAGTGCGGGGTCATGAGCGTAAACAGCATGCCGATCGCGACATTGAAGAGAGATCCTGCAAGGAACGGGATCAACGGCAGGTGCATGACGGTGCCGATAATGACGAAGATCGCGGACGGCAGGACGCCGAAGTAAAGGAGCATGATCTGCGCGAAGACCTTGATCGTCTGGGCATGGTCACCCGGAACGGAGATATTCACAAAGGTGCCAACAGTTGTTCCGAACATCGAGATGGACAGGATGAAGATGAACCATCCAATTATCGTCAGCGGATTCGTGCGCAGGATGATGCCGGCGACCGCCATCGGGATAACAAGGTCGATGGCATTTACGGCAAGGCTTCCGAGGAGCGAATACCAGATCTTGATGATCGGAGATTCCGGGATCAGGACGAAGAATTCGCGGCTCATGTCTTCCTGGAGCGGGTTGCCAAGGGTCCTGTAGAACATCAGGACGCCGAGGCAGCAGGCCGGGATGATAAACAGGTCAATGCCTATATCCGAGCGGGTGGCAAACAGTGCTGCGAAGGCGGCTGCTACCGTGAATACGATCGTGGTCTTCGAGAAGATACCGAACTTCGCAAAACGGCGCTGGTTGAAAAGTGCCTTATGGAAGAAAACACTGGCACCAAAACCTCTGTGGAAACCGTCTCTTTCGAGCTTTGCGCTTCTGTCTTTTTCACGTGTGGTCGCAACACCGGAAGCCGCATTCTTCGCATTTTCCAGAACCGCAGCCTGGCGCTCGGTCTCATAGAGCGCATCCTCGTAGAAGTCGGCTTTCATCTTCCAGATGAAGGCAACGATGAGGCCGCAGGCGAAGATAAAGAGCGCAAGGTACAGAAGAGACTGCGCAACTTCTCCGGTGATCGCGTAGTAGCAAAGGCCGCGCATCCAGCCCCAGAACGGAACCCAGAAGGTGCTCTTGCTTCCGAAGAAATCGAAGGCCGCCGTGAGCAGATCTTTGCCTGTTGCAACGACATAGCCGCCAAAAGATGCAGCGAGGATGCCGTAAGCGATCAATACATAGGTGGAAAGGCCCTTGGAGCCGCGCTTGGTGCCGCTCATGACCGTATAGAAAGCCACCTGGCAGAGGGTACCGAAGATCAATATCAGCGCGTAGGCGATAATGAGCGAGAACGCGCCCCAGACGCCAAGTCCGGCATTATAGATCAGGTTCGGCAGCTGGAAGAGCATGTATAGTGAGAGCATGAGGCTGGCCGCGAGGGTACCTATCAGTCGGAACATCATGACCGACTGGGGTTTCATCGGGGTCGCAAACAGCATCGGCACATCGGCGGGCTTGAATATCTTACCTGACTTATTTGCCTGAGAGATGTTCATGGCAAGGGACAGGAAGAATACGGCGCTGACGATAAGATCTACCAGATCGGCCTTCGTCTTACCGCGCTCCTTGAGGAAGCCCATTTCCTTATCCTTTTTACTCACCGTGATCTCGGCTTCGGAATTTTCCGCATCGTCAGGAGATACCTGCTCGATGGAAGTCTCCGGCTTTTCTTTATCATCACTGTCTGGAATAGCGACACTGACGATCAGACCGACCACTACACCCAGGGCCAGGCATGCCAGCATGATCGCTACCCACGTTTTCAGCACCCTTCGGATCGTATTGACGAAGGAATGCCATGTATAATAGCAGAATAATCTCATTTCTCCGGTTCTCCCTTCGGCTCATCATCCTTTACCTCCTCAGGCTCTTTTTCCGAAGAAGGATCGGTTCCCTCTTCTTTTACCGAAGAAGGATCAAGGCCCTCGGTGACCTCAAAGAAGAGGTCTTCCAGGGATTTTCCGGCGCCCTCGATCTCGGAGCGGCTGACGTTGGCACGGACTTTGCCTTCCTGCATGATGACTGTTCTGTCCCAGAGCATATCGACGCTGTCGATGATGTGTGTACTGATCAGAAGAGTCTTGCCGGCCTGGCGCATTTCTTCGATATAGTTCTTCAGTTCTTTGATCGCGTGCGGGTCGAGGCCCAGGAGCGGCTCGTCCATCAGGAGGATGTCCGGATCCGGGAGAAGACCGATGCACAGGTTCAGCTTCTGCTGCATACCTTTACTGAGCTCATCGCCGAACTTCTTTTTCTTGTCGGAGAGTTCGAAGCGGTCGAGGAGCATCTCGATCCTGTCTTTATAATTTGTCATCTTATAGGCACGGGCGATGAATTCCATGTGCTCGATGACCGTAAGTGTCGGATAAAGGGACGGCAGCTCCGGGATATAGCCCATGATCTTTCGGGCGGCCGGAGTCTTGTTCTCGATGCCGTTGACGGTGATGGAACCGTCGTATTTCAAAAATCCGATGATGGATTTGATGATCGTGCTTTTTCCTGCGCCGTTCGGTCCGAGGAGCACCGTCAGGCTTCCCGGCTCGAGTGTAAATGTCACATCATTGCAGGCAATGTTTTTCCCATACTTCTTAGTTACATGATTCACGTCTAACATAAAAAATCTCCCAACATAGCTTATGAACGTGCCGAATCTCCCCTTGCGGCACGATTTCATATTATAGAATACTTCTCAAGCAAACGCCAAGAAAAAGTAAAGATTTGCTAAAGATTACAGGAAGATATATCATACCTTTCAGGATGAAGAACGAATGACATTATCAGAGGTACATATATGAGAAAGTTTCGCATACTTCCGCTTCTGCTGGCTTTTGCCATACTGGCATCGTGCGGCGGTTGCACGAAGAAAAAAGCATCTTCGGGGGATGAAGATGTAACTTCCGAAAACACAGAAAAGACGAAAAAAACGGATCTTTTCGAAAGAGATGATTCTAAAGAGACAGAAACGGAGACGGATGATACCAGTTCTTCCAATCCTTCCGATTCCGATATCCTGATGCCGGATGATTCCGCGGTCACCGCCCTGGCCGATATGTACAAGGCCGAGGGGTATGCGATCATCGCCTACACGGACGAGGGGAAGATCGATAAATGCACCACCGATGAATACAGGGCATGTGTCGAGGCATACTACGAAGAGTATATGTTCTCGGAAGAATTCTACAATGACAAGGTCCGGGACTGGTCAGCGGAAAGAATGACATACGATGAGTATATCTCGAAGATGACCAAGGCCTATCCGGATCAGGCCGGGCTTCTGAATAGAGACCATAAGCTTAAGGAGCTCCCGAAGGACCGTGTGTTCTTTGTCGTGAACGAGGCCAAAAAGCAGTTTTCGGAGGATCTGACGCCTGAACTTCTAAAGGGGGCACTGCGGCTCGGATTTGATCAGATCTATAAAGATGACCGCTGCAAGGAAGCCATCAAGACTTACTGCATCGACAGCAAAGTCGACTATAAGGCACCCTGCGTCTTCAGTATCACCATCTCTCCGATCTCCCCGACCGGGGCCTATGTCTCGGTCGCCGCGATAACGGTGGATGTTTCCGGGTTCTACGCCGTGACCGAATTTTTCACCACCACCGGGGAGAAACCGGTACACCTTGTATCGGATCTTACGATCCACGCAAAAGCAGTCGATGTCATCAACAAGCTCGAATCCGTACAAAAGTATCCCATCAAAGACCAGGCCAAGGCACAGGATCTTTTCGATGAGCTTTATAAATTCTCAGAAAAGCACGGGAAGGCCATCGAGAATACCGATCCCTGGAAAGACGGCGATCTGGTGGATCTTCAGTCCATAGTAACGGGAGATGCCCTCATCGATATCGTATGTAACGACATCTTCGACACGCGTTTCCAGTATCTCGGGAACGGCCAGTGGATCCACAGCAATGCCTACGGGACCGATTCTTTTGCCGTGGAAGATGCGGAAGAAAATGACAGGATGCTTCGGCTGATCTACGAGAAGGCCGGGGAGAATGCTTTTTCCGGAAGCAGTTATCTCGCGAAAGTGATCGACGGCGAGTTTACGATCGACAGAAGTTCCCCGTACACCGGATCCAAGATCAGCGAGGATCAGAAGACCGCCAACAGCGAGGCGATCTACACATATTTATCTGACCGTTCTTACAGTCTCACTATACGGATCGCAAACGGACAGAACATCTACTACATGGAGAATTCCGTCGTGGTCACGGATGCCAAGGTCGAGGATGTCCCGGTCACGCAGGATGCGTATTTCACCGAGACCTTCACGGACGGCAAGAAAGCCTTTACCCGTGACGATACCACAGATGTCTTCTATGAAGCGGATCCGTCTACGATCACGGCGGCAACACTTTTCGGCAAGGTCCTGGATCTTTATGATTTCGTCGAAGGATATAAGGTCGAATTCACACCTGCCGATCCGGCGGCTCAGGCTCAGGATGGGGCGATCCCGGGCATCCGTTTCGAGCAGCTGGTCCCTGCCTACTGCGAAGTCTATCGCGCGGGAGATTCACTCGACAGAGAAACTATCTATGTGTTACTGACTGAAGATGGCCGGATCATCTGCGGCTGGGAATACGGAAATCAGGGCCATGTCATCTACTACTACATCAATCTTACACATACGGACGAAGATCTGTCGGAGATGATCGCGCATGCCGAGGAGCATACGCCCGAGAAGAAAGAGCAGGCGGAAAGGGACGCCAATAAGTCCGAAGAGGAATGGCGTACGGAAGACCTGACCAATCGCGGTTTCTTCGATCTTATGGGAAGTGTGGAAGAGGGCGAACCTTATGACGGCTCTCCAGTCGTTTCCGGATATGTCGATTACCTGAAGACTTTAGGACCGGTCACCATGAAGATGTGGAGTTTTTATAACTTCCGAGAATCGCAGGAGATCATCTCTTTTGATGAGCATCACAACTTTTACGAATATAAGAAGGTCAATGCACACGGCAATTACGACAGTTACGATGTCACGCGAGTTCTTTTAGGAGATACCATCTATACCTCCACTTCAGACGGCAATTCCAGATCCGATAAGAAGACGGAGGATTTCCCGGATACAGATGTCTTCTATTCCCTTCCGGCCGTGCTCAATCCGATGAAGGATCCGACTTTCAAGAAGGCCTATAAAGGGATCTTAAACGGCGAAGAATACATCGTCGAAGAATGGACACTGGACCGCATCACGTATATCTTTTTCTGCAGAGACGAGAAGATCCTCGCGATCAAGTACAGTGATCTCGACCACGTCAAATATACCTATATCGAATCTTTTGAGAAGAAAGCCGATTCGGATCTGATCAAGAAGCCGTGAGTGCGAGGGCGAGGACAAGGGCGAAGGCAAGGGCGTGAGAGGCTGTGGACAGATGCTGTAAGGAAGTCTAAGGAAGTCCGCAGAAGGGACCCGAAGGACGGCTGAAAAGGCGGTTTACGGCCTGAGGCGATATTTGAAGCCCTCCGGGCCGTAAGGATCTTCCTGTTTTGTCGACCGATTCATTCCAGAGCACATTTTGGAGCCTTCGGGGCCGTAAAAATCCTCGTTTTTCGGGTTTTGAAATCCCGATTTACGGCCCGAGGGTTCAATAATCCTCTTCGGGAATGAATTTGGGCTCTAAAAACATGAAAAATTACGGCCCGAAGGCCGTTTTTTGTCCGTCTGGAATGAATTTCCCCTGATTTTGCGATTCGCTTTACGGCCCCGAGACTAATTGTTACAAGGAAGGATCCCACGCCACCACATCACGCCTGGCTTTTCAGAAACTCTTCCACCTGCCCCCGGCTCTGAAGTGCAGTTCCCGCGCCGACCGCGGTCGTGCAGATCGCGCCGCACGCACTGGCGAAACGGAGCGCATCTTCCAGCACCTGATCCGAGATCTTCGTCGAGTCAGTGATATTCCCGCGAAGGATCTCGGAAGCAAGGCCCGCTACGAAGCAGTCCCCTGCACCGGTGGCATCGACCGCATCGATCGAGAAGGCCGGAAGTTCCATGGTGACAGAACTGTTTTTAAAGAAGCACCCTTTGCCACCGAGCTTGATCACTACATTCTTCACGCCATAGGACAGGAACACATCCGCCATCTCGGTCGGATCCGTCTTCCCTGTAAAGAACTTCGCTTCATCTTCATTCGGCGTGATGAAATCGATCAGCGGAAGCGTATCGGAAATATCGGAAAGCGAGAGCTTCACGAAGTTCGGAAGCTTCGTATCTGCAAACACCAAAGTCCCGGAAGATACCGCGTCTGAAACTACGGAATGGATGATCTTCGGATCATCAAAAGGCGCGCGGAAAAGCGATCCGAGGATCACGGCTTTTGCGCATGTAAAAGAACCGGCATACTTCTCCGGATGAAAGTTATATCTGTGTGAGGAATTCGTGATGGACTTTCTTGTTCCGTCGTCTCTGACGAACATTGTCGTTACAGGAGTCGGATGTTCGCTGTTTCTTAAGATCGAAGAGGTATCGACACCGCTTTTTTCTAAAGAACCGACGATCATGTCACCGGCGGCATCTTCTCCAAGGGAGCAGAGAATGCCTGTTCTCATACCGAGGCGCGATGCGGCGACCGCTTCATTGACCGCCTCCCCGCCGACATTCAGAGAACCGGAAGATGCGCGGTATCCCGATGCGGAGATCGGCTCCGGATCGAAGCCTTTGATGATGGAATCAATAAGGGCCATGCCCATGCAGATGATGTCGAAACGCTTATCCATACGATGCTCCTCCCATAAACGTTTTCATTATAGCACGGTCGGCGGATCCGTATAGCGGATGGTTTATCGTCCCGAACGCGTCGCGGGCCTCGAGAAAAGTCGCGCTACCGTAAAGAAAAGAGCTGCCGATGAGGGCAGCTCTCTTCAGACCAGAATTATATGTAGTTAACTAAGGAGGGTTATTCTTAGTAACTGGCGTAATTTATACCTTCACCTTCGTGGTGAGCTTGGTGGCTTCCTTGTAAGGACGGAACAGCATGTAGATGCCGTATGCGAGGATCGCTGCGGCGATGATCGCACCGAAGATATTTCCGTCGCCTGTGAAGAGGCCGCCGAACTGGTTGATCATGAGGGCGATGACATAGGCAAAGCCGCACTGATAACCGATCGCAAACCATGTCCACTTCGCGTTGTTCATCTCACGCTTGATCGCACCGATAGCTGCGAAGCACGGAGCGCAGAGGAGATTGAATACGAGGAAGGAGAATGCGGTGACCTTTGTGAAGGTCGCTGCGAGTGTAGCATAAAGAGAAGCATCTCCGCCGCCATAAAGAATACCCATGGTACCAACGATGTTCTCCTTGGCAACAAGTCCGGTGATGGAGGCCACGGAAGCCTGCCAGTTGCCCCAGCCAAGAGGCTTGAAGATAAAAGCGAGGACTGAACCGATGCCTGCAAGGATCGAACTGTCGATCTGCTCTTCCGACAACATCTGGAAAGATCCGTCCACGACACCGAAGTTCGTCGCAAACCATACGAAGATCGTCGAAAGGAGGATGATCGTTCCGGCCTTCTTGATGAAGGACCAGCCGCGCTCCCATGTGGAGTGGAGAACATTCTTTAATGTCGGCAGGTGGTAGGCCGGAAGCTCCATTACGAACGGAGCCGGTTCGCCTGCGAACATCTTGGTCTTCTTTAAGATGATACCGGAGATGATGATCGCAGCCATACCGATGAAGTAAGCGGAGACGGATACGATCGAACGCTGGAGACCGGAGCCGCCGAAGATCGCGCCGGCGATCATGGCGATGAACGGAACCTTCGCTCCGCACGGGATAAATGTGGTGGTGATGATCGTCATTCGACGGTCACGTTCATTCTCAATGGTACGGGAAGCCATGATGCCCGGGATACCGCAGCCGGTACCTACCAGCATCGGGATAAAGGACTTACCGGAAAGACCGAACTTTCTGAATACACGGTCCAGTACGAATGCGATACGGGCCATATAGCCGCAGGCTTCGAGGATCGCCAGGAGGAAGAAGAGTACGAGCATCTGCGGTACGAAACCGAGGACTGCACCGACACCGGCGACGATACCGTCAAGGACCAGACCCTTGAGCCAGTCCGCGGCACCGGCCTTATCGAGGCCTCTTTCTACGAGGACCGGAATACCCGGTACCCATGTGCCGAAATCTGCCGGATCCGGTTCGGAGCCGTACTTGTCGAGCGCACCGGCGATATCTTCATAGGAAGCTTCTTCTGTGGAGATCTCGAGAGTTTCTTCATCTTCGAGTTCATATTCGATTGTGGCATCAGCCGGGATCGCTTCACGAAGGGATGCGATCTGCTCATCGGAAAGACCTTCGCCCTCTTCATCTTCGAGAGCTGCAGCCATATCCTCATCTCCGTACTGATCGACGATCGCTGCGATGATCTGATTCGTATCGCCGTATTCTTCCGAGGCTTCTTCGTAGGCGGAATCGCCGTGGCCGAAGAGGTGGAAACCGTCACCGAAAAGATTGTCGTTGGTCCAGTTTGTCGCCTCTGCGCCGAAAGTCATCATGGCGATATAGTACACGAGGAACATGACGACGGCGAAGATCGGAAGACCTAAGAAACGGTTCGTCACGATACGGTCGATCTTATCGGACTTACTAAGAAGTCCTTTGCTCTTTTTCTTCAGGCATCCTTTGATCACGGATGCGATATATACATATCTTTCGTTGGTGATGATGGACTCGGCATCGTCGTCGAGTTCCTTTTCCGCGGCGGCGATATCCGCCTCGATGTGTGTCATCTTCTCCGACGGGATCGAAAGATCTTCAAGAACTTTGTCGTCTCTTTCGAAGATCTTGATGGCGTACCATCTCTGCTGCTCTTCCGGCATATCGTGAAGCACGGCTTCCTCGATATGGGCGATGGCATGTTCCACCGGACCGGAGAAAGAATGCTGCGGTACGGTCTTTGTGCTTTCCGCCGCTTCGATCGCTGCTTCCGCTGCTTCCATGACACCCTTATTCTTCAGGGCCGAGATCGCTACGACTTTACAGCCCAGCTGTTTTCCTAAATCGTCGAGATTGATCTTGTCGCCGTTTTTCTCGACAACATCGATCATGTTGATCGCCACAACGACCGGGATACCAAGCTCGGTCAGCTGTGTCGTCAGATACAGGTTACGCTCGAGGTTGGAGCCATCCACGATATTGAGGATCGCGTTCGGGCGCTCCTTGATGAGATAGTTTCTTGCGACTACTTCCTCCAGTGTGTACGGAGAAAGAGAATAAATACCCGGAAGGTCCGTGATGATGACGCCATCGTGCTTTTTGAGCTTACCTTCCTTCTTTTCCACGGTAACGCCCGGCCAGTTTCCGACGAACTGGTTCGCGCCGGTCAGGGCATTGAATAATGTAGTCTTACCACTGTTCGGGTTACCCGCCAGGGCAATGCGAATATCCATTTTTGTACTCCTCCAAAAGATCTGTGCTGTGTTTTTTATTCGACTTCGATCATTTCTGCGTCCGCTTTACGAAGTGAAAGCTCGTATCCGCGAAGATTGATCTCCATAGGATCACCGAGCGGCGCCACTTTTCTAACGTAGATCTCTACGCCCTTTGTGATCCCCATGTCCATGATGCGGCGCTTGACCGGCCCTTCACCATGGATCTTAATGACCTTCGCTGTGTTTCCGACTGCGACTTCTCTTAGTGTCATAACATCCCCTCCTTTTTCAGACCATGATTTTCCGCGCCATCTCTTCACTGATCGCCACGCGTGATTCCTTGATGTTCACGATGACATTTCCCGCGAGAGTATTGACGACAGTGACGGTGCCGCCGACGACAAAACCCATATCCTCGAGGTGTTTTTTGACCTCCGGGCTTCCGCCGACCTTCTTAATGATGTTTTCTTCTCCGATCTGTGAATAACAAAGCGGCATCATTTTCACCCTCCTTATGGGTTAGCATTATCTAACCCAGTTACATAAAGTTAGCTCTTGCTAACCTTCCGTCATGGATTATCAGCCATTTTCGAGTTGATTTCAAGCGAAAAGATCCGTTCTTCTTTCTTTTCGTGATTTTGCCAAATAGTTAGCACCTGCTAACGTCTTTCTTTGTGAAAACTGTATCTGATCACTATGCTGTGCATAGTGGCGATCTTCGCCGGAATCGCTGCGGCCAGCCTGCCGGCACCGAAGGTAAATGCAGTCACGACCACAAATGCTCCTGTGGTCACACCGGTACCGGCTCCGCCGGGACCTACACCACCGCGTCCGACAGAACCGCCAAGACCGACGGCAACTCCTACACCGCCGCATAAGCCGACGGTCGCTCCGCCTTCTCCGACACCGACGCCGACCCCGACTCTTAAATTTGTTAATGTATATCTCTCGCCTTCCACTTTCCAGCAGGGATCTAGTGCATCGATTCGCGGATATATCGCAAATGTCAGGACTTCGGTCAATCTGACAGTCACTTTAAAGAAGTACTACAACAGTTATTCTCCTTACACAGTGAATACGTATGTGGACCGGTTATATCCGAATAACGACCACAATGCCTCACTTAGCAGCTCCAGCATCTTCACGAGCAGATTAAATCTTGCATCGAGACCGGCTGGTCACTACCTGCTTGTGATCGAAGCCACAGAAAGCGGAAAGACGATATCGACATCGATCCATTTCTACATTACATAACCCGGAAAGGCCTTCATCGTACGATGAAGCCAAAAAGTTATTTGAAACTTCTGTGATTGTTTCGAAATAGAAAGGCCCGAAATGGGGTCAGAACCATATCTGACGCCCATATTCGGGTCTTACTACTATACTGCAGGTCAATTGTCGTGCTATTACTTTCCGCAGTGGAAGAAGTACGATTCGGTCGTAACCAGAAGCTCTCCGATTTCCTCGATCCTCTCTGCAAAGTAGGATCTGATCTTCTCGCCGTACTTACAGAAGAACTTCTCCTGAGATGGGTAGGATTCCTTCATTTTCGAAAGCAGGTCATCCGCTTCGTCGTAGCGGAAAGAACTGGTCAGGATGACCTTTTCGACCGATCCGAAATACTTTCCGAGCATCTCCTTAAAGCCTTCCATTTCGGCCTTGTCCTTACTGATCACTTCATCGATAAAAGAACTGTCGAGCGAAAGGGCCGTGAGCGCGTCTTTAAAGATCACATCCCATGTGCAGGGAGACGGGCCGTTCATGGAGAACATGCCGCCGTCGGAAAGGACCTCGCTTGCCTTTGCGACGAGCTTTTCCGGATCTTTCAGCTCGGAATAGAGATAGTGCGCGACGATCTTATCGTAGGTCTTCTCCTTTTCGATCTTCTCCCACGAAAGCTCTTCCTCGAGATCTTCGAAGGTAAGGTCGATCGAGACGCCCTCCGGCAGGTCTTTTTGATTCTCGAAAAGAAACTTTCCGAAGTCCTCGGCCCAGCTGCCGCGCACGTCGTAGGCGAAGATCTTCGCGCCCACAGGGATCTGCTGCCAGTTATTTCTCCAGATCTTCGAGAAACCGCAGCCGAGATCCAAGATCTTCTCGTCCTTTCCAAATCCCATGGAACCGAAGACCTTGACATACCAGTCCTCGCCCGGCACGGTGTGCTGGAGCATGAGCCAGTGGTTCCTATCCGCTTCCTGATCAAGGGAGACGCTCGTGACGATCTCGGCGACATCATCCCAGTCGAGAGAATCGCTCTTGCGATCTAAGGTGCGCTGGATCGCGTCGATCACCATTTCGGTCCTGTAGCGCTTCTCCTCCATCACCTTAAGCTGCATGCGAAGCGCTTCTTCGATATTCCCGGCCTCGCGGGCGACGAGGTTGTCGCGGATCTCCTCAAGGGAGAAGCCGATCTGCTTGAGCGCCACGATCTTTTCTAAAATCTTCAGCGCGCCGGCATCGTAGAGACGATAGTTCCCTTCAGAATACTCCGTGGGCTTTAAAAGGCCCTTTTCATCATACAGGCGGACCGCTTTCTGGGATACACCCGCCTTCTTTGCGATCTCACCTGAAGTCATTTTCTTGTCCATCTTTCGGACCTCCTTTTTCTTTGTTGATACCACCTTAATGGGTGCCCCAAGGGAAGAGTCAAGGGGGCAAGAAAAAGTTTTTTTCGCTGTTTTTCACATTATAACATTACCTATTTATGACTATTTTCTCGGAATTATTTGACAACTAAAACCTATAATATTACTATGTACTGCGGTAATGAACGCATTACAAATAACACACTCTTATAAAGAATGAGGAGAGAAGAAACAGGAAGACAGTTAAGAAACTCGCATCCGTTGTACTCGTAGGTGCTATGGCACTTTCTATCGCAGCTTGCGGCAGCAAGAGCGTGAAGAAGATCTCTGCAGAAGACTTCAAGAGCAATCTTGAGGCTGAAAGCTACACAGTAGTTGCTTCTGAAGAGCCGGAAAAAGGCATGAAGACACAGATCTCTGCCATCGGCGAAAACGTTGTGATCAGCTACGCTGAGTACGAGAGCAAGGATGATGCAAAGAAGGCATTCGACGAATTCAAGGAGTCCGCGAAGGCAGCTAAGGATGCCGGCGAGATCGAGAAGCTCTCTACTTCTTCCAGCAGAATCACTGCTACCCAGGAAGGCGCTTACATCGAGATCGTTTACGCTGAGGACATGTTCATCATGGTCATGGGTTCCGGCGATGACGCGAAGAAGGATGCTACAGCTGCTCTGAAGGTCCTGGGCCTCTGATTTATCACTTACCCACTATTCTTCAAAAACAAAAGTGGTGGTTTTCCAAATGGAAGACCACCACTTCTTTTTATCTTCTTTTCGAAAAGGCAGATCTTTCGGCTCGAAAAGATCCGTTTCCAGAAAAACTCCGCTTACTTTTTATCGTTTAAGTAGTCGCAGGCTGCGATCGCCGCGTAGGCGCCGTCAGAACATGCGGTCGTGACCTGGCGCAGGGTCTTCCTGCAGCAGTCACCTGCTACGAAGAGTCCTTCGGTTTTCGTATGGCAGATATCCTTCGGGAGGAAATATCCTCTCTCGTCCAGATCCGTCAGATCGGCAAAGGCTTCGTTCGATGGAACAAGTCCGACGGCGAGGAATACACCGTCACAGGCGACGGTCTTCTTCTCCCCGTTTTCTTCGTAGGTCACACCGGTAAGCGTATTATCCTCAGATACTTCGTAGGCGAGGACTTTCGTGCCCGTATGGGTCTCGACATTTCCGCCGGAGAGCACCTGATCCTGCAGCTTCTGGTCTGCCGTAAAGAAAGGCATATCCTGCAGGATGATAAGTTTTTTCACGATTCCGACGAGGAGCGCGGACTCGACGAAGGCGGAGTTTCCGCCGCCGACCATGACTACGGTCTTATCTCTGTAGAAGTCGCCGTCACATACCGCGCAGAAACTGATCGAGGATCCGATGAGATCTTCTTCGCCCGGAAGGCCTAAGGTCCTGTGGGTCGTTCCTGTTGCCAGGATCACGGTCTTTCCTTCGTAAGTGGATCCGTCTGCGGTCGTTACGCTAAAGCCGCTTTCGTTTTTAGAGATACCGGTGACATCCTCGATGGTCGCTTCCGCGCCCTGGCCCATCGCCTGCTCGAGAAGCTTGTCGCCGAACTCGTCTCCGCTTATCGAATCAAAGCCCGGGATATTCTCGACTTTCGGGGAATTGACGATCTGTCCGCCAAAAACGGACTTCTCGATCACCATTACTGTCTTTGCATTTCTTCTGCCGTAAATAGCGGCGGTGAGACCCGCAGGTCCCCCGCCGACTACAATAATATCGTACATATTACACTCCTGTAGATACTGTGGAATGCGCACGGAGCCAGTCAGCTGCCGCTGTGTCGCCTACATATCTCGTTCCGTCCGGATCGATGATCGTAGGTGTCTGCTGGATGTTGAGCTCTCTGGCGAGATCCATGTTCTCGGAGCAGTTCACGAGTGTATAATCTACCTTCGCAAGCTTGAACTTCTGCTCTGCACCCTTGCACTTCGGGCAGTGATCTTTTACATACATGACCGGAAGTCCGACGATCTCTTCGTCTTTGATCGGCTCATCTACCAGGATCGGCTCTTCGTGACAGGATCCGCATCCTTCCACGATACGGATCGGGCCGTCGTGGGAAAGCTTGCTATTAGAAATGTTATATTCTTTTCTATCCTTATACTCCTGGGCCTTACCGTCGTTCCAGTTCTGGATCGGACGATAGTAACCGGTGATACGGGAATAGACTTCGGTCTTCTCACCGCAGTGCGGGCAGTCATAGACTTCGCCGGTGATGTAGCCGTGGTTCTTACATACAGAGTATGTCGGAGACATCGTGTAGTACGGGAGTCTGTAGTTCTCCGCGATCTTACGTACGAGTGTCGCTGCGGCCTTCCAGTCCGGGAGCTTCTCGCCTAAGAAAGCGTGGAATACGGTACCGGATGTGTAGAGGGTCTGCAGGTTGTCCTGAACATCGAGAGCCGAGAAGATATCTTCGGTGTAGCCTACCGGCAGATGAGAGGAGTTGGTGTAGTAAGGTGTACCATTCTCATTTGCGGTGATGATGTCCGGGAACTGCTCCTTATCGTGCTTGGCGAATCTGTAGGTCGTAGATTCGGCCGGAGTTGCTTCGAGGTTATAAAGGTCGCCGTATTTCTCCTGATAGTCACTGAGCTTTTCTCTCATGTGATTGAGGACTTCTGCAGCAAATTCCTGTGTCTCCTTGTTGGTCAGATCCTTCTTGAGCCATGCCGCATTGAGGCCGACTTCGTTCATGCCGATCAGACCGATGGTGGAGAAGTGGTTATCGAATGTGCCGAGATATCTCTTCGTGTACGGATAAAGTCCGGAATCGAGGAGCTTCGTGATAACGGTTCTCTTCGTCTTCAGAGATCTCGCGGAGATGTCCATGAGACGGTCGAGTCTTCTATAGAAATCTTCCTTATCCTTGGCAAGATAAGCGATACGCGGCAGGTTGATGGTAACTACACCTACGGAACCTGTGGACTCACCGGATCCGAAGAAACCGCCGGACTTCTTACGAAGTTCACGAAGGTCGAGACGCAGACGGCAGCACATGGATCTAACATCGCTCGGCTCCATGTCGGAGTTGATGTAGTTGGAGAAGTAAGGTGTGCCGTACTTCGCGGTCATCTCGAAAAGAAGCTTGTTATTCTCTGTCTCATCCCAGTTGAAGTCTCTGGTGATGGAATAGGTCGGGATCGGATACTGGAAACCACGGCCGTTGGCATCGCCCTCGATCATGATCTCGATGAAGGCCTTGTTGACCATATCCATTTCCTTCTGGCACTCGCCATAGGTGAAGTCGAGCTGCTTGCCGCCGACCCATACATTCTCGTCCTGCATGTCCTTCGGGACGACCCAGTCAAGAGTGATGTTCGTAAACGGAGACTGTGTACCCCATCTGGAAGGAGTATTGACGCCGAAGATAAAGGACTGGATGCACTGCTTCACTTCCTTCTGTGTAAGGTTATCTACCTTAACGAAAGGAGCAAGGTATGTATCGAAAGAGGAAAAAGCCTGTGCGCCGGCCCACTCGTTCTGCATGATACCTAAGAAGTTGACCATCTGGTTGCAGAGTGTGGAGAGGTGTCCTGCCGGAGCGGATGTGATCTTACCGACGACACCGCCGAGACCTTCCTGGATGAGCTGCTTTAAGGACCAGCCTGCGCAGTAACCTGTGAGCATCGAAAGGTCATGAATGTGGATCTCTGCTTTTCTATGCGCTTCTGCGACTTCCTGATCGTAGATCTCGGTCAGCCAGTAGTTCGCGGTGATCGCACCGGAGTTAGAAAGGATAAGTCCGCCGACGCTGTAGGTAACGGTGGAGTTCTCTTTTACACGCCAGTCGTTGATCTTCAGATAGTTATCTACGATGTCTCTGTAGTTGAGCATCGTATTTCTAACATTACGGACCTTCTCACGCTGTTTTCTGTAAAGGATATAAGCCTTCGCGACATCGGAATATCCTGCTTCGGAGAGGATCTTCTCGACGCTGTCCTGAATGTCTTCTACGGAGATCACGTCATTCTTGATCTTATCCTCAAAATCACTCGTTACGCGAAGTGCGAGCATGTCGATCACGCTCGGATGATACTGCTTGTTGCATGCAACAAATGCCTTCTCAATAGCGGCACTTATCTTCGAAACATTAAACTCTACTACAACTCCATCTCTCTTTGATACCCGGTACATAATGTCATTCCTCCAGAAATATACTCTCCCACGATGGTCATAACCCTGACGGTCAAAGCGCCATCGGTCACCCCTCTTTTCGGCTGATATATATACATTAACACTATGGGTTTAAAAGTCAATATCTTGTGAGCAAAAATTTCTGAAACACAACATATAGTGCCTTACAGTTCAATTACGTATTTGACTTTTTCGTCAGATTCCGCGAAGACCTGCTTCTTTTACGTAAGGTTTTACGATATCCAGGAAGACCTTCATCTGTTCTTCTGAACAGGCAGAAAGACCTTTGACCGGAACGGTATCTCTTTCGACGAATCCCTGAAGGAAATACTTGTCGGCGCCATCGATCCACTTGCCGATATTTTCCATATCTTCTCTTGTGTGATAGTTCTTCACGACTGTCGTACGGAATTCGTAAGGAACTTTTCCCGAAAGAAGAAAATCGACGCTCTTCTTCACATTATCCATCGAAAAGTCCGGCACCCCGCAGGTCAGCGGATATTTTTCCGGAGAATTCTTGATATCCATGGCGACATAATCCAGCAGGCCCTCTTCCACCAGCGCGATCAGCTTTTCGGGATGATTGCCGTTCGTATCGAGTTTGATCTTAAAGCCCATCTCCCGGATCTTCCGGATCACTTCGGGGAGGTCCTTCCTAAGAAGCGGTTCGCCGCCGGTAAATGCGACGCCGTCGAGAAGTCCTTTTCGCGTATCAAGAAACTTGAAAAGATCCGCCTCTTCCCAGATCGCCGGAGCGTTATAGTCGGTAAGTTCGAAGTTATGGCAGAACGGGCAGCGCATATCGCAGCCGCCGAGAAAGACCGTCGCGGCCACATATCCCGGAAAATCCAGAAGCGACATTTTCATGATGCCATGTATCTTCATTGCCATACCTCGTTGAATTAATAGAAATATTATCCCAATCCTTCCGAAAACTTACAAGATGAAAAAGCGTTTTCCTGTATTACAATTTTCCAGATCGGAAAACATTTTCCTGCTTTCCGATATACCAGTAGATGCCGTATCGCTGATCCCCCATCTTATAGTAAGGTAATAAAGGAAGATCGAGGGTCTTTCCGTCCGGACCGAAAAGACCCGTTAACACGAAGCCGTCTTTTTCTCTTCGGATATGCTTTTTAAATCGCTTTTCAAAGTCCTCTTCGCTCTCGTCTTCCGGAAGGGTCAGGAACTCTCTGTCCAGGATCGCCTTCTGGGTCTTCCCGTAAGTGATGTCGCTCAGGACGGCGCTTCCGAAGACGACCTTCCAGGCCGGAGCGAAGACATCGATCCCTGCACCCGCCGAGATCCCCCACTTCTCGTTTCCGAGCGGCACGGCCAGAACGAAAGGCCCGTAAGTAAAGCCTTTGGCCCCGTGATTATCCGGAAGCGAAAGAAGCGAAAGCTTCATCTCAAAGTCCATCGCATACATCCCGCCATCGGAAAGGACGACTTCCAGATACTCCTTCTCTTTCGGAAGGAGCGAGGATCTTTTCCTGATCCATTTCGGGATACGGATCTGAAAGCGCATCTTGATGTTCGCGCCATCTTCGGATCTACTAAGCGAGAAATGTCCCTTTTCAAAATCGACGCGAAGGCGGATCACCGTTTCCCCGATCCGAAGATCCGAGGAAATCCACTGCGTGACATAGATGTTTTCCCCTTCGCAGTAGTAGATCTGATCGGAAAACTTCGAAAAGTCCTCAAGGCCCGTGCCGACACAGCACCAGAAAGGATTGCTCTTCGGGTGTGAAGAAGAATAAAGCCGGTAGTAGCCTGTGGCCATCGGGTTAAAGTAGGTATATCCGCCGGAAGGGCCGACCGAACCGAGTTTTGCATTCCAGAGGGTCTTCTCGATATAGTCGGGGTACTTCGTTTTTCCCGTCATCTGGAAAAGGACCTGCGAGAGCTTGAGCATATTGTAACAGCAGCAGCTCTCGGCATTGCACTGGGTCCTCGATCCGTCAAGAAGGCCGTCAGCGAAGAAATGCTCCATGTCTCCGATGCCGCCGGTCGCATAGGTCTGGTTTTTCATGACGGTATCCCAGAACTTCTCCGCGACCTCGATCCGCTTTTTCGTTTCGCCGGATCTGCCCGCGATCTCAAGAGCCTGAACCCCCATCAGGTAGCCGAGGATCTTCGGGATCGTCGCATTGGCATGCACACCCCGCATGCGGTTTTTAAAACTCAGAAGATCCGAATAAAGCTCCGGTTCATCGAAGACCTCCGCGGCCTTTAAGTATTCTTCCTTTTGGGTCCGGCAGTAAAGCTGATAGAGGCTGTCGTTCATGCCGCCGTACTCGACGGAGAGGACTTTTCTTCTCATCTGCTGATCCCAGGAAAGTGCGCGGGAGCAGACCCAGTCGGCTAAGTTACACGCGGCTTCCTCCGCGCCATCGATATCTGCATATTTCCATAGATCGATAAGGCCCTGCAGGACTTTATGGAGCGCATACCAGGGGACCCACTGCTGCCCTTCGGCCTTTCCTTCCAGAACATCAAACTGTATCTCGGGGTTTTTCTTATCCTGCACGGTCGCGGCAGAAAGAAAGCCCGATCCGGTCTTTTTCTGGCATTCCAGAAGCCCGTTTACGATCGTCTTTGCTTTTGTAACACTGTTACAAAGCTCGGTTTTACGGTTCTTTTCGCCACGAAGCGAAGCAATTCTCATCGCCAGCGCCGAGAAGTAATGTCCGACGGCGTGACCTGCGATAAGACTGTCCTCCCACCCGCCATATGGCTTAGAAGTAGTCTTGATCCCGGCGGTCTTTTTAAAACCCGAGAGCACTCTTTCGGGATCCATCTCTGAAAGAAACTTTCTGTTCTTCTCCGCCGCTTCGATCCAAAGAGGATCGGTCACTGTCACATCATCTAATCTGAATCGGTTTTTCATGGTCAAATTCCCCGTAGCTGCTGGTCGTTTTTTTCTCTCATTATATGCACATGTTAAAGAAATAATAAAGTCTTCCTTTTTTGCCTTGAATCCCGCTTCAAAAAGTACTAAAGTGCAGGTAGGGATCGTAGTAAAAAAGAAGAAGGGGTGCTTCAGATGGAGATCATCTGGAAGAGAAAAGACGAATTATTCTATAGACCGAAGATCTATGATCTGCCGGAAGTTTTCGCGATGACGGCGCTTGTTTCGCTTCTGGGATTCATCGTCGAGAATTTCTGGATGCTCACGAGAAGCGGCTTCATCGATAACCGCAACATGAACCTGCCGTTTCTTCTCGGCTACGGCGTCGCGGTCGTCGGGATGTATCTTCTCCTCGGCACTCCGAAAAAAGGACATTTCCTGCTTTATTATTCCATCGTATTTTTTCTCGTATCGATCGGCGAGATCGCCCTCGGTTTTACGGTCGAAAAGGTCTGCGGTTTTTACTACTGGGACTATACCTGCCTTCCGATGCATCTGACCCGCTATACGAGTCTTTTCACAAGCCTCGGATTCTCGGCGATCATCACCTTCTTCATGTACTTCTGCTATGAGCCTGTGATGGAATTCCTTCACAACCACATGACAAAAAGAGGCAGAAGGGTCTTCGTAGCAGTATTCGTGCTTATGGTCATCGACTTCTTCTACAGTTTCCACGTCATGCGTGTCGTCGGCGACCTCAATAAGACATGGAAGATCTACGTCAATTTCATCTTCTGAGGATATGACCTTCTTATTTTCCGATGCAAAATGACGAATCTCTCACCGCTTCGTCATAACTTCGTCATAAGTTGATGCGAAAATGAAATTGTCAAAAGATCATGATGAATGACAATTCACATCCCATCCACGGAGGTCAACATGAAGAAATCTCTCAAAAGCACCCTCGCGCTGGCACTTTCGCTCGGCATCGTTTTTTCTTCTGCCGCATGCAAAAAGAAAGCCGGAAACGGGGGCGACAGCAATTCCGGTGCCAACGGCAATGCTGCAGAAAGTAAAGACGAAGGCAGCGGAAGCGGCGGATCTTCCTCCGATGCAAAAAAATCCGTATCCGGAAGAGTCATCAAAGAAAGCGACCCGTATTTTAACGTTTCTGCCGAACAGCTTAAAGTGGACGCCCCCGAAGGCAAGAAACTCTCCTACTACCAGATCACTTCCCATAAGATCGTAGGCGACCGCATCCTCGCGAATATGTTCATCCAGTATGAGATCCCGAAGGACATCCAGAAGAAACTGGATTCCCTGAATTTATATGACGAAAAGCAGTCGGAAGAATACACCAGGATCACTGAAGAATACTGCTGCAACAAGATGCAGCTTTTCGACCTTCAGGGAAATCCCTTAACTACCGTAAACCTGGAAACGAATGCGGAACTAAGTGGCGCATTCCCTCTTCCGAACGGGGAGATCCTCGTTTTCTCCAGTAAATATAACTGGGACGACTGCTCCTCCGTGCCGATACTTTTCGTCCTCTCTTCCACGGGTGAAAAAGTAAGAGACATCACTCTTTCGATCAAAGATCCTCTTTATAGTTCAAGTATGCATGTAACAGAAAGCGGCAACATCATGCTCTCCAGCATCGGAAAGATCTACCTTCTCGATAAAGAAGGAAAACTCATCTCGGAAGAAAAGAACGAGCAGTTAAACGGCGGCATGATCTGCAGCGGCGGAACATGGTATGCGATGGTCCCGCGTCTTACTTCTGACGGAGAAGAGATGTATATCCAGGAATACGACGATAAAGCCGGAAAACTTAAGGGCCAGCCGATCAAGACCGATCGTACGCTCTATAACCTCACTCAGGGCGATAAGGACTGCTTCACTTTAGACAGTAACGGCATCAACAAGTACGATCCGATCAAGATGGAAGAAACACAGATCCTCTCATGGAACGATACGGACATCAACTCCGCAAGCCTTACCCTCGAGGGCGCCCGCATCATCTCCGAAAATGAGATGCTTTTCTTCCAGGAAAAAGCTCCGGATATGGAAGGCCGTTCCGACATGGATAAAAAAGCGGGCGAGATCAGGCAGGTCTTCGTCGTCGATCTTAAAAAAGCCGATAAGAACCCGCATGCCGGAAAGACAGTCCTTACACTCGGCACGAACGGCTATACCAACGAAGACTTTTTAGAGCATCTTCTCGAATATAACCTCGATCCGGCAAAACCGGTAAGACTCGAGCTTTATGACTACTACGGAGATAAAGATGCGTTTATCTTCAGCCCGGAAGACTATGAGAACGGGCAGTATCAGAGCATCGAGAAACTCAATCTGGATATTCTTTCCGGAAAAGGCCCGGACATCCTGGTCGGGTATTCTCAGGCGTCCCAGTTCTTTAACGATGACATCCTTTTAGATCTCAACACCTATCTTGATGCGGACAGCACCATCCATCGCGAGGAGTATTTCGATAACATCTTCCGCGCTTTCGAAGACAACGGCAAGCTCTATGCGATCCCTCTGACCTTCTCGATCGAAGGCCTTGCCCTGAATAATAAACTGACCGGCGGGAAAAAGAGCCTGACCTTCTCGGATCTGGATTCGATCGCGTCTTCTCTTCCGCAGAACACCCAGCTCCTTTCCTCGAACAGCTGTGAGAGCCTTCTGAAAGATTGGCTCCCTCACCTGATGTCTCACTTCATCGACCATCAGAACCAGAAAGTGGATTTTGAATCCGAAGAATTCAAAGCGCTGCTAGAGGCTGTCAAAAAGTACGGAAAGCTGAACAGTCAGGGAAATTCGGATGCCATCATGGACGGCGGGTTCCTTATAAACGATGACATTCTCTTCAGGGAAGGAACCGTGGCCGCCTGTTCAACGACCATCTACTCTCTCGACTCCTATGCCCTGGCATTATACCTCGCCAAAAGAGACGGCGTGACTTTGGCCGGGATCCCCTCTTCTTCCGGCATCGGACTTTCCGCCAACGGCGATCTCACGATGTCGATCTCGGCAAGTTCCGGGAATCCGGATCTCGCCTGGGAGTTCATCAAAGACTTCCTGAAGGAAGATGTCCAGACCAGATTCAGTTTCTATTCCGGGCATTTCCCGGTAAGCAGAAATGCCTTTGCCGCAAACTGCGAGACGGAAATGGAAGTCAGTGAAGAATACTACAAACAACTGCAGGAAGAAGCCAGGACCAATCCGGATATGGCAGGCGATCTCAATAATTTTCTTCACCTGACGAAGGAAAAGGCCGATGAACTTAAGAAGATCATCGAAGGCATCAGCCAGATCGAATGCTACGACAGCGATATATTAAACATCATTCTGGAAGAGGCTCCTGCCTTCTTCCTCGACCAGCGGTCCGTCGAAGATGTCTGCAAGAACATCCAGAACCGCGCAAGTATAGTTATACAGGAAAGATAAGAAAGGAGCTTTCCGAAAATATCTGTACATAACACCTTATACTAACAGTAACACTTCTCTCTATGAGGGAAGTGTTATACTTTTTTCACAGAATCACAACACGGCAAAATGGGGAAACAAGTGGGCAAAATCACAGAACAAATCATCTTCCCCGAAGCCTACAATGAATCCTGTAAATCTCGGCAAAGGTGCTTAGGATAATCATGAGGGAAAAGCGTTTTCCAAGAAGCAAGATCGGCTGGATCTGGGACAATATAAAAGGACTTCGCGGCATGCTGATCATCGCCATGATCGGTACGGTCCTTTATAACTTTTTGCAGCTGACTGTTCCTTTCTTTTCCCAGCTCATCGTCGACCGTTTTCTGACAGGAGAAAATGCGGGCGCGAACTTCGACGCCCACCGTTCCGAGTTCTATACCCTGATCGCCGCCATGATCGGCATCACGATTTTTCGCGCCCTCATCGTCTATCTCGACTGCATGGCATACGAGCATGTCTCCCAGAGAGCACTCTACCGCATCCGTAATTTTCTTTTCGAAAAGATCGAGCGTCAGGACATGCATTTTTATAACGAATACCGGACCGGCGATCTCATGACCCGCCTGACCGGCGACCTCGATGCGGTCCGGCACAATATCGCCTGGGTCATCCGCATGATCATCGAATGCTTCGCGCTCTTTACCGCGGTATCGATCTACTTTTTCTCCATGAACGTCAAGCTGGCGCTCTGTATACTGGCGCTCGCGCCGGTCATCTTCGTGATCGTATTCACCTTCCGAAAGAAGGTCGCACCGATGCACCAGCTCCTTCGTGAAAAGCATGCGCAGATGAATACCGCGGCACAGGAGAACATCTCCGGCAACCGCGTCGTCAAGGCATTCTCGCGGGAGGATCACGAGATCGATAAGTTCGATGAGATCAACCGCGACTATGCGGAGACGAATAAGAAGACACGCCTTGTGTGGGTCAAGTTCTTCCCCTTCGTCGAGACCTGCGCGAACCTTCTGCCCGTCGTGCTCCTCTGGGTCGGCGGCACGCTCCTTATGCAGGACGAAATGACCATGGGTGAATATGTCGCCTTCTCGGGCCTCATGTGGGCGATCGCCAACCCCATGCGTCTTCTCGGCAATATCTTAAACGAGTTCCAGCGCTTCTCCGCGGCCGCCGATAAGGTCATGGAGATCTACTATAGCAAGCCTTCGATCGTGGATGCTCCTGATGCCATCGACCATCCTGACCGGTTCATCGGGAAAGTCGAGTTTAAAGATGTCAGTTTCCGCTACGAGGATTCGGACCTTCCGGTCCTTTCGGGCATCAGCTTCGTCGCCAACCCCGGAGAAACGATCGCCATCATGGGCGAAACGGGATGTGGAAAGACATCTCTCATCCAGCTCATCCCGCGCTTTTATGAGCCGACTTCCGGCGAAGTCCTTGTCGATGATCTGAATGTAAATACTTTAAAGCTCAGGCAGCTTCGCACCAGCATCGGCATGGCCACCCAGGACGTGCTTCTCTACTCGGATACCATCGACGGAAACATCGCTTACGGCGACAGTAACCTCACGAAAGAAAACGTCGTGAAGTTTGCCAGATATTCCGCCGCAGACGAATTCGTCTCGAAAATGCCCGACGGGTATAACACCATCGTCGGTGAGCGCGGCGTCGGTCTTTCCGGCGGACAGAAACAGCGAATCTCACTGGCCCGCGCGCTGGCGATCCGCCCGTCGATACTGATCCTCGATGACACGACCTCGGCCGTCGATATGGAGACCGAAAAACAGATCCAGAAGAGTCTTTCGGAACTGGATTTCCCGTGCACGAAGATCATCATCGCGCAGAGGATCTCGACCACGAAAAAGGCTGATAAGATCCTGATCCTTCAGGACGGGAAGATCTCCGAAGAAGGCACGCATGACGAACTTATCAGAAAGAACGGCTACTATGCCGAACTCGTACGACTTCAGACAGGACAGGAGGTGATCCGGTAATGGCAAAAGCAAAGAAGCAGAACCCGGAAAACCAGATTCCGCCGACATCCCGACGCAACACCTACCGTGTCGATGAGACGCTGCAGGAGCCGTTTTCCATGAAGCACCTTCTGCGCGCCTGGGTCTATATCAAGAAGTACTCGGTGAAGATGACCATCGCCCTGATCTTAAGTGCTCTCGGCGCGATGGCGGCTCTCTGCGCCCCGAAGATCACCAAGGAAGCCCTCGACGTCGTCATCCCGAACAAAGATAAGCCGATGCTCCACCGTCTTCTGCTTCTTCTGATCCTCGCCTATGCCGTGAGCATCCTCTTTTATACGATCCGGTCGCACATCATGGAGCGGATGTCCCAGGACATCGTATACGATATCCGAAAAGATCTTTTCGGGCATCTTCAGGAGCTCCCTTTCCAGTACTACGACGACCGTCCGCACGGCAAGATCCTGATCCGTGTCGTCAACTACGTCAACTCCGTATGCGACATGTTGAGCAATGGTCTGATCAATGCGATCCTCGAGATCATCAACCTCGTATTCATCGTCGCTTTCATGTTTACGACCGACGTCAAGCTCTCGCTCGTCGTCATCGTCGGCGTCCCGATCCTCATGGTCTTCATGTTCTGGATCAAGACGAAGCAGAGAAAGGCCTGGCAGATGGTCTCGAACAAAAACTCGAACCTGAATGCGTATCTGCAGGAAAACATCGTAGGCGCGAAGATCACGCAGATCTTCGCCAGGGAAGAAGAAAACGCGGAGATCTTCGAAGGTCTTTCGGATGACTGCCGGACGACCTGGATGGGCGCTCTGCGGTATACGAACCTCGTCTGGCCGGGCATCGACAGCATCTCCGTCTTCGTCCGCGGCGCCATCTTCGTCGTCGGACTGATCCTCTTTTCCGAGGGGCAGGAGACCTTAGGCGCGATCGTCGCCGTTTCAAGCTATGCCGCCCGCTTCTGGCAGCCGATCATGAACCTCGGCAACATTTTTAATAACTTCATCAACAACATGGCCTACCTCGAGCGTATCTTCGAAACCATCGACGAGCCGGTCGGGGTCAAGGATAAAGAAGGGACCGTCGAAATGCCCGACATCAAAGGCGAAGTGGAATTTAGGGACGTATCTTTTTCCTATGAGGAAGGAAAAGAAGTCCTGCACCATGTCTCCTTTAAGGTCTCGCCCGGACAGAGCATCGCGCTCGTCGGTCCGACCGGTGCCGGAAAGAGCACGATCGTCAGCCTCATCTCCCGTTTCTACGATCTTGATTCCGGGAAGATCCTGATCGACGGTCAGGACATCTCTGATGTGACGCTGCATTCGCTGCGCTCGCAGATGGGCATCATGCTGCAGGACAGTTTCATCTTCTCGGGAACGGTCGAGGATAATATCCGCTACGGCAAGCTTACGGCCACCGAAGAAGAGATCCGCGCGGCGAGCAGTTCGGTATGCGCGGACGCGTTCATCACGAGAATGCCAAATGGCTATAAGACGGAAGTCAAAGAGCGCGGCTCTTCCCTCTCACAGGGGCAAAAGCAGCTCATCTCTTTTGCAAGAACACTTCTTTCGGATCCGGCACTTCTGGTCCTCGACGAAGCGACTTCCAGTATCGATGTGCAGACAGAAAGATCTCTTCAGAAGGGTCTCGATAATATGCTCAAAGGAAGGACATCGTTCATCATCGCGCACCGTCTTTCGACCATTAAGAACTGCGATCAGATCATGTATATCGATCACGGCGGCATCACGGAATGCGGCACGCACGATGAGCTCATGGCGAAAAAAGGCGATTACTACCACCTCTACGTTTCACAGATGTAAAGAAAAGACCGCATCGGAAGGTGCGGTCTTCTTTTTAATGCACTGTGTTTTCTATTGGATCTCCGATCCGCCCCACTCGACGACAGTGAAGCCGGAGCGGTTCTTTTCGGAAGGAATCTTCAGCTTGTTTTCCGGACTTATTCCCACCGGTTCTTCCAGTCCCTTAAAGACCATATATACACGGATCACGGTATCCGGTTTCGGAATGACATCGAGCCCTGCGATCTCACTATATTCTTCCGTCGGGAAAGAGATGAGATTATAAGGATGTGCCTGAAGTCTCGGTAGCCAGTAGGAGATGAAATCATCGATCTCACGGTCATTTAATCCGCAGGCAGTAAGGTACTCTTCGAGGAAAGCGGCCGAATCTTCGGAAGCAACACATACCGACTTCTTAAAGTCATTCGGGATAAGAGCGCTTCGACCTTCCCAGAAAAGATAGTCGTAGGTTCTTTTCGAGGATTTATCGTAGATCTTCCCGTCGGAAGATGCGGTCACATTCCACCCGTTTCCATATTCCGGATACGAGCAGGCAAGCTCTCCCTGAAGGTCAAGCCTGACCGATATATCCATCGTCTCTTCCGGATAGAGGTAGATCACCGGCTTCTCCGCTACTGTCGGCGGCATTTCGGTCTCCCTTGCCTTCTTAGATACCTCAAAGTCATAGGTACAGTCGACCGTTCCGTCTTCTCTGACCATCGCGATCGTGTACATTCCGTAATTTGCCTTCTTCGGAAGACTGAAAGTATATACGTACATCACCAGATCATCGCCGGAGAACTCGAGTCTTCCCGTTTCTTTTACGATCGCGGCTTTCTTGTTCCAGGCATAGTCTTCATTCCAGTCGAACATATAAAGCTTCAGCGGGATATCCTTCTTATCCGTCGGATCGATGTCATCCGGCAAAGCATCCGGATCCACATAGCAGTGCACATAAAGATATGCCCCTTTGGCGACCAGATCGCCTTCAAAGTCGCTATCGAGACAGATCGTCGTCGTCCAGGGATCATCCGTTGTTTCCGGATACTTCATGCCGTATTGTTCCCCGTCATCTTCCGGCTTGGCCGAAAAGTCCTTCTTCCGGTTCACCTTGCAGGACGAAAGAAGCGAGCTTATCATCACGGCCGTAAGCACCATACTGAGTGTTCTTTTTACGGAATTACGTTTCATTTTCAATTACCCCCTTAAGGTAAAGAAGCATATTCTCTTCGAATTTAAGTTCCGCTTCCGTTCTGGAAGGATCGATTACTTTCAGCGCCTCGAGCCCCTGCTCCACACAGGTTTTGGCTCCGGGGACATCATGGAGGACATAGTACTTATAGTAGGCAAGTTTTCTTCTGCCGTTACAGTCCATATCCTTCTCGATCTCTTCTTTACTTGCCTCATAGAACTCCGTAGCCTTCAGCGCATTCCTCTCGCGGAAAGAATAGTAGTCCATCAGCATCGCGTTCCTGTGAAAACGGTAATCCAGAAGAAGCGCATTGATGTTCAGATTTTCGATCTCATGCGCGCATTCTGCAAGGACCGGAAGATCGTTCATGATCTGTGCCTTGACATACCTAAGATTGAGATACATGAGTTTTTCCATATCGTTTGCTTTCTCATAAGAAAGTTCGGAAAGCGGCGGTAGATCGACCGCCTCCAGCCCGGCCTGCAGAAATTCCTGGGTCTTCTTCACCGTATATTTGCGAAGAGTCGTTTCGTCGGATCTTCCGTCAATAATCGTCTTGATGTGTATAAGGAGATACAAACAGCAACCGACCGAAGTGCCGACTAGGAACATACGCAGATAGAAGTTTCCTGCAATGATCGTCAGATAGATCATCAGCGCTGTAAGCGCGGCCACGAACGGGAAGATGAGAAAGCTGACGAAGGAATCTTTTTTCACCATCTCTTCGTACGAAAGCTTGCCTCGAAGAACTAGAAAATTCGGGAATCCTGTATACTTTTTCTTCTTTAAGACATAGTGACCGTTCTTTTCCGGATCCTCGGAATACAGTTCCTTTTCCACCTTAAAGATCAGGTAATGAAAATGCCGGCATTCCGCACCCTGGGATACGAGAAAAAGGACCGAGATCAATGCTGTAATAAACAACAGCACACTTATCGCGATCAGACACGCGAAGATGCCGAGAAAAAAACCTACCGGCAATTCTAAATATTCCATGCCAATGCCTCCTTACCCCGCTTTTCGGATATTACTTATGCAGTTTGTCTGCATACGTGTCGTCCACCTCATCTTCCGGAACAAAAGTATAATAGGTCGCGGTCTTCATGTTCGCAAGATCCAGAACGGAATGCTTCTTATCCGTCAGATAGAATCCGAAGTAAGGCGTCGATACCGGCTTATCCAGCGTATTCTCGCCATCGATCATGCAGGTCTTATTCTCCATCACGAAGCAGACAAGGTTCGAGATCTCATAGCCGTCGCCCCGCCTGATGGCGTCTTTGAGCTCCTCGGCCGTCATGCCGTATTCCGAGAGGTCTTCCGTGATATAATCGAACGCCTCCTGCCCGATATAGAGCTTGTAAGTGCCTTCGTAGTAATTATTTGAAAGATCGGAAGAATCCCTATAATACTTAAATGTCTTTTTCTTTCCGAATTCCAGATAAGAATCGCTGTGGATCTCGATCCAGCTTTCTTTGACGATGTCTTTGGCGATATCTTCTGTCTTTTCCTGTTCTCTCTCTTTTCGGTTCTCCTGAACACTTTCTTTCAGGGAATCATAGCCGCCGGCCGCGAAGAAGATAACGATGACCAGCATAAGAAGTACGGAGACCACGATACCGGTGATCGCCATACCCTTACCTTTCTCTTCTCTCTTGATCGCCATGATCAGGCCGATCAGGGAGAGGATAAATCCAAAGATCGCCGTGATGCCGCAACACAGGATCGATACCAGGGAAACGATCATGCCGGCCAGACACAGGAAATTCGTCTCCGGACCGTTTATATTCATGGAAGCGCCCATCGGCACTGACATCGGAACACTCTGCGGGATCGGTGCGGCAGTATATGCCGAAGGATTCGGTGCAGCCGAATTCGGAGCCGCCGGATTCGGTGCAGAATTATTCATTGGTGCCGGCTGCGGTGCCTGCGGAAGCGCGCCGCCGCAATCGGTGCAGTACTTCAGCCCGTCATAGTTTTCCTTACCACAATACACACACTTGATCATATACTCATTTCTCCTCCAAATGATATATTCATCTGTAAGATATCTTAACAGAAATTGATGTATTTTCCATTCTTTTTCAGGGAATACCGTTATTTCTTCGGATATGTCTTTACCGGAAGAACGAAGTGACGAGTTTTCGATCCTTCATTCCCTGCTCGGAGATCTCTCTGGTCAGATCGTCGTGGTTATTGGTATTCGGCAGACAGTGCCTTACGAAGTAAAGAGTAGTCATAGTATCCTCCCCGCCTATTATACACAAGAAAAAACGGCAAAAGAAAACCCGGTTCTCACTTCCGGGTCTTCTTCGTTAGAGGGTGGTATATTATGAGTAGTGGGTCATGCTATTTCATCTCGGCAGTTTTCTTATTCCTAGTTGTCATTTCCTTCGGTGTCCTGCCCTTGTCTTTATGTCTTTATTCTATCGGCAGAAGGTAAAAACATCGTCAAAAGAAGGTAAAGAATTGATAAAGAAAATAATGAGGAATTTGCATAAGAACGTGCCGTAACGCATTCTTATAACAACAAACAAGGGGCTTCCCCGATCGCATAACCGGCTTGGCTACCTTCTTACTTCCCTCTCACATACACAGAATCGCTGGCAATATTACCTGCTTCTGCGCTCCACATGAGTGTGTATCCGTGTGTCAGCAGGAACGTATATAGTCTTTGTGAGATCTTGTTTTTCTCCACCACGATCACTTTCGGGAGGTCTTCTTCCAGTTCTTCCAGATATTCGTCAATGATCTCCGGCATGACGGTGCCGATCGGATCCTGATACGAATATCTTGTGGCATGCATTCTCCTGCTCTCGAGAAGAATCAGGTCATAGTTTCCAAACACGGAAATTTTATCGTTCTCCGATGTATTTTCTTCAATACAGGCAAGGATCGCCTGGACATTCGTGTTCTTCTCGATATCTCTTTCATCTCTGGTTATAAAGGCTTTCTTCATGGTCTTCAAATGACGATGCCATCCAGGGTAAAGTGGACCGCCCAAAGCCACCAGCGCCACCAGGATAAAGGCCACGATCCTTACCCTCTTCTTCTCGATGATCTCCAGTTTATGGACCATAAGACTCAGAGGATAGATCACGGCGGGAACGAGGATCATCCCGTAATGTCCATATGCCATGCCGGACATGACTGAAAGCCAGATACTCAAAAACAAAAGGAGGATATACAATTCGTGAAGGATCCGGTCCTTCTTTTCTTTCAGCTGGAAAAGAAGACTCAGGACGGATACAATGAAGACGGTCGTCTGCGCATAGTACAGAAATGATTCTACCTGGCCCTGGAACGTCGCTCTTCCGCCTTCCGAAGAAGAGTAGCGGAAATTGAAGACGATATAGTCCTGCCAGAAAGAAGGAAGATCTTTGCGCGCGAAAAGCCAGATCAGGATCGGAACGATCACAATGGTCATTCCCAGAAGAAAGAAAAGGATCGTATCCCGAAGCTGCTTATACTGTTTCTTTTTCAGAAGAAGAATAAAGATATACACGCAAAACACGATCCAGACAGCGATCATGTTCGGGCGGAGCATAAGAACGGCGCCGAGCCCGAGACCACAGAGGGTCAGGCGGAGCCGGGTGATCCGATCGTTCAGAAGGTAATCCAGGAAGATATAAAGAGCAGTCGCGATAAACGGCATCGCATACTCTTCCGTAAAGTTTCCGCCTTCGAAATATGTGAATAAAAGAGAGGTCGCAAGAAGCGTTACAAAGCCCGAAGCGACAGGTGAAGAAACCAGTCGGGAGATCTTATAAAGGACAAATACAGTAGCCGTAAAGAAGAGGATCTCGATCAGAAAGATACCGAGTTCCGGTGCGATACTCTCGCCAAGATAATTCAGAAGATAAAGGAGCGGGCCTTTGTGATCGAAGGTGTCCCGATACGGCATATAGCCGTTTTTCATCATGAAGGCCACAGTCCTGAAAACACTGGAATCCGTAGTTGATCCGGATCCGATCCACGGATGAAGGGGACTTTGAAACATAAACACAAGGGAATACAGGAATGCGATCAACCAGACGACCACATTCTCTCTATTCCTGAAGGAAGTCTTTTTATTCCCCTCTGCGGAAGGATCTCTCATCCTGTCTATCTCCTAAAAGTATACCCAGCTCTTCTAAAAACCTACTTCATTATACTAGAATAGTCAATTAATCCTGTTATTTCTCCTTTTAGCCAAAGAAAAGACGCCACGTGTTTTCACACGCAGCGTCTTCTGACTTGCTTTTCTTATCTTAATCCAGGTGATTAGCCCAGTTCTACCTTGTTGCTGCCATCCAGAGAAGCTCGCATGGTCTTCGTTCCGGAAGCATCCATGTAGTACACGCTGTCGCCCACGATCACGAACTTCGCAGAACCGATGTTCTCCGAGAGGATCTGTGTCTGGATCAGGTCCTTATCGAGGACATAAAGTCCGTCAGATGTAGCCATATAGAGCTTGCCGTTCGCGTAATTTTCGGAGCACGGGGAGTATCTGTTGACTTGTCGTATATCGCTGCCGTCCATCTTCACACGGAGGTATCCGGCTATGCTTCCGTCTGCGGCATCTCCGTAGAAATAGATCCACTCGCCATCGCTGAAGAATGTTTCTCCGTTACATGCATGCGGAGTCATGCCGAGTTCTGTCTTGCCGTTGCCATCGAGATCCATGGAGTAGATGAATCCGAAGAAGTATCCGCCGTTGGCAAAGTCCGTCGGATCCGAGAAGAAGATCTTGTCGTTTGTGATGCAGAAAGCAATATCTGCCGGCATTGCAGTCTGCTGCTTTTCGAAAAGAACCGCCTTATTGCTCCCGTCCAGCGCCGTCTTTACGAGGCAGCTGTTCTCGCTGTAATAAAGATTGTCGTTATATACTGTCAGATTGGCGATCTGGCCTTCGCTGATCTTCTTTACCGAACCATCAGAAAGGCTCACTTTGGTGATCGCGTTCTTGCCTTCACGGAAATAGAGGGCATCGGATGTCAGGTTCAGGCAGTCAATGGAATCCGCGGAATAAAGTTCCTTCTTCTCGCCCGAAGCGTTATCTTCCTGGATCAGTGTGACCTGGGATTTTCCGGACGGATGCATCACATAGAAGGAATAGCGGCTGTTACCTGTAGCAAATCCGCCGTTTCCGATGTTGCCGGCGCCAAGTACCACATCTGCGGTTTCCGGCTCAGCTGTCGTCTCCGCCTGCGATTCAGAAGCATCCGAGGAGCTTTCCGGATCAGCAGAAGTTTCGGAACTTCCTTCTGTGGCAGATGTATCTTCGGAGGAAGGAGCTTCCGTTTCCTTGCTCTCTTCAGACTCCGGCTTCTCTGTCGCCTCGATCTTCGTTTCAGTAGTTTTTTTCGTTTCTTCTTTCTTGTCATCCGACTTCGAGCATGCTGTAGAACCAAAGATGCAGACCATAAGCAATGCGGTGATCAGTTTGCTGGAAATCTTGTTGTCACGACGTTTCATAAGTCTCTTTTCCCCCATAAAATGTTTCAAGTTATTTTCTTTATCGCAGGCATAATACCATGTAATACACCTCGAAAAGTGAGAACTTTGTCATACAGAAAAATCTCACCCTTTTGAGGTGAGATCGTAAGGCTGGGAATCAGCCGGCTTTCCGCTGTTCCTTCTTTTCTTTTATGAGCATATATGCCTGATAAAGCGGGATATCCACATACGGGCGTCTGTCCCGCTCGCCGGAAATAAACCCGGCCAGGCCTACGGTCGTCGAAGCATTATCCGAAAGAACGATCTTTTCGCCGGAACCATAGAACATCGTCATCTTCAGGCGGTATTCCGTGTGGTGATTCCTCGTTCGGGTATATTCTTCCGTTTCTACCGTGCCGATGTCGGAGATGGCGATCCTCTTATTACTGAAGAGCCGTTTGATCGAAACTTCGTCATCACTTACCACAATGGATGCCCCCACGATCAGATCCAGGACAAACCACAGTACAGTCAGGAAGAAAATGACTAAGCTTACGATCATAAGCAGGGTCACCTGCATGATCAGAGTGACCATACAAAACAGGACAGCAAGTAAAATGGCGATCTTGGCCCACATATTCTCGTGCCGGAGCCTAAACTTCCTACTTTCGGCGCTATTACTCATAATACCTCTCCGTTTCTATCCCCCTACCTATTTTACACCTTTTGCCGGCCACCCTTTTTCATTATAGTGTGATGACCTGAAAAATGGTAGATTTCCGCTTGTTCTTCTTATACGCGCGTATAGTATAATGAATCTGACGGTCGTGGTTTTCTTTCAGCACATGGAGGCATCTTCTATGAATACGCGTAATGGTTTTCCGATCCTGGGCTTCGGCTGTATGCGTTTTAGCACCAAAGGCCGGAGCATCGATTTTGAAAAGGCGGAGGAACAGATCCTCCGTGCGGTCGATCTCGGGATCACGTACCTTGATACCGCCTATATCTATCCCGGAAGTGAGGATACCGTCGGAAGGATCCTCGAAAAGCATGCTCTTCGGGAAAAGATCACGCTGACTACGAAACTTCCACAGTATCTTGTCAAAAAGCGCGAGGACCTCGATAAATATCTCGACGAGGAATTAAAGCGTCTTCGGACAAGTTATCTCGACTACTATCTTTTCCATCACATGACGGATATCGCGCAGTGGGAAAAACTCCTGTCCCTCGGAGTTACGGAATGGATCGAAGAAAAGAAGGCGGAAGGCAAGATCCGCCACGTGGGCTTTTCTTTTCACGGAAATACGGAAATGTATCTGAAGATCCTTTCGGCATATTCCTGGGAGCTGAGCCTTGTGCAGTATAACTACATGGATGAGAATTCACAGGCCGGGAAAGACGGCATCGCGGAAGCATATAAGAGAGGGATCCCGGTATTCATCATGGAGCCGCTCCGGGGAGGAAAGCTCGTGGATCTTCTTCCTGAAAAGGCGAAAAAAGAGATCGCTTCGGATCCTCATGGGTGGACGCCGGCGGAATGGGCGTTCCGGTGGCTTTGGAACCAGAAGGAGATCACCTGCGTGCTGTCGGGAATGAATTCGATCCCGATGATCGAGGAAAATGCCAGGATCGCATCTTCTGCCGAGGCAGGCGCATGGGGAGATATGGAGTTTTCCATGATATCGAAGATCCGCGGCTACATCAACGAAAACACGAAAGTCGGATGCACGGGCTGCAAGTATTGTCTGCCGTGCCCGAGAGGAGTAGATATCCCGGGTATCTTCTCCTGCTATAATCATATGTATTCCGAGAAGAAAAGCTCGGGAAGAAAAGAATACTATCAGACCATCGCGCTCCGGCTCGAGCCGGCCGATGCGTCGAGATGTGTCGGGTGCGGGAAATGCGAGACCCACTGTCCGCAGAGCATTCCGATCCGGGAAAAACTAAAAGAGGCAAGTGCTGCACTTTCTCCCCTTCCCTACAAGGTCGCGGCGAAAGTGTCCAGAAGATTTATGGTTGGAAAGAAAAGGAGATCCGGGGTATGAAACAAGGTGGCAGATCAGGGAAATTTTTGGTTCGGCTGGAGTGCATTTTTCTTATGTTTGCACTTCTTTTCTCATCGCTTGCATTAGGCGGCTGCACGAGAAAAAAGACGAAAAAGGAAAAAGAGGAACAGGCGTCCAGGGCCAGCGCCAGTAAGGCATTTCGGGATGCAACGCAAGAAGAGTCAGAGACGGAAGAGGAGATAGAAGAGCCAAGCGAAACGGAGCCTCTTTCAGATGACGAAGCAAAGCCCCGAGCACAGGAGATCGCCAAAACTGTCGGGCTTTCCGAAGAAGATCTTCGCGGGAAGTATTCTCTTTTCCTCAGGTATGCGGATGCGGTAGCAGGAAATCCGGATCTTCTCGACTTTGACTGCTATATGTATAAACTGTTCCCGATCGTCGCAGATCACCTGAAAAACGAGAATGAATCGTACTTCCTTCGAAAGGTCAACAATCTTGCATTCGAGTTTCTGAAATCGAATAATCCCGAACCATGGGGCGGATTCCTGCCTGGCCCGAACAAGATCCAGATCTTAGCAAGCGCCTACGACCCGAGTCCGGCAGAGCTCAAAGCTACGGGCGTGTATCACGAACTCATACATTTCATCGACTACTGCATCGATGGAATGCCCACTTACTGTTACGCTTTTTCGAATGAACAAACGGCAGACGATGAGGACAAGGAGTTCCTACATGCAGCCTACTGGGTTGAGGGAGGTTCCGAGCTCTTCTATTCCAGATATTTCACGCACGCACCGGAAACCGGTGCCTACATCGTCGCCGAACAGTTTCTGGTCGCACTGGAGTATATCTTCGGAAGCGACATGGTGGAAGAATACTTCTTCAGCCATGAGACCGATCCGCTCTTCGTCGGACTTCTTATGGATAACGGATTCACTGATGACGAGATCGTAAAGCTTTATCACGTGATGGAGAAGATGGGCGATCGGAGCGAAATTACGGATCCTGAAAACTATATGGATCCGCAGGAAGCGCTCATCCGTCTTTATATCAACAAGATCGGACCGGACTACGAAAAGGACGCTGCCTTCTGCCGGATCCTGGCCACGATGGAAGATGATCTTCTGAAAGTTATCCCCTCTTCCTACAAGGAGTTTACAAACACACTCAAAAGATTCTCAGAAAGCGAGGAAAAATCTTTCCTGAAGAGGATCAGAGAAGAAAAAGGCTACTCTTCGGAAGGCATGAGCTTTCTTCTCCCGCCGTCCCCGGCCTTCGTTGACGGGGAACTCAAACTGACAGGTCTTTTCTATGTAAAAGAGAATGGGAAAACGGTCCCGAAGGCCGTGATCATGGACTTCGACTTTACTACGAATACCATTCTGAATTTCGAAGTTTACGACAACTGGGTCCCGGAGGCCATCGAGAAACCCCAAAAACTTCCTTCGGATGCTTCTCAGGAAGGAAAAGACTTTGTCGCCTCGCAGATGCAGGATAATTCGTCTGCACATGATCTAAAGATGAAAGGCAGTGACGGCAGTCTTTCCGGACTTTATGACCGGGCAAAAGACATCGCATTTACGTACGGCATAGAAGTCTGGTTTGGCGATCTGACGCCTTCCGGTGCACTCTACTTCGATGACATTATCGCCTATGATCCGGATATGATCAGCAATGCACTCGACCAGATCGAAGAAGTGCTGTCGATCTATCCGAGAGACTATCTGGAGCGGTTCCTTTTCAAGTATTATACGGGGGTGGCGATCTGCCTTTACTATGGGAACTTCGAATACAATAACCCGTCGCATCTTTTCCTGAAGAACAAGAATTTCCTGATGCTCTATGTCGATGTCGGCCTCGATCGCGTACAGGGATATCCCGGTGCATATGAGATCAAGAATATGTATTTCCCTTCCGCAGGCGACATTGCCTGCCAGCTGATCTGCGATATCTGGCATCAGACGGAAAACATCATGAAGAACAGAAATGCCTTCTTTGACGAAGTGACGTACAGCGATACGAGCTGGCAGGCGCTGAATCCGAAAGGATCATCGTATCTTCATACCGAAGATATGGAGACGCTTTCCAAGAGCTTCAAAAAAGACGATTCAGCGTATTTCCTTTCAGCGGGAGCACTGGCTTCTCCGGAGAACGACCGTCTTCTGACCTACGAGTACATGATGCTCTGCGCGCTCACCGGCACATCTCCCAGCGAGCTGTCACCGGAGTTCATGGCCAAGATCACGGAAATCGAGAATATGATCCGCTTCTACTTCAGTTCCGATAAATGGGGCACTTCCACCTCGTGGGAAGATGCCATGAAATCGGTGAAAGTAACGGGTCAGGAGGGATAATTCTTCCGTTCGAAAAGATCCGTTCCGGCGCTTATTTATCCGAGAGCCACTGCCAGAGGCTAAGGCTTCCGTCGGTGCATTCATCGTTGAAGAAATAGATCCAGGAGAAATGACCGTAGTACTGGTACGGCTGACCATCCTCCTGAAGATATCCCTTTGTGTCATGCACGTCCTGGAAAACGGACGAGTGCAGGTCTTTTGCGCCGGCTTCCTTCAACCTTGCGATCAGGGGTTCTTCGTAAACTGCGGGGATAACGGTCTTATCGTTTTCGGCATAGACGAACCACATCGGAACGTCCTTTAAGGCGTTGATCCTATCCTCCGGAAGTCCCTCCGGATCCAAGATCTCGCAGATCGGATAGGCCGCCGCGAATTTCCCAGGATAGTTCATGAGAAGATCGATCGTCATGTAGCCGCCGTTTGAGCAGCCGCCGAGCATGATCCGCCCCTTATCCACGTGATGGGTATCAGCAAACTTTTCGATCAGCTCCATCAGGTCATTTACGTAGATGGAGTCGCAGCCGGCATTCTCATTCCAGTTCTTCCCGTTATCGGCAAACTCGATCCAGGCCGTCGGGCACTGCGGTACGAGGACATAGGCGCCGTCCATCACGGTCTGGAAATCATCTCTGAAAAGTGCGACGACTTCATTTCCATAGACGGTCGTCGTCGGATCGGTGCCGCCTTCTCCGCCGCCATGGAGCCAGATGACTAAGGGGCGTTTATTCTCTGCCGTGGCATTTTCAGGTTCATAGGCAGCATAGGAGAAAGTGTGTCCTTCCGATCCGGTAAAAGAACCCTTCGTGTCGACCCGATTCAGTTCCGGGAAGTCCATTTCCGTCACATAAGAGAGCACTTCCCCGCTCTGTAACACTGTTACAGAATAGTCGGAAAACCAGTGATTCGAGGAGGTGTAGTTATCAAAGTATAAGAGCAGGCCCTCATCGGGATGGTCCTGCAGCTCGACCGTAAGATAGAGGTTTTCCTTATAGGAGGAAAGGTCTACTTTCTTCCCTTCCGCATCGGAATAGAAGGCATCCTTCACTTTTCTCTCATCACTATAGGAAGAAGATCCATCCTTCTTCTCTTCTTTTACCGAAAACATATCCGCAGTAAGTGCATCTTTCTTCTCATCCGGGATATCGATGATCACTTTTTCCACAGAAGGGCCGAAATCGTAGCCGCGGACGACCATTTTGCCGGGGGACGAAGAAGCGGTCTTCCCGTTTTCCGAAGTGTTTCCGTCCGAATTTTCCTTATCCGCGCCGTCGCAGGAGGAAAGGCAGGAAGCCATGAGCATACTCATGGCAAGAATCAGTGTAGTGTGTTTTTTAAAATAGCTTTTCATAATGTGTTTTCCCCAATGCTTTTTCATAAGGTAGATTATACAGTAGAATCGCTCCGAATGTGACGAATGTGACGTTTCTCTTACCATTTATGTGACAGTTCGTTCATCAGGAGCGCGGCACTTACGTGTACTATGAATGTACCGGGGTCGTGTCCGGTATGTTACCAACAAGGAGGTAATCTTATGAAAAAGTTTAAATATACGAAATTGATCGCTTCTGTCATCGCATGTGCCTGCCTCTTCTCGGCTTGCGGCGAAGACAGCGAGAGCACCACGAAGGCAGAAAAGAAAAGAAGTGAAACAGAGATCACTTCCGCTGCGATCGAAGATGACGCCAAGGATACAGAAAAGAAATCTGATGCTGTAACAGAAAACAAGGGCGCTAAGGAGGATTCTGAAAAGGGTCCTGATAAGAATACGGACAATGCTTCCGAGAACGCTTCTGAAAATGCTCCGAAGAAGGCCCAGGACAAGAGTGCCGACGATCAGAAGAATAACGCAACTCCGCTCAAGGATGAGCCGGCAAAGGAACCTTTTGATCCGATCGTTACCGATGATACGGCTTCTGAAGTAAAAGATCCGTCCACGGACAAGGGTTCGACTCCGGCAACCGCTGCGATCACCCTTGGCGCAGGTAACCTTGCTAACGGCGGTTTTGCCACCGGTAATGACCAGTTCGTCTATTACGTGACACATCTGGAAGACGGCCGTCTTACGATCACACAGGAAAACCGCACAAGCGGCGAGAAAAAGGTGATCCGCACAACAGCCTACAGCCCGAACAAGACGCTCGACAGCCTGTCACTTTCCGGCAACGCGCTTTACTTCCGTGAAAGCGGCGGCAGCGACGCGAAGGATTCGACGTACTCGATCATTAAGATGGATCTCAGCTCTTTTGAAACAGAGATCATCTACGGCGGTAATATCTCCAACGTGATCGTAGATGGAGATTTCCTCTACTTCAGCGACGACGGCGCGATCATGAAGATCGGGAAAAACGGCGGTGACGCCACGGAGCTTTTCAAGGCGGAGCATTCGGCAATTACAGCCAATATCGTTTTCTGCATCGCCAACAGCAAGATCTACTATTCGGATGCGACGAACTTCGCCACCGGCGGTATGTTCTACGGCAAGATCTATTCCATGGATCTCGATGGCCAGAACAAGACCGTGATCTCTTCCGATGTGGAAGCGAAGAACGAGGATATATTCTTCTCTGACGGAAAAGCTCTGTACTTCTATGGAAATACGGAAAAGGACGGCGCCGGCTACTTCACCATGAAGCTCGACGGCAGCTCTCTTGATATGATCTCCAAGGCAGCTCCGTATTCGAGAAACATCTCCGAAAACGCAGATGTCGTCTGTAACTCCGATGAGCTCTATGTCGGAAAGAATTCTTCCGACCACCAGCTCCTCTATACCGGCAAGATCGATTCTGCCAAGATCGTGATCGTAGGTGACGACATCTACTTCATGGTCAGAGACGATAATTCCGGATCTAAACTCACTTTGAAGAGAATGACCATCTCCGGTCAGAACGAGACCGTACTCGGATAATTTCATATAGCGTTTTTTCTACCCCCCCTGATCAAATATAGAAGCGCCTCCTGCCCGTCCGGCAGGAGGCGCTCGACTTTTCTCATCGATCTTATCTTAGGGCTTATGTTGTCGCCGCCGAAGTCTCTTCGGACAGAGCCTGACCGGATCCGGCTTCATCCATTGGAAGGGGCTCATTTTCAATATGCCAGCATTTTGAAAAATCATAGACATTTTTTCCAAGCGGATACCAGCGTGTATGATTCTCCACACACCAGCAGTTTTGTTCCGGATCGTATCTCATCCATCCGATCCCGTGCTCTTCGCGGAAATCCTCGAACCAGTAGCACCAGAAGCCCTTACCCGTATAGGTATCGTAGTAGAAATGGCATTTCGTCGCAGGATCATAGTAGTTTCTTTCTTCTTCGATATACTCGCATGTCCGCCCGATCTCCTGGACATAGATCAGGTTATGGCCCATATATCTTCCGTCATCAGGAGAGGACATATGCCACAGGCGGTCCTTATCGTATTTCCCCTCCGGGAGCACGATCCAGTTCCCCGCACTTGCTTCGATATACCACGTATCCTCGGCAAAGTCGTACTCCATCCAGCCGTAGTCACCATAGGCGGAGGAGATCCCTTCATACCAGTACTGCCAGATCGGCGGCTCGACGTCCGTATTGAGCCAGAAATAGCAGTCTGTGGTCTTGTCATAGTAATTTCCCGAACTGTGCCAGCCGCATTCTCTTCCGATCGCATCCACATAGATCGTACTGGAAAAATCCTCTTCCGCGACAAATTTGAAATAGTATTCCGGGACCGGTGTAGGCTCCGGAGTCGCTGTCTGCCTGTCCAGTTCCCTCGACTGCTCGATCGACTCCCATTCCTCAGAAGAATATGTATATACATGTCCCTTGGAGCTGTTTTTGGTGTTTACAGCCTCACCGACAATAACGGCCAGAATGATTGCCGTTACCGCAATGATAAACCCGCCTGCAAATCTTCCGGAGTTTATGCTTTCCTCCTTCTCAACGGAAGAAAGTTTACTCGTATCGATCTTGTCCAAAGCTCCTATATGCTGACCATTCTGGAAATAGGTATCGTCCGGACTCCGGGTATCGGCGACCACGCTCGTATGCGCCACCGGCTTGAGCTCCTCTTCGATCACGGCGCCGTCCATGATCTCCGAAAGCGATGCTCCGCAGTTCGGGCAGGACGGAAGCGCTCCCTTCGTCCACTTGAGTTTGATCTGGGTGCCGCAGTAATTGCAGATGGCACGCGTCTCATACTGGGAATTTTTACGGAGGATGACCTGTTTGGAATAGTTGCCTTTCTCATCATAGTAGCCGCTTTTATATTTTCTTCCGGTCGTTTCATCCGTCCAGTCTTCCGGATAGTAGAAATAGTCATGACTGACACTTCGGAAGAGAGAATACGAAGTGAGCGCACGTCCGGATCTCGTCGGCTGATTCGTTCTCGGTCTTTCCGCCGGAAGGACATAACTCGTTACTTTCCGGGTCGGGCGGTAACTTGAAGACTCCTGCCCGAAGCTGCTGTGAGAGGAGCTGGAATGACTGGAGAAGGAGTGATGAAACCCTCCACCGCCGCCAAAAGAAGAGTGCGACGAACTCGAATGTGAACTGGAACTATGACTAGACGGCATAATGCAAATACCCCCGATACTCTTTTAACCACAACCCTATGAAAAAGGGACCCCAAGGGACCCCTCAGTCAATTTCCATTATACCACGCATTCAAAAAAAGGTTCTTATCGCTGCGTTTCTCTTTCTTTCAGCGTTCGATCACGTTACCTTCTTTATCTATGGTAAAGACGATCGGTCTGTTTTTCGTAAAGAACCCGTTTTCCACCACGCCGACGATCCCGTTGACTTTGTCTTCCATCTCAGCCGGATCCACAGGCGTTTTCCATTTAATATCCAGAAGCTGGTTTCCGTTATCGGTAATGACCGGACCGCATTTTCTCACGCCTTCGCGAAGGACACACTCCGCACCAAGCGCATTCAGTGCGGCTACGACCGGCACTCTCGCTTCTCCGATGATCTCCACGGGAAGCGCAAAACCGGTGCCGAGAGAATCGACGATCTTCGTGGAATCGGCGACAATGACAAACTGTGTGGAGTTATACGCGACGATCTTTTCCCGAAGAAGTGCCGCACCGCCGCCCTTGATCACGTGATTCAACGGATCGACCTCGTCTGCCCCGTCGATAGCCAGATCAAGATGTCCTCCGATCGTTTTATCATTCATGGAAAACACCGGAATATCCAGTTCTTCACAGAGGTTCTGCGTACCGAAGCTGGTCACTACGGCCTTAATATCTTTGACGGTTCCGTCCGCGATCCTTCCGGCCAGATGTCTTACGGCCGGATAGGCTGTCGATCCCGTACCAAGACCGATCTTCATGCCTGAAAAGATCTTCCCCTGCCGGATCAATGTATCGATCGCTACTGATGCTACCAGTTCCTTCTGTTCACTCTGTGTCATAGTCATCCCTCTTCTTTCTTAGCAAGCTTCTTATAGTACTCACCGATATACTTTGCCACCGGCATCTCGCTCCAGACATGGGCTTCGATATACCGCTCCGGCCCGAACTTCCCGTTGTCGTTCCAGTCCTGCGGGAGGCCGTATTTCTCAATAACTTTCAGGATCTCCTCGTACGTGTAGAGTTTCTTTCTGTATTCTTTCCCGTCCGCACACCTGTCGCTGAAGGTCGGCATCGAGTCTCCATAGGTAAAAGAAACGGTCCGAAGATCGAATTCCTCGATCGGGATCCTGATGTACTCCGACTGCTCAAACCAGGTCGAAAGCCAGGGACTGAATTCCACCACCATGTAGTGGGGAGAGTCCTTCTCCATAAGCCCGCCCTTTGCGGCAAACTCACGCCGCAGGATCGCTTCACAGTTACGCCTTTTCTGCACATACTGATCGTCTCTTCGGGCACACAGCGAGTCCGGGCGTTCCTCCCTGATCTTCTCGATCACGGCCTTCGCCTCTTCGGGGGAAATATTCGTCAGGCTCCGGAATGGTCCGGTGCGCCGGTCGAAAAAGTGATACAGATACATATTCCTTTTTTCCTTTTTCTTTCTTCCAGATCTTACTGCTACAGGGCAATTTCCGGATCTTTTCCGTCAGCGACCTATAGCATCACGGGAGAATCAGCCCTTCACGTATCGGATCTCCTTTTTATTCCACCGCTTGAAGATCTTCTCTTTTCCATCGGGAGAATAGCCGTTCTTCTTATAAAAGGCGATTCCCATGCTGTTCTCTTCGAGGACCCAGATCACGAAATTCGAGCAGCCCTTCTCTTTTCCTTTTTCTTCAAAGAACGAAAGCATTTTCGTACCCAGGCCCATTCTTACATACTCCGGATCGAGATAGATGAAATGCAGTTCGAAGGCATCTGTTTTATCCTCGTCTTCGCACATGCCAATGCCCATCATGCCCTTGATCAGACCGTCATCAGGATCCTCGTACACATAAAGAGCGAATCTTTTCTCGGAGATCCATCTTTCATAGACCGGAACGCGGCTTTCGACATTTAAATCCCGAAACAGACACTCATCCGCAACCACACCTTTATATGCATATCTGCTGCTTTCGACCTCGATCTGCGCAATTCTTACGGCGTCATTTACTGTTGCTTCACGTATCATATTACGTTCACCTCACTATGAAATTTAAAAAACAGCCAGTCGGCTATTTAACTTCATATTTTAGACTACTGGTTTCATTATACCAATATAGCGGTAGTATAGGGCCGCAGGATTCCCCATTAAAAATGGTCAGTTTTGATCGTCGCCAGTCCTTAAAAGAAGATCGAGCGGCCGGCATCAGGCGAAGCAGCCAACCAGTCAACCGGCTCTGAAAAGCACTGAAAACAGGGGACTCTACCAACAGTCGGTTGTCTAAAACGGCACTTGATGGTAGGTTTAGGCTAGAAAAATCATCAGGAGGTGCCTCATGGGTTACCGGAAGTTCTTAAGTTTTTTGACATCGATCACATTGGTCATCGCAAGCTTTTTTTCTGTGTCTTTTGCAGACACCACGGAAGGAGGCCCTTCAGGAAGCACTGATATTGTCACTTCTTCCGACGCGGGCACTTCTGCAGATCGCGGAGATGGTACTTCCTATCCCCTTCCCGAGGGCTTAACGGTCATCCTTCCGGCCGGATTTGACGAAGTCCTCTGGATCGGCATGGATGCGGACGATACGGAACTGACGCGGCAGGCTGGGGTGGAGCCGGTCCTGCAATTATATGAAAACACCGGCACAGCCCTTCAATGCAGTGTCCCCCCTGTTGGAGCGGATGACGGTCAGATCATCCAGGTCGCGGCCATCATTGTGGATGCGCCTTCCGAAATAAGTGAATCCGCATTCTTTTCCGACACTTACGAGGATGTAGATGAGGAAGGTGATGTGGAGCACTTCGAGATCCTCAAAAATGGCGTGATCCACATCGGCAATGTAGATCTTTATAAGATCAGCAGCGATGCCTCCATCGAAATAAATAACACTTACGGCCACTTTAAATACAAAATCAGAGCAAACAACTATGCTTTTGTATCTGAATCAGGAAAACTCTTCACTATCAATATTTCGATCATAACGGATCCTTCCAATCTGGGCGATGCAGTACCTTACACAGAAGAGGATCTCGCGTACCTGGATGAACTCGAATCCTATATCGTCGGTGGTCTTACGTTTGACGGAAAGACCGTAAGTATCGATTTGCCAGCGTTCCCTGTGTCTAAGGAAGGTGAAGCCGTATCTTCTGAAACTCCTGAGACTCCTGAGACCAAGCCGGGAAACACAACTACGAAATCTTCCGGCAAGACGTTCTTTAAGAGCTTCGTCGGATTCTCCTTCCCGCTTTGGATCCTCCTGGCAGGACTTGTGATTCTTTTGATCGCCGGCGCAAAAGCATCCAAGAGAAAAGAATGGCAGGAAGAACCTTTATCTCTTTCTACGTCCAAGGCGATCCAGGGATTTGCAGCCATAGGCATTATCCTTCACCACCTCTCGCAGTCGCTTCTTCAGGCGTCCGGTCCTTTCCAGTTCCTGTCCGAGTGCGGTGTCCTCTTCGTAGGCATATTCTTCTTCTTTTCCGGCTACGGGCTTTATACCAGCCTAAAGACGAAGGATGACTATCTTAAGGGCTTCCTGAAAAAGCGCCTCATCACGATCCTTATTCCGTTTTATATGTGTATCGCGGTATTCACCGTGGCATCCTGCATCTGCGGCACCAAATATAAGCCTCTGGAACTGCTTTATGTTCTTTCCGGATGGTCTTTGATCAACAGCCATATGTGGTATATCGTGGAGATCGCGATTTTGTATCTGGCGTTCTTTATCTTCTATAAACTGATCAAAAACCGCACGGCAGCCACCTGTGCGATGAGCCTTTTCGTGCTCCTCATGATGGGCGGAAGCCTCTATCTCTGCCACGGCAAGGATATGGGCTGCCAGTACTGGTTCATGGGCGAATGGTGGTATAACGCATCGATCCTCTTCATCGTCGGCATCCTCGTATCCAAGTATCAGGATGCTCTCCGAAAGATCGCAAGAAAAGCCTATGTCGTGCTCCTTCCGCTCTTTGCGATCCTTACGGGTCTTTTCGGATGGATCACGAGCCGGTTCCTCGACATATACTCCTACTGGAGTGAGACCCCGGGCGAAGATCCCCGATACCTCGATAAGCTCCGCTGCCTTTCCGTACAGGTTCCGTTCATTCTCTGCTTTGTTCTCTTTGTCCTTCTTGTCATGATGAAAATCCGCTTCGGAAACCCTGTCCTGAAGTTCCTCGGATCGATCTCTCTGGAGCTCTATCTGATCCACAATCTTTTCCTAACGGGTCTTGCTGACGGCAGGATGTTCAAAGTAAGCTCACCTTCGATGTACATCCTTCTTACGCTTCTGATGTCCATTGGCGCGGCCACGATCATCAGCGGCACCGATAAATACCTGATCGGGCTTATCAGCGGAAAGAAAAAGGAGTCTTCGGAACTCGCCACTCCCCGCAACCATGCCATCGACCTGATGAGGATCGTCATGGCCTTCCTGGTCGTGACCATCCACATGCCGTTTTCCGGAAGCGCCGGAGATGTCTTCATCACATTCGGAAAGACGGCCGTCCCGTTCTTCCTGGTCGTATGCGGCTACATGCTATATAGAGATGATTCCAAAGAACTGATGTCCCGCCTTCTTAAGCAGACCCGCCGCATCCTGATATTCTTCCTTGCATCGAACGTCTTCTATGCGGCAGCAACCGCTCTCTATGACAAGAAGATGACCGGGAAAGTAGACATGAGCCAGTACTTCACCAAAAAGGCCATAAAGGACTTCCTCCTTTATAACTTCTCGCCGTTTTCCGAGCATCTGTGGTTCTTCGGTTCCCTTCTTTATGCTCTTGTGATCCTTCTGATCCTGAATAAGCTTAAGGTCTTAAAACCGGCGATATTTGCAGGCCCTGTCCTGATCGCCGCCTATGTGATCCTCTCGCATATGGGTGTTGGAGAATCCTACCAGCTTCGAAATGCCATCCTGGTCGGCCTTGCGTATACCATGACCGGAATGCTCATTAGAAGATATGAAAAGAAGATCTTAAGCATCAAGAACATTCACATCATCCTTCCCGTCCTGGCCATCGGAGCAGGTGTTGCTGCGATCATCGAGCTTTGCACCTATAAGAAAGGCATCGCCGTACCTTTCGTGGGCTGCGAAATCCTGACGATCGTGCTCGTACTCCTTTGCCTCCGCTTCCCGAACTTCGGCATGGGCACATATGCGGAAAAACTCGGAAGAACATGTTCTCTTCCGATATACATCATGCATATCTTCACGATGATGGTTTTCGTTATGACCAAAAACGATGCTTTCTTCGGCAAGTTTGGCGCGGTGACGGTCTTTGCCGTGACAGCCGTGGGCGTGGCTCTTTACGAGAATATAAAAGAAGCCGTCATCCAGTCGAAGGACTGATTTTCCGCACATCTGATAATTGAAAGGAAGGGGCTGCTTTGTGAGACAGCCCCTGTTCTATAGTGAGTTCCTTTTATCTTACTTCCCCATCGAAAAGACCCGATCTTCTCTCAAGCACGATATTCTTGATGAGGTATACGAGCGACGCCGCTACGATGGTGCCTATAAGGACCGCCGGAAGGTAGGCGTAGATGCCGTAATGCCTGTATATGAAGTAGAACTTATTGCAGATAAGGTAATTGAGCATGATGGTCTCAAGAGAGATCTTTCCCAAGAATTTTATCATCGGGTTTCCGAATCTAAAGCGCGAGAGCACCGTAATGATGAGGAGCAGGAACAATATCTCGAAGATAGTCTCCACACTAAGACCGGTGAGCTTATCCAGAAGCGGATGCTTCGCCCCTTCATATTCCGTCCAGTAGATCGATCTGCTGATGAGATCCCTGTGAATGTAGTTCGAGATCACGAAAAGGCTTGCGGAAGCGATGAGGATAGAGGTAAAGGCTTTTCGGATAATCTTGTTGACCCGCTCCTCTTTATACGCGTAAAGCATGCCCAGAGGGAACATCAGGATCGTGTTATACCACCATTCACCCTTGAACCAGTACGACATTATAGCCGAATCGGAGTGGCCGCACAAAAGACCGATCACGATCATAATAAGAACGATGCCGGTCATGATGACAATTCCGGTCAGAGGTTTTTTGACACGGGCAAAGACGATCCGGAACATGACATAAAGGAGCATGATCTCGACCGCGAACCACATCTGGTTATTGATGAGGAACAGTCCGAAGAAACTGCAGATGACTTCGAGAAAATCAAAGCTTTTGCCATTCTGGATATTCGTTATGATCGCATCTGTCAGATAGATATAGTTACAGATAAAGAACGGAACGAGCACCGTGAAGATCCTTCGTTTCATGAAGCCTTTCAGGTAGGTCTTATCCGTCATCCATCTCTTGATCAGACCGAATCCGGAGCAGAAGAAGAAGAACGCGACCGCCAGGGTACCATAGTAGAAGTAATCAGAGAACGGCAGCATGCGACTGCGATTCACGCCGAAATGATCGAGCGTGATCACGGTCTGATGGAAGATGATGAAAATGGCGAAAAAGCCCTGCATCTCCTTACTGATGATTCGATCGAAGAACGGCTTGTCATCCGAGGGCCGTAAGGATGCTTTCGGTAGAAGCATCAGCCCCAGTAACGCTATACTGATATAAAATGTGATCGCAAAATCCACCTTCTGTACTCCTTATGACCTTAATAAACTTACAACATTCAACGTGAGCGAAATAAGGAGCAGCAGGAACACGATCAGAATGATGATGATCAGCCGGCTCCTTTCCTTCTTGTGCCTGATCTCTTCGTCACTTAACTCAACAGACGCACTGACGATCTTCTGCGCTTCTTCACGCGAGATCGTCTCACTGGCGTCCTGCCGCTCACCGGCTAATATCTCCATGATGGAGATACCGAGAACTTCCGAAATAGGTTCAAGCATTGAGATATCCGGGAAACTAAGACCACGTTCCCATTTCGATACGGCCTTATCGGTGACATTCAAAGCATCCGCAAGTTGTTTCTGGGTAAGTCCCTTTTCCTTGCGGAGTTCTGTGATCAATTGTCCTGTCCGTTCTTTGTCCATATCCTAACTGTCCGTATCTATGTAAAAAGTATAGGAGATTCCACTTTCAAATTCAAGGAGACAGCCCATCCCACACACGATCGATCCGTTTACTTTTTTCTTCACAGCAAGTTATCGCTAGCAATCGGAGACCCGTTTTGTGTATTCTTACAAAATTGTCATAAATATTTGTTGTTTTTTGTTTTATACTCAATATACGTGGGGATGGAAAAATTCTAATCAGGAGTTTGTGTTATGCGTATGGTCCCCTATTTTTCCTAAGTAATTTTAGAAATTTGTCCTGACGTTCATTTTTACGGACGTCTGTCACGTTCGCGTCGTTTTTTGGCAAAAAAACAGGCGCGTTATGAGTCCTATTGCCCAAAAACGCAAATTTAAGACAAAGGAGGTATTGCGAAAATGAGAAACGATCCGAACAGGAATTGTATTCATACTTTCAAAGACACGCAGTTCCGATAGCTGATCATCGGTTACCTGTTTTATATGAACAATGAGAAAAAATATCGAAGGAGAGAAAAAATGAAAACGAAAGCACATAAAGTTTTATCGTTAATGTTAACACTTATTCTACTGATTGCCGCTGTACCGACAGCCATGGTCTCGGCATCAACAGCAACTACATATAAAGGCGTAGACTACGCTCCTGTATATGATTACAACTATTACATCAATAAATATGCTGATCTAAAATCTGCATTTGGAAGCAACCAAAAACAGGCATTCAATCACTTTATAACGAATGGCATGAAAGAAGGCCGTCAGGCAAGCGCGAGCTTTAACGTAGAGATCTACAAAGCTAACTATGCTGATCTGCGAAACGCGTTTGGCAATGACCTCCCTTCTTATTACAAGCACTATGTTCAGTTTGGTATTAAAGAAGGAAGAAATGCGGTAACCAGCTTAAACGGCGGAAGTTCTGTTAACAATTCCAGCTCTTCAAACAAAGGCAGAGAGTGGGCAGATCCAGTAAAGGCACCCGATGGAAGTCGGTCAATCGTTCTAAAAAACAACTGGACAGGTAAATCATATACGATTTCATCTGCAGAACAATATGCAAGAATACGCTATAATAAAGATTTAAGTTATGCATATTCAGTTGAATTCAACAACATCCTCAACAATCTGTTTGGCGCAACTACATCTATCCATATTCATGTATATTCTATAAAAGAAACAGACGGATACACCGTCTATAGCTGCGACAAATGCGGGAAAACGCTCAGTTATAGTGAGTATCCGTTAACTTTGGACACCTTCGCAAAGCACTATTACGGTAAAGCTTTCAACCAGTTAAGTGGCAAACTGAGCAAAAAGGGATCCCAGAAGTTTAACGTCGCTTACAAATGGGTAAGTTATGCATATGGTTTAACTAATTCGTTCACACAGGAAATTCTGAAGAAGTATGAAGGCGATCTGCAGTTACAGATTAATAATGCCGATAAGCTTATCGGATTCATGAATAAATGCAATACTCTGGCTAACTTATACGGTTTTAGTTATGCAGAATCTCTGAGCAAGATTTTAGGCAAAGCATCTCTTGCTACAGCTCTTTTAAATCCATCCTCGACAACACTGGACAGATATATTGCTATTGTTTCCTATGCAAGTTCCAGCGTAGGATTCCTTATTCAGACATACAAGACAGTTGGCGAATGCATAGCAGCAATGGGTGTATTAAGCGCTTGGCCTGTTTATGCGAATGATTTTCAGATTACATGTGATGACCTGGGAATTACCTTTGAACTCCCCAACCAGAATAAAATAGGTTCTGCACCAAAGCTTACGCCTACTTATGACGAACTCTTTACTAAAGGCAAAGACGGACAAACCAAGCTTGATAAGTTTGTTAACAGGTTCCTGGGAATTTCTGGTGGCTTTAAAGAACTGTGTGAAAAGTATAAGAAGAATACTTATGTGACACAGTACAAATATATTATGTGGTGGCTTGTAATTCCTGCTCTGAATAAGGAATTTGCCGGATGCACACAGTTTATGACGATAGAGGATCTGCTTGCTGCAGTAACATAATCAACCGACATTGCTGCATTAACAGCATCTAGAAAAAACCAAAAGTGCGAACGTCTGTATCACACAGGTGTTCGCACTTTTTTACTGTGATAAAATTGCTTTTCAGGCGCGTCATCTAGTGATCATTCGTTCCGCTTCAACCCTATTCGCTCATAGATCGTCTCAATAAAGGGAGTTTTGTACTCGATGTATTTATCAATATCCTCGGGATACAGTCGTGCTCCCTCTTCTTTGATCCTGCTGTATTCGGCGACGGCCTCCGGATCACTTCGAAGATAATTACGGAACCCTATATGTCTTTTCAATTCTTCCGCATCCTTTGTGCATACATAAAGATGGTGCTGTCTCAGATGCTCTTTCCCGCTGTATTTAAAGGCTTCGCGCCCGGGTATGCCCAGGTCGCCTTCATGCGTATAGCCGATCTTTTCAAGAGCGGATATTACGGCCGGAAGGCAGGTCCGATCCTCAATAACGACATCGATATCGATGATCGGTTTGGCGGACAGCCCCTCCACAGAAGTGCTTCCAACGTGTTCGATCTGAAGCACAAGATCTTTGAGAACAGCATCAAGCTCGTCCCGGATAGCTTTAAAATCTGCTTTCCAGGCTTCATCATAAGGTTGTACAACGACTTTCTTTTTCATAAATCAGTTTCTCCCCTGTATTTTCTCATCATCAATCAGTCTTTGATCTGTGGTCAGTTTTTACAGCCGCATTTTTCATTATAACAAGCATGATGATGAGCACTACCGGAAAAATGAGTCCGACTCCCATGCCTGCCCGGATATTATCTCCGGCACTCTGCGTGACCTTTCCGACTATCGCCGGTCCGATACTTCCTCCAAGATCTCCAGCCATGGCCAGGAGTGCGAACATTGCCGTTCCTCCTTTGGGAAACTTTTTAGAGGATATACTTATCGTTCCCGGCCACATGATCCCCACGGAAAAACCGCAGAGTATGCATCCTATTAAGCCTATGACCGGCTCTGCCGAAAGCGACGCCATAACATAACAGGTGACGCACAGTGCTCCGGATCCGACCATGAACCATATCAGATTCAGTTTCTCTCCATATCTGCCATATATAACGCGGCTTATCCCCATCGTCACTGCGAACATACAAGGGCCCAACAGATCTCCCATCGTCTTAGTTAATCCCAGCGCGGCCTCAGCATACGCGGAAGCCCATTGGGACATCGATAGTTCGGATGCTCCGGCACATACCATAAGACAGATCGAAACCCAGAAAAGCGGTCTTTTGCCGAGCTGTCGGATCCCCATTCCCTGTCCTTCCTCCACGATCGGAACTATGGGACAGGTGGCAAAGTTAAAAATGTTGACTGCCGGGACCATCGCCCAGATCACCGCAAGCCATTTCCAGCTGTCCATGCCGAATATTGCAAAGAACAGCGTGGAGATCACTATCGTTCCCACGGAGCCCCAGCAGTAAAACGAATGCAAAAGGCTCATGGTCGCTTCCTTGTTTTCAAACGGGCATGCCTCGACGATCGGGCTGGCCAACACTTCGATCAGTCCGCACCCCATGGCATATACCGTTACGCTTATAAGGATCCCGCAGAAAGCATCAGGCAGAATATCCGGCAGAAATGCAAGTCCTATCAGTCCCGCTGCCGATAATACTTCAGATACTACGATACATACCCGGTATCCGATCCGGTCCACAAACTTCGCGCAGAAAAGATCGATCAGCAGCTGGGTGAAAAAGTACACAGTAGAGATGAACGCTATATTGCCAAGCGAGATCCCGTAGTCTTTATGGAATTTCAGGAAAAGCAGAGGCGCAAAATTTGCGGCGATCGCCTGCGTTACAAATCCTAAATAGCACGCTGTTTTCGTTTTCTGATAGTTGGGCATATTCATTCTCATAGCAACCGGCTAACATTGCGATTCCAAAGAAAGCCTTTACTGTTCAAGATCTATCCACATTGCGGGACGTACGAAGTTCATGCTGGAAAAGACACTTCGCCCGCCGAAGTTCACATACCCGTCCTCGCTGACATACGCACCGGGTGACCTAAGCCACCACTTGCCCTGTCCGACGCCCGCTTTTGCCTGGCAATACCCGGTTCCCTCACACGCGCGTACGCTGACTGAATTGAAATACAGATTTGCTTCCGTGCTGTCTAAAAGGAAGATCCTGTCGATGGTGTCGCCTCCTGATGGCATACTGTATGAATGGTTTTTGTCCGCCGCAACCGGCATGCTCAAGATCATGTTCTTTTCTTCCGCGCTAAAAGCACTGTTCAGGAACGTGTCGTTGAGCCACTTTCTGAGAGAACAGGTCTCCCAGGTTGCATCTGCATTACTCTCGTTATATCTTTGAATATCGATCGCGTCTTTACTGATGAGAAGGATCCTGTTTCCCTCATTTTTCAGTATGAGCCATTCGATATCATCGACCTCTCCTTTTGCTGTCCGAGGATATTTGCCGAACGGGATCTTCACAAACCCTTTATATTTCGAGATCTGCCTGATGTTCTTCTCATCTATGATCTCTACGACGCGGGGATTGGATAAAAGCACCTGAATAGCTTTCCCGAAACTCAGCGAGACCTCGCTTTTTCCCTGTTCCTGCCCGGCCTTTTCCCGAAGCTGGGAGAATTCCTCATTTGCAGCAACCAGAGCTTTCAGCGCATCCTCTTTCGTAGAATAACCTCCGAGCTTTTGACTCTCATTGGTAAGTTTCACATCCATCTGCTTTACCGACGCTGTGATTTCCGCGATCTCACTTTCCAGGCGTTTCTTCTCCTTGCCGGCAAACATACCGAGAGAATCACGCTGGGAACAAAGCTCCTGTAACTTCTTATTTGCCGCTTCTTTTTCCACAGTAAGCTTACGCATCTTCGAAACAGCCTGATCGTAGCCGTCACAGATCGTTTCAAGAACAGAAGCCTTTTTCGAAGCAACTGAATACTGATATTCAAAAGACTTCTCTTTTGAAGTGAATGTGGCGATCACTTTCTCCGCCGCTTCCTGCGCAGCTTTTTCTTCCTGCTTTTTTCTTTCCTCTTCCGCCTTAAGACGCATTTTCTCTGCAGTCTTATACGAATTGATGTATCCGATGATGTCGTTTCTCAAAGCGTCACTTCCGTAGCGCAGCGCTTTTTGCGTGTTCAGGTTATTCTCAAAGTAGGTCACATCGTTAAGTGCCACGAGATTGGAAATCCTTAAGTCCGCCATCGCTTTTGCAAGATACGCCTCACCGTTTTCCGGATCGATATCCAGCACTTTTTCCGCATAAACTTCAGCACTGTACCAATCGCCATCTTCAAGGAACATAAAGGTACGCTTGAGAAGTCCCAGTTTGGTCAGATCGCCTTCTTTCAAAGCTACCGGAGGCGCTGCCGGCGCTGATTTCTGACTCTTCGTTCCCAGGATCTTCTCGATACCACGGAGCAGGTCCTGCATGGCACCGACTTTTCCCATATCCTGCGCCTGGAGCCTTGCAAATTCCTTCGGCATATCGTATGCATCGATGCCCTTATAGCAGGGGATCAGGGTCTTCTTCGCGCCTTTTTCGATCAGGCTCAGGAAACGGCTCCACTCATTTTTCACCCAGACGGCGTTATAGTATTCGTAATCCGTGCCGAAAGCCAGCATGATCCTGGCGGAGTGAAGAGCCGCGAAAATATACGGCTCGTATTCCTGACCGAGCTTATCTTCGAGGGTGATCCGAGAGAAGAAAACTTTATATCCTTTTTCCACCAGCGCCTGATAGACATCCTGGGCGATCACACTGTCGATCGTGCGATTGCCGGAAGCATCTGTTTCTTTATAGCAGATAAATATATCGTACGGCGCTTCTTTGGAAGAAACTTCATTAATAGCGATACGAAGAGCTTCTATGGCTTTGGCTTCTTCTCTGTACACGGCGCGGGAAGCAGGATCCGAGCATTCCATGACCATCTCGAAATCCTGATCTTCCATGATGCTGTCAAAAGAAGATCTGTGACATGTCGGGACCTTTTTCCCGGTTGCGGGATCGTCCACATATTCAATGCCGTACTTGCAAAGAAGCAGCCCCCAGTAGGCTTCCGCCTCTTCCGGGAAATCCGATACCAAAGCCTCGTATACACCGGAGGCTTTATCGAATTCACATGCGCTTCTTAATCTGTTCGCACGCGAAAACAGATTGATCTTTTTCTCATCATCTAGTTGTGGTACAGTCTGAACCGAACCACAGTATTCACATTCACATACGGTCATGCCCTCGGTAATATCCAGGGCACCGCCGCACATCTTACATTTGAATACTGCCATTTTTCACACCTAACGCTTATTTACTAAGCTTGCACGCCCGATTTCTTTCAGATAATCCATTCAGCAACTGGCCGCAGAAAGATCTCGCGGTGTCATAGTCTCCGTTACTGAGAGCAGTCTTTAACTCATTCAGCTGAGTGGCCAGTCCGGCTTCCATGGCTTTTGTCGCTTCAGAAGAGACCGGATCACTGAACTTAAACTCATCGGCAAGTTTCTGAAGATCCTTCTTGAGTGATTCATCCGCGCACTGGTCAGCCAGTCCGGCAGACATTGCCTGAAGTGACTTCATGTTGGAAACATTCATCTTGACGGAAACGTCCTGACGGATGACCTCATCGTGTACGATCTCAGCAGCAATGCAGCCGATCGCCGCAACAGCGAAGATAATGACATTGATAATGAGCACTACCCAGGCCGGGATGTCTTCTGCAAAGCACATTTCGATGATGCTTACCACCAGCTGTACAGCGAGATAAGTAACTCCGATCCTGGCAATAGGGAAACCATAGAACTTGCTTCTCGGGCTTCCGCCTCTCTTAAAGGAGATATTGAAAACATAGATCTGGAAAAGGATCGCAACCACTGCGGAAATGTAGGCGATCCAGAATGCCGCCGTCATGCTGAAAGGAGCAGCAAAAGCAATTACACTAAATACAGCCAAAATGATCGCTAATACGATATAACCACGTAATCCGTTCTTGCTCATAGATTACTCTCCTCTCTTCTTTCCACAGTTATTACAGTAATTACCAACGATTCCCTTTAATCCGCAGCTGCAGTCCCAGGTATCCGGAGCTACAGGAAGCGGTCTTCTGCTTCCGCAATTGTTGCAGAAGTTTCCGACGACGCCCTTCTGTCCGCAGGAGCAGTCCCAAGCATCCGGAGAAGGAGCAGGCGCTGCCTGAGTATTATTGGCTGTCTGCTGTCCGCCGATGCCCTGCATCATGTTGCCGATCTGCGGCATAATTGCATTGGCTGCCGCCATGCCGACACCGAGTCCCATCATGTCGCCTACGATGCTGCTTCCGCCGCCTCCGTTGGAAACTTCCGGACCCATGTTTCCGATACCTTCGGCATAAGCCTTCTGAACTTCTGCCTGGAGAACATCTTTCTCGTTGTAGCCCTTCGCTCTCATGACTTCTGCTTCTGCGAGGCCTGCCATCTTCGTAGCCTCGGCATCCGCCTGTGCGGCGATGATCTTTCTTTCTGCTTCGCGTCTTAAGACTTCCGTCTCGGTCAGCTGCTTCTGCAGTTCTGCTTCTCTGTGAGCTGCTTCAATCGCCGCCTTGCTCTGTTCCTGAGCGGTGCGGTACTGTGTCTCACTCTGGGCCTGCGCGGTCTTGACCGTCGCTTCCGCCTGAATGATCCTGGTCTGCAGCGTGATCGTGTGGAGTTCTCTGATCCGCTTGAAGTTCGGGTCATTCTCCGGAAGAACGATGCTCGTTACATAGAACTGCGGGATCGTCAGACCATACTCCTCGAATCCCGGAAGGATCTTCTCTTTCAGATTATCGGAAATAATACCAAGATTCTCATCGATCTCCAGGATATCGATCGCTTCGGACTTGATGACTGTCGGAAGATTCGTCTTGACCGCATTGGAGATCAGCGGACGGAAAGATTCCTGAAGTGACTTGGTAAAGCCGGCGCCATCTTCCCAGGCGATGCCCTTCATCGTGCCAACCAGCTGAACAAGCAGTTTTCTGGAATTGGAGACCTGAAGATTCATCTCACCGGATGCACCGAGATCCAGAGGCGTGCCCGTCAGCGGGTCAATAAATCTGACCTTGTCCGGAGTGCCCCATTTGATGGCCATCTGCACGGTCTTATTAATGAAATATACTTCCGCATGAAAAGGACTTACTGATCCTGTTGCCAGTTTATAGGCCTTTTCAAGGATCGGGAGAGACTGTGTCTCAAGAGTGTAGCGTCCCGGTCCGAATGTATCTAAAGCCTGGCCGTCTTTAAAGAAGACCGCCTCCTGGCTTTCGTGAACGATCAGCTGGGATCCATAGTTGAAATCCTCGATCGGATGCTTCCAGATAAAGGTTTCGTTATCGCCCTCGTACTTAATTACGCTGACCAGACCTTCTTTTTCGGTTTTCAGTTTATCGGAATTCGTCATATCCAAGCCCTCTCTAACCAATTTATTTCTATCGTAGTATAACAGATTTCAAGATCCTTTGATAGGTTCTTTTCATCGGTAATAGGCTCTTTTAATCCGCGATTCTTATGTCACCAATGCTTCATCATCATAAAGTTCCTGCTCTCAGTGCATTTCTGACCGCGTCCTTTATTACTTCGCTGGACATAGTGGCTCCGGAAACCGCATCCACCTCGACATCATTTCTGTCCACCATGTCCTCTACTATCTTATTTGCCGGACCTCCCCGACCGCACTCATGCTTAAGAATAACGATATTCTCGATCATTCCGCCGGATACTGTTACCTGTACCTCCACCTTAACAAGATCCGTCTTGCTAATACCATTATATACGCCATCTGCTACCTGACCAACATCTACCGGTGTTTTGTCGAAGGATCTCACCTGCGCACTCATTCGAAAATAGACTATCGCCACTGCGGATATAATGAGCACCGCCAGTACGATCACGATCACAAGCAGCGTTTTAAACAGCTTTTTCATATTCTTTTTCTCCGAGATAAGAAACGATCGGTTCTATATACTTAATGTCAGAGATGTCGTATGAAGAAGCCATCATCTCGGCCATCACCTTTTCCTTCTCTGTAGCATCTTTTTTGTTTTTCAAAGCGGATACAAACATCTTCATGGCGATCCGGGATGGCGCCTTCATGTTTGCATAGTTAAATCCGCCCTGGCAGTAGAAGATCTTTATATATTTCTTCTGCTCATCTGTAAGCGCCTTCTGAAGAATAACGTCTATATCCGGATTGTCACAGGGACTTCCACCAACGCAGAACATAGCCAGACGCTTATCCTTCCAATTAGCGGCTTTTCCCAGGAACCACTTCGCTTTCACAATACTCCCTGCCATCGCCCAGCCGCCGTAGCAGATCGCATCATAGTCCTTGAAGTAATCCTCCCTCTTCTTTTTAGCTTCCTTGAGGTCCAGAAGATCTCCCCTCAATTCCTCTGCCAGCCACTGTGCATATCTTTTGGTAAATCCTGTCTGTGATGTGTAAATAATCAGTGTTTTCATAATTCGCTCAGATTCCTTTCCATTTTCACAATCGTTTGTATAGTGGTCATCAGGCTTTTTTCATCGATGCCATCAAAAATGCGTCCGATGATGTACTGACTCTGCTGACCGTTATTATCGTTCTTTTCCAGAAAATTCCTGCATTTCTCAGTCACATAGATGCGCTGCTTCCGCTTGTCTTTTTCATCGGCAAAAGTAGAAACAAACCCCTTCTTCTCAAGCTTCAACAGGATCTGTTTCACATTCTGATGAGAACTTCCCATGACATCGGAAAGTTCATTCAGTGTCGGAGGTTCCTTACACAAGTTGATACAGATTACGGAAAAGAACTGTTTCCAGGTGATCTCCTTGAAAAATGCATCAGCCGCCGCCTGATACCGGTTATCAAACGCACTGAGCAGTCCAAGCAAAAAAGGCTGTGGAGGCATATCGCCGAAATTCACGTTGCCTAAATTCATCATCTCATCGTAATTCATATTTGTTCCTCACCAATTTATGTAACATGTTACCTTTGCAAATAATGTAATATGTTACCTGTTTTTTGTCAACACTTTTTTCGAGGAAATTTTCAACACGAGTTACATCGAAGACCTGAGATGATTATCAAAAGGCGCCAGCATCATTTTCCGCGCCTAAACCAAAGAACGGTCACCACTCCGTCCAGCTCTTCTCCAACGATATCGAAACCAAAGCGCTCCGTATAGAATCTGATATTGCGGTCATTATCTTTAGGAGTAACCAGTGATAGTTCATTCCAGTCCGGATGCTCACGCAAAAAATACTCCATTAATGACGTTCCGATTCCGCGCCCCTGCTCTTCTTTAACTACAGCTAAGCAGCCAATGTAGTACTTTCCCGGCGCTTCTTCTTTATATGAAATTACTCCTACAGGCTTATCCTGATCGTATGCAATAGTTTTCGGATAATCAAGGATCGACTGTTCCATGCTTTCTTTGGAACGGCCATACGCCTGACACTGTCCATATCGATGAAAATCATCGTAAAAAGCAGAGTTATATATTTCCACCAGGGTCTCTGCATCACTTAAATCTGCATTCTTATAGATCAAAGCATATCACCTCTACTCCTCTGTCTCCATCCCCATTTTCTCAAGGCACGTAGCAGCCATCTCTTTGGCCCAAAAATACTGTCCTTTATCGTCGAAATCTCTGTAATACACTTCTATCATCATCGTTAAATACAGGATGATATCGTACCAGCGCAATCTTTTTTCTTCCACTTCCGAGAACGAGGTCTGTCCAAATCCTTCCAGGAAATGCCTGCCCCGGTTATGCATTCTGAAACGGTCATCCATAAACGGTTCACCCCATAATGCTCTTTCCCAGTCAATGATCCCGGACACGTGCCCGTCTTTGACGAATACATTTCCTTCCCACATGTCCCAGTGAACCAAAGATGCCTCTTTTACCGCTTCAAAAGCACCCTTATCCTTCTCCAGCTGATCCATAAAAGTCCGTTCATCACATACGATGTCGATGTCTTTTCTCTTCGCATCAGAAAGCAGATTCTCCAGCATGTGTTTTACAAAGAGAAACAGTGAATCAAATCGCCTATCTTCTCCCAGAAAACCGAATTGTGGATTTCTTACTTCCGATAATTCACGGGATATCTTGCCGATCTCCGTATCGATTACGGCGATCGCTTCTTCGGACATATCTTTTCTAGCAAAAGAGAAGTTATCCCCCTTCAGTTTTTCCATAAAGAAATAGTGTCCGTCGCATATCGTGTTACTGGTATCGTAGAATTGGATATCCGCCACTTTAAATGAACAGTTTTCAGAAGCCAGCTTCATGGCACTGATCTCTGCCTCCATCAGGTTGACTTCATTGGAGGTATTCCCGCTTCTGTCTTTTGCCGCGATCTTCAATATGCTTTCGGAACCATCCTGAAAAGAAATGTCGTACGTTACATTGCACATGCCTTCCGTTAATTCTTTGATCGATGCGATCTGCTTATCCGGAAAAGCTTTTCGGGCCATACGGGAGATCGTTTCCCTGGATTGTCTGTTTTTGGTTATCGTCATCTTCTTAACAGCCTTTCCATTCATCCTTCAAAAGCCTGTATTCCAATCGGGTCTTTAACTTGCCGTCATGCCATACATGATCTTTCAACTCGGCTTCCTTCACCATCCCGTTTTTCTTCATGACTTGCTCTGATCCGACATTCTCGGCAAGGCATCCTGTGTTTACTCTAGTGACACCATCCTCTGTAAAAGCATATTCCAACACTCGTTCCACCGCTTCAGACATATATCCGTTGCCCCAGAATTTCGGATAAGAAAAATACCCGAGATTAACGGTCCGGCCTTCGGGAGTACTGTCCAAAACAGTATATCCGACACTTCCGACCGTCTCATGTGTATCCTTTAATTCCATTTGGAGAAAATAGAACTTGCGGGCATTGCTGTCCCTGTCCTCTAACACTTCTTCGAAACTCTTTTTTGCGGCCTCAACAGAGGTATGCTTCAGGTCCTGAAGATAGTACATCGTCCGGTCATCGGACATTAGCCGATAGTACTCCTCAAAATCATCCGCACCATAATCTCTTAAGATCAGTCTGTCTGTTACTAGATAAATCCTCATAAGTCCCTTTTCCATTTTGCTGTAATTCTATCATCTACCCGAATTTCTCACCATAATCGAACGCATCGTATACCACATGACACTCGGGGCCCATTTCTTTACATAGTCTCTGAAATGCCTGAACTGATTCTTCTAAGAATCTTGCTTTCTCTTCCTCTGACCAAGGCGAAGGATCCAGCGGGGATTCCCAATTCATGGCGGTATCGTGCCATTCATGAAGGCGCATCAACTCTTCTTTTAGGCTCTCTGATATCGGGAGATCGTCCAATTTGATTGCATAACCTCCAAACTTTTCTTTGGCCGCTTCATTCATGGCCCAGACAACACTCTCGTCAGCGGGACCGCCCCATTCAAACATCAATCTCAATTCGTATATACTCATACGCTTCTCTTCCCAGCACAGAGCTTTCTCAAAAGCGAGACTCCCAGACAGAACACAAAAGCACCCAGTACAATAAAGCCTCCCCAAATCACATTCCAGTATTTTGATCCAGTGTCAAACATCTTAACAAGAAGATCGTGCCAAAATTCCATACCCGTAGCAATCGCAAACAAATCAAATAGCAGATAGGCTCCGCCGCAGATATAGATCCATCGCCACCAGTAGTTTTCTTTGCGCTGACGGACAAACGTGACAATGCCAAGAACGCAGAGCGAACCCAGCACACCCATAATCAGAAAATACGGCCATTCCTTATTCTCCTGAAGCCCCATCCAAAATGACGCGTAGGACTCCCTGTCCACAAGCGCCCACATCCTATGAAGATGGAACGCTCCAAAGAACAGGAAGAACCAAGGTTCCCAGGCATATATCTTTCTTCTGCTTTCAGTATCGCTCATTATCGCCTCTCAATTCGCGCAGTCGTTCTTTTCGGGATCCGGGAGTTCAATTCTATCCCACAGCTGCACTTCCACATAAGCACATTTGCCGAGAGATTCTTTCATGAATGTTTCAACAGATCCGCCGTAAGCTTCGATCCGCTCAAGCAGTTGTGCTTTTGTAAGGACCACCGGCTCCGTTCCTTGAATCATCAGCGCACAGCTGTCGCCCAGTGTAAAGCTGACCTGGTCATCCGGAATGTCTTCCAGATCGATCGTGATCTTATCGCTGCTGCTGAACCAGTCTCTGAGATATTCACACTCCAGAAGAGTAAATGAATAAGGATGCGGAAGCTTCGGTCTTCCTCCCGATTGGATAAACCGCTCGCGCACGAACGTATCTGCTTTCTTTCGCGCCGGATAATAGTTCACGAAGTCGGCAAACCGGCCGAAACTCGCAGTATCCGGGTGTTCTCGGGCAAGCTCTTCCGCCACGCGAAAAGCTTCCTTCTCCGGAAGGAGCATTATGTTTTTCCATGGATCCGTTCCCGGGTAATAGTAGTGCGTAATATATAACTTATCCATTCCATTTTTCCCCTAAATGATTCCTTGCTTCCTTGCTCATTATACCATGCGAGCCCGAATAGTTATAAATGCTGAAAGGGAAGCGCCCCTTGCCGGCAATAACTGTACAGGGCACTTTTCTGCAATGTCGGATCAGTGCTATACTAAAGTCGAAGTGAAGGTTTGACAGAAAGATCGTCTCCGACGCAAAAGCACAATTGAGGCAACCCTTATGAAGAAACAATTACCGGCACTATTCATCGCAACACTTCTGATATTTGGCATGGTTTTAGCAGGTTGTAAAAAGAAGACGGAAACCAGCGCCTCTATTCTCCCGCTCGGCGAAACATATGTAAGCTACAAGGAGGGGCAATCCTTCTATGTAATGCGCATCGGCAATGATTACGTCCGGCTCCCCGGCACCGGCGATAAAGTTCTTGCGGACGATTCCGGAGAACTCCCGGATCTTGATGACGGACAATTCGCCTATATCACGGCCACCGTGAAAGACGTTTACTACGATTTCGGCTTTGTTCCGCAACATACGTATTACATCTCCTCGATCTCCTCTTCCGAGTATCTGTCATACAAAGAGATCATCGACCGCTGCAATATCCCGGAATTAGGGACTACCGAGGACTCCAGTCTCTTCCAGTACACGCAAGATGGCGTTCTGTATATTCTTGTTCTTCACGGAAATGTATTCGCGTATACGGATAATGGCAAGTTTGGGGAATATGTGCGTCAGGACCGCGTCTATCCTTTCGAACAGTTTCTGAGTGAAGTGGGCAAGTGATGCATCCAAACTCTCTTTTTTATTCTTAATACTCCCCGATCGAGCTGATCGGGAGTTCTAAAGTTCTTTCTTTGAAATCACTGTTTCTATTCATCTCAACTTTACCATCATTTGAGATCATCCATTCTTGTCTTAACAGGTGTACTACATCATTAACGCCATAGTCGCCATAACAGATATACATATAGTACTTTCTGAAAACATAGCCTTCATCCGTTTTGATAACAAATTCGCCAATACATGTCTCAGATTGGTCTATCGGATCATGTGAACGGTAAGCAAAGAAGGTACGGATATTCTCGTCGTTTAATTCAAAAAAGGCCGTTGATGTCTCTTCATCAAAATAGTCCTTTTTGTATACCGCTTTGGTATCGATCATGTTGAATTCGCCCCTCCAATAGTTGGTACACTTGAAGAGCCAGAACTTGTCATTTCCTCCCAGAAAACCTATATCGGTATACTTATTGTCGCTGTCATCCTGCCACTCTTCCGTAGCTATACTCAAAGCCTCATCATAATCCGAAGCAGATTTTTTTGCCGGCATACCCGGATACTGATATCCCTCTTCGCGTGTAAAACCGAATTCTTTTCTCTGCGGATTAGGTGTCTGAACATCTTCTATCCGGTATTCTATCAGAAGCAGCCCATATTCCGTGAGTTTTTCATCAGACATATCAAGGATCTCTTCTTCGGTCAGATCAAGTCTTACCATAGCGGGAGCCTTAGTCTCCGATGTTTCAGTCTCCGATGACTCAGGTTCCGATGTCTTAGTTTCAGATGGATCAGAGACTGAGCTTTGTGTTGTGATTTCGCAGGAAGTGTCTGTTTTTGTCTGAACAGACTTGCATCCCGTCATCAGGATCACTGCGGCCAATCCCAAAAGGGCCGTTCTTTCTATTATTGTTTTCATATAGAATACCCCAGGTTAATATCAAAAGGAGCTATCAGCAGTTTTTGCAGATCTTTATTGTATCTCTCGAAAAAGGTCTTAATAGCTTTACCATAGTTTTCTTTATTGTCAAACTCCCAAAACGAAAAGTATTTCACGCACTTCACGATCCTGGTCAACTCTCTTGGCGGCTCACCAAGTTCGATTCCGTCTATGGTGTAAAACCTCTTGAAGTACTTAAGCGATATGCAGCCTTCGCATTTCAACTGCTCCGCGAACATTTCCTCAATCTTATCTTCAAATTGCTCAGATTTTTCGGGTTTTACTTGAAAGAGTTTCATCTCGATAAATGTCTTTTCCATCAAACGTGTTCTATCCTCCAAAGGTATTACTTATCATATCCTGTTCTTAGTCCAATATAGTCGTATATAACCTGCTAACCCATGTTCCATCTATGCTCTCTTTTGCTCTTGGCAACCGTAGCCGTATAGACCACGCCGTTTCGGTCTTCGAAAACACAATCCGGATCAAAGACCCCTTTAAAAGTAAAGAAATCAGGTGTGAGTCCGGGATAACTCAATCGCGGGGATTCTCTTACCCCGAGGAAATCACTGGCAAGAAGCCTCGCATAACCGCATTCCTCAATAAGCATCACGTATCGTTTATCGCTGTCAAGTTCGAAGATCCTGTTGGTCTCATAAGGGAATTCCCACTTTTCACCTTTGTCATTGGTGATGGTCAGTTTACTATCATCTTTGACAAAGGCGAGTTTGCAGCGTGGGTGCTGGGTAAAGATCCTTTTGTCCACCCGCTTGTTCTTTATGTCTTCCTCACTTGGAACAATGTATTCTTTTCGGTACTTACAGTCATAGATGTGGTTGACATATCACATCTTTCGGATAACGGCAGTTCAAATACAGTCTTGGCGCCATTTTCCTTCCAGCATTTTTCCCAGGCTTTACTGCCTCCTTTGAACAGAAATGACGGAAGACCGCAGACTCTGCAGGCCTCCAACTTGTTATGGCCAGAGCCGTTTACATCAACATGGTCAAAAGCAAATCCAGTTTCTTTGCATGCCGGACATTCATATACCGGCTGTGCAAGCTCATCGGATAACATCAGTTTCAAAAAATCAGTGGAAAAACGCCGGATACCCATATGCTGTTAAGTGCTTCCTTTCAGATTCAAAATGACTACTGCCGACAGGATCAGAAGAATACCCGCTCCCGACATAAATGTTAACGGTTCGGAAAAGACAACGATCCCGATCAGTGTCGCCACCATAGGTTCGATCGTTGCAATAATGCCGGCTTTACTTGCCTCTACTTTTTCCAGTCCAAGTGTATACGAAAGAAACGGTATCACGGCGGTGATCAGGGCTGTCAGGCAACAAAAGACGATCAGAAAGACCGGATCTTTTGCATCTGAAAACTTATTAAACAGATCTTCCGGCTGGCATATGATCCAGGAGCCGGCGGCAGCGAACATAAATGTATACGCAGTGACCGTATACGGAGAATACTTCCGCAATGCTATTTTCCCCAGAATGCTATATAAGCCATATCCGATTCCGGACCCCAGCCCCACAAGTACTCCTGTCAGTGTCATTCCTTCACCGGAGATCCCGGAAACCAGCACGCAGCCGGCAAACGCCAGAGCAAGAGCTATGAGTTTCCTTCTGTCCAGTTTTTCATGAAAGAAAAGAACTGACATGAGCATGATCCATACCGGCGATGTATAAAGAAGGATCGCCGCCGTCGAAAGCGGCATCATCTTGATGGCAGTAAAATAGCAGATCGTGAAAAACAGAATACTTCCGAATCCGAGCCCGAGAAATAAAGGGATATCTTTGGGAGAGATCATAAACCCTTCGCGATCCTTAAAAAACAGCACCAGAGCAAAGAACAAAGCCGCCAGAGTTATGCGTATGGAAACGATCTGAATCGAGCTGAATCCATAATCTCCCAGCCTTCTTACAAATATCCCCATGCTTCCCCAGAAGCATCCCGCCAAGATGATCAATATGGGACCTAACATGCTTTTGCTATTCTTTTCCATTATTCCCTCGCGTAATCACAACTTCCATTTACTGGTCCTGATAGTTATCCCCAAAAGTATCGTTCTCCACATGATACAGAGCTCCGGTCTTTTCATCCTTCTCCCACGGCGGTGACCACACGGAAACAGCTACACTGATGTTGTCGTGTTTCTTATTGAATACTTTTCTTTCGGAGTCAAACTCGTCAAGCATAGCCATGACAGTCTTCAGGATCTCTCTGTTATCTTCTTCGGAAAGTTCACGGTCAGTATGGATCCGGATGGACGGACAACCCTTGATTTCGTTACCTGCAGCAAAGTTTTCGAATTCAAGATCATACTTTTCGGATATCTGTTCGAGTTCTTCGCTCTGAAGAAACTCATCGATATAGTAATAAGCAAAATCGCCGGATCCTAAAAAGAACCCTTTACTGTATTCTGTGACAGTATATTCGAATTTGAATTTCTTATCTTTCATTACATGCACTGTGCTTTCAGAACCATCACTATGTTCCTCTGTATAAGATTCGACTTCCTTACAGGGGCCGAACCAGTACTCACAGTACTCCTCCGAGCTCTTGTATTTATCGGAATGATCCCTGGCTCTGGAACGAAATGAACATCCGTTCATCAAAGAGGCGGAAACAAGCACGGCAGCAACGATCTTTGTTTTACAATTCGAATATTTCATATTACTCATACCTAATAAATCCACTTAGCGATAGGTTCCAGGATTTTATAAGCGTCATACGACCAGATCGATGCCCAACTAAGGATCGTAAAGGTCATTCCGATCAGGCATGCGATGAGTCCGATCACCGCCAGTACTTTCTTTCCGCTGTTTTTCTTAGCGATAGCGATGATCGAAAGGATCACTCCGGGAATACCAAATAGGAAGCTGAAGAAATTGAAGAAAATAACCCAGGCGAAAGATAGCGTGAGAAATCCTAATACAAACCCAGCAACCGCTTTCCCGCCAGACTTCTTGGAAGGCGCAGGATCAGACGAAGCACAAGAGTCGTTATACATAAATGATTTCTCCTTTCTATCGGATCATTTTCGTTCGACTCTTCCGAATCGGTTGAAGCGAAACTAAACACATTATAGCATTTCATCTGGCACTTAAGTGCTGCTACACACTTTGCATATATCTGTATTCTATCGTCCAATTAGCCCTAATCGTCGTGCCGCTCATATCGCCAGACATATATAAATATCGGTATCATCACAACAAGCAAAAATACGCCGCCCCAGATGATGAAGATCTCCTTCTTTACGATTCCATAAATCAATACTCCCACAGGAAGTCCGAAAAACAGTATCCCAATAAAATGAGCGGCCAGAACACGAAGAATATACGGTGCACGCTTATCTTCAGCAGTATTCATGGAACCATATATTATAAAGTTAATGATTGGCTCTAAAAATACTTCTATAAGATCATCCATGGTTCAACCTCTCGAATTCTCGCCGCGATCTGCATACCAAATCGTTCTACAATTCCTTAACCATCAGGAACGAATCCACTGTGTGTCCGTCCTTATATCTCATGCTGTTGGGAAGCTGGCCATACTTAACGAACCCGACAGATTCATAAAGATGAAGCGCACCGGTATTTTCCGTTACCACCTCAAGTTCCGCCTGAGTGTATCCAGTCTTCTTTGCGACATCCAATATCGCCTCCAGCATTAACCGTCCGATACCTCGTCCACAGAATTCTTTATACAGGGCGATCGCAATACTGCATCTGTGGCTGTACCGCATCGAAGTACCCACGCTCATAAGTGAGACGTTTCCTATATGCCGGCCATTCTCAAAAGCCAGCAGAAGAAGTTCTCTTTCTGCTTCTTCTTTTCTTCTTATGATCTCTTCTTCCTGATCAAGGCTTAAAGTGATCTCCTCCTGCTCACAGATCAGATATGGTGTCTCCGCATTTGTCACTTTTAAGTATTCAATGAGCGATTCCGCATCTGAAACTTCGGCATTACGAAGTTCGATGTCTTTACCGGTCTTATCTTTAACTGTTGTGCTCTTATATCTCATAGACAATTCCTAATGCTTGTCACTTCTTTTTCAACTACTATAGTATCACAGAATCAGTAGATCGTAGGCATGTCGGAAAGGCTATGAAACCAGTCGTTCAAGTCCTTACCAAATTCTACTAACGCTATGTAAATCTTTATAAGAAGAACAGTAAGCACTATCAGAAGGATAGCCAAAGCCGTGCCTGTCTTCTTGCGTTTCTTTACAAAAGCCAGGATCATCAGACCGATCAGGATAACATATATAAGTATGAGTACAAGAATAAATCTCATCGCTTCTTACCTTCTCTTTGAAGCTGTCAAACTGGATTTCGGAACAGTGAAAACATGGCTTTCATCCACTGCTTCCACGTGATCCGGATGATCGATGTCAATTACTGCATGATCCCCTAAATCTTCGATCATCTCGCAGCTTACAGATGATTCAAACGGTAGTTTTCCGACATCGCTTAATTCAAATCCGAAGATCGGCGGTTTTTCCAGAATAATATGTTCTTTTCCGGAAGAATCCGTCAAAACAGCTGACACGATCCCCGGATAAAACGAGTCATCAATGATTTCTATTATCTTCACTTTACATTCAAACATTCTGCACCTGCCTGTTATTCTTCAGCATGTAATTTGCTTCACGAAGCACAGCAAATAACATCTATCCGAAGCGGAACTACGGACGCTTTTTCTTTATATCGCTTGTGATCGTATACTTCCTGATAGAAGGATTCCCGGCCTTCGTCACAGATGATCTCCAGGATCGTATTCGGATCGGAAAAGGTGTGCTTATAGTAGAGAGTGAAATGAAGCTGATACCCCTTTGATTCCAGATGAAATACCATAACAAAGTATTTCTTCCAATCGGCATCCCGTCTGGTGACTAAAGAGGAAAAACTGATCGTCTCGTCTTCAAATCCCGACGATTCCACGATCTCACGGAATATCCCGATGGCTTCCGCCGTGGTTGTATCTTCATGGATCCTGGTTTTCATCTCTTCAGCAAGCGGAAGATAGATGTTATCTTCGGAATCAGGTCCTTGAAATACTCCGCCCGTCAGTTTCGTCAAAGCTTTCGCAATATCCACTACGGGATCTTCATGATCGTTTCTTGAAACCACCTGAAAGAACTCATCAACATCAGGGTTTCCTGTATCTCCACGTTTTATCGCACGCATGCAGTAGATCGCGTCGAGCAATGCATAAAGCACTTGGAATATCAGGCATCCCAGGCCAAAGTAGAGAAACATCTTATTGACTCCGGAAAGAAGGATCCCAATCAAAAAGAAGAGAAAGCAGAATCCCATACGGATAAATGCACTGAAGAAGAGTCCGAAAAAGACTTGCAACCGAAATCTACGCATAGTAACCCCAATCAACCTGCCAGTAATATCATTTTAGACGCCTTCCCTCACGTCGATTATAACACAGAAAAACCGCCGTCAGAAAAGCGTTTCTCAGAATTTTGGAAGAGCATGCACAAAGCTCATAACTTTGCCAAGATCAGAGATCCTGCAAAGCCTCCAATCGTTTCTACCATCCACATTCTCGAAAATAATAACCGCATCGGTAGTGCTCTTATCCTGACAGTTCTTAAGATCTTCCAGGACCTGGTCATAACTGTCATGCGATTTCTGATAGACCGACGGCCAATCCACCATCTCATATATCACATTCAAACTTGCCTGACCGTCTTGGATCTGCACCGTGGAAATGTCGTATTTGATGCTGATCGTGGAAGCAATATACTCTGTGCAAAAGACGAAACCATCGCCCTCCGCATCGCCATAGTCAGATGTGTCGAAAAGACTCTCTATCGCCGTGTAGTCATTATCTTCTTTCGTCCAGTCAGTCTGCCTTCTGGCCGCTTCATAATCGAGTTTTTGCAGCGCCTTATTGAAGCTTATGAGCCTGTCATTTATTGCATCCATGCTCTTCTTACGGCTCCCAAACGCATCGCAGCCTGCAAAGCCAATGGCCATGGCTATGCTTAATGCAGCTACCGCAGTTCTTTTCCATCTGACTCTAAACACTTTTTTCATTCAGTAATTCTTCCTGACATCTTCCGTTGTATCAGCCTATCGTGCAAAGCTTACCCCGTAACACATATCCGATCTTCTCATAGCAGGCATTGGATGCGACATAATCCGCATCGGTATAAAGCATCGGGATAAACCCTTCGTTTTTTGCAATCAGCGTGACCTGATACACAAGATGTTCGGCATAGTGTTTACGGCGTTCCTCATCACGGGTATAGACCAGTCCGATAGATGCCATATCATTTACCGGGTGCCAGTTGCAGCTGGCCACTGATTTACCGGATGCGTTTTTCCAGAAATACATGTTACCGTTTTTGATCCCATCTTCTGCCTGGATCCGGTATTGTTCGCGACTTTCTTTATCTATTCCTACTGCATTCCGGAACATCTCGAAAAAATCCGTCAACTCGTCAAGATCATCCATCGTACACTTGTGAAGTGCTCCGTCAGTTTCGGTTACCGGAGCAACAGGAGACAAACAATCATATGCAAACAGATTCGTCGTGATCGAAAGATCAAGTCCCTCCGTCCCGGCTCTTCTAATAAAGTACTCTGCCAGTTCATACTTCATGTTAAATCGGTGATCACCGTCTAAAAAGCCCTTCTCTTTGGCAAGATCATACGCTCTTGCCATCTCCTCGGAAGAAGCATCATCCGGCATCCAGATCCAGACCGGATACGGCTGGCAAGTAAAACATACGATGATCTTCTCGTGATCAGACAGCAGCAATTCGTTTTCGCTGCCGATGATCCTGGATAATACAGAAAATGTGTATTTGTCACCGCTTAGAAGTTTGTAGTCTCTTTCATCTACAAATGGATCCATAAAATTCTCCCCAAAGATCAGTCAGTAACATAACATGCAAGTTCAAGCGCTATTTCGAAATGTCCCGGATCATGCTGCGTGTTTTTCTTCTGGTTCTTTTCCATCCGTGAATCCCACTTCGGAGCATCAAGAAGATCGCCGCTGGTAAAGAAGAAATAAGCATCCAATCCCCTGAAATCACACATGGCCTGAATCGCAGCACATTCCATTTCTACCGAAATGCAGCCGTCATTCTTTCTTTTATCGAAGTTTCCTCTGGTCTCACGGTATACAGCATCTGTAGTCCATGTTTTCCCCTTCACATAAGGAAGACCTGCCAATTCCATAAACTCAGCAACTTTTTCGCTGTTTTTCACCGTAATGTAATCAGATGCAGGAGCATAGTGATATGACGTTCCCTCATCACGGTAAGCTTCTGTAGGGACCATTACTTTTCCTCTGGCTATTTCTTTATTCAGACAGCCGCAGCCGCCAAACTCTATATACTTGTCAGTCTTAATAACAGACATTGAATCTTCTATATCGCCTACGCAGCCCGGAGCACCGACAAAAGACATGTATATGGCAAATTCTTTATCTTTATAAGTAAAGCCGTATATCGGTTTTGCTCCGTTCGAAGAATAAATATCTCCGATCTTTGTGCAATCGTAAGCTTCCAGAACATACTGAAGGATCTCATTGGAAAAAGTCAGGATACAGGCATCAACCTTTTTGGCATCTTCCTTTTTCCAGGGCTTTAATATTTCTTCAGTCTTGTTATCAAATGAATCCGTAATCATTTCACTACTCTGATTCCTTTTCTGGTTAGTATATCTTCCTGATGATTTATCATTCCAAACTACTTAAAATTTTATTCAGATGCTTACGCATTATGATCGTTTTGCCGTCGTTCTTGAATTCGGCAAATCCGTTCTTCTCATATAATTTCACAGGGCCGGTAAAAGCCATAGAAGTTTGTCCGCTCACTTCCGGATAAGCTTCAACATATTGATACCCGTTTCTCGCGGCATCAGAACAGATCTGTTTTAGCAACTGCTTCGCAATGCCTTTTCCGCGATAATCCGGACTGATCTCAAAACACACGATCGACAAGACCTGTCCCGGAAGGCAACTGTGAGAATAAGTACTTTCATCCGGAAGATGATCGAGATCAAACTCGCCGACACGGTAATAGTTTGTCCTGTCATTCGCATTGCACCATCCGACTGCAAGGTCATTATCAAAAGCAAGGTAACCGCGTATCAAGCCCTGTCTTACCATACGGACAGCTGTTTCTCTAAGGGATCTCTTCCAACCTTCAATTCCACCGCCATACTGTTTTGCCTGATCGCGCATCGCTTCTATCTCGCCTGCACTCATATTAAATGCATTGCAATAACAGGGATAGTAAGGTGAACCATCCGAGAATGCACGGTTATCAAAAAAGTCAAAGTAATCTTTCTCCAGATCCGGTGATAAGGCTTTTATCGTTATTTCATTCATATTATCCAGTCTGTTTTCCTGTAGACATAACCATCTAAAACTTACTTAAGTTTATACCTTCAGGTATTTATCCTCAAACAAAAACATTAAGCTTCTGTATGTTGCATAGATTTCTCCCGTGTGATCATTCATCCAATCGGCTGCAGTTTTTTGTTCTTCTTTACCCTTATATCCGGCTTCAATTATTTCCGCCATTTGTTCATGACCATTTTGTTTCAGCCAACTACATGCCCGAATAACATTCTCCTTCGCATTGTCTTCATAGAAATTCTCGTAAAATGTATAGACTCCTTCATGGTATGTCGAAAAGTCGATGGAATACAATTGATAATATGCATTGACGATATCATCCTGCAGACTTTTCAGATATTCGTCTCTATAGATGGCATCTGCAAAATTCCCCAAAACATTTTCGTCTTCAATCTCATCCCAAACATCAGCGTACGCATTGATATGGTCTGATTGCTCCGGCCATTTCCGAAACCGCTCCATTATACTGATAAATTCTTCTTTATTGGATATTGATATACTCATATGCTTTGGTCACCCCTAAACAAATAATCTATTATCCTGCTGATACTATCATCTATCGTCATTTCAAATATCTGCCAAATAGTACATTCAGCCGTTCTTCATTAATTGGGGTATCGCCACGCCAGTATTCAAGTGGGGGCATAACGTCCGATCGCTCACTTCCCTTAAAGGGAGTTTTAATCTCGCAACGTTCCTTAAATGAAGTAAAACCATCATAAAGTGGCTTAAGATAATCGTTGGGCATTACACCTAATTCGGCAAGTGTCATAAGCTGGCCTCTGAAACGATACTTCTCGTAACCTGGTATGATCTTGCTCTTCTTGACCCGTTCTTCCAATTTGCCCGGTGTCTCGCCTTTTTGAGCAGCCCTTATAAGCGAGATGAGCTCTCTGAAGATCCGGATGTCCTCTTCTGTAGGAACGCAAGGCGGGAGTTTAGCAAACTCCTGCAATTCAACAAGGTATTTGCCCCAGCCTTCTGTCCAGGAATATCCCCAGTATTTTCGAAAAATCTCATATCCTTTCTGCACCCACTCCTGTTTATGCACACAGCAAAAATAGCAATGATCATAACCGGGAACCTCAACGAAATCGTGTTCCGGCACTGCTCTGGCGAATAAGAAACTGAGAATTGCCTGTCTTCCACGGGGGAAACTGGAAAAACCGCATATATACGCTGCTATCAAATTGTCAATCGTCAGATTCGGATGTTCCAAAAGCTTCTTATATGCATGAATACATTCATCGTGAGTATAACCTGTGACTTCATTTACCGGATAACCTGATGAGAGAAGGTACTCATTTTCTTTATCATTTAATATCGAAAGGGAATAGTTTATTGTTTTTGTGTCACAATCGAATTTGTCACCGGTATTTACCGGTTGATTGTATCCGTTTTCGTCTTTCACATAACGCTTCTTGCAATAGACCTTTTTTAGGATTTTAAATAATTTATCGTCCATGTTTGATTTATCTTTCTCGTCGTACTTGCTGTGTATTTTATGATCAGTTGACTTTACAATAATTGATCTTTCCATCAGATAAATACTTGATGCTATACTCACCATTCGGGAGTTCCAGACTCCCTAAGGTCTCCATTTCCAATTCAGGATAAAACAGACATTGAAGCAATTCACCTGCCAAGACAATAATTACTCTACCCGAAGTTACAGTAATATGATCTTTCGAATCAACTTTC
>JAEEWG010000031.1 GCA_016287245.1 Clostridia bacterium
GCTCTGTGCAGATACATTCCCTAAACTGAGAAGCATTGCGCTAGAACAGTTGGCGCTGATGAAGGCGGCATAGTCAGACAGAGAATATGCAGGTTTTTGAATTTACACACAAATATGGACTTGACCCGTATGAAATCGGAAAAGTGCTTTTCGTACGGCAAAAGAAGGAAAAATTGCCGTATGAAATCGGAAAACTTAAATCCATACGGCAGTTGGCGGATTTGGCTGCCGTATGAAATCGGATTTCGCAGAATTTTACGGCAGACCGATGCTTCAAGGCATCCGAAGGGTGTCTTCAAATCATTAAGAGGGAAAGAAAATGCGCTGCCTCATTTATTTTGAGACAGCGCCATGATTTATGATCGTTCGTCTATTATATATGCGCGCGCACGCGTTATAGTTGAGATACTCTTTCCATCATGCTATAATCTTTTCTGTTCGTCCGGGTAGGATGGACACTGAAAAAGGAAAAAGAAATTTTTAAGGAAGTCTGACTTTATGTCTTTTGCATCAATTCTGTACCAACTGTTTCTGTCGCCGCTGACACTGATTTTTGAAGCGGTGTACAGCACGGCGTTCGAGCTTTTAAGAAGCAGCGGCGCCGCGATATTCCCACTGAGTCTGGTGGTCAATCTCCTGCTCCTTCCGTTCTATAACCGCGCCGACGCGATCCAGGCGGAAGAAAGAGAGCGGGAAAAGAGGATGGCTCCGTTTGTCGAGCACATCAAGAAAACATTTAAGGGTGACGAGCGTTTCATGATGCTCCAGACCTTTTACCGCGAGAACAACTATAAGCCGATCTACGCGATCAGAAGTTCGATCGCACTTGTGCTGGAAGTTCCGTTCTTCATCGCTGCATATAACTTCCTGTCGAAGCTTCCGGACCTGCAGGGCGCAAAATTCCTGTTCTTTTCGGATCTTTCCCGACCGGATGCCCTGATCACTATTGGCGGTTTCGGTATCAATATTCTGCCGATCCTGATGACCCTGATCAACGTCGTCTCCAGTGAGATCTACACAAAGGGCTTAAAGTTCAAGGACAAGATCACTCTTCATGGTATGGCCCTGATCTTCCTCGTGCTTCTTTACGATTCCCCGTCTGGTCTCGTTCTTTACTGGACGCTCAACAACATTTTCTCGCTTTTGAAAAATGTCGTGAACGGCAGCAAGAACAAAAGCCGCACCGCAGGTATCCTCTTCGCGGCCGGCGGTATCGGCGTCCTGATCTACGGTCTTTTCTTCTATCACGGACTTTCGAACTACCGTCTTGGCGTCCTTCTGTTCGGCGCCCTGATGCTGATCCCGCTGATCGTAAGCCTGATCCGCCGCCGTCCGAAGACGGAAAAGATCTCTTCGGAGGAAGGAAAAAAGCCGGACCTCCGTCTTTTCTTCAGCGGCGCACTGTTCCTGACGATCCTGATGGGCGGACTCATTCCTTCTGCCGTCATCAAGTCATCGGTATCGGAGTTCGTGCTCACTTCAAATGTGCACTCCCCGAACCGCTACGTATTCTTCGCGCTTCTGACTGCAGCGGGCTTCTTCCTCGTCTGGAGCGGACTTTTCTATTACCTTGCCAAGCCGAAGGCCAAGAGATATTTCACCATCGCGATCTGGGTATGTGCCATTACAGGCACGGCCAACTACATGATCTTCGGTGCAAACAGCAACTCGCTTACGACCGACCTTCGTTTCGATGTTGCTCTTGACCTCGCGCTGAAAAGAGAGATCCTCGATCTGATCGTCATCGTATTACTCACGGCGCTGGTGATCGTTCTTTTCAAGAAAAAGGAGCAGATCATCAAGTTCGTCTCTCCGGTCCTTCTGATCGCCGTCGGCGCCATGACAGCCTTTAACTGCTATTCCATTCAGACCGCCATGCCGAACATCCGAAGAGTCATCGCTGACAGCGCCTCTTCCGAGCGCCCGACACTGACCTTCAGCAAAGATGGAAAGAACGTCATCGTGCTCATGATCGACCGTGCCGTCGCTTCCTATGTACCGTATCTCTTCGCGGAGAATCCGAAGCTTTCTGAGCAGTTCTCCGGATTCACCTATTATCCGAACACACTTTCCTTCGGCACAAGAACCCTCGTCGGCGCACCGGCGCTTTTCGGCGGTTACGATTACACCCCGCAGAACATGAACCTGCGTGACGAGATGTCGCTTAAGGATAAACATAACGAAGCTCTTATGACCATGCCGGTCGCCTTTTCGCAGGCAGGCTACAAGGTCACCGTCATGGACCCGCCGTATGCCGGCTACAGCCTGATCCCGGATCTTTCGATCTACGATGAATATCCGGACATCAAGGCGTATAACACCGAATTCGGCCAGTTCCGTGAATCCAGCGATATCGCCGGCAGCATGCAGTCCACATGGAAAAGAAACTTCTTCTGCTACAGCCTCATGAAGGTCGCACCGCTTTTCGTGCAGCCGGCCGTATATTCGACAGGCATCTACTTCCAGCCCGGCACGTCGAGCACCGCACTTCTTCAGGGCGGCAGCATCGAGAACTACACCGTACCGGATGCGCTCCTGGACACCTTCCTCAATTCCTATGAGGTCTTAAAAGCTCTGCCGTCCATCACGACCGCAGAGAATACGGGAAGCAATACCTTCCTCATGATGCAGAACAGTGCGACGCACAACATCATTCCGCTGCAGGAGCCGGAATACGAGCCGGTCAAGGTCGTAAACAACGGCGAATACGATAAGGCGCATACCGACCGCTTCACTTTGGACGGCGTCACGATGCATATGGATACGACCTATCAGATGGCGCACTACCAGAGCGATATGGCTGTCCTCAACCGACTCGGCGAGTGGATGGACTACTTACGACAGATCGGTGTTTACGATAACACGAGGATCATCATCGTATCTGACCACGCCTGGGGTCTCGGAAGCTTCGACAACATGCTCTTCGGCGAAGGCGATCCGAACACGCTCTATAACGCCGAGGATGCGATGGGCTATAACCCGTTCCTGTTCGTAAAGGACTTCGACAGTAACGGAGAATTTGCGACCGACTACACCTTCATGACCAATGCGGATACACCGTATCTGGCGATGAACGGGCTTTTCGAGAATCCCTTGAATCCGTTCACGAAGCGTCCTATTTTCCAGCAGGAAGCCAAGGATGCGGATAAGATGTACGTCCTTTATACCGACAACTGGTCGGCGGAATCCAATTCCGGAAATACATTCACGAATTCCATCTGGTTCTCATTGTCGAACCAGAACGTCCTGGATAAGGCGAACTGGAAGAAAGAGGAGAAACAACCATGACTATCGTAAGGCTTTATATCGACCCGGGCACGGGTTCCATGCTCTTTGCCATCCTGATCGGACTTTTGGGCGTTGCACGCTTCGCCTTCAAAGGCCTCTGGGTGAAGATCCGATTCCTCTTTTCCGGCGGCAAGTCGAAAGACAATTCCGACGAGGCCATCCCGCTCGCCGTCTTTTCTGACGACAAGCGTTACTGGTCCGTCTTCGAGCCGATCCTGAAAGAGATGGATAAGCGCGGTTTCGACTGCGTCTATATGACTGCTTCCGAGGATGACCCGGGACTGAAGCAGACCGATATGCCGCACGTAAAGGCCGAGTGCATCGGCCCCGGAAATAAGGCATTTGCCAAGCTTAACTTCCTGAAGGCCACGATCCTTCTTTCGACCACACCGGGCGTCGATGTCTATCAGTGGAAACGCAGCAAGGACGTCAAGTACTACGTGCACATTCCGCACTCCCCTGCCGAGATGACCACCTACAGGATGTTCGGTATCGACTACTACGACGCACTTTTACTGTCGGGCCAGTTCCAGATCGACGACACCCGCGACCTCGAAAAAGTAAGAAACCTTCCTGCCAAAGAACTCGTCCTTACAGGAAGCCCGTTCATGGACGAAAAGAGACGTAAATTCGAAGAGCGTTCTGAGAAAGCCGCGAAGGCTTCTTCCGAGGGAAAAGATCCGTCCGAAAAGAAGGTGCGCACCGTTCTTCTTGCTCCCTCCTGGGGCACCAGTGCGATCCTTTCCCGCTACGGCGCAGACTTCATCCGCGACCTGCTTTCTACCGGATATCACATCATCGTCCGACCGCACCCGCAGTCTTTTACTTCCGAAAAAGACCTGATGGATAAGCTTATGGCCGAGTTCCCTGATAGCGAACAGCTCGAGTGGAACAGGGATACGGATAACTTTGACGCCTTAAACCGTTCGGATATCCTTATCTCCGACTTCTCCGGTGTTATCTTCGACTTCTCGCTCGTATTCGACAAGCCTGTCATCTGCGCAGATACGGAATTTGACGCCTCCCCTTATGACGCATGGTGGCTCAACCGCCAGCCGTGGGGCTTAAGCGTCATCCCGAGACTGGGCGCCAAGCTCACGAAGGAAAACCGCGGCGACTTAAAGAAGATGATCGATGACTGCCTTGAGGACGAATCTTTCGCCGAGAGCCGCCGTCAGGTAAGAGACGAAGCATGGGCTTACCAGGGCGAAGGTGCCGTGCGTATGGCGGACTACCTCGTGGCAAAATACGAGGAACTGAAGAAAGCTTCGGAAGAACCGAAGAATGAAGATACAGAAAAAAGCGAAACAAAGGAGCCCATGGGCAAGAAAGTAAAGGCCTGAAACGAAAGGAGATAGGACGTGTCTTTTTCCGCGATCCTCTATCAACTATTTCTATCTCCGCTCACGCTTCTTCTTGAAGCGGTCTATTGCTTTGCGCTTCATATCCTGAAAAGCTGCGGTGCAGCCATCTTCCCGTTAAGCCTCGTCGTCAATCTTCTTCTGCTTCCGTTTTATAACCGCGCCGATGCCATCCAGGCCGAAGAGCGGGAAAAACAGAAGAAGATGGAACCCTTCCTTGAGCACATCAAGAAGACTTTTAAGGGCGACGAGCGCTACATGATGCTCCAGTGCTACTACCGCCAGAACCACTATAAGCCGCTTTATGCGCTTCGAAGTTCTATCGCCCTCATCCTTGAGATCCCCTTCTTCATCGCGGCATATAACTTTCTTTCGAACCTTCCCGACCTTCGCGGTACGAGTTTTCTTTTCTTAAAAGATCTGGCCCAGCCGGACGCGCTCTTCTCGATTTCCGGGTTTTCGATCAACATTCTTCCGATCGTAATGACTCTCATCAATGTCATCTCCAGCGAGATCTATACGAAGGGCTTAAAGTTCAAAGATAAGATCACGCTTCACGGTATGGCCCTGATCTTCCTCGTACTGCTTTATAACTCCCCGTCGGGCCTTGTCCTCTACTGGACGTTAAACAATGTCTTCTCGCTCATTAAGAATATCGTCAATATGAGTGCCGATAAGAAGAAAGCGACACAGTATGCATTCTCCATCACGGGCGTGCTGATCCTGATCTTCGCGCTTCTTTTCAAGGGCAGTTCGGACAGTAAGATCCTGATCCTGATCGTCGGATTTTTATTCCAGATCCCGTTCCTTTTAAGATCTTCCGCTTCGAAGAAAAAGGCAGTCACGACCGACAAAGAGGAGAACCGTCTCTTCTTCGGCGGCTCGCTGTTCCTAAGTGTCCTTCTCGGTCTTCTGATCCCTTCGTCCGTCATCAACTCCTCGCCTTCCGAGTTCGTTCTGATGACCTCTCTTCACTCCCCGGTCAGATATATCTTCTTTGCTTTCCTTACGGCCTGCGGCACCTTCCTTCTCTGGGGAAGTCTTTTCTACTACCTTGCCTCCGGAAAAAGCAGAAAATATGCGATCGGCGGGATCTGGATCTGCGCGGTCCTCTCCGCCGGAAACTTTCTTATCTTCGGAAAAAGCCGGAGCATTCTTTCTTCGGACCTGCAGTTTGACACGGGATTGAGCCATACCTCGTCGAACACGCTTCTTAATACCCTCATGTGTCTTGCCCTGATCGCTCTGGTCATTTTCGCCGTGAAAAAGACCCGTAAGGTCATCTCTTTTCTCGCGCCGGTCCTGATCCTCGGAACCGTCGGTCTTGCCGGGTATAACATCTATAGAATCAGTTCGGAGATGCCGAAGATCCGGAAAGTCATCGAGAACACACCGTCGGATAAGCCGCAGCTTCAATTCAGCAAAGACGGAAAGAACGTCGTGGTCATCATGCTCGACCGTTCGATCTCTGCACATATTCCGTATATGTTCTCCGAAAAACCGGAGCTCCGCGAACAGTTCTCCGGCTTTACCTGGTATCCGAACACACTGTCTTTCGGCATGCGCACCGTGATCGCGGCACCGGCTCTTTTCGGCGGGTATGACTATACTCCGGAAAACCTGAATGCCCGTTCCGATGTGACGCTTCGGCAGAAGCACGACGAGGCGCTTCTTACGATGCCCGTACTCTTTTCGGAAGCCGGCTATGACGTCACCGTTTTGGATCCGCCGTATGCGGGCTACAGCAGCATTCCGGATCTATCGATCTACGATCCGTACCCCTCTATCAAGGCGTATAACACGGAGCTTGGTATGTTTAGGAATTCCGATGAGTCGGACAGCAGCATCATCTCCACATGGAAAAGAAACTTCTTCTGCTACAGCCTGATGAAGTCTTCTCCGCTTCTTCTTCAGAAGTACGTCTATACAGACGGCACCTATTTCGCGCCGGACGATTCCCGCTTCGCTCTTGAGAGGATCGGAGATGAGCAGGGCCATTTTATCGTCTCGACCGCGTATATGAACCTCTTCAAGGATTCCTACGAGGCACTTGGCGCGCTTCCGTCCCTGACCACAAACGACGGGGATTCTTCCGCGGGATCGTTCTTCCTGATCCAGAACAGCACGGCGCATAACACCATGCCGCTTCAGGAACCGGATTATGTTCCGCAGTATGAAGTCGATAATGTCGAATACGATAAGACTCACAAGGATCGTTTCACCGTGGACGGCAAGTCGATCATCATGGACACGAATTACCAGCTCGTCCATTACCAGTGCAATATGGCGGCCTTTATCCAGCTCGGCAAATGGATGGACTACCTGCGGGAGATCGGCGTCTACGATAACACGAGGATCATCATCGCCTCGGATCACGGATGGCCGACAGAGCAGCTCCCCGAGATGCTCTTCCTCGATGGTGTCAATAACGAAACCGAGTATAACCCTGAGGATGCAATGGCATATAACCCCGTCTTCCTCGTCAAAGACTTCGGCGAAAATGCTCCATTTACCACCGACTACACCTTCATGACGAATGCCGACACGCCGTATCTGGCGATGCAGGGTCTGTTGGAAAACCCTCTGAACCCGTTCACGAAACGTCCTATCTTCCGGGAAGAAGCGAAAAATGCCGACAAACTCTTCATCATGTACACCGACGAGTGGGACCTCGCACGTGATTCCGGAAACGTATTTACGAACACGATCTGGTATTCGCTTAGAGGACAGGATATTTTCGATAAGAATAACTGGGCGCAGGAAGAAAACGAGCCGGGATCCTGATCGGATCCGGCCCGCCTGTTTCGTCTTCGTTTTTCTCTTTATATCTTAGAGTGTCGCGATATATTCCATGAAGTTCTGCTTGTTTTCGAGGGCTGTCGTAGTCGGTCTTCCGAGATCGTCTCTCGCACCGATCGAGCACAGGACTTCGATGAAGCAAAGTTCATTTAACCCCTTCGCTAAAGAAAGTTCACGGTCGAGTTCCTCAAAGTCGCTGACGCGGACCGCATACGGATAACCGCAGGCTTTGGCGACGCCGACGAGGTCGATATCGCCCATGACGGTCGGCATGCCGCCGACGGTCTCATGTGCGCTGTTGTTGATGACGACGTGCACGAGGTTCTTCGGCTGATTCGAGCCGAGCACGGCCATGGATCCCATATGCATCAGGACCGCGCCGTCACCATCGATGCACCAGATCTTCTGATCCGGCTTATTGATTGCAACTCCAAGTGCGATCGAGGAGCTGTGGCCCATAGAGCCGACAGTCAGGAAATCGTACTTATGGCTCTGTCCGTTCGCCACACGCGTCTCGAAAAGTTCTCTGGATGCTTTACCGGTCGTGGAGATGATCGGATCTTCGTCACTTACGGCGACGATATGCTTGATGATCTCTTCTCTCACCATGACGTTATCGTTCTTATAAACGACCTTCTCGTCGTAGGAAAGTGCTCCCTTTCTGATCACGAAAGCGACATCCTTGCCCTGGCTTAAGATTCCGCGGAATTCTTCCATCTTCGCTTCTACTTCCTCGTCAGTCGTGTCTTTTCCGATGGCAAAGCTTGCGATATCCATATCGTCTAAAAGCTTTACGGTCACTTCGCCCTGATAGATGTGCTGGGGCTCGTCGTGAATACCGGGCTCGCCTCTCCAGCCGATAATGAAGACCGTCGGGATCGCATAGACTTTATCGTTCAGAAGGCTCGCGACCGGGTTGATGATGTTTCCCTCACCGCTGTTCTGCATATAGACGACCGGCACTTTTCCTGTCGCCAGATGATATCCTGCCGCAAGCGCCGTACAGTTGCCCTCATTGGCCGCGATCACGTGGTGATGCGGATCGATGCCGTAGGTATGCATCAGGAAGTTACAGAGGGCCTTAAGCTGGGAATCCGGAACTCCCGTATAAAAATCGGATCCGATGATCTCTACAAGTTTTTCTACTTTCATTTTCTTCTCCTTCGTTATGGCTGTAAGCGGCCGGAATAAGAGCGGATCTCCTTTGCCGGAGTACCTTTCGCGGCGCAGGATTTTCTCATTAGATCTCGTCGATCAGTGTGATGATGTTTTTAATGGACATCAGGCGGTCATCGACTTCCTTGGCACGGTGATACCGGAGGATATCCTCTGCCGTCTGCTGCATCGCCGGGAAGGCAGATCTCGTGAGCTGGTTAGCGTATATGACGATATTGACGCCATGGCCGGCCAGTTCTTCTTCCGTGATGGTATTAAAGCTCGTCGGAACGACCACGATCGGGGTCTTCGGATCGACGGCACGAAATTTATCACAGAACTCACAGATCTCGGCCGGGTCCTTCTTTCTGCTGTGGATCATGATGCCGTCGGCGCCGGCCTTAACAAAGGCAAATGCGCGGGCAAGCGCATCTTCCATCCCCTGCTCCAGGATAAGGCTCTCGATACGGGCGATGATCATGAAATCATCCGTCAGCTGGGCTTTCTTTCCGGCTGCGATCTTCTCGGAGAACTCCTCGATCGTTGCCTGGGTCTGCTTGACTTCGGTACCGAAGAGAGAATTCTTCTTAAGGCCCTTCTTATCTTCGATAATGACCGCGGAAACACCCATTCTCTCCAGGCTTCTTACGGTATAGACAAAATGCTCGGTAAGTCCGCCGGTGTCTCCGTCGAAAATGATCGGCTTCGTGGTAACTTCCGTGATATCCTCGATCGTTCGAAAACGCGAGGTCATATCGACGAGCTCGATGTCCGGCTTACCCTTTGCCGTACTGTCACAAAGCGAACTGACCCACATGGCGTCGAACTGGTCAAGCTTTCCTTCGTGCTCGACCACAGTCTTTTCCACGATCAGTCCCGTCAGACCGGAATGGGCTTCCATCGCCTTCACGATCGGAGTCATCTCGATCAGCTGGCGCAGACGCTTCCTTCGATATTCCGGCATCGCCAGCTTCTCACGAAGCTGAAGGTCGATCTTTCGGACCTTGTCATTAAATGTGTAAGGTACATCCACGACCTGTCCGCCATAGGCAGAAAGAAGTTCAGAGACATGCTCGCGGATCGAGCTCTCCGGGCCTTCTTTCCAGTTATCGCCATGCACGACGAAGTCCGGATGGATCAGCTCGATCACATCATCGTAGTCCATCTGTTCCTGAAGAACGACCTGATCTACGCCCGGGATCGTCCGGTAAAGACGCATGCGCTCTTCCTGGGAGATCGTCGGAAATTTGTTATAGCGGATCAGGGCTTTGTCGGAAAGGCATCCGACGATGATACGGCCGAGTTTTCCCGCTTCATTGATGATATTCAGATGACCCTCGTGGATCACATCTGTACAAAAACATGTATAGGCTGTTTTCATGATCTTCTCCTTATCAGTTGTACTTGACCGGCACCGCTACACCAGTCGTTTCCAGCGCTTCACGGAATACCTTGAAGAAGGCTTCGATATCCGGTTCGTCGATGGCACCCAGTGCGCAGAGGCGGAAGGTATTGGTGGTAGAGATCTTACCGGGGTAGATGGTAAAGCCTCTTTCGTAGCAGTAATCGTGGACTTTTTCGAAACTGAAGTTCGGATCGTCCGGATAGATCGCCGAGGACACAAGGCCTGCCCGTTCCTCCGGCTTGATCACCTGATGGAAACCGAGCTCATCGAGGCCCTTGTTGATCGCATTGAATACGCGTGTATGACGTGCCCACTTCGCTTCTTCCCCTTCTGCGAAGTATTCCTTTAAGGCCTGGATCGTCGCATAGATGGTCTGTACCGGCGGAGTAAAATGCATTTCACCTGTCTTTTCAAAGCAGTCATACTGCAGGAACAGATTGCAGTAGTAGCTTCTCTTCGGATAGTCTTTCGACTTTTCGATGATCGCTCTGTTTCCGATAACGAAGGAAAGACCGGTCATCGCCATCAGGCCCTTCTGCGCGGAAGCCATACAGAAGTCGATATTATCCTCCTTGATGTTGATTGGACGCATCGCATATGTACTTGTGGTATCGACCGTGAAGATCGCGCCGTACTTATGTGCAAGTGCACCGATCTCCCGGATCGGATTTAAGATGCCCGTTCCGGTTTCATTATGCGTTGTATGCACAAGCCCGATATCCGGGTTATTCTTCAGTGTCTCCTCGACAACATGAAGATCCGGACGCTGATCGACCGGGAACTTTAAGTCGATGTGCGGAAGGCCGTAGTAGGTGCAGATCTCCACGGCACGTGTGGAATAGGCACCGTTATCGATGAGCAGAACCTTTTTCCCTTCCGGAAGAAGCGAGTTGATGCAGATGTCGATATTGATCGTTCCGGATCCGCAGAACAAAACAGATGTATATTCCTTAGGATCGCCGTGAACGATCTTCACGAGATCCTCGCGGATGCCCTTCATGAGCCCCGCGAACTCCTTTTCACGCGGACAGATATCCGGCACGACCTGTGCATATTTCACGGTATCCGTAGTCGTCGACGGACCCGGATTCAAAAGGATGTTTCTTTTTACTGGTTCCATAGTGTCTCCTCTTTTCTGATTCATTCAAACATCGTAGGCTTTGTCGATCGCGCAAAGCTCGCGGAAGGTATCGATCTCCACGATATCGTCTTCCTTGCAGGCGCGGACTTCCACCTTATAATTCTGCTTTTTGTATACGAGCGGGACCTGCTCCCAGTACCTCTCTTTACCTCCCGGTCCGTTATAGACCGTAGCGAGATCTGAAGCCAGATTCTCCCCGTCTTCTTTATTCCAGTAAGAAATGCCGACCATCTGCCAGCAGTTCTCTCCTCCGACCTTCTCTTCCCGGATCACACCGTCCTTTACCTCAAAGCACCAGTCATCCGTACGATCCTTCGGGATCGCCAGGAAGTCGGAAGTATAGTGATATTTCGTGATGATCTTCGGATTGGAAAGAAGAAGATCTGCTTCAAATACGTAGGAATTGGAAAGAAGGTTTCTGGCGACCATAGCGCTGGAAATATTATTGGCCTCATTAAACATCGGGTTTTCCAGAAGATGTATCATCGGATACTTATAAAGCAGCTGATCGAACTGCTCGCCGAGATAACCTCTTACGATATAGATCTCTTCGATCCCCGCTTCAAGACAGGCATCAAGGAGCGTGTCGATAATGCGCTTTCCATGCACACGCACGAGCGGCTTAGGTGTATTTAATGTGATCGGGACCATTCTTGAGCCGAAACCCGCCGCAATGAACACTGCCTTCTTCGCACGATAAGGCTCTAATGCCTCGAGTCCCTTCTCCGTGATCTTTCCGGAATCGACATATCCGTCCGTCACGAGTTCTCTATAGACTTTATTGATCGTGCCTAGGGAATACTCGGTGATCTTCTCTAAGTCTCTCTGGGAAAGGCTTTCCTTTGCCCCCTCAAGGGCGACCAGAAGATCGAAATGCTTTCTTTGTAAGCTCATACAGACCTCATCCGTTCATTTTTTATTGTTCATCTTCAAGAAATGAACAAATCAATTATACTCCTTCCTCCATATAAGACAAGAGGATGGTCATAAAAAAGAGGATACCCACCCTCTCCCACACATATTCCATATACGAAAACCGGCCGTCTTTTTTCCTGACGACCGGATCCCTACTTTGTGATTTTATACTTTTCGTACAAGTATTTTATTTCGCTTTCCCGTAGACATATTTCGGTGTACCGCCGACGACCATCGTGTCGCCGTTTTTGTGATACGGGAATACCCAGTAGAAGTTCCAGTCGGTCTTGCTGGCTTTCTTGTCCGTAAAAGTCGTTCCCTTTGTCGTCATGCCGATATAGCCGTAAGATCCGCCCGGATGGATCCCGTAAACGAGATATCCTTTCGCACCCTCGGAAGCATTCCAGGTGAGTTTCACGCCGCCCGACACAGAAGAAGCTTTAAGACCTGTCACCGCAAGGCAAACGCCCTTGGCATAGACATACTTTTCACATCCGCCGGGGATCATCTTCCCATTGGCATCCTTTACATAACCGAATACCCAGTAGAAGTTGTAATCCGTATCGAGCGCTTTGGTATCTGTGAATGTCGTTCCCCATGTAGTCATTCCGACATAATCGTAATTCCCGTTTTTCTGCGCATACACAAGATAGCCTTCGACGGCACTTACCGGATCCCAGGAAAGCTCGACCTTGTTCTTTCCTGCCGATTCTGCCTTAAGCCCGGTCACTTTTTCCGGGACAGGGGCAATCAGGACAGGTGCACTTACATAGTCCGTCAAATGATTGGCCAATTTCCCGTCCGCCAGATTCTCGGCCAGAATATATACATAGTAGTCTTCTCCCCAGCCGTCGATAGATAAAGAATCCGGCAGATCAAATGTCGCCGTGCCCTGCGTGCCAGTCAGTCCATCCATGGCACGATAATAAAGTAGCATAGCGCCGCCTTCCGGCTTATAGGATCTGTTCAGGATCAGAACACTGATTCGATCTGTTTTTTCCGCATGGCTTCCGGAGATCGTATAAGGAACAAAGATCGTTTTTCCGGATCTTGTGACTTTCTTGCCTTCGGTAACCGAGATCGTCATATACTTATTCAGCACGGACAGTTTGAATTCTGCACCATTGCCGTATACATCCATTGATTTCACCCTCGTAGAAAAAACCACGGAGCGAAGATCAAGATTGATCGCAGGTGACACATATAAAGAATCATTCACATCATGTCTGCCTAAGCCACCCGTACGCTCTACTGAACCTGCTCTTTGGTAAGATCCAATTGTCGAGGCCGATCGTAACCAGCAATCACTGATTTGATCGTCCATACTCAGCTTCTTGTGATTGTTCACACTTTCACCGAGCCAGACATCATTGGACATTTTCCCAAAACCCGAATACGGATAATAACCATATTCCTTGTTCAATATCTCAGAAGCATCAAGGACAAACACCTTATCGTTTACGCCCACGGTGGAACCATACGCATATTCTTCATAAGAGCCGCTTGAATACGCTTGCCCTCCCTCCCGGATACTGGTAGCAATCGCATTTCTCTCGCTTACACCAAAACTGTTCTTCAGGAAATCTCCGTTCAGATACTCCTGAAGATGGCTTCCTGACCACTTATTTTCGCCCGATTTTAGATTAAACTGTTCTTTGAAAAGTGCTCGATCGCAATCCAGGAACATCGTCGTTCCTCCGTAGGCGGTCGTACTTGGCGAAAGCACCCGGAACTTTATCGGATCGCCCTCATAGGAACCATACCAGACATAGTCTCCTGTCCATTTCGTATCTTTCGTAGCGGGAGCTTTCGCGGGAAATATGGTTGATGAACTCATCGACGTATTGGTCTCATTTTTCGTCACCGTATCCGCACGAAGGGTCTTCTGACGGATCAAAAGCGGCAGAAAAGGCACGCTCATCGCCGCAGCAAGAATGATCGACATGATCCTCGTCCTGGTCATTGTTCTGTCATTATGTCTTTTGTGTCTACTCATATAACCAATCTCCTACCTTAAGAATCCCCCTAATTTTCGCATGGAAAATTTCGATTGTAAAGAAAGCATGTGAGCCGATCCCCATATAGGAAAAGAGCCGGTCGTCTGGTTTTCCCGGACGACCGGCTCCTGCTTTCATTCTATCGTTTTTGGCGCTGATCCTTATTGGGCTCTTCCGTATACGTATTTCGGTGTTCCGCCGACGATCATCTTGCCGCTGGAATCCATGTGATACGGGAATACCCAGTAGAAGTTCCAGTCTGTCTTACTGGCTTTCTTGTCCGTAAAAGTCGTTCCCTGAGTTGTCATGCCGATATAGCCGTAAGATCCGCCCGGATGGATACCATATACGAGATATCCTTCCGCGCCGGTACTTGCTGTCCAGGTGAGCTTCACGCCACCCGTTACAGAAGAAGCCTTCAGATCCGTAACCGCCAGACACACGCCCTTGGCATAGACATACTTCTCGCAGCCGCCCGCGACCATCTTGCCGGTCTCATCCTTCACATAGGCGAATACCCAGTAGTAGTTATAGTCATTATCCAACGCCTTCGTATCCGTAAAGGTCGTGCCCTTGGTGGTCATGCCCACATAGCCGTACTTGCCGTCCTTCTGCGCATATACGAGGTAACCCTCCGCGCCCTCTACGGCCGTCCATGTCAGTTTGACCTTATTCTTACCGGCAGAAGCCGCGGAAAGACCAGTGACTTTTCCGGGAGTGATATCCTGAAGACGGATCTTCGTATTTACGTCATACTGGATCAAGTTTTCCCAATCCTGATAGTACTGATAATACAGCACCTGATCATTATAATCTTTATATTCGCTCCATTCGGTACCATTAACGATATCCAAAAGAGCCGGGCAGTTATGGATATCCACTACAGCTAGATTATTATCATAACATGCAAGACACGTTAAAGCGGAGTTTTTCAGTTTCAGTGAAGTCAGCTGATTGTCCGTGCAGCAAAGGAACGTAAGAGCCGTATTTTTCGTCATATCCAGTTCTGTCAGTTTATTGGACGCACAATCCAGAAGGGTAAGTTTGGGCAAGACCCCGACATTCAAAGAAGATATGTTGTTCTGCGAGCAGTAAAGTTTAGTTATCTCCGTAAAATACTGCAAGCCTGTCATATCCGAGATGGATCTATTTATGCAGTTCATCTCCGTCACGGCGGAGATCTCGCTATCGCTCAGTGTTTTCGTACTGTTTAGATCTACCGCTTCCAGGATATACTTGCGGAAATTCGGATCCGGAAAATTCGTCTCATCGACAGGAAGATCCGTCGCAGCCGGAGAATCCGTTAAGATCAGCTGAACGATCCGATCGATCAAGATCCGGTAACTATATTCAGATCCAAATCCAAAATACTCTTGCCCTAACTGACTATTCGCTACGGCCGTTCTTTTTGCGGTCTTCACGCAGTTTTCAAGTATCGGACAGTTACGAAGATCTAAAGTCGTGATCTGATTGCCACCGCATGACAGCGTCTCCAGTTTGGGATTCTGGCTCAGATCAAGCTCGGTCAGCTGATTACCGGAGCAGTTTAGTGATCTGAGTTCCGGATTCTTGCTGATATCTAAAGATGTCAGCTGGTTATTGGCACACCGAAGTTCAGCGAGATTCGGGAAATACCCGATTCCGGTCAGATCAGCAATACCCTTTCCATTGACATCGATATAGCTTACCGCCTTGATCTCACTTGTGGAGAGATCCTTCGATTGATCCGAGTCAAACTTTTTCATGTATTCCCGGAAGTTGGCATCCGGAAAATGCGCCTCATCCAGAGGGAGGGCCGGATCCGGAACAAAGCAAAGCAGGCTGGCATAGTCGGTCTCGTGGAGCGCATTGTCGCCGGAAGCAAGCTTCTCTGTGAAGATATACACGAAATATTTGTCGCCCCAGTCGAAAACGCTGAGATCTTCCGGAAGGGTAAATGTTCCCGTTCCCGTAAAGCCGGAGACGCCCGAAAGCTCGCTGTAATACAGGATCTTCGCATCGTTTGTGTTTCCGGTCTGGACAGCTTTATCTGTGATCAGGACTGTCACTCTGGCTTTACTGGCATCAGTCCCCCAGTAATGGTAAGGAACAGAGATCGTGCGGTCTTCAAAAGTCACCTGCTTTTTGACAGGTATCTCGATGTGAAGATCTTTATCGAAGACCGTAAGTTTATACTCACCATGGTATCCGCTCTTATCCGGAGCCTTGATCTCTGTGGAAAAAAGGACCGATTCATGCTTGAGGTTCATCGCCGGTGCAATACCGCCGTAAAAGGCCATTTTCAGGTCATTAAATTCTCCGTTGTCCTCAACTAAACAGCCGACCTCTACGTCATCGATAGATCTCAACCACCTTCTTAAGGGCTTGCCTGTATCAAAAGAGTTCTTGACTCTGTTCAAAGCAACCTCGTCGATCGCATAACCGTATGCAAGATTCGACACATCCTCCGCATCAAGGAGAAAAACAGTATCTTTCTCCAGCGGTACATATGTCTCGAATTCTTTCTTTACATACGAACACACATTTCCGGCTTCAGTTCCGACGACCAGATCATGTGAAGCGATTGTACTTTCAGCAATAGCTGCCACCTCAGGACCTGTAAGTCCGTTGGACTTTGTGAGGAATTTATTTCCTTGCAAGCCGCTTCTCACGCTGGATTTCGCCCACGAGTCCATTTTTTTGTCTGAGTCATAGTTCGCTGAATACAAAGTCATATCGCTGTCAAGAAATAACGTATTTTCTCCAGTCTCAGCAGAGAAACGATCTGTTGTCGGAGCAAGAACGCGGAACTTAATAGGATTTCCATCGTACTTTCCGAACCATACATAGTTTCCTGTCCAGGCATCATTATTTGATTCCGGCGCTTTCGGCGAACCGATGCCGGTCACACAGAGTCTTGTATTCTCTTTTGTTTTAGAATAACCGTCTGCCCGGACACTCTTCCCATTACTTACCACAGGTAAAAGCGGGATGCCCATCGCGGCAGATAATATGAGCGACATGATCTTTGCTTTTTTCTTTGTGATCATCTTCTTACCTCCTTGGTTCTTTGATTCTTCTCCGATGTTACTTACTCTTATCCGATGTTTTTTATTTTGCTCTGCCGTAGGTATACGGGGCAGTTCCGCCGACGCACATGTTTCCGTCTGCATCTTTGTGGTACGGGAATACCCAGTAGAAGTTATAATCTGTCTTGCTGGCGTTTTTGTCCGTATAGGTCGTGCCCTTTGTCGTCATGCCGATATACCCGTAAGATCCGCCCGGATGGATACCATATACGAGATAACCGTCCGCTCCGGCAGATGCTGTCCAGGTGAGCTTCACGCCACCGGTCACTGAAGATGCCTTGAGATTTGTAACCGCCAGACATACGCCCTTCGCATAGACATATTTCTCACAGCCGCCCGGGATCATATTGCCGTTTCCGTCCTTAACATAGGCGAATACCCAGTAGAAGTTATAGTCACTGTCCAGCGCCTTCGTATCCGTAAAGGTCGTGCCCTTCGTCGTCATGCCCACATAGCCGTAAGAGCCGTTTTTCTGCGCATAGATAAGATATCCTTCTGCTCGTTCGACACTATTCCATGTGAGTTTGACCTGGTTTTTGCCGGCAGAAACGGCTTTCAGACCTAAAACCATATCCGGAGGCATAACCTGCGGGAAGATATACTCCACATATGCATATCCGAAGGACGAAAGAATATCCTGCTCAAACTTGTACGATCCTTTCAGATTCGTGGAAGACAGTGCACGCATAGTACGTGTTTCAATATCATAGAGTATATCCATATGGCCGTCCTTATCAAGGTCAAATCTAAACTGTGATTCCGCCCCGGAATAGCCGACCAGACCATTGCCACCTAAGACTTCTAAGATCTTCATGTCTTCTATATCAATAGCACGTGAATACGGTTTTTCTCTTAAGTCGTATGTGACCTCCTGAAGCCCCAGAATGATCTTAATACTGGAAAATCCGGACCCTCTGAGCTGACTGGCAGTATAGTAGACTGCATTTGCATTTGCGCCCGGAGATTTCTCCATCATGTTCGAACTTACGTGAATATCTGTCGTTCCTTCTCCGTCGATATCGATGAAATAGTCCCCGTGATTACTCACTACTTTTCCAAACAGGTTCTTCTGGAGCAGGACATCAAATGCATCTTTCTGCACCTGATCCATAGTGATGGAATCCTCCCTAATATCAAAGGTGACATCCGGAGATTCAAAGAGGAACGTCCAGTTCACAAACTGATCGCTCACCTTAATCGGCCCGTATAAATGGCAAGCGTTTGATTTCCTCAGAGTTTTTTCCTGGGTATCCAGGATAAGGTCATAGTCGCCATCATTATTCAGATCGATCCCGTACTGGGTTCCATGATGATCGGAATTCAACAGCGTGCTCTTCTTTAAATAGTTCGCAATCAACCTGACCCGAGTGGCATCCAAAGTAAGAGTGGAAGATTTTGTAAAATCATAGGTGTATTCATCAGGAAGGAATACCTGACACGGCGCACTTGCCAGATCCGTGAACCTTTTCAGGCCATGGCTATGCTCCGCCAGAATATATACGAAATAGTCCTTCCCCCATGTTCCGGAAATCTCTTTCGGGAATTGGAACATGCCTTCTCCTTCTGCCGAAAAGACATCCGAGGAACGAAGCGTATCATAGAACAGGATATTGGCTCTGCTGTCCGGGTATTCCTTGTCCAGGATCAATACAGAGGCAGTATTGGCAATTCCCTTATCTGATCCGCTGACCACATATGGGATGGTCACCCAGCCATTATCATCGATAGAGATACCCTTCGATTTTTGGGCAGAAATAGTCATATCATTATCCAGCAGGGTGAGTTTAAATGTTCTATCCGGATCGCTCGAGTCATACTGATTCGTCCACGTCGAAAAAAGGATCGACGACTTCTTGATGTTGATCGCAGGAGCAATACCTGCACTTTTTTTAGTTGACATCAGGACGAAAGAACCTGTTTCGTTATTTACAAAACCGACCTTCTTGCCATCCCGTTCCGGGGTTCGGGTAAGATAATATCCCGTATCCGTTACACCATCTGCTAAAGACTTTATTCGGGAGGCAGCACTCTCGCTCGGGAAATATCCGTATTTTTTGTTCGACAGTTCCCATGCATCAAGAAGGAATAACTGTTCGCCGGAGATCCCGAGCCTGCTTCCGAACATGGCCTGTGTGGTGGAATAAACTTCTTCGGGTCCTGTTCCCACAGTCATGGAAAATCCCCAACTGTCGCAATATTCGATCGCCAGACATTCATAACCGTCAAAGAGATCATCTAAGAGCTTATGGTTCATGTAAGTACGAAGCGAGCTGTTTTTCCATGATGTCCCTTCGGTATAATCTAAATAATCGTTATACAGCAGCACATCACTGTCCAGAAAAAGTGTTTTTTCTTTCGAGTCATGAGTGAACAGATCAGTGTCCGTATCAAGAACACGGAACTTGACCGGTTCCTGATTCCATTTTCCGAAATAAACATAGTCTCCCTTCCACTTATCATCTTTGGAAGACGGCGCCACGGGGTCTTTAATAGCTGATACCCCGAAGCTGGTATTGTTATTATTTTTTCCGTTGGAAGTTACCGCACAGACTTTTTTCGTCTGCGACACACCGAAAACAGGTACGGAGATAACGACAGCCAAAAGTAAAGACGTAATTCTGGCCGTCAAAGTTACTTTGTTTTTCATATGAATTGCCAACCCTTTCTTAGCAGTCTTATCGACGCATTAAGTGTACATATATCAAAAGTTCCTGTCAAATTTCCGCGGGGGGGAAAGACACAAAAAGAGGCTGCCCTCCCGTGATCTTCATCACATGAGAGAGCAGCCGCAATGCTTATTTACTTTTTTCCAAAGATCTTCCGATCAGTCCTCATCGAGGAGCTTTTCAAAATCGTAAAGACCCGCTTTATCCGTGTATTCATACATGCTTTCATAAAGGTCTGAATCTGCAGTTCCGGAATAAACAAAGATAGTAACTACGTTTCCGGAAACATTGAAGTAGAACGCAGATGCCTGATTGTTGTCATCTTCAGAAACGGCGATAACTGCATAGGTATCATCCTTCTCATCATCGATGCCGTAGACAAGATCCGAGTTCTTCGCTTTGGCCTTAAGTTCCTTCTTGCCGAAAGATCCGATCTGATCCATGAATTCATCGTAGATGCCCTGTGCGATCTCCTTATCCGTCGTCTCGATGACGTAAACACCGATCCCGGACTTGCCTTCGCTCTTTCCGAAAAGAGTTACGTTCTTGAGATCCTCTTCTGGATCTTCAATGGCTTCCATGTTCATATTGAATTTTTCAAAATCGTCACCGGACAGTTCGACATAGATACCATCTTCGTACATAGAATCCGAAGGTCTGAAGGACTTGATCATGCTCTTCTTCTGCTTCTTATCTGCTTCGGAAGCCTCATAGACCTTCTCTGCCGCGCTGATTACCTTTTTCTTCGTTTTACTGTATTTGCCTCCTCCGAGAGAGCATCCTGCCAGGCTGGCCATTAATGCAACTGTAAGGAGTCCTGCCATTACTTTCTTCATTTCCTTCACCTCCAATTAATTTGTTTCATTATAGCACAAAAACACCCTGTTTTAGGCTGTTTTAAGAAAATTAATAAACAATTAGCAATTGGCGGGGCACTTTGTATTACAATGGATGGAAAAGGAGTTACAAGATGGAAAACGAAACTAATGAACTATTCCCTGCAGGGATCGAAAATACATTATCCACTTATCGGGAGGACTTCGTCCGTGAGAATCTCATGTCCGATGCCTTCCTTGATTTTGTGGAGGAAAACACCAAGCCGATCGACCGGATGTTCGCCTATTACCAGTGCGCCATCATGGAGGTCGAAACCAAGTTCAAGGTACTCGATGAGTCCCTGTCTGTCGATCTGGAAAGAAACCCCATCGAGAGCATCAAGACGCGCGTAAAGTCGGTTGACAGTCTTCTCCGGAAGATGAGAAGGAAGAACATTCCGCTGACGCTCGATGCCATCGAGGAGAATATCAAGGACGTCGCTGGTGTACGCGTGATCTGTTCTTTTCCGGACGATATCTACGAACTGGCCGATGCATTTCTTTCACAGGATGACATCACCCTGATCGAGAAGAAAGACTATATCAAAGAGCCGAAGCCGAGCGGATATCGAAGCCTTCACCTGATCGTGGAAGTGCCGATCTTCTTAAAGGATGAGAAAAAGAACATGAAGGTCGAGGTGCAGTTTCGGACCATTGCCATGGATTTCTGGGCGAGCCTCGAGCATAAACTCCACTATAAGCACGATCTTCCGGAAGAGCGCGCCAAGGTCCTCGCGGACGAACTTAGAAACTGCGCCGAGCAGATCGAGATGCTCGACCTTCGGATGCAGGCCGTAAGAAACGAGTGCAATCTGTAAAGGCTGCCCATAAAAGGACAGCCTTACGGATTTTTTCGTAAAGAACAGGAAAAACAGTATCAGTCTTCGTCGAGACGAAGAACGCTCATGAATGCTTCCTGCGGCACTTCGACGGAACCTACCTGACGCATCCTCTTCTTACCTTCCTTCTGCTTCTCCAGAAGTTTCTTCTTACGCGTGATATCACCGCCGTAGCACTTGGCAAGCACGTCTTTTCTAAATGCGCGGATCGTCTCACGGGCAATGACTTTGCCGCCGATCGCCGCCTGTACCGGGACCTCGAACTGCTGTCTCGGTATATTCTCCTTGAGTTTCTCGGTCATCTTACGGCCTCTTGCGTATGCCTTGTCTCTATGCACGATAAAGGAAAGCGCATCGACGATGTCGCCGTTTAAGAGGATATCGAGTTTTACAAGGTCACTCTTCTGATAGCCTTCCAGTTCATAATCGAGAGAACCGTAGCCTCTCGTCCTTGATTTCAGTGCATCAAAGAAGTCGTAGATGATCTCATTTAACGGCATCTTATAGTGGAGCATGACGCGGATATCGTCCATGTATTCCATGTTGATATATTCGCCTCTTCTGTCCTGACAAAGCTCCATGAGATTACCGACATATTCCTTCGGCGTCATGATCGTCGCCTTGACGATCGGTTCCTCCATATAGTCGATCTCCGCCGGATCCGGCATATTCGTCGGGTTATCCATGCGGATGCACTCCCCTGCCGTCGTATAGACCTTATAGACAACAGACGGTGCCGTTGAGATCAGGTCAAGATTGAACTCTCTTTCGAGACGTTCCTGGATGACTTCGTAGTGAAGAAGTCCTAAGAAGCCGCAGCGGAAGCCGAAGCCCAAAGCTGCCGATGTTTCCGCTTCAAAAGAAAGCGCCGCATCGTTTAACTGCAGTTTTTCAAGAGCATCGCGAAGATCCGGATACTTCGCACCATCGACGGGATAAAGTCCGCAGAACACCATCTGCTGGATCGGCTTATATCCCTGAAGAGGTTCGTCCGCAGGATCGTCTGCCAGCGTTACCGTATCGCCCGGAGCCGTATCCCTTACATTCTTGATGGAAGCGCAGATATATCCTACTTCGCCCGTCAGAAGAGACTTCGAAGGAACAAATTCACCCGGATGGAAATAGCCGAGTTCCGTTACCACGAACTCCGCACCGGTATTCATCATGCGGATCTTATCGCCTAAATTGACAGATCCTTCCTTCACACGGACATTTACGATAACACCCTTATACGGGTCATACTTCGAGTCGAATATCAATGCGCGCAGAGGCTTGTTCTCATCCCCCTTCGGCGGCGGAAGGAACTCGACGATCCCCTCCAGAACATCATCGATACCGACGTTGTTCTTCGCGGAGATAAGAGGTGCTTCCGAAGCATCCAGTCCGATCACATCTTCGATCTCCTTCTTCACTTCCTCCGGCTGGGCCGAGGGAAGATCGATCTTGTTGATGACCGGTAATATCTCAAGATTTGCATCCACAGCCAGGTAGGCGTTGGCCAGCGTCTGCGCTTCGATACCCTGTGCGGCATCGACGATCAGGATCGCTCCGTCACAGGCCGCAAGAGATCGGCTGACTTCGTAGTTAAAGTCCACGTGGCCGGGGGTGTCGATGAGATTTAAAATATACTCCTCGCCGTCCTTCGCCTTATAAAGAAGTCGGGTCGACTGGGATTTGATAGTGATACCGCGCTCACGCTCGATATCCATATTGTCGAGGATCTGGTTCTGCATCTCACGCGATTCCACGACGCCCGTATTCTCGATCAGGCGGTCGGCCAGCGTGCTCTTTCCGTGGTCGATGTGAGCCACGATGCAGAAGTTACGAATTTTGTCCTGTCTTTCCATGTGTTTCGTAAATGCTCTCTATCAGTAAAATTTCATCTTGTTGAAGGGATAGATGCGCATAAGGACTTTGGCATCGATCTGCTTCTTCTTAAACGGTCCCATACGGCGGCTGTCGTTACTGCCTCCACGGTTATCACCCATGCAGTAGTATTCGTCAGGTCCCAAGGTGACTTCGTCGTATCCGCGGCTCTGTCCTTCAGCGCCGACAAAGGTCTTCGTTCCGGCCGGAAGATAATCCGACTCGTCTAAAAGTTCACCATTGATATATACATTGCCATCCGCGATCTTGATCGTCTCGCCCGGAAGGCCGATGATGCGCTTGATGAGGTTCTCCTCATGGGTATATCCCTCCATGCCCTTGGCATCGATGGTGATGATGTCGCCTCTTTTGAAGTTGCCGGTATATACGGAGATCATCTCGACAAATACCGCATCGCCCGTATAGAGTGTCGGCTCCATGGAGCTTCCGTACACATCGTTTCTCTGGATAACGAAGACAACAAGGAGGATACCGACAAGAAGACCGATCGCCACGAACTTGATGGTATCGAGGAACATGTAGATCGCACTTTTTTCCTTCTCGGACTCTTCTTTATCCTTCTTCTCCACCGAAGAGTCGCCAGACCCTTCGGAATCTTCAGCCTCTTTAGATTCTTCAGTCTCTTTAGATTCTTCTTTCTCTTCAGAAGATTCATTTTCTTCAGAAGATTCCTCAGAAGATTTTTCTTCTTCCGAAGTATCCTCTGTCTTCGTTTCTTCTTCTGCCTCTTCTACGATTTCTTCAGCTTTTTCTTCCGCGTCGGAAAGATCTGTCGGAATAGCTGCGGGGATGATGTCCAGGCAGTCATCGATGCTCGGAATATCGGAGGAGTCTTTTGCCTCGGAAACGATTTCTTCGACAGCCTCTTCAGAAACGGCTTCGGCCTCTTCCACTTCATCACTTACCGTTTCAGCGACTTCTTCCGCAGTTTCTTCCACGGCCTCGGGAGCTTCTACTGCTTCTTCAAGAGCTTCTTCCACTTCTTCGGCTGTCTCTTCAACGGAAGCGGCGGTTTCTTCGACATCTTCTTCCACGTCTTTACCGAGACTTGCCACGATATCTACGATATTTTCTTCTGACACTTCATCATGATTCCGGTTATCCATGTATTCCTCCGTAAACTACCTTGTTCTAGTTTGCGTGATCACCAGGCGCGGATCGCTTCTGCGACCTCTCCCAGTTCTACTTCCTTTTCTGTTCCGTCTGCCATCGCCTTGAGCTTGGCTTTTTGGGATTTGATCTCATCGTCACCCAACACGAGGAGGAACGGGATACCCGTTTTGCCTGCGTACTTGAGCTGTGCACGGAAAGATCTTCCCATCAGGTCGATCTCACAGCCGATGCCCTGTTTTCTTAAAGAGAACGCCAGCTTCTGTGCTTCGATCTGTGTCTCGGGAGAAAGGTTGGCGATATAAAGCTGTACCTTCTGCTCCTTTTCGATCTCGATGCCCTGCGCTTCCATCTCGAGGAGGAAACGTTCAGCGCCCATAGCAAATCCGATACCCGGTGTCGGCTGTCCGCCGATCTCGGAAACAAGACCGTCGTAACGTCCGCCGCCGCAGATCGTTCCCTGGGAGCCGACGTTCTCGGACTTGAATTCGAATACCGTTCTCGTGTAATAATCCAGGCCTCTTACGATGCCGGAATCGATCGTATAGTCGATGCCGAGAGCTTCGAGGTTCATCTTCAATCCTTCAAAGTGTGCCTTGCAGTCATCGCAGAGATAATCGATGAGTCTCGGCGCAGATGCTGCGATCGCACCGCACTTTTCTTCCTTACAGTCGATCATGCGCAGCGGGTTCTTCTCAAAACGCGACTGACAGTCTTCACACATCTTCGAAAGGTGCGGACGGAAATAATCCTTCAGGATTTTATTGTACTCGGCACGGCAGGTCGGGCATCCGATGCTGTTGATGCAGAGCTTGGTCTTCTTAAGACCCATCTTTTCAAAGAAAGCCACGAGGATGCTGATGATCTCCGCGTCGATCGCCGGTCCCTCGGCACCGAAAGCCTCGAGGCCGAACTGGTGGAACTCACGGTATCTGCCCTTCTGCATCTTCTCATAGCGGAAGGCCGTAATGTTATAGAAAAGTCTTACCGGGCTCGGAAGCGAAGCCATGCCGTTCTCAACGAAGCTTCGAACTACGCCTGCGGTACCTTCCGGACGAAGGGTGATGGAACGTCCGCCCTTATCCTCGAAGGTGTACATCTCTTTCTGGACCACGTCTGTGGTGTCTCCGACGGATCTTAAAAACAGATCAGTCTGCTCAAATGTCGGGATGCGGATCTCGCTGTAACCATACTGTCCGCAGATCTCTGCAAACGTCTTCTCCGCCTTCTGCCACTTATATACTTCTTGCGGCAGAATATCTTTTGTGCCCTTCTGACAACTGTATTTCATAAAGTGCTCACTTTCTGTTTTTCTTCAAACATCTTATTATACATCAAATCAGTTCACTCCGATAGACCAGCATCGCCAAAACTGCAGGTGCCGCGGTCTCAGTGCGGAGTATTCTTTTTCCAAGTGTTACAAGTTTTGCGCCAAGTTCTTCCGCCATCTTCGCTTCTTCTTCGGAAAAACCGCCCTCCGGGCCGATAAATACGGCGATCTTCGGACTTCTTTCAAAGTCGATATCCGAAAGAAACTTCCCGAGATTTCCTTCCTTTTCCTCTTCCCAGGGGAACAACACGAGGTCAGATGTCTCTACTGCTTCCTTGAGGGCGGCTTTTAAGTCCATCACGCCATCGACAGTAGGCACGATGCCTCTTCCGCACTGTCTTGCGGCTTCGAGGGCGATCGCCTGCCAGCGGTCGAGCTTTCCGCCTTTCTCTCCGCTTTTCATCTTCACGATGCTTCGGCTGCATGAAGTGGGCACATACCGGGAGACCCCGAGTTCCACGGACTTCTGGATGGAAAGATCCATCCGCTCGCCCTTGGCCAGGCCCTGATAGACTGTGGCATAAAACTTCGGCTCATTTCCGTTTTTATGTCGGTCCGTGATGGAAACGGCGACGCTGTTTTTCGAGATGGAAACGATACTGCAGACATGATCGACCGAGGAAGCATCACAGAGGATCAGCTCCTCTCCCGAACGCATGCGAAGGACATCTGAAAGGTATCTGGCATTCTCGCCGGAGAACTCCCAGGAACTTATCCCCTCATCTATGGACTTGTCGATAAAAAGTCTGGTCATGTCAAATCTCCCTTTGTCGCGGATCTTTTCTCATACCATTATACCCGAACTTGGAAAAAGCAGGACAGTTCCCTGTAATATAAAAGCGAGACGATATAATCATAACCACCCGTCGAACGGGTGGTTTGCTCTAGGGCTATAAGCCCATGTTACCGGCCAGCGCCTAAAGACGCTGGCTTTCACATGTCGTTCAAGCCTAACTGCCTTTGACTCGTAGCCGCCCA
>JAEEWG010000012.1 GCA_016287245.1 Clostridia bacterium
CCAATAAGGGAGTCAACCTCCTCGAGCCCGGTGACACACCTTCCGAGAATGCTCAGTTCTTACTCTTCCTGGCAGCAGTTATCCGTGCAGTAGATGTACATCAGGATCTGCTCCGTATCTCGGTAGCCACCGCAGGCAACGATCACCGTCTTGGCGCGAACGAAGCTCCGCCGGCAGTTGTCTCCATGTTCCTGGGTGATGAGCTGAATGGTATCATCGAGTCAATCGTAGAAGGAAAAGCTTACGATCAGCATGAGAAAGTACAGATGGAGATCGGTGTAGATGTTCTCCCGAAGTTCCCGAAGGATTCTACCGACAGAAACAGAACTTCTCCGTTTGCTTTCACAGGTAATAAGTTCGAATTCAGAATGCTCGGTTCCGCTAACTCGATCGCCTGCGCGAACATCATGCTGAATACAGCAGTGGCAGACAGCCTCTGCGAGTTCGCAGACAGACTTGAAAAGGCAAGTGATTTTAATGCAGAGCTTTCAGCACTCATTAAGGAAACGATCACCGCTCATAAGAGGATCATCTTTAACGGCAACGGTTACGATGAGAGCTGGATCAAGGAAGCAACCGAGGAAAGAGGTCTTCTCAATCTCCGTTCCACACCGGAAGCGATGGAGAGATTCCTCGATCAGAAGAACAAAGATCTGTTCTTAAAGTTTGGTGTATTTAGTCTTGCAGAAATGCAGTCAAGACACGATATCCTCCTGGAGAACTACAGCAAGATCATCAATATCGAAGCACTCACCATGATCGATATGGCAAGAAAGGATATCCTGCCGGCAGTGACTTCCTACATCAAGGAACTCGCAGATACAGCGATCGCAGTACAGCAGGCCAGCGGCGCGGATACAGCTTTTGAAAAAGATCTGATCACGCAGCTCAGCAAGCTCCAGAGCGATATCGCAGCAAGAACCAAGGTCCTTGAAGATGCGGTGATCGAAGTACATGAGATCGAAGACATCCTCGCTCAGTCCTATGCATACAGAGATAAGGTATTCGTAGCGATGCAGGATCTTCGTGCCGCAGCCGATCAGGCAGAGTCCCTCTGCAGTGCCAAGGTATGGCCGTTCCCGACATACGGCGAACTGCTCTTCGGAGTCAGATAAGAAAAGCACGGGAAAGCGGAATAAAAACACACGCAATGTGGCGATGTGCATAGGATGGTAAATAGCCATCCGGTGTTCACCGCCACTTTCGCTTTTTCCGGGAAAAATAAAAGAGGTGAATAAAATGGAAGCTTTATTACAATCCGCAAACGACACTATATTTAGTGTATGGTTCTTGATAGGAGCCGCTTTGGTCTTCTTCATGCAGTGCGGTTTCGCGATGGTCGAGACCGGCTTTACCAGAGCAAAGAACGCAGGAAACATCATCATGAAAAACCTGATGGACTTCTGCATCGGTACTGTAGTATTCAGTCTGCTCGGCTTTGCCCTGATGATGAGTGAAGACTACGTGATGGGAATCATCGGTGTTCCGAACATGAAGATCTTCTCTGATTTTTCAAACTTCCCGATGTCCTCCTTCGTATTTAACTTAGTATTCTGTGCCACAGCCGCAACGATCGTTTCCGGTGCGATGGCAGAAAGAACCAAGTTCTCCGCATACTGTGTTTATTCCGCCATCATCAGCCTGGTCGTATATCCGATCGAGGCAGGCTGGGTATGGAACTCTCAGGGCTGGCTCGCAAAGATGGGCTTCATCGATTTTGCAGGTTCTGCAGCGATCCATTCCGTTGGTGGTATCTCCGCTCTTATCGGTGCGATCATCCTCGGGCCCCGTATCGGTAAGTACATCAAAGACCAGAGCGGCAAAGTCGTAAAGGTCAAGGCGATCCAGGGTCACTCCTTAACACTCGGTGCTCTCGGTTGCTTCATCCTCTGGTTCGGATGGTATGGATTCAACGGTGCTGCTGCAACTTCTGTTGCTTCTCTCGCAGCAATCTTCGTAACAACAACAGTTGCTCCGGCAGTCGCTACATGCGTCACCATGATCTACACCTGGATCAAGAACGGTAAGCCTGATGTATCCATGTGCTTGAACGCCTCTCTGGCAGGTCTTGTAGGTGTAACCGCAGGCTGTAACAACGTCGATGTGATCGGTGCCACGGTCATCGGTATCGTAAGCGGTATCCTCGTAGTCGTCGTTATCGAAAAGCTCGATATCAAGTGCCACGTAGATGACCCGGTCGGTGCAGTAGGTGTTCACCTGGCAAACGGTATCTGGGGTACGATCGCAGCAGGTCTTCTCTCTACTTCCACAGCGGATGCAGGAGTTGACGGACCGATCTACGCTCTCGTTCACGGTACATCTTTCTCCGAAGGCATGAAGGTCTTCGGCGTACAGTGCTTAGGTATCACGGCGATCCTCGCCTGGACAGCACTTTGCATGATCCCGGCATTCCAGATCATCAAGCACACCATCGGTCTTCGTGCTTCCGCTGAAGACGAACTCGCAGGTATGGACATCTCCGAACATGGTCTTGTCTCCGCATATGCAGACTTCGCATCTGTTGCTGATTTTGCTCCGACAGTAGATGACTCCGTTCTTCCTTCCATCAAGGTCATCGGCGAAACTCCGATGGCAGAAGCTGTCGAGGTCAAGGAAGTCGCAAGATCCGCCTCCGGCATCTCCTACAAGAGCCCGGACGGAAAGAAGCTCACCAAGATCGAGATCGTCTGCAAAGAGCGTATGCTCGAGCCGCTTAAGTCGGCACTCCTGGATATCGGTATCACCGGTATGACCGTCTCCCACGTACTGGGCTGCGGCATCCAGAAAGGTAAGCCTGAGTTCTATCGAGGCGTTGAAGTTGAACCTTCACTGCTTCCGAAGATCCAGATGGATATCGTGGTAGCGAGAGTACCTGTACAGGCTGTTATCGATACCGCAAAGAAAGTACTTTATACCGGTCACATCGGTGATGGCAAGATCTTCGTCTACGATGTAGAGAACGTCATCAAAGTACGAACAAGTGAGGAAGGATTCGACGCCCTCCAGGACGTAGAATAATCTATAAACTGAAATCCCATCGGGGTCCTGCCATTGCGGCAGGACTCCTTTGGATATTAAAAAGGAACAGTGCTTTTCGCACTGAATAAATATATGGAACAGTGCTTTTCGAGAATGGAGAAAAAGGCACTGCCGAACTTTTTTCAGAGTAGTGATTAATTAAGTTGGAGGAAATAGATTTATGTGTTCCATTATGTTTTATCTGCGCCCGGATCTGACGCAGGAACAATTCAAGGAGGGTTTTGACAAGACGATCTCCCGAGGCCCGGACCAGAGCCGGATCGTCGACCTCAAAGACGGTACCATGGGCTTTCACCGACTGTCCATCATGGGATTGACCCCGGAAGGTATGCAGCCCTTCTCCCGATCCGGAAAATACCTCGTCTGCAACGGCGAGATCTATGGTTTTGAAGCATTTCGCCAGGAACTTATCTCCGATGGCATTACTTTCGCCTCGGATTCCGACTGTGAAGTGCTTCTTCCTTTATATGAAAAGTACGGCGTCGATATGTTCAGCAAGCTCGATGCAGAGTTCGCCCTGATCATCTACGACACCGAAAGCAAGTCCCTGGTCGCGGCAAGAGACCCGATCGGCATCCGTCCTATGTACTACGGATTCGACGACGAAGGTCACATCGCTCTGGCCAGCGAGGCAAAGAACATCGTCCCCTACTGCAAAAAGGTCCTCCCCTTCCCGCCCGGACATTACTATAAGGACGGAAAGTTCACCTGCTACTGCGATATCACGAAAGTTGAAAAGGTCTTGGATGACGATCTTCCGACGATCTTCAGAAACATCCACGACAAGCTTATAAGCGGCGTAAAGAAGCGTCTCGTTTCCGATTCCAAAGTCGGTTTCCTTCTTTCCGGCGGACTGGATTCCTCTCTCGTCTGCGCGATCGCACAGGAGATGGAAGACCACCCGATCAAGACTTTCGCGATCGGTATGAGCGAAGATGCGATCGACTTAAAGTATGCCAAGGAAGTCGCGGACTACATCCACTCCGAGCATACCGAAGTCATCATCACCAAAGAAGATGTCATCAACTCTCTCGAAGAAGTCATCGAGGTGCTCGGCACATACGATATCACCACGATCCGCGCATCGATGGGTATGTATCTTCTCTGTAAAAAGATCCACGAGATCTCGGATGTCCGCGTGCTTCTCACCGGCGAGATCTCCGATGAACTTTTCGGATATAAATACACAGACTTCGCGCCGTCGGCCGAAGCTTTTCAGGAGGAAGCCGTCAAGCGTATCCACGAGATCCACATGTACGATGTACTCCGTGCGGACCGCTGCATCTCGGCAAACTCCCTGGAAGCACGTGTTCCGTTCGGCGATCTCGATTTCGTCAAATACGTCATGGCGATCGATCCTAAGAAGAAACTCAACACATACGGCAAAGGCAAGTATCTCCTTCGTAAGGCATTTGAAGGAGATCTGCTCCCGCACGATATCCTCTTCCGTGAAAAGGCCGCTTTTTCAGATGCAGTCGGCCACTCCATGGTAGATCACCTAAAAGAATATGCCGCTTCGTACTACAGTGACGAAGAGTACGAAGAAAGAAGAAAGAAATACACATTCGCCACGCCTTTCACCAAGGAATCTCTCCTCTACCGCGAGATCTTCGAGAAGCACTACGAAGGTCAGGCCGAGATGGTCATCGACTTCTGGATGCCGAACAGATCCTGGGAAGGCTGCGATGTAAATGACCCGTCTGCCCGTGTTCTCAAAAACTACGGTGACAGCGGCAAATGATCTGATCGAGATAATTACGAAGCGCGAGAGGGATCAATTAAAAGCGCGCGAATAGTAAGTAAAGTTAACAGGCACATGGATATTTTGAAAGTGAGGTAAGGATTTATGACTAAGTACATTTTTGTAACAGGTGGTGTTGTTTCGGGATTAGGAAAAGGGATCACGGCTGCGTCTCTGGGACGTCTTCTGAAGATGCGCGGCCTTAAGGTCGCATCGCAAAAGCTCGACCCGTACATCAACGTGGACCCGGGCACGATGAGCCCGTATCAGCACGGCGAAGTTTTCGTCACGGAAGACGGCGCCGAGACGGACCTCGACCTCGGTCACTACGAGCGTTTTATCGATGAGGACTTAAACAAGTTCTCGAACCTGACGACCGGTAAGGTCTATTCCTCGGTCCTCGCCAAGGAAAGAAGAGGCGAATATTTAGGCTCGACGGTGCAGACCATCCCGCACATCACAAACGAGATCAAGGAATTTATCTATAACGTGGGTCTTGAGTCCGAAGCCGACGTCGTCATCACGGAGATCGGCGGTACGATCGGTGACATCGAGGGCCAGCCGTTCATCGAGGCGATCCGTCAGGTCGGCCGCGAAGTCGGTCCGCACAATGCGCTCTACATCCACGTCGTTCTCGTTCCCTACCTCAGGGCTTCCGGCGAGCACAAGTCCAAGCCCGCTCAGCACTCGGTAAAAGAACTGCAGGGCATGGGCGTTTCTCCGGACATCATCATTCTTCGTACGGACGAGCCGATCGAGGATGAATCGATCTTCAAGAAGATCGCGATGTTCTGTAACGTGGCGCCTGACTGCGTTATCGAAAATACCACGATCCCGGTCCTTTACGAAGCGCCTCTAATGCTTGAAAAGAGCGGTTTCTCCGATGTCGTCTGCCGTGAGCTGCGTCTTGATACCGCGCCCTGCGACATCTCCTCGTGGGCATCGATGGTCGAGAGGATCAAGAGCTGTGACAAGACCTGCACGATCGCTCTCGTCGGTAAATATACACACTTCCATGACTGCTATCTGTCCGTGGCGGAGGCGCTTCATCACGCAGGATATAAGTATTCTTCCAATGTGAAGATCCTCTGGACCGACTCCGAAGACTTAACTCCCGAAAACTACGAATCGGTCCTTTCGGAAGCGGACGGCATCCTCGTTCCGGGCGGCTTCGGCGACCGCGGCATCGAGGGCATGGTCCTGGCCGCCAAATATGCGCGCGAGAAGAATGTTCCTTATCTCGGCATCTGCCTCGGTATGCAGATCGCCGTCATCGAATATGCCCGTGATGTGCTCGGCTTCAGCGATGCCAACTCCCGCGAATTCGATGAAGGATCCGAGCATCTGGTCATCGACTTCATGCCGGGTCAGAACGACGAGATCGAAAAGGGCGGTACTCTCCGTCTCGGCAGCTACCCCTGCAAGATCCTGCCTGATACAATGATGGAACATTGTTACAAATCCCAGAATATCAACGAAAGACACCGTCACAGATACGAATTCAATAACATCTACAGAGATCAGATGAAAGACATCATCAGCGGTATTTCCCCTGACAATCTTCTGGTCGAAGCCGTCGAGATCAAGGGTCACCCCTTCTTCGTCGGCGTACAGTTCCACCCCGAGTTCAAGAGCCGTCCGGACAGACCGCACCCGCTCTTCCTCGGACTTGTGGAAAACAGTTTAAAGTAAGCATCTATTTCCTATAATCCTACTCACTTGTGGCCGCCGAATAAGATCCGATTCGGCGGTCACATCCTTTTTTCCAGGAAATTGGCCACGCCGTCTTCGTCGTTGGACGCGGTGATGTAGGAGGCGGCTTCTTTTACCTCAGGAATGGCATTCCCGACAGCGACACCGGTACCGCATACGGTAAGCATTTCGATGTCATTACTGTCGTCACCGAATGCGATGAAATCGGAAATGGGGATTCCACTCTCCTCGGAAAGAGCCTGGATCGCAAGAACTTTACCGGATCTTTTCGGAAGGAATGCATAAAGAGCCTCGCCGCGGTAGCACTGAAGCTTACATCCGAGTTTTTCCGCGATTCTCTCCGCATATTCTTTTTCGGGGAAGGAGACAGCGATCTTATTGGCGCAACAGGTTAGCGGCTCCCTGAAGTCGCAGAAAAGCGCCTTATGAAGCCGCGGGGACTCAGAGATATGGAGGCTGTTCCAAAGGACCGTCTTGCCGCTGGCCAAGGTCACTTCCGCTTCGGGATAAATATCGAAAATCTCCCGCACAATTCGGTTCGTCTCCTCCAGGGAAAAGCCCACGCTGTAGATACAATCTCCGTTTGCATGGATGAGCGTGCCGTCTGTTGTGATCTCAAAATCGGGTTTCAAAAGGTCGATATAACGCTCTGCGCCGATCCAGTAGCGGGCCGTCGCGATCGCAAGACCCGCACCATTTTTTCTTACTTCAGACAGAACTTCCAGCGTATGCTCCGAGACGGTTCCGTCCGAGCGCAGGAGTGTATGATCCAGGTCAGTGAGGATCATGTTCTCCCAAGCTTTCGTATACCCGTTCTCCTGCATCCTGATGTCGTCTCCCCTGTCTTCTGATCAGTTTTCTTTTTCAAAGGAAGCCTGGGCATTCTCCGCGGTCAGATGGCGCTTCTCCAGGGTCTTTTCAAAAAGAAGATCAGAGATCTCCGGAAAGCCCTCATATACGACCTTCGTGCCCTCTTCCGTGATGCCGCCTTTCGTCGCCACACGCTCTACCACGTCTTCAAAGGACATGTCTTTACTGAGCATCAGTTCGCCGGTCGCACACATCGTCTCAAGCACCATCTTCACCACCTGCTCCTTCGGGATCGAGGTGTGTTTTTGCGCGGAAGAACAGAGCACATCGAAGATCGATGCGATGAAGCCGGGCATGCAGCTGACAAGCTCCGAACCCATGCCGAGCTCCTCTTCCGGAAGCTCGATGACATTTCCGAACACCTGAAGGATCTCACGAAGTTTCGCCTTATCTTCTTCCTCGACCAGTTCGTTACAGCAAAGGAGCGTCTGCGAACGGTCGACTTCGGCGGTGACGCTCGGGATGACTTTGCAGATCTTTCCGAAATAACTGTGGCCCAAAATATGGAAGGGCACACTGCCGTTTAAGGATACGACGATCGATTCTTCCTTAAGGTTCGAGGCGATCTCCAAAAGCACGCGGCGAAGATCATTCGGGCGCACACAAAGAAATACGATCTCGGATTTATGCGCGACTTCCCGGTTGCTTCTACATGCGATCACGCCCTCCGGAACGTCTTCGAGTTTTTCCTGCGTGCGGTTCGAAACATAGATCTCCTGCGGCTTTACAAGGTCCGAGGAAGCAAGCTTTTCCGTGATCATTTTCCCCATGCTTCCGTATCCGATAATGCCAATATTCATACATCCAGTCCTCCCAGGATCAGTCTTTCGATCGAACGCGCCGCGGCATATAGCCTCTTCTCGTCTGTGCCGTAAAGGATCAGGCAGCGGCGCACTCCGTTTTTATCTTTTTCTTCACCCGCGATCGAAACCGACGGAAGTCCGCACAGGTGCATCACAAAATTCGGTGCCGTCATGATAACTGCATCAAAATCTTCGATCTCATTTTTCACTTCAGAAATTCTGTTTTTCCTAAAACGAAGAGCCTCGAGATACTCATCACCCATGAGACCGCCCGGTGTTTCATCAAGTGCACCTCGAAGAAGATCAATACCATACTTCATCATTTTCTTCGGGTCATCCTCGTAAAACTTAACGATCTCGGCGAGCGTTTTCCGCGATGCCGTGGATGAACGCAGATACTCTTCGAGCATCGGTCTAAACTCCCATTTCATGATCGTCATGAGCTGCGGATCTCTCGCCTGCGAAACCTCGGAGATCGTCGCTCCATGTGCTTTCAGACCGGCAATGGTCTTCTGGATAAAATCATATTCACTTCTTTCCAAAGAGTCCTGCTCAAAGACGTTTACGGCAATTCGTAGCTTGTCTAGTGCTTTGGCTCGGATATCGGGAAATGGTTCATCGCGCATAGCGCGGTACATGCGAAGTGTATCGAGGAAATTATCCGCCAATGGACCTGCGCTGTCGAGTGTTCTTGCGATCGGAATGATGCCTTCCGAAGACAGAACTCCGGCAGGCGGTTTCAGGCCGCATATACCGTTCATTTTCGCACATGCGATGATGGAGAATGATGTATCTGTACCCACGGCCATCGATACGATGCCGGAACTTACCGCGACTGCAGATCCGGTAGAAGATCCGCCGACATCGGCCTTTTTTGAGATCGCATGTTTGACCTGGCCGCCGCGTGAACTATAGCCGGCAGGCATTTTCGTAGAGACGTAATTGGCAAACTCGGTCATGTTCGCTTTGCCTAAAATGACAGCGCCGTGTCTTCGAAGATTCCGGATCACAGGAGCATCCGCCAGCGCTATGTTATCCTGAAGCGCCAGACTTCCCGCAGTTGTGTGCATCCCCTGCACATCGATGTTATCCTTTACCAGGATCGGCATCCCGCGAAGAAGAAGTTCTCCCGGCATCCCGGATCCTTCCGAAGGTTTTCTTCCCTGATAGTGCGCTTCTTCAAGCGCGTTACTGTTTATCTCCGCAATGCAATTGAGCGCATCGGGGCCACCCATGCGCTCTGCTCTTCTTAATGCTCGCTGCGTCCGATGCATATTTCCAAAGTCTTCCTTCAGTTCCTAAAAACGGAGACGATGCCTTCTTTTTGCGGCACCGGCCGTGGCTTCTTTTTACTGCTTCTATAGTATCGCAAAAAGGCAGGAACTGGCAATTTGATTTCGTATACTGCTGGTTTGATTTCTCTGCAAGCGCCGGGCCTCCCGGAAACAGGAAGATCAGAACATGCCGGAGATCTCAGCGATGACCTTTCTGAACGTGTCGTCGTCAGTTGCTGAAACAAACTGGACAGAGACAGTCTTTCCGGATTTACTGAAGACCGCAAGATAGAAGCCGTCCGATTCGCCATAAAGCTTTGCCACCGCACCATCTGAAAGGACCAGATCTTTGGAAGAAGAAAAGTTTTCAGCAAGCGCCGTGACGTCTTCGGAATTAGAAGAAATGCGCCAGATGCACTCCTCTTCAAGGCCGCCATTATAGGAGATCTCGGCCATATGTCCGTAGACGCTATAGGTCTTCTGCGAAGGGGTGAACGGAAGGTCCTTAAGGTCAGAAAGATTAAGGCCCAGCTCCGAATTGATGCCGCCGATATCGTCAAGATCTTTTCGATCTGAGTTCAAGGGACCCTGAGCGATCAGATCATCGGTCGTGGAAGGCGTAGATCCCAATACGGTGCTCTCTCCGGAACGACGGTCCAGACGATTGTTCCCAACTATGCTCCAGACAAGAAGGATGCCGCCGGCTACGATCAGGCAGGCCGCCGCGATCGAAATATATCTTCCGATCGCTCTGCGCTGATTCTTTTTGACGGAAGTGATCGAAGGCTTTTTCGATGTCTCCGCGATCTTTGCTGTCACAGCCGAAGAGTCCGATTTCTTTTCCGATACGGATTCTTTCACATTTTTCAGGACGCGCTCGCGCATCTCGTCCGTAAGTTCAACTCTATCCATGATCTCTTTATACTTACTCATCGAAATCGTACTCCTCTCTTAAGATTTCTTTCAGTTTCGCCCGGGCTCTCTTTAATCGGGTCCTTATGTTGGCGCCGCTCTCTCCCAGAAGTTTGGCGATCTCGTCTGTGGAATACCCTTCTTCGTAGAACAGGTGGACGACTTCCCGGTAGTTTTCGGGAAGCGATTTGACCGCCTCCCAGATAAAGGAAAGGTCCTCTTTTTTCTCTGCGACCAGTTCCTCATTGAGCTCGTCCGTGTCGCGGAGTTTATTGTACTCGATCCGGTTCTTGCTGAGATTTGATGTGACCCTTAAGATCCAGGCCTTCTCGTGTTCGCTGCTTTCAAATTCGGGCGCCGAGCTTAAAAGCTTGATCAGTACATCCTGCAGTATCTCTTCACTGTCTTCCATGTTATGAACGTAGGAATACGCCAGGCGCAATATGCGGTTGCCGTGCTTATCCAAAATGGAGCGCAGATACTTGTCCTGCTGCTCGGGATCTCCCTTCTTTTCAGAATATACGGAGCGGGAGAGATCTGCCTTTCCCCCCTTCTCTACCTTCCGGATCACGGATCTTTTCTCAAAGAAGGAGATGACAGGATCAAGGAGCTGCAGGTATGCTTTTCTACACGCCTGCAGCACCAGACTCCCGTTATCTATCGGCTGTCGTATCCTCAGTTCCATGAACAACTCCCGTCAGAATGTTTCCACCTGGGTCTCACCGCTTTCGGTGTCGACTTCGAAAGCTTCGGATGTTTCCGACTGCTCGGCGACTTCGCCTGTTTCCTCCTGCGCGGAGAAATCGAAGTCTTCCATCGTGATCTGTGCGCCGCCCTCAAGGTCTGCGTAGATGGTCATGAGCGCAAGCTCGGTAGAAGGATCTTCCACGACCGCCTTGACCCGGCACAGTACGAGGTAGTTATATCCGGCAACGACCTGGCTTCCAAGGAATGCGACAGGCTCGATCTCGCCGCCGGTGAGGATCATGTTCTTCAGCGCCTTCTCATAGGCTTCTTTTACCTCGGCGTTATTCTCAAAAGCGACATCGCCGGTGTTTACGCCCCAGCCGCCGCTTAGATTTGCTTCCGGCACCTCAAGAAGCGGGTCGATCTTCAGAACAGAAGCATTGCCGGAAAGATCTTCGTACACATATACAAGATAGAACCCCGGAACTGCATCCGGCACTGTCGCGGTGCCTCTTGCGAGGATGCAGTAATTGGTGCCGGAGACGATCTGCTTGCCGAGAAGATAGATACCTTCAAATGTCATGCCGGTAAGTTCAGATGCTGCTTTTTCCAGAGCCTTCTTCGCTTCCGGATTCTTATTGAGATCGAGTTCTGAGATATTGCCGTCCCATCCGCCAACTTTTCCCATCATGTTCGGATCCTCCGTTCTGCCGATATTCTTCAGCTGTACGATCTTGTTGTCGGCGTCTTTATCTGAAGCCAGCGTAGTCGCTGCGCGTTCAGTAGTCGTCGTCGGGGTCAGGATGTAATCCTTCCTGGATCTGCAGCCTGCCATTGCGGATACCATACAAACTGTCATTAAAACTGCTACTAACTTTTTCATATTTCTTTACCTCTCTGTATTCATAGAATTTACTTTGGCTCTTTGCCTTTTCACCCTATATACAGCCGGGCAGGTAAAAATGTGACACATGATTTGAAAATTATCTTCTCCTCAGTTTTTCACGCCATGCCTTATAAAGAGATTATATCAAAATGGGAAACTTCTGAAACGGAAGATTCCCATGACTGGTTTTGAGGGGAAAAGCATGGGATTCTGAAAAAGCTGCGATTCCCATGACTGCTCTTGAGGCCAAAAGTATGGGATTATTAAAAAGTCGCGATTCCCCATGCCTGTTTTCAAGGCAAAAGGCATGGGGACTTAATAAACGTGAGATTCCCCATGACCACTCCGGCATGGGGATTTGTATATTGCTTGATTTCCCATGAAGATTTTCCTTAAAATCGGCATGGGAATCTTAAGAAACTCTCTTCTCCCATGATTTCGGCTTCCAGATCAGGTCAGAAAATGGCATGGGAAGTCTTAAGACTCGAACATCCCCATGATTTCCTTTCTGCGCAATCAGACAAAAAGCATGGGAATTGGGGGAAAACAAAAAAATCCGGCTCCCGCGCAGATCCCAAAGGGCACAGCCCCGGAATCTAAAGCAGGAACCGGATCGGTCTACAGAATTAATTACGCGTTGATCGTCGAGATACCCGGGATCGTCTCCTCAAGAACATCCAGCAGGATCTTAACGGTATCGAGAGATGTGAAGATCGTGACACCGTTCTGGATCGCGCAGCGGCGGATCGCCACACCGTCTTCGTAATGGACGCCCGAGAGGATCGCACGGGTGTTGATGATGTAGCTTACGTAACCGGCGCGGATGGAATCAAGGATCTCCGTGCTGCCTTCACTGAGTTTTCCGCGGACACGCGTTCTGATGCCGTGGTTCTTCAGGAAGTTCGCGGTACCGATCGTGGCCTCGATATTGAAGCCGAGCTCATAGAAACGCTTGATCAGCGGGAGCGCCTCTTCCTTATCTTCATCTGCCAGGGTAACGATAACGGTACCATAGTCCTTCATCTTGATGCCGGATGCCTGCAGGGCCTTAAAGAAAGCGCGGTTCAGGCTCTTGTCATATCCGATGGCCTCACCGGTGGACTTCATCTCCGGCGACAGATACGCATCCATACCGTCGAGTTTTTGGAAACTGAAGGCCGGTGCCTTAACATACCAGCGGTCGGTCGTCTCCGGCGGAGTGAGCTTCGTGATGCCCTGATCTGCCAGCGATTCGCCGAGCATGACGCGGGTCGCGATCGTAACGAGATTCTGGTCCGTGGACTTGGAAAGGAACGGAACAGATCTCGAAGCACGCGGGTTGACCTCGATAACATAGACGCTGTCGTCCTTATCGACGATGAACTGGATATTGAAAAGTCCCACGATACCGATGCCGAGGCCCAGGCGCGTGGTGTAATCGCAGATCGTCTCCTTGACCTTATCGGAGATGGAGAACGGCGGATATACGCTCGTGCTGTCACCGCTGTGAACACCGGTACGCTCTACGAGTTCCATGATGCCCGGGATGAATACCTGCTTGCCGTCGCAGATCGCATCGACCTCGACTTCTTTACCGACTAAGTACTTATCGATCAGTACCGGCTTATCTTCGTCGACTTCAACGGCGTTCTTTAAGTACTTCACGAGCATGGTCTCGTTTGCGACGATCTCCATGGCACGGCCGCCCAGTACGAAGGAAGGACGGACGAGTACCGGATAGCCGATCTTCTCGGCGACCTTAATGCCGGTCGGAATATCGGTAACGGCTTCACCCTTCGGGTTCGGGATCTGAAGGGATTTGATGACCGCGTCAAAAGCATCTCTGTCCTCGGCCTTCTCGATCGCTTCGGAATCGGTGCCGATGATCTTTACGCCACGCTTGGTCAGCGAATCCGCAAGGTTGACGGCCGTCTGTCCGCCGAGGGTAACGATAACACCCATCGGGCTTTCAAGGTCAATGATGTTCATGACATCTTCTGTCGTCAAAGGCTCGAAGTAGAGCTTATCCGCCGTGGTATAGTCGGTGGAAACCGTTTCCGGGTTATTGTTGATAACGATGGCTTCGTAGCCCATCTCACGGATCGTGCGGATCGCATGGACTGTTGAATAGTCGAACTCAACACCCTGGCCGATACGGATCGGACCGGAACCGAGTACGATGACTTTCTTTCTGTCGGAAACGATCGACTCGTTCTCTGTAGCGTAGGTCGAGTAGAAATACGGAACATAGCTTTCGAACTCGGATGCGCAGGTATCGATCATCTTATAGATCGGTGCGATCTTGTTCTCTTTACGCATCGCGTAGATCTCGTCTTCAGTCTGCTTCCAGAGCTCGGCAACATAGGAGTCGGAGAACCCCATTCTCTTGGCTTCGATCAGGTGTGGAAGAGATCCGACATTGGCTTCCATCTCTCGCTCGAAATCAACGATCTTCTTGATCTTGTCGAGGAAGAACATGTCGATGCCGGTGATGTTGCAGATACGGGAGTGGTCGACGCCGAGCCACATCAGCTGCGAGATCGCGTAGATGCGGTCGTCGGTGCCTTCCTTGATGTATTCGAGAAGATCATCGACACTCATATGCTCTGAGTCGAACTTCGGCATGTGGATGTGGTTCTTGCTGTCCTCAAGAGAACGGATCGCTTTCAGAAGGCTCTCTTCAAAGGTGCGGCCGACACTCATGACCTCACCTGTTGCCTTCATCTGCGTGGAAAGCTTGTTCATGGCTGCCGGGAACTTATCGAACGGGAATCTCGGCATCTTCGTAACGACATAGTCGAGCGCCGGTTCAAAGCAGGCCGGGGTATTGGCCAGCTGGATCTCGTCGAGGTTCATGCCGACGGCGATCTTCGCGGAAACTCTTGCGATCGGATAACCGCTGGCCTTACTGGCCAGTGCGGAAGATCTCGAAACACGCGGGTTGACCTCGATGACATAGTACTTGAAGGAATGCGGATCCAGTGCGAACTGGCAGTTACATCCGCCCTTTACATCGAGTGCGCGGATGATCTTTAAGGCACTGTCACGGAGCATGTGATACTCCTTATTTGTCAGTGTCTGGGAAGGCGCAACTACGATGGAGTCACCGGTGTGGATGCCGACCGGATCGAGGTTTTCCATATTACATACCGTGATGGCCGTATCGTTGGCGTCACGGATCACTTCGTATTCGATCTCCTTATATCCCTTGATGCTCTTTTCGACGAGGACCTGATGTACCGGAGAAAGCGCGAGTGCGTTCTTCATCATGGTGCGGAGTTCTTCCGGATCGTTGGCAAAACCGCCTCCTGTACCGCCGAGAGTAAATGCCGGACGGAGAATGACCGGATAGCCGATCTCTTCCGCTGCGGCCAGAGCCTCTTCGATGCTGTAGGTGATCTGGGAAGGAACGACCGGCTCACCGATCCGCTCGCAGAGTTCCTTAAAGAGCTCTCTGTCCTCGGCGCATTCGATACTCTTGGCATCGGTTCCGAGAAGCTCGATCTCGCACTCTTCGAGTACGCCCTTCTTGGCCAGCTGCATCGCAAGGTTCAGGCCTGTCTGACCGCCGATACCCGGAACGATGGCGTCCGGACGCTCGAGACGGCAGATACGAGCCAGGAACTGCAGTGTCAGCGGCTCCATATAGACCTTATCCGCAATGGAAGTATCTGTCATGATGGTCGCCGGGTTAGAGTTGGCGAGGATAACTTCATATCCTTCTTCTTTCAGCGCCAGGCAGGCCTGGGTGCCGGCATAGTCGAACTCTGCCGCCTGACCGATAACGATCGGACCGGAGCCGATCACGAGTACTTTATGAATGTCGGTTCTCTTAGGCATGGACGTTCACCTCGCTCTCTTTCTTCTCACAGTAATCCTTCATGATCGAGACAAACTTCTCGAAAAGATAGGTGCTGTCCTGCGGACCCGGTGCACTCTCCGGGTGATACTGCACGGAGAAGACCATATCCTCTTTGCACTCGACACCCTCCGCGGTGTTGTCGAGAAGATTGATGTGCGTTGCTGTAAGCTTCGTATTCTTCAGGCTGTCGAGATCTACCGCGTAACTGTGGTTCTGGGAAGTGATCTCGATCTTTCCTGTCTCTAAGTTCTTGACCGGGTGGTTACCGCCACGGTGGCCGAACTTGAGTTTATAGGTCTTTGCTCCGTAGGCCAGTGAGATCATCTGGTGACCGAGACAGATACCGAAGATCGGGAACTTGCCGGCAAGGGCCTTCACCGTGTTGATAACAGGCGTCACATCCTCCGGATCTCCCGGGCCGTTACTTAAGAAAATGCCGTCCGGCTTCATGAATTCGATCTCCTCCGGAGTCGTATCATAAGGCACGACGGTTACATTGCAACCATAGGAATTGAGTTTTCTAATAATGTTGAGCTTGATGCCGCAGTCGATCGCGACAACGTTATAGCGCGGGTTCGGCGTTCTTGAGTACCAGCGCTTCTTACAGGAAACGCGGGAGACCTGGTCGTGCGGGACCGGCGTTACCGTGATCTTGGCAAGGGCCACTTCGGTCGGTGTATCGATCGAGGTCATGATCACTCTTCGGGAACCCAGGTCTCGGATGCTTCTTGTGATCTGGCGGGTATCGACGCCGTAGATACCGGGGATGTTGTTCTCCTCCATCTCCTCGGAAAGCGTCTTGGTGTATCGGAAGTTACTCGGCATATCGTTATAGTCGCCGACGATCAGACCGCCGATGCTCGGGTTCTTCGTCTCGAAGTCATCGTCCGTGATGCCGTAGTTGCCGATAAGAGGATAAGTCATAACGACCATCTGGTCGGTGTAAGAGGGGTCGGAGAGGATCTCCTGGTAGCCCACCATCGAAGTATTGAAAACGATCTCACACACTCTTTCGGTGTCCGCCCCGAATCCGTAGCCTTCGTAGAAGCTCCCGTCCTCAAGAACGATCTTCCGGTCTTTCTTTCTCATAATGCCCTCCGCTTTCTTTCAAAAAAAAGACGTCCCCTACGTGCCCTATATCAAGCACATGCGAACGCCTTTGTCCTTATATTCGATAACCGTTGTAATCCCTGTATGTTTTTCATTAGCAGGAATTATAGTAATCTGCTTAAGATCTGTCAATGCACAGCGGATATTTTTCCTTATCGATTTTTATCCATTATGCCCGTGCAGGATCATAGACCTCCCAGAGCTCCCCGCCCAGGGTCTTATACTGATTCTTCGAAAGGTTGTTCTGGTCCCCGAAAGCGCAGACCGTCATGAATCCGTCGAGCGCCTGGCCGACCGCATCTCCCACGCTCGGGTCCTTGCAGTTTTCCGAAGGCAGGAAGTAGAAGGTGCCGTCTTTGATCACGGCCGCATCGTAGGATCTTTCGTGGCCCAGGGTATTGAACAAGTCAAACTGTACAAACAGCGGCTTTTCCCGATTCTCTTCCTTCTCGAAAAGATCCATTCCCGTGAGCCTTATGCCGTTCTTTTCCGCGAATGCCTTAAGATCGTCATAGTTCTTAAAGATGTAATTGCCGCTGCTGCCTTCCGGAAGCTCGAAATAACCGCACTGGATGGTCGTCATCGGAAGGTCGGAAGATCCGTATACAGACATTTTCTGGTAGTCCGTGCCCGCATGCATCTTCATCAGAACTGTCGTCCAGAGGGTCTCGACCTGTGAGATATTCGGATCGTCGATGATATAGTTATTATCTCCCTCCGATTTGCAGATGACTTTCGATCCGTCTTCCGCCCAGTAATAAAGAGTTTTCTGGCCGTAGTCATACATGACGTGTTCTTTTTCCACATTTGCATTCGGATCGACCTGATCCGCGAAATAATAAAGATCAAAGATCGCTTTCGGATCAACGGTGGCTGCCGGCTCGAGCCTCAAAAGCAGGTCGATCTTGGTCTTCAGCTCATCGCTCATGGTCGTGATCGGGCCGCCGAAAGCGTATGCAAATGCATCATTGGAACATAGATAGATCCGGCCATCCCCGAAGAACAGGTACGTCACCTGCTGCGATCCCCACGCGTGATTACTCTGTTCATAGGTGAATACCAGGCGGTCCGCCGGAAGTTCCGTCTTTTCTCCCGCGGCCGGATCGGAAGTCGGAGCCTGTGTATCCGAAGTCGCATCCGTTTTCTCTTTGCCCGGTGCGGTCGAATCTTCTGTATCCTCGTCCCCGGAAGGAAGATCTACCGGATCTCCCTCATTTCCTTTATCCCCACTTGTCTCTTCCATCTCCTGGCTTTCGGACGAAGGAAGCTTCCCGCTCCCCGCGCGGTCCTTCCCCTCGCTTTTTTGGCAGCCGAACGCGCCAACGGCGAGAATGCCTGCCATGACTATACTTATGACTTCCTTTTTCATAACTTCACTTCTCCTTTTCCCGAAAAACAGGTAAAGTATGGCCTTTGCCTTCTACATATAAAACGAGGCAGGAAGTGATTCTGTTGCAGTTTTTGGCGAAAATTTATCTTTCTCGAAAAGATCCGTTCCCCGGGCGCGGCCGGACGGCCTTTTCATGCAGATACGGGCCCGGCCTTACCGATCAGGTCTGTTCCATGTAGATGCGGAGCTTTAAAGACTTGTTCTCCTGGGCATAACGATAGGATTTCGAGTTTCGCACATAATCGAAAAAATCACCCTTGATGCGGCTGTCCCAGACCGACTCGAACAATTTCTTATTTTCTTTGTCCGCGGTGAAGATCAACTCCATCTTGACCTGGAAAAACTCATCCGCTCCGTCCGGATACTGACGTGTCAGGGAAAAGGAAAAGTAATCGCCCTCCCACGGATAGATTCCGCACTCGAAAAGAAGCATGTCGTCATCGATCGGATCTTCACAGATCTTTTCGAACGCCCTGACACATTCCTCGACAGTGCTTTCGTCCGAGAGCTGCTCCTTCAGCTTCTGAATGCAGATCTTTCCCGAAAGCGCCTCCGGGATCTCGAAAAGCTCCTCGTTGTTCTTCTCGATCTGCTCGTCCATGTCAAAGCCGTACATGCTCGGGTGGTTCTTCTGCCCCATCTTGAGGAAGACCCTTACCGATTCGATAAATGAGGCGATGAAATCAAAGAGCACCAGACCCATACCGGTCGCCAGAAGGAGACGGTTGTCTGATGCGAAAATGCAAAGCAGGCCTCCGATGAGCAGTGCCCAGCCGAAGCGCAAAAAGAAATAGAAAAAATAGGAAACAACAGCGAACTGCAGTCGGATCTTATTCATGAGACCTTCCTTCTCTTTGTTCGGAGAATCAAATCCTCCCTTTCTCCCAGCAACATAATACCACGAACAGGAAGATCCCGCCACGGAGGAACTTCCGGGCGGGACCCATTTCTTCTGTCGAATATCTTTAACACGTAAATCTCAGGACTTTCCTCTCCGAAAGAACGCGGAATTACAGGACCTGCATCGCCGAAAGTTTTTGAAGCACCACCTCAGCGAAGATCCGGTGACCTTCTTCGTCCAGGTGCTCATCGTCGATCTCGGACGGAAGGACGATGTCCGATCCGGCCAGAAATTCACATCCAAAAGATCCGGCAATCTTCTCATATACGCTTTTAAGTCCGTAGCTTATGGTCACAGACTCTTGCCCGAACTCCGGGTCTTTTTCCGCAAGGAAGACATTCTTCCCGAAAAGGATCGGCGAGATCAGGAGGATCCTCTCCTTCGGGATCTCCTCCATGAGCTTTTGCAGGCAGCGCCGAACTCCGGATCCGATGATCTCCGGAGTGGCGTGATACATGGTCTTACAGTCATTCGTACCGAGCATGAGGACCGCATAGTCCAGCGGACGGTGCTTTTCCAGGATCAAAGGAAGCGCATCGATACCGGACCTGCCCGGCCGGAGCTCATCCTCAAACACCGTTGTTCTTCCGCATAAACCTTCCTCAATGACATTGAGCTTTCCGGAAGCTCTCTTCTGAACGATCGATGTCCAGCGGATACCGCGGGGATAGCGCTGATACGGATGCGTCCCCGGGATCAATCCCCATGTATTTGAATCTCCATAAAAGAGTACCTGTTTCATCTCATTCTTCCTTGCTGATAAAAAGTGTCTTATACGGGTCTTCCAGATAGGGGGTGATGTAGTCTTTCCCCGCGATATACTGGCTCAGGAACAAAAGCGACGATGCGCATCCGAGGCTTCCGTGATAAAGGCCCGTGTATGCCTCTGATTTTTCCGGTTCATGCCGGTTCCAGGCGGTGTACCACTTTCTGAGAGGATCCGTATATGTAGATTCTCCGATAATGGTCTCTGCAGCCTCATAGGCGGCATACAGATACTCTTTTTTGCCCGTGAACTTATGCATATTGATAAAGTGTTCCAGCATGCCCGGTGCACCGCAGCAGTAGCAGTTCGTACGCCAGTACCCCTCCGAGTGCTTGGCCGGAGCACCCGTGGAAAGAAGCCCCCGAGTCAGCTGTTCAATAAATTCTCTGTACTTTTCCTCATGGGTAAGCTCATAAAGCTTGAAGAAAAGCCTTGAGGTTCCGACCGGACCCTGACATACGCCGAGATAATAAAGATCCGTAAGATAGGTGTCGTTATACCGGACAAGCGCAGCCTCTCCATCTTCCGAATAATCGGCAATGTTCAGGATATAGCGTGCCGCCTCTTTTGCCACACGCAGATATTCTTCCTCCCGGGTATATTCATACACACTGGCCAGGATAAATCCGCAGCCTGCAGCTCCATATTCAAATCCCGGAAAATATCCGCCCGCTTTTCTTATCGTCGGGAAAATATCCGTCGGCATCGCATACCATCTGTATCCGCCATGCGGTGCGTCTTCTTTCTTATCGATAATGAGTTTCGCTGCTTTCTTCGCGGCAATTAGATACTCTTGCTTCTGATATGTTTTATATGCATCGAGAAGATAAAGGATCAGACTTCCTTCGCCGATGATTCCGTATGACCCATACCAGACCAGAGCGCCGTTCTCTTCATGTGCCGCGGCGATACAGTCATCGGTCACCCGTAAGGCAAAGTCTTTATACTTCTCATCCCCGGTGATCTCGTAGAGTCTGGAGGCGACGTATGCGCCGCCGGCCGGACTGCTCAGAAAACCGATGTCAGCTCCCGGAAGAAATTTCGAATCCGTATAAAAATCTTCTGTCCCTTTATACTTTCTGATCACATACTCAAGACCGGCCTTTGCTTTTTGAAGCCACTTGTCCTCTTTCTGTGAAATATAAAGGCGCAGGTAAAACAGAGAAATACCTGCCGCGCCGGCATATATACTCGTATCTTTAAGAAGAAGGCCGCCCGGGTCCTGTTCTTTTCCCGGAATAATGTCCCAGGAACGGGCATCCCCATCTATATGACTGTTCTGGTCCACCCACTTTTCCGTCTGGAAAACAGCTTCCAGAAGTTTGTTTTCATCCAGCGGTTCAAATCTTTTGATCCAATTTACACGTCTCATATTCTCATCTCACTTTTCACCTATCAACTTAGTAGGTTTTTATTATAAGAGAATCTTATCACCACACGTGCTGATTGTATAATCGGAAAATACTATTACGGGTTATAACCCGAAGTCAGATAACGCTTAAAAACCGCATTCTCCGTTATTCAAAAAAGCCTTCCTTCTCGAAGTACTCCTCGCGCGGGAACTTCGCGTAGGATGTCCTCATCTTCCGGAAACCCCAGTGCTCGTATAACCCGAGATGCTTCGGATGTGTATAAAGCACGACATTGCATCCTTTCAGCCGGGAGAGGATCTCATCCACGATCAATTTCCCGATCCCCCGGCCGCGATACTCATCCCGGACGGCGATGTTATATATGGCTCCCTGGCAGATACCGTCTGAGATCGCCCGCCCGACGCCGATCAGGCGGCCATTATCCTTCACGAAAACAGTAACATAGCTGTTCTGAAACACCTGCCTTTGGATATCTCCGTCAAGATCGCTCAAACCATAGTATTTCAGAAGCGCACTTACCTCATCAAAATCGATTCCGTCACACGAATCGATGATCTCAAATTCCGTCGTATTCATTTTGAAATGCTTCCCCGTTTTCAGATAAATGAAGAGACTGCAGGATCGCAGTCTCTTCTAAGTGAGATTATTTGACGGATGGATCGTTCCGTCAGTTGTTGTCGTAGATGTCTTCCGTAAATGTCAGACTGCCACGATAACCGGCATAAGTACGATTGAAGATCAATCTCTCGCTCATCGGGAAAGCTCCGAGGATGAACTGGATATCCTTTTCCAGCGCGACCTCCCTGTCATTGCTGCTTCCCACAAGAAGCGTGATCTCCTCTTCCTCCTCCCGGATCGCCTGATTGATCTCATACTGATCCGACAGGAAAAGCACCTTCGGCGGTCTTGCATACTCGAGATTTTCGATCTCTTTGATGATCGTTTCCTTATCTTCCGGACGGAAGATCGGTTCGGAAATGATGACCAGCACTGGAGTAAAACTATAGTCATTGGCAAGATACCTCGTGAATCCTACCGCATTATTCGCATCCGCAACTACTGCGAAACGCTTCCAGCTCAGGACACCGATGGCCTGCCCCAGGTAGCTATATACATATTTTTCTTCATCTGCGATAACTTTTTCCACCAGATCCTTATCGAGGTGAAGCTCTTCGGCCACCTTGCGGACGAACTTCGTCGTATCCGTAGCCCCAACGAAAAGCCCCGGAATACGAAGACTCGGTACACCGAATTTGCTTTCATATTTAGCAGCCGGGCCCTTAAAAAGCCACGGATTCACGATGATGTTCAGTGCGGCGCCGGAAGATTTTCTGATCGTCTCGATCCCCTGTCCCTTGGTGAAAAAGGTGTTGACCTTAAGACCCAGCCGGGAAAGGATACGGTCGATCTCTTCGAGCGTTCCGCTCCAGAACGGATCGTGATACGGGATGATGCCGAAGATATTGACGAGTTTATCATCCTTCGGGACATCCTTCTCGATCACCTTGTCCAGGAAGGTATTCCATACCGTTTCATATCCGAGATTGCTGTCGCCGGTAAAGCCGGGCGTCTCGATCGGATAGACCGGAATTCCTTTTTCAAAGAATTCATTGGTCACGCTGGCGATATCGTCTCCGATGATGCCGGCGGTGCAGCCGGTCAGTACGAAGTATGCATCGGCATCGATGATATCGACGGCTCCCTGGATGGTCGTACGAAGCTTATTCGTTCCGCCGAAAACGACCTCTTTTTCAAGCATATTGCTGGAAGGGATGGAAACGGCGCTGACAAAGCACGAAGACTTATGACCGGACTGGCCTGCATCGGATGCCGTCGTCTGCATGCAGCAGCCTGGGCCGGAATGAAAGATCGGGCATACTCGATCGATCGCGCTTAAGACCGAATTGATACCGGCCAGAACACATCCGCCTTTGGGAAATTCTGTTACATTCGACATATGTCAGTTTCCTCCTTCCCGAATAATATATTTGAACGCATCTTCCTTATACCAGGACTCCTTATACGGGAGTTTGACGTGTTCTGAAAGTTTCTTATTAAAGCCCGGATTTTCGAGCTGATCGGCGATCTTGTTTCCGAGGAAAAGAAGGCCGTCATATCCCATGGTCGGACGCTTGCCATCCAGAACATGCGTCGTCGGAACACCGAGTTTGGCTGCCCATTCCGGAACTCCGATAAAAGCATCCGGCTTGAGTTTATTGACGAGGTTGACCTGTTCAAACGGCTGCATGTTCGCGATATCCACCACGAATTCCTTATGGATGCCGTTCAGATATTCGATATCTACCTGAGCATCGTCATCGTAGGTCGGTGTCTCGAGTCCTACAAGTTCCATACCGAAGTCATCGATCAGGGCCGCGGCCGCAAAAGAACGGCCGGTACCACCGCAGATGAATACCCGCTTTCCAGCAAGACGGTCACGGAGCTTTTTTACGAGAGGTTCGATCCTCTCATGTTCTTTTTCGATGATCTCTTCGACCTCTTTTTCTTTTCCGATAACCTTCGCGATCCCCCTGTACCACTTATCGGTATTTCTTATACCGATCGGCATGACCGTATGAGAGTAAGGGATCTCATATTCTTCCCAGAGTGTCTTCATGAACTCATCGGCGAACACTTTACAGATGGATGTAGAAGCTTCCGCTGCCGGGATCTTCCGGATCTTTTCGAGCGAACTGTAGAAAGGAATATAGTTCACTTTCGCACCGAGGAGCTGGAGCATTCTCTCCATCTCTTTCTGATCGGCATAACTGACCGTCGTCGGCGCGAAAAGATTGATCAGACCGGCTTCTTTTTCTACCTTCTGATGCTTAAGGATATACTTGTTGATCGAGATGAACGCCGCATCAAAGCCGGAAGCGCAGATCTTCGACTTAAAGCCTTCGCAGTGGATCGGGATGATCAATGTATCCGGATACTCTGTCTGTAGATCCGAGCAGATGGCATCGATGTCATCACCGATGATGCCGGATGCACAGGATGCAAAGACAAACGCAAGTTTCGGAGCATATCTCTTTACCGCTTTATCCACGGCTTCCCTAAGTTTCTTCTCGCCACCGAAGACAACACTCTTCTGATCGATATTCGATACGATCAGATGAGGATTCTTTACATTACGCACGCCGCGGTGGATCTGACCGACGCGGTACATATCGACCGCCATGATCGAGCAGCCCACACATCCTTGTGGAGAATGAGAGATGAAGACTGCGTCCTCGAGGGACATGAGCGCGGCAAGGCTATTGATCTGCTGGCACTGAAGGCCCTGGGCAAAAGATCTGTCCGCACGCTTTAAGCATCCTTTTTTGAAATTTTCACTCACCTCTTGTCCGGTTGAGCCTAAATCATTGAGTCTGCCCGGTTTACTTTCTCTTACACCGGAATAGGTTACTTTCGCCATACATTCAGCTCCTTCTTATGCTTCTTCCGGCACAGCCTGACTCTTTCGGAGTGACTGCCGGCTGTCGATCTTATAGTAGTAGGATGAGATCTTATCCAGCGCATCCTCCACGCTGACATCCACATCGAAAACGGAAATGGCTTTTTTCTCAAACTGCTTTTGAGCCTGAAAGCCGATTTTCCGGCAGACTACCGCCCGGCAGTCTTCGATCAGCGCGACTTTACCAAGGACTTCCGTCCCACCGCCGCAGCCATGTCCATTTCCTCCGCATCCGCCGCCGTTTCCTCCGCAGGAACCCGTGCCTTTCTCCCCGCAGGAAGCTGCGCGTTCCGGTTCTTTTCCCGCATCAGAAGAGGGATCGACATGGCGGACCTCCAGGAACTCCAGATCCTGACCATCCACACGATAGATATAGAAGCGGTCGGTCTCGCCGAACTTCAGATCCACATGGATCCCGTTGGATGAACCAAACGCGATTTTATATGCCATAACCCAGTCTCCTTTCCTGTTTTAATGAATATACCGGGTACGCTTTACTGCACCCGGCATATTCCACACACATGATTTCTCAGTTGAATCGCGAAACAGCAATCGTGTAGATATCTTCGATCAGCCTGATGCCGCCGGCATATCCGGCGTAAAAGCTGTCGAAGACGACTTTGTCCTGTACCGGCCAGGAAATGTTCAGGAAGTTGCCCTTAAGGTTTTCGGTCACTTCCTTCTCGTAGTATCCACCGAGTACCAGCGGATAACCATGGTAATCGTGGTTCCTGATCTCTTCATGGATCTTATAGCCGTCTGTCTCAAAAGATACTTCCGCTTCGATACCGAAGTTGAGTTTTTTGAATTCTTCCGCGATTCTTTCGCGATAGTTCTTCGGCGTATCATCCACGACGAACTGTTTTGCCGGGATCAGACCGAGATCGTTTACGAGAAACTTCGTGATGGCCAGAGAATACTGGGCATCCGCCACAACGGTGAACTGCTTGTTGATAACACGGTTCTCCAGGAAAAGATCCGCATAACGGGAGATGAGATAGTAGTAGTAATCCTCATGCTCTTTGATGACGGCTTCCACCTTCTCTTCCGTGACTCCCGCAAACTTTCCGACTTCACGCAGGAACTTGCTGGTCTCTGTGGCACCGATCGGAAGATTCGGATAGTGAAGATACGGAGTACCGAACTTTCTCTCCATCTTCTTTACGTTACTGAGGCCCACCCACGGAGATACGAGAAGATTGAACTCCGCTTCCGGGATCTTATTGATGTTCTCGATACCGCGCTTATATCCGAAAATCGTATTCGGAGTAAGACCCAGTTCAGCGATCAGCTTTTCCAGTTCTCTTAAGTTTCCGAGCCAGAAAAGATCCTGATAAGGAACATCCGCCCAGATATTGATCAGACCTTTCTGCTTCTTGTCCGACTTCTTCAGATACTGGTCGATGATGGCATCGACGACCTGTTCATGACCCTTGTAGTTGTTACCCTTAAATCCTGCTGTCGGTGCATAGACGACCGGTTTTTCCGCATCTTCGTAACGGGATACGACCTCACCGGAATCATCGCCGACGATCTCCGGGATACATCCTGTAAGAACGACATACAGATCTGCATCGATGACCTTCAGTGCATTCCCGATCGTGGAATCCAGTTTCTTCACGCCACCGAAAACAACGTCTTTTTCATTGATACTGGTGCACGGGAAGATGTTCGGAGAGAAATATCCGGAGCTTCCTGTCGATTCCGAAAGTTTCTGTGCGCAGCCCGGGCCGCTGTGCAGGATCGGGAGTGCCCGATCGATCGCCTGAACGGTCTGCATCGCGCCCAGCGCACATTTATATCTTTGCTTGTCTAGAAGTTTCGCCATTATTTCGTCTCCTCCAGGAACTTATCTACATTCTGCTGATACCACCAGTCGGTGTAAGGAAGCTTGGTACGCTTCGCCAGATTCTCCTCGAAGCTTCTGTTATTGATCGCATCGAGAACGGTCTTGGCAAATTCGAGCGTATGCTTGTATCCGAATATCATGTACTCATCTGCCACATAGATGGCCGGTGTGCCGTTCTTGATCGCCCATACGGTGGAACCCGGATGGCGCGAAAGATACATATCCGGCTGATACTTGTGAAGGATGTTCATGACCTCGAAATTCTGCTGGTCCGCAACACTTGCTTCAAAGTCGATATCGGTATCCAGAAGATACTTCATGGACGGCGGAACATCGCCGTTTTCATACTTCTTGTCATAATGCCATGCCAGAGCCCATACTACCTTGATACCGAGTTCATTGAGAACACGGGATACTTCAAATGTATAACCCGGACCCATGCCGAGCACGGCCGTCTTTCCTTCCAGCTGCTTCTTGATCTCCTCGATCTGCGGAAGATAGATCGCACGCTGCTCCTGGATATATTTCTCGATCGGTTCGGATCTTCCTGTGACCCGTCCGATCTCGCGGAGCCATGTTTCAAAGCCTACGATACCGCACTGGTTGATCGATCTGACATACGGGACACCGTACTTTTCTTCCAGGGCATTTCCGAGATAGTTACCGAGGGTTCCGCAGATGCATGTCGTCGCAAGGCTCTCGGAAATATGTGAAAGTTCTTCGACTGTTGAGTTGCAGTAGAGGAATACCGGATCCAGATCGAAGTTTTTAAACATCTCGATGATCTCCGGACGGGCGCTTTCGAAGAAGTTCTTGAAGTTGATCTTATTCGTTTTCACGCCTTCTCTCGGCGGCTGTACGATCGACTGAAGGACCGCATGGTCGGAGATATCAAAACCGGTCGCCCATATACGGGACTTAAAGCCTTCGCAGTGAACCGCCACGATCGGCACACCGACTTCATCTCGTACTTCATCCACGATACTGTCGATATCCTCACCGATGATACCTGTTGCGCAGGAACTCGATACAAAGATCGCCTTCGGGGAATATCTTTTGTTGACTTCGAGGATGACGTTACGGAGTGCATTCGTGGAACCGAATATCGTATCGTTCTCGTTCATATCGGTTCCGACATAGATAGTGTTGCTGGTCACGCCACGCTTCTTGGACATAACCTTAGCCATGTAATAGGCACCCGCTGCAGCGACCGAGCATCCTGCCGGTCCGTGATGGATAAGTGCGATATCACGGATACCGCAGAGCTGACCCAGTGCGCAGGACGAAAGACATGTACTGGACTGGGAGAAGCAGCGCGAGCAGCCTTTCAGCGTGCCGCATTCGCTCTTTGTCGCTAGGTCCTTGAGTGTACCTACATAACCGGTAATGGAACCGATGCGGTTTTCTCTTGTGGCGACATTCGAATTAGATAAGTTGATAGCCATGTGATTTTTCTTCCCTTATTAGAATCCAGCTTTTTCTTCCACTTCCGGACGGATCTTCTGAAGATCCTCGGAAAGATAACGCTCACCGTTATCCGGGAGAAGCGGTACGATCAGTTTTCCGGCGTTCTCTTCCTTCTGCGCCAGCTTGATGGCAACGGCCAGAGAAGCACCTGCAGAAGCACCAACGAAGATACCCTCGTATTTGGCAAGAAGGTGGATCGCACGGAGCGTCTCTGCGTAAGAAATGAACGAGTATTCATCCGCAAGATCGCCGTTGAAGTTTGTCGGAGCCATTGGTGTCAGACCCTCATCATTATGTACCTGATGGATACCGTGAAAACCGCCGTCCTCAACACCTTCGAGGATCGGGTGTACTACATCGTTCGGATCCGGCTGTGTGATAACGACCTTCACCGACGGGTTCTTTTCCTTAAGGAACTTACTTACACCATGAGTGGATCCGCCTGTACCTACGCCACCGACGAAGATATCTACTTTTCCGTCTGTATCTTCCCAGATCTCCGGACCGGTGTGCTTGTAGTGGGCATTGATATTATCCGGATTATCGAGCTGACGGGTAGAGAACGGATGATCGATACCCTTTTCCATGTATTCGATGACATCTGCAAAAGCAGCGATACCCTTTTCAAATACGCCTGCGATCAGCTCATTCGGTACTTCAGCGATCTCTGCCTGATAGGCTTCCAGGAGCTTCTTTCTCTCGATCGACACACCATTCTGAAGACCGATCTTAAACTTATAGCCCTTTGCCGCGGCAAATGCAGCCATGGCCACACCTGTGTTACCGGATGTAAACTCGATGAGAGTCGTCTTCTCCGGGCTGATATCGCCGCGCTTTTCTGCCGCTTCGATGATCTCCAGAGCCATTCTGTCCTTATGTGATCCTGCCGGATTGAAGTATTCGAGCTTACCTGCGATACGTCCCTTCAGACCGAGCTTTTCTTCGAGTCTTTTGAATTCTACGATCGGTGTATGTCCGACCAGTTCTGTAATGGAATTATAGATCTTTCCCATGGTTAGTGTTCCTCCCTGTGAATGTCTTATTTTCGTTAGATCTTGTAATCGTCGGCCAGTTCCATCATGCCGTATTCCATGAGGATCTCCTCAAGTCTTTCCTGTGTCATCGGAGTCGGGATCACGAAATCCGTATTCTCGATAACGGCCTGTGCCAGGTTTCTGTATTCCTGCGCCTGGTTGGAATCCGGGCGGTATTCAATAACAGTTTTCTTATTGATCTCCGCATGCTGGACGATGTTGTCACGTGGTACGAAGTAAAGAAGTTTGGTGCCGAGTTCCTTGGAAAAAGCACGGAGAAGGTCGAGTTCTCTATCTACGTTTCGGGAATTGCAGATGATGCCGCCGAGTCTGACTCCGCCTGTTCTGGCATATCTCTGGATACCCTTGGAGATATTGTTGGCTGCGTAAAGGGCCATCATCTCACCGCTGGCTACGATGTAGATCTCTTTTGCCTTACCTTCACGGATCGGCATTGCGAAACCGCCGCAGACAACGTCACCGAGAACATCGTAGAAAACATAATCCAGATCATCAGTATAGGCGCCTAAGTTCTCCAGCATGTTGATGGAAGTGATGATACCTCTGCCGGCGCATCCTACACCCGGTTCCGGTCCGCCGGACTCTACGCACTTCGTTCCGCCGTAGCCTTCCTTCATGATCCTGTCGAGGGAGATGTCCTCACCCTCTTCACGGATGGTATCGAGTACCGTCTTCTGAGCAAGACCGCCAAGGAGAAGTCTTGTCGAGTCTGCCTTCGGATCACATCCGACGACCATGACCTTCTTCCCATGCTCCACGAGTCCCGCTGTCAGGTTCTGTGTAGTTGTAGACTTTCCGATACCTCCTTTTCCGTAGATCGCAATCTGTCTTAATTCGCCCATGTTCTTTTCCTTCCTTCACTTAAATAATTCATTCACTTTTTCGAATCGGATCATCTTATCGATCGATTCAGAGATCACTCCCGGGATCTCATAAACATTGATTCCATATTGTTCCAATACTGCTCTTGCTCCGTCTCCGATCCTGCTTGCCAGAAGATGTGTGCAGTCCGAAAGCCTCTCTACATTTTCTTTCAGTCTTGCCTCATCATGTTCCCCTGTCTCACATACCGGCGGAAGCTTCCTTACTTCCAGAAGATCCGGCCCGGCTTCTTCATACTCATAGATGTAGAATGCCCTGGCCCGTCCGAAGTGATTATTCACTACGATCCCGTCGCTTGAGGCCACCGCGATGCGGTACTTTTCTTTATCCATGAGAGAATGTCTCCTTTACTCCGAGCCTTTTCTGGTAGATCCGGTCACCGTATTCGCTCTTTCCCGGTACTCCGACCGCATCTGCACGACAGTGCTGGCAGTGACGGAAAACATCGATATACTTGGATGCTCTTGTCCTTGCCGCATCGATCTGCGCACAGGTCGGTGCCGGTTCATCACGGAGCTCATGCTGCGGGATCAGGGGGATGATATTGTAGATCTTCGCTCCGGCTTCTTTTACCGTCTTTGCGATCTCTTCGATATGATCTCCGTTGATACTCGGTACCAGCACGGTGTTGACCTTTATGGTGATCCCCGCGGCTGCTACTTTACGAATACCGACCAGCTGGTTTTCGATCAGGATCTTCGCTGCTTCGACTCCCTCGATTCTCTTCCCGTGATAGATAATGTAGGCATTCAGCTTACTTTCTATCTCGGGATCCACCGCGTTTACGGTCACCGTAAGAGAATCGACTCCGACTCGGATCACATCTTCTGCTCTTTCATTCAGAAGAAGGCCGTTGGTGCTCATGCACTTGATAAGATTCGGGAATTTCTCCTTCACGATCTTAAAAGTATCGAGCGCATAATCGGAAGCCAGTGTATCTCCCGGACCGGCAATACCGGCCACTTTGATCTCCGGACAGATCTCCAGTGCTTTTTTCAGGATCTCTTCCGTTTCTTCAGGTTTCAGTACTTTGGATGTCACTCCCGGCCGCTGCTCGACATCGTTGATGGTCCGGTCACAGAACCGGCATGCGATATTGCATCCCGGGCTTACCGGAAGATGGATCCTTCCGGCATTGTTCTTATGACCGCCGAAGCACGGATGGGAGTGCTGAAGTTCCTCGTATGTATTACTCATCTTCAGCTCCTGCTGTATCAGGAATTGAACAGCGGAGTAGAGAGATAACGGTCACCGGAATCAGGAAGAAGTGCAACGATCACTTTACCCTTATTCTCCGGTCTCTTTGCAAGGATCTCTGCAGCCTTAAGAGCTGCACCGGAAGAAATACCGACGAGGATACCTTCGGAAACGGCGAATGCTTTTCCTTCTGCAAAAGCATCTTCGTTAGCGATCGTGATGATCTCATCGTAAACCTTCGTATTCAGTACATCCGGAACGAATCCTGCGCCGATGCCCTGGATCTTATGTGCACCCGGAACACCGGTAGAAAGTACTGCACTTGTGGCCGGTTCTACAGCGACGACCTTCACGTTCGGATTCTGCTCCTTGAGGTATTCGCCTACACCTGTGATCGTTCCGCCGGTACCTACACCAGCTACGAAAATATCTACCTTACCATCGGTCTGCTTCCAGATCTCCGGTCCTGTTGTTTCCTTATGTATCTTCGGGTTTGCCGGGTTCACGAACTGGCCTAAGATGATCGAGCCTTCGATCACCTTATTCAGCTCTTCCGCCTTTGCGATCGCACCCTTCATGCCCTTGGCACCCTCTGTAAGTACGAGCTCGGCGCCGTAAGCCTTAAGAAGATTTCTTCTTTCCACGCTCATCGTATCCGGGAGAGTAAGGATCGCTTTGTAGCCCTTCGCTGCTGCAACTGCTGCAAGTCCGATACCTGTGTTACCGGAAGTCGGTTCGATGATCGTCGCACCCGGCTTCAGAAGGCCCTTATTCTCTGCGTCTTCGATCATGGCCTGTGCGATTCTGTCCTTCACGGATCCTGCCGGATTCAGATACTCCAGCTTACCGAGCACAGTCGCCTCTGTGATCTCTCTTTTCTTGGAATACGCATTCAGCTGAAGAAGCGGCGTATTTCCGATCAATTCTAATGCACTTTGTTTAATCTCACTCATGGTTATGTCCTCCTAGACAAAAAAATTAGCTGCCACCTTCCAAGGTAACAACTACTAAAAAATTGTTGTTTCCATTCAAAAGGGTTTTTATGATCCTGTTTTTAAACATGTCGAACACATACAACACATGCAACACATCTGCTTGAGTTTTCGATCCATCATATTCTTCATGTTTGTTTCCTCCCTCTTGAAGTTTTCGTGTTCCCTGCTTGGGATGAGTCAATAGTAGCATGACATGACTCCTTTGAAAAATCGTTCCTTTTTATCGCCTGTGATAACTTTTGTTTATAACGCTAAAACCATTGTGGCAAGGGCCTTTGCGTGTTCGTCATGAGTGGCAGCGAGGATGATTTTTCCGGATTTTGCATACGTATCCAGAAAGCGGAGGATAATATCTCCAGTTACAGCATCAAGTCCGGTCGTCGGTTCATCTGCAATAAGGATCTCCGGATCCATCAGAAGAGCGCGGATCAGGCAGACCCTTTTTTGTTCTCCGCCGGACAGTTCATAAGGAAAGCGGTCAGCAAGATCCTCAATCCCCATCTCCGACAGAATCACTGCCGCCTTCTCTTTCAGCACCTGCTCTTTTTCTCCATCCGTATATGGACTTACTATGTTTTCCATGACTGTATAATTCTTAAGAAGAATATTGCTCTGCGGGACATATCCGATCCTGCTTCTGTGAACGGAAGAAAGCTCCTTATCCGAAAGTACATACAGATCTTTTCCGTCAAGAAAGACATGTCCTTCGTCCGGCTTAAGGAAACCGGCCACCACCGCAAGAAGAGTGCTTTTCCCGGAGCCGGATCCGCCCATGACTGCACAGAACTCTCCCTTTTCCAAAGAAAGGTCCAGATGATCCAGGACGGTCCGTCCGTTTTTTTTGAATCTCTTACTTATCTCCTCGACTCTAAGCATCCTGCTACTCCTCCCTTCTCAATGCCAGATACGGCTGGATATTCGTGACCTTCAGAATAAAGAAGACCGATGTCAAAAACGAGATAATGACCGCACCTGATGATATTACGCCGACAAGAAGCAGCGTCTTTAAAGTCCCCGGCCCCAGATACGGCATCGAGAAAGACCGTCCGATAAATGTACCGAAAGGGATGACGATCAGTGCGCTTAGAAGACATCCGGAAACCGCACCGGCAAGGCTTACCGCACCGACTTCGGAAATAAGTGCAAGCGCCAGTTTCCTCTTCGTTTTTCCGAGGATACGGAAAAGCGCCACTTCCTGCTTTCTCTGATTCATGATCAGACTGCTGATCAGAAGAAGGATCAGGAAAAGAAGCACGGTCAGCGATATCGAGAGGATGCGGACGATGCCCGTGATATTGGAAAGACTTCCAGCCAGAGACGTGTTCAGCTGTTTCGGATAGACGGCATCGAAGATATCACCAACGGTCTGATGGGCAGTCTCGATGACCTTTTCCAGTTTCACATCCGAACTCACATTGACAAAGACCGAGGACAGGATCTCACCCTTCTTCTGTTCTTCTGTCAGAAAAGAACCTTTCTCTTCCGCATGAAGAAGAACATCGCTTTTCGCCGAGGAAGAAAAATACACGGAACTGTCCAGTGCCGTTCCGGTCTTTGCCATCTGGGAGACAACCGGATATTCCTTTCCGAAAAGACGGATCACTCCGTTTTCGATCGTGATACTGCTCCCGACGATGACCTGATCCTGCGATAGTTTTTTACTGTATTCTGTCTCGATCCAGGGTCCGACCACGAAGTCTGTTTCCGGATCAAAAAACACGATCTGCACTTCACTGCTGCAGCAATCCGCAGAAAGAGACTTCAGAAAACACTGCGATGTGATCTCCGAGATCCCATCGATCCCAGAGATCTTCTCAAAGATCGAATCATCGAAGTAAAAAGAACTCCTGCTTCCTTCCAGAAGCATATTCTCTGCATTCTCCTTCGATCCTTTCGGTACGAACATGATGTCCGCACCGAGCCGTCTTTCCATATTTCTGACACCCTGGTTCAGGCTTTGACTGATCTCGGAAGCGGCAAAAAGGATCGACGAAAGAATAAGGATCGTCAGAAGAAGACAGAGATTATAGAACCTCTGTCTCCGGATATTTTTCAAAAGATATCTGGTCTTCCGGTTACTCATTCTGTTTTCCCGAATTTCGCAAGATAGATGACGTTCGCAGCAGCCGTTCCTCCGAGGACCACTGCCAGAACGATCAGAGCCGGAAGGGTCTTGACCCGGCAGTCCATCTCACTGTTTTTGCAAAGACCGATAAGCTTCAGAGGATATGCCAGCACCAGAACTGCATTGAGAAACTGAGCGATCGAAATGCCGATGCGTGTGCCCTTGTTCTCAAAGAAGAAGTACACGGCACCGAGGGCAGCGATCAGAATGCCGAGGCCGATCTCAGCACCTCTTGTGTAGTAGCAGGCCATCTTCATCTTTTCCGTGCTGCACACCTTAAAAAGCACAGTCGGTGCAAGTGCGATCAGAAGACCTGTGAGAATAAAAAGTAATGCGATCGTGATTCTGTTTTTCATGTGTTTTTTCCTTTCAAAACTCTTTTTTATTTACAGATAGTATTCGACTTCATCGACCTTGCCTCCCAGGTTCAGGACATTCAGGATCTTCGTTCTGTATTCCTGGAAAGTATCCTGCGCTCTGGCGCGGGGGCGCGGAAGATCGATATTGATAATGGCTTCCACCTTAGATGGTCTTGCCGACATGACCACGACCTGATCGGACATATAGATGGCCTCATCCACATCGTGTGTGACCATCAGCATGGTCATGTTATGTTTCTTCCAGATATTGATGATCTCATCCTGAAGATTCATTCTCGTAAAGGCATCCAGCGCTCCCAGCGGCTCGTCCAGGAGGAGCACGTCGGGATGTCCGACAAGAGCTCTGGCCAGAGATGTTCTCTGCTGCATGCCGCCCGAGAGCTGATGCGGATATGACTTCTCGAAGCCCTGAAGGCCGACCATCTTTATGTATTCCTGTACGGCATCTTTCTGTTCCTTGAAGATATGCCGCGCCTTCAGTCCGAAGGCGATGTTCTTCTCCACCGTAAGCCAGGGAAAAAGATTCGATCCCTGAAAGGCAAAGCCTCTGTCGCTTCCCGGTTTTCTGATCTCCTTGCCGTCGATATAAAGCTCGCCGGATGTTGCTTTATCGAGGCCTCCGATGATACGGAGAAGTGTCGATTTTCCGCATCCCGACGGTCCGATCAGGCTAACAAAGGATCCCGGCCGGATATCCAGTGAGAACCCGTTCAGAGCGACGATATCCTCTTTGGTCGGATCTGTATTGGGAAATTTCTTATATACATCTTTGATCGTAATTTCGCCTACCACTTGATGACTCCTTTCTGCCAGGTCAGTACCCGGTCACGGACTTTAAACAGAATCGTCAGTGTCAGAGAACAGATCACGGCGATGATAATGAGTCCGGCATATACACCGTCATAGAGCATGACGGATTTCTGCCAGTTGATGTACCAGCCGATTCCGCTGGCATTTCCGTTCATTTCGACCGCCATCAGCGTGGCAAAGGAAGATACTGTTCCATAGAACACACCCAGAAAAATACTCGGCATGGCGGCCGGTATCGCCACATGGATGATCTGGTAGAGAGTGGATGCACCGAGTGTTCTCGATACTTCAAAGTTGACATTGCTGATGCTCTGAATGCCGGAGCTGGTCATCAGGGTGACCGGAAACCATACAGCAAAAGCGATCAGGAAAACGTTCGCACCATGTGTCGTTGGGAACGTAGAAAGTGCCAGCGGGATCCATGCGGTCGTCGGGATCGGTCCGATGATCTTGGTGATCGGATTCAGCCAGTAGCCGACGATCTTGAAATATCCCAGTGCCAGGCCGGTCAGAAATCCGACGACAGCTCCCCAGATAAATCCTGTAGCAAGAAGTCCAAGCGAATCCCTGACATTCTTAAGAAGGAATACCCTGCTTTCTACCAGAAGTCCGACGATGCGGTCAAGCGACGGAAAATACAGTGTCGGAAGCATCGTCGTCTTCGTCGTGACATAATTCAGGAGCATAAGAAAAACGATGACTCCTGTCAGGAACGGCGCCTTGTGAAGGATACGTTTTTTTATACTCTTCACAAAGAGACCTGCGATGATCTCTATAAGGATCACGATCCCGATGACTGCCAGCAGATACAGATAATACGGATGGGCAGTCTTCTTCTGTTTTCCGTTATCTTCAATGGAATAGTACAGTAAAACTGAAATTGCTATTGCGATGAAAGGCAATAGCAATTTCGATACTGCAAAAAGTTTTTTTCTCATACGAGACCTCTTTTCACAATTTGCTATTTCACCTCGGTAAATTTACCGTTTTCATATTTATAGGAATCCGGTACACCCTCAAACTTCGTGAAGGCTTTATCGATGAATACGTTCGGATCTTCCGCTTTCAGTTCGCCGATCCTGTTCAGCTCCGAAGCTGCATTTCTAATCGTATCCGCAGCAATGCTGACTGACGGCGAATAATTATATGAGGCTAAAAGTGAACCGTTTGTCTTCAGGTCACCGGAACACTGATTGTTTTCGATCTGGATTCGGGCCGCTTCCTCCGGATTTGCCTGGACAAAAGCACTGGCCTTCAACATGGCTCTTGTATATGCAGCCGCCGCTTTCGGGTTTTCTTTTGCGAGCCGCGTGGTAACGAATGCCATACAACAGTATTCTCCGGCAAACTTCTCATCCGTACTCAGATCCAGGATCTTCTTAAATCCGTATTCCTGCTCGGCGCTGTATGCGACCGGATCATGGAGAGCGACGATATCTACCGCGCCATTTTCCAGAGCCAGCGGAAGATCCGTAAGTCCATATACGATCCATTCCACTTCCAGATTCTCAGTGGTCACGCCGATGCCCTCATCGTAAAGAAGTCTCTTCAGTGCGATGACCGAGGAATCTCCGATACCCGGAACACCGATCTTCTTTCCCTTAAGATCCGCTACCGAATTGATACCGGAACCTTCTTTGGTATAGTACTTCGTACAGCCTGTGTGAAGTCCGCCGGTAAAGGTGATCTCCAATCCGTTATCGATCTGCGGGATCATCGCTCCGGCAAGCTGTGTGGATGCATCGACCTTATTGGATGCGACCAGTTCGGAAAGATTATTCAGATCGATCTCTTCGACTCTCCATGACACACCGGCCGCTTTGAATTCTTCTTCAAAATATCCGTTATCGATGGCGATGTGCAGAGGTGCCAGACAAAGTGATCCGTTTGCGGTCCCGATGATAATATCTACATTTCCGGAACTCTGACCACCCGAAGAAGATGATGATCCTTCACTCTTTTCTTTTTTACTACATGCGGAAAGCCCGCCTATACTCAATGCCGTAACCAGCATGACTGAACATAATTTAACTGCGAATTTCTTCATGTTTCATTTCCTCCCTTTTCGTGCTTGGGAAAATCATATCATTGAAATCCGCAGTTGAATAATGCTTAAGTTTTATCGTTTGCTATAACCTGTTCTTATCGCTCTAACCCTTATATTTCAGCAGTTCCTCGACATATCTTCTGCCGATCTCACTGAGCGTGTGATTAGATCTTACGATATATCCGATCGTAAGCGGATCTTCCTCTTTCAGTTTGACCGTGACGAATCCTTCTTTCAGTGTCAGGCTGTCGATCATGACGCCGGTACCGATCGCATATCCGTTCAGCGCCGCCATGATCTCGGCCGAGGTAGCGCGGTCATTTGTCTTGATAAGTTTGTCGTAATCATAGTTTCCGAGAGCTTCTTCCGTCAGATAGAAATCATTTTCACTGCTCTGGTCAAAGGACACACACGGGTAGTCTTTAAGATCGGAAAGAGACAGTTCTTTCTTCTTTGCCAGCGGATGATCTTTCCATACATAGACAAACGTCTCTTTCGTGGTCAGTGGAGTAAACTCCAGCTGGAACTCACGGAAAAGCTTCTTTAGGATCTTCTCGTTACTGCTGGAAAAAGCGATCACTCCGACTTCACTTTTCCGGTCTCTTACATTGGTAAGCACTTCATCCGTCCGTGTTTCGTGAACGGAAAAGACGTATTTCTGAGGATCCGCTTCCGAAAGGACATGAATAAACGCATGTACGGCAAATACATAATGCTGCATCGATACACTGAAATGCATCTTGTCCTTGTCTCTATCCAGATAGCGGTCCTCGATCAGTTCATACTGACTGACCGCTTCCTTGGCATATGCGAGGAATTCTTTTCCGGGTTCTGTCAGGCTGATTCCTTTATTCGTCCTCTCAAAAAGAGCGATCCCGATCTCTTCCTCAAGCTCCCGGATCGAAGAGGAGAGGGCCGGCTGGGATACAAACAGGCGGCTCGCGGCTTCCCGCAAAGATCTTGAATTGGCAATCGCGATCACATATTTCAGTTGAAGGATCGTCATGGTCGTTTCTCCTTTCCTTTTCTCCACATTATTTCTTCGTCTTCTTACTTACGTATTTCAGCTCCTGTTTCTTCGCACTGACTCGTGTCCCCTGTTCGACAGAATTTACAAGGAACGTATTACCTCCGACAGTCACATCGTCTCCAATCACGGTCTCTCCTCCGAGTATAGAGGCCCCGGAGTAGATCGTAACATTGTTACCGATCGTCGGATGGCGCTTGACTCCGCTCAGTTTCTGGCCTCCTCTTGTCGAAAGGCCTCCGAGCGTCACTCCCTGATAGATCTTGACATGCTCACCGATGATCGTCGTCTCACCGATAACGATCCCCGTGCCGTGATCGATAAAGAAATATTTCCCGATCGTCGCTCCGGGGTGAATATCGATGCCCGTAATGCCGTGGGCATATTCCGTCATCATGCGGGGGATCATCGGCACATGAAGAAGTTCGAGTTCGTGCGCGATACGATATACCGAGATGGCAAATAGTCCCGGATACGAGAAGATGATCTCTGCCTTGCTCTTTGCCGCCGGATCTCCCTCGTATGCCGCATCGATATCCGTCTCGAGGATCCCTCTGATCTTCGGGATCTTGCTCATGAATTCAATTGTGATGTCCTTGGCTTTTTCATCCAGCACCGCTTCATCTTCCGATTCGCCGGCATCTTCGTATTTCAGAACGATCGCCACCTGCTTTTTCAGGTGGAAGATAACATCTTCGATCGTGGCCGACATGTTGTTTTTTAAGCTGTAGATCTTATATACTTTGTCACTGTAATAGCCGGGGTAAAGGATCTTCAGGAGCTTATCCACGATATCCGTGATAGCTTCCTTATCCGGCTGATTATGGATATCGATCAGGTTCACGGTCCGATCGTCTTCATAATCCTGTAAGATTAGGTCAACGATTTTGCTGACCTTCGGATCTATATAATTTCCCATTTCATTTCTCCTTCATCATTCGTATTTCACCACATGTTTCCTTATGCGGTCCATACACTCCCCGATGATGCTTCTCGGCGCCGCCACATTGATCCTCTGGAATCCTTCTCCGGTCGCACCGAATATCATTCCGCTGTCAAGCCACAGCTTCGCTTCATGGATGATCCGCCGGTCGATCTCCGTATCGGAAAGCCCTGTTCTCCGAAAATCCAGCCAGAGAAGGTACGTCCCTTCTCCATCGATCACCTTGACTCCGGGGAGATATTCCCGGGCATATTCTTTTACAAAAGCAATGTTCTCTTTCACATAAGACAGCATCGCCTGATACCATTCTTCTCCTTGCTCATATGCGGTCTGCGTCGCGACTATGCCAAGTGCGGACAGCTGGCTCATGCCGGATGCTGCCACCTGGAGACGGAACAATCTCCGTGTCGTCTGATTCGGGATAAAGATATTGGAGATCAGCATACTGGCCAGATTGAATGTCTTACTGGCCGAGGTACAGATGATACAGTTGTCGGCAAATTCCTTCTTTACTTTCGCGAAGACCGTATGCTCCCCGTAGAGGGCAAAATCATTGTGGATCTCATCGCTGACCACGAGCACGTGATGCTTCAGGCAGATGTCACCCAGTCTTTCCAGTTCTTCTTTCGTAAAAACACGTGAAGAAGGATTATGCGGATTGCAAAGAAGAAATAGTTTGATCCTCTTTTCCACGATCTTTCTCTCAAAGTCTTCAAAATCAATGTGATACCGGTTATCCTCCCCAAGGACCAGATCATTACTGACGGTGACACGGTCATTGAACTCGATCGTCTGCGAGAACGGATAATAGACCGGCTGCTGGATCAATACCGGATCTCCCGGTTTCGTAAAAGCCTGGATCGCCATAGCCAGCGCAAATACCACACCCGGAGTCTTAATGAGCCAGTTGGGCTGTATCTCCCAGTCGTGGTGTTTCTTCATCCATCCGGCCACCGCCCGGAAATACTCATCTCCTGTTTCCGTATATCCGAAGATGCCGTGCTTTGAACGTTCGATAAGTGCATCCTCGACATAAGAACTTGTCCTGAAATCCATATCTGCGACCCACAGAGGAAGCACATCCTCCGGCATGCCTCTTCTTACCGCAAAGTCATATTTCAGGCTGTCCGTATGTCTTCTTTCGATGATCTCATCAAAGTTCAAATTCCGTTCCGGCATATCTTTTTCCTTCTTCCTTTTCCATTTACTCGTCAAGTCCGGCAAATACTTTCTCCAGTTCGCCGATCAGATCTTCTATATCTTCGATCCCGGTCGAAAGACGGAGCGTACACGGGGTGATCCCGTTTTTCAGCCGCACCTCTTCAGGTACATCTGCATGTGTCTGCGTCGTCGGATATGTGATCAGCGTTTCGGTACCGCCGAGACTCTCCGCATATTTGATGATCCTTACATCTTCCAGGATCTTCAGTGCATGTTCTTTCGTATCTACATCAAACGTGATCATGGATCCGAATCCTCTGGACTGTTTCTTCATGATCCCGTATCCCGGATGCTCAGGAAGACCCGGGTAATACACTTTCTTCACAATTTTCTCTTTTTTCAGCCAGTCTGCCAGAAGGAGCGCATTCTTCTGCGCCTTTTCCATACGGATCCCCAGCGTCTTGATCCCCCGGATCAGAAGCCAGCTGTCAAATGGTGCCAGTCCTGCTCCGGTCGTCTTGATGAGAAACCGGAGTTTCTCACTGATTGCCGGATCTTTTGTAACGATGAATCCTGCCAGCGTATCGTTATGACCGCCCAGGAACTTCGTCCCGCTGTGGATCACCACATCCGCACCAAGCAGAAGCGGGTTCTGGAAATACGGAGAAAGGAAAGTATTATCGACGATCAGAAGAAGTCCATGATTCTTACATATCTCCGAGATCTTCCCGATATCCGATACATTCATCATCGGATTGGTCGGTGTCTCAATATAGATTGCCTTCGTTTCCGGTCTTATTTCCTTTTCCAGGTCCGTCCGGGCACAATCCACGTACGTGAAAGAATACCCGTTTTTCTTCGATATATTATCGAAAAGCCGTATGCTGCCTCCATATAGATCCGCTTCGGAAATGATGTGATCTCCCGGTTTAAAAAGTTCAAACAGCAGGGTGATCGCCGCCATTCCGGTGGAAAGTGCAAATGCTTCTGTGCCGTATTCCAGCCCCGCCACGATTCTCTCAAGATGTTCTCTTGTCGGATTCTGCAGCCGGCTGTAATCATATCCGGTGCTTTTCCCGACTCCCGGATGCGCATAGGTCGCCGTCTGATAGATCGGATAGCTAAGTGATCCGAAGTGCTCTGTTCTTTCTTCATCGAGCAAGTGAAGACATCGTGTATTGATTCCTCGTTCCATTTTCTTCAGTTATCTCCCCTTATCCCGAAACGGATCCCGTTCAGGTTCTTTTGTATAGGAATATAACATCCGATCAATTATTTGAATAATCGCCTTTTCGTATCACGCTTTATAAGCAAAACCTATAACGGATAGATCATTTGAGCACGTTCTCTTTGTATTTGCTTAATTCCGCCACGTATTTTTCGGCCAGTTCACTTAGGACAGCGGACTTTCTCGAGATATATCCGATCGTCATGGTCTCCTTCGTATCGAGCTTTACTGCGCAGTAATCCGAACCATTCAAATCTTCACAGATAATGCCCGAACAGAGTGTATAGCCTTTGATTCCGACCATCAGGTTGAGAAGTGTCGCACGGTCATTGGCGCGGACGATCTGCTTATAATCATAGGTACTCAGTACTTCTTCCGCATAATAGAAGGAGTTATAGTCTCCCTGCGCGAACACCAGACACGGGTACTCATCAAGATCCGAAAGGGTCACTTTCTTCTTCTTGGAAAGCGGATTCGTCTTACTCATATATGCATAGATCCCGCAGTCAAAAAGCGGCGTAAATTCCACCCCCGCTTCACTGAAGATCTTCGTCATCACACTTCTGTTAAAGTCATTGATATAAAGAACACCGATCTCACTTCTCTGATTCTTCACGTTCTCGATCACTTCATGTGTCTTCGTCTCGTGGATCTCAAACTCAAACTCATCCATGCCGTACTGCTTGATGACTTCCACAAAAGCGTTCACGGCAAAGGTATAGTGCTGCATGGAGACATGAAACTTGTGCTTCACTTTCGCGCCGGAAATAAACCTGGCTTCGAGCATGTCATACTGCTCGATGACTGATTTCGCATACCCCAGAAACTCACTTCCTTTTACAGTCAGTGAGATGCCGCTCTTGGTACGAAGAAAGATATCAAACCCGACTTCTTCCTCAAGAGATTTCAGGGCCGCCGTCAGCGCCGGCTGTGAGATAAACAGTTTTTTCGCCGCATCATTAATGGAGTTTTCCTCCGAAAGTGCGATCACATATTTTAACTGGTTCAGTGTCATAGTTTCACCTAACTATCTGTAAGTTTTCTTCTCATTATACGATATATCCCGATCAGAAAGTAATACGCATCTGATTCCAGGGAACTCCGCCATGAGTTGACTTATCGCTTCTGCCTTCATTTACAAAACCAAACCCGGCGTAGTAGTGCACCAGCTGGTCTTTGCATGTAAGGACAACTCCCCGCCGTCCTTCGTTTTTTGCCTTCTCGATCATCTTTTGGATTAGTATGCCTGCATAGCCCCGTCTCTGATAGTTCGGATGTGTATTCACCCCGAAGATCATCTGCCATTTTCCATTCGGATCATGCATGGAGGCATCCTCATACATCTCATCTCGAAGATCCGGTTCATCAGTGATCATTCCATCTACAAAGGAGATCAGTTTTCCCTCTTCGAATAACAGAAGGAAACAGTCGCCGTAATACCGGAGCCGTTCCCGAAAACTTTCCTCTGTCGCCGCTTCCGCTGCCGGGAAGCACAGGGCTTCCAGATCCGTAACGGCCCGAAGGTCGTCTTTTTCAGCTTTTCGGATCTCCATTTACTGCTCCGCTTCCATCTCGGAATTGATGAGATCTTCATTTGCTGCCATTGCGGAAAGCGTCATTGTCAGGAGTTTATCGAGTTCCCATCCGAGCTGGTCTGCACCGCGCTCGATCACTTCTCTCGAACAGCCCGCGGCAAATCCTTTGCTCTTATACTTTTTCTTCAGGGACTTGAGCTCCATATCTTTCGTGCTCTTCGAAGGACGCATCAGTGCCGCGGCCCAGATCAAACCGGTAAGTTCATCCGCGGCGAAAAGAACCTTCTCCATCTCATGAACGGGTTCCACTTCGATCGTAGTTCCGCAGCCGACAGTAATACCGTAACCATGTGAACACACAGCGTGAATGATGTCCTCTCCCACACCGTTTTCAGAAAGAAGTTCCGGAGCTTTCAGACAGTGCTCATCAGGATAAAGTTCAAAATCGATATCATGAAGAAGTCCGACGATGCCCCAGTATTCCGCATCCTCTGCGTAACCGAGTTCTCCCGCGTACCACTTCATCACCGCTTCCACCGTCAGCGCATGCTGGATATGGAAGGGATCCTTGTTATATTTTTTCAGAATAGTAAATGCTTCATCTCTGGAAATCATAGTTCCGCCAACTCCCCTTCGAGCAGAATTATGCTTTCTTTCTGCTCTGATAATCTTCAAGCGCGTTCTTGATCGCTTCTTCTGCCAGAACGGAACAGTGCATCTTATGGGCCGGAAGTCCGTCGAGGGCTTCGGCAACTGCCTTATTTGTGAGTTCTAAAGCCTCAGATACCGGTTTTCCCTTGATCATCTCGGTCGCCATCGAGCTCGATGCGATCGCCGAGCCGCAGCCGAAAGTCTCGAACTTGACGTCCGTGATGATGTCGTCATCGATCTTGAGGTAGATCTTCATGATGTCGCCGCACTTCGCGTTTCCGACTTCGCCGATACCGTCCGCATCCTCGATCACACCGACGTTTCTCGGGTGAAGAAAATGATCCATTACTTTTTCACTATATAATGCCATGTTATGTTCCTCCGGATATTAAAGAATGAATTGTTTTTTCCCTGCTACCAGGTCGCGCCAGATCGGCGAAAAGCTTCTTAAATATGTCACTACTTCTTTTACAGCGTTGATCATGTAATCGATATCATCGTCCGTTACATCTTCTCCGAGGCTCAATCTCAGAGAACCATGCGCGACATCGTGCACACGTCCGATGGCCAGAAGCACGTGGCTCGGGTCAAGGGATCCCGATGTGCATGCACTTCCCGAAGAAGCCGCGATGCCCTTTTCGTCGAGAAGCAGAAGAAGCGATTCGCCCTCGATGCCCTCGAAGCAGAAGTTCACATTACTCGGAAGTCTCTTTACCGCATCTCCGTTCAGCGCAGAGTGCTCGATCTCGGAGAGTCCTTTGATCAGTCGGTCACGCTTCTCAATGAGATACTTCGCGGTCTCATCGAGCTTGTCGGAAGCTTCCTTCAGAGCCACCGCCATGGCCGCGATCCCCGGCACATTCTCGGTACCGGCACGCTTGCCTCTTTCCTGGGCACCGCCCTCGATCAGATTACTGAGCTTGATGCCCTTTTTCGCATAGAGGAAACCTGTGCCCTTCGGGCCGTGGAACTTGTGTCCCGAAGCCGAAAGCATATCGATGTTCTGCTCGACGACATTGATCGGAACATGCGTGATTGCCTGCACCGCGTCGGTATGGAAAAGGACACCATTTTCGTGGCAGATCCTGCCGATCTCCGCGATGGGCTGGATCGTACCGATCTCGTTATTTGCGTACATGATCGTAACGAGCGCCGTCCTATCTGTGATTGCAGCAGCCACTTCCTCCGGACGGACCAGACCGTCTTCATGAACATCAAGAAGAGTGATCTCAAAGCCTTCCTTTTCGAGCTTATCCAGAGTGTGAAGCACGGCGTGGTGCTCAAACTTCGTCGAAATGATGTGGGTCTTTCCCTTCGCCTTACCGATCAGGGCCGCGGAACGGATCGCCTGGTTGTCCGCCTCACTTCCGCCCGAAGTGAAGATGATCTCCTTCGGATCGGCACCAATTACGGAGGCGACTGTTTCTCTTGCTTCCTCCAGTGCTTCCTTCGCCTTCTGGCCGAAACGGTAAAGGCTCGAAGGATTACCGTATGTACCATTCATGAGAGAGACCATTTTCTCAATGGCCGCTTCACTCATTTTCGTTGTTGCTGCGTTATCTGCGTAGATCATGTGAATACTCCTTTTTCGTGACTGCCCACATTATATTTCCTATTCACCTACCGTGTCAATAGGTAAATGTACTTGATTTGCCTATTCACCTTGCGGTATAATAGGTGAAACATCACAAAAGTGAAAGGTGGCAATTTATGATTTCTACTAAAGGACGTTACGCAATCCGTGTTATGATCGATCTGGCCGAGAACAGCGACGGTAATTATATTCCTCTTAAAGACGTTGCCGCCCGTCAGGAGATCTCGAAAAAATATCTGGAGATCATCGTAAAAGATATGGTAAATGGCGGTCTTCTTAAGGGCGCCAGCGGTAAGGGCGGCGGCTATAAGCTCGTGAGAAAGCCCGAAGAATACAATGTAGGTGAGATACTGGAACTCATGGAAGGAAAACTCTCCTCTGTCGTCTGTCTTTCCGACAAGAACTTCATCTGCCCGAGAAAGGACGGCTGCCAGACCCTCCCGCTCTGGACTGAGTACGATAACATGATCCATGACTTCTTCTACGGGAAAAAATTGAGCGACCTCTGCCAGAAGAAATAACAGAGGACGCATTTCACCTTATTCAGAAGATACAGTTCTTCTTTTCAATCGAAAAAACTCAGACGGTACGGATCCCTGATCGGATCAGTACCGTTTCTTTTTCAAAAAAAAAGCAGAAGATCCGCTAAAAAGTGCAACAGATCTCCTTTCTTCTTCGTCTATTATTCAGAAAGCGGGAAAGCGTGAACGAACAAACGCCTTTCCCCGGCAAGAAAAAACGGCCGAAACGGTCGAATAAATAGGAAAAAGCGGCCGGACCGGCCGTGATGAAAAGGAGTTTTTACTATGAAAACCAGAAAACTGACGGCACTCTTGCTTACATCTTCCCTTCTTCTTTCCATGGGCACCGCCTGCGGAAAAAAGGCAAATACCACCAGCAATCTTCGGACCAGAACGGCCGAGCGCCCGCAGAACCAGACGGCGATCTTCGATCTCGTCAATAACGGGGCCGGCAAGAACGGCACCATGACCGAAGAAGAACTTCGAAAAGCATATTCCGAGTTCGTATTCGGCGTCATGAAAAGATGCCTCGCGGCGGCCAAAGGCGACAATGTCCTGATCTCCTCCGACTCGATCCTTTTCGCGCTGGAGATGTGTGCGGCCGGCGCCTCGGGAGATACTCTGGACCAGATGCTTCAGACCATGGTTCCGGGAGCTTCGAACGAAGAGGGCTTCCAGTTCGCCGTAGAGCGCATGAAGAGCCTGAAAAATGAGCAGCTCCGGATCGCGAACTCCGCATGGATCAACGACAGCCTCAAGGCTTCTGTGTATGAAGATTATCTTTCCTATGTGAAAAGACACTTCAACGCGCAGGTTTCGAATATCAAGTTCGACAGTTCCGCTGTTAAGACCATCAATAAGTGGGTCAGCGAAAAGACGGACGGCATGATCGAAAATCTCATCGACAACATTTCCTCCGAGTCTCTCATGGTCCTCGTCAACGCGATCACCTTTGACGCGAAGTGGGCAAATCCCTTCGATGAATCCGATGTCATGGACCTGGTCTTCCATTCCGGTGACGGCTCGAGAAAGAGCACACCCTTCCTCTGCGGCGGAGACGACGGAACCTATCTTTATAATGAGAATGCCCAGGGCTTCCTCAAATACTACGAAGGCGGAAAGTACGCTTTCATGACGATCCTTCCGAACGACGAAGAAGTGGATATCAATACATTCATGCAGGAGATGACCACAGAAGAGTACTGGAAATTCTGGGAAAGCAGAACGACAGAATATAACCTCTACTTCCAGTTCCCGGAATTTGAAACTGACTATTCGCAGGAGCTTCAGAACTACCTTGCGGATATGGGCATGAAAGATGCCTTCCATTCCGTAAAAGCTGATTTTTCCAACATGACCGATATCGGTGTATTCATCAGCCGGGTCATCCATAAGACCCACATCGAAGTCAACCGCAGCGGCACCCGCGCAGCAGCGGCCACAGCGATCGAAATGAAGTGCATGGCTGCCATGGAACCCGAAGAGATAAAATCCGTGATCTGCGACCGTCCGTTCGCCTACGCGATCGTCGATGTTGAAAGCGGACTTCCGGTATTCCTCGGAACACTAGAGACCATCTGACACGAAGCGCCCTATGTGCCCCTTCAGCGCTTTGAAAAAAGCGGGATCCCCCATCGGATCCCGCTTACTTTTTTCTCATTTTCCTTTTTCCGCATCGCGTGCATTCATCTCATCGATCAGCCGGAGGACATCCTCTCTGGTTTCCGCCTGCGGAAACTCCGGATAGACCGGACACGGAATATGCGGTTCATAGGCTAAGGGACGGAACCACTCGCACTGCACAGCCGTCATGCCGGCTTCCCTGGCCGCCTGAAGCTCACGCGAACCGCCGTCACCTACATACATGCACTCCGAAGGATCAGCACCGAGTTCTTCAGCAATACTGAAATACATCCGCAGCTCCGGCTTCTTGATCCCCTGCTCATACGAAAGGCGGACCGCATCGAAATACGGCATCAGGTCCGAAGAACGGATCATGTCTCTTTCATCAGAAAAGCAGTTACTGATCAGACCGATCCTGATGCCCCGCTTCCTAAGACCCGAAAGAAGCTCGAACGTTTCTACCGGAATTGAAGAGAATGTATCTTCCTGGCTTTCATGCCTCTTGGAAAGAAGAAGCTCCACGGCTTCAGGCGTATAAGCGCCGCACTTTTGAAGCGCCTGCGCCGCTCCTTCTCCCAAAGTCATCTGCCCCATGGTCCTGGCATCTTCCGTCTCGTGCCAGTAAGCGTAGTACTCATCTCCCCGCATGTTGAGATCTCTCATGAAATCCTCAGAGAAATAGACCCTGCCCATAAAGAGGGAGACCAGGGTCTCATACATATCGAAAATACAGACTTTGATCAAGTGAAAATCCTCCGGTATCAGAAATTACTGCCGTTCCAGCCCCAGTCACTGACGGGGTGGTAAGTAATATAGACACTGTCACCGGGAATACCGTATTTTTCAAGGAGCATCGCGCAGATCGCACCCGTCATCCGGTTATAAAGATCGGAAGGAGCGTTGCCGAGAAGACTTACCGCGATGTAGGCACCCTTTTCCAGTTTCTTTCCGCCGAACCACAGGTCACATCCGTCCTCGATCCCGACCATCAGGTAGGACTCGGGTTTATTGAGGGTCGTGATCAGTTTTCCGAATTCACTTTTCAGTTCTTCCTTCTGCTCGGAAGACAGCTTGAGCGTTGTTTTTGCATCGATAAATGGCATAGAAAAAGCACTCCTTCGTTTTTTTTCATTATAGCATTACGAAAGAGCGCTTCTTCTGATTTACTGTTCTACTGCTAGTATAACGCGATAGCTTTTTCTTATCGGTTGTCCACCTTTTCCGGATACATGTCGTGGTTCGCCATTCTGTCAAAAGCGACTTTCTCCCAGGGCGTCCCGGCTTTTCCGTAGTTGCAGTACGGGTCGATGGAGATGCCTCCGCGCGGTGTGAACTTGCCCCACACCTCAATATACTTCGGATCCATGAGCTTGATGAGATCCTTCATGATGATGTTTACGCAGTCCTCGTGAAAATCACCGTGATTTCTAAAAGAGAACAGATAGAGCTTCAGGGACTTGCTCTCCACCATCTTGATGTTCGGCACATACGAGATCGTGATCGTCGCAAAATCCGGCTGCCCCGTGATCGGGCAAAGGCTCGTAAACTCCGGACAGTTGAACTTCACGAAGTAATCGTTGTCCGGATGCTTATTCTCAAAAGTCTCCAGCACCGACGGATCGTAATCGAATACATACTTGGTGCCCTGGTTCCCCAGGAGCGTCAGCTCTTCTCTTTCTCTCATGGTCAGGTCCTCCCTTATCCCTTGATGACGTTGTACTTAACGTTATAGTCGAAGGTATCGACGCCTTCCTTTCTCTTGACCCAGCGGACGACAGCGTACGTCACCGGCGTGAAAAGAACTTCGTAGGCGACTTTGAAGAGATACTGGAACAATATCATCTTCAGCACTTCCGAATTCTCCATCGTGCCCCAGAAAGAGATGGTGATGAAGATCACGGAGTCGAATCCCTCGCCGACCACCGTCGAAAGGATCGTACGCATCCAGAGGTTTTTGCCCTTCGTCATGACCTTCATCTTCGACAGGATGATGGAATTGGAAAACTCACCGAAAAGATAGCCGGCAAAGGAAGCAAGAGCGACACGCGGCGTCGTACCCATAACGGTCTCATAGGCGCTCTGTCCCTCGAAGAACCCGGGGTGCGGAAGTCCGATCGTAACAAGGTAGATCAGAACAGCGAAAAAGCTCATCGCGAAGCCCATCCAGATTACAAAACGCGCCTTCTTAAAACCATATACTTCCGTGAAGACATCGCCGAAGATATACGTCAGCGGGAAAAGAATGACCGCCGCCGGAAGCGTGATGGAATCCGTCACCGCCCACATCTTGCCTGCGATCAGATTCGAAAGCAGAAGGCAGGACACGAATATAATTCCGATGCACATAAAAAGCTTCGACATCGGCTGTTCCGCCAGAGCCGGCTTTTCCTCAGAAGCATCCGTCGTGATCTTCGAAAGCTCCTCATTTTGAAGTTTCATCAGTTTACTCATAAAACACTCCTAAAACAAAAAAATAGCTTGCCTTTTCAAAAACGCAAACTATACCAGAAAGCGCGCAGCACCTGCGCATATATGCTCGATATAGTCCTGGTTTTGTTTAACGACAGGATGGCACAAACGAACTGTCGGCAGGGTTCTCCGCGCGAATCTTCAGCGCTTTTTCAGGAGACCGTGCGCGTTAAGGATACCAGTTTTCCCTGAAATGTCAAGCATTTCCGCCCGAAAAGATCCGCGCCTTTTGGGAAAATGCCATGGCACAATCCATCAATCTGTGATATTATAGTCGGCGGAAGCTTAGCTCAGCGGGAGAGCATTCCCTTCACAGGGGAGGGGCCATGGGTTCGAACCCCATAGTTTCCACCAGACATACAAAAACCTGAAAGCAGGATCAACTCTCGCTTTCAGGTTTTTTAATCTCATTAATACCATGTCAGACTCAATCGACAAAAGGAAGTCTTTTTTCAAGGTCCTCAGAGCTTTCGCCGTCAATCAGTTCCATCGATCGGGAAATCGAAGCTGATCACATAGTCCGCGATTTTGTTGACTTGCAATGTGCAGGTCTGCCTATCTTTTTGAAACCCTACATACCAGGTGTCTTCATTCTCGCCGCTTTTCCTGTTTAGATGGATCTCATAACCTTCCGACTGGATCCTCTCTACGATGGCTTCCGCCACCTCGAAGGCATACTCCTTTTCTTCAATATGCAGCTCCAGGACGACCCGGCCGGATCCGACAAAATCAGGATCACACTTCATGCCGGAAAAGACAGAGATCCTACTGATATAGCGAATGGTGTCAGAAGAGTCTTCTGTGAAGAACCAGCTGAAATCGTCATTTCTCTTATTGAAAAGCCTGCAGCCATCTATAATGACCCTTTCGTAAAAGTCCTCGCTGTACATGCCTTCTTTTACATGGGTCGCCTTCCACAGATTCTCGACGATCTCATCCGAGCTCATCCCATCCAGACGAATAATGATCGAATCGTCGGTGATCGGCTTTTCTTTCTCTTCTACCGTTACATCTTTTAGGCCGGACGTATCCGCTGTATCGTCAACGGTGAGATCATTTGTTGAGATCGGATTCGAAATCTTCGTGGTGTTTTCCCGATCGTCCTTTCCCGCCGATTTACAGCCTGCTGTTCCTGCGAGAGACCCTACTGCCACTACTGCTGCAATGATTCTGATGATTGTTTTCTTTTTCATAATTCCCATCCTTTCTTGTTCACTGCTATTCGCTTCTGCCCTATAGACGAATAACTGATGTGAATTATTGGATGATTCGAGAAAAATTTTTCAAAACCGGATTTTTTCTCCTATGAGCGGAGAAGATCATCCTATTTTCCGATGAGCGGAATTCGCATTTCGATCACAGGGAAGGATATGGAGTATCTATGCACTTCAAACGTCCTTCCGTAGCCCACAAATTTTATGACTCTCCGAAACGAATCGGGGCCGGTATCCTGTTTGACTTCGTACCCTTCAGCCTGATACCGCTCGACGATCTTTTCGAGCAATTCATCAGTGAATGCCTCGTCATCCAGATGGATCGCCAGACGGACATGGGAATACTCATCGTCTCCATGGAAAGTCGGATCACACTCATCTTTTGAGTACACTTCAATTCTTTGGATGTATGGCCTGGGTGTTTCGCCGGAAAATAACCAGACAAACTCGTTATCTGTGAGAAAGGCAGAAGGCGTTTCCGGTTTGATGATATTCTCGGAGTACTCATCTCGGGTCATGCCTGTATGCACATTCGTGGTCTTCCAGATGTTGTCGACACACTCCTTTGCGGTCATACCTTCCATGCAGACATAGATCGAATCGCCCGAGACCACCCCGGAAGGTTCTGCGTGATGAGTGACTCCGTTATCCGAAGCGGTGATCGATCCCTCTTCCCGGTCATTTTTCCCGCGACCGTCGTTTTGCTCCGTTATGCGCGCATTCTTATCATTCTTTTGGGGGGATGTATGCTTCGCATATTCTACGGAGATTCCGATGATGGCGCCGGCGGCAACGACAGCGATGAGGCTTCCGATGATCACTTTCTTTATCGTGCTTGATGCCCCTTTTTTCACGGCTTCAGAAATAACAGTGGACGTGGCTTTTCCTGCGGCAGCTTCAGCAGATGCGGACAGTTGGCTGAGCAACGAAGCAGGCATGGGCTTGAATAGCACCTGTTCCGTTTCTTTTGTAAAAAGCTTCGTTAAGAACGGCACGACCATAAACAGTTTCGTATCATTATCTTTTTCATATTTCTCGACCTCCTTCTTGATCTTCTTCTTGGCGTAGTTAAGACGCCACAGAATGGTTCCCTGAGGAACACCAAGAACTTCGGAGATCTCTTTTGTCGTCATTTCATCGAAATAGTAGAGGATGAGCGTTTTTCTGATCTCTTCCGACAAAGACTTCTCGATAATGTCCATGATCACTTTTCTCATCTCGGCCGATTCGACGAGGGAGTCCGGAAGGAAATCCTCCGCCACATCTTCGACATTTTCGAAGAATTCGTCCTCCACATTAACCGTCTTCGTCAGCTTGATCCGGTCCAGACACTTATTGGCTGCCGTCTTCTTCAGCCAGGCGTTTACCTTGCTCTTATCGGCGATCGTGTCGTAGGACTTGATCAGGGCGAGAAAAGTTTCCTGTACGATATCTTCGGCATCGGCCTCGTTCTTAAGAAAAGACATGGCCGTCCAGTACACCGCGCGGTATGAGTCATTGTAGATCTTTTCGAGTTCCTGGTTTGTCATGTTGATTGCCTCCTGTTTATCCGCATCTGCCCTTTAGACGAATGACGGAAGAGGTTTATTGGGTGGTCAGAGAAAAGATTTCAGCATCATTTATTGCAGAAGGTACACGATTGAAGTGCCGATGGTAAAGGACACCAGATTCAGATAAAACGACACTCGGTAGGGAGAGAATCTTTTAAAGTCGAGCAGGTCTTTATAGATCTTCGCTTCCACGAAAAAGGCGATGAGCTCCAGCACACCGATATAATGCACCCACGGAATCGGCGTATAGCTGTAGAACACCATACTCAGGAAAACCACCGCCGGATTCGTGAGCATGTTTACCACAAAGATCATGAAAAAGTCCATTTTCGTCCGTACGCCGAGGATCAGCGCGGTGAGCTCTTCGAGTATCACCGTCAGAACAAAGCACAGGGCAAAAGTCTTTACGATCTCAACCATTCATATCCCCGTTCGTCTTTTCAGCGGCGTCCGAATTCCCCGCCGCTTTCGCCTTTTTCTTGCGCACAGCGAGCGTGATGGCCACACCTGCCACGATCAGAACCGCGACAACGATTCCCATAATGATGATCGTCGTATTATCGCTAGAAGTTTCCTTCGGCCTCGGGGCAATGTCCAGTAAAACACGTAACATATTCGTTCCTCCTTAGTTGTCTCATTCTTACACGGTTCGTCCATGCATCGTTCTTTTATATGCTTCTTCCCGAAAAGATCCGTGATCTTACTTGTTCTTCCACTTGTTTTTATCTTTCTTCGTTATGCAGAGAATGATAACAAGCGCGATCAGCCCCACGACTACGACTCCGCAAAAAACGAAACCCAGCAACATAATGGGGATGAGAGCAGCTCCCGCCGCATCCAGTGTTACGTTATACATAATCTTCTTCCTCCTTATCCGGTCGTAAGATATAATGTGCCAATAAGAAACATACCGCCGAAGCGAGTACGATGATCATACAGTTCATAAGTAAGCTGTCGGTCTTAAGATATGCCGCGATCACGGTCCCCATGAAAAGGCCGACCGTTGTGACACCGAAGGCCGCGCCAGGTGAGATCTTCAGCACGGAAAGGATCATCCCGAGTGCCACCGGCATCGTCATGCTGAAGAACATGATCCCGATCAGGGAGATGATCATGATGCGGTCGCCGAACACCAGGAACGGCAGCGCGCCGATGATGCTGATGAATGCGGTCTTTCTGATGCCGATCGTATCCGATAAGATCCCGCCGAGGGCTTTCCCGATCCCCATAAATACATATAGCAGCACCGCCTCAACAAGTGTCGTTTTCCAGGATACGGGGATCCCGTATCCCACATACGAGCGGATGGTCACGATCACAAAAGCGGCGGCGATGACGACGATGGCCACGCGCTTGGGGACCGTATAGTTAAAGCCCGAGCACTCTTCATTTTCTTCCGGATTTCCTTTATAAAGGGTCTCTCCGATAATGACCAGCGGCATCATGATTGCCGCCGTAAGTGCGATCCACCAGAAAGAAAGTCCCGTGCCCGCGAGGACCTGGCCTGTGATCAGGCCGAAGGATCCGCCACTGACGAAGATCGCGACCGGCGAGAGTTTTCCGCCGGAAGTGCGGATCGTCAGTTCCGCGCCGGAGATATGGACGAGTGCATTTCCAATGCAAAGAAGGACCAGTGATACCCAGAAGAGGATGCCTGTCGCATCCAGAATAAAGTAAAGGAGGAATCCGGAAAGAAGAAACGGCACACCCACGATGCCCGGATGGAACTTTTGAAGAAGATCACGAAGCGATCCGAAAAGAAGCTGCGGCACGAAAGCGACCGCGTTATAGATCGTCGCGACTACGGAAATGAAAACGGGATCGCCGATGATGCGGTACAGCATAAAGAAGCACACCACTTCCAGCATAAAGTGGATAAAAAAGTACAGTAAAGCGGCTTTCCCTGCCCTTCCTGTCATGTGCGCCTCCTGCCGGCCCAAAAGGCCGTACGTTTCTAAAAGAGTCTTCTCCTAAACAAACCCCATGCCTAAATTATATACCATTCCCGTAAATCATAAAGCGACGGAATCGATGGCGCATAAAAAAGTGATCCTCCCCGAAAAAACGGAAAGGATCACTTCATTTACTTTTTTATGCCGAAGCACTTATTCTTTTACCAGCGGAGTATCATCGCTGTCATCTGTGTCATAGCTCGTCATGATCACATCTTCCGCTTCAAAAAGGATGATCTCCAGTTCTAATTCACTATATTCTTCCTTACGCATTGTTACTTCCTCCGTTTGCACCGTATTTCACCGTCTCATGGTAATAGTAGACCAGCGATCTGACCGTATCCTTCAGAAGATCCGTATACTCAGAAGAATTGACCACGCTGTCACAGTAGTTCAGGATGCTGTACTGCACAAGGCCGGTATTCGTACCGCGGATCGCCTTGATCTGGAAGCTCTTGCCGATATCTCTGGCGTTGATGTTCCTGACCACCACGACTTTATACTCGCCGTCCGTGATCGTCTCAATATCGCCATTTGCGCAGGAGAACGTCGTATCGTCTTCACAGAGGAAGTAAAGCTTGAGTTCGGTCTCCGATCGAAGTGAAAGCTTTGCACCCACGAATGTCACACCCGGAACATAATCTAAAGCGACGATCTTCTCCGGCGCATTGATCGCAACATTTTCGATCTGGAAGAAATTCTTCCATTCGTAATCAAAACGTTCACGTGCAACGTTGAAATAATCCTGAGCACATGTACAGTAGCACATCAGAGCATCCACAAGGTTGGCCGCGCGCGCATACTCCGCATTCTCAAATCTGTGTGAATAGAGGAACTCGGCATACTGTCTAACGGAATAGGCAAATACCTTGCTGCCGTTTTCTCCGTCGATAATCTGTGCTTTGATCAGAGATGACGCATCCTTAGGAGAGACTTTGCACTTAAAGACGTGGCAGGTCTTTTCTCCTACCATATCTTTTCCGGCATCTTTTACATAGACTATTTGTTCGCGGGTACTATTTCCATACGGAACAGTAAACTTCACATATGCATCATCACTGAGATCCGTTCCGGAAAGATCCATGTAGAAGTTGACTCCGATATCCCCTTCCAGACTCAAAGTGTAACCATAAAGCACCGCTCCAAGATTCATGTTGACAGCTTGGTCAAGATCTCCGACAAAAGTAACATTTACATAGTCCTCGAAATTGTTGATGTATTTTTGGAGAAGTGAAGAAAGAACATGGCACTTTGTTGCTCTGTTTCTTAAGAACTCATAACTTCCATTTCCCGACCAGGAGAAGTGATCCGGATTCGCATAGCAGTAAATATCTGTAATAGCATCACAGTATTCAAAAGCATCATAGATCGTCTTCATGCTTGCCGGGATCGTTAATGTCGTAAGGCTGACACAGGATTCAAATGCGCAGCTTCCAATCTCTGTGACACCTTCGCCAAGGATCAGTTCCGAAAGATTTCTGCAATTAAAGAAAGCATATTTTTCTATAACTGTCGTACTTCCTTCAATCGTTACAGATCCCAGTTTTCCGCAGTCGTAGAACGAGTAGCGCTCAATCCTAGTAATGTTTTCGGGAATATATATGGAAGTGATCCCGTCACAATCGTAAAATGCGTAAGGCCCAATTGAAGAAATGCTCTTCGGGATCGTTATTTGGGTGATTGCATCAAGATCAAGGAAAGCACTGTCTCCAATATATGTTACTCCTTCTCCAAGTGTGACATCAGAAAGCGCATAACAGTATCTGAATGCAGCTGCTCCAATACTGCCACTTGGGATCGAGACGCTCTCGAGTTTAGAATCACTCAGGAAAGCCTGATTTCCAATCTCTTCCAGACTCTCCGGCAGGTTCATTTCCTTCAACTTAGGACATTGACTGAACGCTTCCGTACCAATGTACTTGAGCCCCGAACCAAATATGACTTCTTCGAGGATATCGCAATCAGCAAATGCATAAAGATAGATGTACTCTACGCTATCCGGAATCGAAATGCTTTCCAGTGCGTCACAGTCACGGAATGCTTCGTTCCCGATACTCTCGACCGTATTCGGTATCGAGACGTTCTTCAGGTTTTTGCAATAGTAGAAAGCGGAAGAATCAATACTCTCCACTCCATAAGGAATAACTATATCTGTGAGTTTTTGGCAACAAGAAAATGCGGCGTAGCCAATCTTTGTTACACTTGACGGGATCTCAACGCTGGTCAGATTACTGCAGTAGTGGAATGTTTCCGACAATATACTGGTCACACCATCGGGTATCTTGATACTGGTCAGTTCATAACAAGATTGAAATGCATATGTTCCAATATATGTCACACTGTCCGGGATCTCAACCTCCGAAAGCATAGTACAATAATCGAAAACGCCATCGCCCAAATAAGTCACACCTTCGGGGATCGTTATGCTGGTAAGCGAGGTACATCCGGAGAATGCACGATCGTCAAATTTCGTTATTCCGTCGGGAACCGACACACTGGAAAGAGCCGTACAATACCCGAACGCGCCACAAGAGATCTCCGTCAAGCCGGAACCGAGCGTTACATTTTCCAGTTGGTCACACCACGCAAACACCGAACTGCCCATCTTCGTGATATTATCCGGAATCACAATGGATGTTAATTCCGAACATCCGTAAAAGGCAGTGTCTCCCAAAGTCTCCACGCCATTCATGACAGGAAGATCAGCAAGGGCTGTACAGTAATAGAACGCATATCTGCCAATACTTTTCACGCTATCAGGAATCGTTACTGAAGTGAGATACGGGAATCTGTAGAATGCATATGAAGTGATGGTGGTAATACCATCTTCCACCACGACGGATTCCGCCTGATTCTTATAGATCGACCACGGAACGTAATACTCACTCGATTGCTCAGCCATAGGTCCGTTACCACTGAACGTCAGAGTTTTAGTGGTCTCATCATAAGACCATGTTGCATTTTCTCCACAACTTCCGGAAGTTCCGACCATTGAAATACGGATCGGCAAAACAACTTCCTGCGGTCCATCATCCTGGCCGTCGTTCAGCGTGATAAAAAGATTATAAGTGGTCCCTGCTTCGAACTCCTTGAGGAAATGGAAATTGGGACTATTTGAATAACCGTAACTGTTATCGATATAACCTTGCCAGGTTTCATCAGGATCAAACTGGGAATATCCAAGCTGTGCCGCAGTAATAACATTACCGACCGACTGGATATCGTAGTATCCTGTAGTATTAGGAGTAAATGTGCACTTGGTATAAGTCCTTCTGAATGGAACCGAGCACTCTCCCTCAGCGAGAGTGTAGACCTCTTCATCCGCAAGAACTTCTTTATCAGAAAACAAGCCGGAAAGACCGACGACTGCAGACACCGAAACGGCAATCATTAAGACCGGCAAAATAAATGCCAATAAAAGTCTTGTTGACTTCCTACTCACAAAACCACCTCCATATATATATCCATCCCCTTCACAGTATAACATGCCAAAAAGGAATTTCCAGCAAAAAAGCAATGCCTGTCATGGTCATGACAGGAATTTTTTATCTTGTTTCGCAAATGTTTCGAAGATGCTGATATAATTGGTTCGATAGTTTTTTGAAAAGAGTGTGACGCTCGGCAGAAAAGAATTGATTAGCAGGGTGAAGAGAAAAAACTGACGGATGAGTAAGGAGAGCATAAGCCATGGATGACAGCTCTATCGTAGACCTTTTTCTCGATCGTGATGAAAGTGCGATCCGGCATACTTCCAGCAAGTATGGCGCACGCCTGCGCTTTATTTCGTACGGGATCACTTCTTCCCATGAGACTTCCGAGGAGTGCGAGAACGACACGTACATGGAAGCCTGGAAGCGGATCCCTCCTCACGAGCCGAGGACCTATCTGATGCCTTTTCTGACGAGGATCGTTCGCGCCATCTCGCTCAACCGGTGCACGGCCGATAACCGTCTGAAGAGAAAGGCCTACATTTCTGAACTCACCTCGGAGATGCAGGAATGCCTCCCTTCTTCCGCTTCTGCGGAAAAAGAACTGGAAGGCAGCCTTCTCGCCGAGGCCATCAGCCGATTCCTTCACGAACAGACCGAAGAAAAGCAGACGATCTTCATGAGAAGATACTTCTACCTTGAAACCGCCGCCTCTTTAGCGAAAAGATACGGGTACAAGGAGAGCAAAGTGAGGATGATGCTTATGCGTATGCGTCAGGATCTTTCAGAATACCTGACAAAGGAAGGGATACTATGAACGGCAAAGATCTTCTCGACATCATGGAACTGGTAGATGACGATCTGATCGCAAAGGCAGAAGTGCTTCCCGAAGGATCTTCTGATCTCTCCGAACGCCCTGATACCAGCATAAAACCTGTCCGTAACAATGTTACACGGAAAGTCGTTTTCAAAAGAATATGGACCGGTATCGGGATCGGAATTGCCGCGGCTACGATCGCCGTCATCGGATTCGCTTTATGGAAGACCGGCGGATTAGAGAACGAACCTGCCGGATCCACACGTCCGACCGGGGTCGAAGTCAGCACAGGAATGACCGGGGCTGAAGTCACCACTTTGCCGACGGAGACCGAGATCACTACACTTCCGACAGAATCCACGTGGGATTCCTCGGGCATCACAGAATTCACCGAGGCACCGGGAAAAGTTCTTTTCGCGCCGGATAAAAACGCATCGCTTCTTCCAATTGAAATAGAAGGTGCACTGCCCGGAGATGTCCTGCTGCCTGTTGCTCTCAAGGAAGAGATAGAAAAACCGGAGAATCAGGAGAAGTATTTCGCCGTGAGGATCATGGTATGCCACTTCCGCTGCGTCGATGAATATGTCGCCACTCATGAGTCTTCCGAGGATCTTTCCGAAGAGCGCATCATCGAGCTTTTCGACAAGGAGATCCGCGAAGAGATCGAAGAAGAGATGCACCGTCTGGAATCTGCCGGCATCTATCTGACGCGTGTTCCGAACTCTCCTTCCGACGAATTGGAAGATTACCATATTTATAACGGATTTACCGTCGAAGGCTATCTGACCGGAAAGGAACTTTCGGAATTTACCGGCGATCCTTCTCGCGGATACCGCTTCTCCTGGCTCGTAGAAGGTGAAGAGACCATCAATCCGCCGGATTGATCCAAAAGGTCCGAAAGGCCGTCTTCTCTTCCCCTTCCGTTTGAAAAAAACCTCCCTGTATGTTAAGTTGGAATCAGCTTAATATACGGAGGTCCGAAACATGTTCAAGTTTGGAATCTTTGCAAAAGTACTCGACGAAAACCGGAAATTCTTCATCAAAAACTGTATCCAGTCAGATACCCCGCGCATGGAAGCGACCGTCTTCCCGGAAGGACTTACGGTTCAGGAGAATATCCCGTACGCCGAAGGAAAACCGCTTCCCGAACCGTTGGGAAAAGATGCGGCCGAAGAAGGCCAGAAGTTCTGTAATTCCGACCGTATCCTCGATCTATATATCCCGCAGGGAGCTAAAAACGATGAGATCTTCCTCCTCATCCACGGCGGCGCATTCGTATATGGATGCAAAGAACTCGATAAGGAATTCGCCATGCATCTGGCGCTGAAGTCGGGGATCACTGTGGCGAACATCAACTACAGACTCTTCCCGAGGACCGATCTTCAGGGACAGCTTCAGGATATCTTCTATGCGATCGGTTTTCTCTGTGAAAAGGGCTATAAGACATTCCATACGACCGGCGATTCGGCCGGCGGCTATCACTGCCTCATCACGGCGATCCTTCTTAATTCCGAAGAAGGAAGAAAAGAATGCGGGATCGAGTTCCCCTACCAGGCAACCTGCAAGAGCACAAGCCCGATCTGCGGCGATCACAAAGAAGACCCGAAGAAATTCGCAGGCTGCTATTTCGATCCGGACAAGAAGATGCCATCCTACATTTACGATCTCGGCGAAGCGGCGAAAAAGCTCGGCTGTCCTCCGACAGTACTCACCACAGGCGATCAGGATATGATGCTTCCGCAGAACGAAGAACTCAGAAAGAAGCTTCAGGATATCGGTATTCCGGTCGAATACTACTGTGCCGTCACCACGGAAGAAAACCGCCCGATGCATCACGTATATGCCATCGCGCATCCGACCTGGCCGGAAGGCATCAAGACCATCGATCTTACGATCGAAAATGCCAGGCGTTAAAGTTCGATCCAAAACTGAAAGAACAAGAAAAGGCGCCCCGGAATCAGGGCGCCTTTTCCACACTCAAAGAAGGTAATATGGAAAAACAACTGACTGGAGAATACGATCTTCCATGATACTCTCATTCATTCTTCATGCCGGTATTACCGAACGGGTCGCGCGGGGAACAGCATATCCATAGTTCGGATCCTGCGGAACGGCATATCCATAGTTCGGATCCCGCGGAACGGCATATCCATAGTTCGGATCCCGCAGAACGGGGCTTCTTCTCGGAGCTGTTGCAGGAGCACTTCTACGAGCAGCAGAAAGAGCATTTGCGCGAGCAGGTGTAGAAGCATTTCCGCGTCGCATGCCCGCATTCTTCGATCCGTATGGATCCTGTCTTCTGGGAAGCTGTGCAGCCCGGTTCTGTGCACGACAGGCCTCATAACTTCTTACACGATTAGCTGCCTCTCTTCTTGCGCGAGAAGCAGCGGCGCTCCTGGCACAATTTCTTCTCTGTCTGCATCTTCCCGCCTCTTTTTTATTCATATCCCGAAATGCCATCTTAAGAAAAAACATTCCCGCTAAGAAAATCATCACACTCCACATAAACTTAACCCTCTCTCTTCCTTTTCGCTGAAGCCTTTTCAGCTGTTTTTTCTTCATCGTGACTACATGGTACAAAAAATGCTGTCCAATTAATTGGACAGCATTAGAAGGGTCCGATTTAGTTTTACAAAACCGCAAACGCCTGTATTACAGCGCTTTTCGAGGATTACAAGACGAATCCTGTGCAGGATCCGGAGCAGAACTCATGCCTTTTCTCCGCCCCACTCGACAAGAACAAATCCTTCTCTTTCTTCAAGGGACGGATTCATGGAAGAAAGATCCTGCTCTTCGATCTTCACATATTCATCAGATGCATAGAAGAACATGTTCACGCGGATGACCGTATCCGGCAAAGGATCTACTTCCAGCTTCGCGGCATTCTCGTAAGCTTCGGTCTGAAAACAGATCACATTATACGGATTTGATTCCATCTGCGGGAGCCAGTACATAATAAACGTATTCGCCTCCGTATCAGAAAGCCCCAGCTCGGAAAGTGCTTTTTCCAGGAAAGCGGCAGTGTCGGAACCCTTCACGCAGAAACCACGGGAAGTATCCGGATCCATGCGGGCATCTGCCTCCCAGAAGAGATACTCGTACTTTCGTCCGTTTGCATCGGTAAGCGTACCGTCCGGGGAAGTCTTCACGGTCCAGCCGTCGCCATATACCGGATATGTGCAGGTCAGTTCACCGTCGATGTTAAGCTTCACGTTTACTTCGCGGCCCTGCTCATCGTAAAGGTAAATGATCGGGGCGTAAATGCAGAGTTCCTCATAAGAAGAGTCGCGCTCCACATAGGATTCCGTCCGAATCACCTGCCAGATCTTCACGCAGCCGAAAGCCCCCAGCGCTATCACAAACAGCATGGCAAAGCAGCTCACGACAAGTACTTTTGCATCACGAAGCTGGGAACTGCGGATAATGAAATATAGCGCAAGTCCGATCACGGCGAGTGTGGCGGCAACAGTCAGTATAAATCCCGCAATGACCGCCACGGATCGGAACGACAGATCAAATACCTCTTTCGAGTAAAAACCGTCGGCTCTGTGGGTGATTTTTACCCGTCCGTCCCACTCGACCCGGTCTTCCGGGACTGGAGTCGGCGTCGCATTTTCAATTGCAACACCGATCTCATCCTCTATCTTTGGTTCGAGTTGGATGCCTGTCCAGTCAGCTTCCTTATAGGTAGGCTTCAGGTAGCAGCGGACAAGTTCGTTCTTTATTAAGAAAAAGAATATGAGGCATACTACCGTAATCACGATCACGGTGATAACTGCCTTGATATATTTTCCCTTATACTCTGTAATCGTTGCCATAAGTTTTTCCCCTGCCTCCGTTTATCTCGGACTTTACTTATCAGACAATTTCATCAGTTCTTTTGTTGCAAAAAGCGGCAGACCCGGTATCGGTCCTGCCGCCTGTGCTTACACTTTTTCCGACGTTATTTCCGGATGATTTCTACGACCTCACCGATATACATATCGTGTGGCGCGTCCTTGGAATAGAACTGTTCGGCGATCTCCGGAAGCATGTTCTTCGGGTCGAGCTGCTGCATAAAAAGCTTTCTGCAGACCATCGTCACTTCCGCTTCAGCAAAAGAAACGGAATCGCCGGCTTTTTCTGCGGTCAGGCCCGGAACGTGCATCTTATCGATCTCGCGGCCGGACTTACTGCCCAGAACGCCGAGGGTCTTCTTCATCTCCTCCGGATAAAAGCTCACGGTGAAGTAGTCGCTACCATCCATGAATTCATGGGTATAGCGCGACGAGCGGACATAGACGGTCGCCACCGGCTTTCCCCAGATGGTGCCAAGTCCGCCCCAGGAGATCGTCATGGTGTTGAACTTCTCCATATCCCCTGCGGTCAGAAGCGCCCACTGCTTATCGTATGTCTCGAAAATATCTGTCGTAAAGTTCATAATTTCCTCCGGAATCTACGTGATCCTTCTGATCAGTAGTTCTCTGCGTTGATCTCAAAATAGGACTGCGGATGGTTGCATGTCGGGCAAACGTCCGGTGCCTTTGTGCCTACTACGATGTGACCGCAGTTTCTGCACTCCCACACCTTGACCTCGCTCTTTTCAAATACCTGAGCGGTCTCGATGTTGTTAAGAAGTGCACGATAGCGCTCCTCGTGGTGCTTTTCGATCGCGGCGACAAGACGGAACTTCTTGGCCAGATCGGAAAATCCTTCTTCTTCCGCGGTCTTGGCAAAGCCTTCGTACATGTCGGTCCACTCATAGTTCTCGCCATCCGCTGCGGCCGCCAGGTTCGCCTTCGTGTCGCCGATGCCCTTGAGTTCCTTAAACCACATTTTCGCGTGTTCTTTTTCATTCTCAGCGGTCTTCAGGAAAATCGCCGCCATCTGCTCGTAGCCTTCTTTTTTCGCCACGGATGCAAAATATGTATACTTGTTTCTTGCCTGGGATTCACCTGCAAAAGCTGCTTCAAGATTCTTCTCTGTCTGTGTACCGGAGTACGGATTCGGGTTTGCCATTTAATTCACCTCATTTACAAAAAAGATATGCCCTCCGATATTCGAAGAACATATCCATTATAGTTTTTCTCAGATGGTTTTTGAAGAGTCTTACGGACATTTCTTACGGGCGCTTACGGCCGCAGTTGCTGCAGAACTTACCTTCGTTTCTGTTTCCGCAAGCGCAGGTCCACATGGAAGTGTCGGAAGCCTCGTACTTGGCAAACAATTCTTCGATCTGAGACTTCCCATCATCATGCCCGAAGACGACGCCGAGAAGCTGATCCGGCCGATTTTACTATAGTTCCCCATAAGTCAGTTCTCCATTTTCCAGATCGCGCAGGAATAAGGCGGCAATACCGATCCTCCGCCGAAGTCGTGGAGATTTCCGGTCAGAAGGTCCACGGCCTGGCCGCATCCGGCGTCAAAATGAGCGGTATATTCGTAGTCACCTGCGTTAATGGCCACGAGGATGCGCTCGTAGTTCACGCCATCACGGCAGCCTTCCCGGCTTTCGCCTTCGAACTTCCGCTCGAAGATGCACTGCTGGTTCGTAAGCACTACGCTTCGAAAAGATCCGTAGTTTAATGCGGGGCTGTTTCTCTTGATCTTCGCAAGCTTTGCGATATGCGTTGTCAGGTCATTCCATTCAGGTTTTCCAAAGCACGGGCGAAGTGACGGGTCGCCGTCTTCTTTTCTTCCCAAAGCTCCCCATTCGGATCCGTAGTACACGCAGGGGAATCCGGGCATGCCGAAAGCCAGCGTGTAGATCAGGGGCAGGTGCGCAGGGTTATTAAGGTTCGAGGCGATACGCGTCACGTCGTGGTTATCGACAAAGCTCATCAGGTGAAGTCCCCTAAACCAGCTCCAGTTCTCGGGACCGAACTGCTGGATCAGGGTATGGATCACCTCGAACATATTCATGCTGTTGAAACTGCTGAAAAGGCCCTTGTAGCAGGCATAGTTCGTGCACGAATGACACATCTCGGGATTGACCCACATCTTATAGTCTCCATGCAGAAGTTCGCCGAGCAGAAGAAACTCCGGTTTGAGCGTATCCGTGAAGCTTCGAAGGCGCTTTAAGAAGTCTCGATCGAGGCAGTAGGCCACATCGAGACGAAGCCCGTCGATACCGAAATACTCGACCCAGTAGCGGATCTTGTCGAAGATATGGTCGACGACGGCGGGATTTCGGAGATTGAGCTTTACAAGATCGAAACATCCTTCCCAGCCTTCGTACCAGAACCCGTCGTTATAGTTCGAGTTCCCGTCAAAAGAGATGTGGAACCAGTCCTTGTAAGGAGAATCCCACTTCTTTTCAAGGACGTCGTGGAAGGCCCAAAAGCCCCTGCCGACGTGGTTAAAGACGCCGTCGAGGACGACGCGGATGCCCGCTTCGTGAAGTTTTTCGACAACATACTTAAAATCTTCATTGGTGCCGAGACGGCGGTCGATGAGACCATAGTCTCGGGTGTTATAGCCATGGGTATCGGATTCGAAAACGGGCGAGAAATAGACGGCACTTATGCCCAGTTTCGAAAGGTGCGGGATCCATTCGATCACCTTTAAGATCGGAGAAGAAGACTTCGCCGAAGCGGTGTCCTTCCCCGAAGGAGAAGGCTCCTCCGAAGACGCGGGAACGGAGCTTTTCGCGAAGGAAAGGCATACCCCCTGCTCGTTATACTCTGCCGGCGCATTTTCAAAAGGCGCGCCAACAAGACCCAGCGGGTATATCTGGTAAAAAACGGATTCTTCAAACCACATGGATCAGAATGTCTCTACTTCCGGAGCTTTGGTGAAAGAAGAATAAGTTGCCGTCGCGTTCCGGATATAGAAGACCTCGGTATTTCCGTCGTCTTCGCTGTACATGCCGCGCAACTGCGGATATGCGTCGAGCATCGCGGTCTTCGGCTCTCTTCGATCGTCCGCGATCAGTTCGCATGCGATACGGAGCCATTCACCGTTCATGAAAGCGCAGATCTCCGCCTTCGGATTGATGTGGAGCTGCTTGGATGTCGGCTTGATCTTACCGGTCTGGATATAAAGCTTGCCCTCGAAGATATTGGCCGTTCCGAAAGGACGTACTCTCGGCTGGTCACCCTCAACGGTCGCCAGATAGTAAGTGCCGGCCTCTTTTAAAAACTTCTCGGCTCTCTCAATATTTCCCATAGTGATATCTCCTGTCTGATAGATTCTGTCTATAGAAATAATGTTACCTTTTCAGATCTTCCAAATCAAGAATGGAAAAGCTCCGTTTTCAGGATCCTTCCCTCACATATTCCTTCTCGGAATAGATCGCAAGATCTCCGACTTTATCGTTTCCTTCGTACTGGACGAGATAGTAGTAACCTCCGTTTTCATCCACAGCATCATAGATCGAACTTGTCACCTTGTGATTGCCGCTCGGAAGCTCGATATAGTAGGTCGTGTGCTCATCCCCGTCAGAATCTCTGGTCGTATTCTCATGCTTGCCGTTGACAGTGATCGCATATACCTTGAGCTCCACCTCTTCCGGCTTCGGGATCATGGCCATACTGCCAACTTTATTGAAGATGACCATGCCGCTGATCAGGACAGCGACTAAAACGCCGACGGAGATAATGCTCCGTAACTTCATGGATCTCCCCTTCATGCTCGACCGGATCACTTCGGAGACACTGGTAATGACGCCGATGGCGATAAACACGATGAGAAAGAGGATGAAAATGGCCTTAAAGGCCTTCGCTCCGCCTTTTCTCCCGGCATAAAAAGACTTATATTCCTTCATCAGAAAGTTCTTCGTCAGGATCTTCTTGCCTGTCTCTTCATCGATATTATTTTCATGGAGCTCCGTATATTCGGCTTCGATCTTCTCTCTTTCTTTATCGATGGAGCTGCTCGTATCTTTTAAGATGTGCACTCCGGCATAGATCGCGGCCGCAATCGCCAGAAGGCATAAAACGGTCGTCCCGGTCGCGATGAGAATGCGGACTATTCTGCTCGAATCCATATTTTCCTCCTCAAAAGATGATTCTTTCAAAAACTAAGTGCGCGGTCTTACTCAGTGAATAAATGCCGCGTTTTACTCGGTGACCTCGGTCACTGTCATGCTCAGATCCTCAGACACTTCGATCGTATAAAGGTAGGTCACTTCTTCAATGATCGGCGAGGTACCATGGACCATGAGCTCCGTTATGCCCGGAGCCTTGGGCGTCAGGACGACCACATAATCGTAAGACGAACCGTTCATCTCCTCGTGGTTCGGGTCATTGTACGCGCGGTAGGACGTCCACTCGACGATATCCGGATCGGCGATCTTCACCTCATATTCGTGTCCGCCGCCATCAAAGGACTCAAAGCTCAGCGAGATCCTCGTTCTATCGTCCGGAGCCGGCTCGGTCGTAATCGGGCCCGGCGGATCCATCTCATCTGAAAACTCATCCAGCGCATCTTTAAAACGTGCCATGGCGGGATCTCCTTTACCTTCGCTTTTCGGGCAGCCGGAAAAGACCAGCGCCGTAGATACGATCAGCGCACATATTCCAAGACTTCCCGCTTTTGTCCTTTTCATCGCTTCTCTCCTTTTCTTTTCGGATCGATTCTGCCTCCATTATACCATTTCCGAAAGAAGACCCTTCCCTGCGGAATGCCCTTCCTCATGCGGTCTATCTCGTCTTCTGTGATAAAATAGAGCAGAAAGGAAAAAGGAAAGGAGCCCCTCATGAGATTGAGCAGGATCGATCTACATATGCATTCGACGGTATCCGACGGAACGGATTCCCCGCTTGACCTTCTCCAAAAAGTCAGAGAGGCCGGGCTTCTTTATTTTTCTCTTTCCGATCACGATGCGATCGAAGGCAATCAGGAGATCCTCTCTTCTCTAAAAGAAGGCGACCCCAAGTTTCTCACCGGTGTCGAGTTCTCCTGTAAAGATGAGGTCGGAAAATACCACATCCTGGGATACGGCTTTGACCCGGAGCACGATGCGATCCGAAAGGTCGTAAAGGCCGGCCACGATGTCCGGATCACCCTCCTTCACGAAAGGCTTCTGTTTCTTAAGGAGAATTTCGATATCACTTTTCCGGAAGAAGAGCTCGATGCGCTTCTTTCTCTTAAGAATCCCGGGAAGCCCCACTTGGCTGCGCTTCTCGTAAAGGCAGGGCACGCCCGGGACAAGAAGGATGCCTTCGAGAATTTTCTAAACAAGATCCCGAATAAGGACCGCTACACGCACCCGAAGGATGCGATCGACGGGATATTACTGTCTGGCGGCATCCCCGTGCTGGCGCACCCCTTCTACGGGACATCCACCGAATGGATCGCAAGCGATGCTCTTGCGGCGCGTGTCCGCCACTTAAAAGATCTGGGACTTATGGGCCTTGAGGCCTTCCACTCCCGCTTTTCCGCAGAAAACAGCCGGGAGATCTTGGATCTATCTCATCAGTTCGACCTTCTCGTCACCGCAGGAAGCGACTACCATGGGGATAACAAAAAGGTAGCTATCGGCGAGATCACCAGAGAAGAAACGCCTTTTACCGGGGCTTTCTCCGAAGGAAATATAGAGAAGCTCCCTAAGGGGCTGCAGGATTTTTTTGCCCGGAGGATAATGGGATGAAGAAAGAAAAAACACAGAAAGAAAAGAAAAAACTGACGAAGAAGCGCCTGGCGCTTCGGATCGTGCTCTGCATACTCAGCACTCTCCTTCTGATCGTGGCCGGCTACGTCATCTACGTCTTTGCCAGCTACCACAGGATCCCCGATAACCAGGTCCTGACCCCACAGCCGGATTCGCTCTCTTATGCTACCATGGGCCGCGTTCCTCCGCAGAGGATCGGCGTTGTCCCCGGCGAGCAGACCTATTCCATCATGACATATAACATCGGATTCGGCGCCTATACGCCCGATTACAGTTTCTTCATGGACGGCGGCAAATACTCCTGGGCGCGAAGCGAAGACGGCCTGAAGGAGAATCTTAAGGATATCGCGGACCTGATCAATGACTGCGATCCCGATTTCGTCGTTCTTCAGGAGGTCGATGAAAGCGGCACGAGGACCTATCACGTCAACGAGGTCTCTTACATGCAGGCCACCGACTACTACCAGTCCGTCTATGCCCGAAACTTCGACTCGCCGTTTCTTTTCTGGCCGCTCAATGAACCGCACGGTGCCAATAAATCCGGTCTCCTTACGCTTTCGAAGGCCTACATCAGCTCGGCGCTCCGAAGGAGCCTTCCGGTCGCGGACTCGATCACGAAGATCGTCGACTACGACCGCGCCTACACCATCTCCCGCATCCCCTTGGGAGGCGCTCCGGGAACCACTTCCGACGCGGATCTTTCTGGGAAGGAACTGGTCATCTTCAATGTCCATCTGTCCGCCTACTCCACGGGATCTGTCCGTGAGCAGCAGCTCAGCATGCTTTTCGAAGATCTCCAGAAAGAATATGCCGCCGGAAACTACGTCATCTGCGGCGGCGACTTTAACCACAATCTCCGAAATGGCGGAAGTGACAAAGCCCCCGGCTGGGCCCAGCCCTTCCCAAGAGAAGTATTCCCGAGCACCTTCTCCTTCGGTTTCGATCAGGAAGGCGTCGAAGTCAACATCTCTCACGACAGCTGCAGAAACGCCGACGAGGCCTATAACCCGGAAACCACATTCACCGTACTGGCCGACGGCTTCATCGTCTCCAGCAACATCGAAGTCATAAAGTACGAAGCTATGGATCTGCAGTATGCCTACTCCGACCACGACCCCGTCGTTATGGAATTCCGGTTGAAAGGGTAAACAGCCTCCTATGGCTTCCCTGAATGGAACATGCCGTAAATTCTTGCAAAGTCCGATTTTATACGGCAGCTAAATCTGCCGACTGCCGTACAAATTGAGAATATCTCATTTTGTACGGCAATTTTATCTCTTTTTTCCGTGTGAAAAGCACTTTTCCGTTTTCATACGGCAACTTTCTTTCCCAACTGCCGTATAGATTTAAGTTTTCTCATTTCATACGGAAAATCTCCCTGAAACTGCCGTATAAAAAACACTTTTTCATTTTTATACGGCAACTCCTCTTCAGACCTGCCGTATGATTTCGGAAATCCCGTTTTTATACGGCAGATTGCCAATCACGAACCTACTCAGCCAAGAATACAAAAAAGGGCGCCTCCGTTTTCGGAGACGCCCTCGCTTTTCCAAATTATAAACCTCAGATCCCGAGCTCAAACTTCAGGTTCGGCTTCATCGGATCGTAGTTGATCATCTCAAAATCCTCGACCTTGATGTCTTCAAGCTTACAGTTCTTCTCTTTATTCAGCACGAGCATCGGTCCTTCGCCGTCATTTCCGGAGGCGGCTTTCTCTTCTGCTCTTCTTAGCATCTCATGCGCGTTATTGACATGTCTGTCGTAGATCTGCTCATTGGCGACAAAGTGAGTAAATACACCCGGCTCATACCCGGTCACGCGCGCGATCATGATGAGGAAGGCCGCGTACTGGATCTCGTTGATGCCGCCGGCACCGGAAGCCGTCAGCATATCACCGGAGCGCTGGACCATACACATATCGAGGTACTCGCCGCGCACGTTCCAGATCGTTAAGAAGGCACATGGTGCCAGGCCGGGCGTCTCACGAAGGTCCGCTTCCTGCCAAAGTGACATGATCTTTCTTCTGCCGTAGGGGTCCTTACGGATATCTTCGATCAGGCGGTTGACGAGATCGTAGCGCTTTACCGTCGCGCCGTATCTTTGGCCGATCGTTCCGTCGCCGATATCCCACGGTGTCCACCAGGTGACCCCCATCTCTTCCATCTCCGACAGTACATTCGTCGGATTCTTATAGATTGTGAAGATCTCGCGGATACCGGTCTTCCAGGCCTGATGGCGGAGCGTGCAGATCGGGAATTCCCCTTTGCTCAGATCGTATTTTCTCGTGACATGGTTGACGCTGATCGTATGCGCCGGCGTGCCGTCCTCATATTTCGGTCTCGGATCGATGTCCTTATAGCCGTTTTCGAGGATATTCTTAATATCCTCCACCAGATATCTGTCCGCCTTGGTCATCATGTCATAGCCCCCCGTTTCACTTTCTAATGAATTCTACGCCGTTTGCTTTCAGCAGTTCTTCGCCGAAAAGTTCGTTGATCATCCTATTCATCTCTTCTTCCGAAACTGTCGGAAGATTCGTGTCGTCCATCACCTGAAGGATCTCATCGCTTAAGACCACGCCCTCTTCATCTGCCCCGATCACATAGACCGGTTCCATCCGCGGGATCTCGATCTTGATCACATGCATCTGAAGGTCCGGTTCCTTCTTTTCACGATAGACATCCAGCGCCTTTAAGGCCGGATCCAGAACTTCGAAATAGTAGTAACTCGTGGTGATGGTCATTTTTTCGTAGTACTGTCCATCTCCATCAAAGAAGCCCTGCATGGTCACATACGAAGTCGCGCCATCTGCTCCGCCGACCTCCACGACACCGGACTGCCGGATAAATACCGAGCATCGGCTCCAGGACTCAAATGTATAGACGATCCGAAGGTCGTCCCCGAAGCGCTTGATCACGACATCCAGCCTGCCGTCGCCGATCCCGTCGATCTTATAAATCAGCTCGGGATCCCCGTCGAGACCGCAGTCCGCATATCCGTACTCGACAAAACGGTCGGACGGGGTCTTCGACCAGGCGTGCGCCCAGATAAAGGCCGCAAGTTCCGAAGCGGTCAGAGTATCGGAAGTTAAGTCATCTACGACAAAATCGATGAGCACGGCATCTTTCAGGAGTTCCTTAAGAGGCGACACATCGATCTTGATCTCGTCCGCTAGAAAAGATCCGTACATCGAAAGTGACTTTTTGCCTTCTACGGTATAGTATTCCTCCGATGCGGGATCGGTAAGGATCACCTTCGTCGTTTCCGTCGGGGCTTCTGTGACCTCCGTTGTTTCAGTCGCCTCGGTAGTTTCTGTCACTTCCGCAGTTTCAGAAGAAGGCGGAATTGTTTCCGAAGAGGTCGCCTCCGTAATGGATTCGGTTTCACTTTCTGTGGCCGAAGTCACAACACTCGGGAGCTTTCCTTCTCCCGGATCTTTATTTGTCTTTCCAGCTGTACAGCCGCTGAGCATCAAAAAAGACAGCGCAGCGGCGATCAGCCGTACCGGTTTTTTCATGGTGCTGACCTTCCTTAATGTCCTTAAGGAAAAGTATAGCACAACATCTGCTTACTTTGCTTTTCCGTACACATACTTCGGTGTGCCGCCGACGATCATCTTATCTCCGTACTTGTGGTACGGGAATACCCAGTAGAAGTTCCAGTCGGTCTTGCTGGCATTTTTGTCCGTAAAGGTCGTACCCTTCGTCGTCATGCCGATATAGCCGTACGATGCGCCCGGATGAATACCATATACGAGATAGCCTTGCGCGCCGGAACTTCCTGTCCAGGTGAGCTTTACTCCACCCGTTACAGAAGAAGCCTTAAGTCCTGTCACCGCAAGGCACACGCCCTTGGCATAGACATACTTCTCACATCCGCCCGGGTACATCTTCCCGTTTTCCTGCACATAGGCGAATACCCAGTAATAGTTGTAGTCGTAATCGAGCGCCTTGGTATCGGTGAAGGCCGTTCCCTTCGTCGTCATGCCGACATAGCCGTATTTTCCGTCTTTCTGCGCATAGACCAGATAGCCGTCCGCATCTTCCACCGCGCTCCATGAAAGCTTTACCTTATTCTTTCCGGCTGATGTGGCAGAAAGCCCGGTGACCGTCTCAGGTTTCTGCAGTTCAAGACAAATCGGGATATTCTCCTCGATATTCAGATGAGCTTTAGTCGATTTTTTGGAGTAGCTCGAATATACGTAGCCATCGTTTTCATCTTGCATCTTCGTTCCGGTCTTGATCAGATCGACCATGATCGGGCAGCTATGGATATCCAGTTTTTTCAGTTTATTTCCGTAGCAGAACATCTTGCGGAGATTCGGATTATTCCGAAGATCGAGCTTCTCGAGATAATTGGCCTGACAATAGAATTCCTCCAAAAGCGGGTTATGACTCAGATCCAGTTTATCGAACTGGTTATAACCACAGGACAGATAGATGAGATTCGGGTTATTGCTTAAATCGAGTTCCGTAAGGTAATTTCTGAAGCATATGAGATCCTGAAGCTTCGTGTTCTTGCTTACATCCAGCTCCGTGAGCTCATTCACCGACACCCGGAGTTTCGTAAGTTCCGTAAAGAATTCAATGCCTTTTACGCTACTGATCTGTTCCTCCGTGATTGAAATCGAAGTGACAGCGGCAAGTTCTGTATCGTCCAGGACACCATCTTTATCCGCATCAGCCAGATCGCGGATGTATTCCCGGAAGTTTACATCCGGGAAATTATTCTCGTTGATCGCCACCGATCCCGCCGGAACAAACGGAAGAACATCTCCATCTGCCTTCAAAGTCCGTACTTTTGCTCCAAAAGCTCCGCCCGGGATCGCCAGGGTTGCTGCCAATGCGGTCATTACCATTGATGTCACCAGTCTCTTTTTGATCATCTCTTCTAGGTCTCCTTCTATGTCATGGAAAGCTTTTTACTTCGCTCTTCCGTATGTGTACTTGGCCGTACCGCCGACGATCATGCTGCCGTCAGCTGCTTTGTGATACGGAAATACCCAGTAGAAAGTATACTCTGTTTTTGATGCTTTTGCATCCGTAAATGATGTTCCCTTTGTGGTCATACCGATATATCCATATGATCCGCCCGGACGGATACCGTAGACGAGATATCCGTCAGCACCGGAAGAAGCTGTCCAGCTAAGCTTCACGCCGCCGTTTACTGAAGAAGCTTTAAGGCCGGTGACCGCAAGTGTCACACCCTTGGCATACACATACTTTTCACAACTTCCCGGGACCATATTTCCACAGTCATCTCGGGAATATCCGAATACCCAGTAGTAGTTATAGTCAGTATCGAGTGCATTTGTATCCGTAAAGGTAGTTCCGGAAGTTGTCATGCCGACATAACCGTATTTCCCGTCCTTTTGTGCATAGACGAGATAACCTTCAGCCTTTTCCGCTGCATCCCATGTGAGGGTTACCTTGTTCTTCCCTGCGGACGCAGCACTAAGCCCGGTGACTTTTTCCGGAATTGAGTAAATAAGCTGATGTTCAAGAGAAACACATATACTCGATTGAGTAGATTTCAAATACGTCTTTGACTCAGTATATATATATTGGCCATCAATATAGTCAGATTCAGTTGACGTCGTCTTCTCATAATTGGTCACATAATCGACCAGTATAGGACAATGGGATATATCCAGCTTCGTAAACGGATTATTGTAGCAGGAAACATAACAGAGCAAAGGATTCTTACTGATATCCAGAGTGGCTATAAGATTATTTTCGCAGTGCAGTTGATCCAGTTTCGGGTTCTGACTCAGATCCAAACCGGAAATCTTGTTTCCTTCACACGATAAGTCAAACAGTTTCGCATTTTGGGTCACATCAATGCTGGTAAGCTGATTATAGCTACAGATCAATCTTTCCAGACCAGAGGTTTCACGCAAGTACAGTTTGGTTAACGAATTGTTAGCACAATAGAACTCCCTAAGCAGTTTATTGTTTCTTACATCGATTTCTTCCAATTTGTTATAGCTGCAATACAATCTCTTCAGATTTGTATTTTGGGTCACATTCAGGTAGTTCAACTTGTTACTATTACAGTGCAATACTGTAAGTTTGGGATTGCCACTCAAATCAAGTCTTTGGAGATTATTGATATCACAATCCAATTCAACGAGTTCTGTGAAATTCTCTATTCCCTGAAGGCTTTTAATGGACCTCATACTGCAGTCCATCTTTTTGACGGCCGCAAACTCACTCGTACTAATGTATGTATCATGGTCTGTATCTACAGTATTCAACAAGAACTTCCGAAAGTTTTCATCCTCGAAATTTCTCTCGTTGATCTGTACATAGTATTCGTCATCTGCATACGTCTTCGGTGCCGGTTGAGCCATCACGGCCATCACTGAAACCAGCGCCACAGCAAGTGCGATTAAACATTTCTTCATTTTCCAGATCTCCTTTTTTGCGCGATACTAGATGCTTCTTTACTTTGCTCTTCCGTATGTATACTTGGCCGTACCACCGACGATCATGTTCCCGCCTGCATCCTTATGATACGGGAATACCCAGTAGAATGTATAGTCCGTATTCGATGCGTTCTTATCTGTAAAAGTCGTACCCTGTGTCGTCATGCCGATATATCCATATGATTCGCCCGGTCGGATACCGTAGACAAGATATCCTTCGGCTTGGGAAGAAGCTGTCCAGCTAAGTTTGACTCCACCCTTCACAGAAGACGCTTTCAGGTTCGTAACCGCCAAAGTCACACCCTTGGCATATACATACTTTTCACAGGCTCCGGGGTGCATAAAACCGGCAATATCTTTGGCATAGGCAAATACCCAGTAGTAGTTGTAATCTGTGTCGAGCGCCTCAGAATCGGTAAATGTTGTTTCCTGAGTCGTCATGCCGATATAGCCGTATTTCCCGTCCTTCTGCGCATAGACGAGATAACCTTCCGCACCTTCGACAGCGTCCCAGGTGAGCTTGACCTTATTCTTGCCGGCAGAAGCAGCAGAAAGGTTCGTTACTTTTCCCACAGAAGGAACAGAGGTAATCAGGGTAATATCTGTATCAAATGCAAAATACTGAGATTCTGTTGAATAAAAATAATAATCGTGCGCGTAACTATTGCCAGTTCCTCTTTCACAATTATCGACCAAGTTTACCAGTTTCGGGCAAAGATGAATATCTAATACCGTAAGCTTGTTATGCCAGCAACTCAATGTAGTAAGTTCCGTATTCTTGCTCAGATCCAGTGAAGTCAGTCTGTTCAAATAGCACTCCAATTTCTCAAGAGCAGTATTCTTGCTCAGATCGATCGATCTAAGGCCGAGATTGGAGAAGTCAAGTTCTTTAAGTGCAGGGTTACTGGTCACATCCAGTTCAGTCAACGGATTATATGAGCAATCCAATGACTCAAGTTTAGGATTGCTACTGACGTCCAGGATTTTGATTCTATTGTTATAGAAATTCAAAACTTTCAGCGATTTCATCGCACTGACATTTATTTCAGACAGCTTATTGAGATAACAAAGCAACGTTGTCATCTTTGTGTTTTTATTGAAAAGCAGGGTCTCCATCTGGTTCTTACTGCAGTCCACTTCGGTAAGAGCCGTATTTTTCCGAAGATCAAGAGTGTTTATTTGATTCGACTGGCATTCCAACTCCTTCAGAGCTTTGTTGTTTTTAAGATCAAGCTCCGTTAAGCTGTTTTCCCCGCAATACAAATTCTTAAGAGCTGTGCATACGCTAACATCCAGAGAAACCAATGAATTATCATAGCAATTCAATGACGTAAGTGCAGTACATTTACTTAAATCCAGCGATCCTATCTGATTCGACGAACATTTCAGAAGCGTAAGATTCGGGCATCCGGTCACATCGAGAGAAGTCAACTTGTTATGGTAACAGTTTATCTCCGTAAGGGCGGGAAGAGTGCCTAAAGTTAGAGATGTCAGTGAGCAACCCACACATATCACTTTTTTCAACGCTTTGTTGCTGCTCAGATCCAGTGATCCCAAATTACAACCCCTGACTTCCAATTCTTCTAGAGAAGTGAGATATTCGATCCCCGACAAACCCTTGATTGTAGATAAGAATTGAATAGACTTGATCTTCTCGATTTCACTTGGAGACAGGTAACCATCACGATCGCTATCTACTTTGTCTCTCATATACTTCTGAAACCATGGGTCCTTGAAATTCGTATCGTTGATCTCTAGACCGGCCACATCTGCTTTTACACCGGCCGCAGGTATAGAAATTAATAAGCCCAAAATGGCAGTAATAAGTAAAGCGGCGCATTTTTTCATCCGTAACATAAACGACCTCCAACACCTTTTTTCCATGTCCCGACCCATTGATCAGAACACGATTTTCCAACCTTGTATCCTTTGTGTTATAACCCATTTCGAAACCGATTTCGATTAGATTATACCCCAGGACGCCCTATTTTGAATATCCGAAGTTTTCCAAATAAGAAAAGGCTATTTCTCTTTTTGCCAATGAAAAAGAAACAGCCTTTTGATGTGTATATATGTTTTTTGAGGGGCTTTTTTATGCCGCGTACGGGAAGCGCATTTCATCTCCGTGGAAGCTCAGGTAGATGACTTCGTGGTTTTCTCTGTCCATACCCTGGTAATATCCGTCCCATAGCTCCTTATATCGATCGTCGGATGCCTCGAAGGTAAAATGCTTTCTAGTCTGATCTCCGTATGCCGCAAGAGAGTACTCTTCTCTTGGGAAGCTATCGCGCTGCTCACGGACATCGTCCGTCATAAGGAAATACTCCAGGCGAATACATTCCGGAGTATCCGTAAGTCCCCAGGTCGGATCCACGTGGTACGAGACGCCATCCAGCGTCACATATACCCAGGAATGGCCTTCTGCCGTTCCGTCGGGATTGTGCAGGGAGCCGGCGATCTCATCGGAGTCCACACCGAGCTGCAAAAGAAGGTAGTTATAAAGTCCCGCGATCTCATTACAGATGCCCGTTTTCTGGGTAAGCAAGCGATATGGAGACTGCTCGTCCATCTTCTCCAGACAGACCTCATACATATCGTAGTCGTAGGTATAGGTGGTGGTCATGTACTCGTAAAGCGCCAGCGCCTTCTCGAAGTCGTTATAGTCATCGGAGACGCAGTCGTCCAGGATCGCCACGATCTGGTTTTTAAAGTCTTGCGCCTTCTTTACGAACTCTTCCTTCGGGATCTTATACTCGATCACGCCTTGTCCGTTCTTCCAGCCCGTCTTCTCGCCTTCGTATGCGTTACAGATAAAATCTATTCCTACCGGAAAGAACCAGTTCATGAGTCTTCCGAGGATCCATCCGTAGGCTTCCTCGTCGCAGCACTCAAAAGAGTCTTCGCCGGCCATGGCCGCATCGACAAAGTTGAAGAAGCTGTCGCGGGTCGCTTCGCCGAACTGCTCCAGATACCATTTACTGAAGATATGCGGCTCAAAGGTATGGTGTCCATCCACATTCGTATGGATATTCTCATATTTCGGCTCAGGTTCAGTCGTTTCGGTAGGTTCTGTTGTTTCGGAAGTAGTTTCGGAAGCGGCAGTGCTTTCTTCACTAGAAGAAGAGATCTCCGTTACCGCATCCTCGCTTTTCGTATCCGATACAGATCCTTTTTTCTCGTCACTTTTCTTCCCGCAACCCGAAAGAACGATCGTGGTGACCAGAAGAATAGATAATAGTTTATGTGTTTTCATGTTCGCTCTTTCCTTTCTTTACATCCCCATTTAGGTCATGGGGTATTCTAGCACGGGGAAAGTGCGGTGCGGATAACTATTCCGTCATTTTGATCGCGAATTCCTAAGCTTTTCATTAGCCCAATTGTCGGCTGCTTTCTCATCCTCTTCCGTTGTCTCGCCTTCTTTTGTGACGTGACCAAGTATAATGTGTCCCAGCTCGTGAAAAAGCCCGAATCGGAATTCATCTGCATTTTCAATGTCAGAGGCAAGACCTACCACTATGTGATTCCCGTCTATAAATGTAACACCTTTTAGAAATGATCCTTTCAAATACGGAATGAGCGCAAGCGCGATACCGTTTTCTGCCAGTTTCTTGATTAGTTTTGTATCGGATGCGGAAGTTCTTTTTCTTGTTAATTTGACTATCTCTGGTAATTCTTCCTGTAACCCTTTTAAGTCAATGGTTGATGTGCTTATGTCCCGGGCTTTGATCTTCGCCTGCTGCGCCCATGCGACAAGCGCCAGATCACTTTTATCCGTTAACTTAAGTCTTCGGCAGGTGATCTTCGTGATCTGCTGTTTCTCCAAAAGGCCAAGCTTCACTATTTCAAAATATCTCCGTAGATTACTGACTTTTTCCGACTCACTTCTGGTCACCGGTACCCATCCATATTCCGCCATATCTTTATATGGAAGTTTTTTCGCCAGTTCTTTATCAGAATCCATGGTATTCTCAGACTCTGCTTTGATAATCTTCTCGCGGTAAATAGCCTCAAGATTATTCCAGAATTTCGCCGGCACACCCAACACAGTTTCCAAACGGATAGCCATATCCGGTGTAAGCTGCACATCACCATTAATGAGTTTGCTGATGTGCTTCTCCGACATATCCATTCGTGCGGCAAACTCTTTCTGGCTCATACATCTATCGCTCAACTGCTCCTTGATAGTTGCTCCCGGTGGTATAGCTATATAGGTCCTGCTTCTCATATTTCTTCCCCCTCAGTGCCTATTATGCTCACAACAAAATTAACCTCTTTGGTAAATATATCTTCTCACCAAGCAGGAATAAATGTCAACATCAAATTTACCTCGCAGGTAAATTTCCATAGCGAGCAGATTTCTAATTCTCTGATTTGTCTGATGAGGACTATTTCTCTTCACCCTCAAGATCACAGCGCAGGGAGTTCGGCACGCCCCGGGGACCCCGGATCGCGAAGATCCCGTACTCCTCCCCGAGCTTTTTGAAGGTAAATTCATCCCTGCGGTAGCGTTTGATCAGGCGGATCGACATGAGAGAACGGATAGTCAGGTTCTTATCTTTATAGTCATATGGAATGTCGGTCTTTAAGACCTTGCACTTATAAAGAATCGCGGAGACCGGCGCACCCACATACATATAGACAGTATCTCCCGTATTGATGCCTGCGCCCTGCTTCCAGTCGATAACATCGTCTTTAGAAAAAGCCGCCTCCACGTCGTAGTACTTCGGGTTGGCCGGTATGATCCATGCCTTGGCGGGACGCTCCTTCTTCTTTCGTCTTCCGGGAAGGGTCGCCTCAAAGCTAACAGAAAGAAGATCCTGCACTCTTTCTTCCGGTACTGTCCCGTCGAGAAGCACTGTGATCCAGTGCATCTTATTCATGTGATAGGCGGGCATGATCCCTTCTTCGTGCAACACGATATCGCGAAGAAGGATGTCGTCGATCTTAAGGTTCATGACAGAGATCACTTCCTTGCTGGAAAGACCGATCGTCTCTTTTCGAAGATCCATGATCAGTGCGAACCACTTCTTATTCTCCCGATGACGGAATACCGCACTGGTACTATCTCCCTCCCAGGGAAACTCCGGATCCACCGCGTACTGATCTGAGATATACTTCGTGATACGATCTCTTAGATTTGCTTTCTTTCCCATCTTCTTATTCTCCCGTTTAACTTCATCGTCTCTTAAATTGACGTCATCCCGCGAGGATGATACAATACAAGCAAGAGAGCACAGTCTGCGCGGACAGTTGCCTATGAATATGAATTAATCACCCATTCGGCTTCCTAATCCATAATGGGTGATTTGTTTATTTGCGCTTATATCTCTCGTCGAGGTACGCCCCCGCACACATTATATTACAAAAGGAACATATTTTCTACTATATTCCCAGCAAAATTCGAGCGAAAAAGAAACTCGGCACGTGATTAGCAGATGCTCGTTTGCGACGTCATTAACACTTCGCACTTTCTCCTGGAGAACCCATAGACAAAGCCCGCCGGAAATCCGACGGGCTCTTTGCTTTTGGGTGTATAAGAAGCAGCTAAACAACTGATCTTTTTCTTTATGTCATACTTCTTATCAGGGACGAACCGGCGTAGTATTCAGTATCGAAGGCTTCTTCCTCCCAGGTTTTGAAATACTCCAGTGTATCCTTATCCTCTACGCTGGTGCGGAAGGAATACTGAGTACCACTCTCGCTTTGCGCCTGAATGAGGAACCCGTTGTCCTTGGTTCTTTCCATACGGCTGATCTTATCTGCACGATCCATGACAAACTTATCGTCTTCCAGGTGTCCGTACTGGATCTCCTCGTCCGTAAACTGCACATAGTATCTCGGAGCATCTTCACCAATCGATATGCTATGCCACAAACCGTCTAAGGTTGCTGTATCAGTTTCCGTCGAAGGATTCTGCAGAGCCTGTTCTTTTTTATCTTCAGTAGTCTTAGCGTCCGTTGCCGCCTTTGTATCTTCCTTGGTCACCGGCTTGACTTCTGATTCTGCCTTTTCAGAATCCGTATTCACGGAGACCGGAGAATCTTTTTGGGCAGTATCTTCTGTTTCCAGGACGATGCTCGTGGCCTCTTTCCTGCTTTCTTTTCCTTTCGTAGTTCCTTCTGAATCATTACCACATCCGGCAAGTCCGAAGACCAGCATCGCCGAAAGTAATACTGCAATTGTCTTTTTCATGTTTTTTCCTTTCACAAAGTAAGATTAACTTCAACCGAAAAGCACCTTGCTGCAAGCACATTCAGGTTAGCTAGATTCTACCATCGGCTCTTTGTCACCAAGTGAAAGATGGGTTATATTACAGTATTGAAATAATGAGGCATGATAACGATGATTCCAGCATCCTCGTCAAATTCGGAATGCATTCTACCGCTTATGCACGATCCAGTCGTTTCCTTCGACGGTATATTGGAATTCACTGTATTCGTCATTTAGCATGACATCGATAAGATCCTGGAAGTCTTCCACCAGATTGACGTTCGGAAGATCCTTCTTTTCGACCCAGTGCATCTTGCCCTCGTCGGAGGATACGATTTCTCCTTCAAAAGAACTGGTCTCATAGAGGAACACGAGATACCGTCCATTTCTATAGTCTCCGTCCTTTAGCGGGAACTGTTTAATGCCGCAAAGTTTCGGTGAACGGATCGTAAGTCCGGTCTCTTCTTTCATCTCACGGATCACGGCCTCGACGATGGATTCGCCGGGCTCCACATGCCCGCCCGGAAGCGTATATCCTTTCCAGTCATCACTCACACGATCCTGAAGAAGATAGCGTTCCTCATCGTGGATCAGGCATAAAACCGTCAGTTCCGCATTTTCCGTTCTACTCATGGACTCTCCTTTACCCCTTCTGTTTTCCGCCGATGCCCCAGTTTTCAAGAGGCGGTTCCTGGATCACGATAAAGACGTCCGAAGGATCGATCGAAAGCCTTTCTTTCAGAAACTCCGTTATTCTCTCGATCAGATCTTTCTTCTGCTCCTTAGATCTTCCGGGAAACAGATCGATCTTTATGATCATAAACGCATCGGTCTTAAACGACGGGAATTCAAAATTCTCCCGGTCATATTCCGTGATCCGCTGAAATCTGTCCCATTCCTCGATCCCGATCGCATCGACCAATCCCTGATGGATACAGTCAAAAACGGTCTTCTTATACTCCGGGGATCTCCCCGCTAACATTTCTACACTAACTAACGGCATATATATTCCTTTCCTGTAAGAAGTCCCGCCATCTTCCAGCCGGCGCGGTTTTTAAGGAAGTTTTCTTTTTCCGGTGAAAACCCAAGATCAGTATACACCTTACACGCGAGCCATGTATTCGTCTGCGTGTGGATCTTCGTGCGCGTATACCCAAGGTCTTTCATGATATGAAGCACATGCGTGATCAGCGGCTTGGAAAGACCCTTTCCCTGTGCTTCTTTCTTTATGCCCACCCAGTGAAGCTGCCCTTCGGTCGGATCCGCATTTCCGTGGATATCGTAGAATGCTGTCGCGGTCGCGATCTTCTCTCCCGCTTCGTTTTCGATGAAGACCATCCTGCCGGGAAGTTCCGCTTCTCTTCCTCCGTAGTAGCGTGCCCAGCATGTCTCCCCGTGTTCCTTACTTAAGACCTCTCCGGCCGATAGTTCGATGTCGATCCATGCCTCTTTATCCCCGTGTCGGTAGTTTACGAAACGGTATCCTTCCGGCAGCTCATATTCCGGAAGATCAGTGAGTTCTCCTTCGAAAATAAGGTCGATATAGCAGAGCCGGTCATCGTGGGTCATATATCTCGAAGGATCCGGTGCAGGAAGATTTTCCAGGACCTTTTTTACCTCCCCTTCGATGTCATGGAGGTACTTTATCCTGCCGATCGTATTTCGTACTTCTTCTTCGCCCAGGCGGATCTCTTCTTCCCGATCGCTTTCCATCCCCAGGGCACGCCGGAGATTATATTCCAGCCATCCCACCCAGGAATATGCGATGCCGAATAGATCCTCATACGAACGGAATCCGTTGTCATAGGCGTGAAGATACCCGCAGAAAAAAGATCCCAGATTTCCGTGAAGGAAGTTTTTCTCCACCGTCCCCGACCACTGCAGCGCAAGGTCCAGTACTGTGGCGATCGGGTTTCCGCGGTTTAAGCATTCCAGATCGATCACATGGGCTTCGCCGTCATACCACATGACATTTTTCGGATCCATATCTCCGTTATCGATGGCGCGCATCGCCGGAAGACTTTCTCGCGCACGGTTTAATTCCTCCTGCGCTGTTTCCAGAAGCTCCAGGTTCTCTTTAAGATCCAGCACGATGGGGCTTTCTTTTTCTTCTGCGATCTGAAGATATTCCTGAAAATCAACATCGCTTTTTTCCGGTTCTTCCGGTTCCACATTCTGTGCATCGATGCCATGCATCCGCCCCAGGATCTCTCCGGCCGTATAGCACTGCTCAGATGAGATCGCATGCGGATCAGTGATCCGCCCTTCCTGCCAGCGATAGAGATAGAAATATCGACCCTCAAGAGAGAGCATCTTCTTTCCGTCAAATGTAAGTGCCGGGACGATGGGAAGGCCATTTTCTTCCAATATCTGTTCCAGATCTTCTGCAACGGCATAGTTCTCCATAACACCAGGGCGCTTCATGATCTCCGGATTTAAGGATTTGAGCGCATAGGTACCGGATTCCGTCTGCACTTTATACATCTTGTGCATCAGGCCCCCGGATACCGGTTCGATCGAACCTTTTATCTCTCCCAATCCGCATCGTTTACATAGAGCGGATGCAGATTCCATTATCTCGTTCAACTTTTTCTCCTCTTTTCCAGCTTTCATTTACAGCTGTACTTTTCCTTTTCTATATCTTCCGAAAAAGATCCCGTCATCGACATATTTTTCTGTCTCGGATACCCACATGGGAAACTCCCCTTTTTGCAGGATCGTCTGTCCGTTCAGCATCCCTGTATGAAAAGAGATGTGCCGGAACTGCCGCAGTATCAGTTCTAATCTCGTATATCTGCTTCCTTCTGGCTTTTCGGAAAGCATCTCGTCTGTCAGTGTATCAAGATATGCATATGTCTTTTTCTCGATCTCATCGAGATACTGTAAAAGCTGCTCATCGGTAAGCACCGCATCGCAGGGCTTTTCCGGATCATCCATTCCCTCTACGTGAAAAGAAGGCTCTTCGTAGTCGAATGGATTGATGAACCACTTATCTGCGGAGTGAAGTGCGTGATAGACCCATCTCCAGCACGGCGCACCATAGCAGATCGCGTCCCGGTCATAGGTCTGGATTGAGGACCGGATATTCAGAAAATTCGGCTTCACTGTTTGTTTTATTATCTTACAGAGATCATTCATAACACATCTCCCCTTCACATATCAGTTAACTGCATTATAGCATTCACGATGTGAATGAATTGGTCTCGTTAGTATAAGAGTCAAATTGACGATTCTATATGGCGATGATAAAATACAAGCAGAAGAGCACAATCCGCGAGGATGGTTGCCTTAAATAGTTAATATCTAACCACTCTAAGGACGGTCAATCCAATTAGGGTGGTTTTTATTTGCGCTTATACTTCTCGTCGAGGTATGCAAACAGCTTCAAAACGAGTGCAACTACACTAATCATCAAACTGATGATGGCAATTACGATCGAAACGATCTCAAAACTTGTCATAAAGCATCCCCCCTTTCCTGGACTATCCCCGTAGGGACGCAAGAAATGGAGGCAACCGCCCATTTAGCAGACTGTGCTCATACATATTATATTGTGAGGCGAACATACTCTCTATATTTTATAAGCGTTATATCGAGAAAAATGCAGCGCTGTACTTTGATAACAACTAACTGCTTTATAGCATTCAAAAGGGCTATGAACTGGTCCGTTATTATAACAAGAGGAATATTTCAATGTTGCGGTTTGTTGGGCAAGCAAAAGGCCACGATCCAAAAGGATCATGGTCTTAAGCAAAGCACTCGAAATATAACGCAAACATCATTTTCTTACTTTCCCGGAGGATCCTTTAGCAGAGATCATTTGTAGGTCTTCATCCACTTCCAAATTCCGGAGCAGAAAATATACAAGAAAACCAAAACGTAGGTCATACTGACACCCCCTGTTCTATACGATTCAAGCCTTTTCAGGCGACCTGTTGTTCTTTGTTAACTCAATTATCCCAAAACATCTGTCCAAATATACGGCCTACATCGCATGCGGCGAACAGTTTTACATTGAGATTTACCTTCCGCTGTTATATAATGAGATTAGCCTATAAAGAGTGCGCGAGAGACAAGCTCGTTGACCGCACAGCAACCTGCAATAGTAAGGTGCTAAAGCTTGACCGATGGGTGGATAATGATGATTATGCTCAAGATCTCCCGTCGGTAACGATGGGAGTTTTTTATTCACTCTTTCAGGCAAGAAAATATTCAAGGAGGAGTGATCATATGCGTTCACTAAAACCACTGATTGAAAAGAACAAGAAGGTTTGGTTCTACTGTGAAACCGAGGAACTCCAGAATAGATTCCTGGAGCAGGCAGAGGAAGAAGGGCTCGTCACCATGAGTGGTGAAAACCCGACTTCTCTTTCTCTCCAGCATTTTTATGGAATCAACGGAGATGGGACAATGGGATACATCTCCCATTTCATCTGGCTTAAGTCTTTCCATGCAGATAACAAAGATATCCTGCGGATTGACTATGACCGGTTCATCTCCGGTGAAGATGACTACATCAGTCATATCCCTCACATGGAGCGAGTCAGTTGATTATTCAGAGGTTTTGGAAACTAAGCACTGCTGAACAGAGACAGGCGGCTATATAATGAACACAGCGATGCGATATCGCTTTTCCCTCACGTTTTATAGCACAAACGGAGCTCCGATTTATCGGAACTCCGTTTGTATTTATTCTCAAATCAAAACACAATCTTCTTCACTATGCTTTACGGATTGCAATTGTCGCATGGCGTATATCCTAATTGAATCAGGTAATTCCGATCGCCTGTGTAATACCATTTATTGGATTCTTTCATTCTCTTCACTGAAGCACAGTCTGGCCGGTGGAATACATGGGAATTTGTATTTGCTACATAGCTACCTGTTGTAGTTGGATTTGTTGGTCCCGCTGGATTAGTCGTCTGCTTAAGCGCTTTTCCATATACATAAGCCGCTGTCATGCCAACGACCATCGTACCACTGGCATTTTTGTGGTATGGAAATACCCAATAAAAACTGTATTCCGTGGTAGATGCTCCTGTATGCGTGAAAGATGTTCCTACTCACCGTTGTAAGAAGTGTACGGAATTCGATTGCAGGACAATGTGTCCCTCTTATGTGTCCATGCATTGTTCTCTTTTAGACAAGCCTCCATATGTGTGTACGTGCTGTCATGAGGGGAAGACCTGTAGA
>JAEEWG010000044.1 GCA_016287245.1 Clostridia bacterium
ACAGCGAGACTGGATGAACAGGAGGGAAACGTTTTTATGCAGTATGCAGTTATTCTGACAGGCGGCAAGCAGTACAAGGTTGCCGAGGGCGACGAGATCTTCGTAGAGAAGCTCGCTGGCGAAGCTGGTGAGAAGATCACATTTGATCAGGTCATCGCTGTTGCTGACGATAACGGTATCAAGGCCGGAGCTGATGTTAAGGCTTCCGTTGAGGGCGAGATCGTTAAGCAGGGCAAGAACAAGAAGATCGTCGTATTCAAGATGAAGGCTAAGAAGGGCTATAGAAGAACAAATGGCCACAGACAGCCGTATACACGCGTCCGCATCACCGGCATCAATGCCTGATATCGGATAAACTTAGAAGGTTGTACCTGTATCATGATACGAATCGTCATATGGAAAAATCCGGAAGGTGACATCCTCGGGTTTTCAACGGAAGGCCACGCAGGATACGAGGAAGAAGGAAAAGATATCATCTGCGCTTCGATCTCGACACTGTTCACCACAGCAGTAAATGCCCTGGAAGAGCAGCTTTCCTGGAAAGATTTCTATATGGTCACAGGAAACGAAAAGAATTTCTGTGAGGTATGGACACCGGAAGGTATCACGGAAAAAGAGCGGGAGACCGCGAATGTGATCCTTAAGACCATCGTGCGGGGGCTCCTCGACGTGGAAGAGAGTGTCAGAGAGAATTACGGTAAGGATTACTTACAGGTGACAACAAAGAGAAAATGAGAAAATGGAGGGCTTGACCATGTTAAAGATGAATTTGCAACTCTTCGCTCATAAAAAGGGTATGGGTTCGACCAAAAACGGTCGTGACTCTGAATCTAAGCGTCTCGGTGCTAAGAAGGGTGACGGACAGCTGGTAGTTGCCGGTAACATCCTCGTAAGACAGCGCGGCACAAAGATCCACCCGGGTACAAACGTTGGCATCGGTTCCGACGATACACTTTATGCTCGTATCGACGGCCATGTTAAGTATGAGCGTATGGGCAAGGACAAGAAGAAGGTCAGCGTATATCCGGCAGAGTAATCTCTACCAGATATTTCGGGGACATTCCCTTGTGATTGGATAAGAATTGATCAAAGGTCTGACCTGAGAAATGTCCGGTCAGACCTTTTTTTCCCGCTCAGCGGGTGCGAAAAGAAAGAAGGAGGCAGAAAGCCATGTTTATCGATCATGCGAAGATCCACATCAAGGCCGGCGACGGCGGAAACGGGATGGTTTCTTTTCATACCGAAAAATACATTACCAACGGCGGACCGGACGGTGGCGACGGTGGTAAGGGCGGTGACGTGATCTTTTACGCCTCCGAGGAATTGACGACGCTTTCGAATTTCCGCTTCAAGCACAAGTTCGTCGCCGAGAACGGCAGCAACGGCATGAACCGGAAAATGTACGGAAAAGGCGGCGAAGACCTTCGCATAGCGGTTCCTGTCGGGACCATCATGAAGGACTTAGAGACCGGAAAAGTCATCGCGGACTTTACCGAGCCCGGCCAGGAAGAGATCGTCTGCAAAGGCGGCCGCGGCGGGCAGGGAAATATCCATTTCAGTAATGCCATCCGGCAGGCGCCGAAGTTCGCCCGTGCGGGTGTTCCAGGCGAGGAGAAGGACGTCTCTATTGAGCTCAAACTCATCGCGGATGTCGGACTTGTCGGATTCCCGAATGCGGGAAAATCCACACTTCTTTCCGTCATCACTTCCGCCAGACCGAAGATCGCAGACTATCCGTTTACGACGCTCGAACCGATGCTCGGTGTCGTTACTGTCGATGACACAAGTTTCGTTGTCGCAGATATCCCGGGTCTCATCGAAGGTGCTTCCGAAGGAAACGGCCTCGGTCATGACTTCCTCCGTCACATCGAGAGAACGCGCCTTCTGATCCATGTCGTGGATGTTTCCGCACAGGACGGAAGAGAGCCGATCTCCGATTTTGATCAGATCAATGAGGAACTCTTTAAGTTCAATCCGCTTCTGGAGACCCGTCCGCAGGTCGTAGTCGGAAACAAGATCGACCAGGCCGATGAAGAGGTCGTCAAGGCCTTTAAAGACGAGATGGAGAGCCGTGGCTACAAGGTCTTCCTCATGAGTGCGGCCATCGCGGAAGGCACGAAGGAACTGGTGAATTATGTAGCTTCAGAGATCCAGAAGCTCCCGCCGACGATCCTCGTCGAGGCGGCCAAGGAAGAGACGATCTATGAGTTCAAGCCGGAAGAGAAGTTCACCATCGAGATCGAAGACGGCGTATACTGTGTGCTCGGTGACTGGATCCGTGTGGTCCTGGAATCCACAAACTTCGACGATCCGGAGTCTCTGGCATATTTCCAGAGAACGATCAGAAAGAACGGCGTGATCGATGCACTGGAAAAAGCCGGCTGTAAAGAAGGAGATCCGGTCCGTATCTACGATCTGGAATTCGATTTTATCGAATAATCTTTCTTCCGTGTTATAATACTTCTTGAGGGTAATTTAAGAGGCTGATTGTACACGGGGGGAGAGATCATGCTTTTCTACTATGAGTTCCTTTTGGGACTGTCCATCTGTTTTACATTGATTTATGCATATATCTGGCACAAGAGGTTCGATGTGAATATCACATTGATCTTCCTTCTTGTCCCGTTAAGCAATCTGGCCAATGTGGCCGTGGCCAGATCCGAGAACATCAATGAGGCGATCCTCGGAACGAAGATCACCTATATCACGGGATGTTTTACGATCCTCTTTATCATGTTCACGATCCTCGAACTTTGCCACTTTACGATCCCCAAAGCCCTTCAGGGAACACTCGTTGCCGTTTCGATGCTCCTTTACCTTCCTGTACTTACGATCGGAGATTCGGATATCTTCTATAAGAGTGTGGATTACACGACAAAAAACGGCGTATCCATGCTGACCGGAAAGGAATACGGTGTCTTCCATACGATCCTTTATGTCTGGATCTTCATATGCTTTGCCGTATGTATCATCTCCCTGATCTACAGCCATATAAGAAGAAACGACGTTTCTCATAAGATCATCTATCTTCTTATGGTGCCCGTCATCGTGGCGATGGTCTCTTTCTTCGGCGGACGAATGATCACCAAGGAGATCGAACTGATCCCCGTCGCATATGTATTCGCCCAGATCTTTTACCTTTTGATCGCGTATAAACTCGAGCTTTACGATATCAACGACTCGGGGCTCGAATCGCTTGTGCAGAAGGGAGATACGGGCTTCATCTCGATCGACTTCCGGCTCCGCTACCTCGGCTCGAATGAGACGGCGAAAGAATGGCTGCCGTTCCTTAAGGACCTCCATGTGGATTCTTTTATCAACAAAGATCCGAAGCACAGAGAGACGATCCTTTCCTGGATCCAGCAGTTCAATGAAGGCAAGATCGATAAGGACAATCAGATCCACTATAGAAGTCAGGACGGGGAGAGGGTATTCCTCGTGGATGTCAACCATCTCTATGATGCCCAGCGCCGGCAGGGATATCAGATCTTCATCACGGATGACACGGCGGACGTAAAGTACATCGAGTTCCAGGAGAAATTTACGACCGTCCTTCGTTTCGAAGTGGACCAGAAGACCGAGCGGATCCGCCAGATGAACGACCACCTGCTTTTCAGTATGGCGACCATGGTTGAAAGCAGAGACCCCTTCACGGGCGGCCACATCCGCCGCACGAGCGAGGGCGTCCGCATGCTCATCGAACAGATGGAGAAAGACAATGTTCTAAATCTGTCGAAGAAATTCGGCGGCTATGTCATCAAGGCGGCGCCGATGCACGATATTGGAAAGATCGCAGTTCCGGATTCGGTGCTTCTTAAACCTGGACGATATGAACCAGAGGAGTATGAAATCATGAAGTCACACTCCGCAGAAGGTGCGCGAGTCGTCTCTGAGATCTTAAAGGATACGGACGATGAGGACTTCAAGCGTATTGCGATCAATGTCGCTCATTACCATCACGAGAGATGGGACGGTAACGGCTACCCGGACAAACTTTCAGGCCACGACATCCCGCTCGAGGCCAGGATCATGGCGATCGCCGATGTCTATGACGCACTCGTAAGTAAACGAGTATATAAAGCGAAGATGCCTTTTGAGAAGGCCGATGCGATCATCATGGAAGGTATGGGCACGCAGTTCGACCCGTCGCTGGAGAAGTACTACGTGGCGGCCCGCCCGCAGTTTGAAGCGTATTACGAGAGCCAGCTCAACGAAGATGCAACGCAGCATGGCGAGCATCCGGAGGTCACAGGGGAGAAGGAACCAGGAGAGGAGAAGCCTGCTGAGGAAGAAAAATAAGATAGGGTGAACAGATCTTTTCACAAAGTAGAGAGATCCTTCTTATTTTGTTAACAAATGTGCCATAGTCCATACACTTTTCTTCTTTAGAATAAAGCCATAGAAAGAAACAAAGGAGGACAGACCGATGCAGGATGAACATACAACTCAGGCAATTGGTTTTGGCGAATCCTCCGGTTGCTTGAGTGAAGAATCAGAAAGAGTTTCTCTTTAAGTTTTATGAGTTTGTAAAGCGTCTGAAAATGACGAAAGAATATACCCTGAAGCGAAAAACTTCAGGGTTTTCTTTTTGCGAAAACAAAAAAGCAAAACAGCAAATCAAATTGACACCTGTCCTGAATACCCATATACTCAAAATTGGAATTGGTAAAGGATCTGTTTGGGTGGGGGACTTTCAGAAAACTAACCGCTTCTGAATCATAAAGAACAGATGGGCCTATGTGGGGATGAGAAGGATTTCAGAGGTGATTATTCATGAGAAAAACAATATCTGCGGTTATACTGACCGCAGCCGTAGCCGTGTCCGCTGTGGCACTTGCAAAACTTCCGGCACTTCGTGCAGACGAATCTAAAGTATACGTTGAGAACTCCTATGCCGTACCATCGGGAGATGTAGCGATCAATTCTACAAACTTCCCGGATGCAAATTTCAGAACTTATGTATCTCAGTTCGATAAAGACAACAGCGGCGGATTGAGTACAAGTGAGATCAGTGCAGTAACCGAGATCGACTGCAGTTCCAAATCTATATCTGATCTGA
>JAEEWG010000045.1 GCA_016287245.1 Clostridia bacterium
TATCGGCTACGGCCTCGACCGCCTCGCCATGCTGCTGACCGACAGCGCGGCAATCAGGGATGTGCTGCTGTTCCCGACAATGAGAACCATCGATAACTAAAAAGCCTGTAAAATCAAGGCTTTGCGGTATTCGAGATACCACAAATATCATCGGATTATTACACTTTTATTACAATTTCTGTTAGAAATCACGAGTGAAGACGAGGACTGACAGAAAAATTCTTAAAACAAACCGAATCATTCGCAAGATTGATAAGACACTTTTCTAATGTCATTGAGTTAGAAAAGTGTCTTTTTTGTTTACCGTCAAGCCAACAATCATAGGAGGTTTATACATGCAATTGCCAAAGTATGTAATCAGCGTATGGCCAAAGAAAAACAGCGGAATTAAGAGTGCGGTAGTGAAGATCTCGTTTGGTGGCGTCTTTGGCATCTTTCCGGTAAGAATCGGTAAGGGAAAGGGTGGGGGGATGTGTTTATTCCTTCCGCGAGGGCATAAAGACAAAGTGTCCAAGTGGCCACAGATTTCCATTCTTGATGCAAAGGCGAAGAAGGAAATCATAGCGAACATTGAAAAAACTTATCGCCCGGATAAGTCGACATGTAGGGAATTTAATAGCGAACAGCCAATCTCGATAGAGTACTCCTTTAAATACAGGCGGATTCCTGTGTTTGATGCAGATTTCAGACTCATTGGAAACATGGTGGCATATGTGATTATCACAATCAATGGCATTATTCGCTTTAGTGACATCCGTTTGTTCGAGTATGAATCCGGGGCAAAGGTTATCCGCTTTCCGGAGAAGGTGATTCATAAGAATGGCGATTTTGAGTTTAAGCGGATTATAGATTTCCAGAAATCATGGGAAGAAATAATCAGCATTGATATATGGGATGCCTATTACGGCAGGACTGATAGAAAAGCAGGAAAGGAGGTCAAATGATCAAGTTACGAATGATGGGTACACCGGAAGAACTGCAGCGGTTCAGGACGATTCTTCTCCGAATGGAAGAAGAAGGAAAGATAACTGTCCAGTCACTGTCAGCGATGTACGCCAACAAAGACACCGAGATTTTCTTCCGCATGTATGCGGAGATTAAAACAGCGAGAAAGGGCAAAAACGATGAAAGAGAAGAGATTGTGTAAGGTAATCAGTGTGGTCTGTCAAAAGGGCGGATCCGGGAAGTCCGCAAGCGCCACGCAACTTGCCGTGGGACTTGTAAGAAGAAAGCACAAGGTTCTGCTGATTGATGCGGATCCGCAGGGAACCGGCAGCATGATGTTGGGCGTTTCCGAACCGGACGAATTGAACGAGACGGTTACTACGGTGCTTGCAAAGATTATCAACGAAGAACCGGTGTCCGATACCGAAGCCATCATTCAGACCGAAGAGGGTGTTGACCTGCTTCCGGCGAATGTGGATCTGGCTAGCATGGAAGCCACGCTCATGAATACGATGAACCGGGAGCGCATCCTTAAGCAGTATGTGGACCAGCAACGAAAGAATTACGACTATATTATCCTGGATTGTCTTCCGTCTTTGGGAATGATTGCCATTAACGCGCTGGCTGCATCGGACAGCGCCATAATCCCTACGCTTGCGGAGTATCCGTCAGCGCGAGGGCTCGTGCAGTTACTGAAGACCGTGAACCGCGTCCGTAAGTATATTAACCCGAAGATTCAAGTAGAGGGCATCCTTTTAACCATGATGGACGAGCGGACAAATTACAACCGTGAGATAGCAAAGATGGTCAGCGACACCTACGGCTCCGATATCCGTGTTTATAAGACGCCGATTCCTAGGGCAATTCGAATGGCGGAGGCAGGAGGCCTCGGAAAGAGTATCTTCCTGCATGCGCCGAACTCAAAAGCCGCGAAAGCCTACAAGGCACTTGTAAGGGAGGTGGAACGCGATGTCTAAACCGATTATGAATGTAAAACTCCCCAAGGTGGATGATCTGTTCACGACGGGCGTTTCTTCTTATGAAACCGTGCCAGAGGGTCAGGTTCAGCTGATTTCCGTAGCCGAATTGCATCCCTTTCCGAACCATCCGTTTCTTGTAAAGGATGATGCAAAGATGGAAGAAACCATTGAGAGCATACGGAATAAGGGTGTTCTTGTACCGATTCTTGTCCGTACAAGAGCGCAGGGCGGATACGAGCTCATTTCCGGCCATCGCCGCACTTATGCATGTCGTAAGCTTGGATTGAAAACGATCCCGGCGCTGATCCGTGAGATGGACGACGATGAAGCAACCATCGTTATGGTAGATGCCAACATCCAGCGGGAGACGCTTCTTCCGAGCGAGAAGGCGAAAGCCTACGCCATGAAGTTCGCTGCGATGAAGCATCAGGGACAGGGCGGCGGATATACCGTAGCGGCGATGGAAAAGGAAAGCACGGACAACGCCAAGACCATACAGCGATACATTTCTCTTTCAAAACTTAACGATGACCTGCTCCGGATGATTGACAGGGGAACGCTGGGTCTCTCGCAGGGGTATACGCTTGCCACACTCGATACCGAGGAGCAGAAATGGCTCTGTGACGCTCTGAGAGGCTCAGAAACGAAGCTCACGGCTTCACAGGCGGAATCTATCAGAAAACAGAGCCGAAGCGGTCAATTGACGCAGGAAAGCGTATCGGAGATGCTTTCCCAGGAACCCACGCCAAAGCGAAGAGTGGTTCTGACAGAAAGCACGCTCCAGAAGTATTTCGCGGACAGCGTGGATCCCAGGTACATGGAACTGGTCATATTGGAACTCTTACGACAGTGGAAGGAGCAGAGCCATGAGTGATGGTGTATTTCGAAGCAAGAAAGGATTTACAGTTGTGCAGAATTCCGTAACCAAGAACGAGAAACTCTCCCTGAAAGCTAAAGGTCTCTATGTTCTGATCCAGGCGTACATCACCATGCCCGACAAGAACTACAAGAAGAGCGATTTCTTAAAGATGGTCGCTGAAGGAAAATGTGCGTTTGAATCTGCATGGAAAGAACTGAAGGCTGCCGGATATATTAAGCAGCATGTGTACTCAAACGGGAAAGGCTTCCGGGTTGAGTATGATCTCCTGGATGAACCAAAGACCGGTATAAATACCTACTATTACGGAACCAAAGGAGAGGTGGTCCGTACCTCCGAATAGGAGGAAAGAGAGGCGCCGATATACCGAAAACCGGTATACCGGAAACCGGGTTACCGGAAACCGAGATACCGGAAGCCGGTACATCGGAAACCGTGGCATCGGGAACCGGTCTACCGGAAACTGAATTACCGGAAATCGGTTCATCGGTATAAAGTCTATAAAGACTATAAGGGAATAAGACTAAAAGGCGTAAATCCTAAGAAATACAACACTGTCACAGGGAACGGTTCCTGATTTCATTCTCCATTTCATCTCCATTGCATTCTCATTTCCTGAAACGGCAAACTTGTGGACAAATTGTCCACAGGTGAGATAGGGGATAAAAACGGGAGCGAGAGCGGGAATGAAATCGGGCCCGTTTCGGAATCAACGGTTCAAAAAGGCTGAACGGGTTGTTATGACCGGAGAAAGACAGCTTGTGGACAAATTGTCCACAAGTGGAAAGGAGCAAGGATGGAAAAGCTTAAAGTGTTCACCTATCCGCAGAAGAGCGGACGGGTACGCGGTGTAGCGAGGATTGAGATTGGAGACCTGAAGGTGTATCCAATCCGGATCATGGAATCTGAGAAAGGGATGTTCATCGCCATGCCACAGCAGATGCGGAAGAACGGTACTTGGCAGGATCTGTTTCACCCCGTCACAGCCGAGGGACGGAAATTCTTGCAGGAGAAGGTCCTCGAGACCTATCAGGCAAAGCAGAATGGGATGAAGGAGTTTGAGTTTCCGGGCGAGATCACCTTTTCAGCAGGGGTGACGCCGGTGCTCCGGGAGAAGAGCACTCTCGTCGGGTTTGCCCATGTCGATGTCGGCGGGATGTTCCGCATCGAAAGCATCATTCTCCGTCAGGACCAGGGCGAGACGAAGCCAAAACTCGTGTTCCCCCTACGGCGCTGGCAGAATGAGGTAGGGGAGACAATGGCTGCAGAGATTTTCCAGGTCAGTGATACGATGCTTTCGAAAATGACGGATACCGTTCATGCGGAGTACCAGAAGAAGCGTGCAGTCCTTGATCAGTCTGAGATGAAGGTGAAACCGAAGGATGCTTTCAATGAATTCCACCAGCGGGATTACAAGAAAGAGATGGGCTACACGCTGGATGAACTTGTCGAACTGGCTAGAGCAAAGAAAGAAGGAAGAACCGAACGGAATCCCTTCGTGCACCGGCAGAGTGAAACCGAAGCGGGAGAGATTGCCGAGGAGGAAGACGAAACAGTTACGGAAGAACCGGTCATGTGTCTTTGACCGTTTTTCATAAATCAAACCAAAGGAGGAAACAGTTATGCAAACCAAAGAAGGAAAGCCCCTCAAGTACATTGTTGAGATTGAGAGGGCAAAACCCACGGAAAAGGAAAAGAAAGCCTTGACTGAACGCTACAAGGCGTACTGGAAATGGAAGGGAGGGAAAAAGTAATGAGACTGAACAAGGAAGCGTTTTACGACATGCTGGAAAGACGGATCCACGATGACTTTCCGAAGTATGAACTCAGCAGGCAGGAAGTTGCGAAGAGTAACAACACTGTGAAATGCGGTCTCGTTGTCCGGGATCCGGACAATGAGGTGGCTCCGTCCCTGCGGATTGACGATTACTGGAAGGATTATCTGGAAGCCGATGATTATGAAGCTGCAGAAGAACGGATCTATAACCGCGTGAGGGAAAGCATCACCCAGGCTTATCTGGATTCGGATAAACTCGGCATCGCGAAAAAGGCGCTGGACGCGATGGCAAACTGGAGAGAGCATATCCAGTGCTCGCTTGTTCTTCTTGACGGCAACGACCGGTTCCTTTCGGATA
>JAEEWG010000013.1 GCA_016287245.1 Clostridia bacterium
GGTAAGATCTCTGGAAACAGTAAAGGTCATCCCTGCGCGATATGTCGCTTCCGTCGCATCTTCTGTCCTTGCCCAGCCCAGGAAGGTATACCCCCCCTTTGTGGGAGAAAGACTATCAATAGTTAATTTCTCTCCGTTTGCCGCTAGATCAGAAATCAAAACCGGCTCAGAAGCAGATGCCAAATATTTAACATTGAACAACTGCGAGTATGGGATCCAGCTATCTCCTACTTGATCCGAGGTCCATTTATCTTCTGGATAGTAAACCACAATATCACTAACAAAGTTGCCTTTATATACACCCGGATACCCAGGCTGCGGTCCACAACAAATAAGAATTTGTGTTCCACTTCCAAAAGCATGATATCCGATACCAGTAACATTTTCAGGAACTGTAACCCTTCTCAATGACTCACAATAAGCAAAACAACTGTCGCCAATGCTAATCAGAGAATCAGGAAGTGAGACATAAACAAGTTGTTTGCAAGAATTAAAAGCAGCATCACCAATACTTGTTACTCCATTAGGTATAGTTAGTCTTTGCAAGGAGGTTGAGGCGAATGCGCTTTTACCAATAGACTTCAAACTGCTATTGATAGAACTCGACATTTTGACTTCACTCAAATTAGCGCATCCCCTGAATGCATAACCGCCTATTGTTGTAACAGAAGAAGGGATTTCAACACTCTTAAGGGCCGAACATTTATAAAAAGTATACGAATTGATAACAGATAGATTAGACGGAATCTGAAAAGCTTCCAGCTTGCTGCAATTCCTAAAGGCATACGCTCCAATTTCAGTGACAGAATCAGAAACATCAACACTCGTTAACGAAGCACATCCATCAAACGCATATGCACCTATTTCAGTAACAGAATCAAGAACGATCCCCCCCGTTAATGAAGTACACCCTTCAAACGCATATGCGCCAATAACCGTTATAGAAGATGGGAGCTGTATCGACTTCAAAGCACTACAATGTGAAAATGCCGCTCCTCCGATTTCCGTTACACCATTTGGAATTGTAACATTTTCAAGAGATATACAATCACCAAAAACTCCTGAAGATATAGTTGTCACACCGGAAGGAATCGTGACACGCTTGATGGATGTACAATTGGAGAACGCTGTTGTGCCAATATTTTTCAAGTCATTAGGAAGTACTGGATCCGGCAGAGCCACACAGTTCCAAAATGCTGATTCCCCTATCGTGTTCATGGAAGAAGGCCATGTTACAGATTTTAATGAGGTGCAATTGATAAATGCACTGGCTCCTATGGTTTCCACTTTAGACGGAAGAACAAGAGTTTCCAGTGACGTACTGTTCTGAAATGCATTTTCGCCGATTTCAGTCATCTCAGCTTCTGAAGAGATAGTGATACTTTTAAGTTTACATTCCGAAAATGCATAGGCGCCAATACTCTTAATACTCTTGGGCAAAACCGGGACTGAAGTAAGTGCTTTGCAATTCCAAAATGCAGATTTCCCTATCGTCTTCAGTGATGACGGCCACGTGATCGTTTTTAATGCTGTACAATCAATAAATGCATAATCTCCGATTGTCTCCAGAGAAGATGGCAGATCTATGGATTGAAGAGCTGTGCATCCCTGAAATGATCGAGTTCCAATCGTTTTTACCTCGCCAAGGAACGTTACCGTTTTTAGTTTTGTGCAATTCTTAAAAGCACCTTCAATAGAAGGATTCCCCTTGATCGTGACGGACGTAAGATTACTACAGGCGGTAAATGCACCTGTATATATTAATGTAACAGTTTCCGGAATCACGATCTGCGTCAGGCCTGTGCAGCCGCCAAAACCAGACAATTTCTTAAGGGTAGGAGGAATCGAAATAGAAGTCAAACTAGTACAATTCGCAAATGTTTCTCTAGCCAGAGAAGTGACTTTCGGCGGGATATTAAACGATTTCAGTCCGGTGCAATTCTTAAAGGCTTTATCATCTATCCATTCCACACTGGATGGAATACTGATCGATGTCAAAGAGGTGCATCCGAAAAAAGCCGATTGTTGAATTCTAAGAAGGCCTTCGAGGAGCGTCACAGAAGAAAGACTGGTACAATCCATGAAATCCCGTTGTTCTATCACAGTCACACCCGAAGGAATCGTGATCGACTTTAGATTCCTGCATTGATAAAATACAGCCTCCCCCAGTTCGGTCAGATCTGCGGGCAGTGTAATAGTTGTCATCGGGCATGCCCTGAATGCGGAATAACCGATTTTGGTGATCCCGGAAGTAAGAGAAATATCCGTCAGCACAGTACAGTTATAGAAGGCAAAATCCCCTATCGATGTTACCCCGGAATTCACGACCAGTTTCTTGATGCTGGAACGGTAGTCCTTCCAAGGTGCAGCATCTATAGCAAAATTCTCCATATCACCGGAACCGGATATGGTCAATGTACCATTACTGTCGATAGTCCATGTCACCGCATCACCACAGGTGCCTGAGTCAACAGTTGCAGCTGCATTTACTTGTTTTGCCGAAAGTCCAAACACAAATGCAAAAAGCAGGATAACCAGTAAAGGAAGATATTTAGAATACTTTTTCATAACCACCACTCCTCAATCGTTCAAATGTGCTACAAAGATGTACCGTAAACCGGCCCTGCCGCCAATCCCGGAATAACAATCCCGTTTTCCCTATAAAATGCAAATACCCAATAATAACTCGTTATCGTCGAAGATGCCGTTGAGTCAATGAAAGTCGTGTTATCCCTTCCGTTCTTCGAGCCGATCAGTCCATAAGGTCCGCCATTGTGATATCCATAAATCAAATATCCGTCAGCATCAGAAGACTCCGACCAACTAACAACTACATATCCAGTATTCTCTTGGTTGCTCACATTCAAATCTGTTACAGGTAAGCATATTCCCTCACCGGTCACCATAACACTCACTTCCCCTGGATACATAGTACCACTATAATCCGTCACATATGGAAAGACATAGTAACCATTTCCTGAGGAAAGTGCATTCGTATCTGTAAAACTTCCAACATATGTATCATTTACCAATGTTGTACCATACGTAATCCCACAATATCCATATACGCCATTCTTTCTAGCATAAATCAGATACCCATCTGCATAGCGGTTTCCTGTCCAAGTCAGAGAAACCTTATATTTCCCGGCAGGTGTTGCCTGAAGCTCATCTACACTTTCGAGCGTAGCATTCTCCTTGATCAAACGAACATATCCGGTTTTTGGATCTCCATTGTCATAATCATAGAATATTTGAAGTCCGTTCATCTGCCGAATGTCCCCAACGATCACACAGTGTACAGTATTGTTGTCTACCGCTTCAATCACCTGTCCGTTACCGATATAAATAGCCGTATGGTGCACTCCTTTGAAATAATCAGGATCAGCTTCTGCGTTCGTATGATGAGTCATAATCGGACAATTACTCGGATCGGCCGCACACGTCGGATTATACCAGTATATCAGGTCTCCCGGAAGCAGGTCAGAAAGCGAATCAAAACACTCCGGATCCATGTCAAGGCTTGCATTATTATTTGCACATGCTGAATTATAGAAGTCACCTTTTATCTGGAAACATGACGCCCAATCTTGCCGTACACCAAGTGAGAGAAGATATACATACTGGACAAATCGTCCACAAGCAAACGACAACGGGGGATCTGCTTCTAAATCATAAGGTGCGCCAATATGTGAGAAAGCTTCAAGCAGCACTTTCACGCGTCGACGGCTCTCATATCCCTGCTGCGCAGCAAAAGATGTCACCTTATAATCCGACCCAAATGTAAATACAATATGTTCATACGTTAAAGTCGTATTACAATAACGCACTCCCGTACTCGGATCTGTATAATATATGTCACTTCCAATAGAATAAAACCCGGTTGGATCAGTTCTCGGAGTAGATACTGTATCAAACTGATCTCTCCATCCGTCTTTCAAAGAAATATCCTCAAGTGCCTCCATTTGTTCCAGATAGGATTGCCTCAAGATCTCCTCATCCGAGAGATGATCAGACGTATCTACATTCCTGTCAGGATCCAGTTCCGTCTCATCCAGATTTTCCAGATACGTGATCAACTGCTGATTCAGATCCGGATCGATCTCAGATCCTTGAGAGGATCCCGAATCACTCTGGTCACGCGAGTTGTTATCATCAGCGATTAAAGAAGTCCCAACAAAAGAAATCACAAGAAGTCCAGCTAGTAATGAAGAAATAATCCGTCTTTTCATGCAATCACCCAAAACCCTTCTCACCTACCCCTGCCTATAATTTTAATATATACTGCCAAACTATTCTGAGCAACAGCATACCCAAACATTTTACATTTTCGAAACAAAAAACACTTATTGTGCGAAATATAACGCAATTTGATGCAATTCTTTGACATCACATCATAACAACACTGATTAAATCGATTAAAGAAAACCTTCCGAGATCTCAGGAGTAGAATCGCAGAAGGTTTTTGCATGCATTTCGTTTTTTATGACTTGGTCTACTTCAGCGCGCGTCCGTAGGTATACTTTGCTGTCTGTCCAACGATCATTTTCCCGTTACCGTCCTTAAAGTACGGGAATACCCAGTAGTAGTTATACTCCGTTGAAGACGCCGTCTTATCCGTAAAAGTTGTTCCCTTCGTCGTCATACCGACATAGCCGTAAGGCTTTCCGGCAACGATCCCATATACGAGGTAACCTTCTGCTCCCGTCACCGCATTCCAGGTAAGCTTCACACCGCCCTTGACCGAAGACGCTTTAAGACCAGTGACCGCAGTTAGAATACCTTTCGCATAGACATATGTTTCTGTATTATGGGGAACCATATTTCCAGCACTATCCTTCACATACGGAAATACCCAGTAGTAATTGTAATCGTCATACAGAGCCTTCGTATCCGTGTACGTTGTTCCCTGTGTTGTCATACCTACGTAGGCGTACTTCCCATTCTTCTGACCGTAGATAAGATAGCCTTCGGCTCCGTCGCTTGCTGTCCAGGTCAGTGTTACTCTTCCCTTTCCAGCCGGGACTGCCTTCACATTCGTCACTTCAGCCGGCGGTTCAGTCTTCTTCCATACCGGATAGAAGGTAAGATCTCTGGAAACAGTAAAGGTCATCCCTGCGCGATATGTCGCTTCCGTCGCATCTTCTGTCCTTGCCCAGCCCAGGAAGGTATACCCCCCCTTTGTGGGAGAAAGTGAGATAACCTTAAGACGATCCTCATTTATTGCACATTCGGTATAAAGCGCAGGTCCAGAAGCAGATAGTTTGTATTCGACCGTGAAATATGAACATGGAATCCATGTTAAATGAATTCTATCAACTTTGTCATCTGGAATCTCCGGCATACTCCAAGGCTTCCCTTCCGGATAATATATGGTAGCGGCAACATCCAAAAATGCACTATAATATGTTACCTCACCTGGACCTCCAAGTAAAAGCACTCTTGAAAGTCGACTACATCCAGAAAATGTTCCTCCTCCTATTGTCGTTACAGATGGAGGAATAGTGATTCTTTGAAGGGATTCGCATCCAGAAAAAGCCGACACGTTGATTGCCTGAAGGCTGTTCGGGAGATGGATTTCAACGAGAGATTCGCATAAGGCAAAAGCATATTTCCCAATTGATATAACACTTTCCGGAATCTGAATCGATTTCAGAGATGAGCAGCCGTAGAATGATTTGTCCTGAAGAGTCGTTAAATTTTTCGACAATTTAACGCTTTCCAAAGACTGACAATTCATGAACGGATACTGTCCCAGAGATGTAACACTGTCAGGAATCACAATGCTTTTCAAAGGGCATTCGCTGAAAGCTTGAGTTCCAATCTCCGTTACTGTATTCGGGATTATTATTTTTTTCAAAGAACTGTCTGAAAATGCAGCTGCTCCAATGGAAGTCAGTTGCGAAGGAAGCTGAATATCTTCCAAACTTGAACACAGTGCGAAAGCAGATTGTCCGATGGAAGTAACACTGTCAGGAATATAAATAGATTTGAGATCCGAACAACCATAGAACATCGCATACTCAATAGTTTGTAATTGTTTTGGAAGCTTTACTGAAGTAATTGATTTCAAATTCATAAATGCCTTACTCCCAATGCTTGTCACACTATCAGGAATCACAATATTACCGTGAATACCTGTACCAACAAAGGCTGCGCTTCCTATCGTAGTCACATTAGACGGGATAGATATCTCAGTGATTGAACTGCAGTTGTAAAATGCCTGATGCCCGATCACCTGCAAAGAAGATGGAAGTGTTATATTTCCCAAAGAAGTACATCCTTCAAATGCTCTTTGTTCAATTTCTGTAACCGTATCCGGAATACTAACACTGGTCAGCGCTGTGCAATGACCAAAAGCCGATTCAGGTATTTTCTTCACTCCCGAAGGTATGGTAATGCTCTTAATAGAAGAGCAATCATAGAAAGCCGACTCATTTATGTATTTTAGGCTGGACGGAAGTGTTAGGCTTTTCAGTGATTGACAACTTACAAACGCCTTAGCCCTAATCGTATCTACAAGATTAGAAATCGAAACCGACGTCATTTTTTTACATCCGTAAAACAGTCCTTCATCAATATATCTGATAGAAGATGGAATAGTCATAGTCTCTAATCCTGTGCAATACTTAAACGCATATGAACCCAAAGTTACAAGTTTTTTCGGAAGAATAACAGTTTTTAATGAAGAACAATACTCAAAAGCATAATCTTCTATTCGAGTAACACTGGACGCTATTGACACATCTGCTAAATTCGTATGTTCAGAAAACGCGAACCGCCCGATCTCTATGATTCCCTCGTGGATAATTACTTTCTTTATTTCGGAAATATGATCCGCCCATGGGACTAATTTGTCTGGCCAGTGAACGCTTGCCAATGATGGTGTCCGATAGTACTTCATGTATCCTGTGCCAAAAAACTCAAGTGTTCCTTCGCTATCAAGAGTCCATGTAATAGAATCAGGATCACTATCTACTCCACAAGAACCTGACGCGATAATCGTAGCCGCTTGTACCTTTACATGGCCAAACACTAAAAGAGGCAAAATTATGAAACACATCAATAAGATGAATACATTTAATCGTTTTTTCATAATACACTTCCTTTCTTTTGACTAAATCAGGATTCATAGCATCTTTAATGCGCATATCCGTTCACTTCTTCAGATCGTACTCCTGGCACTACAGCCCCACCTTCATAGAAAAATGGGAATACCCAATATCGGTTTAGCAGTGTGGAGGATGCCAGATTATCTATATAAGTAGTGTTATTATTTCCTGACGTCATGCAATCACCCAAAACCCTTCTCACCTACCCCAGCCTATAAATACAGTATAAACTGTCAAAAATCCAGATTCACCTGATAGACCAAATAGTTTACATTTAATTAACAATAATCAAACGTTGACAACACCAGAAAGCAAATCAATGCAATTCATTCAACATCACATCATAACAACACTGATCAAATCGATCGAAGAAAACCTTCCGAGATCTCAGGAGTAGAATCACAGAAGGTTTTCTTTACTTGCAATTTATCTATATATTTGTATGGTCTTGTTCAGTGAGCACCCATTGGGAGACTTCGCTCTCTTATCCGGCACTCAAGAAGGTGAATACGTAGTGACCTTCTGTTTCCCCAGTCTTGTGCGGCTGAGAAGCTTGGTTATCCGAAGTGAAGTGCGAAGGCGAAAACGTTCTACAAGGAGAAGCAGCGCCACAAGGAATAATGAAATCAAACCCTTTACTTTTTTCACATAATTCTTTCTCTTCATATCGTACCCCCTATATATTCGGATAACAGGATCGATCCTATATCACCCGTTTTGACCATAATGCTTTCGTGTCACTATGCCGTGTACTTAATATATCAACAAAATTTATCACTTCGCTACATGTTTTTTTGAAAAATTTATATTTGTTCAGAATTGATTCAAAAGAAACATATCATGAGAGAAAAAAAAGGACAGTCTTTCGACTGTCCTTTGAAAAGCATTTTTATACAAATTACTTGATCTGCTTCATAACTTCTTCTGCGAAGTTCTCTTCCTTCTTGGCAATACCTTCGCCCATTTCGAAACGTGTGAAACGACGGATGGAAACGTTCTGACCGAACTCCTTGGTGTATTGTGCGATCGACTTTGTATCATCCTTAACGAACTCCTGCTCTACGAGGCAGTTCTCCTTATAGAACTTCTCGATGTTACCCGGCAGGATTCTCTCTCTGATGATCTTCTCCGGCTTACCTTCGTTGAGGTTCTTGTTGATGATGATCTCTTTTTCCTTCTCAAGATCAGCTTCCGGAACATCTTCGCGTGTGAGCCACTTCGGGTTCGCAGCAGCAACCTGCATCGCGATATCCTTTGCAAAGTCAGAGAACTTGGACTCTGTGATGATGGAATCATCATCTGTACCAAACTCTACGAATACACCGATCTTACCGCCCATGTGGATGTAAGAAGCAACTGCACCGTTGCCCTCTACTTCATATACTACGAATCTTCTGATAGAAGTATTCTCTCCGATATCGGCAATAGCTTCCTTCTGGAAGAGTTCTACTGTCTTGGAATCATCATTATAAAGTGTCTGAGCCATCAGTTCTTCAACATTTGCCGGCTTCTTAGCAAGAATATGAGAAGCAACAGCATCTGCGAAAGCCTTGAACTTATCTGTGTTGGCAGCAAAGTCTGTTTCGATGTTGATCTCAACGAGAACACCGGACTTCTTGTCATCAGCGATCTTGGCAACTACAGCACCTTCTGCAGCGACTCTTGCGGACTTCTTCTCTGCCTTGGCAATACCCTTCTCACGGAGCCATGCAACCGCCTTTTCGATATCACCTTCAGATTCCTGAAGAGCTCTTTTACAATCCATAATACCGGAACCTGTCATGTCACGAAGTTCCTTGACCTGTGCAGCACTAATTTCAGCCATTGTTATTTCCTCCACTAATTTATTGATGAATAGTTTGAATTGATCCTTTTGAAAAGAACCGGAGATTAAGCCTCTGCCGGAGCCTCTACAGCCTCAGCTGCTTCCTCGGAAGCTTCCTCTGCCTCTTCAGCTACCTCAGCCGGAACATCGAGCTGCTCGCCCTGACGACCTTCGAGAACAGCGTCAGCCATGTGACCAGCGATAAGCTTTACCGCACGGATCGCGTCATCGTTACCCGGGATAACATAATCTACTTCTTCCGGATCGCAGTTGGTATCAACGATAGCAACTACCGGAATGCCGAGACGCTTTGCTTCAGCAACAGCAAGGTGCTCCTTCTTGGTATCTACAACGAACAGGCAAGCCGGAAGCTTCTTCATGCCCTGGATACCACCGAGGTTCTTGTCGAGCTTTTCCATCTCGAGCTTGAGCTTAGCGACTTCCTTCTTTGTACGAAGATCGAAGGAACCGTCCTCAGACATTGTCTTAAGTTCAGCAAGACGAGCCAGACGCTTTTCAATTGTCTTAAAGTTTGTGAGAGTACCACCGAGCCAACGGTTGTTGATGTAGAACATGTTGCAACGTACGGCTTCCTCAGAAATAGAATCCTGAGCCTGCTTCTTAGTACCTACGAAAAGGATGTTACCGCCGTCAGCTGCGATAGAACGTACGAAATCGTATGCCTCTTCGGTCTTCTTAACAGTCTTCTGCAGATCGATGATGTGGATGTTGTTACGCTCCGTGAAGATATACTCCGCCATCTTCGGGTTCCAACGACGGGTCTGGTGACCAAAATGTACACCGGCTTCAAGAAGCTGCTTCATAGAAATAGTTGACATAAAAAATCCTCCTGTTTTTTCTTCCACGAGGCTTACTTCGGTGTCTCCGAAGAACAAAAGACTACACCCCGTGTGATTTTTAGCCTTTAAAATGATACAATGAAGTAGCCGTGTTGGCAAGACTTTTATGAAAGAAATTCTTGAAAAATCGGCATTTTAATAGAAATCGGGGGAAAAACCTTTATGAATACACTTTCTGAACAGGAAATCCGCACATTTACATCGATCCTTCAAGACTTAATCGCCATTCCCAGCGTAAAAGGCGAGCCTGAAGAAAACGCGCCATACGGCCCATATCCGAAGAAGGCGCTGACCTATCTTCTCAACCTCGCGAAGGAAGATGGCTTCATCACCGAAAACGTCGGAAATAAAGCAGGATATATTCAATGGGGAAATAGAGGTCCCCTTCTTGGTATCCTTGGTCATCTCGATGTCGTACCGGAAGGTTCAGACTGGAAAACAGATGCCTTCCAGCTGACAACAGTCGGAGACCGCTTCGTCGGACGAGGTGTCATCGATGACAAAGGTCCTGTCGTTGCCTCTTATATGGCGATGCTCCGATTTAAGGAAAAGAATCCTGATCCGTCGTACCGCGTCCGTCTGATCGTCGGAACCGACGAAGAACATGGTTCTTCCTGTATGGCCAGGTATTGCGAGACAGAAGAGCTTCCGGATATCGGCTTTACTCCCGATGCGGAATTCCCCTGCATCTTCTCGGAAAAAGGCATCTATCAGATGCATTTTGAAGAAAAGCCGTCCGGAGAATTTACACTTCACGGTGGAAATGCCGCAAACATGGTGCCGCCCTACTGTGAATTCATAGATCTTTCGACCAGCAAGGGGCTTTTTACAAAAGGCATACAATCTCACGCATCTCATCCGGATCTTGGGATCAATGCGATCGAACTGATGCTCGATAAGATCCCGGAGACGGTCAAAAAGAGTTCCGGTCTTCTCTCTTTAATGGATAAGTATTTCCGAAATGATTCAAAGACGAAGTTCTCATCCTTCTTTGAAAGCGATGTATCGGGTGCCATGACGACCAATGTCGGTATCGTAAACATCAGTAAAGATACGGCAAGACTTCATGTCGACATCCGCTTCCCCGTCAAATACTCTCCGGAGGAAGTCAGAGCAAAACTGGAATCGATCGCTTCCGAATTCGGTCTTACTGTCGTAGATGATTCAGTTCAGGCACCGCTTTTCAAAGATAAGGATTCAAAGCAGATCGCTGCGATGCTCGATATTTTTGACCGCTATCGCGACAGCTTCGCATATACTTCTGAAGAAAAAGGATCCCGGGATGCATTTGTTGCTTCTCCTTCAGAGCCGCTGGCGATCGGTGGAGGAACATACGCGAGAACGATGCCGAATATAGTTGCCTTCGGACCGCAGCTTCCCTGGGCCAAGGATGAGTGCCATCAGGCAAACGAAAGTATCATTAAAGAAAACTTGTACCTCCTCGTACCCATGTACGAAGAGGCACTCGTATTACTCGGAAGCGTATTGGCTTAGGTTCTTATTAGATAAATCTTCTGACACAGACAACTGCCGACATCGGAAGCCAGTCTTCTACGATACCGCCACGGCTTGTCGACGCATGGATGACAACACCTTCACCGCAGTAGAGACTGACATGATCGACGGTTCCGTCGCCGTTATAGTCATGACAGATAACATCTCCTGCCTTAAGTTCCTGATTGGTGACATCGTTACCCAGGGCGGCGATCGATGCCGACTGATGCGGCAGTGAGATGCCATAGTAGTGGGCATATACATACATAATGAATCCTGAACAGTCGAGTCCGTTCAGATCAGCACCCGTGTATACATAAGGAATACCGATAAAGGCTCTGCAGTAAGTAAGAAGATCACAGGATCCCGGATCTGGGATATCTCTCTTTACGGGAGGCGGAGTCGGTGTCGGGTCGGACGGAGCTTCTGGCTCTTTTGTTTCTTCACTGGAAGTAGTTTCCTTTGTTTTTTCCGGAGTCTCCGTCGGCTCAGGCGTATTGGTCGGCTTTGTTTCTTCTGTCTGGATCGGTTCAGAACTCAAAAGATCAGCACGGACATATCCGCCATCATCGAGCTTATACCAGCCGTTACTGGTCTTTGCAACGACATTCACGCTGTCGTTTCTGGAGAGTTTACGAATAACTGAATACGATGTGCCCGGACCCTTTCTGACATTGACTTCGCCGGCAGAATAATATGTGCCGCTCATCGCTTCTTCAGTGATCTCCGGTACCGGCGTCGGCGTCGGTTCGCTCTTCGTCTCCTCCGTGGACTTTGTTTCTTCTTTCTTCGGAGCTTCCGTCGGAGTCGGAGTCTTCTTCTTTTCTTTTTGTTCCGGTGTAGGTGTCGGAGTTTCTGTCGGAACAGGAGTTGGCGTAGCCAGGACATCCTTGGTCATCAGGGAAGATACCACATATCCGCTTAAAACTTCTTCATCCTCATTAACGAATTCGATTAGGGACCATGCCGAACCGCGTCCGGTACGTCTTACCTTGTCTGCATATTTTAAAGAACCGATGATATTCGCTTCAGAGCTCGGCTCATCATAGACATATGCGCCTCTTGTGGCATAAAGGATCTCTTCACAAAGCTCAAATGTTTCGACATCGAGCATCTCAACTTCAACACCATCACGGTTCGTGTGCTCCTGAATAACGAAGGTATCTGCAAGAAGAGCATCAGAAATGACCGGAGCAGATTCTTCGATCAGCTGGACATACATCACAGGAGAAGAAACAGAAACATCTTCACTCGGAACCGACAAAGTCTGTTCTGTCGGAACCTGAAGACAGATATCCGAAGCATGACCCAGCGGAACAATGGGGAAAAGAAGCGTGACCATAGAAACGACCATAATGATCGATGTCATCTTCAGTCCACGATGCAGTCTGCGCTGCATCCTTCTTTCCAGAAGTTCCTCACTGATCTTCAGCTGCTCTTCGTTCTTCTTCAAAACTACCTCCTGAGAGTACGCATTTACATTCACACGTTATTGCATTCTAATTATATCGTAACTGCACCCCCTTGAAAACAAATGTGACACAATTGTAATACGATGACGATATTCTTAACATATCCTCAAATCTGTTTTAGGCTGATTTCCAAACGTTTTGACTATCAAAGATTATAGTTTGATAACCGTCTATGACAATTATCCGCAATTTTCATCTTCAAATTCTATAAAACACAAAAAAGGAACTGCCATTTGATGACAGTTCCTTCACGAATTTCTTCAGATCTTTTGAAAGATTACTCTTCAGCCGGAGCCTCAGCAGCTACTTCTTCAACCGGAGCAGCCTCTTCCACTACAGGAGCTTCAACCGGAGCCTCTACAGGCTTTTCTTCTTCTACCGGAGCAGCTTCTTCTTCCGCCGGAGCATCTTCAGGCTGCGGGTTGATCGGAGCCACTTCCTTGATAGAGATGCTGATACGACGTGCAGCCGGATTTACATCGAGAACTTTCGCTTCTACTTCCATGCCTTCCTTCAGGACATCCTGTGGCTTGTTGAGACGTACATCAGAGATCTGAGATACGTGGCACAGAGCATCAAGGTTCGGCTCGAGCTCTACGAAAGCACCGAACTGGAACATACGGACGACCTTACCTCTAACGATAGAACCTACCGGGATACGCTCGTCGATGTTGTAGAACGGATCGTCCTCAGCCTTCTTGTAGCCGAGAGAGATTCTCTTCTTTTCCGGATCGAAATCCTTAACATATACATGAACCTGATCACCGACAGAAAGAACTTCGGACGGGTGATGGATGTGATTCCAGGAAAGCTCGGATACGTGGATGAGACCATCTACACCGCCGATGTCTACGAAAGCACCGAAATCAGTGAGGCTTCTTACGACGCCATCATATTCCTTATCTTTCTCGATGGAATTCCATACTTCTTCAGCCTTTGCCTTACGCTCGTTGTTGAGAAGTGTTCTTCTGGAACCGGAAACTCTCAGACGGCGCTTGTCCGGATCGAACTGTGTGATCAGGATCTCGATGGTCTTGCCCTTATAAGCTTCGAGATCATTTACTACATTCAGTTCGAGCTGTGTTCTGTGGATGTAGATATCTACACCGCCGTAGCTGGCGATAACACCATCTTTAACTACGCTTGTGATCTTGACTGTAACAGGTGTCTTATTCTCATAAGCTGCTTCGATCTCCGCCTTGTTCTTGCTGAAATCTACATGAGACTTGGAGAGAATGATCTCTTTGCCCATATCAGTGTTGCGGATGCTCTTAACATACACTTCAATTTCCATGTGCTCTCTGGCTGCCGCTTCGAAGTCAAAATCAGGTTCAAACTCACTTCTTGGAATCTTGCCTTCCGACTTATCATGGACATCTACATAAACGAAATCGCTGTCGTAGGTCGTTATTGCTCCCTTCACTGTAGCGTTCTTTCTAAGCTGTGGAATGCTTTCAATGTAATCGCCAAAATTAATGTCGTTAGACTCTTGATTCGTGTTTACCCCATTGTCACTCATGGTTTGGATAACCTCCCTGATAATACTCACCGGCGTTGATGCCCCTGCGGTAACTCCGATATGCTCCACCCCCTTTTCCCTCCACATAGGAATCAAAGGTTTCACATCTTCGGCGTCGCCAACAAGATAAGTCAGCGCACAACGATCTGAACATATGTCATAGAGTTTCTTTGTGTTTGAACTGGTCTTCGATCCTATGACGATCATAACATCGGAAACGTCTGCCAAATCCGCAGTTTCTCTCTGCCTATTTTCAGTCGTATAACATATTGTACCAAATATTTGATCTTTTGCAATTTTTTTCTGCACGAATTCACAAATTTTTTGGAATTCTCTACTGGAAAAGGTCGTTTGCGAAACAAAAACTGAATCAGATTCAATATTTTCGAGGGCCTGACACTCCTCAAGCGAGGAGATCACAGTCACTTTTCCATCACTTTCTCCACAGATCCCGACGACTTCCGGATGACCTTTCGTCCCCGTGATATATACCGGGTGACCTTCTTTGCCCGCCGTATTGACTATGGTATGGATCTTCTTAACGAAAGGACAGGTGCAGTCGATGATCTCACAGTTTCTCTTTTTCAGCTCAGCGATCACGGAAGGAGTCACACCATGCGCGCGGATAAGAACGAGACTTCCTTCCTCCGCTTCGCCCGGTTCGTGGATCAAAAGCATACCGGAAGAGAGAAGTTCACGGACCACCGTCTCGTTATGGGTGATCTCTCCAAGCATGTAGATCCTGCGGTCCGGATGCTCCCTGATCACAGAGTATGCCGTCTTGACCGCATTTTCTACGCCGAAACAAAAGCCTGAAGATTTCGCAAGTTCTATTTTCCAGTTCTTCAAATCGTCTATCTCTACCCTTCTATTTACTCTTTAATATAGGAAAGGAGAAGATCCTGGGTTTCTTCGATGTTGATCTTCGTCGTATCGATCTCGATCGCATCGTCCACTTTGATCAGCGGGGAAGCCGCACGTGTGCTGTCCTGCTCATCTCTTTTCACGATGTCACGAAGGACTTCTTCATAGGTGGTATCTGTCACGCCCTTCTGCTGAAGCTCAAGAAGCCTTCTTCTGGCGCGTTCTTCTGCCGCAGCCACCAGGAAGAACTTATACTTGGCATTCGGGAATACCTTGGATCCGATATCACGTCCATCCAGGATCACGTTCTTGCCTTCAGAGATCTTTCTTTGAAGATCCACCATGGCCTCACGGACACACGGGATCGCGGAAACATCAGAGGCTGCCATGGAAACTTCCGGCATACGGATATCAGTGGAAACATCCTCTCCGTCCAGCCATACATGCTGGGAACCCTCTTCATGAGTGATGTCGATACGAATATCCTGCATCATCTTCTCCACAGCTTCCTGATCCTTGGTATCGATGCCGCACTTTAAAGCTTTGAGGCCGCAGGCACGGTACATAGCACCTGTATCCAGGTAAAGGATGCCCAGTTTTTTGGCAACTCCCTTGGCCAGTGTGGATTTTCCGGAACCGGAAGGTCCGTCTACAGCAATCTGATAAAACTCACTCATGGTAATTCCTCCTAAATTAGATAGCACGGTGTCCGAGGCCGATCGCGATCTCATTTAAATGCAGAAGACCGATACCGAAATATACGCACACACTGATATGGTCGTTAAAACGTGCGATGCCGATCTTGCCGCCGACGTTTAAGCCAATGGCCTTGGAAGTGATCTGGGAGATCGCTTCTCTTGCCGCACCGGCTAAAGCGCCTTCTTCGTTATGGCTGTTCCCGATAATGCCTTCTCTCTGAGCTGCAACAACACATCTTTCGATGATCTTGCTTACAGAGGAGATGAACTCTCCGCCAAAATCAGCTGCCGTGGCATTGATCTTCTCTTCTTTCAATGCAGCCTTGAGCTCGGCTTCTTCTTCGCGGCTGTTGGTCAGCGCGATCCTTATCGATGCGGATGCGGTCAGTTTACTGCTGGCGATCAACTCTTTCATGTGTTCTCCTCCTTGCTCTCTTCGGAAGTGATATCCCGGTCTTTGCCGGTATCATATACCTTATATTCTTTCCAGAGTTTCTCGAGTGCTTCGAAAGATTCTTCGATGTGACTCTTTCTATGCATTCCAAGAGCGACCAGAAGTGCATTGATCAGCGAAAGCGGCGCCGTCAGTGAATCGACGAAGGAAGCCATGTCGGAGCGGGCAAAAAGCGAGATGTTCGCATGCTCGGTCATCGGAGTGTCTGCCTTGTCGGTAATGACGATCACAGAGGCCCCACGGGATCTCGCATACTGCATGGACTGGATCGTTCTCGTGGAGTATCTCGGGAAACTGATGCCGATCATGACATCCCCGGGGCCGATCGGGAGGATCTGCTCGAAGACTTCATTGGCACTGTTGCTGTGGATATGACGGACATCGTCAAAAAGCGGCGTCATATAAAAATGCATGAACGAAGAAAGCGGCGAAGAACTGCGCAATCCCATGATGTAGATCTTTTTGGCATTAAGGATCATCTCGACGGCGGAACTGAAAGCCTCTTCATCAAGGTTCTCGTAAGTGTACTTCAGGCTATCAAGATCGGCCTGAATAATGGACTTTACGATCGAAGCATCATCCGAGAAACGGCTGGCCGCATTCAGTCTCTGGACAGACGTGAGCTTCACTTTCAGTTCTTCCTGAAGAGCCTTCTGGAAATGCGGATATCCCTCGTAGCCGAGTTCCATGGAAAAACGGACGACCGTGGATTCACTGACACCCGTTACCTCACCAAGCTTGGCTGCCGTCATGTAGGCGGCCGTCTCATAATTTGAAAGGATATAATTTGCAATTGCCTTCTGTCCCTTACTCATCGAGTCCAGAGATTCGGTGATTCGTTCCACTACGCTGGCCAGGGATTCATTTTTCTTATCGTCCGGATTCATGTCGTTTCCTCTCCTTTTTGATCATCCATCCAGCTTTCGATAGTGATCTGGCGGTTATCTTTATTACCTGCCGCTTCCTCCAGAGAATCCTGAAGGTCACGGATCGTCTTATACATCATCAGCTCCATCGCCGGCATCTCCGAAACAGACGAGATACCGAACTCGAGCAGGAACTGCTGAGTCGTTCTGAAAAGTGTCGGTCTTCCGGGCGCTTCCAGATTACCGCATTCTTCGACGAGCCCTCTTTCGATCAGACGGGTCACGATCGAATCGGAACTGACTCCTCGGACAGCTTCGATCTGGGCACGCGTGACCGGCTGGTTGTACGCGATGACCGCGAGTGTCTCGTAGGTCGCCTGGGACATCGGAGGACGTGTTCTCGGCGCAAAGAGGCGCTCTAAAACGGGTTTCATGGAAGGCTTGGTGCACATCACATAACTGTCATTGGCTTTCCGGATCAAAAGACCGCCCCACGGGTTCGTCTCATAATCCTTGATCATGCGGTCCAAAGTCTCTTCCACAGCCTCTTTCGGCATCTGTGTGATCTCACACAGACGGTCGCAGGAGATTGGATCGCCATGGGTAAACAGGATCGCTTCCAGCGCAGCCGGAAGTTCCTGTACCGTGATCTTGTTTTCACGCTCAAAGCCGTCAGTCATATGCGGCAAGCTCCTTTGATTCCTTGCTCGGATCCAGTCCGAAACGTTCTTCATCCAGATCCTCTTTCTTCGGCTCGATCAGGATCACGTCAAACGGTTTTTCCTGTTCTGCCTTGATCTGGTCACCGCGAAGCAGTTCGAGTACCGCCAGAAATCCGACGATCCGATCCATCTTCTCAGCCTGGTGGGCGGGAAAGAGCTCGTGGAAAAAGACTTTTCCTCTACCCTTCAAACGGTCCCACACGTATCTTATTTTATCACGAATGGAGAACTTATCCCTTTTGAGGATATGTGTAATACGGGAGGCAATATCTGCAAAACGCACTTTATTTCTCTTGCAGATGTCTTCGATGCTTTTCCCGAGGGCCTCCTCATCAACAGGAGCCGGTGCGCTCTCTACTTTGATGCCGATGGACGCCGGGGTCTGCGGAAGACGGTACATACACTTGGAGTAATCGCGGTAACGGTCCTTGAGATCGTTTGCAAGCATCTTGCAGCGGCGGTATTCCAGAAGCTTGACGACAAGTTCTTCTCTCGGGTCCGGTTCCGATGAGGTATCCGCGACATTTCTGTCCGGAAGCAGCATACGGGACTTGATGTGCACAAGCGTTGCCGCCATCAGCAAAAATTCAGAAGCAACCTCCATATCCAGAGAACTCATCTTATCGAGATACTCCATATACTGGTCGGTCACTTCTGCGATCGGGATATCATAGATATCGATATCGTTTTTCTCAATCAAATGAAACAGAAGGTCCAGCGGACCTTCAAACTTACGAAGTCTGACTTGTGGATTCTCCAGTGCTGCCACGGTCTCCTACCTCAAGCTGTTTCCCTTATTTTTCCGGATCAAAGCCGATCATAACGGCTTTTCTTACTTCACGGATCGTCTCTTCAGCCTTTTTGCCTGCCTTCTCTCTTCCCTGACGGAGGATCTCAAGAAGTTTCGGCTCATCCTGAAGAAGAGCGGTTCTTTTCTCGTAGATCGGCGTATGGAACTCGGCGATCTTTTCCTGAAGCATCTTCTTGCAGGCTACACATCCGATGCATCCGCCCTTGCACTGCTCCGTGATCTCCGGGACCTTCTCCTCGTTGAACACTTTCTGGAAAGCGTAAACTGTGCAGATATCCGGATGGCCCGGGTCATCTTTACGGATACGGGCCGGGTCAGTGATCATGCTCATGACCTTCTTCTTTACTTCTTCCGGTGTATCAGCAAGTGCGATCGTGTTGCCGTAGCTCTTACTCATCTTTCTTCCGTCAGTTCCCGGAAGCACCTTCGCCTTTGTGAAAAGAGGCTGCGGCTCCGGAAGGACTTCCGACTTATAAAGATAGTTGAAACGACGGGCCAGTTCACGTGTGATCTCAAGGTGAGCCTGCTGGTCTTCACCTACAGGTACGTAGTTGGCGCGATACATCAGGATATCCGCTGCCATAAGGACGGGATAACCGAGGAATCCGTATGTCATAATGTCTTTCTCGGAAGACATGTTGGCGATCATGTCCTTATATGTCGGGCATCTTTCGAGCCAGGAAAGCGGAGTGTTCATGCCGAGCAGAAGATAGAGCTCTGCATGCTGCTTTACATCGGACTGCAGGAAGATCGTCGCCTTTTCCGGATCCACACCACTTGCCAGAATATCGGCAAGAAGACCGAGCGTATTCTTGCGAAGTACGTCCGTATCTGCATAACCGGTCGTCAGAGCATGCCAGTCAGCGATGAAGAAATAGCACTCATACTGATCCTGCAGGCGCACCCAGTTCTCGATAGCGCCGAAATAGTTTCCCAGATGAATGTTTCCTGTTGGACGTGTTCCTGAAAGTACGATCTTGTTTTCCATGTTTACCCTCTTTATTGTTATATGTATTTTTATAAGATTACGTGATCATTTGCCATAGCAGATCGGCACAGATCCGGTTGACCGGCCAGCGGAACGGATATTCGATCCACTGAACGATCTTGCTTAAGATACCGATTCTGCCGTTTCCGAATCTTGCCGCGATCACAAGCGCGAAGAAAATATAGTAGCTGTACTGCGAGATCGTCTCAAACTGCTGTCTCCACTTATAAGGGACAAAAGTCGAGATGAAACGGTATCCGTCAAGCGGCGGGATCGGGATCAGGTTAAAGGCCATGAAGAGGAATCCGTATTCCCTTAAGTAGTAAAGGAAGTTCATGATCAGATTCTGGAAAAGAGCACTCTTTTCGGAATCCGCCGGATGCTTAACGAAGTAAGCTGTCGCAAATACGAACAGGAAAGACGCCACGATCGCGGTAATGTAGTTAGCTGTAACACCGGCCAGACTGATCAGCCGCTCACAGGTAGGACGCTTAAACTTCTTAAGATTATTCGGATTATACTGGACAGGCTTTGCCCAGCCGAATCCGGCGATAAGGAGCATGATCGCACCCAGCGGATCGATGTGTGCCATCGGGTTGAGTGTGACCCTGCCCTGGTGTCGCGGTGTATCGTCACCCATCTTCACGGCTACCCACGCATGCATGAATTCATGTACCGAGAATGTAAAACTCAGCACAATGATCAGGAGCGTCAAAAGCATGACGATCTCTGGAACAGAGGCACCGGATTGGATGATGTCAAATAACATAAGTTACTTACTCCTACTTAGTTCTTCGTAAGTGAGATGCTTACCTTCTCACCATTGATATCCAGTTCAACAGACTGATCATCCGTACCCTCGGAGATCTCTGTCGCAAGAACATCGGATGCGATCTGATCACCAAACTTGGTGAATACACTCTGCAGTTTCTCCCCGCATGCATACTTGATGCTGATACGGTCAGTTACCTCAAATCCGGACTTCTTTCTCTGATTCTGGATCTTCGAGACGATTTCACGGACGAAACCTTCTTCGATGAGTGCGTCATCGAGCTTGGTATCCAGAGATACTGTAAAGCCCTTATCTGCCTGTGTGGACAGACCTTCCGGCTGAACATTTTCCACGAGCAGGTCTTCTGTCAGAAGTTCGAAATTCTCGCCATCGACCTCGATATTGATCTTACCGTCCTTCTCGAGAGCCGCCATGGTCTCCTTACCCGGGAGAGCGGCGATGACTTCCTTCGCCGCATTGAGCTTCGCACCGAGCTTTCTGCCGAGTGTTCTGAGCTGCGGCTTAAACTTATAATCCAGGAGCGAAGATGCATCCTTAAGGAATGCTACTTCGTGAACATTCAATTCTTCCTTGATGATCGTCTGGTACTCTTCCGGCAGTTCATCTTCGCAGACCGCATAGAGCTTGCTGAGCGGCTGACGGATCTTGAGGTTTGCCGCCTGACGGCAGGACAGTGCCAGAGTAACGATCTGCTGGACATCATCCATGTTTCTCTCGAGATCTTCGTCGATCCATGCTTCTTCAGCTACCGGGTAGTCACACATGTGGATAGACATCGGAGCGTCCGCATTTACGGAACGGACGAGGTTCTGGTAGATTGCTTCCGTCATGAACGGGATAAACGGTGCGGCCAGACGTGTAAACTGTTCAAGTACAGTGTAGAGCGTCATGTACGCATTGATCTTATCCTGAGTCATTTCCTTGCCCCAGTATCTTTCACGTCCGCGACGAACATACCAGTTGGAAAGGTCATCCACAAAGTTCTCCATCAGACGGGAAGCACCGGTGATGTCATAGCTCTGCATCTTGCTGTCTACGATCTTCTCGAGGGAAGCAAGTCTTGAGAGGATCCACTTATCCATTACGGAAAGCTTATCGTACTCGAGGCTGTACTTGGTCGGATCGAACTGGTCGATCTCCGCGTAGAGGATGTAGAACGCATAGGTATTCCAGAGCGTTCCCATGAACTTACCGAGGATCTTATCTACGTTGCTGTGGTCGAAACGGGACGGCAGCCACGGTGCATTCGCACTGTAGAAATACCATCTTGCCGCATCGGCACCCTGACGATTGAGGATATCCCACGGGTCGACGACGTTGCCCTTATGCTTACTCATCTTGATGCCGTCCTTATCCTGAACGAGACCCATGACGATAACGTTCTCGAACGGAGATCTTCCGAACAGCTGTGTGCTGATCGCCAGGAGCGAATAGAACCATCCACGGGTCTGATCAAGTGCCTCAGAGATGAACTGGCACGGATAGTGTGCTTCGAAGAACTCCTTGTTCTCGAAAGGATAGTGGAACTGCGCAAACGGCATCGCACCACTATCGAACCAGCAGTCGATGACCTCGGAAACACGTGTCATCGGCTTACCGCACTTTTCGCAGGTAACGTGTACGTTATCCACATACGGCTTATGCAGCTCGATATCGTCCGGGCAGTCCGTGGACTTCTCTTTTAATTCAGCGATCGATCCGATGCACTGACGGTGTCCGCACTCACACTCCCATACCGGAAGCGGAGTACCCCAGTAACGCTCACGGGAGATACCCCAGTCAACCACGTTCTCGAGGAAGTTGCCCATACGGCCGTCACGGATCGTCTCCGGATACCAGTTCGCCATACGGTTGCTCTTTACAAGCTGATCCTTGACCTTGGTCATAGCGATGAACCAGGAAGATCTTGCGTAGTAGATGAGCGGAGTATCGCATCTCCAGCAGAACGGATAATCATGCTCATACGGCATCTTCTTCAGAAGCTTGCCTTCCATGTTGAGCTTTTTGATGATGAGCGGATCCGCATCCTTTACGAAAAGACCCGCGAATTCTTCGCAATCCTCCGGAAGTGTACCGTCTTCCTTGACGAGCTGTACGAATGGAAGGTCATTGTCACGACCGACTCTTGCGTCGTCTTCACCGAATGCCGGCGCGATATGAACGATACCGGTACCATCGCTCATGGTAACGTAGCTGTCCGCGCATACCTTGAAAGCTTCTTTTCTGCTCTTGGCAACTGCATCAGCAGAATACGGGAACAAAGACTCATACTTCTTGCCGACGAGCTCTGTGCCCTGATATCTTTCGAGGATCTCATACTCATCGAAAAGCTGCGGAACGAGGCAGCCGGCCATGTAGTACATGACCTTCTTCTCTGTTCCGTCAAGATCCTTCGGGACAGCGATCTTCACATACTCATCTGTCGGACTGACGCAGAGTGCAACGTTCGACGGGAGAGTCCACGGTGTCGTGGTCCATGCGGCAAAGTAGGTATCTTCTTCTCCGACGACCTTAAAGCGTACGAAAACGGAGTTCTCTTTTACGGCCTTGTAGCCCTGGGCAACTTCATGGCTCGAAAGCGCAGTACCGCAGCGCGGGCAGTACGGCACGATCTTGTGGCCCTTGTAGAGCATATCCTTGTCCCACAGGGTCTTAAGTGCCCACCACTCGGACTCGATGTATGTATTGTCGTATGTGACATACGGGTGCTCCATGTCTGCCCAGAAACCAACGCGGTCAGACATCTGCTCCCACTCTTCTTTATACTTCCAGACGGATTCCTTACACTTCTTGATGAAAGGTTCTACACCGTACTCTTCGATCTGCGGCTTGCCGTTGATGCCGAGCATCTTCTCGACTTCGAGCTCGACCGGAAGACCGTGGGTATCCCAGCCCGCCTTGAACTGCACATGCTCACCCTTCATGGAGTGGTATCTCGGAACGACGTCCTTAATGACACGGGTCTTAATATGTCCGATATGCGGCTTGCCGTTAGCTGTCGGAGGACCGTCATACAGCGTAAAGCTCGGTGTTCCGTCCTTCTCCGGGCGGATCGACTTCTTCTGGATGTCATTTGCTTTCCAGAAAGCCAGCACTTCCTTCTCGCGATCGATAAACTTCATATCCGGCGATACTTTTTTATACATAGTAAAACCTCTACTTCTCTAAAAGCTCCCGTCATTATAACATACGATGCCATTTGTGAGTATATTTTTTATATTATAGAGACAATTTCGTCAAAAATGACAAAGAAACGTTCCCGAAGGTGACTTCCCACGGGAACGTTCATTAATTGCCGCTTACGATTCCGGGCAAAGTTTTAGACTTCGTACTCTTCCTTTACCTCGGCAAAAGGACCTGCGATAGTAGAAACGCCTCGATCATTTCCGTAATAGTCGTAATTGAAGATGATATCGGAGCCGTCCGTATTCTCGAAGCGCTGCTCCGGCTGGAAGGCTTTCCCAAGGATATCCGTATTGATGATACCGCAGGAAAAGTCTGAGATCTTCTTCATGACATTCGTTACGAGGAAATACTTGCCGTTTCTCTCCACTACATCCGCTGTCGCCTTGAATCTTTTAACGACGAGCTTCTTTTCTTCTTTCTTCCACTCCTTGGCGCCGTTAAAGTAGACATTGCCATTGATCCATACCGGCAGGTGCTGGAAGTGCTTTTCCATGATCTTATGCTCATACGCCATCGGTTCATTGAGATGGAAGGAATCGATCCACTCCTGATAGGTCGGGTATTCATCGAACTGGAAGGTACCGACCTCCTGCTTGTCGAAGAACTGCTCCGGGACATCCTCCGGTCGTTCTTCGATCGGCCACTTCTGAATGAAGATGTTGTTGTAGATACGGTCATCGCCGTGAAGGATACTCATGAAGCCCATGACCTCCGTTCTGTGCGGGAAGTGATATGGCGTATAGCGGGGCTGGTTCTTACCGGATACGAATTCATCCGTGCCTTCACCGATCGCCTGGAACGTGCCGCAGATCAGGTTATTTACGACGGCCACGCCCTCTGTCGCCAGACGCAGGGAGGCCTTACTGAGCATGATGTTGTTGTCTACAAGCGTCGGACCATGACCGACTTCGATGAAGATGTCCTGGCTCATGATGGTGCCCGGGATCCTCTTGGCGAAATCCGGAGTATGGTTATCGTGCAGGAGGTTCCGGGAAAGGATCGTGCCCTGGGCCTGCCAGTCGCACCAGAGGCCCATCGTGCAGTGATGGACATGGTTCCTTCTCATAATGACGTCGATCGCCGCATGGAGCTTGATACCCGCGATCTCGGCGCCGCCGACTTCCATCATGTTGTTGATGTTATGGATGTGGTTGTCCTCGATGATCGAGAATACACAGCCCATTCTTCCGACGATACCTGTCTGCTCACAGTGATGGATGTGGCATCTTCTGACGATATGGGAACCGATATTCTCTTTGAGCCATCCGTGATACTGGCCGCGGCAGACGGCGTCACGCTCCATCTGCGTCGGGCTCTTTACACGGTACTTGGTGAAATAGTGATCGTTCTCGGGATCGAGATATTTACCGAGAGAAATACCGCAGCAGCGGCTGTGGGAGACTTCACAGTCCTCGATGATCCAGCCGCGGCTCCAGTGCGGGCCTATCATGCCGTCCTGGAAAGCGGCCGGCGGAGCCCATGTGGTCGCTGCCTTATTAACTGTAAATCCGGAAAACGTGATATAACCGACACCGGTCTTACTCGGGAAGAAGCAGTTTCTTCGAACATTGATCTCGACCTTTGCCTTATTCGGATCTTTTCCCTGAAAATTGGCATAGATCACAGTCTTTCCGTCTTTCTGCTCGCAATACCACTTACGCGTGGAGTTTTCCGGCTCCCAGGAAGCGATGTCCTTTTCGCCCTTCAGGCAGTCTTCCAGCGTATCTGTCTCGTAGAGGGCGACATCGTTGATATACACGCATCCTGTATGCGGATGACGGTGCCAGAAGTACCAGTCGCCGCCGATCCTGGTGTCATAAGGGTTATAGGAACCGAAAATGCCGTTGTCGATCTCGACTTTCCAGGTCTTCCCCTTATATTTTTCCCAGCCCTTAACGATCTCGGCACCGGTAATTACGGCCTTGAGCGGCTCGACGGAACGATAGGTGATACGTGCGTCTTCAGTTCCCGCATTTGCCGGATCGACATATTCGCGGTACACACCCGGCATAACGAGGACTTCATCCCCTGGCTTTGCCACTTTTGCGGCAGCACTGATCGTCAGGAACGGATGCTCTTTCGTCCCGCATCCCTGAGACTTCGTTTTCTGGTCAACGTAGTAGATCATTGTTTTTCCTCCAAAATGTATGCTGATTCAATGTCGGATGTGAAGATCGCCACGACGGACGGGTACATCTTCGCGGTCTCGGAAAACGGATCCGGATACGTATTCTTGTCCGGACCCATGTGAAGGCGGATCATCGCATATTCCTCAGCCTTGAGGCGGATAAAGTTCTGTATGTACCAGCAGGACTTCTCCCCGTGTCCTACGGGGAAAGTGTCCTTGATGCCCCAGACTTCCTTTTCGACCCAGTTGGCCACTTCTTTTCCGTACTGGTTCACCTTGGTGCCCTCTTTTACGTTCTTCACTTCCTTGACGTAGAAGTTGACCTTGCAAAGATCGTGAAGAAGCGATGTGATGATCACTGTATCCGGCTCGATCGTGATAAGACCCTGGCTTACTTTTTCCGAAAGGCGCTGATACACGTGAAGACTGTGAAGTGCCAGTCCTCCTTCACAGTGCAGGTGATATTTTGTAGATGCGGGCGCCGTGAAAAAATCCGTCTTTGTGACGATCCATTCCACCAGCCGCTCGATGCCCGGACGCTTCGTCGAAAGGAGAAGCTCCGTTATTTTCTTCTGATTTTCGTCTCTTTGTTCTTTCGTGATTACAAATTCTTCTGTCATTGCCTCACTCCTTTGCAAATTGTTTCCATGGCTCTTCGTCTGCAAGCGGCAGTTCGAAGACCATTCTTTCGTGACTGACCGGATGGTCCACCTCGAGGTGATACGATTCCAGCAGGATATCGCCCGCGAAACGGTTGGGACCCTTGCCGTATTTTCTGTCCCCGACGATCGGATGTCCGATGGAGGACAGCTGGGAACGGATCTGATGAGACCGCCCCGTGTGAAGGTCGATAGAAAGGAGCGTCACCGGAACGCCGGCGATCCGCCCTTCTCCGAGGACCTCATATTCGAGAAAACTCTCTTTGGCTTCCTTCGGGGCCGTTTTTCTGTCGGCAAAGACCTTGACCAGATTGGTCTTGGGGTCTTTGAGGAGAAATGAGCGGATCTGTCCTTTTTCCTCGGAAAAAGATCCGTACACGATAGCCCGGTATTTCTTACTTACTGTGCGGTTTCTGATCTGTTCGGAGATCCTCGACGCACACTTACTGGTCTTGGCGAAGACCATCACGCCCCGCACGGGACGGTCGAGCCGGTGAAGAAGTCCTAAATATGCCTCTCCCGGCTTTTTATACTTTTCCACAAGATACGCCTTCAGAAGCGTAAGCATATCCGGATCGCCCGAAGGATCTTCCTGTGAAAGGACCCCTGAAGGTTTTACCGCCACCAGAAGATGGTTGTCCTCGAAGAGGATCTTCGGCACCTCCCCCATCTTACACCTCCGCGGACGTCCATCTTCCCGTGCTTCCGCAGGGAAGGATACAGTCCATTTTCGTACAGGGAAGTCCGAGCTCCTCGGACACGACTTTTCCGCCGTGACGGGAAGCGATCGAAAGGCGAAGAATGTCTTCGATGACGAGAGAAGAAAGTCCTGTGGTATAGGAGTTGATCAGGAAGAACAGTGCATCGTCGGAAAGGAGCTGCTCACACTTTTCGACCAGTGGGAAAAGCGCATCCTCGAGCTTCCACATCTCGCCTGACGGTCCTCTTCCATAGGCCGGCGGGTCCATGATGATGCCGTCGTATTTTCTGCCTCTTCGGATCTCACGGTCGACGAAACGCCCGCAGTCCTCCACGATAAACCGGATATAGCAGTCCGTAAGGCCGGATGCCTCCATATTTTCTTTGGCACGGCCGACCATGCCTTTACTCGCATCGACATGCACGACCTCGGCAGCTCCTGCCGCCGCAAAAGCCATCGTCGCTCCGCCCGTATAGGCGAAGAGATTTAAAATGCGCGGCTTTCTGCCTTCTTTTACCGCTTTCTGGATCATCTTGCCGCAGAAGTCCCAGTTCGCCGCCTGCTCCGGGAAAAGACCCGTATGCTTAAAGCTCGTGGGTTCGATGATGAATGTCAGCGGTCGTCCCACGGCTTCGTAATGGATCTTCCATTTCTGCGGCATGGGTTTTTCGCGGCTCCAGGCGCCTCCGCCGCTCTCACTTCGGTGATAGACCGCGTGCGGCTTCGGCCAGTTCTTCTCACTCATATTCGGGTAACCGGTCTTCGGCCAGATCGCCTGAGGATCCGGACGCTGAAGATAGATATCTCCCCAGCGTTCATATTTTTCTCCCTCACCGCAGTAAAGTAATTCAAAATCTTTCCATCTATTTGCCAGAAACATATTTAAAATCCGTTCTTTTTGTATCGCGAAAATGCGTCTTTTCCATAGGGAAACGCTTGGATTCAGTATAGCATTTTCTTTCTTTTGAAAAAAGTTTGTTTATAAACCATTTTTTAGATTATAATAGATGTAATGTTGCTATAAGACGAGGTAATGAGAATGGCTAGTGCTCCTCATATTTTAATCTGCGATGACGATCCGGTGGTACACGAGTCCCTGGGTCTGTATTTTGAAAATGAACATTTTACCTACTCCAGTGCTTACGACGGACGTGACGCGCTGGCGCATGTGGCTTCCGACAAGCCCGATCTTATCATCCTGGACGTCATGATGCCGGAGAAGACGGGTATCGAAGTGTGCCGTGAGATCCGGAAGACGCTGTCCACACCGATCATCATCCTCACCGCCAAGGGCGAGGAGATCGACCGTGTACTGGGTCTGGAACTCGGTGCTGACGACTATATCGTGAAGCCTTTCTCACCCCGTGAAGTAATTGCCCGTATCAAGGCAGTTCTCCGCCGTATCAACGAGCCGCAGGAGAATACTTCTCTTCTGCGTTTCGAGGGCCTTGAGATCAACCTGGATAACTATCAGGTCAAGGTCAAGGGTGAACTTGTCCCCTGCACACCGAAGGAAGTCGAGATCCTCCATCTTCTCGCCTCCCACATCGGACAGGTCATGGACCGTGAGCAGATCCTCTCCCTGATCTGGGGCTATGACTATTTCGGTGATACCAGAACCGTAGATACCCACATCAAGCGCATCCGTCAGAAGATCTACTACGAGGGCGCGCCGTGGTCGCTCATCACCGTCTATGGTGTCGGTTATAAGTTCGAGGTCAATCCGTAATGTTCCGTAGTCTTTTTCTACGCAAGATGATCTTTTTAGTGCTGGTGGCGCTCTGCGCATCGGCACTTCTTTCTGCTACGCTCTTTAACTATGCCGCCAATGAGGTCTCCCGGGACAACTCCCAGGAGATGGTCATCGACCAGGCTCGTGCGATGGCATCTGTGCTTTCTGAGCATGTGGAGAAATCTGATGCCAAAGACTATCAGGAACGTGTCGCTTCTCTTAAGAACGCGACCGTCGCCTTTACCGATTATAACGTCCTGAATGCGTATTTCGAGCTTTACGAAATGAACGAAACACCGATCGAGTTTACGAGAGCCGGTACGATGGACGAGCTCAACATGATGAGCATCATCGATAGCTATGCCCGTGAGAATATGCTGACCAACAGTGATAACAAAAATCTCATGGGCTCCCCTACCCTTTCCGATAAGAACGCGACGCTTACGATCGTTCAGGTGCCGGTATATACCAACGGCACATTGACCGCCTACCTGATCGTGGCGAAAGAGATCTCGAACCAGAGCGCCTTTGATTCCGGGTTCAGTTCGGTCCTTCTTCTGTCCACACTTCTCGTCTCCATGTTTATGCTCATCCCTGTTTACTTTGCAAGTAAACGCCTGATCAGCCCGCTCAACCGGGTCACCGACGTCGCAAATGCACTCGGCCGCGGCGACTTCTCTGTACGCGCTAACGATAAGACGAAGGGTGAGATCGGTGAACTGGCCGCGTCCGTCAACGAACTGGCCGAAAAACTCAGCAGATCGATCACGAGCGTCACCACAGAGCGTAACCGACTCAAAGAGATCTTCGACATCATCTCCGAGGGTATCGTTTCTGTTAACAAAGACCTGCAGCCGGACTACTCCAACAACGCGATCGCCACGCTTTTCGAAAAGGTCCCGAGAAAGAATCTTTTCACAGAGAAGCTTCAGCTGATACCGTTTGAAGAAGTCTGGGAGGACTTCGACAACTGTCTGAAGACCGGCGAGACGTACGAACGCACGATCGAGGCCAAGGACTGCGCCTATTCTTCGACGATCGTGCCGATCCTCGATAACGAAAAGGTCATCATCGGTGCCACAGGCTTCTTCCGTGACATCTCCGAGCAGGAGCGTCTCGAGCAGACCCGAAGAGACTATGTCGCAAACGTATCACACGAGCTTCGTACTCCGCTTACGGCCATGAGAGGTCTTGTAGAACCTCTGGCTGACGGCATGGTCAAGAAGGAAGAGGACCGTCAGAGATACTACGGCATCATCCTCCATGAGACGATGCGTCTTTCCCGTCTTATTGACGACATGCTCGAACTTTCAAGACTTCAGGCGAGAACACTCGCATTTAAGACTTTCCCGTTCGACCTCAATAAACTTCTTTCCGAGTTTGAGACGAAGTTTAAGCCGGTCATGGAAGACGCCGAGCTCGACTTCCATGTCGAATATAAGACCGGTACTCTTCCGACCGTTATGGGTAACCCGGACCGTGTCGAGCAGATCATCGTTATCCTTCTCGATAACGCGAAGAAATATACCCCGCCGGGAGGATCGATCACTATTTCCACTGAATACAGCGACGAGACCGATCAGGTGCTCGTTTCCGTCAGCGATACCGGACAAGGTATCCACGAATACGATATCGACCATATCTTCGACCGTTTCTATAAGGCGGACCGTGCCAGAGGCAAGAAAGGCACCGGCCTCGGCCTTGCGATCGCCAAGGAGCTTTTGAGCTACATGGGTGAGACGATCACGGTACAGAGCGAATACGGAGAAGGTACGACCTTCACCTTTACCTTAAAGCGCGTCACCGGCTCCGTCTGGTACTGATCGGAGACCTTTATGGACGGATCTTTACCAAAAGAAGGCGCATCTGTTCGCGTCAATAAATATATCAGTTCCAGCGGTTTCTGTTCCCGAAGAAAAGCTGACGAATATGTCGAATCCGGCGTCGTCACGATCGACGGTATCCCCGCGGTCTCCGGCTCCCAGGTTTTCCCCGGGCAGGTCGTCCGAGTCAACGGGAAAGTCGTCCTTCCGACTGACGACCATATCTATCTGGCTTTCCATAAGCCGCTGGGGATCACCTGCACAACAGATAAAAGGGATAAAGACAACATCATCGATTACATCGGGTATCCGGAACGGATCTTCCCGATCGGACGACTTGATAAGAACTCTACAGGCCTGATCCTCCTGACAAACGACGGCGATATCGTTAACCGGCTCCTTCGCGCCGAAGGCCGACACGATAAAGAATATGTCGTCACGGTCGATAAGCCCGTAAATGACGAATTCAAAAAGCAGATGGAGGGCGGACTTCCGATCCTTGATACCGTGACTCTCCCCTGCAAGGTCAAACTTACATCGAAGAACACTTTCCACATTATCCTGAACCAGGGCTTAAACCGACAGATCCGCCGTATGTGCGAGCATCTCGGGTACAGAGTTGTAAAACTGAAAAGGATCCGTATCCTTAACATCTCTCTGGGCTCTCTTCCCGTAGGACAGTACAGGGAGCTCACGGCAAAGGAAAGATCCGATCTCTTCTCCATTCTTGATAAGAACAGGAAATGAAAAGGGTCCCCGGCTTTTGCCGAAGACCCAGATCATATAGTGAAATTAGTATTTTGGAGCAAATTCGATCGTCTCTTCGTAGCGGACGTTCTTCTGCAGTCCGCGCCTTGCGAGCACATCGGGGCTTCGTTCGACCCCTTTCATATAAAAGTCCAGATATAGATGCGTTCTTCCGTCCGACGGGATCAGTTCCTGATGCGCGTAATCATCGATGTCTTCCGGCATATACGGCAGACATGAGAATGAGAACGGATGCATCTTATCTTTATATATCTTCAATCCCTTAATATCATCATGCTGCAGAAGAAGGAATCTCGTATCCGCATGACCGCCATTCTCCGAAGGTCTTGCATATTCGTGATACAAAGGACTGTCCAGCGAAGTGAACCAGCCGATGCGCTGAGATTCTTTTCTATCGGAATAGGACTCGCCGGAACCGCGTCCGTACCAGCCGACATGCGCGCGGCTGTCGATCGGCACACGGAAACCGTAACGCACCAGATCGAATTTCGGAACGAAGTTCAAAGTCGTTAAGAGCCTTCCGTCCGGTTTGACGCGGTATTCGACGAGGATCGGTCCCTTCATGCCGGCAGATTCGTACTTAGAGATCAGATGGAAATCCTCATGATCCATCTCATAGAAACTTCCGACGAAGCGGATCTCGCCCTGGATCGTTCTCCAGTCGGTCTCATGGGAGAATACCGTCTGCGAAAGAACGTAGGATTTATCGGCACGGTCGATATTGGAGGCCGCACGGTAAAAACTCGGCTCTAAAAGTCCGTCTATATACTCTTTTCCATCGATCAGGATCGAACAGAGTCCGCCCTCCTGACGGCTGAAAACATATCTGACATGCCTGGTCTGCGCGAAAAGAAGCGCCGGAGATGTCAGCATCTGTACTGCATCTTTCTTCTCATCGATGATCAGGCCGCTCTCCAAAGAAGCCGCATCAATGATCTTTATAGAAGGCTGCTCATTATCCTGCTCTTCCCAGCCCACCGGCTTTTCGGAAGGATCACAGACCTCATCCACGAGGACCTGCTGGTAAAAAGCCATTTCGTAACCGGCACGCGCGTAGAGCGTATCCTTTTCAAGCGTCAGACGGATATCGAGGATCAGTTCTTTGCAAGTCGCCTGATTATAGACCTCCAAGCCCTTCGGATACTGGTCCGCCCAGGACGGAAGCAGGAAGTCATTTACCTGGATCGGGAACTGCATGGTCTTCGATCCCATGGCCGGGATCGGCGGAACGATGCCGGAACCGCCCGTCAGACGGATGCCGCCAAGAAGGAGCTGCCACTTAAGCTCGATCGAAGGCGTAGCACCAAACTGCATAGCGTTATGCACATTCAGGTTTGCCGGATTATCAGCAGCGGCGAAGATCTTGATCCCTTCGCACTGTTTTTTCACTTCGAAGAAGATCGGATGCGGACGACGGTTCGCATCTACGATACCCTGTGCGATCGAAACACCGATCTGCTCAGAATACTCGACGAGGTCGCCCTGATGGATATATTTGAGATCCATCGTATCCTCTTCTCTTCTCGGACGGGCAAGGATCGACTCGAAAAGCACCTTATCTTCTTTCAGCTTGCTTCGTAAATACGGTCGGTTGACACAAAGGTCACACCATTCACCGAAAAGAAGTCCCGCTTTGTTCGGGAAAGGCGGCATATCGGTAACACGACCGGTCTTATCGATCTCACAGTAGAGCGGACGCTTCGAATCGAAGGCATGGATGCGTTCTTTCACATCAAGATAGGCATTCTCTTCAAACTTTCTGCCGGTCATGGACCACATGACGATGCACGGATGATTCACAAGGGAATATACGGCCTTCGGAAGCATGGACGCCGCCGACTGCAGTATGACATACATACCGTACTGGTCGCAAAGATCGAAGAATCTAGAATCCGTCGGATGATGCACCACATAGACGGTGTTGATATTGGCACTCTTCATGAGAAGGATGTCCTGACGGAAACGCTCAAGCGGAACGGAGATACCGCTTTGAGGATCGAATTCATAGTATTTTACACCATGAAGCGGAACAGCCACATCATTCAGATGGAAGATGCCTTCGGAATATGTGATCGTTCTGAAACCGAATCTCTGCTTCTTGACGCAGATCACTTCGCCTCGGTTATTGGTGACCTCGATGATGAGATCATAAAGATTCGGTGTCTGATCCGTCCACGGAAGCACGAGCTTGGCATAAAGTTCCGTACCGAAGATCTTGAATCCGTCCTTCGGCACGGTGGCCGACAGTTCTTTTCGCTGGGAAAGACGGTGCTCCGGAAGATTATAAAGATCGTATTCGTCTCTGGCCTCCATAAGGCGCACATTGACGGTCACTTCCATATCATATGGAAGATGGTTATAAAGCTCGACAATGAAATTGATGCCCGCATCGCGCCGGATCTCCGCATTCGGCAGGATCTCTCTTTCTCTTTTCGTCAGCTGGTCTTCTCTGTCGGAGCGGTAAAGGCTCGACACCAGAGCGGTTTTCGGAACGACATCACGGGCAAGGGTATCCGTAAGCCAGGACGTGGTCAGACGGATCGAAGAGATCTCCACAGGCGATTCCGCGATCAGATACGGCAGACGGAAAAGACCCGAAAAACCGAATGCGCCCTGTGCACGGACGGTCTTCTTCGTCTTTCCTTTTTCCATACGCTTATCAAAACGACGGACGGCTACGGTAATAAGATTCGGTCCCTCGCGAAGTGCTTCACTCAGAAGGCACTTCGTCGTGGAGAATGTACTTCTTGAGGAGGAGATCTGCTGCCCGTTCACGAAGATCGTATAATGGCCGACGATCCCATCGGTCACAAAGTATACGAAGCGGTTGATAAACTGTGCCGGGAGATTGACCCATACTCGGTAAAGACCATAGTCATTCGTATTCTCCATACCGGCATCGTCGGCAAGTCTCTGCTGCAGTTTACTGGTCTTTTTCGAAAGGAGAGCGTTCTTCTCATACATGAGTTCGCTCGGATAGCCGTAGCCTTCCATCTGCCAGCAGCTCGGCACATCCATAAGATCCCAGGAGGAATCGTCAAAACCGGGCTCGGTCCAGTTCTCCGGGATGTCTTCCTTAAATTTTGCATGGAAAAACCGCCAGCTCGGGAGATCCAGTCTCCAGAGCGACTTTACACGTCCGAACTCCGGCGGCTGCTTGTCCGAATAGAGCTCGTCGATCGAGTCATATGGATAGAAATACCCTTGTGACGGCAGTTGTGGCATGCATTACTCCATTAATTTTCTGCATACGTATGCAGTCTGTTAACGTTATTGTAGCACGGCCTCCCTGTCTTCATGTATCAGAGATATGTCATATTAGAGAAGTTATTGCAACAATTAAAGGAATCAGATGAAATTGAGATCCTTTTTTCTCTTCCTCGCTTTTCTCATGCGCCACAGGCCTTTGAAAATGTGGTTGTTAAAGATCAGTATCCAGGCCTCCATCTGCTCGATCGTGACCTTGCCCATCGAAAACGATGCCAGCGTACGAAGTGGCATTTCCTTCGTCATGGCGATGTTGATCACGCGCAGATGTTCCTGCGTCTCTTTTCTGTTACGCCACTTGATCAGAAGCATTGTAATATGATAGTACAGCTTGGCGATGAAGTTTCCTCTTCTTAAGTCTTCTACGCTCGTATTCAGATGGAATTCACCCTTCTTAGGCGGTTTCTCCTCGAGGATCTCCTGACCGTAAACGGCTTCAAACTGTTTCTTTTCGAACACCTTCGTGGAAGAATCCAGATGATAGTACTGCGGTGCTTTTTCCTGATAATCCGGAGCGACGACCTGGTCCATCTTCGTGGTGACATTCACGGTCCTGCTGCCGCGGATGTCTCTTGATGACGCGCCGACCTCGATCGTATATGTTCCCGTCTCGACGTGCCAGTCCTTGATCTGCGCATTATAGTAAGCAAATGCGCGTTTGTTGAGCTTGATCTCGACGGTCCTTGTTGCACCGCGCTGGATGAAGACCTTCTTAAATCCGACCAGCTGGCGGACCGGCTTATAGATCCTGGACGGCGGCGGAGCCACATAGACCTGCACGATCTCTTTTGCATCGTAATCACTGATATTCGTCACATCAAGCGTTACCGTCAGTTCGTCACCTTCCATGATGTCCGTAGATGACAGCTGGATATCCCCGTACGAGAACTTCGCATAGGAAAGACCATGACCAAACGGGAAAAGGACCGGAAGCTTCGCTGCATCGTAGTAGCGGTAGCCGACATAGACACTCTCACAGTACAGCGTCTGTCTTTCATCGCCGAAATTAAGATATGCCGGAGTATCGGAAAGCTTCATGGGGAATGTCTCCGCAAGCTTTCCGGAAGGGATCACCTTCCCGTACAGGATATCGGCGATCGCACCCGCGCCTTCCTGTCCGGGAAGGTACGCCATAAGGATCGATTTCACATGTGCTGCCCAGGGCATCTCTATCGGAGATCCGGCATAGAGGACCACGCAGACATTACTGTTTCTTCTGACGACTTCCTCAATAAGTCTCGTATGAGACTGCGGAAGATGCATATGCTTTCTGTCATAGCCCTCAGATTCATAGCTGTCCGGAAGACCGGCGAAGATGATGACCACATCCTTATCCTTGGCCGCATCCACGGCTTCCTTCAGAAGCTTCTCATCCACCTCGTCTTTTTCAAGGGAGTAGCCCGGCTGATAGACGAAATTCTCGCTGTCCACCGAGAAGCCGGAAAAAGCATCACAGACATTCGTCGGATGGATATGGGAGCTGCCGCCTCCCTGGAATCTCGTCTGCTTTGCCATGGCACCGAGTACAGCGATACTCTGTCTCGGCTGGACCGGCAGAAGCCCGTCGTTTTTCAGAAGGACACAGGACTCTTCAAAGGCCTGTCTGGCCAGTCCCTGATGATTCAGATATGGAGACGATGTCGGACTCGGCTTATTCATGCCCTTTTCGATCAGCGTGAGCATACGCTCGGCCGCACGGTCCAAAAGCGCCTTCGGAAGTTTACCGGATTCGACGGCTTCCACGATCTGACGGTCTCTTTCACCTACCGAGGAAGGCATCTCCAGTTCAAGACCTGCCGCAAGCGAATCCAGACGGTCGTCGGTTGCGCCCCAGTCACTCATGACCACACCGTCAAATCCCCACTCATCGCGGAGAATGTCGGTCAGGAGTTTTCTGTTCTCACAGCAGTATTTCCCGTTGACACGGTTATAAGCACACATGACGGTCCACGGCTTCGCCTCTTTAATAACTGTCTCAAACGCTGAAAGGTATATCTCACGGAGGGCACGCTCATCCACGATGGAATCATTGATGAGACGGTATTTCTCCTGGCTGTTACATGCAAAGTGCTTCACCGAAGTTCCGATTCCCATGCTCTGCACACCGCGCACCCACGCGGCGCCCATCTTTCCGGCCAAAAGAGGATCTTCGGAAACATATTCGAAGTTTCTTCCGCAGAGAGGAGATCTCTTGATATTGATCGCCGGGCCCAGCACGATAGATACATCCTGGTCGATGGCTTCTTCACCGATGGCGCGTCCGATCGCTTCCATCAGTTCTTCGTTAAAAGAATTGGCGGTCGTTGCCGCCGGTGGAAAACAGGTAGCTTCCCGGCTGTCACCGCTTCCTCTTCTTCCCTCTTCCGAATCCTGCTTACGAAGACCATGCGGACCATCGGTCATCATGATGTACGGCACATTATTGATCGGAAGTCTCTGCGTCCTCCAGAAGTCCCATCCGGAACAAAGCGACGCTTTCTGCTTCACAGTGAGTTTTTTCATCAGGGAAGATACAAATTCAGAAGCCATAGTTTTTTCTCCTCTACTTTTGTAAAAACTACATACATAATGTAATTATATCACTTGTATAAGTTCTTTGAACATAACGGAAAAGCCCTTGTCATCTTCCCTTATATCATGTATACTCTCCATCACAGAACCACAAATGAGAGTTGAATATGTGGGGGCGCACTGGTTTCGACGGGGTCGTGGAGACTGGGAAAGCGGGTAGAGGATTCTCGTTGGCCTCTTTAAAAAACGAGAACTGCAAGTAATTGCAAACAACAATCAACTCGTAGCTGCTTAATTTAGCTACCATCTCCCCGGTCTATCTGTCGGCCGGACCGGAGATGTCAGATGACAGACCTTACCTGTCGGCAGGTTAAACGGGACAACGTCTTTGGCAAAGCTTTGCGTCACTGATGTATCTATGAAGCTACCGGAGTCGGTTTCCTGTTCGTGGGATCACCGATGAGGGGAATACTCCATACACGAACTGCACCCGGAGATGTCCTTGTTAACGTGGTTTCGGACAGGAGTTCGATTCTCCTCGCCTCCACCAGATCAATGAAAAAAACTGTCTCGATGCAATATGCGCTTCGAGGCAGTTTTGTTTTCAGCGAAAAAACAACAATTGAGGTGAGTTATATCACACTTTCAGCTCATCATTTCTCTCGTAGAAGAGCATCATGTTCTCCACATTCTTTCCGAACTTGGCGGAGCACTGCATGCTGAGCTTCATGTCTCCGATAAACGGTGTACCGGCTTTCCCGATTCCGCCGTAGATCTCCGGAACATCTTCAAGCGTATCTACTACGACCAGATGGTTCTTCTTATCTTCTTTCGGGAAGATCATGACCGCATACCATGCACGGATGATACGTGGTTCTGTCTTCATATACTCGGAAAGCGCATTCAAAAGCTCGGTCGGCTTATGTTCTTCAACCGGGATAGCAAGCATCATCGGGCTGCCCTTTTCGATCTTCTCTTCCGCGAGGTGATTATCCACTTTTCTCTTATGCTGCGCGAGCGCCTCGATCAGAGGGCGGCTCAGTACGAATCCTTCCGACTTCGGATTGATCAGAAGTCCATCGACCGGGATCTGGGCAAAGACGGAAACGATCTTCGGGAAATCCAGCGGCTGGACAAGTTTCTCCGGCAGTCCTTCGAGTTGTTCAAGCTCATAGATATCCGTCATAACAGAAAGATAATTCTTGCCGTCTTTTCCTTTAAGAACAGCAAAGCCTATCTTGCTTTCATCGTTTTCCTGTCCCGGCGGGTGCATGCACGGAGAAAGGAAGATCGCTTTTGTCGCGATCGTCTCCATGATCCGTCCCATAAAGTCACGATCTGACTGCAGGTTCTTCGCTTCACGAAGAAGTGCGACAAGGAAGGGATTACACGGTTCTTCCGGGTTGATCTCACCTTCCATGCAGTTCATGGAAGAAAGCACGTCATACTTTTCCGCATCGCCGGCACGAAGTCCTTCGAGCACGACCGAAACATTGGTACCTTCTTCCGCCTTATCCATCTTATTCATCATGGTATCCTGAAGGATCAGCGCACGTGTCTTCACGGACTTGTCCCCTCTTCCCAGAAGATACAGCTCATCTCCCTGACGGATCGTCCCGCCACGTACATTTCCGATCACCGAAACTTCGGTCGAGGTCATGGAAAGGACCTCTTCTACAACAAGGGAGACGATGGGAAACTTGCCTGATGTGTTTTCGTTCTCCTTCTCTATAGAACTGCCGTTATCGGCTGCATTGTTCTTCCTGTCAAATAAACCCATTTCTTTTTTCCTTCCTTAGCCCATAATTACTTTTGACTTTACATCCGCATCCCAGAGGATCGACAGTCCATTGAGGGAAGCTGCGAGCAGCGGGATCGATACGAACTTGACATCCGCAACATTCATTCCGGCTGCTTCGATATCGCTCAAAGCTATCGCATATTTCCCTTCCTCCTGGGAAAAAGGTGCAATATAACTATATAGATTTGTAGCATTAAACATCTTCTTATCGAGCGTGATATCTCCATCGACCATAAGATAGACATACTCATTTGTCTTATTCGTATAAGTATAGTGAATGTAAAGATAGTAACTCGAAGTTTCAAAGTAGTTGATCGCGAACTGACCTCCATCATTATCGTAAATGATCTCTGAAGTATCGCTCAGTTCTCTTGGCATATATTCAAAAGCAGATTCCCCCTGCGGGAAAAGAGTTACCGTTACGTAATTCCTTTCAAGATCTGTAGGGGACAGATATGCCTTCGTTCCCTTCACGGATGGTGCCGCGAGCAGAACAAAAGCGATTCGCGTTGGTTCAACCGAAGGATCAAAGTCATCAAATGCAGAACTGTATTCCAAAGTGTCTTTTAAGACTGCACCCGGTTCGATGGCAGTATTAAGATCTGTCTGGAAATCTAAATGCGTACACATATTATCCAGCACCGGATCTCTGAAGATCAACGCGTATGGCACATCCGACTTATTTTCCGCCTCGAACCTGATCACATACTGTTTTCCGGAATCTTCGGTATCTTCGATCTCCGCGGAAATGATCGTGAAGCGGAAATTCTCATTATCCACGATACTTGCGTTATTGAGCGGGCCGCTGAAATATCCGTCATCGTCGTTGGTAAGCCCGAGGAGGCTCTGCTGGACAGGGATCGGCGTCGGAGTCGCAACCGGCATGTTCTCGGCAAAAATGCTGCCGTCACTGATGAACTGATCCAGTGAACTGACATACATCATTACATTCGCGGTGGGTTCATCGGAATCAGAATTCTTTTTTTTGGTATTCTTTTCCTCTTCTTCCTCATCATCGAAATCTTCGTCTTCTTCCTCCACAGTAGTAGAATCCTTTCGACGGAGTCCGCAGGAAGGAACAAGAATCATGAAACAAAGAAGAATGGCGATAACCTTTAAGAGTTTTGACTTTTTCAAAAGATGAGCCTCCGCGTTAAACCTGTAACTGCTATATTTTATCACAAACGGGAAAACTCAACAAATGACATCAGTGCTTAGGCATGGTCGAAACAAACTGTGCGATGCCCTGACAGATCTTATACTGGTATTCACCATCCAGAAGTGCCGATTCATCGTCACTATTGCTCAAATATCCCATACGCACCATAAAGGACGGCACATCCTGCGCCCAGTTCAGACCGCTGTATTTTTCACTGGCCTTGCAGCCGTTGTCGACACAGCCTGTAGCAGAAGCGATCGCTTTTCCGAGATTTGTGCCCCAATTCGGGACATCTGATGAGTATTTTCCGCCTGCCGGAACGATCACGAAGCAGCCGCTCGCCTTGGAATCGTTGGCCGCATTACAGAAAAGACGGATATACAGATCCGGATCATGCGATACGGCAAGTTCGGCACGCTCTTTATTCGAGATATCGACATCATTGGTCTCTCGGGTCATATACACTTCGCAACCAAGAGAAGTAAGGTAATCTCTGAGAAGAAGCGCCACAGAAAGATCGATCTCGGATTCATCTGTTCCGGTAACTACACCCTTAAATCCCTGTGCGGATTTATCCTTGGATCCGCTCATGGAAGACGACATCGGTTCCTGCTCTGTATTCGGGGTCGCCTGGTGGCCTGCATCGATCACGACGCAGTAACCTGAAAGGTTCGGACCGCCGCCGGGAAATGGTGTCACGTCAGGCGTCGGTGTCGGAGAAGGTTCAGTGCTCTCCGTCGTACTTTCCGAAGTGGTCTCCGGCTCTACCGCTGCTGATTCATCAGTAGTGGATATCTGTGTGGTCGTTTCCGTTTTGGTAACAGTAGTATTGTTTTTCTTTTCCTTCGGAAGGTTCTTCACTAGAAAGAAGATCCCCAGGCCAAGAGCGATGAGCATTAGTGCAATGGTCGCAATCAGGAAGATCGACACCATTCTTCTTCTGGCTTCGATCTGCTGTCTTCTTTTTCTGGAGGCAGCCGAAGGAACGCGCCTTGCCTGCGCATTAGCATTGGAAGGATTCGATGTGGTTTTCGGTGCAGCCGTTCTGGAAGTCCCTTGTGTACTCCCGGGTCTTCTCATCGCCTGCATTTCAGGCTGCGACGAAGAAGGTGCTGCTGAAGAAGCTTTGTTCGCTGAAGCGGAAGCCTGAGGAGCAGGCTTGGAAGATGCCGCGGAATTCCCATTTGTCGGAACTCGCCGGATCTCTGAGATCAATGCCTGTACATCTACCTGTTCACCCTTGGCAGATACATTGTCTTTATGCATAAATTCATTCAGATCCGGAACTTTGTTTCCGTTTGGTCTTCCGTTTGGTCTTCCTTTCGGCTGATTTGGTCTTCCTTCACCGGTACTCATAGGATTATCCCTTCATCACAGTTCTTCAGGTTAGATTCTATCACACGGCATGTGGCAGAGAATTTACATCTTTGCGCTTCTTTTATTACAGGAAAACGACGGGTTTCGCTGTCTTCTCATTTATTTCACCGAAATCTCTTTTTTCTTTAGCTTCATGTAAAATTGTTTTGAATTTTTCATTTGAATCGTATAAAATAGATGCATTGTATGTAATAGGGGAATCTTAACGTGAAGAATAAAGAGGCACTCGTCATAGGTCTGGGTATATCCGGCTGTACAGCAGCTCGCATGCTTGCTGATGCGGGGTATTCTGTGACATGCTTTGAAAGCGAGTCCCGCATCGGCGGTATCCTATTTGACGAACTCCGCCCGAACGGTGTCCGTGTACAGAGTTTCGGTCCGCATATTTTCCACACCAACAACGAGAACGTCTATTCCTTCCTTAAGCGTTTCGGTTCGTTTTTTCCGTACCAGCACCATGTGCTCGTATCGATCGGCGGCAAGCGCGTTCCTCTCCCCCTGAACCCGCGTTCACTTGAGATCCTTTTCGGCGAGAAGCAGGCTTCTTCCCTTCTTTCCCGTATCGCCTCCGCATTTCCGGAAGAGCGAAGGGTCTCCGTAGATCAGCTGAACAGTTCCGGCGATGCGAAACTGATCGACCTCGGACGTTTCATGATCGAAAATATCCTATCGCTCGATCTCAACCGAAAAGAAGGAAGTTCTTTCCTCCCGGCTGACGACTCTTTTATGAACGACGCTTTCGTGGAGACGACTTCCGATGACAGTTACTATACCGACAAGATCCAGGCCATGCCTATGCAGGGTTTTACTGATGTCATGGAACGCATGATCGACCACCCGGCCATCACCGTATTTTTGAATCTGAATGCGCTTTCGCGTCTGTCTTTTCACGAGGATGACTATTCGATCCTTCTGGACGGCATCCCGTTCAAGGGACCTGTGGTCTATACTCCTTCTCTGGACAAACTCTTTGATTATCGCTTCGGCGCACTTCCCTACCGTGCCGGAACGGTCACCTTCAAGGATCTTCCGACAGACTTTCAGAATGAATGCGCCGTGATCTTTTCACCAAAAGACAAAGAGACGATCCGCATGACCGAAAGCAAGTATCTGACGCTCCAGGCTTTGGACGGACAGACGAGTCTTTGCTGCGAAGGTCCTTTCGCAAGGCAGGCCAAGAACCTGAGCACGCCATTCGAACCGGAGATCACTTCCCAGAATCTGGAGCTCTATGGTAAATACCAGGACCTGGCGAAGAAGTATTCTTCTCTTCATCTTTTAGGCAGGATCGCATGTTACAAAAACCTGTCCATTGCTGAGTGCATCGAACAGGCTTCTGATTTCATTTCCAGTTTATAAGAGATATTTTTCTATTCTTCCGACTCAAGTGTGTAAACAGATACCGGCACTTCATCCGGTCTTTGCATCTCTACACGGAAGTAGACGGTCTTATCGCACTTCACCTTGACCTCAAGCCGGACGGAACCCGCCTGATCAACATTCGCCATATCCACATAGGCGGAAAGATCGGAGGAGGTCAGTTTATCCATGACGCTCTTACGTCCGACGAGACGGACCGTGACTGTCTCTACAGGGAAACCGGACCAAAGATTCTTATCCTTCATGACATCAGAATTCGCATACTGAAGCTGGAGGGTAAAGGTCTTGTCGGTGACCGGGTTCGTCGTTACCTGGATATACATCCACAGCATCAGCGAGAACAGGAAAGAGATCAGGAGAAGTACGGCACTTCGGGAACGCTTTCCGTTCTTTCTGGTCTTTTTCTTCTGGGCAACGACCGGAAGGGATTCTTCTTCACTCTTTTCAGAAACCGAAGCTGTCGCGGCAGATGCAGCTGCGGTGACCGGCTCGGAAGACGTCACTTTCTCTTCGGAAGTTTCTTTCTTTGCATTCTTCTTCGTATGTTTCTTACCACGGATCTGCAAACGGTTCGGCGCAGCGGCCAGACCCAGCAGATAGTAGAGGTTCTTACGGAGCTCCTGCCCGTCCTTCATTTCATAAAGGACACCGTCTACGGCGATGGAGATCGTACCGCGCTCTTCAGAGACAACGATCGCCACGGTGTCACCGATCTCACTGGCGCCTACGGCCGCTCTGTGACGCGTGCCGTATCTCTCGATCATGTGGAAGGTCTCGGAAAGCGGGACATGGCATCTCGCCGCGATGATCCTGCCGTCACGGATCAGGAGCGCACCATCGTGCATCGGCGAGCCCTTATAGAAGATCGACTGAAGCATGGAATTGGTCACGGAAGAATCGAGTCTTACAACGTTTTCCTGCTTCAGCAGCTCACCTAATTTCGTGGATCTTTCGAGGAGCATGATCGCACCGGTATATGTGCGGCTCATCTCATTACAGGCCTTGACGATCTCATCGACCATCGTGACATAACGGAACTGTTCATCGGAATCATCATTGATCAGCACATTTGAAAAGGACGAGAAGGACTTTAAGCCCACCGTCTCGAGCGCATGACGGAGCTCCGGCTGGAAGATGACGACGAACAGGATCGCGACGATATAAAGGAGTTTATCGAAGATATATCCGACCATCTCCAGACCCAGGAAACTACAGAAAAGGATGAATACGAGGATAAGAAGCACACCCTTCAGAAGCTGCCATGCACGGGTATCACGGAGTACGCGGAGAAGATTGTAGAGGATGATCGTGACCAGAACGATGTCGATCACATAGCGGACGAGATCCAGCGGTCCGCCGAAAAACATATAACCGCTGTCCAGACTGGAGAAAATTTCACGGATAAAATCTGTGAACTTTTCAAACATGGTCGCTCCCCCTACTTTTTAGACTTCTATTCATTATAGCATACTTCGTCTCTTACACGCCACCGACGTCATTTTCGAGAAGGTCCTTGTCGAGGATCGTGATCGAGCGGGAACAGACCTTGATCCTTCCTTCGCTTTCCATCGCAAGGAGTTCACGCGAAAAACTCGGACGCGGAAGTGCAAGAAGCTTTGAGACAACTTCTCTTGAGCCCGGAAACTTGACCGTAAGACTTTCCTGACGCTTCGAAAGAAGCAGCAGATAGAACGCTACTTTCTGACGCACTGTCTTCTGCGAAAGAAGCGTGATCCGGTTGTCCTGCTTCTTAATGCGGTCCTGCATGATGCGTACGAAGTTTCTTCTAAGCTTCGGAAAATCTGATGCGAGAACAGCCAGATCCTCCAGGGGAAGATATAAAAGATCGATATCCGTCAGCGCCTCCAGAGCGTAGGGATAATGCTTGTTGTCGAAGATGACCACTTCTTCACCGAAACAGTCACCTCGCTCAAGGAGATAAAGCGTCACATAATCGCCGTTGGAAGCATATTTCTGCACGGCCGCCTCACCCTTAGAAAGAAAGAGCATGCCCTTGCAGATATCACCTTCCGTCACCGCAAGTTCACCTCTTTTGAATGTCTTTTTACGAAGGAAACCCGTACACTTGTCAATACATTCCTCCGGAAGTCCCGAAAAAAGCGCAACCTCTTTCAAAAGATCTTCTTTTTTCATGTGATCCTTACCTCCCTTTCATCCTTTTCATTCTTTATCAGCATCAAAAACCAGTCTTCCCGAAACAAAGACTTTTTTTACGTTATAATCCATATCCATGGCGACCATGTCGGCGATCTTCCCGATCTCCAGTGTGCCGAGATCTTCAGAAAGACCCAGCACCTTCGCCGGATTCTGTGTACAGGCTTTCTGCGCCACGCGAAGCGGAAGACCGAGCCTTAGAAGATTCAGGAATTCCGCATGGATATCTGTGGTAGATCCGGCCAGCCGTCCGCCGCCGAAATCGGTCCTTCCGTTTACGACTTGGACCGGAGTTCCCCCGAGATCATATTCTCCGTCCGGCATACCTGCCGCACGCATGGCATCGGATACGACGACCGCACGGTCTTCTCCCAGGATCTTCATCGCCAGGCGAAGCACAGAAGGATGCACATGAAGTCCGTCACAGATCAGTTCACATGTGACCGAATCATCTTCCAAAAGCGCCGCGACTGCCCCCGGTTCGTGATGACCCAGAGGTTCCATCGCATTAAAAAGATGTGTCGCATTGCGGATACCATTTCCGATGGCTTCTTTACAGCAGGCATAGCTTGCCGCTGTGTGGGCGCAGGAAAGGACGTACTTATCTTTATTTTCGAAGATGAATTCTTTGGCGCCGGAAAGCTCCGGAGATATATCGATAATAGAGATCAGTTTTTCCGGGAAACCCGCTGTGATCTCAGACAGAAAATCAGTGGAAGGAAGCATCGCGTGCTCTGTATTCTGCACGCCGCATTTTTCTTTTGAAAGAAAAGGGCCCTCAAGACGAACGCCCAGCATTCTTGCGCCGATCCCCGCTTCTTCCGAAAAACTCTCGGCCGCCATCAGGACACGAAGGATCTGTTCCTTCGGGATCATCATGGTCGTCGGACAGAAAGATGTCACGCCTTTCGAAGCCAGATATCTGGAGATCTCAGTCAGCGCTTCGACATTTCCGTCGGAAGTATCTTTATTCATAGCACCATGAATATGAAGATCTATAAATCCGGGCATCAGGATCAGCCCGGACAGATCATATTCTTCTTCATCTGCGGGGACCGAAAGTATTTCTTTTCCAATGCCGGAGATCCGCGAACCGTCCACGGTGAGAGTCATGTCCTTTTGAAGCGAAAAAGCCTCATCCACAAGATCAACATGATTCAAACGCATATAACCAAAACCTCCCTGAGGCGCCCTTCCCAAAGTCCACCTCAACTAGTATTTTACAACAACTTTGAAGGAAATGAGACGTTGAATCGCAAACGTGGCATTTTTCTTCACGAAAAGACACGAAATTGAGAAAATCTCAAAATGCATGCGCCATTATACAGAAAAGAGACTATAATCAAGGTCAGGAAATCATCAATGTAAATAGGAGGATTATTATGTTCCCAGAAATTACGGTTACTAAGACAACCTCACCAAGACAAAAACCGCAGCCGGGTCAGCCGCTGCCTTTCGGTCACATCTTCTCTGATCACATGTTCGTTATGGACTATGTTGAGGGTCAGGGCTGGATCAACCCGAGGATCGTTCCTTACGGCCCATTCGAGATCGAGCCGTCCGCTATGGTATTCCACTATGGCCAGGCTGTATTTGAAGGCTTGAAGGCATATATGTGCGAAGACGGTTCCATCAACCTCTTCCGCCCGGCATGCAACTTCGAGAGAATGAACAACAGTAACGATCGTCTCGTGATCCCGAAGGTAGATGTTGACTTCTGCGTTTATGCAACAAAGAAGCTCGTTGAACTCGACAAGGATTGGATCCCGTCCGGTAAAGGCGAGTCCCTCTACATCCGTCCGTTCGTTATCGCAACAGACCCGTACCTCGGCGTACGTGCTTCCAGCACCTATAAGTTCTTCATCCTGCTCTCACCTTCCGGTGCTTACTATGCACACGGTATCAAGCCGGTAAAGATCTATGTTGAAGACAAGTACGTTCGTGCTGTACGTGGCGGTACCGGTTTTACCAAGTGTGCCGGTAACTACGGCTGCTCCCTGATCGCTCAGACCATCGCTCACGAGTCCGGTTACGAGCAGGTACTGTGGCTCGACGGTGTTGAACAGAAGTACATCGAAGAAGTCGGCGCTATGAACATCATGTTCATCATCGACGGCAAGCTCGTTACACCTTCTCTGGCTGCCGGTTCTATCCTGCCGGGTATCACCAGAAGATCCTGCATCGAGATCGCTAAGTCCATGGGCATGGAAGTTGAAGAAAGAAAGATCTCCATCGAGGAAGTCATCGAAGCCGGTAAGTCCGGCCGCATGCAGGAGTGCTTCGGTTGCGGTACCGCTGCAGTTGTTTCTCCTGTTGGTGAGCTCAAGTATGAAGATACTGTCATCCACATCAACAACGGCGAGATCGGTCCGATCACCCAGAAGTTCTACGATACGATCACAGGTATTCAGAGTGGTAAAGTTGAAGATAAATTCAACTGGATCACGAAGGTAGACTGATCCTTCTTTAAGGAATAAAAAAGACATTTATACCCCCTCTTTTCTCTCCGAAAAATCGGATGAAAAAGAGGGGGTATTTTTATGCAAAAATGATCGACGATTCGTGATAAAAAACGACGGTGTTCTATTGGCCGGATCCCCTGCGGGAACGCAGTTTCCGCAAAATACAAAAATAACCATCTGAACGAAATCAGATGGCCATTCTTGTAGTTACAAAATCCGGATAATTTTTCCGTCTTTCTGTGAAGATAATACCACGTATTTGATAAAATAACAAGTGTCAAAAACAGATCTTCACGCAATTGTAAAACGGATTCAATAAACGGGTATTAGAACTCGAAGATCTTGAAGTTGGAAAGACCGAGACTCGGATTGATTCCCAGGATGCTGTGATATCTCACAACAAATACAACAAGAAGAGAAATACCTATAAGTACAACAAGCACACCGACAACACGCGGGGTCCTCGTGGTATTCGTTACATTCGTCTTCGCAACCAGATCGTGGAAAGACCGCGATTCAATGTTGTTGGAAGCATACACATAGGAAGCCAGACCAAGTACTACCGTAAACAGGCAGATGATCTTAAAGAAGCTTCGGAGAATGCAGTAGATCATGGAGTTGCCCATGTGGAAATCCACATCGCAGTTCATCGCCAGTTTACCCGGAGTCGTCGCGAAGATCCTCGTAAGGAAAATATCTAAGACGAAATAGACAACGACGGCAATGATCAGTGTCTTGATCAGATTATCTCTGACACGGAGTTCATGATTAAACTCATGGGCGATCTCATTTTCATCCATAAGTACCATGGCCAGACCACATGCACAGCCAATAAATGTAAGAAGATCTAAAAAGACAGCGAAAAGTCTGTCAAACATTGAAGCGTTAGTATTCATATGCACCCTCCTGATTATGTTTTCACTATAACACTCTCAAAAATATGCGTCAAATACGAGCTTCCGCCTCAGTAATAAAAGAAGCACTTGAGGATATCCCCGGATTCCCAGCGGAAATTCAAAGACTGAAATTCGCCCGGTTTTAAAGGAGTATATTTTGCTTCATCATTGCAGTGGGTCGTAATAACATATTCCGGATCTTCCGGGATGTCTTTCGAGAAGAATCCGAGCAGTTCTTTATCATTTAAAGAGACCTGGGCATTTTTGCAGTCAGCCGGTACCAGGATATCGAGACGGAACCGCGCAGGCTGATCCATCAGAAATAAAAATCCCAGGATCTTCCTGTCTTCTTTCGGGCAGCTGACTCTCTGACTGACAGTAACATCTGTTCCGTCAATATTCAGCTGGTAATCCCGGTCCTCCAGTTCGCTGACGACGATCCCCGTAAAAAGATCCCCGTGGATGATATTTCCGTTTTCTTCCATTTCCGATTTCTCTCTTCTTTTCTTATTCTTCCGTTGCCGATGAAGATGCAAGACTCTCTTTTTTCTTCGGAGTCACCGTCGGCACAAGACGTTCGCCCTCGTTATATTTTGACATCGGCACGCAATCCTTCGAGCCTTTCTCGACCGCTTTTTCCACGATAAAAGAAACGACATTCACACGTGTCTGAAGTCTCTTCTCATCCAAAGATCCTTCGAGGATCAAAGACGAATCCAGCGAGGTCCCGCGGATCGCGCCGCCATTTTCCTGAAGCTCCAGGTTCTTGGTTTCTTTCATATCGGAAAGCTTCGTGAAATTATAATCCGATGACTCGAAGAAAACGATTGGAACCGACCGCTGATCGAATACCGTATAATCCGATGTCACCTGGGTCACTTCGCGATACATGTCGTCAGTGAAATCCCCGTTGATATCAAAGCTCAGAAGGGACATGTTGTAATAAAGATCCACTCCCGTTTCCGCCTGCAGGCTGTTCTCATATGCCACATCGTAAGCTTCATAGAGTTTTCTTCTGTAGGAATACTTCTTTCCTTCCTGAAGCGATGTCAGACCGGCATGTGCATAGAGCTTGTCGCCGGCATAAATGCTCTCGATGCAGTACATGCACTCGATGCTCTTTAATTCTGATTCGGAAAGACTGTTCACAAAAGTTTCCGCCCCCAGGTAATTTTTTGAGGAAGCGCCAAACGCTACGAGGATGACATCGTAGCCGTACTTTTTGCCGAACATTTCTTTGGCGATCGTAAGAAGAGATCCGATCCCGCAGGCATTATTCTGAATACCGTCATACTGCGGATAGGAACCGCGGCTGCTGTATCCGATCGGAGTGTCGTAATGCGCACCGATCACGACGGTCTTACGGACGGGAGAATATTCACCGAAGGAATCTCTCTGCATGAAGCCCTCGCCACTGATGCGAACGATATAGTTATGGGATTCCGCGGCACCGGCCGAACGGACGGACTGCGTCTCCACGGTATATCCGATCTTCTCCAGTTCGTTTTTGATCATGACACCGGCACCCTGCTCTCCCGAAGAAAAAGCATCTCTGTACGGGAAAGATGTCGCCAGTTCCAGAGCGAAATCCGCGCCGTAGGATCCGAAGTCGGCGATCTTCTTCTCTTCCTTTTTCTTGCCGCAGGAAGAGGCTGTGATCATCATCAGGCAGATCATGCCCGAAAAGATCCGTTTCATATAGTTCTTTGTCTTATTCTTCATTTCTTCTCCTAATAGACCCCCGGGCTCTTCTCCCTCTTCCCGTCAATTGCCGTGAAGATCGCAGATGACATCGAGTTTTTCCGAGAAAAACAGCAGTGCCTCTGCCTGGGTCATCTTTAATTTTTCGATCGTGCCGTTGCCGCGGGCCGAGATCACGGTGACATCGTCCTTAAACGGCGCCAGGTTCTTCATGATCCTTCTAAGAAGGGACTCTTTCGACACGCCTTCGAGTTTTCTGGGAAACCCCAGCATATCATAAAGCCGGAAAAGGGCTTCCGAGGGATTCATCGCAGCGACCGCAAATGCCAGTGCCTCACCTTCCGAATAACGGAGGAAACGGAAATGCTCGAGGATCGCTTCCTTGATCTCTTTTCCGAAGTCAAATGCACACGGATCCTGTTCTCTGATCCTGGCCTTGGCAAGATAGCATTCGTCAATGGTAATAAACATATCCGCTTTTGTCACGAGCCGGTTCAAAAGCGTGATCTGGTCGAGCATGGCATAGCGGATGATCTGTGCATAGCCGTTCTTCATAAAATGCTCAGGGACCGTCGGAAGGAAATTTACATCCATATATACAGCGATCGGGTCACACTTGACGCTGACACAGTCCTTATGGCTCATATAATTCAGGTATGACGTATCCGCTTCGGCAGATTCGAGCATGCTCATTAGAGTTGTCGGGATAAGGCAGTAGGTAAGGCCGCCAAGGAATGTGGATGCGACAAAGGCCGTCACGTCCAGTATGCTTCCTCCGCCCCAGCCGACCAGAAGATCATCCGGGGTGAAAGAGATATCCATCAGGCGTTCGAAGACCTGCATGACCACGTCAAAGTTCTTCGACGACTGTCTTCCGTCGATCTGGATGACCGTCGGAGCGATATTTCTCTTTTCCAGTTCTGAGATAAAGCCTGTATGGTGAAGACCATTGACCTCTTTATCGGTCACGACCGCCACCTTGATGGGCGCAGAAGAAGAACGCTGCTTGATGAGCTCGATAAGACAGGTGTGCGCCATATCTCGACCGCACTCGATCGGATAACGCCGTAGGCTCTCTACACGCTTGACACAGGTCATAGGTACGTCCTTCTCCTTTCTTTTCGACATATACCCTTGATATGATAACACTTTTGCGCATAACTTTGTACAAAAAAGTCGCAAGACAAGTGCTTTTCCCAAAGTATATGTGATAAAATAGGTTGTTATAAAAAAAGGAAGAGGTCATTTACCATGCCAATCACAAATCCGGCTATCCGCACACGTTTTGCGCCGAGTCCGACGGGCTTCATGCACGTAGGTAACTTAAGAACGGCGCTGTACGAGTATCTTATCGCAAAATCCTTGGGCGGTACATTCGTCCTTCGTATCGAGGATACTGACCAGGAACGCTATGTGGAAGGTGCCGTAGATGTTATCTATAAGACGCTGAAGACCGCGGGTCTTGTCCATGACGAAGGTCCGGACATCGGCGGAGAATTCGGACCGTATGTCCAGAGCGAGCGTATGGATCTTTATAAGCCTTACGCCGAAGAGCTCGTCAAAAAAGGTCACGCCTACTACTGCTTCTGCAGTAAGGAGCGCCTCGCTTCCCTGCACGAGGAAGGCGGCGTCGAAGGCGGGTACGACCGTCACTGCAGAGATCTTTCCGAAGAGGAGATCAGGAAGAACCTCGAAGCGGGCATTCCCTATGTTATCCGTCAGAAAATGCCGCTTACCGGCGAGACGACCTTCCATGACTGTGTCTATGGCGATATCACCGTGCAGAATAAGGAACTCGAAGATCAGATCCTTCTGAAAGCGGACGGCTATCCGACATATAACTTTGCAAACATCATTGACGATCATCTCATGAAGATCTCGCATGTCGTACGTGGTTCCGAGTATCTTTCCTCCACGCCGAAGTACAACCTCTGCTACGAGGCTTTCGGCTGGGAGATCCCGACCTATGTGCATCTGCCGCTGATCCAGGGAAAGAACGACGACGGTACGGTCAGCAAGCTCAGTAAGCGTCACGGCGCTACGGGTTTTGAGGATCTCGTCGCACAGGGATTCCTCCCCGAAGCGATCATCAATTACATTGCCCTTCTCGGCTGGTGCCCGAAGGACAATCAGGAGGTCTTCTCTCTCCCTGAGCTCTGTGAAGCATTCGATATCTCCGGGATCAGCAAATCCCCGTCGGTATTCGACTACGATAAGCTCGAATGGTTCAACGGCGAGTATATCCGCAAGATGACCGAAGAAGAGTTCATCGAATTCGCTAAGCCCGAACTTCTTAAATTCCCGATGATCACACCGGATCTGTATCCGCTGTTTACCGAGATCATGCAGCCGCGTATCACACGCCTTCCGCAGATCTCCGAAAAGCTCGGCTTCCTTCTGGAGCTTGCCGATTACGACCTGGAGCTCTATGTGCATAAGAAGAGCAAGACCACGAAGGAAGGCTCTCTCGAGATGCTCAACATCGTGCTTCCGATGCTTTACGAGATCGAATGGACCAAGGATTCTCTTTCCGAGTGCCTGACCGGTCTTGCCGAAGGCATGGGCGTCAAGAACGCTCTCGTGATGTGGCCGGTAAGAATTGCTGCTTCCGGTACGGCAGTTACCCCGGGCGGTGCTGTCGAAGTCCTGCTTCTCCTCGGAAAAGAAGAAGCCCTGAGGCGCATCGAATCCGGACGACAGCGACTCTCCGCTGCATTGTCCTGATAAAGGAAAAGGACGACGATTCTTTTCCATCGATAAAATAACCGCACACAAAGGCGTGTGCAAGAAAGTGAGAGTAATAGAAAATGAGTGAATATAAGAGTTTTATCCATGAAGCGATCGAAGAAGATATCGGACCGGGCGGACGTTACGAAGGTAAGACCGTCCATACCCGTTTCCCACCGGAACCGAATGGATATCTTCACATCGGTCATGCAAAGGCATTAGAGATCGACTTCGGTATGGCTGAACAGTACGGAGGCCTCTGCAATCTCCGTATGGATGACACCAACCCGACCAAAGAAGACGAAGAATACGTCGAGGCGATCAAGGAAGATATCAAGTGGCTCGGACATGACTGGGACGACCGCTTCTACTATGCATCTTCCTACTTCGACAAGATGTATGAATATGCCGTAGAGCTCATTAAAAAGGGTCTGGCGTATGTCTGCCAGCTGACTCCGGAAGAAATGAAGGAGCACAGAGGCGACCTGACACATCCGGCAACAAGCCCGTACCGTGACCGCCCGATCGAAGAGAGCCTGGATCTTTTCGAGAGGATGAAAAACGGAGAATTCGAAGACGGTGCGATGACACTTCGTGCCAAGATCGACCTGGCTTCCGGTAACTTCAATATGCGTGACCCGGCGATCTACCGCATCAACCACATGCGTCACCACAATACCGGCGACAAGTGGTGCATCTATCCGATGTATGACTTCGCACACCCGATCGAGGACGCTCTCGAAGGTATCACGCACTCGCTCTGTTCCCTCGAATTTGAGGCACACAGACCGCTCTATGACTGGGTCATCGAAAACTGTCCGGTACCGTCTAAACCGCGTCAGATCGAGTTCGCACGTCTTGGCATCACACATACGGTATTAAGTAAGAGAAAGCTCCGCAACATGGTCGAGACAGGCCTCGTTGACGGCTGGGACGATCCGCGTATGCCTACCCTCTGCGGTCTGCGCCGTCGTGGTTATACTCCTGCTTCCATTCACAATTTCCACTCCAGGAACGGTATCTCCAAGGTCAATGCTGTCGTTGACTACGCATTCCTCGAGTACTGCCTGAGAGAGGACTTAAATGCCACCGCAAAGCGTGTCATGGGCGTCGTACATCCTGTAAAGCTCATCATCGACAACTATCCGGAAGGAAAAACGGAGACTTTTACCGTCGAGAACAATCCGGAAAGACCGGAAGACGGCACACGTGAGGTTTCTTTCTCGAAAGAACTCTGGATCGAGGAAGAGGATTTCATGGAGGTCCCGGAGAAGAAATATTTCCGTCTCTTCCCAGGAAACGAAGTCCGTCTGAAGTCCGCCTATGTCATCAAGTGCACGGGCTGTGACAAGGACGAAAACGGCAAAGTCATCGCTGTACATGCAGAATACGAGGAAAGCAGCCGCGGCGGAAATCCGGCCGACGGACGCCGAATCAAGGCCACGATCCACTGGGTGGATACGAAGACGGCACTTGATGCGACCGTACGTCTTTACGACCGTCTCTTCACCGTAGAGGCTCCTGATCTTGCCGACTGCAATTATCTCGACTTCATCAATCCGGATTCCCTGAAGGTCGTAGAAGGCGCTAAAGTGGAGGCTTCCCTGGCAGACGCGAAACCGGCAGACCGCTTCCAGTTCTTACGACTCGGATATTTCTGCATGGATACGAAAGACAGTAAGCCCGGAAAGCTCGTTTTCAACCGAAGCGTTTCTCTGAAGGACAGCTATAAGCCGGCCGCACAGGCATAAGATACATAGAATAAAAATCGCAAATGGAGCACCTCAGAAGTGACGATCATGTCAAAGATGAGATGCTCCATTTTTATGTGTCTATTATTTTTCCAAACAAAAAAGGAACTGCCGCGTAAGTGACAGTTCCTTTTCTTTTTGAAATTGAATAAATCAGAGTACCTGACGATATGCGATTGCCTGATTCTGAGCTTCTTCCTGCTTAGCAAGAGTCTCACGATCCATAAGAGCAACAGTTCTCGGTGCTACTACGAATGTCTTTCTGTTCTGATCGATCGGCTTAACGTTACCATCGATAGAATAAGCGGCACCGGAAATATAGTCGATAACTCTCTGTGCAACTGCTCTTTCTACATTCTCGATGTTGCAGATTACTGTGTGACCTGCACGGATGTGATCACAAACCTGCTGCGAAGAACGGATGCTGTCCGGCTGCAGGATAACTACCTGAGTGTCTGCTGCGGAAACGCTCTTGATCGGAACGATGCGGGAATTCATTTCCGGCATTGGAAGCGGTTCCTGTTCAGGGGAAGAATAATCTCCGTCAATCTCATGGATGTCTTCGAAGTTCTCTTCTTCATAATCCTGGTAACCTTCTTCGTCGCCCTCATAATAGTCGTTGTCTACACCTGCGATCTTGTTTACGAGACTATTCCAAAAACCTGCCATAACTACCTCCAAATTTACTGCTACAGTGCGTCGAAGCACTTGCGAATTTCACTATGAGGCTAGTATATGTCTACGAACTTTGGCTTTCAATAGAATCGGGGGAATGGTAAATAACATGTAACTTTGATAAGTTGGTGTGTAATTTTTCTGAAATATTAGGATATTTTTATGTCATCATTGGTGAAAACATCAAACCGGGTCAGGATAATCGCGCTTTCCGAAGATCGCTGTTCCGATACGCACATGAGTGGCCCCGCAGGCGATCGCTTCACGGAAGTCCCCGCTCATTCCCATCGACAGATACTTCCAGTTCTTCTCATCCGCACCTTCTTTTTTCAGCTGATCGAAAAGGACCCGTGTCTTCTCAAATACAAAGCGCGCCTGACCCTCCTGCTGCTGGATCGGCGCCATCGTCATGAGGCCGCAAAGATCGAGATTCGGAAGTCCGAGGAGTTCCTCAAACCGGGCCTTCACTTCTTCTTCGGAAAAACCGTGCTTGCTTTCTTCTCCCGAGACATTGACCTCAAGGAGGATACGGGCGGTCAGATCTTTGGCCTGGTAGCGCTTACTGATCTCTTTGGCAAGCGAAAGCGTATCCACGGAATGGATAAGATACGGATCACCGACGATGGTCCTTACCTTTCTGCTCTGGATCGTGCCGATCAGATGCCAGTTCGGATGAAGTTCCTTCTCATCCAGGGCCAGCTTCTTGGCATGCATCTCCTCCGGGCGGTTCTCCCCGAGATCTGTTAAACCGAGCGAAAAGGCCTGTTCGGCATACTCTGCCGGAAAAAATTTAGACACACCGATCAGCGTGATCTCTTTTTCGTCCCTGCCGGCTTCTTTTGCGGCATCACGGATCTGTTCTCTCACGCGGTTGATATTCTCGAGCATTTCTTCCGGACTATACATATTCATGTTATTTCTCCACCTTGTCCCCTTCTTTTACCGTACTCGGATTCGTAATAACGATCGTACTGATACTCGGGACGGTCTGCTTATCATCGATCGGTGCGATGATCGCATACTCTCTGTCATAGTCTTTGACCTGCACGGTATACCCCTTGGCATAGCCGCTCTCATTGACGTAGATCGTAGCGATTCCACGATCGTAATCGGCATCTGCCAGTGAAGATACCGGAACACGGATACCGCTCGTCGACGTCTGGACGATCTCAATATCTACCGTACGGCGGTCCAGTAGTCTTTCCACCTGATTCGATGTCTTAAATACGACCATCAGGCCGTCACGGGTAACGGCACAGCGTATGACGATACAGTCGGCTATAGAGATGGCTTCCGAAGGAATACGGATCACATGGACGGAATCTTCCTTAAACTCGTCCATCGACGCATTATTCAGAAGGCACGCGAAATACTGCTCATCGTTCTGTACGATGCGAAGGACCGGCTCATTCTGTTTGATCTGGAGGTCACCGGTGATAATGCTGCTGCTCTCTTTGATGAGCTGATCGCACTTGGTATCTACCATATTCATGAGAAGGTCGAGTGTGATGATCTCTTCCTGTCCGTCGAGCTTATAGGAAACGATGCCCGGTTCATCCGCGCTGATCGAGTTGGCGCGGTTCTTCAGCTGGGTCCGAAGATTGCTCTCACTGTTACGGAGCGTATTAAGCTGCTCGTCTTCAAAATCGATATCTTTCAGGTTCGCATCACGCTTTTCCATCAGTACGCGGATCGAAGACGAATAACTGGTCATGTTGTTGAGGTTATTGAGGAGTGCATCCTGCCGGATCGTCGTAATGATCGGGTGGATCTCTTCATTGGTCTCAGTAAAGATCGCCTTTGCCGCTACGCCTTTTCCCTGATTCATAAGCTGCCTTTCGATATCGACGATCTGCTGCTCGACATTCTGAAGATCCGTAAGCGTCGACTCCATTCCGTCCGGGATGACCAGGGCCAGAAGCTGTTTTTTCGCTACACGGCTGCCTTCGGTCGCCTGCGCTAAAAGTGCACCGGTGTGGGTGGAATTGATCACGGATTCATTTCTTACAACGAGAGCATTGGCACCGATCGTATGCTCGATCGTGCCCTGCGTCGCAAATGCATAGGCCGGCTTGGCGGAAACATAATCCTCTACATAAAGGACCGCGATGATCATCATGCCGGTCAGGATCAGGATCGAAAGAAAAGCGTTAAACGCAGCGCGCAGAGAGTCTCTCTTACGCATCTTCGCCATGTGCTTTCTTCTCTCTTCACCAACCTCGGGACGCGTCTCCTCGAGGACATCCGGCACGATCTGCTGTTCCTTCTTCGCCGCCTCTTCTTTTTCCTTCTCGAGTTTCTGCTTCTGGATCAGCTGATTTCTCTTATCGATCTGACGGACTTTCCACCAGGACAGTTTCTTCGGCTGTGTCTTCGGAGCTTCTTTCTCCACGACGGTAGTAGTCGGTTCCTGTTCATCCCCGAAAAGCGGACGGCGGAACTGCGGTGCGACCGGATCGGCCTTGAGTGAATCATTCGAAGAAGCCGGATTCGGATTTTGCGTATTCGGGGCATTCCTTCTGACGACTGCCGGCGCCTTGCCCTTCTGTTTCATCTTAAGGTTTGCGGAAACACCCTTTTTCGGCATAGCGGAGATATCCTTCGAAGGAGTTTTTCTCGAAGGAGCAGTCTTCGAAGATACATTTCTGCCTTCCGGATTTACCCGGGATGCGGAATTCATCTGCGCACGCGGATTCGTTTTTCCCTGCGGCACATTTCTCTTTACCGCGGAACCGGAAGAAGACGGAATTATTTTTCCGGGCGCAGAAGGATTCACGGGAGACTTGGAAGGATCGACCTTCTGTCTGTCCCCGGCTCTCTGCATATTATTCATGCGGTTGCCGTTATTGCTCTTTCTGCCCCTGGCCATCGATCAGTTCTTCTCCAACATATCCGAAACGGCCATCATGACCGCCAGTTTTACCTGTTCAAATACCAGACCGCCCTGCATATATACGAGGTACGGCGGTTTTACAGGGCCATCGGCGGATAGCTCGATGGAAGCGCCCTGTACAAAAGCACCTGCCGCCATAACGACCTGCGCGTCATAACCCGGCATGTCCCACGGCTCCGGCGAAACGAAAGAATCCACCGGGGAGCAGGATTGTACTTTTCTACAAAAGTTTACCATTTGTTGCTCATCTGGGAAAGCCACACTTTGCACAATATCTCCACGAAGGTCCGTCGAAGAAGGTGCACATTGGCATCCTGTCATCTCGAGGAGCTTTGCGGCAAAGACGGCGCCCTTCATGGCTTCCGCGACAACATGCGGGGCCAGGAAGAGTCCCTGCGCGATCTGCCGGTTAAAGCCGAGAGAAGGTCCGACATGACTGCCGAGTCCCGGGGCGGTAACACGCTCCGCCACTCTCTCGACCAGATCTTTTCGACCGGCCACATAGGCACCGGAAGGACAGATCCCGCCGCCGGCATTCTTTATGAGAGACCCGGCGCAAAGATCCGCACCCAGTGCGCACGGCTCCTGCGTCTCCACGAATTCGCCGTAGCAGTTATCTACGAAAACGATAATGTCTTCTCTTATGCCTTTGATCAGATCGACGACCGCCTTGATGTCTTCTCCGAGGAGGCATCGTCTGCTGGTATAGCCCTTCGACTTTTGGAGGAATACGACCTTCGTTTCCGGCTTAATGGCTGCTCTGATCGCCTCAAGATCAGGCGATCCGTCATCACGAAGCTGTACTTCGTTATACTTCATTCCGTAGTCTAAAAGAGAGCCCGTAAACGTATCGTCCTTCTTCTCGACACCGAGTGCCGAAGCAAGTGTATCGTAAGGACGTCCGGTCACAGCCAGCATCTCTTCTCCCGGCTTAAGGATCCCGAAAAGACATGCCACCAGGATCTGCGTACCGCAGGTGACCTGGATACGGACATAGGCAGCTTCCGCGCCGAAGATCTCCGCATACATCTGCTCGATCTTCTCTCTTCCGATATCGTCATAGCCATAGCCGGTGGTCGCGCCTAAATGCGCCTCGGCAAAACGGGCATTTCTGAAAGCCTGAAGGACACGAAGCTGGTTAAATTGCTTTACTTCATCGATCTTGGAGAAAACAGCAGAAACGGCGGTCATCGCTTCATCTGCCATGCTGACCACCGTATCGCTGATACCATACATTGTTTTGAATGGATCCTGATTCATCAGATACCGTAAACCTCCTCAGGTTTTAAGATCCTGATACCGGCTTCCTCAAACTTCTTGATCACAGGATCAAAGTTCTGCACACGGATCACCATCACTGCCTCATCAGACTTTCTTCCGACGAAACCGTAGATGTATTCCATCGACTCGCCCGTCTCGGAAAACGTCATCAGGGAGTGATCCAGCGTACCCGGCTTATCCGGGATCGCGATCGCAAGGACCGGTGTCATGCTTACCGTAAAGCCTGCTTCCGTAAGCACCGCGACCGCTTCTTCCGGTTTGTCCAGAATCATGCGGAGAACACCATAATCCGTCGAATCTGCCACATAGAGAGCACGGATATCGATATTCGCCTTGCCAAGGACTTTCGTCACTTCAGCCAGACGGCCAAATGAATTCTCAAGGAAAACGTTGATCTGCTTAACTAACATACGGATGTCCTCCTTACATTTTCTGATTCTATTATATCGTAAAGTGGAGCTTTTACGAAACGAAATCTCTGCCTTTGTTAAAAGCTTCGATATTCATCGGGATCAGCTTCGCCTTACTTGCAAATGCTTCGTTGATCGCTTCTTCCCACAGTTCCTTCGGAAAATCCATACCCGCAGAAAGCGCACCGACCATGACCATATTTACGGCCTTGCTGCTGCCGCAGGAAAGAGCGGCGGAAAGTGCGTCAAATTCCACGATCTTTGTATTTCCGGAAGCGGAAGCATCCAGAGCATCCTTGATGTTTTCCGGATACTCGGCATTTCCGAGAAGGACCGGAAGAGACTTGATCTTCTGGGAGTTCACAAGGAGCACTCCGTCTTTCTTCAGAAGGTTAGCCCAGCGGACAGCCTCGACTTCTTCAAAAGCGAGGACATAGTCTGCCATACCTTCTTCGATGATAGGAGAATAGACCTTTTCACCCATTCTTACGTATGTAATAACGGAACCGCCGCGCTGGCTCATGCCGTGTACTTCCGATACCTTGATATCGAGGCCGAGCTTCATGGCGAGAATTCCGAGGAGCTTTCCGGCGATCAAGGTTCCCTGTCCGCCGACACCGGCGAGTACGATTGAAATATCCTTTGCCATATTATTGCTCCTCCTTTCTGGAAAGTGCATTGAATTTACACATGTTGATGCAAAGGCCGCAGGCATTGCAGGCCTCCGGGTCGATCACCGGCTTCTTATCGTCACCGGCAACGAGTGCCGGGCACATGATACGGGAGCAGGCGCCGCACTTCTTGCAGGCATCTTCATTCAGGACGATGGACACGCCCTTCGGCTTTTTACCGGTCGGGATCAATGCGCATGGACGGCGTACAATGATCACGGATACGCAATCCTTCGCGATCTCTTCTTTAACGATCTTTTCGACTTCGTAGGTATCTACCGGATCAACGGTTCTTACAGAGGTAACACCGACGCTTCTGCAGAGAGTCTCCAGATCGATGGCCGGAGCCGGCTGCAGGCGGATATTCTTACCGGATGCCGGGTTCTGCTGATGTCCTGTCATACCCGTGATGGAGTTATCGAGAATCATGACAGTGATCGCGCTCTGGTTATATACCGCATTGATGAGGTTCGTGATACCGGAATGCAGGAAAGTCGAGTCACCGATCACGGCTACGGTCTTTTTACTGTCTTCCCCATCGGAAGCCTTATCGAAGCCGTGGGCCATACCGACTGAAGCGCCCATGCAGACGGAAACGTCCATCGCGGCTGTCGGCGGGAGCGTACCAAGCGTATAGCATCCGATATCGCCCATGACCTGTACCTTCGCACGGTTTAATGCCAGGAACATGCCCTTATGCGGACATCCGGCGCAAAGGAGCGGCGGACGGCCCGGAGCGGTCGGAAGTTTAGAAAGGTCCAGTGCTTTCTCCGGAAGAGCTTCCGAAGAAAGTACAGAACGGATCATGCGGGAATTATATTCGCCCTGCAGCGTGAAAAGATCTTTTCCCTCACAGGCAATGCCGGCGGCCTTGATCTCTGTCTCCATGAAAGGATCAAGTTCTTCAACTACGACCAGACGGTCTACCTTCGATGCGAAATCGCGGATCAGATCCATCGGAAGCGGCCACACACAGCCGAGCTTCAGGACGGATGCAGACGGAACGCCTTCCTTCACATACTGATAGGAAGCGCCTGCGGTGATGATACCGAGCTTGGTATCATTCATTTCTACTTTATGGATGCCCATGCCGAGGAATTCTTCATTCGAAGCCTTGGCGATATCCAGTGTTCTCTGCTCGACCACTACGTGGCGCTTAATGGCCATGGCCGGCATCATAACGTATTTATTCACGTTCTTCTCGTAAGGCTTAACGACGATATCTTCCGGATCGGAAAGCTCAACGAGCGAACGGGAATGAGAAACGCGGGTATGCATGCGAAGGATCACAGGCGTATCAAATCTCTCGGAAAGAGAGAACGCCATCTTAGCAAAATCCTTGCACTCCTGACTGTCAGAAGGCTCGAGGATCATGAGCTTGGCTGCACGTCCGTAGTTTCTGCTGTCCTGCTCGTCCTGGGAACTGTGCATACCCGGGTCGTCAGCCACAACAAATACCAGACCGCCGTTTACGCCTTCATAAGCGGCAGTAAACATCGGATCCGCCGCCACGTTCATACCAACATGCTTCATGCATGTCATCGCACGTGCGCCTCGGATGGAAGCACCGATCGCTACCTCGGATGCCACCTTCTCATTCGTCGCCCATTCGCAGTAGATGCGGTCATAGGTGGCGATCGTCTCTGTGATTTCTGTACTCGGTGTGCCCGGGTAGGAGGAAACGACTTTCACTCCGGCCTCATAAGCACCACGCGCAACAGCTTCATTACCTAACATGATCTGTTTCACTTCTTGATACCTCACTTATGTTCAGTTAGTGTTCACTAGAATTAGCACCCGTCTATTGTATCATGTTTAGTCTTTAATATCATCGATTCTTGCAGGGATGTCGTCCGGCATATCCTTAAATGCATTATCGATGACTTTCTTATCGAGTTTCGGCGAGATCCAGGATACGACCGGAACGATGATAAGACCGAACAGCATGGCAAAAGCACCGGCATTGATCGGAGATGCCAGATTGATCGGAAGGCCTGTCGGGAACTTGAAGTTATGTCCGAACAGTGCGCCGTTACTCAAGATCAGGTGAGATACCGTGATGCCGACACCGCTGATGAAGGACGCCCATACAGCTGCCTTTGTAACGCCCTTCCAGAAAAGTCCGTAGAAGAACGGAGCCAGGAAGGAACCGGCCATAGCACCCCAGGAGATAGACATCAGTTTGGTGATGTACATATCGTTGCTTCTATAGGAATAGATCGCCAGAGCCATGGATACCAGCACGAAGATAGCAAGAAGGATACGGATGATGCTGACCTTCTTCTTCTCATTCATATCCTTGATGACATTGTCAGCAAGAACGTCCAGTGTGATCGTGGAGCTGGAAGTCAGAACCAGCGATGTCAGAGTGGACATGGAAGCCGAGAGTACGAGAACGACGAGGATCGCAACGAGGAGCGTAGGGATCGCCTTGTCGAGGATGATCGGCATGATCTTATCCATATTGAGTCCGCCGGACGCTGTCTTGATGTCCTCAGCTGTTACGAAGATACGGGAGAAACCGCCCATGAAGTAGGAGCCGCCTGCGATGATGACTGCGAAGATCGTGGAAATGATCGTCGCTGTATGAACAGACTTATCATCCTTGATAGAGTAGAACTTCTGCACCATCTGCGGAAGACCCCAGGTACCAAGAGAAGTAAGGATAACAACACCTAAGAGGTTCAGCGGCTCCGGTCCGAAGAGCGAGGAATAAACGCCCTGGAAGGAAGAACCGTTCGCAGCAGGAACGTTGGACAGTTCCGTCATGGAGGACATCAGTCCGCCGTGATAGTTCAGAACACAGACGATCGTCATGACGATACCGATGATCATGATCATTCCCTGAATAAAGTCGTTGATCGCTGTGGACATGTATCCGCCGAGGATAACGTATGTGGCGGCAAGAACGCTCATAACGATAATGCAGATCTCGTATCCGTTAGAGATACGGTCCAGACGCAGAGCAGATGTGAATAGATAGGAAAGGCCGTTAAATACCGAAGCAGAGTAAGGGATCATGAAAACGAAGATGATCAGAGCTGCCGCGATACGGAGAGCTTTCGAATTATAACGTTTACCGAAGAAGTCCGGCATAGTGTTCGTGTTTAACGTTTTGGTCATGATACGGCATCTCTTACCAAGCACTACCCATGCGGCCAGAGAACCGATGAAAGCATTGCCCAGACCGATCCACAGTGCCGAAACACCGAAGTCCCATCCGAACTTACCTGCATAACCGATAAAGATAACTGCGGAGAAATACGTGGCACCAAATGAGAAAGCAGTAAGCCACGGGCCTACTCTTCTGCCACCAAGTACAAAAGAAGAAACATCTTTGGTGTTTTTTCTTGAGTACAGACCTACACCGATAATCATTGCGAAGAACACGACAATGACTATCCCATACAAGAGATCAAGAGAATCCATAATCTACCATCCTTCTGCTGCCGTCTCTGACAGCCCTACAATTTACTTTCGCCCCAAAAAAGGCATAAAAACTACATTCCCATGATAACAGAGAAACGAAAAGATGCAAGGGTTTTTAGGCGTTTACGGCAAAATTCTAGCCGATCGTAACGGATTGCCCGCAGATCAGGGACTGAACCTTATCTCCCAGCTCGTCTTTCAGGAACAAAAGCTGCTCTTCTCCCGTGCAGTGACAGGAATAATACTGTGCGCAGGAATCCTTCATGGCCTTAGAAGTCTCGATAAGGATCTCCTCATCCCAGATCGGCTCGTACTTCATAAGATGCAGGCCGCCGACAAACGCATGGAAACGGAACTGATGCACGAGGTTTATAATGCCCTTATGCGTGCAGCCGCTGATAAGATAGGTCTTATATCCTTCCCGGATAAGAAGATACATCTCGTGCTCGTATTTTTCTTTTTCCATGATCTTCCCGCGCTTCACCTTCTGTCCGTGGGTATCGATGGATTTTTTCAGTTTTTCTATCTTCACAAAACTAAGCTCTTTGTCGATCGTGGTATTCTCCCTGACTTTTATGAACCTTGGATGTCCGTCAAGGGTCTCATCCAGACCGATATACTTGTTCTGCCCGTTATAATGCGGTTCGAACACCAGCTCATTCATATAGATATTCGCGATCTTATTGATATCAAGGAAGGCAAGAAGTCCGCCGCCATGGTCATAGTGTCCGTGGGAAAGGAAAGCCACGTCGACTCTGCCTAGATCGACCCCGAGCTTTTCGGCATTGCTTATAAAGTTACTGCCCGCACCGAAATCAAAAAGGATCTTATGCCGGTCTGTCTCTATATACAGACTTAAACCGTGCTCCGAAAGGAATCCTGGCTTACTGTTATTTTCCGAAAGAACTGTGACCTTCATCGGATGATCTCCTTACTAGACTTATCCTTCTCATTATAACCCAAAAGAAAAGGAGTTGCCCCTTTGCGGAGCAACTCCTTATACTCATACAATTTTAGATACTCTGATTATTTGCAGAGAGCCTTCGCGAATTCGTTGATCTTCTCGATCTTCTCAGCAGCACTGCTCATAGAAAGAGCAACGATCATGCCATTGTCAGAGAAGTAGTAAATGCAGGTGTAATCAGAATACTGATAGGATACATAGCCCCAGTCATCAGAAACCTCGTAATTGGTGCAGATAGACTTAAGAGAACCTGTCATGGAATCAAAGTATCCCTTTGCCGTAGCTACATCAGCAAATTCATAATACTGATACATCAGTTCGAATTCAGCGTCATAAGCAACAACTGTTTCTGTGGTAGCAGTGGATCCAACAGAACCGGCACCTGTAGAAATAATAGACTTGGCAGAATCCGGATCAACTTCCTTCAGAAGCTTCTCGAAAATATCCTTGTCGATCTTGATCTTCTTCGGAGTTACTTTCTCAAGCTTAGCAGCCGGGCCGGAAGAAGCTGTTGTCGCAGTAGTATCATCTGTTGCAGATGTGTCGTCTGTCGGTGCAGGTGTAGTATCCTTAGTTTCATCTGTCGGTTCAGTTGTCGCAGCAGTATCGTCTGTCGGAGCAGCTGTAGTCGGATCTGTTTCATCAGTTTCCAGAGTTACTTCTGTCGAAGGAGAGATCTCGATGAAATCTTCGCAAGCCTCAAGTACCGGCGCAAGAAGTTCCTCACAGAACTCAGGACCGTTTGTAAGTGTGTACTCGTCGTCATCATTTTCAAACTCGAGAGTAACATCTACAGAGATATACTTCTTCTCTTTCTGAGCTTCGATGGCTTCAATGAAATCATCCTCATCACCTTCAGCCTCTTCAGCTGCAGCCTCATAGTCAGGCATGGTCACAGTTACCGGAACGGTTGTCTTCTTTTTCTTTTCCTTGATATCATCTTCGTTGATCTCATAGGAAGCCTTATCCAAAACAGCCTTGATGGCATCGCTGGAAGCGATTGCTTCAAATGTGTCGATCGTCTCCTCCATACCGTTGATCTTCTTGAGCTTCTTAACACTCAGAGAAGTTACTGCCTCAAGGACAGTCTCAGCAGCTTCACCTGCCGGAGATGCTTCTTTCTTCTTACCGGACTTCTTGCCGCATGCAGCTGCAGAGATGATCATAGCAATAGAAAGTGTGACACAAGCGAGTTTCTTAACTTTCATGTTCATTGTTCATCCTCCATTCATTAAATACATTCTTTTTCCTTTAATTGCTTATCGCAACTAAAAATTATACTATAAGAAATTTTACAAATCAATTGAGATAAAAAAAGACTTGAGGATGTGATCCTCAAGTCTTGGTGCGGCGAACGGGACTTGAACCCGTATGGTCGCCCACACGCCCCTCAAACGTGCGCGTCTGCCAATTCCGCCACCGCCGCATGGCTGTAAAGCATGAATAATTATACTGATTGAATGGTGGCGTGTCAATATCCTTTTTCAGATATAGATGAATGATTTTTCCAACCCGTCAAATTCGGGTCAGAAGACCGGTTATTACCGGAAAAAGAAAAGAGCTGCCTCATGTGAGACAGCTCTTTATTTGATCAGTTTTCTGATTATTTTTCCTCTTCTTCCTTCTTCCTTACCACAACGGTCAGGGATGCGGCAGAAACTGCCAGGAAGAACAAGCCTGCGAGCATCTTAACTGCAGATCCGGTATCACCTGTCTTCGGTACACGGGAAGCTCCGAGTACTTCGGACTCCTGCGGCGGGATCGGCGTTTCCGTTGGTGTCGGAGTATCCGTCGGTGTAGGTGTTGCCGTAGGTGTGTTCGTCGGTGTCGGCGTTACTGTCGGCGTCGGCGAAGGTGTAGGTGTTACTGTCGGTGCTGCTGTCGGTGTCGGCAGCGGTGTCGGTGTCGGCAGCGGCGTAGGTGTCGGCAGAGGTGTCGGTGTCGGCGTATTTGTCGGCGTCGGCAACGGTGCCGGGGTCTCCGTCGGAGTAGGTGTCTCCGTAGGAGTTACAGTAGGTGTTTCCGTCGGAGTCACTGTAGGCGTCTCTGTCGGAGTTACTGTAGGTGTTTCCGTCGGAGTTACTGTAGGTGTTTCCGTCGGAGTCACTGTAGGTGTCTCTGTCGGAGTAGGTGTTTCCGTCGGAGTCGGCGTAGGTGTCTCTGTCGGAGTAGGTGTCTCCGTCGGAGTCGGAGTTGGTGTCGGTGTTTCCGTCGGAGTCGGTGTTGGCGTCTCTGTCGGAGTAGGTGTCGGCGTCGGTGACGGTGACGGTGTTGGTGACGGAACAGGTGTCGGTGTCGGCAGCGGTGTTGGCGTCGGTAACGGTGTCGGTGTCGGCAGCGGAGTCGGCGTAGGTGTCGGCGTGCTGGTCGGCGTCGGTGTAGGTGTATTTGTCGGTGTCGGCGTAGGCGTGCTAGTCGGTGTTGGCGTATTCGTCGGCGTAGGTGTCGGTGTCGGTGTAGGTGTGTTCGTAGGTGTCGGCGTCGGAGTATTTGTCGGCGTCGGGGTTGGTGTATTCGTCGGCGTCGGAGTCGGCGTGTTCGTCGGAGTAGGCGTTGGCGTCGGAGACGGAGACGGTGTCGGCGACGGAACAGGAGTCGGTGTCGGCAGCGGAGTCGGTGTCGGCAGAGGTGTTGGCGTCGGCAACGGTGTAGGTGTTGGTGTCGGCGTAGGCGTCGGAGTCGGCGTGTTCGTCGGCGTAGGTGTTGGTGTATTCGTAGGTGTCGGCGTCGGTGTATCTGTCGGCGTCGGTGTAGGTGTGTTCGTAGGTGTCGGCGTCGCTGTCGGTGTAGCCGTAGGAGTCGGCGTGTTTGTCGGAGTCGGCGTCGGAGTAGGTGTATTCGTCGGCGTAGGTGTCGATGTAGGAGTCGGCGTGTTCGTCGGTGTAGGTGTATTTGTAGGTGTAGGTGTGTTCGTCGGTGTAGGAGTATTAGTCGGCGTCGGGGTCGGTGTCGGTGTCGGCGTCGGGAACTTTACTCTGTTGGATACCGAGTGGAACTCAGAAGTGGTAAACATAGATGCGCAAATGATCGCACCGTTGGAGTTACCACCAAGCTTCTTGATGTAAGCATTCGGAGCAAGAACTGCACCATGGAGTGCGTGATTGTCCGGCATATAGATGCTCTTTGCTTCAGCGAAGTTCCAGACGACTCTTGCGTCACGTGTGTCACCGCCGTCGTTCGGAGTACTTGCACTATTGAAAGAACCATACATCAGCTGCGGGAAGTAGTTTACGGAATCGCCGCGAACATTGATGATCACATCGATGCCTTCCGGGATATAGAGCTTGTTTGTTCCTTCCGGAAGATTAAAGATGAGCACGTCAGACTCGGAATTGAAACCCTGCTGAGGCTTGGCTTCAACTTCCAGCCATCCGCCGCCGCCCTTCTTTGTGACGATTGCGTTGGAACTATTCTGAGCTGTAGTATTTGCGCTGTTTGCACGGGAAACCATTGCAGACTTTCTATCTGCAAAGTTGATCGATACACCCTCAACAACGTGGTAGGAGTTGTTGGAGAAAGCGTAATTCGTACCGTGGATCTTCGAAGCGGAGGAAACTTCAAGGTTACCACGAAGTGTGTTCAGCACATTAAAGTTCAGATCACCACCGACTACCAGCTGGGACAGTCCACGCTCACCCGGAGCTGTATTGTCTCCTGCGAAGGAGTAGTCACTCATTGTGGCGTTTCCGCCAATGGCCATTGCGCCGTTAGAGTGATGACCTTGACCACTACCGACTTCAAAATCGCCAAAGCAGAAAATTGCATAGTTAAAAGGATTTTGCGGATTAACACCTGAACCGCTTTCGTAAGATAGATGATTATTCGCTGTACCGAATGGCAAAGCCGCGATTCCCTGTGTTCCCAGGAATGCTAAGACCAATGTGCAAGAAAGTGTTCTCGCCCATCGGCCGAAACGATGACCTTTCGTCACCTGATGTGTCTTGCTTTCTGTCATTTTGACCCTCCGTGGTTTCCCAAATTTGAACATAATTCACCTATTTATATAGGTCCACCGTCATCATAATATAATACCGAAGTTATTAGCTCAACTATTTTTGTTTGTGCACATTGTACAAATTTCACAATTTAGACACAATTTATAAAAAAGGCCGTAACAAAATTACGACCTTCTTCATAAATAAATTGTTTTTTACTCTCAGTGTGTAAGCTTGAAGAACAGGATGATCGCCAGAAGACCGAGACCAATCGCAGCAAGTACACGAAGTACAGAAACCGGAGCATGTCCGCCCACTTTTCCGGTCTGTCCGTTGACGACAAACTGGTATACTTTGTCATTAAACTTGAACGAGGAGATCCATACAGGAACAAGAATATACTTATAAGTAATATTGGTATAGAGTGTGGAGAAATGGAGCGAATCTACGCGGTCGCATCTCCAGTTTCTACGGATGTACTGATTAATGTTCTGCTGCAGTCTTCTCTTAATGGATTCCTGGGCAATTCCCCAGCCTTCCTTGAGCCCGATGGAATAACGTTCAGCGATAAATCCGGCTACCACTTGCGGAGAATATGGAACAAGCTTACTAAAGTCAAACGGCTCACATGCTTTCACTACAGAGTTCTCATTTCTCTTACTGGCCATTACGGTCTCATCGTCGATAAATTCCTGATATACACCACTTACCGGACGCCATGTGGTCTCAGTAACGTAGGTATCGCCTCTCTTTACGCGACGGTCAAAACCGGCTCTGGCTGTAAAGGAAGAAGTCGTCTGAGAATCATATGTCCAGTACGGAAGATATACGCCCTGGAAAGATTCCGGACGGGCGCTCTTCTTAGCTTTTGAAGGCGTGAAGAGCTTTCCTTTGATCCATGATGTGAAACGCTCGCCAGCCTTTTCTTTCGTGATTGCGAAAGGACAAACTGCACCTGGTGCCATGGAATCAGAACTGGCGGCAGGCATAACGCTTGTGGATCCGCAGAACGGGCATACTGCAGCGGTCTCGAGGGCATCGTAGATCGTCTCCGCGCCGCACTGTTTACAAACTACTGATTTCTTCTGTGCGCCCCACTCAAAGCTTGCTGTCTGAGTCGCGGATTCGAAATCCAGTTCGCAGATCGCATTATCTGCATCCGCCTTCGGGAGCTCCGTCTTATAACCGCAGAATTCGCAGAGCATTCCGCCGGATTCCGGATCAAAAACTACGGTCGCACCACAGTTCGGACACTTTTTATTGGTTACGTCCTCAGTGATCTCATTTTGGATCTGCTGTCCATTCTCATCAAAATCAGCCATAAATACCTCCCATGCTTCCTTATGATCTGTTATTTAAATATCTATCGGTCTATGACAAATATGCAGGTTGAAAGCGGTAAAACTTCCACTTTTTTATCTTCCGTGCCGGAAGAGATCTCTATTGAAGTCTCACCGTTTCCAGAAAAGATATCAGGAATATGTTCTAATGATGTCACTTTTCCGTTCGCATTTATATCCAGCAACAACCTCATTTTATCACTTCGGTTCGATATTAACAAAATCTTTTTCGGACTGCTGCAGAACCGCCCGAAGTGATCTTTTCCGTTTGGATCCAGAGTGCGCTCGAATATGAGGTCATCCCCTTCTGCATGCACCATGGAGATCTCACCACAGCGCAGAACTCCATATTTCCGCCTTAATCCGCTTACCTTCCGGAAAGATTCGAGAAGCTCTTTCTGCCAGGTGGTCTCTTTACCCCACGGATATGTCCTCCGGTTAAATGGATCTCTATACCCTTCCATGCCGATCTCATCGCCATAATATGTACACGGGCAGCCCGGATACATCATCTGGATCGCAAAGGCCATCTTCATCAGTGCCGCGCCTCTCCCCTGCATCTCTTCGGAAATGTGAAGTTCTTTCTGTTCTTCTCTGTTTCCCGGATCAGGAGATCCGACAAGCATCGTAATGGCTCTGGGAACGTCATGACTTCCGATCAGGTTCATCATGCAGTAGAACATCTGATCCGGAAGGTTTTCACGGTACTTTTCCATTGTCAGGGAATATGTGCGGGCAGAGATCTCGCCACGAAGGAACGAAAGGAGAGCATCCCGAAACGGATATCCCATGACCGTATCGTGCGTTCTGCCGAAGGCAAAGTCCCTGTAATTGCCATAACTGATCTTCGTGGTGACTTCTTCCCAGACTTCTCCCAGGACCAGACCTTCCCCGCCGGAAGCTTTTCTGACGCAGGATCTCATCTCACGGAGGAATGAGTCCGGAAGCTCATCGGAGACATCCAGACGGACACCGCTGGCGCCTCCTTTGAGCCAGCTGGCTACGACCCCGTTCGGTCCCAGGATATAGTCCCGGTAACTGAGGTCATTTTCTTTTGTATTCGGAAGTTCAGGAAAGCCCCACCAGGAATCGTACTGGATCGAGCCGTCTTCGCCTCTTCTGAATGCATACCAGGAGGAATATTTGCTGTCTTTTCCTTCTGAAAAAGCACTGTACGCACCGGGTTCTTCGTATCTTCCGTACTTGTTGAAATAGCGGCTGTCTGCGCCCGTATGGCTGAATACGCCATCGACGATATACCGGATGCCGTTTTCCTTCATGACGGAAGAAAATGCCTTATAGCCGGCCTTTCCGCCCAGGAGCGGATCCACATTCAGATAATCCGCCGTGTCATAGCGATGGTTCGATCTCGCTTCACAGATCGGATTCATATATAAGACATCTATATTTAAAGACATAAGATAATCGACCTTCTCGGCGATCCCTTTAAGTGTTCCACCATAAAAGTCACAGGCCAGATATCCTGTTTCCGGCTTGCCTTCGATATCGACATCTTCGTTCCAGTCCTCGTGAAGGACTCGCTCAGGACGCTCCTTTTCGGATCTTTTCATAAGGTCGAAGGAATAATCCGACCCGCGGAAGAAACGGTCCGGGAAGATCTGGTACATCACCGAGCCCTTCATCCAGTCAGGCGTTACGAAGTCTTCCTCATAGACCGTGATCTGAAAAGCGTGCGGGTATTTTTCCTCATGTACGCCAACCTTCGGTGCGGAAAAAGCAAATTTACCCTTGCCGTTTTCTCCCTCCCAGGAGGCGACATAGTAAAGATACGTTCTTCCCTCTTCATAGTTTCTGTATAAAAGATCGTGGAATTCCGGGTCAACGATCGCTTCGATGTCTTCGTTTCTGCTTCGTAAACAGAACCAGTAAAAGAGAAGTCCCGACTCGGCGGGCATGCGCAGACGGCAGCTCCATCGGTTCGGGACAGTTCCCTGTTTTTGTAATCTCAGTTCGTTATAGGACAGGTCATAAAGACCGTACGTATAACATAGGACGACCTCATCCACCGATACGGAAACATCGATACTAAGATCCACATAGCCGCCTGTTTTCTGCGCACCGAACGGTGTGCGGTATTCCGGGAGTCTGGAGCAATGAACGACGCAATCCGTATTCTTGGCGATCCGAGACATCATGACTTCTTGTTATCCCCCGTCTCAGAAGAGGTCTTTTTCGGAGCCGGTTTAGAAGACTTGGCCGCCGGTTTTGATTTAGCGGTCTTCGCCGCAGGCTTTTTCTCAGAAGCGGGCTTAGCTGCTGTTTTCTTTTCAGGATCTGCCTTCTCCGCCTCTTTCTTTGTTGCCGGCTTCTTCGCCGTCTTCTTGGCTACTTCCTTCTTCGCCGCTTCTTTTTTCTTCGGAGCCGGCATATCGAGGATCTCTTCCGTCAGGTTCTTCTTCGGCGGTTCTTCCTCTTCATCGATCGAGATACCGGTGATGAAAGAATAAAGTCCGGCATACTCCTTGGCAGATTTTCTCCAGGAATAATCCGCCTTCATGCCCTCTTCGATCAGCTTGTTCCATACCTCCTTGTTATGGCGGTACAGATCACAGGCATACTTGGTGACGAACAGGAATTCATGTGCATTGATATTGGCGAACGAGAAGCCGTTTCCTTCTCCGGTGAACTCGTTATACGGAATAACGGTATCACGAAGGCCACCCGTCTCACGAACGATCGGGATCGTACCATAAGTCATGGCTACGAGCTGGGAAAGTCCGCACGGCTCAAAGAGTGAAGGCATCAGGAAGATATCGGAACCGGCATACAGTGTATGCGCAAGACCGTTATCAAAGGAGATGCAGGCACACATCTTGCCCGGATTCCTTGCGGCGATATCCGCAAGGGCTCTCTCGTAATATGCATCACCTGTGCCGAGGATCACGATCTGCATACCATCGTAGAGCATCTCCTCTACTACGCGCAGAAGAAGATCCAGACCCTTCTGGTCGACCAGACGGGAGATCATGGTACAAAGCGGAGCGCCGGCATTTACTTCCAGGCCAAGCTGTTCCTGAACGGATTTCTTATTGATCGCTTTTCCTTCGACATAATTCTTGATGGAATACTTTGAAGGGATCATGTTATCCTTCGCCGGATTATACTCATCCGCGTTGATACCGTTTAAGATACCGGATACCTTATAGGCATAGCGCTGAAGCGTATGATTCAGACCCTCACCGTAGTAATCCGTCATGATCTCATACGCATATGTAGGAGATACTGTCGTTACGGAGTTACTGTAAACGATACCGGCCTTCATGAAGTTGACGGCGCCGTCTTTGATGGACAGTTCATCCGTAAGATATTCACTCGGAAGATCGAGGAGATCCTGAATGACTTCGATGCCATGGATACCCTGATACTTCAGGTTGTGGATCGTATAGACCGTCTTGACGTTGGTGTGATAGCCATTCTTCTTATAATGTGCATCGAGCAGAAGCGGCATCATACCGGACTGCCAGTCGTTACAGTGCAGAACGTCCGGTTCGAATCCCATAAAGTCGCCCATGAAATCAAGTACGGCTCTCTGGAAGAAGCAGAAACGCTCAATATCGAAAACATACTCCACATAGACCTGATCAAAGTTAAAGTAGTATTCGTTATCGACGAAGTAGAACTTAACGCCATTTAATGTCAGCGTATAAAGACCGGCATAGAGGGATCTCCAGCCCATCTTGATCATCTTCCAGCCGATAAAGTCGAGATTATGTATCTGTTTTTCCTTTACGGTCTTATATAGCGGCATGATGACACGGGCATCACAGTGGTGATGCTGCAGTTCGATCGGCAGTGCACCAACCACATCCGCCAGTCCGCCGACTTTCGCAAACGGATAGACCTCCGAGGAAACAAACAGGACCTTCACTTTGTTCATACGATCGCTCCTTTACCGATCACGACCGGATAATCCTTGTGACCTACAAGTTTAATACCCGGGCGGACCACAGAATTCTTATCAAGGATGACATTCTCCAGATAGCAGTTATCGGAAATATGCACATCCTGCATGATAACACAGTTTTTGATCGTGCAGTTCTTGCTGACAGCAACGCCACGGAAAAGTATCGACTCTGTAACAGTACCGGAGATGCGGCAGCCGTCAGATACGATCGCATCGGTTACCTTACAGTCGTCAGAATACAGTGTCGGCGCCTCATCCTTGACCTTCGTAAAGATCGGCATGCCGTTCCAGAACAGCTCGGCACGGATCTGATTATTCAGAAGCATCATGGACGAATTGAAGTAAGACTGTACGTTGTTGATACGGAGCACCAGTCCCTTGTACTCATATGCATGTACACGGAGGGTGTCGTATTTCTTTACGAAAGAGTGGATACCTACATGGTTCGTACCACGCGCCATCATCTCCGCGATCAGATCGATCAGGAGCTCACGGCGCATAACGATGATACCCATGCTGCTCTTGGTAAAAGAACTTTTCTCCGGATTAAAGAGCATATCCTTTACCCAGCCTCTTCTATCCACTTCAAGGATATAGTTCGGTCCGCCGAACTTCGTGCCGTCACGGTTATACATGACAGAGATATCTGCACCGCTGGCTTTAAAATCTTCAACGAAATCCGTGAATGTAGTATTCAGGATCACATTACTTGCGGCCATGATCACGTAGGACGCCTTGCTGGATCTTACGAAATCGAGCAGGCCGGCCATCTCCTCATCGCCCTGTACCGAGGTCGCTTCGGAGTTTACATACGGCGGCAGGATATGAAGTCCGCCAGAATTCTTTCTGTCGAGATCCCAGGAAGAACCGGTTCCAAGATGGTCCATCAGGGACTTATACTTCGTGTAGGTGTGGATACCGATATTCTTAATACCGGAGTTCACCATATTCGAAAGCATGTAGTCGATGATTCTGTATCTTCCGCCGAACGGGATCGCGGACAGAGCTCTCGGCTTGGACAGTTCGCCAAGCGTTATCTTTTTGTTATCACCAAGGATCAAACCCATTGCATCAATAAACATTTTTCAATTCCTCCCTACTTCGTCATACCCGAAAGACTTCTGCGATCACATTGTCTTTCGCAGATACATTGACATCTTTGTCCACCTGACAATTGGCAGGGATCACGGCGTTGTCCTTGATTCGGAGACCGCCCTCGATAACGACGATACCTTCCTGACAGATCTTTTCATTCAGATACGGGCTCTTGCCGGTCACATCAGATCCGGCCTTGACGTTCTCGCCGATGATCGTGCCGGAAGCAACGATACAGCGGTTCAGATGGGCACCGGCCTTGACCGTAACGCCCGGGAAGAGAACGCAGTCTTTAACGTACGCGCCCTTCTCCACAGTAACGGAGTTGGAAAGCACGGAGTGCAGTACCGATCCGAAGATCTGGCAACCGTCTGTCAGAGCGGAGCCGCGGACTTCTGCACTGTCGCCCAGGAACTGGGACGGCTTTACCGGGTTTCTGCTGTAGACTCTCCAGGAACGGTCGATAAGATTGATCTCATGCGGACGGTCCAGGATATCCATGTTCGATTCCCACAGGGAAGAGATCGTTCCTACGTCCTTCCAGTAGCCGGAGAAACGATATGCACAGAGCTTCTTGCCCTGATTCAAAAGAAGCGGCACGATATTCTTGCCGAAGTCGTTATTCGATTTCGGATCATCCTCATCCTCAACCAGTGCCTTTCTCAGCACATCCCAGGTAAAGATGTAAACACCCATCGAAGCGAGGTTGCTCTCCGGCTTAGCCGGCTTTTCCACAAACTCCGTGATAACATCGGAGTTTTCTTTTGTATTGAGGATACCGAAGCGCGAAGCCTCTTCCCACGGAACTTCAAGCACCGCAAGAGTCGCATCCGCTTCATTTTCGATATGCTGACGGAGCATCTCGGCGTAATTCATCTTGTAGATGTGGTCACCGGAAAGGATCAGCACATATTTCGGTTCGCAATCGTCGATAAAGTCACGGTTCTGGTAGATTGCGTTCGCAGTGCCCTTATACCAGTCGCTCTTTCCGGTCTTCTGGAAAGGAGGAAGGATAAATGCACCACCGTTGTTTCGGTCAAGATCCCAAGGATGACCGTTACCGATGTAAGTATTCAGCGCCAGCGGCTGATACTGTGTCAGAACACCAACTGTTTCAATTCCTGAGTTTGCGCAATTGGATAGCGGAAAATCGATGATACGATAACGGCTTCCGAATGGAACGGCCGGCTTAGCAATACTCTTTGTCAGCACGCCCAGTCTGGAACCCTGTCCTCCTGCCAAAATCATTGCGACTACTTGCGCTTTCGCCATAATGAGAACCTCCGTTTTTAATCTCTATTTTTTCTTCGTTGTTTTCGTTGTTTTCGTTGTCTTTGTGCTCTTCTTTTCGGTCTTGCCTGTGGAAGCTTTCGTCGATTTACCGGACGAAGTCTTCACCTTCTGGAAGTAGATACCACCTAACGGTGGCAGATTGACGGCGATGTGATACGGCTTTCCGTTCCATCCCTCTTCTACAGCCTTAAATGTGCCCTTACTGTCCGAACCGTCCGGATATCCGGAACCGCCGTACTTCATGTCATCGGTATTCATCAGGATCTTATATCTTCCGCCTTCGGTTACACCGATGTTGTAGTTTTCAAGCGGTACCGGCACCATGTTCAGCGCCACATAGATATCTTCCTGGTTCGCTACGCCTTTTCTCTTAAAGACGAAGACGTTGTTCTTTACATCCGAAGCATCGACCCACTCAAAGCCGCCCCAGGAATGATCGTCCTGCCAGAACTGCGCATTTTTGATGTAGAAGTGATTCAGGTCAGCCACATAGTCCTGAAGGAGCTTATGGGATTCATACTGAAGCATGAACCATTCGAGCTGCTCATAGAATCTCCACTCGATGAACTGGCCGAACTCAGAACCCATGAAATTGAGCTTGGCACCCGGATGCGCCATCATGTACATGAACATCAGTCGGAGATTAGCAAACTTTCTCCAGTTGTCGCCCGGCATCTTATCGATGAGGCTCTTCTTGCCGTGTACGACTTCATCGTGAGAAAGACTCAGGATGAAGTTTTCCGAGAAAGCGTACATCATGGAGAAACAGAACTGGTCGTGATGCCATTCTCTGGCATACGAATCCGTCTGGAAATAATCGAGCGTGTCATGCATCCAGCCCATGTTCCACTTATGCGTGAAGCCCAGTCCGCCATCACTTACCGGATGGGAGACCTTCGGCCACGCCGTGGATTCCTCGGCGATCATCATGACATATGGATAGTTTTCGGAAACGATGGTGTTCAGATTACGGATGAAATCGATCGCTTCGAGGTTATCCGTACCGCCATAGATATTCGGGATATACTCGGTTCTTCCGTAGTCACGGTAGAGCATACTGGAAACCGCATCCATGCGGATACCGTCAAGATGGAATTCCTCGATCCAGAATACGGCATTGGAGATAAGGAAGGACTGGACTTCAGCCTTTGCATAATCAAATACGAAAGTGCCCCACTCCTTGTGTTCACCGATCCTCGGGTCCTTATATTCATAGCACGGAGATCCGTCAAAACGGACAAGGCCTTCCGAATTCTTCGGGAAATGTGCCGGCACCCAGTCGAGGATGATAGCAATGCCGTTCTTATGGAGATGATCCACGAAATACTTAAAGTCTGCCGGGGTGCCGAAACGGCTCGTTACTGCATAATAGCAGATGACCTGATAGCCCCAGGAATCATCGAGCGGATGCTCCAGGACCGGCATAAGTTCCACGTGGGTATACCCCATTTTCTTACAGTATTTCGCAAGCTCCCTGGCGATCTCACGATAGTTCATGAAATTGCCGTCTTCGTGGCGGCGCCAGGATCCTAAGTGGAGCTCGTAGATCGAGATCGGTCTCGGGGAACATGCATGCACGCGCTTGCTGGTAAAAGCCTCGTCGTGCCAGGTATAGTCATTCGGATCGTAAAGGATCGATGCGTCCGCAGGTCTCGTCTCGCAGTGTCTGGCATACGGATCGACCTTGTTCACTTCGCTTCCGTCCGCTCCATACACGTGGTATTTGTAGCGGTCCCACTGCTTCGCGCCGACGATATACCCTTCCCAGATGCCGGAATCCCCGATCCGGTACATGTAGTACGCCTGCGCATTCCAGTCATTAAAATCACCGACGATACTCACCGCGGTGGCATTCGGCGCCCAGACCCTGAAAATGAAGCCTTTCTCACCATTGTCGCGCACGAATGGACGGGACCCAAGATAGTTATAACTCTTATAATCTTTGCCCGTATTGAAAAGATACGCCTGGTCCATGTAATATCTCCTACATACATGGGCATGACAGCCCATTTCTTCCATTTCATTTATTATAAATCAACCTTGAGAAAGTTTCTAGCACAATTAACAAAAGAGAGCCGATTTCTCGGCTCTCTTTTATAACATGTCACAATTCTTTCCCTTAATATCAATATATATAGGGATTTGTAAAGATTTTGTGAACTCCTCAACAATATGTCGGGAGATCACTTATTGGCGAACTCGGCTCCCTTATCGAAAGCGTTCAGGTTGTTCGGGATCATGTGATGTCTTCTCTCCGGAAGAACGTCATACAGTGCTTTTTCAAAGGAATCTCTGGTAAAAGCGCCTGTTGCCGCGGATACGCAGCCAAGGAGTACGATGGTCGCATATGCCATGGAACCAAGTTCAGAAGCGATCTCGGAAGAGTTGATCGGGATGAAGCGGATATCTGTACGCTTCGGAGCAACCTTAACGAGCGAAGAGTCAATGATGATGATTCCGCCCGGCTTCAGGGTATCTTCGAACTTTTCAAGAGACGGCTGGTTCAGTGCGATAAGAACATCCGGCTCGTTGATGACCGGAGAACCGATCGGCTCATCGGAGATAACGACGGAGCAGTTTGCTGTACCACCACGCATTTCCGGACCGTAGGACGGGAACCAGGAAACCTCTTTACCTTCGATCAAAGCAGACTCTGCCGCCATCTTACCTGCGGAAAGAACGCCCTGACCACCGAATCCGGCAAGAATAATAGAAAAATCGATCATATCATTACACCTCCAGATCCTTGCCCTTGAAGACGCCCAGCGGATACTGCGGGACCATCTTCTCTTTGCACCACTCCAGAGCTTCGATCGGCTCCTTGCCCCAGTTTGTCGGGCATGTGGAGAGGAACTCAACCATCGCGAAACCGAGGCCGGCCTGCTGAACGCGGAAAGCCTTTGCGATCGCCTTCTTAGCTTCCTGAATGTGCTTGTAGTCGAAAAGTGCTACACGCTCGATGTAAACAGCACCGGTAAGTGTGGAGAGCATCTCACTGACGTTGATCGGATAACCGCGTGTCTCTGCGTCACGACCGAGAGGAGAGGTTGTTGTAACCTGACCAAGAAGAGTGGTCGGAGCCATCTGACCGGATGTCATACCGTAAACGGCATTATTTACGAAGAATGTGCAGATCTTCTCACCACGTGCTGCGGCGTGTACGATCTCTGCAGTACCGATGGAAGCGAGGTCACCATCACCCTGATAAGTGAAGACCATTTCTTCCGGCTTGCAGCGCTTGATACCTGTAGCTACGGCCGGAGCACGACCATGAGCTGCCTGTACCATGTCGCAGGAAAAATAATCGTAGTTATTGTATGTGCATCCAACAGATGCGACACCGATGGTCTTGTCGAGGATATCCATCTCTTCCATTACTTCCGCGATGAGGCGGTGAATGATACCGTGCATACAGCCCGGGCAGTAATGGAACGGCTTATCGGTAAGACCCTTTGTTTTCTGAAATACAACTGCCATCTTACATCTCCCCCTTATGAATCTTTACGATCTCATCCAGGATCTCTTTCTGGGTCGGCAGGTTACCACCCATACGGCCATGGAAATAGACCGGCTTCTTGCCGTTGACAGCAAGACGGACATCTTCGATCATCTGACCGGAAGAAAGTTCAACATCGAGGAAGCCCTTTACACTCGGCATATCTGCAACACGAGCAAATTCTTTACTCGGGAAAGGCCACAGGGTGATCGGACGGACCATGCCGACCTTGATGCCCAGTTCAGCAGCCTGACGGATAACATTCTTGCAGATACGGCTGCAGGTACCATATGCTGCGATCACGATCTCTGCATCTTCGAGATTGGAAGACTCAAACATGACTTCCTTTTCTTCGATCTCTCTGTACTTCTCCTGAAGTTCTCTATTCTTTGCCTCGAGATCATCCGGATCAATGTAGATAGATGTGATCGTATTGTGCTTTTCACGGCCATGCATACCTGTGGTTGCCCACGGCTTAGCGATCTCTACTGTATCTTCCTTTTCCTTGAAAGCAACAGGTTCCATCATCTGACCGATAGTACCGTCACCGAGGATCATGCAGACCATTCTGTACTTATCAGCAAGATCAAAAGACTTTACAGTCAGTTCATACAGTTCCTGAACAGAAGCAGGTGCAATAACGAGGTTTCTGTAGTCACCATGTCCGCCGCCCTTTGTCGCCTGGAAATAGTCCGACTGGGAAGGCTGGATGCCGCCGAGACCGGGGCCTCCGCGCTGTACATTTACGATAAGTGCGGGAAGTTCAGATCCTGCAAGATAGGAGATGCCTTCCTGCTTGAGGGAGATCCCGGGGCTGGAGGAAGAGGTCATTACCCTCTTGCCGCTGCCTGCTACGCCGTAGACCATGTTGATAGCCGCGATCTCGCTCTCAGCCTGAAGGAAGACGCCGCCCCTCTTTGGCATGGTCTTTGCCATGTAGGCAGCGATCTCGGTCTGGGGAGTGATGGGATAGCCGAAATAATAGAGACAGCCGGATCTGATAGCGGATTCGGCGATGGCCTCGTTGCCTTTCATTAATACTACTTCTGCCATTTCAGCCTACCTTTCTACTGTGATTACACAGTCAGGGCACATAACGGCGCAGGATGCGCAGCCGATGCACTTCTCCTGATCGATGCACTCGGCAGGAGAATGGCCCTTTTTGTTGATCTTGTCCTTTGCGATGACCAATATCTGTTTGGGGCATACGCTTACGCACAGACCGCAGCCCTTGCACCTATCGGTCGCAAAACTTACTTTTGCCATTTTCTTATCCTCTCTTATTTTGAAACCGGCAAGCCGGCAAATTTAGAACGGTTTTTTCTGAAGCTCCATGGTAAACAGGTCCGGTAGATTGGGTCTGCCCTCCATGGAGGCATCTATGCTTGTGAAGGCTATGGGAAGACCTGAAAGAGCGCTGAGCTTTTCTATCTCTGCCCTTGTGGCCTCCACGGTCTCAGGCTTTGTGATGGGCCCGAGGTTTGAATTGTTTATGATCGCGGTGAAGGGTATCCCTCCTGCGGCTTCGATCTCAGCCATCACCCCGAGGGCTTCCTCCGCTGTCCTGGTGAGAGGTCTGTAGAAATTGGCTACGAAGTACATTTC
>JAEEWG010000032.1 GCA_016287245.1 Clostridia bacterium
TAATGTAAGATTGACTTGAGCCATATCTCGTACCTCCTGTTTCTTTTGTTGTGGTTAACAAATATTATACAGGTTGAGATGTGGCTCATCTCTTTTTTTGAATTTACACCATTATACGGACATAACTAGTTGAAGAGAAGAAGTGCCGTATAAATATGGTTTCCTTCAATTCTTACGGCAATTGAGACAAGATTTACCGTAAAAATTTGGTTTCATTCAATTCTTACGGCAGTGGGACAAAAAAGCTACCGTAAAAAAACAAGAAGCGTCGATTTTTACGGCAGCGTATAGTATCAGATCTTCAGGACCATTTGCTCGTCTTCGTCGAGACAATGACTATGAAAAAAGCAAAACCAGAAATCTCTGATTTCGCTTTCCTTTATTAATCAATTATCAAAAGAAACAGGCACTCAGCCCTTTAATGCACCGCGGATCGCGTTTAAGAAATCATCGAATTCTTCGAACGCAGGAAGATCCGGATTGTCGTTTTTGATCTGCTCAGTAGAGCGGAAGAGGAAGCCAGCGCGGCTTGCGCGGATCATGCCGAGATCGTTGAAACTGTCACCTGCGGCAATGGTGTCAAAACCCATGGCCTGAAGATGTTTTACAGTTGTCAGTTTGCTGTTCTCGATACGCATTTTGAAACCGGTGATCTCACCATCTTCGGCGACCTCGAGAGTGTTGCAGAAGAGAGTCGGATAACCGAGCTTCTTCATGAGCGGCATTGCAAACTGGGTAAATGTATCACTGAGGATAATGACCTGCGCATCCTTGCGAAGCTCGTCGAGGAACTCCTTGGCGCCCGGCAGTGGATCGATGGTCGCGATGACATCCTGGATCTCCTTAAGACCCAGACCGTGCTCCTTTAAGATGCCGATCCTCCATCTCATCAGCTTATCGTAATCAGGTTCGTCGCGTGTTGTTCTTCTAAGCTCAGGGATCCCTGACGCCTCAGAAAATGCGATCCAGATCTCCGGGACCAGCACGCCTTCCATATCAAGACAAACTACATCCATCCTATTTCTCCTCTTTTCACGATAAATACTTACCAAAAGAAAGCCTATATGAAATCGGGAAGAATTGCAAGTCAAATTTGTTTTTTCGCCGCTATGGTAAAATGACATTGTGTTGGATCGTCAATAAAGACATATATGAGGGAACAGGCGTATGGCGAAGGCGAAGATCAGTATCCGAAAAGAATTCAAAGTCATGCAGTGCAGATCCTGCGCATCCCCGCTCCATTACGATGCGGGCGTGGATGGCTTTGTCTGCAGTACATGCGGAAGCACATATCCGTACGAAGGTGACGACGGCGTGGAAGAAACGTCGTTTCAGATCATGCATGTGCCGCTTAAGACCAGTGGCGATCTGATCGATCTTTCCGGGCTTGAAAAGACCATGTTTATAGACGATCCGTATCTTCTCAAACAGTCGGCAAACGATAAGTGGTATTCGAACCAGTCGTATCTCGAAAGAAGAAAGCGCGTCAATTATCAGACGCGAAAGATGTTCATGCACACCTGCCCGATGTGTGGCGGTGACGTGCAGGCCTTTGAAAACCAGAACGTCTGGAACTGTGATTTCTGCGGCAACCGCTTCGCGAAAGAAGAGATCATGGCGGCAGGCGATTACGAAGTCTGCGAAGTCGTTGACACCGGCGAAGACAACACACCGCACTACTGCATCCCGTTTGAGATCTCAAGAGAAGAAGCGCAGGAGAGGATCCTCTCATTTGCTTCGCTGCGCCCGAAGGCATTTGCAGGGATCGATCTTCAGGCTCGCGTGCAGAACCTCTGGACAGTATATGTGCCGGCAGACCTCTGCGACATCAGTCTCCTCATCGAGATCATGACAGAAAACGGAAGCGTGCAGCTTTTCCAGGACCGCGTCAACTGGACGCCGTCGCTGTCGGACGATCACAGCTTCCATCTCTTTGCAGACCTTGCTCCATGGGATCTGAGCAAGATCGTGCCGTTCTCGAAAAAACTCGCGGAAGGCGATCTGCAGCTGGATAAATATATGGGTGTCGGGATCCCGAACGAGAGGGCCAAGATGTCGTATATCCTCCGCCCGGAACTGATGGAGGACGTCAAGAAGATGATCCCCTCCGAGGACAGAACGCTCCGCTGGACGCGTATTGAAGTAAGAAACAGAAAGATGGTCATGATGCCCGTTTACTTCCTCGAAAGAGAAGAGACCGGTCCGAAGATCCGCTTCATGGTCAACGGCCAGACCGGCGCCGTATCCGTTCTCGGCTGCGGCCAGATGCCGGGTCATAAGACGCTTTTTACTGCGGGAAAAGAAATCTCCCCCGAGTCCGAGAGATTCATGAAGTCCGAACTGATCCCCGTCGTCCCTGAAGGCGATAACGGCATGTACCGGAAGACCACACTCGAAGAAGCGTTCCGGACATCGAATCGGAAGATCAAGTTCGCGGATGCGAAACGAAGAAATACAAAGAAGCGTAAAAAAGCAATCAAGGCATTTTTCGACAAACTTTTCCGAAGGAAGAAATAGTGAGAAAAATAGCGCGCCGGCTACGCGAAAAGAATCGAAGAAAGAATTATGAGCGATCAGAGGAAGCGTCGGAAACAGCGTTTCCTTTTTTCTTTTTCACGATCTTTTCGACCGCATCGTAGATCACGATCACGAGGATCAGAAGAACGAGTGCGGCGATGCCGTCTAAAACGGAGTGCTGTTTGAGAAAGCATGTCGCAAGGCAGATCGCAATCGTCAGCAGGATCGAAAACGCGCGGAAGATCTTGTTTCGGAAGAGCTTGCACTTGCCGGTGAATACGCCGTAGAGAAGAACGAGCGTGTCATAGACATGGATGCTCGGGAAAACGTTGGTCGGCGTGTCGATCTTGTGAAGATACCTTACCATCGCGCTGCAGATATCTTTGCCGGGCACGGTCTCGGGACGAAGGAAAAGCTTCGTCGGGAAGAGTGCAGAGATGACGATAAAAAGACTCATGCCGATCATGAGAAAACGGCTGATGCGGATATAGGCATTCTCGTCCGTGAAAAGTGCCCACAGGCAGATGAACGGGATCCAGGGGAACCACATCACGTACGGGATGATGAAAGCGGGAATAAAGGGGATCTGGTGGTCGATCGGCACTTCCGGCACATAATACGAACCGGCCTCGATCCTTTCGACGAGGAAGAAAAAGATCATGTAGATCACAAGAAAGATCAGCATGGGTGTAACGACGCGGAGCTTCCTTTTGAGGTCCGCTTTTTCTAAACTCATATTCTTCTAATTCCTTTCAAGACAAAACAAGTCCCAAAGAAAAATAGCACTTTTCCCGGCAAAAGGCAAATGCCCGCGCGGCGAATGCTTCCTGCTGCTTGTCGGTGCCGGCGCCCGCATCCCCGCCGGTCACGTTCGTTCCGCACGCACACTCGCCGCCGCGCAAAACCGCCGTATGCTATAATGAATCCACGAGTTTTAAGACCGCGGGGAGAGGACAACATGGATCTGGTAACGAAAAGCATACGTTCGGGAGGTTGCTGAAATGAAACGACCAATAATACTTGCAATAACACTAGTACTTTCGGGAACAGTTCTTTTCGCTTGTGGTCGAAAAGATCCGTCCTCCGACACGTCTTCGACGACGGATGTAAAAGCGAAGACCTGGGAAGATTTCAGCGCGGCTGTGCCGACATTGGAAGAGACGATCATGGCCGAGTCGGTGACCTATATTAAAGACATCACATTTTCCGGTCTTCCTTCCTTTACAGTTTTCTCAAATGATGTAAAAGACGGGCACTGGGATCCAAAGATCACGAACACGAAATACGGAGAGAATATTTCTCCTGATCTTTCGTGGGATAAGGTCGAGGACGCGAAAAGCTATGTGCTCTTCATGATCGACGGCGACTGGCTCCATATGGATGTGTTTACGACCGACACTTCCCTCGAGGAAGGCGCGATCAAGAGAGCCGGAAGAGGCGCCCGTTATGTCGGACCGTATCCGCCTTGGGGTACGCACACCTATTCGGTATTCGTGTTTGCGCTTAAAGATGATATGGGCAAAGTCGGCTATAGTTTCGACGCCGGCGGAAACGACATCAACAAGATGTATGCGGAATTAGATATCGATCCGAATGGAAATTCCGGCAACGTCATCGCGTACGGAAGACTCGACGGGAACTACCGTCATCAGGACTGATTCGGGAAAAGATCCGGGCCGTTCTTAAGGCTATTCTACCATAGAGACCGAGGTGAACACGAAGGATCGCGGGAAGAAATACTTGATGCCAATATCGTCAGCTGATGGGAATATCTTGCAGTAAACCGCCCCCTGTTTCATGGATATGGAACAGGGGGAATTCTATAATTATTCTCAACAGGATAGTAGTATTCCAAACATTTAAGTAAAGGAGACTAGGGGTTATGAAAACTTCATTTAAAAGAGTGAAAGCACTTTGTGCTTCACTGAGCGCCATCGGCCTGATGACAGCTTCTTTCGGCCTCGGAAGCAATGTGGGATCTGTTTCCGCTTACGGAAGAGTCATCCAGGGAGAACCGGGAAATCCGCACATCATCGATGACCGGATCCTTCCGGATCCGGTGTTCCGTGCGTATGTTGCGGCGAACGTGGATGCGGACGGCGACGGATGGCTGACGGAGGAGGAGGTACTGGCGATCACCAGCATTAATGTGGACTACATGAATATCAGTTCACTTTATGGTATCCAGGCCTTCCGCAATCTGACAGATCTTTCCTGCCGCGGGAATTTCATCTCGAATCTGGATGTTTCCTCCATGCCGAATCTTACAAATCTTTACTGCGGGGAGAACGGCATGACAGTTCTGAACGTAAGTAACTGCGGATCTCTGGAGACGCTTTACTGCGCATCCAATGATCTTACTGTCTTAAACATTCAGGGCGCAGATGCGATCGTGGATCTGGACTGCTCCGGAAACGATCTTACGGAACTGGATGTATCGGCATGTGAGGATCTTACGTACCTTGACTGCAGCGATAACGATCTTTTCCTTCTCGATGTGATGAGCAAAGAACATCTTCTGACACTGGACTGCAAGAACAATCCGGATATGGAATGGCTGTTCGCATGTGACTGCAGAAGTCTTATTTCGATCGACTGCACCAACTGCGATCTGGTCGAAGCCCTGTTCATCGCAAGCGGAAGTCTGGAAACTGTTTACTGCTACGGCAACCGTATGGGCTCCATCGCACTCATTTCCTGGGGCGAAGACAGTCCGTATCTTTATCGTGCAGTAAATGGTACGGTGACGGATCTCGGTGATGGCCGTGTCAGCTATACCGCGAATACCGGTGCCGGCTATATCGAGGCAGATGCAGCTACTCCGGTCATTACAGATTTCTATGAATTTGCACTATCTGCTGAGCTTCCGTTCTATCATCCGAAGCTCAGTCAGCTTCCGGTAGCAGCAGCGACACCGACGCCGACGGCAACACCTACGCCTACAGCAACGCCGACACCTACACCGACGAATACGCCTACGCCGACTCCGACGAACACACCGACTCCGACGGCCACACCGACACCCACACCGGTCCCGTCAAATGTGTACACCGGTAGCATGGCAGGAAGATCTTATCGGATCAGCGCATCGAATGGCTGGACAGTTACCAAGAGCGGAAACAACACCTACACGTTCACATCCGCCACTAACGGAACAGTCGTTTTCCAGGTGTGCAACTGGGGATATCCGGTATTCGTCCTCAACAATCCGGGCGCCACAAGCTTCCTTAGAAATAAGGGTATTTACTGGGGCGGCTGGCGTCAGGATCTGATCCAGGCCAGATCAAGTGATCTGACAGCGGCATGGTATCAGATGGGAATAGAGATCGAAGTCCTGTAAGATCACTTTCCGGTAATGCGGAAAAATAAATCATAGATGAAGACAGTAAGGGGCGCTCAAAGTGAGGTTCACGGAGAGCGCTCCTTTTGGTTTTCGGATCTTTTCGAAAAAATGCAACACTTTTTCAAACACCATCGTCTAATTGTTGTACTGACTTAAAGCTTTCGAAAAAACGAAGGCAATATCTGGAGGTGGATGTAATGAAAAAGAATATAGTTACTATTTTATTGGCAGCGTCACTGGTGATGACTTCAACTGCCTGCGGGGCGAATTCCAAAAAATCGACGTCGGCAAAGGTTCAGCAGCATAATGATGCGATCAACGAGGTGGTATCGGATATCGATGCTGATCTGGGCGGAGAAAGAGAGTCATATGTCGAGTACGAATGTACGACGATAGCTGGCGCAGACATGTACGAAGAAACGGTGGCGAATGCTGAAAATGCGAAATCAGGAGAAACGAAGGAGCAGGACTTTAATACAGAAGAATACAACATCATTAAGGAGAACGGTTTTGTGAATGTCGCGGATGCTCCGCTTTCCACATTTGCGGCAGATGTCGATACTGGCTCGTACTGTAATCTTCGAAGAATGATCCGTGACGGATGGGACCTTCAGAATATATCCGGCGCCATCCGTACAGAAGAGATGGTCAACTATTTCGATTATAAAGTAGACAGCACGGACAATGTATTCAGTGCACAGTATTCTATCGGCGATTGCCCGTGGAACGACGCGCACAAGCTTTTGATCCTGACGATGCAGGCCAACAGCGAGATCAATATTCCGGACAAAGGAAGCAACTTCGTATTCCTGATCGATACTTCCGGATCGATGAACAGTCAGGATAAGCTTCCACTGGTAAAGGAAAGCTTCAAACTCCTGGCCGCTACACTGGGCCCGAACGATAGAGTTTCCATCGTTACTTATTCCGGATCTTCCGATACGCTCCTCGTCGGTTCGAATAACCTGCAGGAGATCTGTTCTGTGATCGATCAGCTCGAACCTTACGGCGGCACGAACGGATCCGGCGGAATCGAAGCCGCATATGAATGTGCGAAGAAGAATTTCGTCGAGAACGGCAACAACCGCGTCATCATCGCATCCGACGGTGACATGAACCTCGGTATCACGTCCCAGAGCGGTCTTGTCGATCTAATCAAGGAAAAGAAGGAGTCCGGCGTATTCCTGACAGTTCTGGGCTATGGTACCGGAAACTACAGCGATGCGAATATGGAATCGATCGCAGATGCTGGTAACGGCAACTACTTCTATATCGATTCGATCGAAGAAGCAGAGAGAGTACTCTGCGCGAAACTGAAGCAGACCACAGTCACCGTCGCAAAGGACGTCAAGTTCCAGCTCGAGTTCAACCCGGCAGAAGTTTCTTCCTACAGACAGATCGGTTATGAGAACAGACAGATGTCTGCTAGTGATTTTGCTGACGATACAAAAGACGGCGGCGAGGTCGGTGCAGGCGCACAGGTCACTGTATGTTATGAACTCGTACTTACCGGTTCCGGTGAGGGATCCGGCAGCAGCCTGAAGTATCAGGATACGAACCTGAATGAAAAAGCCAAGACAGGCGAACTTCTTACCGTATCCGTAAGATATAAGGATCCGACCGCGGATAAGAGCCAGCTTCTGGAATACCCGCTCAAAGATAACGGGATCGGCAACCGCGCAGACTTCAATTTCATCTGTGGTGTCATCGAAGCCTCCATGGTAATGAGAAACAGTGAGTATAAGGGCAGCGCAACATTTGATTCCGCATATCAGCTGGCAAAGTCCGGTACGAATAACGACAGGTTCAGAGAAGAGTTCTGCGAACTCCTGACTAAGCTCGGCGCGGATCACTGATGCAGATTACTGATGGAAAAGATCCGTGAAATCAGCGACTAACGAAAAGGGGAAGCGCGTAAGCGCTCATACATAGAAGAGCATGAGGACGAAGGAGGCTGTCTCGCAACGGGACAGCCTCTTACTTGCTCTTTTTCTGAATAAGTCTAATGGTTTACTTTTTTCTCCAATGTTCGGATTGCTTCAGCGGCGGGCATTTTATCGCGATGATCGTAAAGGTCAGGTTGAAAAAACACACACTTCCGTAAAAAAGCGCGACCAGAAAGACCGGATTAAAGATCGGGTCTAAGCCGCTTCCGTAGAACGCCGGAATGAATATGGAATAGAGAAAAAAGAAGACCCACGGATAAATGAGACCGAATGCCTGCAGTTTTACATTCGCGGAGAGGCAGGAGTTCTTTTCGTAGTACCAGGACTCGGAATGGATGACCTTGGTTATTGCTGAAAGGACGGTATGGGCCACTGCACAGACTGCAAGAAATGAAAAGATGAGTCTGGTAAGGAGCGGGTCCGTATTTTTAAAGTGGGCTCCCCAGAGAAAAAGCGCTAAGAAGACAGAGTAAAAGGAGAGCAGCCAGTCGAAGACCCATGTGATTACAGAACAGACATGACAGGTTGTGCGAATATTTTCCATACGTAAAAACCCCAAAACATTATTTCCATCCGACAGTTTCAGTATACGTAGGCGTACAGGGTTTGTCCATACAAAGCGCTTCGGAGTTCCGGGAAATGGTATAATGAGCTGGTTAGTATAAGGAGAACCGGATATGGATAACAACACTGAAGTGAAGTTTTATGATACGGTAGAGGACTTCCGGATCAAGTTCGCGGTCATTGTTTCACGATCGAACGGGAAATGGGTATTCTGTAAACACAAAGAGCGTGATACATATGAAGCGCCCGGCGGGCACAGGGAGCCGGGTGAGGAGATCCTGGATACTGCAAAAAGAGAACTCTACGAAGAAACAGGTGCAATAAAGTATTCGATCAAACCTGTCTGTTATTACTCGGTGACAACGACCGGAGCTTTTGACGGAGAAGAAACATTCGGCGGATTATTCTACGCTGAAATCGAATCCTTTGAAAATGAATTACATAGTGAGATCGAGAGCATCACGCTTATGGAGGATCTGCCGTCCCGATGGACGTATCCGCAGATTCAGCCGAAATTGATCGAAGAAGTGAAGAGAAGGTCGTTTGTAAAAGGATCATGAGACGTATTTCAGATATAGTGTCGAAAGATTAAGAGGTTCAGGTTTTTCAGGGGGATATCATGGAAACGGATAAAAGAAAAATGTCGGGCAGAACATTATTTGTTGCGGCTTTCGTAATAGTCACTTCGGCGGTGCTCTTCACAGGGTGCGATTATTTTTTGAAGAAGGCGGAAACGACTCCTTCGACGTCGATGCAGATGACCGAAGAAACGACCACTTCGAGCACGGCGGAAACGACGGCAGAAACCACGGAAATCACAGAGCCCGAAACGACCATGACGTATGAGACGTTTCCGGTAACGGATCCTGTTCCGCTGGATTTTTTCCAGAAACTGGATAATACGTACACGATCGATGCAATCGTTAATGAGGTCGGGCCTTATGCGAGATTTGAGTGCACCAACTATTATGTCTGGACGATCGATGATGGAACTGAAGTCTGGGTGGCCCCGAATAAAGATGGAACAGTAAAGGCCGCGGTGAATGTCATGGGACTGGATTTCACCTTGCTGTACAGCACTAAAGAATACAACATGTACAACAAGAACCCGTCGGATTATTGCGGCGATTACTACTGGCTGATCGAAAAGGAGTTCGGCCCGGATCTGGAATACGGATGGTATATCCTGGAAGAAAACGATGCAGTGTATATCCTTATCTGTCAGGGGAGAACAGAAACCAGAGGAGAGTATCTCAGCATACCGGTAATAAAATCGAGTCAATTAAAAAGGCAGGATGACTCTTTTATAGTCACTGTAGAAAAGACTAGGTATAAAGGTTCGGAAGATCTTACGAGGATGGGCCCGTACAGCACTCCGAGCTGTGGCTTGAAAATGTTCGCGATCCCTAAATTTGATAAATTCCGGATCATCGACGAAAACAGATGCCAGCTGCCATTCAAAGGATACCTTAAGGATTCGAAGACATGGGAGATCATCGAAACGGAACTGGAAAAAGGTGCGGAGAATACTTCCGCGGAAACCGGCACATAGTCATCTTCCGGATCACATTCCGGCTGCTAATCCAGAATGTTGCCAAACAAAATTGGTTTTCTGGGCCGAAATCGGGTTGGCGAACAAACTGTGTGAAATCTGAAAAAAGGTGATAAACCCAAGAAAGATTCAAATAGCTTTATGAAATTGGGAAAGCACCTCGCGAAAACTATACGCTCGGTATAATAATCTCTCTACAAATTGTATGGGTAGTGTATTTCCTTTGACGTTGCCTTCCTATACAATGAAGACAGTTGAACCGATACTGATGGTAGAGGAGATGAGCAAAAATGAAGAGCACACTCGCAGAAAATATCCGGACTTTCCGCAAAGAGAAAAAACTCACACAGGAGCAGCTGGCGGAAGTCTTTCATGTGACGGTCGGCGCGGTCCACAAATGGGAGAGCGGCATGTCGACGCCGGATCTGTCGATCATGATGGAGATGGCCGACTTTTTCGACACATCCCTGGACGTGCTGGTGGGCTACCAGGTCCGCGATAACCGGATCGACGTGCTGGCCAAAAGGCTTCGGAGATTAACGGATACCATGGACCCGGCAGGTCCTTCCGAAGCGGAAAAGGCGATCAAGAAGTACCCGAATTCTTTCCGGATCATCTTTGAATGTGCCTATCTCTTCAAGGCCAGAAGCGCCATGCTCAAGATCGACCACAATTACGCTCTTCGAGCCAAAGAACTCTATGAGCAGGCGATCCGCCTGGTATCCCAAAACACGGATCCGAATATCGATGAGACACATCTTTACGGGCAGCTGGCCCAGGTCTATCAGATCATCGGAGACTTGGACAAGAGCCTGGAGATCTTCCGTTCTCACAATGCCGGATACGTTTTCAATCGGCATATCGGCCAGATCCTGGTGGATCGCGGAGAATATAAAGAAGCAGAGAACTACCTGTCTTACGCCCTGGTCATTCAGATCGGAGCCCGTGTCAATCTCATAATATGCAAGGCACTCTGCTATGTCGGGACCGGACAATTTGAAGAAGCCAGGGCGATACTGGAAATGGGGATCAAAGAGAATGAACTGTTCCGGAGGAAGAATACCGTCTCCTATCTCGACAGGATCGACTGCCTGTATTATGCCGGACTTTCTTATGTGGAGATCGTCCTGCATAACGAGGACAAAGCACGTGAATACCTGGAAACAGCAAAGAAAAACGCGGATCTTTTCGATGCGGCCCCGGACTATGACGCCCGCAGAGAACGCTTCGTAGACATTCAGGAACCCTGCATGGCATACGATACAACAGGGGAGACCTGTATCGAGGCGATCGAGACCGCGATCAGCTATACAAAGAACAAAAAACTGATAAAACTCTGGAAATCCATAAACCAATGAAGCCCCGGCCGGGCACGAAAATCCATAAAAAGCAGAAACAACACTTAAAACACAATCATCTACTGAGGTAAACAAAAATGAATAGAAAGACCATACGTGTAGAATTGGTCTCCCAATTCTACAGGAAGAATCATTGCGCCATTTTTCTGACCATTCTCGTAGCCTTACTGTCCGGCCTTTCCGGGGCCATAGTGTCCTGGATCACCAAAGAACTGATCGATATGCTCTCCGGCCAAAGCCGTTTTACACTGTGTCAGATCCTGCTGATGTGCGTGAGCTTCGCTCTTTTCCACGGGTTTATTCTGTTCCTGAATTACATCTCCGAACCGGCCTATATCCGCCGCGCCATGAGACAGTACAAAGATAAAGCATTCTGCTTCCTGTCGGCCAAGAATATCTCCTCATTTCGCAAAGAAACGACCTCGGCGTATCTTTCGGCGCTGACGAACGATGCCGCATCGATCGAGGCAGACTATATCAATTCCCTCCAGCCGATCGTGACCAAGGTGGTCTCCTTCTTCGGCTCCCTGGTCCTGATGATCTTTGTTTCCCCGGCTCTGACGATCTTCTCGATCCTCATCATCAGCATTCCCACCATTGTCTCCGCCGTCATGGGAAAGAAGATGGCGAAAGCCCAGAAAGAAGTCTCGGACCGCAACACGGCATTTACCGCCACCATGACGGACTGCCTCAGTGGTTTTCAGGTCATCAAGAGTTTCCAGGCGGAAAAAGAGATCAACCGGCTTTTCGTTGAAGAAAACGGAAAACTCGAAGAATCGAAATACCGCCTGAGAAGAATCGGCGTCATGACGGGAAGATTGGGCGGGATCGCCGGCATGCTGGCGCAGCTCGGAGTATTCCTGTTCGGTGCCTATCTGGCCAAAGACGGAAGCCGGATCACGGCAGGTACGGTCCTGATGTTCGTGAACCTGATGAACTTCCTGATCCCGCCGGTCGCCGATCTTCCGAAGCTTCTGGCCAGTAAGAAAGCGGCGGCAGGACTGGTGGACAAACTCGCCGATTCCCTCTCGCAAAGCACCGGATCCGTCGGCGGCGCCGAGGTGGAAGAAGTACATGACGGCATAAGCCTCAACAACGTTTCTTTTGCCTATGAAGAAGGCGGGAAAGAGATCCTTCACGATATTAACTGCGAATTCCTGCCGGGGAGATCCTACGCCATCGTCGGGGCCAGCGGTTCCGGCAAATCCACTTTCCTCAATCTCCTTATGGCGGCAAATAATGAGTACAAAGGCGAGATCACTATTGATGGCTGTGAGTTACGGGATATCGATCCCGATTCCCTTTATGATCTTCTTACCGTGATCCAGCAGAATGTATTTATCTTCAATTCATCGATCAAGGACAACGTGACGATGTTCCGTGATTTCCCGGAAGGAAAGATCGAGGAAGCCATGAGAAAAGCGCATCTTTGCGAACTCATCCGGGACCGGGGAGAAGAATACCTGTGTGGCGAGGGCGGCAAGGGTCTGTCCGGAGGAGAGAAACAGCGTATCTCCATTGCCAGAAGCCTTCTGAAAGAATCCTCCGTCCTTCTGGCAGACGAGGTCACGTCGGCGCTGGATGCCAAGACCTCTTATGAAGTGATCAACGAGATCCTGGAACTCGATTCCATGACACGCATCGTCGTGACCCATTCCCTGGAAGAGCAGGTGCTGCGGCGCTATGACGAGATCATCGTCCTCAAGGACGGAACGATCGAAGAAAAAGGGAACTTTGCGGATCTGATGGCCAGAGACGGATACTTCAAGGCGCTCTACACCGTCGCCGGCTGACCCCGCGCCGCGCGCGGAATAAAGATGGCAGTCATCTCGCACCATTACTGATATACTGTTTTTGTGAAAAATGAAAAATTTTTCCTCTACCACCCAATAATCCGCACACTTCAGTTGTTAAGTAAGTAGATGCGGATATGAAGGAGGCATGATATGACAGATAAGGAAATCGAGAAGGTCTATAACGAAGGGTACCGTGCCGTGTACTGGACAGCCATGTCGCTTCTTAAGAATGAAGCCGACGCCGAGGATGTCGTACAGGATACATTCGTTTCCTTTATCGAGACTTACGGTAATATCGAGGACACGAGTAAAGTACTCGCGCTTCTTAAGAAGATCGCGGCCAACAAGAGCCTGAACCGTCTGAAGTCGGTGAGGACCGAGAACGTGGACGAGGAGATCCTGGAGAACCTCGAGACCGTCCCGGAAGATTTTCTGCCGGACTCGATCGTGGAATCGGACTCGATGCGCAAGGTCATCATGGACATTATCGAGAATTCTCTGTCGGAAGAGGTCAGAAGAACGATCATCCTGTTCTACTTTAATGAGTTGAGCACGAAAGAGATCTCCGAGCTTCTCGGGGTTCCTCAGGGAACGGTCCTCTGGCGTCTGAATTTTGCCAGAAAGAAGATCAAGAAGGAGGTAGAGAAATATGAAGAAGAAAGTAACACGAAGCTGTTTGCTATGCCGGTTCCTTTCTTAACATTGCTGTTTAATAAAGAAGTCGAGCAGGTCGTTATCAAACCGGTGCCCGCTTCTTTACTTCGCCTGTCCGCATCGACTAAGGCTGCTTCCGCGGAAGCAGGGAAAAGAATCGCTTCTGAAGCGATAAAGAAAGGAACAGGTATTATGATCAAGAAAGTAATTATCGGTTTAGTTGCCGTAGCGGTTGTGGCAGGCGGTGTCGTTGCCGTTCTCATTGCCACGCATCATAAAGACGAGAAGAAAGACAAGACTTCGAAGAATGTAAAGACGGAGATCACTTCGGAAGAAAAAGAAGAAGAGATCACCGAAACGGGGGAAGGAAAGATCACCGAGAGCGCTTCCGGAAATGCTACGGAGAACCCCGATTCTTCGGAAAGTGTAGATGCTTCGGAAGCTTCTGATAAACCCACAGTGAAAACGGGCTATCCGAAAGCAGGGCAGGCCAATGCGTCCGGAACCATTTTCCTCTCATTTGATGGAAAGAGCACCGAGGAAGTGATCGAGAACATCGTTTCGATCTCTCAGACAACAAAAGATGCCACATTGGAAAATTTCCCGGAACGCTGTGTGGTATATCCGACGGATTGGATGTACGATGAAGACGGCTTCGACTGGGTGTTCTATTTCTGGGATGAGGATACTCTGGATCTTCCGGAAGGTATCTGTCAGATGGACATTCACATCGTTCGTAATGAAGATGGCACCTTGAACCAGGGAAGCCGCGCAGGAATCATCATCGTTGCGGAAGACCGGGACAGATGGGAAGAGTTATATACTACATGCTGCGAGGCTCTGATGAGAATACTGGGACGCGATTCACTCATGACGTCAGGCTCCGGAGATTACGAGAGCTCCTTACACATGACATACTTTGTGTCCAAGAAGATTGAGGGAGACGGCACTTTCAAACTTCATGTCGAGATCCCGCTTCGGGATCCGGCAGAGGAAGAGAGCGAAACATAAGCATCCATAAGAGCATGATATAATGCTCTTAGGTTGTTTGATCGTGCCTAACGAAGGCTTTAGGGAGTAGAGTTATGTGTGCAGAAAATAATCAGAACTGGAGAACCGAGGAGGAGGCAATCGCGCTGGCATCGTCCGGGGGATCCACGGGAAACCGACAAGAAGCAAGAGATGCTGTGGCAAGTGCTTTTCGCGTAGAATTGGGACACGCGATGGAACCGGGCGCGAAAGTCATGTCAGCGGACAGAGAACTCCGTTATTGCCTGGAACTTCAGAGAGACCGTATCGCAAGAAAGAATATCTGTTTTACGGAAGAATTCGATCCGGGAAAAGCACCTGTGCGCAGCGCGGCCAATAACGTGCGTTCCTGGCAGGACGGCCACTATGAGACATCGTGGTCCGTCGGATATATCAACCATAAAAAGACTGCCGAAAGAGACGGCATGAAGACGTTTAAGAGAAAAGACCCGCAGTCGATCTGTGAAACGATCGTCGATGTCAGAGACGGGGAAGATGTCAGCGGGGATACATACTGCTGTCCGAACTGCGGCGCGGTCGCAACGATCCGGGAACTGCAGGAAGGATGCAGCCAGTGCGGAACTTCTTTTCGCATGACCGAACTCTATCCGAAGGTAGGAAACTACTTCTTCGTTCCGGACCCGGGTGTAAGCACGGATCCGATCTGGAAGACAATGATCCGATACGGACTTTACTCCCTTCCGGTCACGATCCCGCTGTTTTCGCCAATGATTCTACTGGACCAAAGCTCGACGTCTTCACTTCTAAGTCTGGTTTCTCCGGAAAAGTGGACGGTTCCGTCGCTTTCTCGGGTCATCGCGTATATTATCGCCATGATCATCATGTCCCCGATCATCGGCTACTTCGTATGGTTCCTTTCGATCTTCTTCGCCGGGTTTAAAACCCTTGGAAAAGAAACGCCGGCCGCGCTTTCCGTCGGAAGTTCGAGAAAGAGGTTCGCTTCTCAGATGGCGAAAATCAGTCCGGCATATACCTTCGAAACATTCTCTTCGAAGATCACCACACTTTTCCGGATCCTGGTGTTCTCCGATAGTCGCGAGAGCCTTCCTTTTAATGCGGTGAAGGAGATAGGGACAGATTTCGATAATGTGGTCGACTGTACTTTCCACGGATGGATGTCCTGTAAGAAGATCAAAGTGGAAAATAACAGCGTCTATGTCACAGGCGATGTGTTTGTGGACACTACGAGGGACTTGGGTGACCGGCTGAAAGTAAGAAGCGAGGTCTATCAGATCACGGCAGCAAGAAGGACCGATGTTCCGTTCTCGACGAACTTCTCGATCGCGAAGATCCAGTGCCCCAGTTGCGGTGCCAGCTTCAATTCTTTTAAGTCGAAGAACTGTCCTTATTGCGGCAAAGAATGTGAGCCGCCAAAAGAAGACTGGGTGATCAGTGATGTCAAAAATGTCAGAAAGAAGTATCTGTTCAAGCGCGTTTTCTGGATCGTAGTGGTGATCGCGATACTTGCACTATCGGTAATTACCACGTTGCATTCCATACAGACGGGAATAAGGTGAGGTAAGGATCATGTTTATCATTCTGTATTGTGTCGTTTTGGGAATCGTCGTGAAATACTACGGCATGGACTTGATACGTGACGAGAAATCGGCGATCATTTTTATCGTCGGTGCTACGATCGGACTATATCTTGCCGTGGAGATAAACTCGATCCCCAGGAAGCTTCGCGCCAGAAAGCAGCTCGCCCATCTTACCGGAAGGGCGGAAGGCCGGATCACAAGCCATTATGTGGATACATATGAGACCGAAGATGAAGACGGGAATAAGCATACTAATTCCCGTGGGACCGTCATTTACTATGAGTTCGATGTCGGCGGGAATACGTATACCGGACAGGGGTATGGTTCCTGGAAACGGGCAAACAGAGAGCACCAGACCATATGCTATGATCCGGATCATCCGGAAGATAATCTTCCCTTGTATGATGTAGACAGCAAAACGAAGACTCATTTTATCGGATTACTTTTGTACTTGGTCGTGTCGTTTGCGATCTTCTTCGGACTCATCTGGCTGTTTTTCTTCGTGATCAATAAAGGCTGATATGTGCTTTCTATAAATATGGACCCCGAAACCGTTGTGGTGTCGGGGTCTTTCTTAGTTCCAGAAGAACTCATTTAAATCTTCTTCGCTCCATTTTCCTGTTTTTGAATCATATTCCTGCCGGTGTTCCCGGGTGATGTCATAGTTGAATTCTTCCTCGTAGTACAAGCTGATATCTCCGTCATTGAAGTCAATATCCCTTCCCAGAATGGAGATGAAGCCTCTTCCGAAATAACTCTCCGGCTCTTTCTCGATTTCTTTCTTTTTCTCTTCGGAATAGAAGGTCTTGACGATACATATCCGGTCATTGCCGGAGACCGTCGTTGCCCAGCCGTCAGTATGGCTGTCTTTAAACTCTCTGGCCACGTTTTCCTTATATTGATCTTCATTCCAGATCCCCTCTGTCCATTCGGGATTTCTGTCGAAGTTATATAGGGTGTCGATCGAGTCGAATGTTTTCTGATCGAAATACATGATGACCGTATTCTCATAAACATAGATCTCTTTCAGCCCGAACATGTTGTCCGCCGGACACGAATAGTGTTCGATCAGCTTCTCGTCATCTGCCGGGAGAAACGTGAAGTCGTCCGGAACAGCGTGGAGGTTGGCTTTAAATGCGGATTCGTCCGCAAGGATCGGGACGGGTTTCGTTGCTTCCGCTTTCCTGTCCTCGACCGGAATCGTATATGTGGTGAAAGAGTCTTCCTCCGGGAAAGCACTTTTCTTCTTATTCTTGCATCCTGTTGCACTTGACAGTGTACATGCGGCCAATGAAACCAACGCAAATATTCTTAGTACTGACTTTTTCATACTGCAACCCCTCTTCGTGTAACTCTCATTTTACTACTTCTCATGCAAATAAGACGATATTTCAGAAGAAGTTGTTGCGCAAGTGGCCATTCTTATGTTGTACTTTGGATTAGCAATATAAGAGAATCTCCTGTACTATTTTTAAAGTATAATTCTTTCTCGTACCTGTGAAGAATTTTCCATTGTCATATTCGCGATAAGAAAAGACGAGAAGTCCGATGTGAAGAAACGTTCCAGCTTCGAATTGATGTGCTTTTCATATGAATTAATTCCCGGAATCTGCTTTGTCTGTATAACAGTTTTCGCACTCTCCATAGAAAACTGTTCGTACAGGATCGAGCCGGAAACTGTGTTCTCCTAAAAGATGTGCCTGCATATCTTCCAGTTCTTCATCGTGAAGATGGATCAGTTTTCCGCATTTTTTGCATTTGCAGTGAAAACAAACATCCGCAGCGGCATGGCTTTCTTTATCAACATATTCGAAACAAGCAGGGCTGTTGCCATCAATTATGTATTTGTTGAGTATCCCCTCATCTACAAGCTGTTCAAGCTGACGGTATATGGTGGCTTTGCTGATTACCTGGCCTTTTTCGTGAAGGTGTTCATATGCATCGGCGGCAGTAATATGTTTCCCCTGATTGAGTCTTAAGTAGTCAAGGAGAATCTCCTGCTGTTTGGTTTTATATTTTGTTTTCTGTTCCATATTCTCCAGAGCCTCTCTTCTACCAATGTATTATACCGCATGATCCTTGTCAACGAATCTGAGAACCATTCTTAAATTTGTTGACATCATTTCTTTCTTGTGATAAAAATGAGAATGATTCTCAAATTATCTGCGAAAAGGAGACAGAAAATGGAATCTGTAAAAAGGAAGCCGGTTACCATGATCACCGGATATTTAGGAGCGGGAAAAACTACTGTTCTGAATGAGCTTTTGAAAAGCCAGTCCGGGAAGAAACTGGCGATCATCGTAAATGATCTGGGAAGTATCAATGTCGATGCATCCGTCTTACGAGGGAACAACAGCGTTGTTGAGGCTGACTCGAAGATGATCGAAATGACAAACGGATGCATCTGCTGCACGCTCCAGGAAGCGTTTATGGAGCAGATCGAGAAACTGTCAATGGATGATAAAGTGGACAGCATCATCGTGGAGGCATCAGGTGTCAGTAATCCTGCAGCGATCGCATTCGGCTTTCTGAACTATCAGAAGATGCGGGGGCAAAGCAGTGTCTATCTGGATTCGATCGTTACGGTGGCGGATGCGGACAGGTTATATAACGAGTTTATCGAAGACATGCGTGATTTGGCAGATGACAGATCAGAAGAGGAAGATCCGGATATCATCAATCTTGTTATGGATCAAATCGAGTTCTGCAACGTGGTCCTTCTCAGTAAGTGCGATCTTCTGAGCAGGGAGCAGGTCGATGAGATTAAGAAAGTGATCCGTAGTTTCCAAAACGAAGCGGAGATCTATGAATGTGTCAACGGAATGATCGATCCGGAAAAGATTTTCCGCGGTACGAAATTCGATTACGACAAAGTGCTGCATTCATCTGCTTTACAGCGTGCCATGGAGAGAGAAGCCCGGATGGAAGAAGAATATGAAGACGACTACGGGATCAGTTCTTTCGCATTTAAAGATCCAAGGCCTTTTGACTATGACAAGTTTATCGATCTTGTCAGTAATGACTTCCCTCAGGAATTGATCCGGGGTAAAGGATATATGTGGTTCAAAGGCGACGATATTCATGTTCATCTTTTCGAGCAGGCGGGAAGAAACTCAGCGGTAACGGAAGTTTCGAATTGGGTCGCATCTATGCCCGAAGAAGAGCAGCAGAGGATTTTTGAGGAGTTTCCGGACATTAAGGAAGAGTGGCATGAGAAATATGGCGACAGACTAAACCAGCTGGTGTTTATCGGTCGAGGTTACGATAAAGAAGCTTTTGTAGAGAAACTGAAGGAGTGTCTTGTAGATTAAAGTGAAACCGGTATATATCTTCACTGGATTTCTCGATAGCGGTAAGACGACCACGATTCGGGAATTCATTATGGGAGTGCAGAATAAAGATCCAAAGAAAACACTGCTCCTTGTATGCGAAGAAGGAGAGGAGGAATATGATCCGGAAGTTTATGACTCGCTGGATGTTGATATCCGCTATATAGAAGATGAGGCAACACTTACGAAAGAGTACGTGGATAATCTTGAAGAGGATACCGGCGCTGACAGGATCCTCATCGAATATAACGGGATGTGGAATACATCTCTTCCCCGGAGGATCTGGGATCCGCAACAGATATACGAAATCATGCTGGTCGATACGACTACTTTTGAAATGTATCTGAATAATCTAAAAGCACTCATCGCCGACAAGATCAGAACCGCCGATATGATGCTTTTTAAACGATGTAATGAAGAGCCTGAGAAGCTTGCAATGTATAGAAGAAGTGCACGGGCTTTGAATAATCATGTGGATATTGTTTTCCGAAATGATGATGGAGAAATCGAACTGGATCAGGCGGTCCTTCTTCCATTTGATCCTGACTCCGATCCGTTGAATATAGAAGATGATACTTTCGCTGCATTCTTTATTGATACTATGGAGAATCCTGACCGGTATGTCGGAAAGACTGTCAACTACACAGGCATGGTGTTTACGACCAAGAGCGAAAAAGGACACTCCTTTCTTCTTGGAAGGATCGCCATGACCTGTTGTGCGGAGGATCTGACTCTCTTCGGATTCATTTGCGATTATGACGGAGACATTGGCGAGATCAGAAAAGATGACTGGCTGAATATAACCTGTGTGATGGAAAAAGAATACTCCGAAAAATACGGTATCTGGCATCCGATATGTAAAGTTACCAAGCTTTCCCGTTGCGAAGAAAGAGAAAAGGTGATCGACGTAAAGTAAGATTTTGTGCAGGCCTAAATCCAATAGCCTTCATTAATATATTGGGGTCAAATTATATCGCGAGTAAACTGTTCTGTGGATCTGCTATGTGTCGTGTATGATCTCAACACTACAAATAGAATACTCGAAAAACTATAAATGAAACACTCGAAAAAGTATTAATAGGGTTTCGTAGAACCAAGCCGAAGTTGCATAAAGCGGGCGTGCAGTTTTCTCTTGACAGGACAGCCATCTGTATATTTTCATAAATTAGAAAAAAAATTATTTCTTGTACCTGCGAAGAAATGTCCATTGTCATGTGTCTATAGGATAGATGCGGACATAAGGAGGCAGAAAAAATGGATGGAAAAGAACTTGAAAAGATCTACAACGAAGCCTATCGCGCGGTGTACTGGACAGCATTTTCTCTTCTGAAGAATGAAGATGATGCGCAGGACATCGTGCAGGATACGTTTGTTGCCCTGATCAACTCGTACGACAGCATCCAGGACAAAAGTAAGATCGTACCGTGGCTGAAGAAGGTCGCTGCCAACAAGTCCCTGAATCGTCTTACGAGGACGAAGACGGATAATGTGGAGGACGAGTTCTTTGATACAGTCGAAACCGTTCCCGAGGATTTCCTCCCGGATTCACTGGTTGAGTCGGAAGAGACGAGAAAGATCATCATGGATATCATCAACAATTCTTTGTCTGAAGATACCAGAAGGACGCTTATTCTCTTCTACTTTGATGAGATGAGCACCAAAGAGGTCGCACAAGCTCTCGGGATCCCGGAGGGAACTGTATCCCGGCGCATCCATTCTGCCAAGAAGAAAATCAAGAAGGAGGTCGAGAAATATGAAGATGAAAACGACACGAAACTGTTTATGGTCGTACCATTCTTAACGCAATTGTTTACCAAGGAAGCCGAGCAGGTACCGTTCAGACCAATTCCTGCTTCACTTCTGAATCTGTCCGCATCTACCGGAGCTGCCACGGAGGCAGCCGGATCCAAACTTGCTTCACAGGCAATAAAGAAAGGGACAGAGGTTACTATGAAAAAGACTATTATTACTATCGTATCTATTGGACTTGCAGGCGCTGCCACAGCCGGGATCGTCTTCTTTGCGACAAGAAAAGATAACAACTCCGGAACGAAAAAGAATACCGGCAAAAATGCAGACAACGAGATCACCGAGATCGATCCTGAGGATCAGAATAACGGCGTAGATCCGGACGGAAAGAATAACGCGGATAACGATTCTTCAGCCGCAAGTGAAGACGAACACTACTATAAGTACTTCATCGTTGAAGACTCCAAGGATTATTTCACAGGCGAGGAATATGTTGAATTCACCATAGATTACACGCAGTACTCGCTCAAGGAAGCAGCCGAAAACGTCGAGGGCGAGATCATCATTCCGGACGGCGTAACAAAACTGGGATTCACCTTCACCTCCTTTGATAAAGTAACGAAGGTCGTATTCCCTGAGGGAATGACATTCCTTCCCAGAAATTGTTTCTCGGATTGCGAATCCATCGAAGAAGTCGTCCTTCCGGACTCGATCGATACTCTGAAGGGATACTCCTTCTACCACTGCTATAATCTGCACAAAGTCGTGATGCCAAAATCTCTGAAGCATATTTCAGAGGGCGGAACTGTCAGCTATGACATGGATATCGATATCTACTTCCCTGCTGAAGTGGAACTGGAAACATATAACAGCGAAACCCTGGGAACACTGTTCACGAATATGCCGTTCGGAAGTAAGGTCACCGTCCATCTCGTCAAGGGCTCCTGGATGGATACCCACTTTAAGGAACTGTATATTGATGAATCCAGCTCTACCGTAAACGGTGTATATACCAACTATCCGAAGGTAGAATACTGGGACGGCGTAAATACATAAAAGGAACACATTTTCAGATCGCTTATGGTGAAAAGAGCACCTGGTATGAATCAGTCGCAGGTTTCTTCGGATTCGGTATGGAATTCTCAGATTAAAAGCACTGCAAAAGAATAACCTTTCAAAAAAGGGGGCGCCTCATCGTATGAGACGTCCCCTTCTTCTAATTCATTTCGCGAGGAAAATCAGGGCTTGATACCCAGGTCCATAAGATGGTTCTGGCACTTGCCGCTGAATATGATCCTCTTGACCGTGAGCGGTTCGCCCATTATTGAACAATACTTCAAAAGCGTTCCCTCTTCCGCAACATTCGGATAACGGCCATACGCTACCTTACAGACGAGACGGACAATCTCTCTAGAAGATGAACTTCTGAATATTCCTTTTGCCTGATTTTTAACATACAGATTCCAGAGAAAATCCGTACCTGACATCTGATGTGTACTCAGTTTATACATAGTTACATCAAAATCCTGACCGGCCATACTCAAATTGAAGTTATGATAGGCACTATAAACCAGACTTTCTGCCTCACGCGAATACACTCTGACATACGTGACTGTACCGGAACATGTGTCATTAACGTAAAATGCGAAACTGTAGTTTCCGACCGGCAGTTTTTTCAGATAGAGCGCGTCTGTCAATTCCTGACTGCAATAATTGGATTTGCATCCATAATATGTGGCGAGACTACATAATTCATACAGGTACAAATTCGTTCTTCCGGAAGGAACCGTGATCCTTTCGGTCACTTTGCGGATATTGCAGCCTGCATCGTTATCTCTGACTACGAGAGTGAGTGTGAAACTGGAGCTGACATTGACGATCTCACCCTCCAGAAATGCATACTCATCTCCCTGTCGGACATAATATGTACCATTGTGGTTCGTATATTCCTTAATAGCGGTATGGCCGGTGGGGGCCTTAAAACCATCATCAACACAGAGGTTTCGAGCATAAGATCTTCCTGCTGCAAAAGCACTTCTGAATGGGATGAAAACGATCACCATAGCCATCAGAAGCGCTGCGACTTTCGTCGTACACTTTGATTTTCCCATGATATTTACTTCCTTGTTTGAAAATTGATCGATTACAACAAACCCATTCCTTTGACGATCACAACACCCATAGACTATCATTATCGAAACCGGTTTACTAACAAAATCGCACCGGATTATATAACGATCTTTCACATTATCTTACTCGTGATAGAATATACTCATGTATTAACGGGAAACTGTCCGATGACACCCCGTAATCGACAACCGCATCCGGACCCTTCTTGAAGAAAGACAGTGACATCCGATCATCGTTTCCTTTACTTAAGATCGGTCAGATCAGCTGCTGCTCGTTGATGATCAGTTTAAATTGCAGTCCCAGTGTCTCCGCGGCTTTACGGCAGAGGACCATGCGCTGCAGGAAAATCTCGAAATAGTCCATCACCGAACTATAGTGCGTATCGACCGAGAGCTTGAGCTTGATGATCGTATGCGCTTCATTGATTTTCAGTTCGGACTTC
>JAEEWG010000033.1 GCA_016287245.1 Clostridia bacterium
GAGGGTCCAATTTACTTTTTCAAACAAATGGACCTTGGTCTGTTTGCTATGCAACAAAACATGGAATACTCAACAGTTTTATGCCATTATACCCCCTTTTTAAGCTCCGTAACAGCACAAATTACGAACGATTACAAGTCGAGAATAATCCAACACTAATTTAGTTTTTCATTTAAGTAGTGGGGGAGCTGCAGGATGTCGGCATGATGATAGATAAGATGGCAGGATGACGGATTATTCCTCAATCACCGTGGGATCAAGTAAGAAATCATATATGTTCACAAGCAGGATTCCATCTTCGTCATAATGGGGCGAAATCATATCGCCTGTGATTACGATACGCTTAAAAGCATCTTTGATTTTGGTGAATGGACGTGTTTCCTGAATGCGTTTTTCTTCAGTAGGTAACGAATAGGCCGATTGGATATAGTATCTCGATGAGCCTTTGTTACATACAAAATCGATCTCCAACTGTTTTCGCTGCTGCTTACCGTTTGAATCCTTTTCAACAATTGGTACGACGCCAACATCTACGTTATACCCTCTCATGCGGAGTTCATTATAGATAACATTTTCCATCGAATGAGTTGGTTCCATCTGTCTGAAGTTGATCCGGACATTACGCAGACCTAAATCGCTAAAATAATACTTCTGAGGCGTCTCGATATACGATTTGCCTTTTATATCATAACGAGTCGCTGATTCGAGAAGAAAGGAGTCTTGCAAATATCCCAGGTATTTCTGTATAGTCGGGCCGGTTATCTTCGAATGCTTTACGCTCTGAAAAGTTCTCTTGAGTTTTTCGGGATTCGTAAGTGATCCGATGGAAGAAGAAAGAATATTCAATAGATCTTCCAATTCACTTTGATTTCGTACTTTGTGACGTTTTACTATATCAGAAACATATATCTCGCTGTAAAGGTTTGCCAGCAGATCCGATTTGTCGCTATCTTCTTTACAAAGAACAACCAACGGAATACCGCCATAAGTCATATACTGTGATAGTCCTGCATATTTATCACCTTTAAAGGCTGTCATGAATTCCGAGAAACTCAGAGGGTACATATGAATCTCGTCCCCGCGTCCGGAAAACTCTGTAATAATATCCTTGGACAAGAACTTGGCATTACTACCTGTGACAAATATGTCCAGGTTTCTTTTTCGTATATACCCATTCAATACAGATTCAAATGAATCCATTAACTGGACTTCATCAAGCAGAAGATAATACTTTTCGCTGTCTACACACTTTGTTTTGATATATTTCATGAACTTCTTCGGATCGGCCTTCTTGTTCTCCAACTGAAGCTCAACAATATCTTCGCCTATTAATTCAAGATCGTCAGCTGAGTCAAAAGCAAATCGTATTATGTGATCTTCCGGAATGCCTTTGCTTAATAGATATTCAAAGAATAATGTGTTGAGAAGAAATGATTTCCCACATCGTCTCACTCCTGTAATAACTTTTACTTGCCCATTTCCCATACGGTTTATGAGTTTTGTTAGATAGAAGTCACGTTTAATATCCATATTGCCCTCCAGAATGGAAAAATGTCATTTTTGACACTTTTCCATTCTAAAGTAGCACTGCCGGGAGTATTTTTCAAGAACCTGCAATGGATTTGTGTCAAAAATGACAAAAATTCATTTTAGGCTATCTGTAGAAAACCAAAGGCGAAAAATGGACTGACTGATTACCGTCAATAATAGACATTGTCATATTTCGGGAATCTTGAGCGTCCACAGTTTACGATAATGCAGAATTGACAGACTTCTTACCTGGTGTTACCATGAAGATAAACTACAAATGTATTTTATTGATGGGAGAGAAGTTATGAGTGGGAAGGATATCAGAAAGCTTCCGGATGCGGAGTTTGAGATCATGCGTGCGATCTGGCAATGTCATGAGCCTGTGACTTCCCCGATCCTTACCGAAAAACTGCGTATCTCTCTCCCGGAGAAAGACTGGAAACAGCAGACAGTGATGACTATGCTCGTACGATTGGAGAAGAAGTCATTTCTGCGATCAGAGAAGAATGGGAAAGAAAGGTACTATTCTCCGGCAATTACGGAAGAGGAGTATCTTCAGGTAGAAGCCCAGAGTCTCCGCCAGCGGTTCGGAGGGACCAGGATAACCGGCCTTGTGAAATCGCTTTATGACGGTGGCGAGTTATCGAAGGAAGAGATCACGGACTTAAGAAAATGGCTCGATGAGCAGTGAGGGGATATATGGGATCCATATTTCAGGCGATTCTTCTGAATTCATTGAATATGTCATTAGTGGCGATGCTACTGATGGTGATCTTTTTCGTGCTGAAAAACAGACAGTCGCCCAAGATCCGATATTACTCCTGGCTGATCGTACTTATTGGTTTTCTGATTCCGGTACGATTTACATTTGGAAAAGCACTGATTCATTTTTCTAATAGTGCTGCGTCCGAACCGGTCTCCGTAGGAACGGGAACACATCTAGTCGAAGTGGCAAATCCCGGAACATCGCTCAGCACCGTGTTCTATGTTCTTTTCGTAGTGTATCTGCTGGGAGTCTTGGCTTTCCTGACAGTCTCGTTTATCCGCTTCTTTAGATGGAAAAGAACTGTTCTGCGTCTTTCCCGTTCCTATGCGCAATACGATGCGTTTCTTAAGCCCATCGCGGAGGAAATGGGCGTTTCCGAAGTCAAATTGTTATTGACGGAAGCAGTTTCTTCTCCAATGATGATCGGGCTTCTTTCTCCAACGATCCTTCTTCCTAAACGAAAATATGATTATGACGAGCTCCGGCTGATCCTAAAACACGAACTCACGCATTTTCAGCATAGAGATCTGTGGATCAAATTACTGCTGATCGTATGCCGCGGTTTCCACTGGTTTAATCCGCTCATGATCCTTTTTGGAAGATCGATCGAAAAGGAGTGTGAGTACTATTGCGATATGGCCGTCATGGAACGTGAACCGGAAAGCATGAGAAAAGTCTATTGCCAGTCGATCCTGAATACGCTCGCAGATCAGGTACAAAGACAAAACAGTGCTTTTCGGCCGGTACTGGCGACAAGCTTCTATTCGCCGAAGACCGGGCTGAAACATAGATTCTCGATGGTCCTCAGCGGGAAGAAGAGAATGATCGTAGGTATTCTGGTTCTGTCAGTCCTGTTGACAGTAGTATCCGGATTCGCTTTTTCCGGCAGTAGAACCAATACTGACAAGAAAACAAATAGAAAACTGAAGAGAACAGAAGTAACTGAGTCATCGGCTGAACTGGTTGAAACAACAGAATGGACTGATCCGGATACAGAATGGGTAGAGGAAACAGAAGTCTTTGAATCTTCAGCTTATGAAGAGGTTACTGAATGGACAGAAACGGATGATAATGAACCGATCGAGTCTTCATGGGAGTATGTCGACGATGAAGGCTGGGTGGAAAACACCGAGCTTGATGAAGTAGAGGAAACAACGGCAACGGCTATCTTTTAATATATTTTTTGCTTAAATAAACGACAAGTGTAGTTAAATTGTGACCATTAGCCGAAATAGTAGGAGGACTTTAAAGTGAAGAAAATGACCACTGCGAAAATACTGGCACTATCCCTAATTGCATCACTTCTGTTGCCTGTAACGGCCTGTAAGAAAAAGACCGGGACTGGTGAAACAGGCAGAAAAACTGTCGTTTCGGAGTCGGACCCGTATTTTACCATTTCAGAGATAGATCTCCCGATTCCTATTGACAAGGATAGGGAAGTGGAAGGTGTTTTCATCGGGGAAAGCAGCTTTGTAGGAAACAGTGTAGTGATTACTTACGATATCCGTTATCTGACCTCTCAGGAAGAGCAGGATGAAATGCAGAAAAAATTGATGAACGGGCAGGAGGAGGAATACCTTAAGTGGTATGAGGAAAACTATAAACATGGAAAAAAGATGTTTGATCTGGATGGAAATGTGATCCTGGATCTGGCGGAGTATGATAACGCGGAGAATCGCATCATTAAGATAATTGAAAACTCCGGCGGCGAAAGATTTGCTGTTACTAACAAAATTCAGGAAGGAGAGACAATTCTTCAGAAAGTAAATGACGACGGAAGTTTGGTGAAAACGATGGAGCTTCCAGTGGAGGTGAATGAAGGGAGTGATGTTCTTTTCTTAAGAAACGGAAATCTGATGATTTCTGATTTCGGGGAGCTATATCTGGTTTCGTCGGACGGTTCTCTGATCGGCTCAGCAGCAAACGATGAATTTGTAGGACAGATTCTTCTTCAGGATGAGAAGTATTATGGTGTAGGAAATCACTATGATCCGGAAGACTGGGATCAAAACTATAGTTATATTCAGGAGATCAATTCCCAAACGGGCGAGTTTGTGGGTGAAAAGCATCGAGTTGCCGATACTTCCGGAATCACTCGTGGGCAGGATGGAAGTTATTCTTCAGATGTGAACGGAATAACAAAACTCAATCTATTCGATTCTTCGAAGAATCAGGAAGTCTTTAACTGGAATTTCTCAGATTATAATCATGCAGGTGTCGGGAAAGCATATATCAAATCGGAGAACGAAGTGTATTTCCTGTCGGTTCAGGAGACGTACGAATCCGGGTCGAAGGGAGAGAATAGGACGATTCCGCAACTGAAACTGCTTCGTGCAGTTCGGGCAGAGAAGAATCCCCATGCAGGGAAGAAGATCGTACGGGTCGGTGCTTTTGACACGGAGGAGACAGCTTCGGAAATCGGAGAAACTGTGATCCGCTATAATCTGGATGAAAACTCGCTTTGCCGTATCGAGATGATCTACTATTCACTGAGCGATGTAGATCAAGGCTCGGGAAGAGAAAATCCGGAGAAAGCTCTTTCCGATAAAGTGTCTCTGGATCTGCTGTCCGGTAATGGGCCGGATATACTAATGGGATTCTCATGGATCTCCAGATTGAATAACGATGAAGTATTGGTCGATCTTAACCCATTTATCGATGCTGCAGATGGAACCGGCCTTGACCGGAGTCTATATTTCGATAATCTTTTCCGCGCAAGTGAGGTAGGAGGAAAATTGTATCAGCTGCCGGTTACATTCACGGTGTCCGGATTTGTAGGTAATAAAGATGTGCTTGGAGAGAAAGATTCCTATTCCTATCAGGAGTTTTTGGATACGGCAAAAGCACTGCCGGATGATGTTACGGTGCTCCCGGAAATGCCGTACAAAGATATGCTTTCCTATCTGGATTATACGGAATTTGTAGATTATGGAAATAATCAGGTGCATTTTGATGATCCTGCTTTCGAGAGGCTTCTGGAAATAATAAAAACATATGGTTCCAAGAAGACACATGAACAACTGGCGAGTGAATATGAGGAGATAGACGAGTCCCGGCCGGATGCATCTGCGATGTTTCGGGAAGGAATGTTAGCGTTTGTGCATGCCGGGTTCACCAATCTTTCCACCTATGCCAGGGTCAAAAGTGATCTTGGAGACAAGATCGTGTTCTGTGGTACCCCCAATAGTGCCCATGGCTCGATGTGCGCAAAGATCCGTCTTTCTATGGCCATATGTCAATCCTGTAAGAATCAAAAGGAGGCATGGGATTTTCTTCGCTTTGTGATTTCGGAGGAACAGCAGACTGGTATGGTGGTGGCAGGGAAAGTAGATGACCGGAGTATGCCTGTATCCCGGAAAGCCATGACAGAGCAGAATCAGAAGATCCGGGAAACAAATCAAGTAATTGTCAGGGCTTATGCCTCTGATCCTCAAAATCCAAGAGATGAAGCCCCGGTTGAAATCACGGAAGAGATGACTTCTGAGCTTGAACGAATCGTGGAAAGCATTCATGTTGTGAATGCCTCCGATCCGGATGTATTTTCCATCATATGGGAAGAGGCACAGGGGTATTTTGCCGATCAGAGAAGTGTGGATGAGGTTTGCAGGAATATTCAGAATCGGGCAAAGACGATCGTTTCGGAACGATGAAAGGAAGTGCTTTTCATGAAGAGAATACAGCTTAAGACACTATCTATGATTGCGGCGGTTTCGCTACTTCTGGGAGTTGCTGGATGCAAAAAGACGAAGCAACAGAAGAATCCGATCTCCGGGAGGGTAATTACTGAGAACGATCCTTTCTATACGGCGGAACTTGTCGATATGAAGATCCCTCTTGATGAGTCAAAAGAACTAGTCCATGTTCAACTGGATTCCGGCTTGATCTCTTCGGATATGGTGGTGTTTGATTATAGCATTTCATATGAAGTCCCGCAGGAGCTCAATGCACGTACACTGGATAAAGATCAGCATCCAGAGAATTATACAGCGGAAGAAGCTGAGAAAATACAGACAGAATACAATAGCTATCACGAAAACGGATATGTCGGATTTGATCATGAAGGGAACATCTTATTCCGGCAAACGGATGATAGCGCAAATCGAAGCGACTTTTTTGTTGGCCCCAATGGTGAACTATTGAAGTTATCACGCCCCTACGATGAGGAAACCCGAAAAGTTCATACGTTCATTTGTGAGGTGCAAAGAGACGGCAGTCAGAAGAATCTTGTCGAACTGGTTGGCAAAGACGATTATGACTACTTTTATGGGATGAGGGGATTGCCGGATGGGCGATGGATCGGATGGTACGATTACGATGGAATCATTCTTTTTGGAAAGGACGGAAAAGAAGTTTCTCGTATCGTGGACAATGAGTTTCACGGTTTTTTATATGTGCTCGGAGAAGATGTCTGGGTGGTTTGTCGTCATTATGATGAGGATGATCCATCGCTGACTTATTTCTATTTGGAGAAGGTCGATATCGATAATGGAAAAATGAGCGGGAAGACGATCCGTTTAGAGCATACAGCTCGTGAAGGCTTGATCCAGCCTTTACTTACAACCGGTAATGAAGCTGATAAAACTATTCTTGGCGGAGAGAAGATTCAGACGGACAGCCTTTTCTATCTGGATGGAAATGGAATACGTAAAGTGGATATGAGCGGAAACGAGCAGAGTTCCATCTATATAGACTGGAACGATGTGGATATGAACCGCTATGGTGTGATCGGACCGAACGCCCGTTTGACCGGGGAGTGCATCCAACTGATCCGAAATCGTTTTGAACAGGACGGGAAAGAACGGTATGGTGCGATGCAGGTGCAGTTGGTCACGATCCGGAAGGCTGATAATAATCCCTATGCAGGACGAACGACTGTTGAGCTTGGAAACCGGAACATAAACGATGAACGTCTTCTGGAATATGTGCTCGAATATAACCGAATGACTGAGCATAAGATCCGTATTGATGTTCATGATTACAGTCAGGACATAGCAGGGTACGGTGCATATGATAAAGTTATATCAGGAGTAGAGGATCAGATATACCTAAATATGCTTTCCGGCGAGGGACCGGACATCTTGGCAAATTTCTCTACATTGCCACAGTTTTCTTCGGATGCGGTTCTTCTGGATTTGAACAGTTTTATAGACGGCGATGGCGGATTGGATCGAAGCAGGTACTATGACAGTGCTTTCCGAAGTTTCGAAATCGGAGGAAAACTCTATCACATACCGGTCTGCATGGATGTTTACGGCTTCGTGGGGGATCAAAGGCTCCTTGGTGAATCGAGGATCCTTTCCCTTTCTGAACTTCTCGAAATGCAGGGAAGGATAGAAGGAACGACTCGATTGTTTCCTGTTTATTCTTATGAAAAAATGTTGGATCTCCTTCTCCCGGGAAGCTTCTCGCAATTTCTGGATGCAAACAGCATGACCATGAATGTAACAAATGAAGAATTTCAGTCTGTTCTTAAAGTGGCATCGGTACTTGGTGCAGATCCCAATCCACCCGGTGTAGAGATACATTCTGAAACTGGGTATATGGCACCTGACGATTATTCGCCGCCGGAAGAACAGCTGCAGGCAGGTTTAGTTGCCCTTATTCCTGCAACCATTTCTGCGCCCGAGATGTATGCCGATTATTTGAAAATGCTAAATGGAAATGCCGGCGTATATGGTATGGAAGGCGGATACTCCGTAGGCTCGGATTTTACCTTGGGAATATCGAAGAATACGAAGTTCCCGAAGGAGTGCTGGGATTTCATCCGTTTCTTGTTTGAGAAAGAGCAGCAGATCCAATGCGCGAAAGACTTCTATTCCATTCCGCTTTATCGTGAAGCTGCAGCGGATATCTGCGAAGAGGCGGACCTGACAGATATGGAAAAGAGTTCGTTCATGGAGATGCTCGAAAAGGCATACATCTCGAGAATGTCGAATTATCGCATCAAAGAGATCATCCTGGAAGAAGGAATGGCGTATTTCAAAGGCCAGAAGAGTGTGGAAGATGTGTGTCAGATCATTCAGAATCGTGTCAATACATACATGAAAGAGCAGTATGGTAAAGGAACATAGTAGTCACAGAATATAACGAATTCAAAGAGTCGGTTACGAACGAAAAATAAACCTATCACTCGAAATGATTGATTATGGTTATTGAGTCTCGTAGAGGTGATTATTCTGTGGGCGTTGTGCCGATAAATTCATTCTTGTCCGTGATGTGGAAATATGCATAGTAATTATTGTTATTATCGCCACCGCCTCCGCAGGCGATTCTGTAATCGCCTGCATCGAGTTTGCCAAACGGAGTCAGATCATATGTCAATGAATCCTTCTGATTCGGAGCTAGTTCATGAGCCAGATCGTGTACAGCATAATCCTCACTAGGAACGTAATACCAGGTTCCGTCTCTCAAGAACTCGAGTTTGTAATACTCGCCAAAATGCCAAGGTTCATCATCACGATTCACAAATTCAACTGTAACTGCTTGGGAATCTCCAGTTACATATAGAGCGATATCCATTGTTCCGATTCCTTCATCGACAGGAACGTAATCCGGCTTCTTTTTGGATTTGGAACATGAACATGAAATCAAACAACTTGCTAAAACGATTGCTAAAACATATACTGCTTTTCTCATACTAAAACAACTCCTTTCATAAACAAAGCTTTCATCGCTAAGGATCTCCTTTTACTCATCTAGCGGTTCTTCCTGTCCGATCCAGTTGATAATATACCCATGCTTCGGACTACAAGGGAAGCTGTATAACTGTTCTCCGGTAAGATACCCGGTCAAGGTGTTTTCTTTGTCAGTTGCGAGTTCAATAGCATATCCGAGGTTTTTTAATCGATCAAGCTCGACTTGCATTTCTGCCTCAATATCCGCCGAGAACAATTCCTTCAGGATCTCGTTCTCGTGAACCGTATAATCCATATATTCATCCCAGGCTTCCTGATGGGTTCTCCTTGCTTCAAGATATTCATCCCATACATCTGCGTTCTGGTGTTCTTTCCAATACTCATCGAATTCGTCATAAGACTGCTTAGAGTTGTACCATTTCTCTTCGAAGTTATACATGTATGCTTCATCTTTCAGATTCTCTTCAGGAATGGCCGGTCTTACCACGGTCTCCACCCAAATTTCATAATCCTCTCTGTACTTTACCAGTATAGGAGCGTTTAACGCAGTCATATACTTATCGTGCTGTTCTTCCTGATACGCTTCTACGAAGTCGAAGTGAAAGACCGTAATTGAGACAGCGAAATATTTATCTTTGTTTTCTCCTTTTGTGCTTTCAGTTTCAAGGGTGCCAGACATTATGATGTTCCCAGGATCGGGTATCCATTCATCTGGCCCTACTTCTTCTTTTGAGGGCGCGAAAAGAACTTCGTCAAGATCGATACTCGTTTCGGCACAGGTTTCAGGTCGCGTTTCCATGCGAGTGTCTGCTTGTGTAACATGAGAACCATTTGTTGATTCTATGGAAAACTCAGTCGGCTTAACATCACTATGCTCATTTAATTGATGACTTAATCCGAGAATGCCCGAAACAAATATCGCTAATGCACAAACACTGATGATGGGGAGAAAAACGGCTTTTGCCTTTCTACGGCGTTGAGCTTGCATTTTTTCATATCGTGACTTCCGCTCAATCAGGTTGTTATACATTTCTTCAGAAGTCTTCATAATCGAAATCCTCCTTCTCAAGTTCCTCTTTTAACGATTGCTTGGCACGATAAAGGAGATTCCTGATCTGTCGGGAATTCTTTTTCATGACTTTCCCAACCTCTTTGCCTGACATGTCTTCAAAAAATGTAAGCCATAAGACCTGTCGATAATCAGGAGATATCCTCTTGAGAGCCTGATGGATCATGATTCGCTTCTCTTCCCGTAAAAAAGTTCTTTCAAGGTTTTCTTCATCTTTGGCATATGATTCAAGATCTTGATTGGGAATGCTAATAATTCTGGCGTGATGTCGGACATAATCGACGGCTACATTCCTGCCTATGGCATAAAGCCAGGACTTAAAAGAACTTTTTTCGGAAAACGTGGGCTTCTTGACCATCAGTCGGAAGAAGGTATCTTCCGTCAGATCCTCAGCGATATGGATATTGTTAACGAATCCGTTAAGAAACAGAATGAGACCATCTTTGTACTCATTCACGATTTCCGCTATGCCCTCGTCTTCTCCATCCAAATAACGGTGGTAGCTACTTGCACCGATATCCACTGTGTGTCTCCTTTCATTAAGAGAGATTCCTTTTTTCACTTATTAGTCGTTTACCATAGCAAAATGTCTCACCCAAATTAAGAGTCTCTATTTTCCAAGCATCAATTGATACACTAAAACAAGTATAGCATTCGCTATTATTGCTTTCAGACGAAAATCATAAGTGAAGTTCGGATGCCCCTTATGGGGATGGCATAAAGTGTCATAACCTTCATAACCTTTAGTTAACCAAATGTTAACCAAAAAACGATATGCTACGAAAGATCCGGATTCTCCTTTGTTTGTGTTTACTTTTGGAGAAATATTGTGTAAAATAAACACAGGAAGGTGGTGCTGACATATGTTCAATAAGAACCTTAAGTATTATCGGTTACAAAAGAATATGTCTAAAAAAGAGCTAGCTGATAAATGTGGAGTGTCGGCTATGGCAATCACGCATTATGAAAACGGTGACCGTAAGCCGGATATTGATATGATCAAGAAGTTGGCGGAAGCTCTGGGTGTTTTTGTCGCGGACTTTCTGGCAGAACGAAATACGTCTCTTTCTTTTGTTCACGGAGAATTTCGAAAACAGGCCTCACTTCCGGAATCGAAACAGGAGTATATAAGAGAGTCGGTTGAAGAATACTTCAGCCGGTTCTTTGACGCTGTTGAATGTCTGGGTGGGAATCCGCTTCCCGAGCCGCCGAAAACTGAAAGCATTAAGTGGGATGCAGATGTGGAACGATGTGCAGAACGAATTAAACAAGCACTCGGGCTGTCAAGATCCGGGCCGGTCAAGGATCTGTATGCAGTTCTGGAGAATAAAGGATTCCTCATCATGGAGTTGGATGTGGATAGCAGGAAATTTAGCGGCATGAACGGCAAGGTGAACCAGTATCCATATATTGTTGTGAATGAGAATATGTCTCCGGAGAGGAAACGCTCAACGATTGCACATGAACTCGTTCATATCATGTCCTCGGATATGAAGTGTTCAGAAGAAGTCGAGGAAGAAAAACGAGCTACAGCCGTAGCAGGTGCTTTCCTCATTTCACTCGATGATGTCCATAGAGAACTTGGCGCCCATAGGACAAGGGTTACCAAGGATTATATATTGACTTGCGAAGAATACGGTATATCCATGTACCTTTTGGTAAAACGTGCTGCTTTGGCAGGGATTATATCATCCAGTTTGGAGAAGAACTTCTATATTCGAGCAAACAAAGCAGGATATCAAACGAATGAACCTGTGCACATTAAGGATCCGGAGTCGCCAACACTTCTGCGTCAACTGGTATACAGAGCGGTTAACGAGGAAGGCTTGTCGATGGCGCGCGGAGCAGAATTACTCGGGACTAGTATTGCGGAAATGGAGCAGTTTTGTGGATTGGCGGTGACTTGATTTGGAATATATCAGTAGCGATGCCAATATATGGTTCGATTTTGACGCCATATCAAGTCTGGATCTCCCATTCCTTTTGCCGTGCAAATTCATCATGTATAGAGAGGCTTTGAGAGAAGAAATAGTCTATCCGACTGGATTGCTTTCGGAGTTGCTGAATCGAGGTCTTATTGCAGTTGAAATCACTACCGAAGAATTCTACCTGGCCGAAGCATTACGCATCCGATATCGAAGAGTTTCCGTATATGATGCAATTGCCCTTTCTATTGCAAAGAATAGAGGTATTTTGCTCATAACCGGCGACAACGCATTAAGACAAGCAGCGATCAAAGAGTGTGTTGATGTGAAGGGGACGATAGGTTTGCTTGATAGTATCTATGAGCAACACTTAATTGATCGGAAGCGATATGTCGCATGCTTAGAGCAATTTATTAAGCATAATGAGAGAAGGCTTCCGGTTGATGAACTGGAAAAACGGATTCGGAAAGAAGGGGACGAGCATGAAAACGATTGATATTCGATTAAAAGATGATGAAGTTGAGATGCTTCGTTCTATGATTGGAAAGGAACTTTCCTTTATTGAGCATGATGAGTATCAGTTTACTCCGACTTCTTCACAGGTGTTAGGGATGGTGGTAGATAATGAAAAATATTATCTTTACAGTTTTAATGAATGCCTCGACTATTTTGGCACGAAGAAAGATGTTGCGGTCTGGAGTGTGTCTGACACAAAACTGCCGATTATCGACAGAAAGTCATTCGTAAGAACACCGGTGAATGATGTCGTGAAAGGCATAATTCTTATTCAAGAGAATCAGCGCATGTTCGAAAAAGGTGAACAGACTTATGATGTTTGGTTGACCCGTGGGATCATTATCGACGTCGGGGATCGCTAGATAGCTTTCGAGAAAGATGTATGGTTTTCTGAGGAGATAATTGTTCATCGAGGATATGAACTAAGCAAAGAGTTTTCACCAACTGAAGACTTCTGTGATCACTGGGATTCATCAGTCAAAGCGGAGTGTTCGCGAGAAGCGGTGGTGCTAAATCCAATAAAATGAGGCATTTTGTCCTCACCGTTAACCAAATGTTAACCACGCGAACGACAATTGTGGATTATCGCAGATGTTTTTTCTTGATAAATCAGCAGGTAAAGCAAAAACAAAACCCCGAAACCTTTGCGGTATCGGGGTTTTCTTTCTGGAACCGATTGCGAGACTCGAACTCGCGACCTGCTGATTACAAATTGCATTTTTTGACGTTTCTTATCGTGGTATAGATTTGTGGGGAAGATTGAAATTGCTATGTTTGAAAGGACGCATCGTTCTATATCGTTGCCTAATACAGTATAGTTTTTCCATGCAACTGTCCCCAAATTGTCCCCAAGATTCTCAGTTGCGTTTTTCAATCTTCGGTTTGTCTGGGTAAGGTCTAGGAATAACCGGAACGACCTTATGACCACATTTGGGACAAATCCAAATACATCCGCCATCCTTATCACAATAATCCATTCTGCTTCCGCATCTGTCACAATTCATATTCAATCCTCCTTGGCTTCTTTCTTGAACTTTTCGACTTCGGCCAGCAACCGCTCATCCATTTCCGGTGTGTAAAGTGGGTGCTTCATGAGATCGGCATAGGAGTATCCTGCTTTGGGTAATATGTTTGTCGCGATGCTATCAAGAATGCTCATGTCATCATATTTGCTGGTGTTCATGTCAATGCGGTAATACATGTAGCCGAGAAAATGATATGGATCCTGGATAATGTAATCGCAGCAACAGTAACACCAAAAAAGATTAGCAAAATTGATTACTGATTCTGGAGTTGTACAGTTTTTGAAAAGATATGCTTTCCAGCTCTCAAAAGTCTTATCCCAACCATAATCGATAATCTGCTGATGAGCACGGTCATATAAAGCTTCTTCTTGCTCTTCGGTAAGCTCTTCTTCGTATGCTCTATTAAACAAGTACTCGGTTTCTTGAAATATACTACTACTTTCCATTGTTCTTCCTCCATACCGAATCTTTTGTGAAGAGATTCGGATTTTTGTCACATAACGCTTGTAAAGCTGCATTGACTTTGTCCATTGACTTAGAATCGGGGCGGTAGTGTCCACTCTGACAATTTACTTGTGAAATCTTTCCGCCGACAAACGTTATCATCCCTGCACACTGTACTTGCGGATCCTTTCCGCCGATGAGGGTCGGATGAGGAGCTCGTTTTCTACCATCATTAGGATTGCACCTTTTACCGAATATTATATTACCATTGTCATCCATAACGTAGGTCATAGTTCCATTGGCGCTCTTGTCATTGAAAATAACTCTGTTGCCATCGACAGCATCGTCAAGAGCCGTAGCCGTCGGATTCTTGAAGTACCCGGTTTTACTGTCATATATGTCAGAATCTTTCTTATCAATAGCGCGCACTGCTCCGACCACGGAATACGAATCGGCATAAGGTTGTGATCCGCCACCGGTCCCGGCATAAATAGCACTATATCCGCTTCCCATTTATTCACCACCTCTCTTTTTTGATGTCCAATCCTTATAATGTACAAAGTGCGTTCGATCCTTTAGATCGCCAAAGACACTCTCGGGCATGCTGCCATAAACAAGAACGTATTCCGGTTCAAGTTCATCAAGCATGGCAATAAGGCCCTCTCGAAAGTAGCGTTTGTTCTCTTGCCCCTGGATACACCCATAAGTTCCAATAGAGACGATACTGTGTTTGGGAATACCAACAAATGCAAACTTTTCAGGTAGAATGGAAGTTGTGTAACTCCGTTCGTCTCCCCAGCGTACATTTGGAATTACATAAATGCCATTCATCTGAAGATAATGACCAATTGCGCGATTCATATAGGTGTTTGCGATTTGCAGTGTTAGTGGCATGTCCCGATATAGACTGCAGTCCGGGCTGATAACGCCCGCAAACTTTTTAAGCTCTTCCAGATAATCATCTGTAGCAGTTAAGATATCGGCGAATCTGATGTCATGCTCGTAGAATACGACAAACTCACTATAATCCTTGGTCCGATGCATAATGCTGAAAGGAATAGTATCCGTGGGAAGAATAATCTTCTTGGGTGGATTGATATACGGTATCTCAAATACACCCTTGAATTCTGCTGAACGCACCAGGTCGGCTCTGAAACCGTCGTCAATGGTATTCCTTTTATGTTTGTTCATTCTTGAAACACCTCCTCGTTTTTTTGAGTGTAAAAGAACGGAGATGTCGATGTCATATCTTAAGAAGATATGCAGAAACGTGCTGAAATACAGGTCTTTTTGCTATGCGGTTGTGCAAATCGGGTTTGAAAAACCCACATATTATATCTTGGCAAGATAATAGAATTTTCATTATAGATTCCAAAGATGACATAAATGAAAAGAGATGTGGTAGACTCAACAGTATACAGAACATTTATGGGAAAGGAGTTTAAAATGTCTGGTGATCACAAAATAACTCCGATAATAACTGTTGAAGAGGCATTTGAAATCTATAATTCTGATAGGACCTTCAGGGAATATATCGACTCGGGCTTTTTCGAGTTTTATGGAGAATTCATTTGGACGAAAATGCATGTTCGCGCTTCGAACATAAAGCAAATGCTCTCCTTTGAAGAAGACGATTCGAATAATAGTCAAAGTGCAGAATCTTCGAGAAAGAAAAAAAGATTCAGTACAGGAAATGGTAATTCTGAAGTCTTTGATTGGATATCGAATTATGCAAAGGCTTTTGAGGATATAAACTCTAGAAAGACTAACAATGCTCAATCTACGAATCAGGTGTTTCTGCGTTACATGAAAGATGCAAAATGGAATTCAACGATTTTCCAAGAGAAAACATTGCTTACGGCGAATGATTATTCACGATTAAGTTCAGACCACAAATTTAAATTGCCTGCATATGTGGCTATGGCAGTTGGGCTTGGATTATCTTTAGATGAGTTTCAGAAAGCAATTTATTTGAACGGATTAAGTCTGGATGATAAAGAGAGAACTCACAATGCCTATTCATTTGTACTCTCTATGCTACAAGGGAAAAGCATAGACGAATGCAACGCTTTTTTGGAGCATGTTGGAGTAGAAACCTTAGGGACGCACTCTCGTATGTAGAAAAGGAAGGTTTTTGCATGGGGATAAATGACACCAGTAAATATATAGCGCTGATTTTGCGTCACAAACCTGATGCGATCGGCATTACTCTTGACGAGCATGGCTGGGCCAATGTCGATGAATTGATTGCAGGTATTGCGAAAACACAGGATTTCAACATGGATATGTTGGAACAGATTGTCGCTGAAGATGAGAAGCAAAGATACTCTTTCAATGAAGACAAGACCCTGATTCGAGCCAATCAGGGGCATTCAATTCCGGTTGATGTCGAGTTGAAAGAGGTGGAGCCACCTGTAATTCTTTACCACGGAACCGGGGAAAAGTATGTCAAGTCTATCGATGAACAGGGGCTAATTCCCAAATCAAGGTTGTATGTGCATCTGTCTGCGGATAGAGAAACAGCGCTAAAGGTGGGTCAACGTCATGGAAGACCAGTTGTTTACCAAGTTAGAAGTGGAGATATGTTCAAAGACGGATTCGTATTTTGCTGTTCGGTGAATGGTGTGTGGCTTACGAAATATGTTCCGAATCAGTATCTTGGCATAATAGAGCCTTAGCTGGGATGCCGATTTTTGCGGGATTTGAAGATGTTTTCATAGGCAATAGCCCCCAAAGCAGCCCCCAGATTTAGAAAAACGGACATCAATAAAGAAATACGGAAAAAAGAAGAAACCCCGAAACCATTGCGGTATCGGGGTTCTTTGCTGGAGCCGATTGCGAGACTCGAACTCGCGACCTGCTGATTACAAATCAGCTGCTCTACCAACTGAGCTAAGTCGGCGTCTTTTCAGCGCAAGAGATATTGTAAGGTCTGTTGATGGGTTTGTCAACACTTTTTTTCTCTGAAGAAGCGCTTTTCGAGCAGAAATCTCTTGACGCGGATCTTTTCCTGTAGTAACATTACCTAGCACATAAAGTCCGGTCCGGCATACGTGATACTTGGAATTACGCGCCGAACCTTTGATTAAGAGGTGAAAGACATGAAAGAAGGAATCCATCCGAAGACTCAGGTTGTCACAGTAAAGTGCGCTTGCGGCGAGACTTTCGAGACAACTTCCACGAAGAGCAGCCTCCGTGTTGATATCTGCTCTAAGTGCCACCCGTTCTACACAGGTAAGCAGAAGCTCGTAGATACAGGCGGACGTATCGATAAGTTCAAGAAGAGAATGGGCCAGAGCAACGGCTGATTCGATGAAGAACCATTTGAAAAGAAACAATGAGGGGGTGCCTCAAGGTGATGAAGATCACACTGAGCGCCCCCTTTGTTTTGTCTTTAAGTGCGAAAAATGAAGCATTGTTGTCCCTTTTTGCGGTTTTCTGTTAAAATATGTCTGTATGCGGATCCGCATGCTGGAAAGGATTTTCAAAATGGATGAAGATATGAAAAATCAGGAGCTTTTCGGGAGTTCCGTGAATGATATAGAAAAGGCGGAAGAAGCTGTTCCCCAGGTGGTTTCGGCCGAAGTAACTGATGCCGGTGCAAAAGTAGCTTCCGCGCAGAAGATCGAGACTGAAGTCATTGATTCAGTCGACGCGGAGGTTTCCGCGGAAACGAAGGTGGAGCCGGCGCCGCTTCCGGTGAAGCGCACCAAAAAGACGACGATCGGCGGTCAGGCCCTGATCGAGGGCATCATGATGTGCGGTCCGCACCGTACGGCGATCGCGGTCCGTAAGGCCGATGGATCGATCTATGTAGAAGAGATCAAGAAGAGCGCCAGCGAGACGTTCTTCGAAAAAGTTCCGCTTGTCAGAGGGTGCCTTCGGTTCTTCCGCCAGCTCATCACGGGCACGGCGGCGCTCATGAAGTCTGCCGAGATCTCGGAAGAGGGCGCGCCGGAAGACGTGGTCGAGAGAGTGACCCTCGATGAAGATAAGCCGCAGACCATTAAGGAAGCTTCCGAGAAGAAGGGCAAAGAGAAGACCGAGAGCAAGCTCGATAAGTGGGCGGACAAGCACAGCGACGGCGTCATGATCTTCGCGGCCGTTCTGGGACTGGCTTTCAGTATCGTGCTCTTTATTCTTCTGCCGAGACTGATCGTTGATACGGGACTTCACTTTTTCTCCGCGGAAAGATCCGACTCTGTCGGCCTCAATGTCGGCCTGAACTTTATCGAAGGTGTGATCCGTATCGTGATTTTCCTTTCGTACCTGGGAATGACTTCCCGCATGAAGGACATCGCCCGCGTGTGGATGTACCACGGTGCGGAGCATAAGACCATCGCCTGCTACGAAGCGGGAGAAGAGCTGACCGTCGAGAATATCCGGAAGCAGAGCCGTTTCCATCCGAGATGTGGAACCGCTTTCCTCTTCATCGTCGTACTTGTCTCGATCCTCGTATTCTGCGTGGCATCCGTCTTCATCGGCGTCAACGTCTGGTGGGTCAACATGCTGGTGCGTCTGGCGCTCGTGCCGCTCGTCGGCGGTATCTCCTTTGAGATCCTGCGTTTCTGCGGCCGTCACGACCAGAACCGCATTTGCAAGATCTTTATCGCTCCGGGACTTGCGCTTCAGAAACTGACGACAAAAGAACCGACCGACAGCATGATCGAAGTAGCAATCGCGTCTGTGCAGGCGGTCATCCCGGAAAACAGCAACGAAGACATCTGGTGATCACTGCCCCCCCCAAACGTTAGAGGATGACAACTTGACGCTGAATGAATATCTGAAAGAAAAGACCGCGCTTTTTGCCCGCTGCGGGATCCCCGAGGCGGAGGAAGAGGCGTGGATTCTTTTTATGACCCTGACCGATATGAATAAAACGCAGATCCGTTTTTCTTCGGAAAAAGATCTGTTCCTTCTTTTTTCGAAGGAGAAAACAGAAGAGTTCGACCGGGCCTTTTTACGAAGAGCAGAAGGCGAACCGATCGGCTATATCGTAGGGCACGCGCCTTTTTATGACCTTGAGTTTTCCGTGGGAGAAGGTGTCCTGATCCCGAGATTTGATACCGAGATCCTGGTCGAATCGGCCCTGATCGCACTGGGTGTCGAGGACCTTCCGGTGCCAGAAAGCGACGGGGAGATCCCGAAGGTCGCGCACCGCGGACAGGCTAAACTCCCGGCGCGCGAAGATGCGGATCCGGCGCGCGTGGAAGCAGACGAGCCGGTCGTGATACTTGATCTTTGTACGGGGACCGGATGCGTCGGCATCACGATCGCAAATGAACTTAGAAAGCGGAATATCCCCTTCGAGCTTCGGATGACGGAGATCTCGGATGTGGCGGCCGCCTATGCCGAAAAGAACGCAGAAACGATCCTGGGGAAAGGATCTTTTGCAGTAGAGATAACGGATCTCTGGCCGAAAGAAGAGATAAAGGCGGATATCCTCGTATCGAATCCGCCATATATTGAAGATGCCGAAATGACGGAGCTCTCGCGGGAAGTCAGAGACCACGAGCCGGCGCTGGCGCTGACCGACGGGGGCGACGGACTTTCGTTCTATAGAAGGATAATAGGCGATCTGGGGAAATACGTAAAAGATGGAGGCGTGTTCCTTCTGGAGCACGGGTACCGGCAGAAGGCGCCGATCCGGGAAATGATGCCGGAGGGCGCAAAGGACGTGGTCTGCGTGAAGGACTACGGCGGCAATGACCGCGTGACCGCGGGAAGATGGGAGGTCTCCTTATGAACGGAAAGTTTTTCTTATACCCTTACGAGGAGGGGCAGATCGTGACCCTCAAAAAGACCCACCCATGTGGCGGCAAGACCTGGAAGCTCATCCGTGTGGGCGCCGAGGTGCTGATGGCCTGCGAGAAGTGCGGACATAAGCTGACGCTGAAAAGAGCGGCGCTGGAGAAGGCATGCGTGAGCGTCAGCGGGCCGGCGGATGCGGACAGACAATAACGGCAAGCGCGCCCGGGCGCGGTCGCCGGGAAGGTGACAAGTTTGAGCCCATAGCGCCAGGCGGGAAAAGACGCGCCCGAAGCATGGCGGCGACGAGCCCGGTTTTCACTATAAAATTAAAGAAATTTGCGATTTGTGGTACAATGACCTCGGAAACAGAAAGAGGGTAGAAAAGCCGCGCACAAAAGGTGCGTGAACAGTGCTTTTCGAAAGGAAGTAACGGAAGCAAGGAAGGTATTGTACATGAAGAAGACTGTCGCATTACTGCTTAGCGTGGCGATGCTTATGGGCATGGCGGCCTGTAAGTCGGAAGAGACCACGAAAAAATCCAAAAAGAAAACAAAGAAGACGACCACAACGGAGATCACGGAGACGGAAGATCCGACGGATGAGCCTTCGGATACGGAGGAAAGCACGGATCCTTCGGAAACAGAGTCGGAATCCGAGACCACGACAGAGCAGGAAACGGAGGCGACGACGGTGAGGACATATAGTGAACAGGCGGTGCCTTTTGAAGTGTTCCGCGGACTGGAAGACGTGGGACTTAAGGTCGGCTGCTATTACCAGGTCTACGGCGCTGTGGATCAGACGCTTTCCACCACCGATTATCAGCACGAGATCCTGACTCCTATAAGCTACGAATTCTATATGCTTTCTGCGACGAAGACATACGGGCAGATCCCGGGAAAGCTGGCGGATATTTTCCAGGACGAATACGATCGCGGACAGACGATCTACGATGCTGTGCTTAAGGGATTCATCGAAAGCGAAGAGAAGGGCGAGGCGCTCCCGTACTGGTACTATGAGTTCATGACGAGACCGTGCCGTGGCGACGGCAAAGTCGTGTCCTTCATGACAAGTGCGGTCTCGTACGAGGGCGAGTATCTGGAGACACCGTATAACCTTCGCACGGAGGACGCAACGACCATTAAGTTCGACGATATCATCAAAGATAGAGGAAGGCTCTGGGAGTACATGAAAAAGGTCCTCGGAGAATTGCCGGAATCAATGTCCGACGGACGGGGATTAGATGAGATCGAGGACTCCGTCATGAACGGCTGGGCCAACTTCGTCATCATGACCAACGGCATTCTGATCGGAGGAGTATTCGTACCGGCATATGCCTGTCCGGAGGCCTTTGACACTTCGTATTTCGAAGAGATCGCGAAGGACAACTACTCCGTCTGGTCGGATAATTTCGGGCATATCTCCTGGGATATCAATGCCGACGGGATCCTCGACGACATCGATCTCGAGTTTACGCCCGATGCCGACGGCATAAGCGCGAAGGATCTGAAGATCTACTGGAACTTCAGCGACTACACCTTTGACAAGAGCAATATCGACTGTTTCGACGAGATCGGATGTGATGCGTATGCCCGCATGGATCCGAAGATCATGGTCACGGAGAACGGGACGTATCTCATGGTGAAGGTCTATTGCGAAATGAGCGTGGCAGTGGTTCTTTTCGAGCTTCAGCCCGGAAATATCCGTTACTGCGACTGCATCTTTACCGATAATGTCGTGGTGGATCAGTCTCCGGAAGCTCTTCTTTTCCTGCACTACGATAACATTCTCGGAAATGCCGCGCTGTTCCAGGATTACCGGATCGGATCTGACGGCAAATTCGAGAAGATCTCGGAAAATGAATACAGCGTTTACCCGGCGATCGCGCTTCGGGTGGATCTTGAGGTGACGAAGATCGACGATAACGGAAATATCACGGGAACGACGACGCTTCCGGCGGGCACGAAGCTCACGCTTTCGAGCTATAACGAAGAAAGTAGAACCGGATGCTTCGAGATCATCTCCAGAGGCAAGACTCAGGGTCAGCGCGTGCTGATCGAACTATCGAAAATCGCGTCCCCGGAGGATACATTCCAGGGCCTGCCGGAAGGCAACTGATTTCGGATTTTGGAGGGAATAACATGAAGAAGATAGTAGCAGCGCTCTTAAGCGTTTCCATGCTCCTTTCGCTGGCGGGTTGTGAAAGCTCGTCGAAGGGCGACGGGGAAGGTAAGCTCCCGACGTTCGGCGGGGAGCCTAAGGCCACGACAACAGAGACGGAGCCGACAGAAACCGATCCGACAGAGACAGAATCTACGGAGACCGAGCCGACGACCGACACATCGGCGACAGAAACTTCGGACACCACGCCTTCGAAGACGGACCCAACGGGCGATCCGAAGGTGATGAATGTCTCCCACGATCTGGAAGTGATCCCGGTCCAGAAATATACCACCTACCTGCAGTACGGCGCCATCGATCCGCATGAGGATACCACCTACGGAACGCACATGAGCTATGTGTCTGTCTATCTCGAAAACCTCGACTTCATGGACGCTCAGCTTCCGGACGAGATCAAAGATCGCATATATTCCTCGTTTACCTATAAGACGGAGGAAGCGCAGAAGAACTACGCAGAGAAGGTCAAGGAGTTCGCAAAGCTCGAACAAAGCGGAGCGGAGCTTTTCTGGGATGGAATATATGCCAGGACAAAAGTCTATCGAAGCGACGAGCAGATCATCTCCTTTTATCAGGAAGTAAGCTCATACAACAGCGGAAATGCTGTCAACGGAAACCAGACCAATCCCTGTAATTTCCGCACTTCCGATGGGAAAGAGATTTTCCAGGAGGATGTGGTGCTCGATAAAGATGCCCTGATCTCATATATTCAGGAAAACTGCAAAGGATGCCCGAAGTTCGATGAGACGATCGCCGCAATCGAGGAGGGACGGCTCTTTTTCACAATGTTATACGATGGTATCTATATCCCGCAGCTCGGTAAGAAAGTCCCGTTTATCGGAAACGAAGGTGTCCTGAACGGTAACTATTTCGGAGCGACTCCGGAGTACTATACCCTGATTCTCGATCCCGACGATTCCATCACCTGGGATATCGACGGGGACGGGAAGAATGACAGGATCTCGGTCGATGTGCCTTCTCCCAACTCCATGACCGTCACCTATAACGATCAGACTTACGGATTCACAACGAAGGAGATCCCGGAAATGGATGAATCCTTCTATAAAGATAAGTACTATGACCACTTCCTTCTTTTTTCGGATTCCGGTGTCTACCTTATCTATTCCGTATCGCTCGAGGCTGACGATTACGAGGTCATCTACGTGTATAAGATCACGGACGGAAAAGTAGTGCCTGCCTTCAGTAAGCTTTGCTCCATTAAGGAATTCTGGGATCCGAATGCGCTCCAGATCGGAAGTTATGCCGGTGTGCTCGGGTTCGCCAGAGAATCCATGTACTGCTCGCTGAACGAGGAGGGTTTTGCTCCGTATTCGCTTTTCGGTGATGTCTATGAGGGCCCGTACCAGACCCTCTGCGAGCTTCCCGGAAAAGAGTTCGACAGCGCATCTTTTGCTCCGGGCGCGGAATGCACGATCCCGAAGGATTCCAAGGTCTCGCTTCTTTACTATTCCGACACGACGGGGGATCTGATCGTGAAGGTTCTTGATCCCGAGGAAGAGAAAACGAAGCTTGTGTGCCTGAAAGTGACTGACGGCTGGTATATCGAAGGCATCGCCTGCACCAGTGCCCTGATCGGCATGATAATGGCGGGATGAGAAGCGGAGTATCGAGTACGCATTCGTACGATCGAAGTAAAAACGGCATTACGGCCCGAAGCAGTTTTCAAAGCCCTTCGGGCCGTAAGATTTTTAAGGACAGGGCCTCCGATTCATTCCGAAGCCCTGTTTTTGTCGTCCCGGGCCGTAAAATCGGCCCATTTTTACCTCCGAAAAACAAGATTTACGGCCTGGAGGCATTAAAATCAGTTATGTCCGTATAATGGTGTAAATTCAAAAAAAGAGATGAGCCACATCTCAACCTGTATAATATTTGTTAACCACAACAAAAGAAACAGGAGGTACGAGATATGGCTC
>JAEEWG010000014.1 GCA_016287245.1 Clostridia bacterium
CAACAAAACTCGGAATACTCAACAGTTTTATGCCATTATACCCCCTTTTTAAGCGCCGTAACAGCACAAATTACGAACGTTTACAAGTCGAGAATAATCCAACACTAATTTAGTTTTTCATTTAAGTCACGAAGAAGAAACGAAGAAGAAAAATTCTGTCAGGAATGGAAAAGTTACTTTCTCTCGCCGTCGTTTTCGCCGTCCTTCCTCTTCTTCTCGATCTCGGCATAGCTCGTCTGAAGCGTCTCCTTCAGGCCGTCCGTGAAGTCGGTAAAACGGTCCTTCGTCGTCTCATAGGTATCCTTTACGAACCGGCTGAAAGGATTGTCCATCCACATACGGAAAATAAATCCGGCCTTGATGAGACGGCTCTCCTTATACTGTCCGATACGCTCCTTGATCTCCTCGTAATGGAGAACGATCTGCTGCTGGCTCGCAAACTTCTTGATGGCCAGCACGATCCTTGTCGAATGCGAAAGGTCCATCAGGAACACGCCGTAGAAGAATCCGACGAAGAACGAAAACGCCAGATTATTCGACAGCCATTCAAGAGAGCGCAGGATGTGCGGATGGATGACGAAGTAATACACCGCGCCGAGGATCGACCACAGGAACGAATAAAGAGGGCAGATGATACCCTGGATATTGCCCCAGCGGTCCGTATAGTCCCACAGGCGGAGCTTAAAATACTTCAGACAGAAGAATCCCGCGATATACTCGACGATCGTCATACCGACCATCATCAGGAAGAAAAGAAGGAGTTTTTCGAGAACAGGATGACCGAAATCGAAATACTTTTCGACCGAGGCGATCAGGTAAAGGAGCACGAGACCGAAGCCGTAGATCGGAAGATACGGGCCCGAAAGGAATCCCGGGTTGACCCACTTCTTCTGTGATACGAACCTTCTGTAAAAGAGCTCGAGACACCAGCCCGTCAGGCTTCCCACGAAGAATAAAAATGCCAGTAAAAGTATAAACGACATATCCTCACCTACCTAAGAATCAGTTCCATCAGGAGATTCTCCCGCGCATAGACCGCGATCCTCGAATCCTCGACGTCACGGAAAAATGCATAGAGCGCCGTACTCGTCGAAAGCGTGGCGTAGTTTCTCATCATGACGTTATATGTCACCGAAAAAAGATCCTCATCCCCCTTGATCAGCGCCAGATACAGTACGAGCGGATACGCCTCGTAAGCCTCTTTTTCCGAGATCGCATAGCCGGAGATCACGTCATAGGACTCATAGAGGACGCCAGCGTTATAGATCTGCTGACTTACCCACGCATATCCTTCCTTGTCGAGCTGTCCGATCTCGGCAAGATACACCATCACGCGAAGAGACGAGACCAGATCCACTTCTCCGGAACTTCCCGTATAGTACATATATCCGCTTTCTTCCGAATACATCCAGGCATAAAGCGGAAGATCCTGCGAGATCTTCCCGCCCTTGACCATTTCGACAAGGCTTTCGTACTTTTCTTTATATTCCGACCAGAGCACGGTCGCGCGGCGCAGCGCTTCAAGGTCCAATCCTCCGAGCTCAATGCCCGAAAGTGCCACCATCTTCTCCGGATCTTCTTCCGGCTGCTCCGGGATCGGCGTGATCAGAGATTTCTCTGTTACAGGCTCCGGTGTCGGAATCGCCAGCTGGTCCGCCGGACGGTAGGTCGTCTGCTCCCCGGAAGAAAAGATCTTCCCGGAAAGCTCTTTTATCCTCGAGAAGAGACTGCTTCCTCCCCATTTATCGTAGTAATTCAAAAGAGCGCGGATGTATCTTGTCGTCGCCGCCAGAGACACCGGCGGTTCCGAATACCGGATATAAAGCGGATCTTCGTAAAGATCCGAAAGCTGCGTCTTTGTCCGGCTGTCCGGAGAGATCAGGTCGTCGGCTCTTTTAAAGGAGAAAAGGAATCCGCTTTCATCGGTCAGGGAGTTGTCGATCGCCTTGATCATGGCATCGGCCTTGGATCTTTTCCCTTCGAGGATATATGACTCCAGAAGCAGCACCTGATCGAGTGTATCGACATAGGAAGACTCCATCTCCGGTACACTTCTCGTCGTGCCGGGGATCAGGTACCAGGACAGCACAAAAGGCTCCATCATGCGGTCTTCCGACAGGAGCTTCGTGGTCCTCGAGAACATATATCCCTTGTGGAATTCCGTTCCGGAAACGACGCTGTTCATCGCACTCGTCATTCGGAAATCCTTCCCGTCCGTATCCACCTTTTTATTTAAGATCCCGCTTTTCATCACGAAAAGGACCGCCGCCGTGATGACTGCGATCGCGCCCAGGGCAACACCTCCGATCTTCAGATACTTCTTTATCTTCTTGTTGGTGTATTTGACTGCCGTTAGTGAGGGCATGTGCCTCTTCTCCTTTTCTTCGCGGGTAAAATAAGATATAGTAATTGTACCACTTATCCGGAGGAGAAAGATGCTCGTAGCAGGAATCGTCGCCGAATTTAACCCCTTTCACCGGGGCCATATGCACCTGATCTCGAAGGTCAGAGAAGAACTCGGCAGTAAAACGCCCATCGTCGTCATCATGAGCGGAGAGTTCGTCCAGCGCGGGATCCCCGCCATCACGGACCGTACGAGCCGCGTCTGTGCGATCCTGTCCTCTGGTGTCGATGTCGTCCTCGAGCTCCCTTTCACCTTCGCAACCGGCTCTGCCGACCGTTTCGCCCATGGCGCGATACAGTCCCTTGCGAAAAGCTCCGTGATCACGGACCTTTATTTCGGAGCAGAGCACGATTCTCTGGAAGATCTTCGCCATATCGCCGATCTTGACCTTGAAAACGACCCGGTATTTCATGAAAAACTGGATGCGCTACAGAAAGACGGACAGCCCTACGCTTCTGCCTGGCAGGACGCGCTGATCGCCTCTTTAGAAGCCCATCACGAGAAGGCCGGCTCCCTTTCTTCCGAAAAGCTGGCCGAGATCCTTCGGGAACCGAACAACACCCTGGCGATCGCCTATCTCCGCGAGCTTCGGAACTGCCCTTCCATCGTCCCGCACCTGATCCACCGTGTAGATCCGTATCACGGACAGGATCTGTCGGAAGGCACATTTGCCAGTGCTTCCGCTCTGAGAATGAAGATCTTCGAAGAATACGGAAAAGAGGATTTCCTTAGGAGCCTCGGCGGTCTTCTCCCCTTTATCCCGGAGACCATGCTTTCCGAGATGATGTATCTTTGGAACAGCGGGACCTCTCCGATGGGCGAGGAAGATCTCCTTTCAGACGTTCTTTCCATCATCCGCGCAAGTTCCGTCGAAAGCCTTTCCAAGACGGCCCACATGGGTCCCCAGCTCGCCGGATACCTAAAGACAGCTGTCCGCAACATGCATTACGATCCGGAGACATCCCTTACGGATCTTTTCCAGAAGAATGCGTCCACGCGCTGCTTCTCCTATGCCAGGACGCTCCGCGCGCTTTCTTCCCTTGCCGTCGGACAGAAAACTACCGACCTTGAAAACCTTTCCGAGCCGAAATATCTCCGTCTCCTGGGTTTTTCCGAGACGGGCCGCACCGTCCTAAAGCAGATGCGGGAAGGATCCGATCTTCCGATCCTTTCGCGCGCCTCCGATGCCTTCCACCACCGAAAAGATCCGGCGTTTGCCCGTATGGATGAGCTCGACCGCATAAGTCACGACTGGTGGACCGCAAAGGCCAGAGGCACCTTCGAAGAAGACTTTCACCGCGAAGTCATCCAGTTCAAAAGAAATCGTCTCTACCGCTGACTCCGTGCTTCCCTGCCTCGTCCGGCAACAAAGAAAGATCTGCCCTGGCACCGATCTGCCGTATAAAAATGGGATTTCTGAAAGTATACGGCAGGCCAGACAGCGAGTTGCCGTATAAAAATGAAAAAGTGTTTTTTATACGGCAGTTTCAGGGAGAATTTCCGTATGAAATGAGAAAACTTAAATCCATACGGCAGTTCGGAAAGAAAGTTGCCGTATGAAATCGAAAAAGTGCTTTTCGTACGGCAAAAGAAGGGAAAATTGCCGTATGAAATGAGAAATCCTAAATCCATACGGCAGTTGGCGGATTTGTCTGCCGTATGAAATCGGATTTCGCAGAATTTTACGGCAGATCGATGCTTCCTGGCATCCGAAGGGCGTCTTCGAATGATTATAAGGACAAGAAAAGGCGCTGTCTCATTTGGTTTGAGACAGCGCCTTCTTGTTAAACTTACTTGTCAGTGCGCAGAATCAGGACTCCTGCTCTTTGCGGCGTGTCTTCATGACCACGATCGCTGCGGCTGCGGCCAGGAAGAGTCCGGCGATGATCTCCGTCGTGGTATCCTTCACATCACCGGTCTTGACGACCTTTCTATCATCGGAAGAGATCACTTCGAATTCGATAGTCACCGTCGAATCATCGTCATAGGTGATCACGATACGGTGGATGCCGATTCGAAGATCCTGGATAACGTCCTCCGAAAGCTCGATGGTGTCATCGTCCTTCACGGTATAGTCGCCAGGGCCGAGAGGCGTGTCATCGACAGTAACGGTTTTGATCTGCTTCTTTCTCTTCGTCGTCTCTTTTGTATCCGAAGTCGTTGTATCATCCGTTGTAGACGGTGCAGATACACTCTCGGAAGGCTCATCCGTTGACTCTGTCGTTGTCGTCTTCGTTACCTTGGTCGTCTTCGTCGGCTTCTTCGTCTCCTTTGTTGAAGACTCGGAAGGTGTCTCCGTCGGAGTTCCTCCGGACGACTCTGTCGACGAATCCGATGTAGGTTTGCCTGTTGTCTCACTCGAAGATTCGATCGTCTTCTTCGTGTACGAGTTCGTGATCTTCAGGGTCTTCTGCGTCTTATCCGCGATCGCGATGCTGACGCCGCTGTTCGCTACCGTCAGTTCGTAACCAGAGATCGCTGCAGAGCCTTCATCCTCGGTAACTGTGTATGTTCCCAGTTCAAGATCACTCAGCACTACCGTTCCGGCACCCTTGATGGTAACCGTCTTCTGGTAACCGTTCGGGCCCTTGACTGTGAATGTATACGTCTTTTCCGAAGCACTAGCCGGAGCTCCTGCACCGAGGACCTTCTCGATCACGAGGCTGCCCCTCTCAGGTGCGGTCTTTTTCAGAGTGTTCGTCAGCGTCGTCACTGTTCCGCTTGTGCTGTTTCCGGTCAGTTCATATCCTTCCGGAACTGTCGGCTCAGACCATGTATAGGTGATCACATTGCCAGCACCGTCTGTCCTCGGCAGATCGTTCACCGTCTCGGTCCAGCCATTAGCTTCACTCAAGGTGACCTCAGTGCCGTTGCTGAGCTTGACCTTCAGGTAAGCAGGACGCTTGCCATCCTTGTTGTTATCGTCAGCCCATACCTTCTTGACTGTAGCAGAAGTCTTTTCGACTTTCTCCTTATAGGTGTTCGTGATCGTTGTCACTGTACCTTCTGTCGAAGAAGAAGTCATGGTGTAGCCTTCCGGCATTGCTTCCTCTGTCCAGGAATACTCGATCTTCGAGCCCTTGTCATAGACAGGCAGACCCTTGATCGTCGCTGTCCAGCCATTGGCTTCATCAAGCGTCACAGAATCGCCATTGCTCAATGTGACCGTCAGAGACAGAGGTCGCTTGCCGGCCTTGTTGTCCTCATCTTCCCAGACCTTCTTAACAGTAAGATCTGTCAGGATCGGAGCGTGTGTATTCGTGAACGTGGTAGTGGTTCCCTCGGTCTTCGAACCGGAAGTATAGTCCTTTACCGAGAGCTCCTTCCATGTGTACGAGATCGCATAACCATCTTTCGTCTTCGGAAGATCACCGGTCTTTGCCGTCCAGTTATTGCCTTCGTTGAGCGTGTAGTATGCCTGATGTACACTATCCGCAAGAAGCTCTACTGTGACCTCCGCAGGACGTATGCCGTCCTGGTTATTATTGTCGTTCCAGACCTTCTTAACTGTCAGGTCCACATACTCCATCTTGAACTCATACTTGTTCTTTACTGTAGCCGTAGAAGCGGTCGTCGTGATCGTACCAGTTGCGTTATCGATGCCGACCTTGCTGTAACCCTTCACTGCCGGGTCAGTTTCTTCGACGGTATAATCCGTGCCAACCGGGATCTTGCTGATCTCGATATACTCACCCGCCTTCAGCGTGAATTCCTTGAATTCCGCCGCAGCAAAGATCGTTCCAACAGCAGCTCCGCCATTCTTCGAAACATCGTAGGTGCCGTCCTTTTCGATCTTCACTCTTACAGTAAACTCTGTATCCGCATTGTAGCCGGTCGCGGTCGTACCTTCCGTCATCGTCTTTTCGACCTTGAGGCTGCCGTATTCCTGCGTGTACGAATACTTGTTGTTAACAGTAGCGGTTGCCGCTGTTGTCGAGATCGTACCTGTACCGTTCGTGATGCCGACCTTGCTGTACCCCTTCGTAGTCGGTGCTACTTCAGAAACAGTGTAGTTGACGTCAACCGGGATGTTGGAGATCACGATAGTATCGCCTGCCTTCACGGTGAACGCTACGTCAGTATCTGCAGCAAATGCTGTAGCCACTGCTGCACCGCCATTCTTAGATACATCATAGGTACCAGCAGTATCGAACTGGACATTTACCGTAAACTCTGTGTTCGCGTTATATCCGGTATCTGTTGTACCATCGGTCATGACCTTCTCAACTGTAAGCTGGCCGTACTCCTGTACATACTCATACTTGTTGTTAACAGTAGCGGTTGCCGCTGTCGTCGAGATCGTACCTGTACCATTCGTGATGCCGACCTTGCTGTAACCAGCCGTTGTCGGATCTTCCTCGGTTACGGTGTACTTCACATCTACCGGGATGTTGGAGATCACGATAGTATCGCCATTCTTAACGGTGAATGCCACGTCAGTATCTGCAGCGAATGCTGTAGCCACTGCAGCACCGCCATTCTTAGACACATCATAGGTACCAGCAGTATCGAACTGAACGTTTACTGTGTACTCAGTATTTGCGTCATAGTTCTTCTCAGTTGTACCTGCGACAACTTTCTTCACAGTAAGCTGGCCGTACTCCTGAACGTACTCATACTTGTTGTTAACAGTAGCGGTTGCTGCTGTTGTCGAGATCGTACCTGTACCGTTCGTGATGCCGACCTTGCTGTAACCAGCCGTTGTCGGATCTTCCTCGGTTACGGTGTACTTCACATCTGCCGGGATGTTGGAGATTACGATAGAGTCTCCATTCTTCACGGTGAATGCCACGTCAGTATCTGCAGCGAATGCTGTAGCCACTGCCGCGCCACCATTCTTAGATACATCATAGGTACCTGCGGTATCAAACTGAACGTTTACTGTATATTCAGTATTCGCGTTGTAGTTCTTCTCCGTAGTACCGGCAACTACCTTAGTAAATGTAAGCTGACCGAACTCCTGAACATACTCGTATTTGTTATAAACGGTCGCAGACTTCGTTGCCGCATCGATCGTTCCTGTTGCATTCAGGATAGATACCTTGCTATAGCCAGGGGTGGCCGGATCTTCTTCGGATACAGTGTATTTCGCATCCTCCGGAATGTTGGAGATCACGATAGTATCTCCGGCCTTCATGGTGAATGCAACGTCAGTATCTGCAGCAAATGCTGTAGCTACTGCTGCACCGCCATTCTTCGCTACGTCATAGGTGCCTGCAGTATCGAACTGGACATTTACCGTAAACTCGGTGTTCGCGTCGTAGTTCTTCGCACTGGTTCCGTCAGACATTACTTTCTGGACAGAAAGGCTACCGTACTGCTGTACATATTCGTACTTGTTATTTACAGTCGCTGTCGCCTGTGCCTTTGTGATCGTTCCGGTCGCGCCTGTGATGCCGACCATGGAATAGCCGGTCGCGGTCGGAGATACCTCAGATACGGTGTACTTCGCATCTACCGGAATGTTTCCGATCACGATGGAATCACCGGCCTTGAGTGTAAACTCAACATTGGTATTGGCAGCAAATGCAGTATCTACCGCTGTACCACCATTCTTAGCCACACCGTACGTGCCGGCGGTATCGAACTGTACGTTCACCGTAAATTCGGTATTCGCATCGTAGTTCTTCGCTGTCGTACCTTCGGTCATGACCTTTTCGACCTTCAGGCTGCCGTATTCCTGTACAAAGTCATATTTGTTGTTTACGGTTGCCGTAGAAAGAGCCGTCGCGATCGTACCTGTTGCATTGTCGATACCGACTTCAGAGTAACCCTTCTGTGTCGGGGCAACTTCGGAAACGGTATACTTGACGTCTACCGGGATATTGGAGATCTCAATATAGTCTCCTGCCTTCAGGGTAAACGCTACATCCGTATCTGCAGCAAATGCTGTAGCTACTGCTGCGCCACCATTCTTCGCAACATCATATGTTCCGGCTGTATCGAACTGGACATTTACCGTAAACTCGGTGTTCGCGTTATATCCGGTTGCCGTTGTACCTTCGGTCATGACCTTTTCGACCTTCAGGTTGCCGTATTCCTGTACATATTCGTACTTGTTGTTTACAACAGCCGCAGAAGATGTTGTCGTGATCGTACCTGTACCGTTCGTGATGCTGACCTTGCTGTAACCAGCCTCAGTCGGATCTGCTTCCGTTACGGTGTACTTCACATCTACCGGAATATTGGAGATCACGATAGTGTCGCCAGCCTTCACTGTGAAGGCTACGTCAGTATTTGCAGCAAACGCTGTAGCTACTGCCGTACCACCATTCTTCGCCACGTCATATGTACCAGCTGTATCAAACTGTACATTGACTGTGTACTCGGTGTTGGCATTGTACTTCTTCTCGGTTGCACCGGAAACGAGGACCTTCTCGATAGAAAGTTCGCCGTACTCCTGCACATATTCATACTTGTTATTTACAACAGCCGCAGAAGGTGTTGTGGTGATCGTACCTGTACCATCCGTGATGCTGACCTTGCTGTAACCAGCCTCTGTCGGATCCACCTCAGTTACGGTGTACTTCACATCTACCGGGATGTTGGAGATCACGATAGTGTCGCCTGCCTTTACTGTGAAGGCTACATCAGTATCTGCAGCGAATGCTGTAGCTACTGCTGCACCACCGTTCTTCGCCACGTCATATGTACCAGCTGTATCGAACTGTACATTGACTGTGTACTCGGTATTTGCATCGTACTTCTTCTCGGTTTCACCGGAAACGAGGACCTTCTCGATAGAAAGTTCGCCGTATTCCTGGATGTACTCATACTTGTTATAAACAGTAGTATTCTTCGTTGCCGTATCGATCGTTCCTGTCGGATTCAGGATAGAGAACTTGCTGTATCCAGGAACTGCCGGATCTACCTCAGAAACTGTGTAGTTTACATCTTCCGGAATATTGGAGATCTCGATCTCCTGACCGGCCTTGATGGTAAATGCCACATCGGTATCCTTGGCAAAGATCTTGCCAACAGCCGTTCCGCCGTCAATAGATACATCGTAAGTACCTGCAGTATCAAACTGTACGTTGATGGTGTACTCGGTATTCGGATCGTAATTCTTCTCCGATTCACCATCTGCCATGACCTTCTTGACCTTCAGGCTGCCGTACTGCTGTACATATTCGTACTTATTGTTTACAACAGCCGCGGAAGGAGTTGTCGTGATCGTTCCTGTCGCATTATCGATGCTGACCTTGCTGTAACCGGTAGCCGTCGGATCTGCTTCAGTAACCGTGTATTTCACGCCATCCGGGATATTGGAGATGACGATGGTGTCGCCGGCCTTCATGGTAAAGGCAACGTCCGTATCCTTTTCAAAGGACTTGGCGACAGCTGCCGCTCCGTTAACGGAAACTGCGTAAGATCCAGCTGTGTCAAACTGTACATTTACGGTGTACTCCGTATTGGCATCGTACTTTTTCTCAGTTTCACCGGAGATGATAACTTTCTCGATCGAAAGCTCGCCATACTCCTGAATATACTCGTACTTGTTGTTAACAGTAGCTGTTGCCGCTGTCGTAGAGATCGTACCCGTGCCATTTGTAATGTCGACCTTACTGTAACCGGCAATCGTCGGATCTACCTCAGTGACGGTATACTCGACATCTACCGGGATATTGGAGATCTCAATTGTATCTCCGGCCTTCACGTTGAACGCTACGTCAGTGTTTGCATCAAATACAGTCGCTACTGCAACTGCACCGTTGATGGATACATCGTAGGTACCGGCTGTATCAAACTGTACATTGACTGTGTACTCGGTATTCGGATCGTACTTCTTCTCCGTTTCACCGGAAACGAGGACTTTCTCAACGATAAGAGAACCATACTCCTGTACGTATTCGTAGCGGTTGTTGACCTTAACTTCAGAAGGTGTCGTAGTAATCGTACCTGTCGCATTGTCGATACCAACCTTGCTGTAGCCAAGCTCAGTCGGATCTACCTCAGTTACGATGTAGTTCGTATCCTCAGGAATGTTGGAGATCACGATAGTGTCGCCAGCCCTCACGGTGAATGCTACGTCCGTGTCAGCGTCAAACGCCGTCGCTACCGCTGCTGCACCGTTGATGGATACATCGTAGGTGCCGGCTGTATTAAACTGAACGTTTACGGTGTACTCCGTGGTCGGATCGTACTTCTTCTCGGTCTCACCGGATACGAGGACCTTCTCAATGGAGAGTTCACCGTACTGCTGTACGTACTCATACTTGTTGTTGACCTTAACGTCTTCCGGTGTCGTCGAGATCGTGCCTGTGCCATTTGTGATGTCGACTTTGCTGTAACCAAGACCTGTAGGATCTGCTTCCGTTACGGTGTAGTTAACATCTACCGGAATATTGGAGATCTCAATCCTATCTCCTGCCTTCACGTTGAATGCTACATCCGTATCAGCAGCAAATGCTGTCGCTACCGGGGCAGAACCATTGATGGATACAAGGTAGGTGCCGGCTGTATCGAACTGTACATTTACCGTGTACTCCGTGGTTGAATCGTAATTCTTCTCAGAATCACCGGATACGAGAACCTTCTCAATGGTAAGTTCGCCGTATTCCTGGATGTACTCATACTTGTTATAAACAGTAGCAGACTTCGTTGCTGTATCGATCGTTCCTGTCGGATTCAGGATAGAGAACTTGCTGTATCCGGGAGCTGTCGGATCAGCCTCGGAAATAATGTAGTTTGCATCTTCCGGAATGTTGGAGATCTCGATCTCCTGACCTGCCTTGATCGTCAGGGCAACATCCGTATCCTTCGCAAAGATCTTGCCAACAGCCGTTCCACCGTCAACAGATACATCGTAAGTTCCGGCTACGTCGAACTGGACATATACCGTATATTCCATATTCGGATCGAAGTTCTTCTCCGTCTCGCCGGACTGCATCTCTTTCCTGATCTTCAGGTTGCCGTACTGCTGAACGTACTCGTACTTGTTATTTACCTTAACTTCAGAAGGTGTCGTAGTAATCGTACCTGTTGCATTGTCGATACCAACCTTGCTGTAGCCAAGACCTGTAGGATCTACCTCAGATACGATGTAGTTTGCATCCTCAGGAATGTTGGAGATCACAATTGTGTCGCCAGCTTTCACTGTGAAGGATACATCAGTGTCAGCGTCAAACGCAGTAGCCACAGCTGCACCACCATTTGTGGATACATCGTAGGTACCGGCTGTATCGAACTGGACATTTACCGTGTACTCCGTGGTCGGATCGTACTTCTTCTCCGTCTCGCCGGATACGAGGACTTTCTCGATGGAGAGTTCACCATACTGCTGTACATATTCATACTTGTTGTTGACCTTAACGTCTTCCGGAGTCGTCGAGATCATGCCTGCGCCATTTGTGATGTCGACCTTGCTGTAACCAAGACCTGTAGGATCTGCTTCTGTTACTGTGTAGTTTACATCTACCGGTATGTTGGAGATGTTGATAGTATCTCCTGCCTTCACGGTGAATGCAACGTCAGTATTTGCATCGAAAGCGGTAGCCACAACTGCTCCACCATTCTTAGACACATCGTATGTTCCGGCTTTATCGAACTGGACATATACGGTGTACTCAGTAGTCGGATCGTAGTTCTTCTCAGAATCACCGGATACGAGAACCTTCTCAATGGTAAGTTCGCCGTATTCCTGGATGTACTCATACTTGTTATAAACAGTAGCAGACTTCGTTGCTGTATCGATTGTTCCCGTCGGATTCAGGATAGAGAACTTGCTGTATCCGGGAGCTGCCGGATCTGCCTCGGAAATCGTATAGTTTGCATCTTCCGGAATGTTAGCGATCTCGATTTCCTGGCCTGCCTTGATCGTCAGGGCAACATCCGTATCCTTGGCGAAGATCGTGCCAACAGCCGTTCCGCCGTCAACAGATACATCGTATGTGCCGGCTACGTCGAACCGGACATATACTGTATATTCCATATTCGGATCGTAGTTCTTCTCCGTCTCACCGGACTGCATCTCTTTCCTGATCTTCAGGTTGCCGTACTGCTGAACGTACTCGTACTTGTTATTTACCTTTACTTCAGAAGGTGTTGTCGTAATCGTTCCCGTACCATTATCGATACCGACCTTGCTGTAACCAAGCTCAGCCGGATCTGCTTCAGTTACTGTGTAGACCGCATCTTCCGGAATGTTAGAGATCACGATGGTATCTCCAGCTTTAACTGTGAAGGATACATCAGTGTCAGCAGCAAATGCTGTAGCTACCGGTGCTGCACCATTGATGGATACATCGTAGGTGCCTGCTGTATCGAACTGGACGTTTACTGTGTACTCCGTATTCGGATCGTACTTTTTCTCTGTTTCACCGGATACGAGAACTTTCTCGATGGAGAGTTCACCATACTGCTGTACATACTCGTACTTGTTGTTTACCTTTACTTCAGAAGGTGTTGTCGTGATCGTTCCGGTTGCATTGTCGATACCGACCTTACTGTATCCAAGGCCGGTCGGATCTGCTTCCGTTACGGTGTAGATAACATCTACCGGGATGTTGGAGATCACGATAGTATCTCCTGCCTTCACAGGGAACGCTACATCCGTGTTAGCGTCAAATGCAGTTGCTACCGGTGCTGCACCGTTGATGGATACATCGTAGGTGCCGGCTGTATCGAACTGGACGTTTACTGTGTACTCCGTATTCGGATCGTACTTCTTTTCTGTATTACCGGATACGAGGACCTTCTCAATAGAAAGCTCGCCGTACTCCTGAACATAGTCGTACTGGTTTTTGACAGTAACAAGATCCGTCACATCCTTCTGGATCTTCATATTCGTATTACCATACACGATGTCGGTCAGCAAGAAGTTAGTAGGCAGCGCAGTTTCCGATACAGTATAACCTGTACCTGCATAGATGCCGGTGATCTTGACGGATTCGCCATCCTTCAGTATGAACGGCTTTTCCACGCCAGCTACAAAATCAACAGCTGCCGTCGTTCCATCCGGATACTCGACATTGAAGGTTGCCGTTCTATCCAGCGTGACACCTACAGTAAAATCCATGCCTGTCGGACCTTTTCCGGAAGGATCGGAAACGGTCTTTGTCACTTCAAGGGCACCCTTATTCTTATATGTATATGTATTGTTGATCGAAACTGAAGCTTCTTTTGAACCCGGTCCAAAATTGCATGTTCCATTTGCCGGGCTGTATGTCGTTTCCAAAGTAAAGAGAGAATTCTCCGGCTCGGTCGTTTTCTCAATGACCTGGTAGTCGCCCGGTCGTGCGATCGGGATCGAAATCGTTTCGTTCGGCTTTACCTTAAAGACATACTCCGCAGCATCCACGTCGCCGTTATACTGGACATACTGATTCCCTTTCTTAACGACGAACTCATACTCCATGTCATACTGGCTGTAATCATACGGAAGATCTCCGAATACTTTTTTACTTACTTCCAGATTGAATTCACGGTAGTGGTTTCTTACCTGAACCTGGGAATATCCTTCCAGTCGGATCGACTGTGTCCTGCTTCCGTCTACAGTATATTCCGGAACGACCTTCTTTCCATTGATCGTACCGAATTCCGCCGAAGGAACTTCTTCGATGGTATATCTGCCCAGCGGGATATTGGTAAACACACGGTTTACATAATCTCTGTTCGTACCGAAAGTAAGTGTCGCATACGACGGAGTATCCGATGTTCCTGTGTACCTTCCATTCGAATCAAAGACCAGATATTGATCGTTTTCGTTCTTGATCGCGAAATCCACCGTCATGCCATTTCTTGCATGCTCACCGTCCATGTGCTTGTCGATGGAAATGCTTCCGGTCGAAGAAGAACTGGACGAGTCTTCATACTGGTTATAGACCGTGATCGTCTGCGGATAGTCGGGAGATACTGAATTTGAATTATCCATACCGACATATGTGTATTTCTTAAAGGTAGTCGTACCCTTAGATGTCGCCTCTGCATTCTCTTCTTCAATCGTATACTGACCGACCGGAACATTAGTAAGCACATTTCTTCCGTTCTGGATATCCGCCCATGTAAGCGTCTTTGAATAGCCCTTCGGTCCGTGAATATTGAACTTAAGGTCATTCAGATTCTGAAGATCGCTCTGGCTCACTGTTCCCTGACCATTTGTCTGGTAAGGATTGTAGTTGACGAACTGCTTATTGATCGTCAGTCTTCCGGTGATGACGCTATATCTGTTGGTGAGTTCAACTTCCCGATTATTGGAAGACATCGTCACATTTTTGGTCGTGTCGCTGCTGCTGGAAGTGAAAGAATATCCGGGAACTCTTACCAGTGCGTTATCGCCTGGATTTTGATCCCGCAGCTCAGATACCGTATACTGGGCATTCGGATCAAGACCATAGAATACGATGGAATTTGCATCCGGATCCGTCGATGTAGGATCGTAACGGATGGAAAACTCTTTCGGACTCGAGCCTAAAGTACCGTTTCTGTCCTGCAGATACCGGTTTCCGGTCCTTACGGTAAATGTATAGATCTTATCCTTGAAATCAATGGACTGGTCATCCATCCCGTCCGGATAGGTCGCGATTACGTTCTTATTGACCTTTAAGGTGTACTTACCTTCTGTATTTACTTTCTTATAGTTATTCGTCAATGTGGCAGTAATATCTGCGTCGTCTCCGAGAACGACCTTGCCGTCCGTCATGGTCGAACCATTGACAGTGATCTGCTTGGATACGAAGCTGTATCCCTCAACATCGTCTTCGATCTCGTCGATGGTGTATGTGCCCGGGACCAGGTTTTCGATACTGAGCGTCTGGTTTCTCTTGATCTTGAAGCACTTGACGCTTTCACTCATCGTACCGTCTTCGTCCTGAACATACTGTGCGTCTTTCTTGATGGCGACACTGAATTCATAATCTGCCGGGAAAGCATCCGTTCCCTCGACATTGACCACTTTCGTGATCGACAGTTTGGCCAGTCTCATATCATAGTAGTTATAGAAACCGCCTAAGGAGAATTCGGTTCCGGCCATATCAACGCCCGGGTTCTCCGCAATCAAACCGGTTGCGGAAATGTTATTCGAATCCGCGTATTTCCAGGAATAGATCTTATAGTGGATAATACCGTTAACATTCGTGATATAAAGGTCGATACGGATCTCGCCATTGGACTTGGAAATATGACTGTCCACATCTGGCGCCATGGATTTTTCCGTGATGACGAAATAGCGGTGCTTTCCGTTATATGGATCTACATTACGGACCGTTTCCCTAATCGACTGGAAAACAACTTTTCCATCTTCATCCGTGGAGACATCCTGTCTGAAATCTCCCTTATCGTTCTGATAGGTCTCATCCGTCTCACGGATCGAGAAAGTGTACTGATTCTCACCCGCGTGGATGTTCTTGATCTCTTCATTCTTGATCTGTGTTGCAGGTGTTCCTGCAGCTACGAAAGCTTTACGCATAGCAAAGTGCATGACGCTCTCATCTACGGTGTTTGCGTCCTCGGATCTTCCGTGATAGATGTAGTGGAACTCACCGCCCTTAACAACAGTGGTACCCGCTGCAGCGATCCAGCCGGCACTGGAAGTCGTTACTGTTCCGACTGTATCCGGATTCGGAAGAATAAAAAGACCGGCTGTCGTGTCATAGCTGACAGTCTTTGCGTAAGGAATGTTCCAGATGATCTTTCTGGTGATGTACTCGTCGATATCCTGATTCTTCTGGGTATCGTTACCGGAGTGGTCGGTATAGGTATCCATCGTTTTCCCATCGGAGATAACGACGTACTTTGCGAGCTTGATGCTATCGGGATTCAGAATATTGAAAATAACGACCGTGCTCGGATCTTTCTTGATCTGGAGGTTTTCGGTCTCTTGTATGCTTCTTTCCAGTTTGCTTCCGGGAAGCACGTTGATATAGACAGCTGCGCCCTTGTAGCTCTCGTCTGTCAGGTCGATGACGCCTTTTCCGGTAGAAAAATCAGCGATCTCGTCACCATCAACAGCCGTGTGCTGGAGCATCTTATTTGATTCATCGGTGATATGGTCGACCATACCCTGTACAGCATCTTCCAATTCTCCCTTGCTGAAGGTACGGTAAAGAGCTTCACCCTTGAAGCTTCCGGCATCGTATGTGAAAAGGCCCGAATCTTTGAGTGCAGGTGTCGTGTCGATCACGAACTGCATAGTGGGCGCAGTGTTGTAGCCGTTTTTCGCACCGTAGGTATAGCCGAATCTGGCCTTTCCTCCGGAGATCGAGGCGATAATGAACTGGGCAGGCTCATCTCCTGCAAGGTCGACGTCGCAGTTATCGTTCTTTTGGTTGAAAAAGTCAGACGTCGCGTAGGTCGTCTCCATGTGGTTTCTCTGCTCGAGATGTGTGGAAACGATACCATAGTCGATGGCACGTCCCAAGACACTTGTGTAGTTCATCAGGCCTGCCGAGTCGTAGGTCATCAGAGCGCCGTCATCCGCATGAACGGTAGGCACACCGACTGTGATCCCGCTGCCCTTTTTCGACTTCGAGACGGCAATCGAGCCGACGACGATAGACGCAGCCAGAACAGCGCTGGTAAAACCGATGAACTTCTTGCTTCGGAAAATCTTTTTCATATTCTTCCCCTTCTGCCTTACCTGAGTTGTCGAAAATGTGTTTTTGTGTTTTTTGTGCTTGCTTCTTTGCTTTTAAGGCCTTTTTAATACATCACAATATTGAGTATAGAAGCATATATATAAAATTCAAGGAATGAAACCAGAAAATCGCGAAAAAACAACCATAATTTAGACAAAATGCAACAGAAAGTTAATACTTGCTCAAAAAATCAGAACAAAAAAAACCCGTTTCTTTCGAAACGGGATCTTTGAAAAGCTCAAATCAATGGATAATTAAGCCTTCGCAGCGTTCGCTGCCTTCGCCAGACGGGAATTCTTTCTAGCAGCTGCATTCTTGTGGATATAACCCTTAGCAGCAGCCTTGTCCAGCGCGGACTGAGCGTCCTTAACGAGCGTTGCAGAATTATCATCAGATGCGGCGATAGAAGCCGTTGCCTTCTTGACAATGGTGCGCATCTCGCTCTTCTTCATCTTGTTCGCTAAAGTCTTCTTTTCTGTAACCTTAACGCGCTTACATGCGGACTTGATATTCGGCATTTCCTTCACCTCCATCAGTATTTATCTTCATTCAGACACCGAGACATTGTATCATGCCTTTTTCTGTGGTGCAAGACTTTTTTTGCTTTTCTCTCAAAAATTCCCTTTCGTCGCCTCATAAAGCCCTATACTTGTGGCGATCGGGAGATTTAAGCTGTCGATATTATCTGTGTGTTCGATCCGGACAGGGTGCCCGACTTTCGCAAAAGAAGAAGGCAGACCCGTCGCTTCATTGCCCATGATCAGGGAAAAGGGCTTTTCGATCTTCGTCTCGTGAAGAAGTGACGACCCGTCGAGCATAAATGGATAAAAATGCCGGTTGCCGGCGCCGTCCGAAGCTTCGTACTCCTCCCAGGAATCGTAGTATTTGAAGTTTACGCGGGAAAGCGCCCCCATCGACGCACGGATCACCTTCGGGTCGAAAAAGTCGACGCCCGGACGGATGATCGCGATATTCTTCACGCCGAATCCTGCGCAGGAACGGATGATCGTGCCGGCATTTCCTGAGTTTCCCGGATTGACGAGGACTACGTGGGATCCTTCCTTATCCAGATCACAGGAGTATTTCTTGATCATGGCGATCACGAAACAGTTTTCTTTTTGCGAGAGGATCGAAAAGACCTTGTCATTGACCTCGCAGGAGATCCCTCTTTCCCGGCAGATCCGCTCGATCTTTTCCTTCGTTTCGGATTCGTAAAAAGCGCTGTGCAGGTACACATGCGTCACTTTATCCGGACGGATATTCAGGTATTCCAGACTGACCGTTGCCCCAAGGCAGTAGGTCATCAGGTCTTCTTTTTTATATCTCTTAACAGCCATCTTCTCTCCCCGCTCTTACAGCCTGATCACGCGGTCCGCCGTCAGAAGGCTCTGCAGGAGATCGGACATATCTTCGCAGATGATCCTTGGATCCTCCGGGATCTTTCCCAGATAGAAAAGCGTCTCGTTGCAGGCTTTGACCACGATCTCGCGGTCGAGGATATCTTTCCAGCAGGAAAAGCATACGCTTTCCGGAAGAAGCAGCTTCACACCATCGTGGACAAGGATGATCTCGTCCGGCACGGCTTTGGCAGTCTTCAGGCTCGAAAGCGCATGAAGCATCAGGTCACTTCCGTGCTCTAAAGACGTCTCGTCACCCTTATTATCTCCGACGATCTCGCCCTCGATCAGGAGCACGACTCTCTTCGGCGCGCCGTCTCTGGCCGTCAGTGCGATCTGCGGGATCGTCTTCGTATTTTCATCGGTAAAGATCTTCTCCATCTCCATTATTTCTCATTCTCCTTTGCCGAAGACGGAGCATCTGCCATCTGCCCGCCCAGCATGGCGATGGCGCGCGGAACCGCATCCTTACTGTTGCCCCATGGCTTCTCTTTGTTACGGTAATCGAATTTCAAGGTAAACCATTCTACATCCTTGATGAGCTCATCAAGGCCCTCGTTATGGGTCTTGGCCAGTGCCGCGACGAATTCTGCCGCCTGGTTCTGGTTGAGCTGGTCGGCTGCGGCGCGAAGGAGCATGGCCACATGCGGAAGACAGTGGTACGTCTTGGTGGCGAAAGTCTCCCGGAACGACGCGTCCTCGAAATACAGCCACATGATGACCTCCATATAGCGGTCCATAGTGGTATTGATCTTGTCGCAGATGATGCAGGACTCCAGTCTGGCATCGATCTTTTCGGCCAGCTGGGTAAGCCTCTTCTTATAGTCGGCATCCTTTCCCGATAGGAGCGAACGCTTCGCCGGAGCGGCTTTTTCCCAGAGCGGATCCGTCTCCTTTTTCACATCCTGGATATGTGTGTGGAGCATAAGGCCCATTCCAAGACGGTTGATCTCGCGGGCGAACATCTTATTTAAATGGTCTCCGCAGAATCCGGACTTGTTCGTGAGGACACGGTTATCCGGCTCCATCAGGGACGGCCCGAGATAGTAATCGAGCGAATCCGCCTCGACCTTGGCCCGAAGCGCACAGAGCGGACAGGCGCAGGAAGAGGAATAGGCGTCGTTTACGGGAATGGTATAGATCTTTTCGACTTTCATAAGTGTTTCCTTTCGATATAAAAGATCAGGCAGGATCCTCGTGGATCAGGCGCTTGGCGCGCACATCGACCGCGACCATGTTGATGGAGGAATACTCCTCGATATATCTTCCCAGGCGCTGCTGCACGTTAAGGAGCACCTCCTGGGCATTGAATCCATAGTAAAGTTCGAGGTCGATACTCAGGACAACGCCGTACACGCGCTTTTCCGAAGAAAAACCGACGACATCATGTACGCCCGGCACCTTCCGGAGAATGATCTTCACGAGGTCTAAAAGCGCATCGTCCGAGATGGAGTAGCTTCCGAGGCTCGAAAAGGTCGGTCTTACGACCGTCCGCTCCGTATCCGGGGCGATCGTCTGCACACCACGCTCCTTATCCCATCTTCTTCTCAGACGGTTGAGCGGGTCGGAAAAGTATCCGGAGAACTCATGCTTGATCTCCATGCTCGGGACCGGGATCGTATGCATGCCTTCACGGATACGGGTATTTTTCGCCTGGGTGATCTCTTCTTCCGAACTTACATCCTCGATACGGATCAGCATCGCCGGCTGATTGAGCCACAGATTATTACAGATCTTCGTGAGCATGGCATCGGAGGTTCCGAGGATCATGAGCGTCGACGGAAGATTCTCTGCGAGTGCTTTTCTCATGATGGAAGAACGGCTCGGATCCTCGAAAAGAGCCTGTCGCACCGACTCAAGCTTCGTCGGGGCTTTCTTGGCGGAGTTGCCGGCCACGATACGGCTTCCGTTGATCAGAAGACCGTCGTCGATAATGTAATTGATGGAATTCTGTTTCGCCACGCGGATTGCACGGGTGCTCTTACCTGTACCGGATGGTCCGACGAAAGCAACGACCGCGATGGAAGAAAGAAGTTCCCGCATCTCTTTTTCGTCGTTGGCGGCGATATCGATATGACGCTCGGTACGCGCATGTGCACGCGTATCCACGTTCTTCTCGATACGGCGGAGCGTCGCACGAAGCTCAGGAATAAACACACCCCGGCGTGAAGCGCCTTGCCGCTCTTCCGGGTGTTCAGTCTGTTCCTTGCCCTTTTGCTTCGGCAGATCCATTCCTACTATACCTCATTATCTTATAAAGACTTGTTCTTCCAAAATATCAGAAGACAGGACCACAAGTGGCCCCGTCTTCCTTATGGTGTTCTTTTCTCAGTTGTCCCAGTTGTTATAAACTTCCTGGACGTCATCGTTCTCGTCGAACTTCTCAAGCATCGTCTCGAGTTTTCCGGCGATCTCTTCGTCTTCGACCTTCGACCAGTTGAGCGGAACCGGGCCGAGAGAGGAATCTACGAATGTGTATCCCTTACCTTCCAGCGCGTCCTTAACTTCATAGTAAGCAGCCGGATCTGTCAGGATCTCGTAATAACCTTCTTCTGCGCTGAAATCTTCTGCGCCGCAGTCAAGAGCATCCATCATGACGGTCTCTTCGTCGTCGAACTCCTCAGAATCTATGAGGATCGTTCCCTTGTCCTGGAACATGAAGGACACGCTTCCGGAAACGCCCATGTTTCCATCGTATTTATCGAAGATGTGACGGATATCCGCTGCTGTACGGTTACGATTGTTCGTCAGTGTTCTGACCATAATGGCGATTCCGCCCGGGCCGTAACCTTCGTAAACGATCTCTTCGTAATCGTCACCTTCACCGGCACCTGCCGCCTTCTTGATGGCACGGTTGATATTGTCGTTCGGCATATTTGCCGCTTTCGCCTTTGCGATAACATCCTTGAGTTTCGAGTTATTATCCGGATCAGGCCCACCTGCCTTAACAGCTACCATGATCTCCTTAGCGACCTTGGTAAACACTGCACCTTTTGCCGCATCGGATGCTTCTTTCTTTCTTTTAATGTTATTCCACTTGGAATGTCCGGACATAGGAAAACCTCCACTTTGAAAAAATGTTCACAATATTATAGCACTTGTATAAGGCAGTTTGCAAAGTATCCGACTGCTGCGCCGGCGGCCAGGATCGTCCCGAGATACTTCACATTCTTCCCGTTTCCGATCGCGATGCGCGCGATCATGTAAACGACTGCAGCCGCTGCCGCCGGAAGAATGCCGATGCATCCGCAAAGTACGACCGCGAAAAGATCCGACGTACGCAGCGCCCTTAATTTCTTATCACTGAAATATTTACCCAGTTCTTTCGGTTTGCTGGAGAAGATCACCGCGATAAATACGGCCACAACTCCGATAAGCAGGCCGGCCAGGATGTTTTCGATCCATGTGGCAGCCGCCTCTTTTAAAGAAGCATCTGTGGTAACGACAGTCAGCACGCGGCCGATGATCTGGACCAGGAAGTCGATCCCCAGCGCCGCAGACAGGCGGTACATGGAAGATCCGGTATCTTTCATGATCATCATTTCGACGATCACGATATTGATCATGATAAAGAGTGCGCAAAGTTCGATGAAAGGATAGAAGCTTCCCGACGGATCCATCGGGTCCGGGAACATCGAAAGGTGCGTCGCGGCCATCAGGATGTACATCAGCGCCGTCAGGCTTTCGATCTTAATGTATCTCGAAGAGATCGGAGTCTTGCAGTAACGGCATTTGCCGCCGAGGAAAAGCCAGCTGAAGATCGGGACCAGATCCAGTGCGCCCAGTTCGTGTGAGCAGGTCATACACATCGAATGTCCTTTTACGATCGTTCTCCCTTCCGGGATCCTATAGATGCATACGTTGGTAAAACTGCCGATGACAGCACCGAACATGCCGGCCAGGATGACATTCATTATCGCAAAAACTACATTGGGCTCCATACTTTCACACTCCTATTTCTTTCTACCTAACAATAGTATAAAAGGCGGTTCTTTGCAATTCAGAGTTTCAAATTCATTGGTTTTCTATCAAACTTTTTTGCATAATTTTCAGCAAAATATTCAATTTGAGTTGCAAATTCGCGTATTTCCATGTATATTTATTGAGAAAAAGACGATGGTTCTGTATCGTATCTAAACGGGTAAGGGTTACAAGATGATAACAGTTTCGCTTGAAAAATAAGCGAAATTGTAATTTTTTGTTTACACCAGAGACTATACAAATACCGCTGTTTGGGTGTACATTACTATTATCGACATATAGACGGGGTCGGGTATTCCCTGTCCTCGCAAAAATACTAAAACGTGCATCAATTTGGGAGGGTATGATGAAACGATTAGGTGACATTCTCATCGACAGCGGCTTTCTGTCCCAGGCAGAATTACAGGAGGCTCTGGAAGCACAGCGTACTTCCGCTACCAAGAAACGTCTTGGTGAAATTATTGTAGAAAAGGGCCTGCTTACTGAGCTCGATATTCTCCGTGCTATTTCCAGCCAGTATGATCTTCCGATCATTGACCTTCAGCAGGTCGATATCGATCAGGAAGCGACTAAGGTAGTAACCGAGCAGTACTGCGAAGAGAACCTGATCATTCCGGTTGCCTTTGATGAAGGTAAACTCGTAGTTGCGATCTACGACCCTCTGAACATCCTTGTTACTGATGACCTCCGTTTCCGTACAGGTAACGACATCGTAACGCTTCTTGCGCCGAAGCAGCAGATCCTCACCGCCATTAAGATGAACTATGGTAAAGAAGTTGCTAAGAAAGCAGCGGACGACCTGGCGGCTGACCTCGACATCGAGGATATGAAGAAGCTCGGCGACGAAATCACTGATGAAGTTAATAATGCACCGGTAGTTAAGCTCGTCAACTCCATGATCGAGTATGCTATCCGTGCGAACTCTTCCGATATTCACATCGAACCGATGGAAGATCGTGTTCGAGTCCGTATCCGTATCGATGGTGTCCTCTCTGAGATCATGAGCCCGCCGGTAGCGGCGAAAGACGCCATCATCACCCGTATTAAGATCCTTTCCGGCATGAACATCGCCGAAAAGCGTATTCCTCAGGACGGTCGTGTCCAGACCATCATCAACGGAAATCCGGTTGACATGCGTGTATCTGTCCTCCCAACTGTGCACGGTGAGAAAACCGTTATCCGTATCCTGGCCAAGAACGACGCGAACCTGAACCGTAAGTATCTCGGTATCAGCGAGCACAACAACGAGATGATCGACAGGATCGTCAAAGTTCCGCAGGGCGTTTGCCTTATCTCCGGTCCTACCGGTTCCGGTAAAACGACCACGCTCTACACGCTCCTTTCCGAGAAGAACACACCGGAAACAAACATCGTTACCGTTGAGGACCCGGTCGAAATTCAGATCCCGGGACTTAACCAGGTACAGGTTAACGCCAAAGCCGGTATGACCTTCGCCAGCGGCCTCCGTTCTATTCTCCGTCAGGACCCGGATATCATCCTCGTCGGTGAGATCCGTGACGGTGAGACAGCCGAGATCGCCATGCGAGCCGCTATCACCGGTCACTTGGTTTTCAGTACTATCCATACCAACGATGCTGTTTCTTCCATCAACCGTCTGATCGATATGGGTATCGAGCCCTTCATGGTCTCCACCGCCCTGATCGGTGTAGTTGCTCAGCGTCTCGTACGTCGTATCTGCACCAACTGCCGTGAGGAATACACACCAGGTCCGGATGAAGTTGAGCTTCTCAAACTCAAGCCGGGACAGAAGCTGTATCACGGTGTCGGTTGCTCCGAATGTAACGAGAAAGGCTATAAAGGCCGTATCGCTATCCATGAAGTAGTTATTATGACAAAAGCCATGAGAGCTCTGCTCGAGCGCCGCGCCAGTGAAGACGAGATGCGTGCTCTGGCGATCTCCGAAGGAACGCTTATGCTTGCTGACTCTGCTGCACAGTTGGTATTAGAGGGAATCACCACTGTTGCAGAGATGAATAAAGTAACATATTCCATTGACGGTTAAGGAGGAAAGAAAGTGGAAGAATTTACATTAAGTATGGATGCCATTCTCACAGAGGCTGTTCGCCGCCAGGCGTCCGATACGCACATCACCGTTGGTCTGCCACCGATGATCCGCGTACACGGTGAACTCATGCCCTTGAATTCCAACATCCTGACACAGAGCGATACAGAGTATCTGTGTAAGTCCATGTTGGACAAGTCCAGACAGCAGTACCTCAACGAACGTGGTGAGATCGACTTCTCATACGTGGTAAAGGACTACAGCCGTTTCCGTTGCAACGTTTTTAAGCAGCGCGGAAGTTATACGCTGGCAGCCCGTACTATTACCACAGAGATCCCTACCTGCGAGCGCCTCGGTCTTCCGGAACTGTTTAAGGACCTTGCCCTCAAGCCGCGTGGACTGATCCTTGTTACCGGTCCGACGGGTTCCGGTAAATCTACAACGCTGGCCGCCATGGTTGGTCACATCAACCAGAACCGCCGCTGCCACGTGCTCACACTGGAAGAGCCGATCGAGTATCTCCACCGTCACGGTGAATCGATGATCAACCAGCGCGAAGTTCACGAAGACACACTCTCCTTCGCGAACGCCCTCCGTGCTGCTCTCCGTGAAGACCCGGACGTTATCATGGTCGGTGAGATGCGTGACCTCGATACGATCAGTACTGCTATCACCGCTTCAGAAACAGGTCACTTGGTTATGTCCACACTCCATACCAGTGGTGCTGCTGATACCATCAACCGTATTATCGACGTATTCCCGCCGCACCAGCAGGACCAGATCCGTGTTCAGCTCGGTACGGTGCTGGTTGCCGTTATTTCCCAGACACTTCTGCCGCGTGCAGATGGTTCCGGACGTGTAGCTGCATTTGAGATCCTCATTGCAAATGACGCCGTTCGTAACCTGATTCGTGAAGGTAAGACCTACCAGATCGATAACACGATCGCCACGAACCTCAAACTCGGCATGTGTTCCCTCGACTATTACCTGGCCGAGCTCACCAAGAAGGGTCTGATCACCCGTGAAACAGCGATCACTCGCTGTAAGGATCCAGATGAGTATCGTCGTTACCTGGCTTCTGCCGGTACTGCGAACTCCGTATCCAGCGGTTTGTTTAGCACACTTGAATATTGATAATAAAGAAAGAAGGAGGTTCGCTTCATGCCAAATTTCAAATATGAAGTAGTTGATGCAGCAGGGCGTTCAAGCAAAGGCGTAATTGAAGCCGCAACAATCGCGGATGCTTCAAAGATGCTCCGCGCGGACGGTCGTTTCATCGCTTCACTTGAGCAGGACACCGGTGCCGGTATCCTCTCGATGAATGTTGGAAGTCCGAAGCTGAAGACCAAAGATCTCATGATCATTACGCGACAGCTTTCTTCTCTTCTGAGTGCAGGTATCACAGTAATCCGTTCATTGGATATGCTATATCAGCAGTTGGAAAGCAAGAAGGCCAAAGCAGTTATCGGTTCTGTTTATGAATCAATCCAGGCCGGTAAAACTTTGTCCGAAGCTTTCCGTGAACAGTCCAAAGCTCTGCCGACGATCATGGTCTCCATGATCTCCGCAGGTGAAGAATCTGGTCGTCTTGATGAGGTAATGTCTCGTCTGGCCGCCCACTTCGAAAAAGAACAGAAGTTGAAGAACAAAGTTGGTGCCGCTCTGGTATACCCGATCATCCTGGCCGTGGTTACCTTCGGTATCACTGTTGGTCTTATGACCTTGGTAGTTCCGAGATTCGCTACAACTCTTAACGAGTTGGGTGGTGAGCTGCCGGGCCTGACCAAAGCCGTTATGGCATTCAGTGATAGTATTCTCGCATTCTGGTATATCTATCTTGGTGTCATCATCGGTATCATTGTTGCTTTCAGACTCTTTGTTCATTCTGAAAAGGGTTCCATCAAGTGGTCCCGTTTCCTGCTCCGTATGCCGATCGTTGGTAAATCCCAGAAGGCTACCGCAGCAGCTCGTTTCACAAGAACGATGTCCACACTTCTCCGAAGCGGTATCAGCGTTCTTGACTCGATGGAGATCACCAGCCACACTCTTGGAAACAAGTATCTGGAGCTTCAGCTTTATGAATCCAGAAACGAGATCCGTAAAGGTTCTTCTGTTTCCAGATCCATCCGTGGAATCAAGGAGTTCCCTCCTATGATTTACGCTATGACAGCTATCGGTGAAGAATCCGGTACCTTGGACAGCATTCTGGACAAGGCAGCAGACTTCTTCGAAGACGAAGCTGATGCCGCAACGGCTAAGATGACAGCGGCTATGGAGCCGATCATGATCATCATCATGGCGGGTGTCGTTCTTCTTATCGTTGGTGCCTGCGGTCTGCCGGTACTTACAATGACCAAGAACATTATGTGATGATAACTCGAAAGGAGATTAATTATGGCTTTTGGAACTGGAAGCAGCAGAGAGATATCAATTGACGTCTCCAGCTCAAACATGAAAATGGTACTCGGCGGCTACAACCGCAAAACTGGTGTAGTATCGATCGACAAATTCGGTCTTATTCCACTCGAGTCCGACACAATCGCAGACGGCGTTATCGCAGATCAGTTTGGTGTGGTAATGGCGCTGAAGAACGCTCTTGCAAAGAGCAACATTCAGGACAAGCGCGCGGTTTTAACTGTTGAGGGTAGTTATCTTCACACAAGAGACCTTGAACTCCCGGCAGTTAAGGGCGATCAGCTCCGCGACATGGTCCGCTACGAAATTCTCGGTCAGGGCACGAACAACCGTGACATGATCGTTGAATACATTATTTACGATAAGGTCTTAGACGAAGAGACCAAGCAGCAGAAGTACAAGGTTCGTGCAACCGCGATCCCGAAGGATGTTGCCAATGACTTCCGTGAACTCATGAAGACAAGTGCTCTTTCTCCGGTAGCTCTGGATGTTAACCCGAACGCGATCAGAAAGCTTTTCAGAAGCGGAACGATCAACGGAACAACAAACATCAACTCCAACACCCTGCTTCTTATCGAGCTTTCTTCTAAGACAACGAACATCACTGTTCTCGACAAGGGATTCCCGGTACTCACCCGTCGTCTTCAGTTCGGTCACTCCAATATCCGTCAGGTTGCGGAGACCGTTAAGAAGGTTCAGGGTAATTCCGCGAACAAGTCTTCTATCCTTACCCGCCGTCTTCAGGTCGTTAAGGGCGAAGGCATCTCGACAGTGGATGTTTCCGATATCGATGTATGGCACGAGACCGTTAAGGACGAGCCTTCTCTGAACAGCGCTGTATCCGCTTACTTCAAGAGCCTTACAGATGCTATCTCCAGAACAGCTCAGTTCTCGATCTCCAAGTACCACCTTGATGCGATCAGCACCTGCTTCCTCTATGGATCCGGCGCAAGATACAGAAAGATGGATAAAGAACTCGCCCGTCAGCTGGGCACACAGGTTGAAGTACTTGGTTCTCTGAATACTGTTCAGGGTCCGAAGGATTTCATCCTGAGCGATTACGTGAATGCGTGCGGCGCACTCATTCGTGAAAACTGAAAGGAGGCGAGATTATGAGTTTTGCAAAATCAAAAAATGACTTTTCAAAAAAGGATATGAACTTCTTTTCTGAGTTCACATCTGCTGCATCTCAGCAAATTTCGTCGGCACTCCCGATCTTCCTGCTTCTTACTGTGATCCTTCTTGTATTCACATTGATCGTATGGATCTATTGTGGTGTACAGGTCATGAATAAGCAGAATAAGATCAATGATCTGCGCGCTTACATGGCTTCTGCAGATTATCAGAACCGCTTAAAGGCGAAAGACCGTTCGCAGGCTGAAGTTGAAGAGCTTCGTCAGTATCAGTATGTACTCTCTACTCTCGACTCTAAGGTTGCAAACAAGGTAGTATCCACAACTTCTAATCTGACAAAGGTTAGAGAGGCTGCGACAGACGACACGATCCTGTCTTACTATGATGAGGCAGAAGGTATCATTGAGGTCAGAGGTCAGTGCCTCAATCGTGTATCCGCTTATAACTACCTGGAGACATTAAGACAGACAGATCTCTTCGCTTTCGTAGAGACACAGATCGCCCCGCAGGATCCGATGGCTATGGGTTACGACAAAGATAGTCTTATGTATGGACACTGTGACTATACTTTCTCATTCAAGTGCTACCTCAAGGGTCACTACTCCCTTACTTGGGCTTCTTTCCTTGACGGAACGGTACCTACAGCTCTCACGGCTCTCAACAGACAGTCCTTCAGCGCTGGTTCCGATTATAAGATCCCGGATATTGATGTGATCACAGTTGATGGTGTGAACTATAAGCTTGTAAACATCAAGATCAACGGTTCCGCTGTATCTTCCCAGCAGCTCAATGATGCAATCAACAATAAGTCGCTGAGTGGTAAGATTTCCAGCAATCTCAATATCGAATTTATGTATGCTGTTGACAATGGAGGTGAAGCCTGATGAAAACTTCTGGCGGTAGAGATACTTTCCTGTTGTTGATTTTTATTCTCGTAGTTGTCGGCTCGGTATGTTACCTCATGGTTATTAAACCGAACTTTGATAAACTCAGCGATGTAAAAATTGAACTTGAGGATGTCGAACAAACAAAAGCAAGAAATGACGCTATCATTAAGCAGGCCGAAGAACTGGATGCTGAACGTGAAAAGCTCAAGGATCAGCTTCAGACTCTTGAAGTCAAGCTTCTCCCGACTCTTACAACAAGCGCCATTCAGAGAAAGATTTATAAGCACTTCGAAGATGCAAATATTCCGTTCATCGCAGAAGTAAAGAACACTCCGCTCGAGTACGAACTCGTTACATTGACAGATGGTTCTGTAAGCCCGAACCGTGTTAAATCTTCCCGTTATACCATCAAGGTTGCCGGTACTGACGGTTGGTTACTGACACACGACGAAGGCGATGACATTCCTTACCAGGTATTCTATGAGCAGCTTGGAATCCCGATGGGTGATGACAAGACCGTCAATGAGTCTGCTAAGGCGGCTGGTATTGATGATGTTAGATCTCTGAGATCCCAAACATACGTTGGTTACGATGAGTTCGTAGCAGCTCTTAAGAGTATCGAAGAAGAGAATCTGGCATATGTTAAAATTCACGATATTCATATCGAGGATACAGAGCAGGGTTTCTGCTACTATTCTGCTGAAGTAGATGTATTCGCTTACGATCTCGTTAACCGTATCTCCCCAGCTCTGGAGCACATGAAGTACATGGATTGGGTCGGCGCAGATTCTATCGCTAAGGGCGGTATCGTTGGTCTTCCGAACTACTTTGTACTTGGTACTCCGAACTACAAGGTAGATCCGAGCTCCCCGCTTTACAACCACTACATTTCCTTCGTATCCTATGACTTCAAGGTAAATCGTCCGTTTGCAGCTTGGAATCACTGGGCTTATGAATGGAATCTCCTTGACGCTCTGATGCAGAATGCAGCAAATACTCCGCCGTATCTCCTGCAGATCCAGATCGAATATGCTACCGGTGCTCTTACTACGGAAGAGTATAATAAGATCATGAATGACCTCATGAAGAAGACTGAGTCTCCTACAGATAATGGAGCGAATCAGTAAGATCGGTTCATAATCGATTTAAAGTTTCAATCAAAGAGGAGTCATCCAGTCGGATGGCTCCTCTTCTTTTATATCTTTATATACAGGTGAGTAAAAGTTGAATTGATCCACATTAATAGGATAGATCACAGAAAATAATTTCATGCCTCTTACGAAGAAAAAATGCTCATGATCTTCTTTCCGGCATAGAAAATTAGATCGCCAACGATTTTTTACAGGTCGTTCTTCACATTTTGTCACAATTGATTGTGCTCAAGACAATTTATCTTCTTCAAAGGATAATCTGCCTGTTTTTTGAGTGCTTAATCTTTGAATATGCAGAATTTCCAGCGTTCTTCGGATTTTTAACGTCTTGTCGAAATTATCAAAACAAAACACAGATCGGCCTGGACCGGAGCTCCAAAACGGGTGTAAAATGATGTCATAAACAATTTTTTCACAAAAATGTGAAGAAATTTCAAAATTGCTATTGCATTTTCAAAATCACCTGCTATAATGTAATTACAAACTCAATAAAACATTTAGGAGGAACTTATTATGAAGAAGATTCAGAAGAACAAAAAAGGTTTTACGCTCGTTGAAATGGTACTCGTTATCGCTATCATCGTTATCCTGGCAGCAGTAGTATTCTTCTCTGTTAGCAGCTACCTCGCAAAGGCTCGTTCCGCTACACAGAAGATCAAGTCCCACAACGATGCTATCATCGAAGTAACCAAGGCTATCGACGCTGACCTTAAGGGCTAATCTTTAACAAATTGAATTAAATTGGGGGGCTGAATAAGCCCCCTTTTTTTTACGATTTGTTAACAAATTAGGTATTTGCATATCATCTTACACATGATATAATGTACTCGGTTATACTTGGAGGATATTATGAACAGAATCTATAAGTCGAAGCGTGGCTTCACTCTCGTTGAGATGATGATCGTCATTGCCATTATAGTTATGTTAGCTGCAGTTGTTGGCATTTCTCTAAAAGGGTATCTGTCCAAAGGTAACAAAGCATCTGCGAGTATCCAGAGCAAACGGGAAAACTTCCAATCTAATAACGCAGCGAAGAATGCATCATTTGTCGCAATGGGATTTTAGGAGGGTTCGCAAGATGTTATGTTTAAAAAAGTCGTCCAAGCGCGGATTCACGTTGCTTGAGACTATGTTATCTGTCGCACTTCTGTTGATCGTTACCCTTATTGCATACGAAGGTTTTATGACTACTCTGAACTATGCCGGTGATACCGCTTTGGCAGATCGAGTGAGTAACAAAAATGCTGGTAGTATCTATGAGGAGATCGGTAAGAAAACCGCTTATGATTCAATTCCCGGCGGTGCGTCTACAACAGCTATCATGATTGAAGGAACTGGCTACAAGAATGCCATTCAGGTTCATGCAATTCACAAGAACACCGGCATGTCGGTATTCTCTGCAGGTTCCTCACTTACTGATGACTCTAATTTCTCTCATACTACAAACCGTAGTGGTTTCTATTATGAAGCGAGACAGTGTAAGACACACAAAAAGAATTTTAAGTATTATGATGTTACAAAGCCTGACGGAACTCATTATGTAGAAGGTAGATGTCCTGTAAGCGGTTGTACCGAGAAGGCCACATTCTATTAAGGAGGAAGGATTTTTATGAAAAAGATTATTAAATCGAACAAGATCCTTCGCCGTGGATTCACACTTCTTGAAATGGTTCTTGTTTTAGCTATTATGGTGATGATGAGTACCTACCTGTATTCCTCATTTAGGGTAGTAAACTACAGTCATCTGAAAGTTGCCGTTGTCAATGATATGCATGATTATGCTTCTCTCACATTGCATGCTATCGAAAATCATCTTATAAATGCTACGAGCATTGCTCCTGGTGATTCTATTAAATTGAATGCCGATTCTTCCGGTGTTGTGATCGATGGTGCGGAAGCTCTTCCTGGATTCAAACAGTATCATGTTGGTAATAATGCAGCCAAGTGGAAATTGAGCCTCAATTTTAAGGCTGATGCAGCTTCTAAGACAGTTACTGTAACAATTAAGATGACTGACAATGCATCTCCGGATTCCGGTGTTTCGTATACTGACCAGATCACAGTTTACTGTGCAGCTTGCAGAGCTGACACATTTAAGGCTGTAGACGCAAAGTCGATTGCTTATTCGAACAAACCTGTTCCGAAGAAAACAACTACATCTTGATACGATTTAATCAGATATTTTAATTTGCATCAAAGAGCTGCCTTATCGGCAGCTCTTTTTTCTTCACCGGAATAGATCGATCGTTATCCGATTCTTCTTTGCGTATTTGTCATCTCAATTCTTCCCAGATCATCGTTCGAATTTTCGCCGCTTCAGATTGCCTTTAAATCACTCTCCATTGGCTTAGACATATCCGATATCATTTTGAGCATCATCTTCCGAATTGCCGCCTTCTCGCGCGATATTTGGCATATGCGTATTTGTATGCCTTTTTCTTAGATCCTCTATACCTCTCTTCCCTTTTTCTTTATGTGTTGTTTATTCAACCTCTCTCAACTGATACATTATTCGTGCAAAGTAACTGTTCAGGAAAGAATACTGATCATTACACGACAGATTTACTAAGTTGTCTTTTTTCTATTTGTTTGAGGGCCCTCATATAAGATACTGTTCATCTATTATTTTCGCCCTTCTTTAGCACTTTAATGGTCACATATTCGATCCTGCCTCATATGCCTCTAAATCAGGTTTAAGTGCTTCTCTGGATCGTATGTATATTCGGATATAAGAAAGCACCCCGGAGTGGGTTTATGCCCTCTCCAGGGTGCTTTCTTGTATTTCAATTATCCGGATGAAAATAATTTGGGGGGCTCTTTCGAGCCCCCCTACTTAGTTTTCATATCCGACTGATCACAGATCACTCATAGAAGAATCTGTAACTATCAGCTGTGTACTTAGACTTCAACGGCTTCTCGGATCCGTCTTCCTCGTCCATGCCCGGGCAGAAAGACATGCGGCTCGGGTCACCACCTTCATACAGATACTTCGCAGCTTCCCAACGTCCATAGAAATGAGGACCATTATTGAAGATGACCGTACTTGCTTCAGATCCCTTACCTGCAAGAGAGATGTAAGCGTCAACAACACTGGCCTGAACTGCCTTAAATGTGTTACTGCCAAGTCCGACGATTACACATGCAGGCTTCTGTCCTGATGTCGCTTCGAGTGGTGCACTATAGGCATTAGTCCAGTTTGTGCTGTTTCTCTTATCACAGGAAAGAATACCCGTGATCTTGTTATCCCAGCACTTGATGGCGCCCATGGTAAAGTTTGTGCCTTTTGCCATTACGATAATGAGCCTATTATCAGAATCATTAGAAACTTTGATGTGGAATGCATCGAATGTTACGTTTCCGGAGATATAGATGCTCGTATTACCAGTGGCAGAACCAAGGTCGATCGTAAGGCTACCATCAGAATAGGTACCTGACATCTCATACTTTTCACCAGCAGGGAGTGTAAAGTTACCGCTCTTCTGGTTGATAAATGTAGTGCCAGTTGCATAAGAACCATAGTCCTTTGTCATCTGAGTAGAGGTCGGAACCGTTCTGGAAGCTGCTGCTTTCAGGTTGGCATCATTGATATAACTCGTAGCCTTATTGTGCAGACGGTTATACACCTGAAGATCTGTTCCTGTAACAGCGCCACTTTCATATACTTTAGTACTAACAGATTTGTTGTTTACAGAACCGCCATCTTTGACAATGATGTTGCTTACACCATCATACTGAGTTGTACGGGAAACCGATGCTCCAGTACCGGATACGAGATACTTCGTATCGCTGTCTGTAAAGGTCTGGTTCGGAATCGAAATCTTGGATCTGTAGAAATATGCACCACCGTTGTTGCGGTTATGCGATCTCATATTGATGTTTGTGCCGTTTCCAAGTTCTTTGCCGTTTCCGTTATTGTCAACAAAAGCATTCTGAATGTTACTGTTTCCATCTACCGTAACGCCAAGGAAATAGAAGTCGCCATCGCCCTGGATCCAGAAACCATTACCGTTCGACTGGATGTTAACACCGGCCTTCGGACCATAGAAGATAACGTCATTGTAATAAATGGTACCGTTACCACCTGTGGAAGGACCTGTGATTACCGTCTTGTTGTAGATCTTTGTCTCACCGGCTTTAGTAATGTATGTATTACCATGGAAAACCGTGTAGGACTTATCCGTCTCAACATACAGTCTCTGAATATCGACAACATCCGAAGATGTTTCATCACCGCATGTTACCATGTTGGCGCAGAGCGGCGGAACATCGCCTGGATCTTCCCACTTCATGCGGACTTCCAGATTCTCAGCTTTACCATCCTGATTCGTTACATTGATCAATGTAGAGAACTTCAGAATGATATCCTGAGTACCATCTTCTGCCGGTCTAACAGTCATGTATGTATAGCTCTGTTCTGAACCGGTAAGACCAGGTGCGATCGACTTACCATCAACGGCATTTGCGCCGTCTTTTACAGAAGTACCGCTAGCACCAGTGATCATGTATTTGGATGTCGTGTTACCAGACATGTACTCAAGTCTTTCGTCCGTGATTTCCTGAGTTTTGATGGCGTCGATTACTGCTTCAGCCGCACTGGTAAGAGTCAGTCTTTCCTGGCTTCTTTCCGTGTCCACATAATAACGTGAACGGCTGGAGAGCGTAATCGTCATTGCAGATGAAATAAGAATAAGCGATACAGCAAAAATCATCAGAACAAGGACGAGCATACCGCCCTTTCTGTTGTTCATGTGATGACGCTTACCTTTATGTAAGAACTTCATCTCTTGTTGCCTCCATTTTCTGTCTAATGAATCAATTCTTCTAAGTTACATGGTTATTGGTTATACTTAATTATCATTATATTAAGATAATTTCAAAAAGGAATACTTTTCATTGGAAAGTTCACATTTGTTCACATTTCGTTTCGTTTTCTCTGTCAATTTCTGTCGATTCTGCCTCCTTTTTCACTCCTTCGACTTTTTCCTGCCACTTTTCTCTGACATATCTCGCGGCATTCCCATTTACGAATCGGAGCTGACCAGATCCGTAAAACTCCTGTTTCGGTGTCTTCTTTGCACGGATCTTCCCTGACATTGTACTATGTTGCGGGCATTGCCACAAGGATAAATATGTTCTTCCGGAAGAAAACCATGGAATTTCTGCCTGAAGTTTCTCCTCACAGATCGGACAGCAGAGGATCTCACTAAGGGTGGCACGTATCGCTTCCTTTTCCGAAGTGAATGCTTCACTTCTCCATTTCTTCTGTGTCGTCAGGTTCGGATTCGAAATATATGTGCGAAGACTCGGGAAAGCCTGCTCATCCGTCGGGTTCTTTTCCTTGATGGCAAAATAATCGATCAGGGATTCCTGAAGGATGCGTGTCTCATACCAGGCGTCTTTGTCGGCGCTATGGAAATCATCGGTCTGCGGGATCTTATAGAAGTCCACGGCATAGGCGACGCTTCTCTGCTGCGATGTATTCTCCGCCACCCTTCCGAAAAGCGGCTGGATATCTAAGAATCTTTCGTTGATCTCCGAAGTCAATCCATGGATCTTCAGATTGGATTTTAAAATCGAGATATCCGAATCCCCCCAGGCGCAGAGCACATAGTCTTCGCCGCACCATTCCCGGAACAGACTGTAGGCCTCCGGAAACGGCATGCCGCACTTAAGATCATCCGTGCTCTTGTTGATGACACGGGAGACCTGCCTGTTCATGATGCGGTAATACTGCGGGCGCACCGTGATCGAAAAAGGACGGGAAAGGACATAGTCCTTTTCAGAAAGCATCTGAAGTTTTACGGCACCGATCTCGATGATCTCTCCCGGGAGGATCTTCGGATCAACAGGTGACGGCATGTAAGGGATCGGCTGATTCCACTCCATGTCAAAAACGACAAACGTCATGGGGAAAAGATTGTCCTCACGGGTCATTGCTCCTGCTCCTTTACTTCTTCTGCTTCTACTTTCACAATATCTTCGCCCGACTCTTTTTTCTTCCTCGGCAGAGTCACGTTAAAACTGAGGAACAGGATCAGTGCTAAAGACCCGATCGATGCATATGCTCCCGTTTTCATTCCATAAGGCATGTAGGAAAGCTTCACCTCATGCGTGCCTTCCGGAACATGTACTCCGAGGAAGTGATCAAATGCGGAGAAAGTTCCTGTCTTCTCTCCGTCGATCGTCGCGGTCCACCCCTTGTCCGCCGAGACGCTCCAGACGATATTTCCTGCTGATGGTGCATTTACTGTTCCGGACATGGAGCCGGAAGAAATCGAATCCATCTTAAAGGACAGATCTTTCATGGAAGACGTATATCTTTCCAGTTTCTCCTGATCGAGAATCGCAACGTTTACGCGGAAAGGGACCCGATCCGGAGAATAGAATGTCATGTGGATGCGGAGTTTTTTCCCTTCCGCATTTTTCAGGTCCGTGCGCAGACACTCACCGGAAACACTTTCATGGCGATCAAGAAGGATATCGTTTCCGGTTTCGTCGACGACGTAGACTTCGATGGTCGCCGTCATCTCGCTCGTACTGAATATATATAAAGGATTATTAGAAGACGGAAGAAGCATCTCGGATTCCAGCGTGACTTCCGCACGGGAATCTCTGGATTCGACTTTCAGGTATCCGTCGTCATCGACAGTCATATTATCTAATTCCGCTGCTTCCATCGAGATGACGTCGAACGGAGTCACGCCCGCGAACTGGAAGGCCAGCATATTCTGGTTATCAAACGGAGAATCCGAATTCAGGACGTCCGTATAGATATCTTCTGTCGATACGAAGAAACCGTTGGAGCCGAAGATGTGGTCTTTATCGACGACACCAAAGCTGTTCTCCGACGGATCAATGACCGACTGCTGGAAGAATACATCCAAAACCGGCGTGCCTTCCACAGGAAGGATCTTCGATCCGTCCGCACAGCGGTTCAGGCCGAGCGCGCGAAGGATCCTGGAATAGTTTTTCACGGTGAGATAGTCATCACTGGCGATGGTCGGAATACCGTAAAGAAAGCCATAGTTCTTCCAGGACGGATCTTTCAGAAGAACACGTTCCGCGGAAAGAAGACCGGTCTTTCTTTCGGCGACAAAAGAAGCTTCTTTCGTATCCGGCTCATCATATCGGGCGGTGCTGTCCAGCTCATAGACCTTCTTCCCTTTCTGGGACATGAGCGCTTCCGGATCGAGTACGAGTTTTTCAGAAGAACTCTTGTCGATGACCGGACGGCGGATCACTGTATGAAGATACTTTTCCTTGATGGGACGGTAGAAAGAGATACCGGCCTCGAGAACAAGGAAAGCCGCGAGGACACCCATATAGTAGGTCCTGTTCTTGCCGGTCGAACCGTGGACCTGGAGCGTCAGAACGAAATAGAGGACGATCAGCGCGATCGCGATATAGACTTCATAGTCGTCATAGGAGACGGTTTTGGAAATAGCGGAGCGGATCACCATGAAAGCAGCGATGATCGCGCCGGCAGTATAAAGATGGGAACGGTCTTCGATCCAGACGTCTTTTCCCAGAAGTCTTCCTGCCGCATACACGACCAGGAAAGTGATCAGGATCGCCTGCGGGTACATTCCCGTGATCGGGTTGTGGAAACCGTTGATCAGGAATCTTCCGACTTTGCTGCTCATCGTGATATAGAAAAAGATCATGGTCGTAAAAACATAGATCTTCTCAGAGAAGCGGATCTTCGAAGAGAATGCGTAAAGGAAAACCAGGATCACCGGGAAGAGACCGCAGTAGATGGACGGGAACTGGATCGTATCCGACGGGAATACCAGTGATGCGTCAAAGCCCGCTCTTTCCAGGAAATCCCATGCGATCAGGTTTGACTCGAGATCCTTCGGGAACTTGAGGACCTGAGTGCCTGGGACTGTCTTCCAGATCGACTGCAGAGCCGGATACCAGACAAAGGCGGAAAGACCGACGCCGAGGAAGAAAAAGAGACAGAAATCCAGGATGATGCTGCGGAGTTTGCGCAGTTCTTTTCCATCATGACGGGCTTCGAGGTAAAGAAGCGGGAACATGATCAGAATGAAGATGCCGATATAGATCCCCGCCTTGCAGCAGGTGATCCCGGCAAGTGCGCAGATCAGTGAAAATGCCCAGTTCTTTTTGCCGAGGATCAGGCCGTGCAGCGTAAGGATCAGAAGCGGAAGCAGGATGACGGTATCGAGCATCCAGGGCTCCTGCGTATATGTAAGGACATATGCACAGAGGCTGTAAGCCACAGAAATGCCTACTGTCACGGGAGATACGGCATTTTCCTTTTTCCACAGGAGGAAAAAGAAGCTTAAAGAGGCAAACGCGACTTTGAGTGCGAAGATGATCTCGGTGAGCTTCGGGATGTCCTTTTCGGGGAAAAGAACATAGATCAGCACAAACGGACTTGCGGCAAAGGCTGCGATCCTGGACCAGAAATTGCTGCCTCCGCCTGCGTTCCATGTGTAAAAGAGCGACTCGCCGCTTAAGATCTTCCTTCGAAGTTCCGTAACAACAGGGATATACGTCGCCTGCGTGGAGTCCGACATGAAGACGCTGCTGCTGAAAGGATAGATGTGGAGCTTATACGCCACAAGAAGGAGCACCAGGATCGGAAGAAAGAAGGCGGCGATAAGGCAGACCTTCGTCATCGGTTCTTCGAGAGTTATGCGGTTATCTTTGCGAAGATATTTCATGCATCCTCCTGATCGGCCGGAGAAGTTTCTTTTTCGATCAGCTCAGACGCTTCTGAGACATTCTGTTCCGGAGTATTCTGTCCCGGAGTATTCTCTTCTGAAGTATTCTCTTCCAGATCTTCTGCCATCTCGATCTTCTCTGCTGCCAGACGTTTTTTCACGTCGAGAGACTCACGGATCTTCCGGATGATCGTGAGGAGGATGAGGATAAAGAGGCAGGCCAGCGAGATCATCACGCAGAGCTCAAACTTCGCCGGGTGGTATTTCATCAGGATGGTATGTGTTCCGGCTTCCAGTTTCAGTGCCATGAAAGCATCGTCGATCGGGAAGATCTCCGCTTCTTTTCCGTCTACGGTCGCTGTCCAGTTCTCATCGTACGGGATCGTCAGGAAGAGGGCGCCGTCTTCTTTGGCGGTGACCACACCTTCCATATGCGTCGAATCATAGGAGACGACCTTCATCTGCTCATCGCTGAGCTTTTCGACCATCTCGTCATATACGGGCTCGACGACTTTCGCGCACTGTACCCAGATGTTTCCGGAAAGATTGGAATCATTAAACTTCAGGGTCACGACCTTCGAATAGTCTTTGTCGTAGTAACCGAGGTCCATGATCTGATATGTCTTCGCCGTGTATTTCGTCTCCTTCATATCAAACGGGAGCTGGCGCTGTTCGTTGATCGTTACGCTCGGGGCCTTGGTGGCTACGAGATAAAGATACAGGTGGTCACCCGTATTTGCTTCCTTCGGAGTCAAGATGATCTGTGCCGACTTGGCATCGTCCTCGAAGGTGAACTTATATCCTGTTCTGGCTACACCGCCGGCCTCTTCGAGCTCGTCATAGCCGTTGAAATTCAGTTCGACAGGCTCATAGATGTCCCCCTCGATACCCATGCTCTTCAAGAAAGCATTGTTGGAAAGGAACGGTACGGAAGTCTGCGTCATGTGGTAGTCAATGATCTGGGAATCGACCATATAACCGAGCGACAGAGAGTCCGGATTGATGAAGGAACGAAGCTCAGTATCATTCTCCACTTCCTCGAAACACTTCGGGATCGGAGAATTCTTGTTGATATCATACATGTTGCGGACACCGAAGAGCGTGCCGGTGACCTCGGTCATACCGAAGTTACGCATGCTGTTGATGCCGTTATGGTGGAAGCCGAGGTTCTTGATGAAGGTAACGAAGCTTTCTCTGGCAGTGGAAGTAAAGATCGAGATGCCCTTCATGTTATAAAGGGCCGGCTGATTACAGATAAACGCCGGGTAGATCTCAGACCTCTCGAAACCATATTCATTCTTCGCTTCGGAAGCCTCCATCAGTTCCTGAACTTCATCGTAGTGGGAGCCGTAGAAATCCCAGCCGGTGAAACTTTCGTGCGCGGCAACGAGGCTGACCGTCGCAAAGGTGGAAGCCGTAAGTTCGGAAACCAGTACGCAGAACAGCAGGATCTGCTGGAACATCGCGCTTCTTTTCGAATCGGAAATGGCGCGGATCACTGCGGTATAGATGATCAGGAACAGAAGCGAAAGGCCGATGGCAAGATATCCCTCCTGCCCTTCACCGATCTTTTCGTAAAGGATCAGATAAGCGATCATCGAAAGACACGGGATCATCAGCTCCTTCTTGCTGAAGGTCTTAAGATTGCGAAGGACTTTATAGCCCATGACGACGATGAGGAAGGAGATCAGGAATGCCTGACGGTACGGGATCTGGTTCGGGAAATGGAAGCCGTGCCAGATATAGGTCATCATACGGCTGCTCAAACTGATGTACATGATCGCAAGCCCGATGCCGTACGCCACCTTCTCGCGAAGACGGATCTTCTGGCAGAGGAAAAAGAGCGGGATCAGCATGGCCACGAAGATGCCGCAGTAGACATTGGCCATACCGTCACGGATATTCGGGTTCGGCGCCACGAGGAAGCGACTGATGAAATCAAAAAGATCGTTCATGACCTGGAAGTCTTTCGGGAAAGTGCCGCTGGTGGCGGAGGATTTCTGAAGTGTGATATACGTCGATAACGTAAGGAATGCGGAAAGGCCGCCGGCCAGACCGGAGTAGACGCCGAAGCGCCAGACGGCGGACCAGAAATTCTTCAGCGTGACCTTCTCCGTGATGGTGACATAGAGGATCGGCGCATAGAATACGAGGAACAGGCAGACGAAGTAGCCGGAATAGAAATTCGAGAGCAGGCAGATCGCCAGCGTGCAGCAGTAAAGAAGCGGCTTTTTGTCACGGAACATCTTGACAAGGCCGAGAACGATCAGCGGAAGGAGCACGACAGCGTCATGCCACATGATGTTCCAGAAATAGGAGATCGCCCAACCGCAGAGTGCGTAGAACGAGGCAAAAGCCGTCAGGAAAAGGTCTTTTCTTTTCTTATCGAATTCCGGAAGCAGATACGACATGAAAAGACCCGTAAGTCCGCAGCGGATGATGGCCAGGAATGCGATGCAGTCACTGATATATTTCGCCGGGAAGAAAACGCAGAGGATGTTCAGGGGGCTGGCGCTGTAGTTGGCGAACACCGCCCAGAAGTTCGTACCCATGCCGACGTGCCAGGAGAAGAACAGGCTCTCTCCGGAGAGGATCTTGTTTCGAAGTTCCACCAGGAACGGTGCGTACTGGTGATAGCAGTCCACCGTCAGGATCATGTTCTTACCGGTGGCAAACGGGTGCACCTGTAAGATCGCGAAGATCACTGTCATGATCAGGGATGGGATGAGAAATGCATATATGTGAAACTGTCGTTCCGAAAGTCTGCTCAGGAACCGTTTATTCGATGGTCGCATGGGTGATACTACGTTCTCCTCGATTTTGTTTAAATAAGAATATAAATTCCGTAAGGATAATTGTACCATATAGGTCAACAGTTGGCATTAAAAAGAAAAAGACCCGCGGGAACGGGTCTTTTGCCGAAGAAGCATAATTACGTGAAACTTCTGTAACCTTACGGAAATGGTATTTGCAAAGGTTTTATGCTAGAGTAGATATTGAGTATTTATAGTGCTTCGGAAATGTTCTGTTTCGGGCGCTTTCTGATATTCGAAAGGTGTTTACTGCTATGAAGAAAAATAAGCACAATCAAGAAAATCTCGACGCTGCGGAAGCGGTGAATCATGCCGCCACGCCCGAGGCAGACACTTCCCCGGCAGCAGATCCGGATGTTCTTTCGGACCCGGATATGCCATCGGAGACTGTGCCCGAGATCGTCGAGGGAAATATAGAAGATCTGCTGAGTGATGACGAAGAGCCGGAAGACGGTCCTTCTGAACTTACGAAGGAGATCGCAGCGGCGGCTTCGGACGAAGACCCGGATATCCGGATTGAGCCGTACAAACCTGCTCCGATCGAAGAACCCGCGCCCTGGGAAATCGACGAGCCCGTTCCGATGGAGCTCGGCACGCACGAGATCGCCAGCGTGGTTTCGGAAGAAGATCCGGACTCGCCGATCTTCGTAGAGACTTCCACCCGTCCTTCGGATGCGGCGGTCTCCTCTAAGGCGAAGAAAATGAACCTGCGTCCGAGGATGTTCCTGATCGTGATGGCCGTCGTCGCTGTCCTGGTCCTGATCTGGTCCGTGATCTCCCTCGGAAATCTCAACGAGCGCATGACCAGTCCCCTCACCGTCGGCAACAAGGATGTTTCCAATGCCGAGTTCAGTTTCATGTATCACTACGTGCTCCTGGAAAACGGTGTGGATATTTTCAAGGCGAACACGAAAGAAATGCTGGCAGCGCCCGGTGAAAACGGCTTTACCACCTACCGTGACTACTTCCTGGATGTGACCGCCAAGGAGATCCAGGCGACATATATGCTCTATGACGATGCCGTCGCGCACGGACTTTCCATCACACAGGACCATAAGGACCGCGCCCAGGCCTATGTCGACTGGCTGAAGACGAAGGCCGAAGCGATCCATGTGGATCTCGACACCTACATCAAGGGTACTTTCGGTCCGTACGTCAACAAGAGTCTGATCCTCTCGGTACTTCCGAAGGTATATTTTGCAGAAGACTACGCCGGACACCAGAAGCTCGAAGAGCTCAAGGCGACACAGGAGCAGGCGGAACAGGCCTATCAGGATGCCAGGAACTCTTACGATCTGGTCTCCTACCGAGTGATCCGAATCGCGACGGAAGCCCGTGAAGAAAGCTATGTAAAGACCGCGAACATCCGCGCCGAAAAGATCGTGGCGGAGACCAACCATGACCAGAGCAAGTTCGAGTCCGTGGCTGCGCAGTATTTCAGCGGCGATATGCAGCAGAAGCTCCTCATCCCGGATTCGACTCTCCATAAACGTGTCCGCTATTCGGAGGTCGAAGAGTCTACGTGGAGAAACTGGCTCTTCGATACGGAAAGACAGTCCGGCGACTGCGTGATCTTCCAGGATGATTACGGATTCCCGATCATCTTCTGTTTCGTCGATCGCGTACGCCAGGATGAGCCGCTTCGTAATGTGCGCTTCTTCTACATTAATATGGAGAACGAAGAGACCGGAACCCCGGGCATCCCTGTAAGCGAGATCATTCCGCTTTCGCAGACGATCTTCGACAGCATCACCGATGAGACAAGCATGATCACGCTCGACACCACCTATGCCGACTACCTTCTCGACGGCTCCATGCGTTCCGTCCAGCAGGCCTCCCTCTACCCCGGAAACAACACCGCCGAGATCGACAACTGGATCTTCGATCCTGCCAGAAAGAGCGGCGACAAGATCCTCATCGAGGGCGATACGCAGATGCTGATCCTTTTCTATGTGGAAGCCTCTCCGAATCCGGAGTGGTATGACCGCGTCAACAGTTTTATCCGCATGGATAACTATCAGGCTTTCGTCAGCGAGAAACTGAAAGACTACGCCTACATCTTCCATGAAGATGGCCTGAAGTATATCGAGGATATCCCGTCGTAAGGGATCTTTTCGATCAGATCGATGAAACAAAAACCGCTGCCGGGGATCTCCCTGACAGCGGTATTTTTCTTCTTGAAAAGGACCTTTCCGGTCAGCCCATGCGGATCGCCATGACGATCAGAAAGAGGATCGAGGAAAGCATCATGATAGAAAGAACGATAGCGAGGAGTCTGGCTCCGGCGCCATAGCGTGATGTTCTCGTGTTTTTAGCCATTATTCTGCCTCCTTTGATCGGAAAATGCTTTGCAAGTGATAGTGTAACACGAAGCGGATTTTTGTCAAACCCCGCACCCTCAACTCCTTTGATCAGAGATAGCGCAGGAGTTCCTCTCGGACAGAGTCCATGCGTGCATCCGAGATGCCGAAATCCATGACCTTATAGTTCCAGGCGGAACGGCCGATCCCGTATTTCACGAAGACTTCGTTGATCTTCCTGTACCACTTCAGCGCCTCCTCCGGAGCGACACGGTCAATGACACCATACTCACCGCAGTAAAGCGCGACATCCCGCTCCTGCGCGACTGCGATCGCCTCGGCGAAGATCTTCTCGAAATACTCGGAAGTCAGCGTCTGCTCCGGGGCAAATCCCTTAAATCCGGTGGTCACCTGCTGGAGATATTTCACACCCGCCTCGTCCATCTCCTTATACGGCGCATCGATCGAGATGCGGAAGGAAGTGTCCATGGTCGGGATCCACGGCGCGCCCTGATGCGTGAAGATCAGCGGCTCGTAGCAGTGGAAGTTGTAGATGATGTTCTCGTCGTACGGTGCGGCCAGGTCTTTTACCGAATCCACACTGTTATTCCAGTATCCGCCGACGAGGATCTTAATGGTCGGAGCTTTTGCCCGGATACGGCGGATGCACTCATAGGAGATCTTGTTCCAAAGGTCGCAGTACTCCTTATCGGTGACTTCGTTCAGCATCTCAAAAGCCAGCCGGTCTTCGTATTTTCCGAATCTTTCGGCGACTCTTTCCCAGAGCACATAAAAGCGCTCCTGAAGTCTTTCACTGTCGAAGAATCCTTCTTCGCCGAATGCCGGATCGAAGGAATATCCCATAGTCTTATGCAGGTCCAGTATCATGTTGAGACCATACTTGCCGCACCAGTCGATGGCATCCTGAATGTGGCCGTAGCCGCTTTCTACCGGATTTCCTTCCTTATCCTCGATCAGTTCATAGTCGAACGGGAGACGGACATGGTCCATGCCCCACTCCTTAATGGTCCTGATGTCTTCTTCCTTGATAAAAGAACTGTATGTCTCTTCGGTATCGTCACACTGCGATAGCCAGCCGCCTAAGTTAACGCCCTTCTGATATCCTTCCCAGGTCTTCATGAGTTCCTTCTCCTAACATGTACATGATAGGTCTATTATATCAGAGGAAAACTCGTATGAAAAAGCACTTTTGCGAAGCTGTAATGCATGCTGTCCTTATCCCCTGATTCCCCGCTGTCGCTATTTAATTGCTCTTTTTCAGTTCCTCGTCGATCTCTTCGGCGTAACGCACGGTCTCCATCGCATCTCTACAGTACTTGTCCGCTCCAATGGCGTCCGAATATTCCTGCGTCAGGACCGCGCCTCCGACACAGACCTTCGCCCAGGGCGCCTGTTCACGCAGAAGCTTGATGGTCTCCTCCATTGCGGGAACGGTCGTCGTCATGAGGGCCGAAAGGCCGACGATCGGGGCGTGCAGACGGATGACCTCATCGACCACCGTCTGTTCCGGCACATCTTTTCCGAGGTCGGAAACGGCAAATCCGTAGTTTTCCAAAATGAGTTTGACGATGTTTTTGCCGATATCGTGGATGTCTCCATGCACGGTCGCGATGACGAATGCGCAGCGCGAAGATCCTCCGGAAGTCCCGTCGTCACTTGCCGCCATCGCCACCTTTACTTCTTCAAAAGCACTTTTCGCCGCTTCTGCCGCCATAAGGAGCTGCGGAAGATAAACCTTCTTCTTTTCGAAATCCGCACCGACGATATTGAGTGCCGGGATAACTTCCGACTGGATGATCTCAAGCGGCTTTTTGTCCGCGAGCATCGCCTTGGTCAGAGAACCAGTCTTTTCCTTAAGGCCTCGGACGATCGCTTTCTGAAGCTCTGTGGAAGGACCTTCGCCGGAACCCGAAGAAGCGCTTTCCGCGCCTGCGGCCGGCGCAGTTCCCGCCGCCGGGGCAGCCATCGTCGGCGCCGGCAGATTCTGCGCGTAAGTAATATAGTCCATGCAGTTTTCATCCATGTTGTGAAGCGCACGGAAGGCATGGTAGACATTCATCATCTCCTGGGAATACGGGTTCATGATCGCCGCCGAAAGACCGTCCTGCAGGCACAGGGCGAAGAAGGTCGACGTGATGATATTTCTGCTCGGAAGTCCAAAAGAAACATTCGAGATACCAAGTGAGGTATTTACTTTCAGATCGTGGCGGATACGATGGACCGCCTGCATCGTGGCCAGTGCCGCCGTCGTATCAGCCGAGATCGTCATCGCGAGCGGGTCGAAGATAAGATCTTTCTTATCGATGCCATAATCCGCGGCTCTCTTAATGATCTTCTCGGCGATCGCGACACGCTCCTCGGCCGTATCCGGGATACCGCCCTCGTCGAGCGTCAGGGCGACGACGAAACCGCCATATTTCGCAACGAGCGGGAAGATCACGCTCATGACCTCTTCTTTACCGTTGACAGAGTTGACCATGGCCTTACCGTTATAGGCGCGAAGGCCTGCCTCCATGGCGACCGGATCGGTCGTATCGAGCTGCAGCGGAAGATCCGTAACGGCTTGAAGCTCACGTACCGCGCGAAGCAGGAAAGCCGGCTCGTCGATCTCAGGAAGTCCGACGTTAACGTCGAGGAGCTGGACTCCCGCATCCTGCTGTTTCAGCGCTTCGCCTAAGATATAGTCGATATCGTTTTCACGAAGGGCCTGCTGAAAGCGCTTCTTGCCCGTCGGGTTGATGCGCTCGCCGATCAGGATCGGGCTTTCACCGAACTTGACCGCATGCGTGTAGGACGAAACCAGAGACAGGTTCTTTTCCGTAACCGGCACCGGCGTAATGGCCTTCGATTTTTCGACCACCGCACGGATATAATCCGGAGTCGTACCGCAGCAGCCGCCGGCGATACGCACGCCCTTTTCCAGAAGTTTTCCGACAGATTCGGAGAACTCCGGCGGGAATACGTCATAGACGGTCTTTCCGTTTTCGGATCTCGGAAGACCCGCGTTCGGCTTCAAAAGCACCGGCACGGATGCATACTCGAGATACTCTTCGACCACGCCGATGAGCTGGTCCGGACCGAGCGAGCAGTTCGCGCCGATCGCATCGGCATGCATGCCCTCGAGCATCGCGACCATCGCGGCCGGGGATGCGCCCGTCATGAGTTTTCCGTCGGCACCGTAGGCATTGGAAACAAATACCGGAAGATCCGTATTTTCTTTTACCGCAAGGAGCGCGGCCTTGGTATCGTAGCTGTCATTCATGGTCTCGATGAATACGAGATCGACACCTGCGGCAACACCGTATTTCACGGTCTTAGCGTACATTGCGACCGCGTCTTCGAATTCATAATCGCCATATGGTTTCAGGAGTTTTCCCAAGGGACCGATGTCAAGCGCGACGAACTTCTCCTGCGTTCCCGTGCTCTGCCGCGCTGCCTCGCGCGCATTTTTGACCGCCGCCGTCACCAGCGTCTCAAGTTCTTCGTTGTCGAACTTTAAGCCGTTGGCACCGAAGGTATTACTTAAGACAACATTGGAACCTGCATCGTAGTAGGATTTCTGGATGCGGATGATCTCCTCCGGATGCGTGACGTTCCATCTCTCCGGCAGTTCACCGGGCTGAAGTCCGGCCTCCTGAAGAAGCGTGCCCATTCCTCCGTCGAGAAACAGGAAATGGTCTTTCATGTAGTCGCGTATATTCATATCGGATCCCCTCACCAGACAAGTCTATGCGAGGATTGTATCATATTTTCCGAAGACGCGCTTATCCTGCTTTCTTATAAGCGCACTCTATTAAGAATTAGTAAAGATGTCCCCATAGCCATTCTAACGCAAGTACAAACATGATACTATGACCGTAAGGACGGGTCGATTGTATGGATATTTCGAAGAAAAAAGCACTATTGATCATCATTCCGGCTTTCTGTATCTGGATCGCCGTGCTTGCGTTTTGTTATTCTCTTTTCGCGAAAGGATATAAATACAGTCTGGGGTATGGCGTAATGCTTACTCCCACGATCACCGACGAAGCCGGTACCTCATTTTTGATAAATTATAAAGATCCGGGGCTCTCTATATACGAATACAGCGTGGGAGATAAGATCTCGTTCTGCTCTTACGGCCAAGGCTATGTATACATCGGACGCCATGATCCCCAGGTCGATCTCGATAACACGCATATTTTTCATAAAGCAGATGGGAAGAGCACTGAAGTCTCCAGGGGGGAGCTTTGCGACATCATCCGGAATCTCGAAAAAGGCGCCCCCGAAAACACGGAAATGATCCTGGACATCGATGACTCCGAATTCGTTTTGTATCCTCTGAAGGGCATCCGCTTTGAAGGCGAGTATGAAGGCACACTGAGCATAACGGATGACTCCATCGGCATCCCTAAGGAATACACAGATTACGATGAGTGCGTCAGAAAAGTAGAAAGCGCCCATCAGAATAGACTCATTCTGGCATCGATCGGTGTCATCGCCGTTTATATCGGACTTTCGATACCGTTGATCATATTTGCCGTAAAGAAAAAATACGTCGCTCTTTATGTTTACTGCATCTGCGCGCTTCTGATAATCTTGGGTATTTCGTATCAGTACAACGATTTTTCACATAGAGCGATCGGAATCAACTGGTATAACTGAAAAAGTGACTGATCACTTCGACGCGATCCCGATGATCGCAGTCACGCTCTTGCTCGGCGCCATCAGGCACGATTCGGAAAGCGTGATGCCGAGTCTTCTCTCAGCATCTAAAAGAGGCAGGAAAACTTTCTGCACTTCGATCGGAAGATCCCCGTATCCCGGCGAAAAACGCATGCGCGTTTCGCGTCCGGTTTCTTTACTGACCTCTTTCACTTCCTCGTTAAAAGCATCGCACAGGGATTCCACTCTTTCGGCACCTAAGCCCTGAAGCAGAAGTCCCAGCTTCGGGTCCGCCTTTTCATATCTTCTGATCAGCCGGTCGATCCCGGATCCGATCGTCGCCGCGAAAAGCACCGCCTTATCGCAGCCTTCAAGATTCTTTTTCAGCTTCTCGGATCTCTGTTCAAAAGGAAAGACCGGAAAGCCGTCCTCATCCCAGGAAAGCGGAACGACCACAAAACCCACGCGGAAAGAAAGCGCACCGTTTATCAGGGAAAGTGCTTTTTCCATAGAAGAAGCAAGCTCCGGATCCTTCGCGGCGTTCTCCTGTTCGTAAACGGGAATGCAGGAATAGCGAAGCCACTCGGTCACATTGAGCGAGGGAGTTTCGTAGTCAAGATACTGCGGGATCGTCTGTTTATCGGAGGCCAGCGCCTCCCCGATCAGTGCTTTACGGTCCATATTACTGCACGCCGTAGTCTTTCCAGAGAATGTTGGAAAGGTTGTTCATGATGGCCTCAGCCACATCCGGCTTGTTCATGGAATACACATGCACGTTCGTCACGCCGTTGGCATAAAGGTCGATGATCTGGTCAGTGGCATATGCGATGCCGGCCTGCTTCATGGATTCCGGATCCTGTCCGAAATAATCGACGATCGCCTTAAAGCGCTGCGGCATGAAAGAGCCGCTCAATTTGATCGCCTTTTCGACCTGGATCGCATTCGTGATCGGCATGATGCCCGGAACGACCGGGACCGTGATTCCGGCTTCTCTGATCTTGTAGAGGAAGTTATAGAAAAGGTTGTTGTCGAAGACCATCTGGCTGACCAAAAAGTCCGCACCGGCATCGACTTTTTCCTTTAAGTACTTAATATCTTCGTGCTGGTTTTGGCTCTCGGGATGGACCTCCGGATAGCAGGCGCCGCCGATACAAAAATCGTAGCCGCTTTCCTTGATCTCACGGATCAGTTCCACCGCGTGGCGGTAATCCCACTTGCTTCTGTCGGTATTCTCGAGCTCGGGAGTCAGGTCGCCGCGAAGCGCCATGATGTTCTGAAGACCTAAGCTATGGATCTCTTCGATCTTATCGTGGATCATGTCCTTGGAGCTACTGACGCAGGTCAGGTGCGCCATGGTCGGCACGCCGTGCTTTTCCTCGATCGTTTTGGCGATATCGAGGGTAAAGCGGGATGTTCCTCCGCCGGCGCCGTAAGTCACGCTCATGAATGCGGGCTTGCTCTCCGCGATCTTTTCGGTCGTTTCCTTCACGCTCTCAAAGGAAGTCTCCTTCTTCGGCGGAAACACTTCAAACGACAGGGACATGCTCTTTTTATTCAGAATATCGATGATCTTCATATCGGGAATACCCCTCCCAAAGGATAATACGTGTACACATTATAGCACACGAACAAAGAAGAAACGGAGCGGAACTTTATAGCTCCACGACCTTCGTCGCCATCTTCTCGCGGAACCGGACATCGTGCTCGACGATCAGCATGGACGGCTGGTATTCCGAGATCAGTTTTTCGAGCTGCATGCGCGAAAAGACATCGACATAATTCAGCGGTTCGTCCCAGATATAAAGGTGCGCCGGCTGAAGAAGGCTCGTCGCGATCAGGACTTTCTTCTTCTGGCCTTCGGAAAAATCCTCGATGTTCTTATCGAACTGCACCTGCTCGAGTGAAAGCTGACGGAGCACGGCCAGAAACAGACTGTAATCCACGCCGTTTTCAAAAGCATGCATCCGTAGGTCGCCGTGAAGATGCGACGTATCCTGATCGATGTACGAGATCTTCAGGTGCGGCGCGGTAAGAAGCGTGCCGTTTAGAAGCAGGTTTCCATCCGTGGCCCCCTCTTTTGCGGCATCGTGATTATCGTCTGCTGATTTAAGGATCGCCTTGATGAGGCTCGTTTTCCCGCAGCCGTTTCTGCCCTTAAGGAAGACCCTCTCGCCGTTTCGGATCTCGAAAGTAAGGCCCGTGAACACAGGCTTTTCCGCATCCTTATACTGCAGTGAAAGATCCCTCGTCTCAACAAGTCTGTCCCGAAAGTGCGTCATCGGCGAAAGCCTCAGATCGCGGATCTGCTCGACATCGTTGAGAAGCCCTTCTTTTTCCCGGATGTTCTTCTCCATGCGCTGCTCGAAGACCTTCACGCGCGATTCCATCTTTTTCGTTTTCGCGCCGATATAGGAACGGGTATTTTTCGACCTGTCATGCTCCTTGATCGGGTCATATCCGATCTTCGTATTCTCGTTTTTCGTCGCCCAGCTTTGGCTCTGCTGCATCGTGCTCTTGAGTCTGCCGATCTCTTTTAGATGCTTCTCGTTTTCCGCCTTTGCGAATGCATCCGCGCGCTCCTTATTTTCCCACCAGGAGCTGAAGTTTCCGCTCTGCACGTCGATCGAAGTTTTCTGAATGACCAGCACATGATCGACACAGGCATCGAGAAGATCTCTGTCGTGCGACACGAGAATGAATCCCTTCTTTTTCGCAAGATAGGATTTCACGAGCTCCCGAGCCTCCTGATCGAGGTGGTTCGTCGGCTCGTCGATGAGAAGAAAATCATTCTCCCCGGCGAAAAGAACCGCCAGCATGACCTTCGTCTTCTCCCCGAAACTCAGCGTGCGAAGCGGCCGGTATAGAAGCTCCGGATCGACCGAAAGCTCAGCAAGCTCGCACATGACGCGCCAGTTCTCCACGCCCGGTTTCCATTGTTCCATCAGCTCATCCGCCGTCCGTTCGAGATCCTCGGCATCGATCCTGTACGGGAAATAGTCACACCGCACATCGCAGCTGATGGATCCGCTATATTCATATTTTCCCAAAAGGAGATTCAGAAATGTCGTCTTTCCTTTTCCGTTTCTCCCGATAAACCCCAGTTTCCAGGAAGTATCGAGCGTAAACGAAACGTGTTCGAAGATCGGATCGAAGCTGCTCTCGTAGGAGAAAGACAGATCATTTACTTTCATTTGTGCCATATTCGTCCTCTTTCTGCCCGAAACAAAAAGTCCGTTCCCGCATACGCAGAAACAGACTCACACGATCCTATTTATCTTTTTACGGAGAATAGGGATAATGACGCGATGATTCCATGAAAGCGCACAAGGGAAGACCTTTTTCGGGTCTTTTCCATAAAATGTGTATCCTTCAACGATCATCACTTTCTCATCGGTCTACCTAAATCGCGGACTCCGCGCTCCTTCTTTAAATTTCGAAGATTTCTGCGGCAAAAGATCCGCACGCCCTCTTCTTTTCTGATACTAACATGCCGAAGTTCTCTTGGCAAGGCGTGTATACTACGAGGCTTATCCAAGGTCATATGATTTAATCTCTCCGTAACCTAACCCTCACGCATTTGAAATCCCGACTCCTTATAATGGTAAATGAGGAAGGATCCGCTTTTACCCGGAACGTCAACCTGTTTGGTCATCTTCCGGCATCACCTGTGAGGGAAATGTATTATGAATCGACGAAACACCCTGAAACGTATGTGTGCATTTGTGCTTTGTGCAGCTATGCTTTCTTCCTCATCCTGCAAAAGCAAGAAGAAAGAAGATAAGCAGTATCAGAAGAGCGACGTAGTCCTGGAAACCGACCCGTTTTTCCAGGTCGAAGAGCATGAGCTTCTTATCCCTTCCCCCGCGGACAAAGAGATTCAGGAGTTCAGTCTGGAAAGCCCGGTCGTGACCAGAAAGACAATTTTCGTCTCTTACTACATCGAATACAAAATGCCGCCGGAACTTCAAAACAGTACCGATTATGACACGATCATGGCATATCGCGAAGATGGTCGGGCCGTCTTTGATCTAAGCGGCAACTTTCTCCGAAAAATCCCCCGCGTCACGCATGTAGAACCAGGCGAACGCACGCCCGCTTCGGAGTATATCCTGCAGGTCACCGAGGGTCCAAATGGCGAGGGATATGCCATCGTTATGCGCGACCAGGAGGAAGAAGGGTTTTATTTCTGCAAGATCTCTGATACCGGAGAGCTCGACAAAGGAATCCGCTTAAACGGAGAATTCACGGATCTTTCCGATTCGCAGGTCCTCTTCACGGAAGATGGTCACATCGTCATCGGAAGCTGGGAATATATCGCCATCTACGATAAAAACGGGAACCTGCAGAACGGATTTTTCTGCGAAGGATTTCAGGGACATCTTCTTCAGCAGGACGGAAAATACTACGCCGCACTTAACAACGTCACCGGTACGACGTTTGAGGAGCGATATGCTTATATTCAGCAGATCGATATCGAAAAAGGTGTGTTGACTGGAGAGAAGATCAAAAATCCTCAGGCCATGCTCATGGTGCGCGGAAAAGACGGCAGTTATCTTCAGAATACCAACGGCATCGTCAAGGTCGATCTTCTTTCTTCCCAGAAAACGCAGGTCATGGAATGGAGCCAGTGCGATTACTATTTCTCTTCCGCAAATGCAAGATATTTCAAGATCCTTTCCGACGACGAGATCGTCTTTTTCCTGGAAAAGATCAATGCCTATTCTGATGGCGGAGATAATTCCATGCACATCACTGCAGCCCATTTTTCTCGCATGGAAAAGAATCCGTACGCCGGCAAGCCGATCATCCGTGTCGCGGAGAACGACTCTGCGCAATTCAGCGCCGTCGTCTCCGGTATCATGCCTGACGTGATCTCCTACAATACGTCTGCTGACGCGAAGTCCCGCATCGTCGTTCACGACTATTCCGCTGACATGGACAGTGCACTTTCAAGACTTCAGCAGCAGGCATCGATCTCTGATATCGTTTATCAGGAACTGATCTCCGGGAACGGTCCGGACATTCTCGTAAACTTCTCCGAATACCCGAAGTTCAATACCGGCGAGTGTCTTCTTGATCTGAATACGCTAATCGATGATAAAGAGAACGGACTTGACCGAAGCCTCTATTTTGACGCGATCCTTCGGGCCGGAGAGCAAAACGGGAAACTCTATCACATACCCATCTTATACGGAATCATGGGGATTCTGGGGAATACTGATCTTCTTGGCGATCCGAAGCCATGGACATATGACGAGTTCTTCTCTGCGATCGACAAGCTCCCTGACGATGTCGAGGTGCTCGATGAATTCCTCCAGCCGATCGAAAACATGTATCCCCGATTCTTCGCCTGTCTGGGAAGAGATCTTATCGATTATGACAAAAAAGAAGTGCATCTGACCGACGACAGTTTTAAGAAGCTTCTGGAGTTTTCGAAAAGATATGGTACCGAGAAGACGGAGTCGGAGTTGTGGAATATTCGTCTTACGCAGGGAACTGTCGATGCCTGGACAAAATTCGATGAAGGCCTTCTGGCTTTCCTGGGTGCTGATACTGCGTATATTCGTTACTATGCCCAGCTCATCACGAAAAACAACGGACATGCAGCACTCTATCCGATCCCCTCGGTAGGTGCCAAGGGGCTTTATGCAAATCCAATTGTCTCGATCGGCATCTCGAAGACATCCTCTCACACAAGCGAGGCCTGGGATTTTATACGATTCCTGATGAGCGATGATGTGCAATTCGAAAAGTGCAAAAACACCGGATTCCCGATCAACCGCAAGGCGCTGGATGACGTCCTTTCCTACTACAACAAGATGTACGAAGAAGCGCTGACCAAACAAAAAGAGACCGACGAGATCTACTTACCTATGAAACTCGATAAGAGCGTCACCGATCGGCTGAAAAAAGATATCGAGAGCATCGGCGGACTCTGCGGTTCGGATCCGAATATCCTGATGATCATGTTAGAAGAAGCGCCGGCATGTATCCTCGGTCAGAAGAGCGTCGACGATGTCGCTTCGATCATTGAAAACCGCGCCAGAACATTCGTCAGAGAGCAATAGCAAATGAAGAAGGAAGGCCCCCTTCAGCCTTTCTCCCGGATCAGGACTTCTCCTTCGCACGGCATAGCCTCATTTCCCCTGATGATCTCACCGACTTCATCACAGACGATCCTGCCGGATCTCGGATTCTTCACAGAATCGATCCGCCCGTGAACATCGGCATCCACATCCGAATATTCAAAAGACAGGTCGCAGTCTTCCATTGTGCAGTTGATCAGCTTAAGATCCTTACAGTAGCAGAGCGGCTGGGTGCCGATGATCTGGCAGTTTTCCAGAGTCAATCCTTCGGAATACCATCCGAGATACTCGCCTTTGACTGTGCAGTTTTTTATCGTCAGACCCCGGCTGTGCCAGAATGCATCCTTCGTATCTAAAGTGCAGTTTTCGATGAGTCCGTCTTCCACATACTGAAAAGAATACTTCCCTTTCACCGTGACATTATCCAGATGGAGCTTCCTGCTTCCGAAGAAGATATACTCCGAACTGATGGTCACCTCTTTAAGGCAAAGATCTTCGCTCTTCCATCCGAATTCCGGCGAGTCGATCGTGCAGTTCCTGATCTTTATATCCTTGCACTCGCGGATCGCCTTGACCCCTTTGATCTCACTGTTGGAAAGTGTGCCTTCCTTTGCATACCAGATCGGCGCCCGGCATGTCTCATTCATCGTGATCCGGTCTATGGAGAACCTTGTGACATGCCAGAATGGATACCGCAGGGAAAATGTGCAGTCTCTGACGGTGATGTCACTGGATTCCTTCAGCGCAGACTCCCCGTCTGCCGGGCCTTCGAAATTACACTCCAGAACATCCGTTTCCGTTACGTGATAGAGCGCACGCTCCTCATCAAACGTCTTACCTCTGACCGTCTTTCTTTCCATGTCGGATCTCCATTTCTTCTCTTATGCACTGATCTTTCGCATTTTCTTATCTTCACATGCTGATTATAGCACCTGCGGAACATCGGAAACTTCAATATTCTGCTCACTTGTTTCGGGTTTTTTCCCTTTTTTATTCTTCCGAATAAGAAGGATCAGAACGACCACTAGCACGATGATGATCAGCAGCGCCCCTCCTGCAAAAGCGAGCACGACCGGCAGATTCAGGTAGCTGACCGTCATGGTGATCCTCTTTTGTCCGAGAGAGTCGATCCTCTTCATGCTCCAGGAAGCCGTATTCGATTCGCCCTTCACCTTTTTCCCGTTCGTTCCGAGCAGCTTATAGGGCACCTTGATCGTAAAATCATTCTGGGTCGCTTTGGCAAGTGCCTGACTGAAGTCACCCATATCATCGATGCTTTTATCGTAGGCCGGTCCGGTCCTTTCGAATTCGAGCGTCACTTCCTTGACGAAAAACCCGGAGACACTGTAGGAAACATCGTAATCTGAAAAGACTTTATTGAGGGATTCCTCCGCATCGGAATTATCGATATCGTAAACAGCACGCCCTCCGCGCCAGTTCACGCCATTTTCTTTCGTTTCCAGTTTTTCAAAAGATTCGAGCGACAGTTCCTCGTCGATCGATTCCATCATGGCATCGTAAAACTCTTCCGGTGTTTCATATAACTCTTTGATGACACTTTCCTGCATGAGCACACACGAGACGACTTTCAGATCCCCGTTGGGACGGATCTCTACGCCTCTTTCGATCTTTACGCATCCGGAAAACATCGCCAGAACGAGCGACAGGGCGGCAAACAGCGCCAGATATTTCTTCTTCATCTTCTTTCCTCCTCAGTACTTTTCCCCTCTTAGGTCTTTATTATAGCAAAGAACTCCCTTTCGAAAAATCGCCGAAAGATCTTGCTTCCTTCGTTCTATTTCCGAAAAAAATAGCGAGCGGCATCTCTGCCGCTCGCCATTTAATTCTTTTCTCGTTACTTAAGCCCTCCTCATAAGTAACGTGAACATGAATTTCTCATTCATCTGTCAAAACCTCGGACCAGTGTCCCGGGTTTTGCTTCATATAGCTGTCCGTAGGAGATACGATCTTCCTTAAGAACAGGCTGAATACCGCACAGCCGTATTTGTTTTTCAGGTCGTTATAGAGAGCCTTGTTCGTGGCGATCAATGTCGAATCACTCTTGAACTCATATACTCTAAGTGCCGACTTGATGATCCTCCAGCTGACGAATGTTCTTTCTGTCGTAAACTTGTGACGTTCGGACTCACCTGCCACCGCCGCCATCGCCCGGTTATAGAGTTCTTCGCATTTTGCGATCTCCGTATCCGGCATGCGGTTATGCGCATCCATATCCCTGGTATCCGAACCGTAATCGTTACAGTACGTGAACTCCAGCGAAGAGTCGTACATATAGACCTTGTCACGATAATAGTATCCATTATGTATACAGTTCGGGCCCACCTGATGGTTCTGTGCCTGCTTGGTCAGGATCTTCAGATATTCCTTCACGTACGGGCCGCCGGCACCATAGTATTCATTGAGGAAGAAGTCCATCTCTTTTTCGATATCCGCATTCGGATCCTGCAGGAGCGTCGCACCGAGATACAGTCTCAGATCGCCGAATTCCGTATTGCAGTCGATCGCACGGTCATTGCTCTGCAAGTAGATACCCTTTACGCCCAGAGATTTGTAGTACTTGATATCGGATATCTGAGAATAGATATTCAGGTACGGAGCGATCGTGACTCTCCAGTTGGCGTTATAGTCCCAGATCCAGAGCTGGGCATTACCGGACTTGCAGAGTTCCGCCCACTTCTTCAGGTGGAAGTTATACTCGACCGCACGTTCACACTCGGTCGAATTGCAGTCATGAGCGTAGCAGCGCATGATCGGTGCATAACGTACGATGACGTGATCATCGATCGAAAGACCTGTCGGCGGCTTTCTGTTCCATGTATAAGCGAGCATATCGATATATACATTGGTGTAACCGGCCTTCTTTACTTCTTTCGAGATCCTGTTGCAAAGATCGAGATAGAGTCCGGCATCACCAAGACCGTCCTTCTGGCCCTTTACATCCACTGTATCGTACTTGTTGCGGAAAGCCTGACAATTACTGCACTGGCAGTAGACATCATTATCCGCCTGGCAAAGGGAGATGATCTGCATCGGTGCATTCGGATCGTAATTCCCGTGTTCCAGGATCTCGAAAACATGCTTCTTGATGCGTGCATACACCTGGGAGTTGGTAAGGCACAGCTGCTTGAACTGTCTTTCACCTTTCCACAGGGAGAACCACTCCGGATGGCTGTTGAAATCATTTATATCGAAGTATTCGAAAAGCAGAGTATGTACCTGACCCGGGATAATACCCTTATAATTTGCTGCTTTCGCCGGATCATAGAGATACCAGGTCTGATATCCCGGCGTGGAAGAACTGAGAGCATGATTTGCGAAGAATCCGTTAAGACCGTTGGCGAGATCGAACATGCGGTACTGCTCCTCATCGATCTTGCCATAAGCCGCATCGATATCCGTAAACACGAATGCTCTTTCGAAATCCAGATTGATGTTGGTCGCATATTTGAAATGCGTCTGATTCGTCTTATATCCATCATCGAAGGAAAGGTAATAGTATCCGCCGCAAAGCGAGAGGAATTTCACCGCTCCGTCGATGACGCCGCGCTTACCGACACCGGTGATCGAGATACCCGAATCATAGGAATAGATCTTATAGGAACCATCGCTGGAATACTTCGCTGTTCCATGAGCACGGTTCTTCGTGTTACCGACAGAGATCTCAAATCCCTGGCTGCCCTTGGCTACCGTATCTTTCATGATGGACGGTGTGTACTTATCTTCCTTGGAGATATACGTACGGAGAAGCTGCGCCGCATAGATCTCTTCCGAAGAAGCCTTTTCCGGAACAACGATCACGCAGTGCGGCATGTCTGTCGTATATTTACTGTTCTTATACGTCCTGATGCTCTGATCGATCGGTGTGACTTCCACCGTGCCCGAGCTGCCGGATCCGGCGACTGCCTGATAAGCCTTTGCCGAATCACCATAGGTGAGCATGTACTTTACGAGATTCTTCATCGCTGTCGCATAAGATCCCGAAAGGATCGTGCTCGCATAGCTTTCGTAGCTGTATGTCGTTGTCGCACTGATCGCCTTGCCTCCATCCTTGATGACGATCTTCAGAGGCGTCTTGAAATAAAGTGCGGAGAGATCTTTAAAAGCAACGCGGAAGAGATTGTTCGACTGCTGATACGAAAAATCCTTCAGATAGACTTTATCAGATACGGAAGTACCCTTGACATTGGTGTACGTTAATTCCGCATAGGCATTGTCCGAGGGAGCGGCCATAAAGGCCACGTACGCGACCAGATCTACAGAGTTGTCAAAGGACAGCGCGATCTGCTGAACCGATGCGGTCGCTGAGGAAAGCGCCTTCTGTGAGAAACAGGAAGAAGCCGATGTGACCAGCTTCGAAGCCAGCTGTTTCTGTGCTGAAGTAAGGCTTGCGTTCGCGAGGTTTCCGGTATTGATACCGAAGCAGGTCTGTGCCGCCGCGCCATAGTTGAGCATATCGACCATCAGTGTGCACAGCTTCTTATCTTCGTCTTTGGTGCTGGAAGCTTTTGTCGAAAGGATATTCGCCGCATAGCTCTTGATGCTGAAATCCAGAGTCGAGCTCTCATACGCCTGACTTCCGATCTTCGCGGTAAGCTTTGTGCGGACGGTATTTCCCATCTCCGGAGCACCGATCCCCGAGAATACGAAACGGTACTGCTTCGTTGTGGAATCGTAGGTGTAGTCCGTGATCGTCTTTGTTTCCCATGTGCTGGAAGATCCGGAACCGCTAAACTTCTGGAACTGCACATTAAGAGCCAGATTCGTAAACGAACCGGATGTGTTGATCTTATAGTAATATACTAAGGAAAAATCGTTCTGGAATGCGCAGGCGACCTGTGTAGTAACATCCAGTGTCTTTACGTCTGCAGCCATGACAAATGTGCTGCCATAGCTCGTAACGAGCATTACCATCGCGAGAATAAGACCGGTAATTTTGCGGCCAAGCTTGGTTGTTCTGTTCACAGGAGAACACCTCCATACAAGATTTCACTCGTGCTCTCCCCAAAACACGAACTATTACCTCGCTCGCGAAAAATATACCATGCTGTTCATAGAAAAGCAATAGATTTTGTCAAGTTCGTCCACAATTTTGTCACATTTCACGGCAAATATAAATGAATATTATATAAAATGACAAGAAAAAACCGGTAAGAGAACATTTTTTGTCCCCTTACCGGATGACATTGTGAAGTTCGATCACTTACAGAACTTTGGCGAGGAATGTCTTCAGTCTTTCGTTCTGAGGATTATCGAAGATCTCTTCCGGAGTACCTTCCTCCACGATCTTTCCTGCATCCATGAAGATCACGCGGGAGGCCACTTCCTTCGCAAATCCCATTTCGTGAGTCACGACGGCCATGGTCATTCCGGTCTTGGCCAGATCTTTCATAACATCCAGGACTTCGCCGACCATCTCCGGGTCGAGAGCCGAAGTCGGCTCATCGAAAAGAAGTACGTCCGGAGACATGCAGAGTGCACGGACGATAGCGATACGCTGTTTCTGACCGCCGGACAGCTGGCTCGGATATGTATCGGCACGGTCCTGAAGACCGACTCTCTCCAGGAGCTGCAGAGCTTTTTTCTCGGCATCCGCCTGACTCATCTTCAGAAGTTTTCTCGGAGCCAGCGTCATGTTATCCATGATCGTCAGATGCGGGAACAGATTAAAGTGCTGGAACACCATGCCCATCTTTTGACGAAGCTTGTTGATGTCATTCTTCGGGGACATGACATCCTGGCCTTCAAAGGTGATGGTACCACCGGTCGGGCGCTCCAGAAGATTGAGAGAACGCAGGAACGTGGACTTACCGGAACCGGACGGCCCGATGATGACCAGTACCTCTCCCTTTTTGATATCGGTGGTGATCCCGTCGAGTGCGTGGATCTCCCCGGCTTTATTCTTATAGTGCTTTGCCAGATCTTTTACCGAGATAAGGACTTCACCTGTTTTGATTTCAGCGCTCACTGTTTCTCATCCTCCTTTCAAGCATCGATACCAGCTTCGTAAAGAAGACTACGATGATCAGGTAGATAATGGCGACCGCCAGAAGAGGCGGGAATGCGTCAAAGGTACGGCTTCGGATCACGTCACCGCCACGGGTCAGTTCCATGATGCCGACGTAACCCGAGACGGAGGTCTCCTTGATCAGGACGATGAACTCGTTCGCCAGAGCCGGCAGGATATTCTTGATGGCCTGCGGGATAATGATGTAGATCATGGTCTGGATATAGTTGAAACCGAGGGAGCGGCCTGCCTCAAACTGGCCGGGATCGATACTCATGATACCCGAGCGGATGATCTCCGCCACATAAGCACCGGAGTTGATACCGAAGGCCAGGATCGCGACCATCATGGCATTCGTCGACGAGGCGAATATGACGTAGTACATGATCATGAGCTGGACGACCACAGGGGTGCCGCGGATGATCGTCAGATAGAGCTTTACGATCAGATTGAAGAACCGAAGCAGGAACTTGCCGAAACCCGGACGGATCTCTTCGATGATCTTATCGTGCGTAGAGCGGATGATCGCCGCGACCACACCCAGTGCAATACCCAGAAGCACCGCAAAGAAGGTGATACGTAAAGTCATCCAGAGACCACGGAGAAGATACTTATATCTTCCGCTGGCCACAAAGTTCAAATACAAGCGGTCTTTCCACTTGTTGAGCCAATCCGAGAAACTCAGAAGCACCCGGTAATCTACTTTACAGTAAAACATGAAAACTCCCCTCCAGGCTTTTTTCATTTGAAATTCTATTATATAAGCAAAGAAGGCGGAAATAAAGTTTTTCCGCCTTCCTTTTTCGTTTTTCTTATAAAACAGCTGATCAGCCCTTGCTCGGAATGTACTTTTCGATGATGGCCGGGATCGTACCATCTTCTGTGAGCTCCTTAAGTGCCTGATTGATCTTGTCGAGAAGTTCCGTGTTGTCCTTGTTGACGCACATAGCGTAATCTTCAACAGCGAACGGAGTCTCAAGGATAACAAGACCCGGGTTTGCGGCTACGTAGGATTTCGCCGGCTCGTTATCGATAACGACTGCATCGATCTTACCTGTGGAAAGAGCCAGAACAGCATCGTTACCATTGGAGTAACGTACGACTCTGTCTTCACCTACACCGCCCTTTTCCGGCGGGAAAGACATGTACATATCACCGGTTGTACCTGTCTGTACGCCTACCTTGTAGCTTCCGGAAAGAAGTGTATCAATGTCCTTGATCTCGGAACCTTCCTTGACGATGATGGACTGGATACCGGTAGCATATGTGGAAGTGAAGTTAACTGCCTGCTTACGCTCATCAGTTACTGTCATACCTGCCATACCGATGTCGTATTTTTTCATCTGCACGCCGGCGATGATGGAGTCAAACTGGGTATCTTCGATTACCAGTTCAAGACCGAGTTTTTTAGCGACCGCACCAGCGATCTCAACATCGATACCCATGATCTCATTCGTTGCTTCGTCATGATATTCATACGGCGGGAAGAATGCATTCGTCGCCATTACGAGCTTGCCGGACTGACTTGTTAAGCCTGCGGCAGCAGCTGTCTCCGAAGAAGATTCAGCATTCGCCTGTGTTTCAGACTCACTCTTAGCAGCTTCTGTCGTAGTCGTGGATTTTGTGGAACATGCAGCCATAGCCCCTGCCATGCAAAGGATCAGGCCAAATGAAACGATTCTTGTAAGTAACTTTTTCATATTACCCTCCTAATGTTTTTACTCGTACTGTCTACGCTATAAGTATAATGCGTCATCGCATCAGTGTCATTCCGATATGAGACGAAAAATCAAAGGTAAAACCCCGACGGGTTAGGCATTTCGGACAAAAAGAAACAAGGATTCTTGTGATGTTCATGCCTCTGCACGCTTTAAAGACGGCATGCCCTTTGGCATGGTATAATCAACAAAAAACCAGCAAGGAGCAGAAGATCATGACTTCCGACACCCCCGTTTCCAGGAAGAATACCGTCCTTTGGACGATCCGCTATACGCTCATCAATGCGACATATTTCGCCGCGTTCTGTACGATCCATGCCTGCGCGGCCGTATTCCTTCTCGGCAATGGCTTTTCCAATACCGAAGTCGGTGTGCTCCTGGCGATCGCCAACATCCTTTCGGCCATCGCTCAGCCCTTGATCGCCGGCATCATCGACAAACAGGGGCGTCTTACCAACAGAAGGTTCATCCTCTTTTCCGTCATCGTGATCCTTTTGGGCTCGACCATCCTTCTTTTTTCCGAAAACAACAAGCTCGTGATATTCCCGGTCTTCGCCCTGATCTACATGATCCAGTTCGCCTACCAGCCCGTGATGACAGCCCTTTGTTTTGAATACCAGAAGGTCGGGTGCCCGATCATGTACGGTCTTGCCAGAGGCCTCGGTTCGGCAAGCTTTGCTGTCACTTCCGCCTTCATCGGTGGTCTGATCGAAACTAACGGCATCCGGATCCTTCTTTACATCAATATCGCCGTGATGATCCTTTCCGCGATCCTGATCTTCACCTTCAAAAAACCGGCAAAACCAGTTTCAAACGCCGGCGCAGAAGATACGAAAAGCAGCACCGGGAGCCGTTCTCTCGGATCCTTCATCAAAGCCTATCCGGCCTTTTCGCTTTTCCTGATCGGAGTCATCTGTTTCTTCTTCGCCCACAACATGATCAACGATTTCATGATCCAGATCATAAGAAATCTCGGCGGCGCAGAAAAAGAACTGGGCTATGCCAATTTCCTGCAGGCGATACTGGAGCTTCCGGTCATGGCTATGATCGGCCTGATCCTCAAAAAGCTCTCCTCCAAGCGCCTTCTTCTTATCTCGGGCGTCGCATTTCTTGTTAAGATCGTGATACTCATCTTCGCCACCAATATGGGGCATATGTACTTAAGCCAGTGCTGTCAGCTCTTCGCCTATGCGGTCTTTATCCCCGCGGCTGCATACTATGTCAGTAAGACTATGGCGGATCACGACCAGGTGAAAGGTCAGGCATTCGTCACCTCCGCCATCACCATCGGCGGAGTCTTTTCCAATCTTATCAGTGGCGTGATCCTCGACCACCTCGGCATCCGTCCCATGCTCATCACGGGAACCGCTGTATGTGCTGTCGGTGTGCTGATCGGATTCTTCGCGATGCTGAAACTTCCCGCCAGACGAGATGCGTAAACACCATTCACGTGTGCCTCGTCTGATCCGAAATCAGCGATCTTTCGAGGATCTTCAGCAGTTTCCCGTGTATACGAACTTGAGGTTTTCTCTGGCAATTTCGGCAAGCGCATAAACCGTCTCTACCGGCGTGGCACTTCTGTCGGTCATGTGAAATCTCGGGAAGAATCTCGAGATATGAAGCGGGATGTCCTGCCCGATGAGATCTCCGTCTTTATCCGTAAGCTTAGATATCCATTTCGACATCTCCCGGATCTCCTCCGGAGAATCGTTCTCCCCCGGGACGATCAGGGTCGTAAGCTCGACATGGCAGATCTTCACGGCTTCCTCTATGAAGCGCTTCGTCATCTCAAAGCTCCCGCCCAGGACTTCGTTATAGTAATGCTCTGTGAACCCCTTAAGGTCGATATTCATGGCATCGATATAAGGACCGATCTCCTCCAGGACAGAAAGCTCGGCTGTGCCGTTGGTCACGAGGACGTTCTTTAATCCGCGTTCGTGCGCAAGCTTTCCTGTATCTCTTATAAACTCATAGCCGATCAGGGGTTCATTGTAGGTAAAGGCGATCCCGATATTTTTCTCTTCCCGATACTTCTCCGCGATCCGCACCAGCTGTTCCGGCGTGATCGTTTCCGCATCGGAAGCTTCAGAGAGCGCTTCCTTCCCCCAGGAAATCGAATAGTTCTGGCAGAACGGACAGCGGAGGTTACATCCGTAACTTCCGACGGAGATGATGTTCGTCCCGGGGAAGAACCGCCGCAGCGGTTTTTTCTCGATCGGGTCGAGCGCAAGCGAAGTGATCCGGCCGTAATTTGACGCGACCACTTTATCGGAAAGACAGATCCTTCCACCGCAAAAGCCGGTCTGCCCTTCTCTTAAGTCGCAATGTCGGAAACACACATGGCATCTGGTCATAAGACCCTCCGTCAGATGTGCCGTACCACTTCAAAGCGCTGAAGGAAATACTTCTCGTGCTTTTGGATGCCGCCTTTTCTCATGGCGATACTGACCTGTTCTTCCGGCGTATCCACCCCGTCGAGATCCGGAAGCAGAAGTCCTCTCCTTCCGTCTTTAGTCGACACGATGACCCCATATCTCTTCACGTCGAGCTGATCCATAGAGTCGATATCCTCGGCTTCCCCGAGCACATCCACATTGATCTCAAGCCAGGAAAGTTCACTTTCACGGATGGGGTCGAAGCGCGGGTCCCGGGTACTTGCACTGATGGCATTATTCACGATCTCCTGCGCGAGGTTTTTCGCCGTCGGCCCGATCGTTCCGATACAGCCGCGGAGCATCCCCTGCTTATGGATCGATACAAAAGCACCGGCCTGCGTATGCAGAAGCGCATCCGGGATCTCCTCACCGTCTCCTGTCAGCAGGAACAGATCTTCAGGGACGCGGATCTTCTTGCCGCTTCGGATATAAGTTTCGATGGTAAGGCGCGCCAGGCGCACATAGATGTCCGCGTCCTCGCGCTTCTTCAGAAGTTCCTTTTCTTTTTTCTCCAGATGGATCTTGAGGAATTTTCTTTCGGGGTCCTCGCCCTCTTCCGGATAAAAAGAGCAGATGCCGTAGCCGACGCCGGTCACATCCTCATGCGAAAAGGTCGTGGAGCGGACTTTCTTTCCGTCCCAGGCGCCCGCCATGATGACGAAAGACCGATGCCCGCACTCAGCCGCCTTGTCGCAGAAAGCCTCATCGAAATCGAAAAGCTCGCCGAAAGCCCCTCTGCCCATGACGTCCATGATGCGGGAATCATACTCCGGGCCTTCCTTCGAAAAGCCATACGGACCATATTCCTGCAGTTTATGTGAAAGATCCCCGCTACTGACGATCACGACTTTTCTTCCAAGCGCATTGACCGCCCGCTGAAGGATCGTGCCGAACTTATAGTGGTCAGTTAAAGGAAGTCCGGAAAGACCGATCCGCACGATCTTTCCGCCTTTGTATTTATTCCGGATAAACCAAAGCGGCACCATCGTGCCGTGGTCAAGTTCCTTCTCCTGCTCGCCGAGCGTTCCGCAGGGGAAGTCTTCTTTCTTACCGATCTCGCTGATCTTCCCGACGAGTTCTTCGTCGTATTCTTCGGAAAATTTCACCTGCGGGGCGCGGAAATTCGCAAAGGATCCCTTCGCACCTTTCCCGGGCGAGATATGAAAATAGTCGGAATAAAGCGTCGCATGCGGGCTTGTGATCACGATGGTCTCAGGCGCAAGAAAGGCGATCTCGTCCGCCACTTTTTCATAAGACCGGATCGTCGTTTCCACCTGTTTTTCGCCCCCGCGCCCGACATCGGGCACGATCAGGGGTGGATGGGGAACCATAAAGGATGCAAGGATCGACATGCTATCACCTTCCTTCCGACTCGATTCGAAAAGATCTGCTATAACTCCCGGTTACTCTCCGAGAGGCTCTCCTTTGCCGTTGAAGAGCGGGATGGTGCCCAGGAACTTGATGTCATCTCTCTTTGCGGCATCGCCTTCGGCGAGGACGCAGACGCGGCCGGTCACGGTACCGCCGCAGAGCTTGACCATCTCTTCCATCGCACGGAGAGATCCGCCGGTGGAGATCACGTCATCAACGATCAGGATACGCTTGCCTTTGATCATGTCGGCATCGTCTTTTCCGAGGAAAAGTTTCTGCTTGCCTCTCGTCGTGATGGATTCATCCTCGACACTGATCGGATCCGGCATATAGTTCTTCGGGCCTTTTCTGGCTACGAAATACTTGTCCGCACGGCTCTGGCGCGCCATCTCGTGCGCCAGCGGGATGCCCTTGGCTTCTGCGGTGAAGATGTAATCATAGTCTTCTCTCGGAATCAGTTTCAGAAGTTCCGTCGCACAGGCCGTGGAGATCTCGGCATCGCCGAAACAGATAAATGCGGCGATATAGAGGTCGTCTGCGATGGGGCAAAGCGGAAGATCACGCTGTAATCCTGCGATGGTCATTGTGTATTTCATGGATGTATCCTCCCTTTTGAAATCTTATGTCTTCTCTTTTTTGAACTGTGAAATGAATTTCCATGCGGTCTCCACACTGTGCTGTCGGCACTCGTGGATCTGGTTGTCCACACTGGCAAAGGCGGTGCGGCAGACGCCGTCTTCGCTGTCGTAGTAATGGACGGTCAGGACCGCATCTCTGGTCTCGTCAGTAAACTTCTCGATCCGGTCACCGGGAATGCCCCAGATCGGATCTTCCCAGTTGTCCTTATCTTCGAAGGAAACACCGTCGAATTTCTTCTTCAGCTTATTGACCTCAGCGACATACTTCACGCGCTCGAGCGAAGAATCCGCCTGGAACGGCAGTTCCGGAAGATGCGATTTTTCGCCGCCCGAATAGAACACCGGAACGGACACGGTCTTGTTGAGTTTTTCTTCCGGGACCGGCTTTCCGAAGAAAGTGGTATAGACCGGGAACAGCGCGCTACACGGCATAATGCCCGCGAACACATCCGGATACTCCTGAAAAAGATCCCACGTCTTGCCGGAGCCCATCGAAAATCCCGTCGCGTAGATCCTGGACTCATCAATATCATAGCGCTTCTTCAACCCCTCGATGACCGCGACGGCTTCAGTCGCCGGAACGAACTGATGGTTCTCGATCGAAACGAAAAGGAAGTTATACTTCCTGGCGAGTTCCCACCAGCCGGCAACGAATGTCAGGTACATAGAGGAGTCCCCGCCACCATGGCAGCCGAACACGAGCGGCACCGGACCGTTATCGAAAAGTCCGTTGTTGTAGTAGGCGAAATATCCGACCTTGTGCTCCTTCGGATGATCCGGGATAAAGGTGTTGTCCTCTGAGGTCTGAACCAGTACGGACCCGACATCTTCGGTCATGCCAAGCGCCGGGAAATCGGGTTCGATCTCGATTTTTCCGCACCACATCTTAAACTTTTTCACGAAGGCATCGAAGTCACCGATATAGTCGGCAGTCTCCTTGATGAGAAGATTCTCACAGCCCGAAAATGCTTTGTTGATCTCTTCGGAGTTTCCGACACTTAAGATCGCGATATCTTTTCTCTGTACATCCGGAACGACACTTAAGTTCTCCATGGAGCACATCGCCGGCGTGATCTCACCCGGGCCCCAGAGGTACTGACCCTGAAGGGTCTTCAGAAGATTTTTCGCGACATAGTCGGCCGACTTTCCGTAGCTGTAGATATCGGCACGGAAGATGGCGCCTCTTGCGAAGAAACCTTCGAATGTCTGTGTAAAGAAATTGAAGTTCTCGACGATGCCGTCCTTATAGACCTGGATCATCTTGATCTCGGAGATCAGCTCGGCATAAAGAGATGCATCCGCGCTCTCCCATCCGCCTTCCGCTGTCGGGTAAACGAAAAGCACAGTCGATTCGACACGGGCGGCGATCTGCGCGAGCCCGGTTCTTTTTGCAAATTCAACTGCGCTTTCCTTATCCATTTTCTCCTCCTCGAAAACGAGAAGGAGGGGTGCACGGAATCCGTAATTATTTGTCTGTCCGTCAATATCGTTATCCGGAACGAATACTTTTAATTCAAATGTCTGATACTTATGTTCCCAGAACTTTCCACCATTAACATCGATAACAGCAGGTCTTTCCATCATCGGCATAGTTATATCCCCCACCAGAAAATGTCACAGATATACTATACCATTTTTCGTCGGGAATGTGTGCCGATAATGCGACTTACAGGACACTTGTTTAAAGAAGGATCTTTGCCGTGAACCAGCCGTCTTCCAGTTTCAGATCAAGGCGGTATCCCAGGATCTTCAGGTTGTTATCCACGATCGAAAGGCCCAGGCCGGTTCCGTTCTCACCGCGGGAGGAATCTCCCTTCACGAAAGGCTTTTTCAGTTCCTCCACATTCACGACGGAAAGAGAAGTCCGGTTACTAAAATTCAGTTCACTGCTCTTTATCAGGATGCGGACTTCGCTTTCGCTCTGTGCATACTTCGCGCAGTTGGAAAGAAGATTCTCGACGGCCTGCCGCATGAGTTTTTCATCCGTTTCTATCACGCATTCTTCCTCTTTAGTGAGCTTTACCTCGATTTTCTTCTTCTCGAAAAGATCCGCATACTTAGTGATCGTCTCCCCTAGCAGTTTCTCCATATCCACTGTTGATCTAAAGATCGTTTTTTCGCCGCATTCGTTCTTAGAAAACTGCAGGATATTCTCGAGCATCTGATTCATCTCGGTGACATTTTCGCGGATCCTTCCGGTGTACTCCCCTGCCTTCTCCGGCTGGTCTTCCATACACTCCGCGTACATCGAGATCGCCGCAAGCGGGGTCTTTAGATCATGCGCCATTGCCTCGGTAGTGGATTTTCGATACTCGAAGATCTCCCAGACTGACTTTTTCTTAAGATACCAGATCAAGCTGATCACAAATGCCGCCAAAACAGCCGCGACCGTATCCTGGATCCACATAACACGGGAGGTGATCGGAAGGAGCTCGTATACGGAAGACTTTTCAAAATATGTCCGTGTCGTGCGGAAACTCCACTGCGGCCAGATTTTTTCCATGGCATCTCCGCCGCCTCTTCCTCCTGCGCAGAGCATTTCCTCAAGGCGTTCCTCTGCCTTTTCCGGGTCCAGGTAACCACGCATCCACATCTGGAGATCACCTTCCACTTTTATCAAGGTATATCCCTTTGTATCCTGCGGCGTCAGATCGAATTCATCGTAGAGTTCACCCTTAAAATAGTCCATGATCTTTACTTTTCCGGGGAGGAAACGGTGCGTCTCTTCATTGACGTAAATCGTCTCCCAATAGAAATCGTATAGTTTTGGAGCCCATCCAAGACGGGCATAAGTGTCAAATCTCTCAGATTCGCCACGGTACTTTAAGATATTCTTCGTGTTCTCGACCGGATCGTACTTCCCGTCTTTATAAGCCGAAAGTGGCGCAATATACGAATCGTCTTCCAGAAAAAAAGTACTCTGCGGCTTACCGGAATACTGGCCGAATCTGACCGCAGAATAGAATCCGGTCGGAGTCTCCATCAGTTTCTCCTGCTGAAGATATGCCACGCCATATTCTCCTGAGAACATACCGTAATAATACATAACTGTTTCTACGTCGTTCTTCTTTTCCTCCAGATCCGGAACACCTATAGCCCCTGAATCTGCGATTGCTTTCGCATCCGCGTATGCACCAAGAGCATCAGCTACAGTTTGAGAATGTGACAGATACTCTGTATCGAGCATCTCGATCGCATCTTCTTTTTTTCTATCCAGATATTTATTTGTCAGCACAGAACTCACGATGAGGCAGAAAGCCAGACATACGGCGAATCCCAGAATGAACTTCGGTTTTTTGATGATCTTTTTTTTCGGGGCGAACAGCCCATTTTTCTTAAACATAAGAACCTCCTTTTTCCGGTGATCACGGAAAAGATCTTTTTCCACTTACGGCATGACTTTATATCCGCCGCCGATCACCGTCCTGATGATCTCCCCGAAAGTACCCAGACGCTTTCTCAGTTTCTTGATGTGGCTGTCGACTACGCGCTCGGATCCGTCAAAATCCGCGCCCCACACCAGATCCAGGAGTCTGTCTCTTCCGAGGACATGTCCCTGGTTCTCCAGGAGAACCTTAAGGAGGAAATATTCTTTCGGTGGAAGCTCCACTTCCTGATCTCCCGCACGCACTTCCATACGCGAAGGATATATGCGGATCTCCCCGCACGACAGGACCTTCTCTTCGCTTTTTTCTTCCGCGCTTCTGGCCAAAAGCGCGAGGCACTTGGCATACAGGACCTTAATGGAAAAGGGCTTGACCATGTACTCGTCCGCGCCGAGCGCATAGCCTTTGAGGATGTTGTCCTCGGTCCCGAGCGCCGTCAGGAACACGATCGGACAGTTGCTCTTTCTTCTTAAGATCCGGCAGATGTCAAACCCGGAAAGGCCCGGAAGCATGATGTCCAGTATCGCGATATCGTAGGTGTTCTTCGCAACGAGAGCGACACCTTCCGTGCCGTCTTTTGCCGAATCCACAGTAAAAGCACCGGTATCCCGGAAATACTCCGAGACCAGCTGCCGAAGCTGTGTGGAATCTTCTACGATAAGCATTCTGGGCATGTTCATTTCCTCCATGACCTCATGTTAAACTACCCATGTGTCCTTCCTGTGTCCTTGCCGGAACTTTTTTCTCATGATTGAAGCCGGTTCCCAAAAGATCAGCCGAAGATCAGTTCCAGAAGGATGAAGATACCTAAAGCCAGGGCACCCGAGCCGAACGCCAGAAGGATCTTCTGGTACGGACGCTTCGCCTTTTCTGCGATCTTCTCGTCCTTCCCCAGTGCTTTTCCCTCGGTAAAAGCAACGATCTCCTTGTAAGTCTGAATGTCATTTTCCTTCTTTAAAGCTTCCACCTTAAAGGCAACCGCCAGAAGCGCGATCCAGAAAAGAAGAAACACCAGGATGCCCCACCACCTGAAGAACCGGAACAGCGGGTACGGGATCAGGATCCCGATCAGGAATCCCACGGCCAGGATATTCGACCACTTATTAAACTCACGGATGGATTCATTACTGATCTCTTTTTTCATCTCGACAACATCTCCTTTGATCAGGTCATCGAGGCTCACTTCGAAAAGCTCGCTCATCAGAAGAAGGCTCTTGATGTCCGGGTAACTCTTATTGTTTTCCCAGGAACTTATGGTCTGGCGGGACACATAGGTCTTCTCTGCGAAGACTTCCTGATTCCAGCCGCGGCTTGTACGAAGCTCTTTGATGCGCTTTCCGATCTCCATTGTTTACCTCGATATATAAGACTTGTCAGATGACAAGTCCAATGTATCACTTATCTCTCGTTTTTGGCAATCTGGCGCTTCTTTTCATCTTCTTCCATCATGCGCTCGACCATGAGCTCCGATTCTGTTTTTTCTCCGGTGATCTCATAGTGTGCTTCGAGGATCGCATTCTTAACTGCCCATTTGATAACGAAGTATCCCATGACCAGACATGCGATCAGTGTTCCGCCATGAATTCCTAAATCCTTTAACATTTTCTTTTCCTCCTCGACTGACTTTTTTATTTTTCTACGCAGCCGCATCTTTCAAAAATGATCTTTTTTCAGTATTCCGTATGAGCGGCTGCCTTACGATCCGGATTATGCCCCGCCCCGGTCAGGGCGTCTATCTAACGTTCTTTACATGACACAAAAAAGCGATGTAAAGATGACTTTACATCGCTGGTATCACTTTGTTTTCAGGTTTTGGCCCGCCGGTCCTTTTCCCGTATAAAAACGAGTCTATTTCTTCCCGGTCTTGACCTTCAGTGTCTTAAGATAGGCTTTCTGCTCATCGGTGATCCGGTAGCTCTCGACCGATTTCTGGATCGCTTTATTATGGGTCCAGTCCGAAAGTTTTTTCTTCTCGATATAGGGAAGAATGTTGTCGTACTGTTTGGCGAGCGCAGTGGCAAAATACCAGGCGATCATCATGTTGACATAGTATTCTTGCGAGCGGACTTTACTGACCATCTTCGGATAGGCGGGAGCAAAATCATCGTCGAGGAAATGCTCCATCAGCATGCCGATCGCAAAGCGGACCGTATAGGTCTCCTTCGAACTGATCCAGGTGCTGACCCACGAAAGCAGTTCTTCCTTATGCTTTTTAAAGATCTTCGGCGACATCTGATCGCAGGTCGCCCAGTTATCCACATACTGCAGGAAAGCATCGACATATCGGATGCAGGAATCAAAATCCTTCATCTCGGAAAGGATGAAAGCATGAAGCTGGTTCTCCTCAAAATATCTGTGCGGTAGATCCGAGAGAAAAGCGGAAACATCGCTTCTTTTGGCAAGTTCCTTCGCCATCTTCCGAAGCTCGGGCGTACGCACGCCGATGATCGACTCCGGCACAACAGTCGGGATGATCGTCACCTGCATCTTCCGGTATTTCTCATCCGCCAGGCTTTTCAGCTGCTGTTCTATCTCTCTTTTAAAGGCCATGTCCTTCTCCTCACATTGTCAGGCGGTCGGAGATCTCTTTTCTCCCCCGCTCGCCGAAGTCGTATTCGCACTTTGTAAGTTCATAACTGACGAATCCTTCCTCTCCGCAGGTGCACTCAGCGATCACCTGACCGGATCTTCCGAAGACCGCAGTCGGCGCCGTCTGGTAGTGCGCGCTCGTGTTCGACGTCAGAAACGTGCAGACATTTTCCACCGCGCGGGTCTGAATATGCCCTTTCAGCATGCTGTAGCGGCCGGGATCCTCGACATCGGAGCGGTCGTAGAACAGAACGCAGTCAAGGTCCGTCTGCTCTTTATATAGTTCGCGGAAATACTCCGGGAAACGGATCTCAAAACAGATCCGCACACCGATCTTAAAGCCTTTATATGAGATGATCCCGGGATCGTTTCCCTCCACGAAATTATCACGGTCCCATCCCCAGAGCGCTCTTTTGCTGTAGGAAAAGATCTTTTCGCGCGGAAAAAAACCGAAGGCGCGGTTATAGATCTTCCCTTCCTCTTTGGCGATCGAACCGACAATGAACGCGACTTCCGTCTCGCAGGAAAGGGCCTTAAGCTCGGCACATGCGCTTTCCACGAAGGAAAAATCGACGTCAGACGAGGACGGAAGATCTCTCGGAGGATAGCCCGTCAGCGCACATTCCGGGAACAGCAGGAACTCGATGCCCTGATCTTCGGCCGAACGTACCGCCGCTTTGATGACTTCCAGATTTTTCTTCATGTCCACGGATACCGCGAACTGATACGCACCGATCTTCATGTCAGGATCTCCTCATTTGCAGATAAACATCCCATATTCCTTGGGCAACTCTATTGTACCATGGAGAGAATGCCGCGACAGGATCTCACGGACCCTTTCTTGCGGCAGATCGGCGATCGTCTTCAAAGACACCAGGCTTTTCAGGTAATCGACCAGATCGTCTATGTTGGTGATACGAAGAGAATCTTCATAGGCCCTGGCTTCCACGTCCGTAAAACCCGTCTTCAGAAACTTCTCTCCGTTTTGCAGCGTGAAATTATGGTTCGGCCTAAAAGTCTCCCCGTCAAGCTCCATCCATTCGGCAAGTACATCGGAAAAGTTTCGTTCTCCGTATGTGGCGCAATAGAACACGCCATCTTTTTTCAGAACCCGTCTTACTTCACGGATCGCTTTTTCGATATCGGGAACATGATAGAGCATCGAATTGGCAATGACTACATCGAAGGAATCGTCCTCATAGGGGATGTCCTCAATGTTCACCAGAGCATACGACACATTTTCTCTTTCTCCGAGGTTTTTCTCCGCATCCGAAAGCATGCCTTCAGAAAGATCAGATAGGATCAGCGTTCCGATCTTTTCGATCAGATCGTCATGACCTGCCCACATACATCCCGTTCCGCAGCCCAGTTCCAGGACTTTTGCCCCTTCTGGTATCTCGTAGTTTGAAAAGATCCAGTTACTGTATCCGAACTTATTCGTGGAATACATGTCATGGAAAGAGATCCTGGTATTTAATCCATTTGACGAAGAATACTGTGTCTTCACAGCTTCCGCATCATTGGAACTTCCTGTCTTCATATTCTGTAGTCCTCACAAAAACACAATTTGTCTTTTCATTAAACTAACAGATTTGAGCTATGTTGTCACTTGTATTCCGGTGCTTCTTATTTTCGGGTCAAAAGCACCACAGTTTCGACATGTTCGGTAAACGGGAACATATCCACCGGGGTCGAATACATGGGAGCATATCCGTGCTTTTTAAACTCCAGAAGATCACGCGCCAGCGTCGTCGGATCACAGGAAACATAGACGATCCTTTCGGGGGACAGTTTTTCGCAGGCCTCGATGAATTCCGGAGTGGTACCGGATCTCGGCGGATCCAGGAAAACGACGTCGAAAGATTCTTTTCTCGACGAAGCTTCGATCATGTAAGAAGTCGCATCGGCCGCGATGAAGCGGGCTTTGGGAAGGCCGTTGGATTTCGCGTTCGCCCGGGCGTCGGCCACAGAGGCCGGATTCATCTCCACGCCCGTAAGGCGGATATCTTTACAGGACGATGCCGCACAAAGGCCGATGGTGCCGATGCCGCAGTACGCATCGAGGACCTTGTCCCCGGCTTTCAATGATGCGGCCTCGATCGCCAGAGTGTAGAGCTTTTCCGTCTGGTCATGGTTGATCTGGTAAAAAGACTCCGGAGAGATCTTGAAGCGCACGCCGAGGAGCTCATCCCAGATATAGCCTCTTCCGTACTCGTTGATGGTCTTTTCACCGAGGATCATGGAGTCGGTACGCGTATTTACATTGATCAGGACAGTCGTGATGGACGGGTTCTTTTCGAGAAGCTTTTTAATGAAGGCTTTCTTTCCGGGGAGAACCGGCGAGGTCAGAACGAGGACCACCATGATCTCTCCTGTCGCCACGCCTTTTCGCACGAGCACGCGGCGCAGAAGTCCTCTTCTCGATTTCTCATCGTAAGAGAGGATCTTGAACTGGCCGGTCATGGCGCGGATGTCCGAGAGGATCTTCGCGCATTCCTGATCTTCCAGAAGGCAGTCGTCGTTTTCGATGATCTTGTGGGACCCTTCCGCATAACGTCCTGCGATCAGGTGAGTCCCGATATGGCCAAAGGCCCAGTGCACTTTATTTCTGTAGTACATCGGATCCTCCGCGCCCACGATCGGTCTGACTTCACAGATCTGGGACAGAAGCTCCTTTACTCTTTTTTCTTTCAGTTTCAGTTGCTGATTATACGGTCTGCCGGCATATTCACAGCCGCCGCAAAGCTTCGATACAGGGCATCCTTTTGCCGATGTTCCTTTGACTTGTTCCCGAACTACTTTTTGCATCCCCACGGTTCTGTTCTAAAAGCTCCTTTTCTCCATCTCGGCTCAACCCCAAATTACCGACAATAATATATTATCCTAGAAAACAGGGCACAATTCGATAAAAATGAAAATAAACCGTGAACATCAAAAAAAGCGATCCTACCCGGAAATGCGTGTCGCCGAAGAGCCGATATGTGTGATCGATCCACGCCCGGCCGTGATGTCGTTGACGAGGGTGACGAGTTTCTCTTTCTCGTCTTTCGGGCAGTACACGGGGATGACGGGGGTAGCTTCGTAGATGATGTCGCCGAGCGAAAAGCCGTTCTTCTTCGCCGCATACTGGAATTTTTCTGATACCGAATAATCCAGCTCCACATGGAAAAGTTCCAGGACAGCCATTTTGCAGGGACCTGCCGCTTCGATTCCCATGGACGCGGCTGTCGAATAGGCGCGTGTAAGTCCACCTGTCCCGAGAAGGATGCCGCCGAAATATCTCGTGACCACGCAGATCACATCGTCCAGTTCCTGGTGCAGAAGTACGTCAAGTACAGGCATGCCGGCAGTGCCTGAAGGTTCGCCGTCGTCGCTGTATCTCTGCTCGAGCGTTTCGTCACCTACACGGTAGGCATATACGTGATGTCTTGCATCCGGGAATTCTTTCTTTATACGGCGCAAAAAATCCGTCGCTTCCTGCCCCGTGGCCACGGGCGCCACATCGGCGATAAAGACGGACTTTTTTACTTCATATTCGATCCGCGCGGAACTTCCGACGGTATTCCAGGTCTTTCCTCTCAACTTATACAAGCTCCTTGTATCTCTGGTAGGCCATCATGAGAAGAGAGCGGTCCTGACTGTAAGTGACCATTTCCAGTGCTTTTTCCACAGGATAGAAACCGCCGTCGCTGAAATTCTGCTCGGCATTCGGAGAGACGCTGTCGCTGTCAGTACGCATAACGTACCAGACGATCTTATTGCATACAGGTCTTTGGCGGGTGATCGAATAGAATTCGTAATTCGTTCTTCCGACCGGGAAGAGGATCTTCGCCGAAACACCGGCCTCGATAGATACTCTCTCGAGCGCCACATCCTCCGGTTTTTCCACCGTTCGTATCACGCCTTTCGGAAAACACCATTCCGCTTTTTCATTCTGCAAAAGAAGTACGGAATCTCCGTAAAAAACGATTCCTCCGGCACAATTGCGTTCCAGCATAGGTTACTCACCCCTCTTCGCTTGTATGTTCTCATTTTATCATTACTTTTGCAGGCTTGACAATGAGGGTGCCTGTCTCGCCTTCTTGTCATTGATTTAATTTATTTATATAATTAGGTGGGTCTTTGTAGCCCGACCTGAAATCATGAAATAAGAAGGTTTATCTATGGGATATTCAATGTCACGCGAACGGAAAAGAGCCCGCATCAACTTTCTTCGGAAGGTCATCGCCTTGCTTTTCCTGTGCTGCGTCGTCTTATTAATCGCCGATATCGTCTGCATGATCGTCCTGATCAACGGCGGCAAGAAATCCAAGAAATCTACTTCGGATACTTCCGCAACCATCGAGTCTTCTGTGGATCCGTCCGCTTCGGATTCTGAAAGCGAGACCACTCCTCCGACCGAGACCACTCCCGCACCTGTTGAGGTAAAAGAGTATCTTCCGGAAAATGCGCTGGCCGAGTCCTACTGGGGCCCGCTCCCGGATGTTACGGAAGTCAAACCGGTCCAGCATAACGATGTTCGCGGTATCTATATTGCCGCAGCCATGCGTCTCGATGAGAATATCGAGCTGGCCAGCCGCTCCGATATCAATGCTTTCGTTATCGACCTCAAGGATGAGGGCGGCGGAATCCTCTATAACAGCGATATCCAGTTCGCCAAGGATATGAAGCTTTATAACTACAAGTGCAATAAAGACGGTTCTGATCCGTCCTGGGAAGATAAGGGCAGCTATATCCAGAATGCATACAACCTCGACTCCATCGTCGAGAAGTGCCACCAGAACGGCATCAAAGTCATCGGACGTATCGTATGCTTCAACGACCTTTCTCTTGCGAGAAACCATCCGGAAATGAGTATCGTGGACGCCAACGGCAACACCATGAGATTCAAGCTTGAAGGATATAAGCAGTTCGTAAATCCTTATGACACGAAGGTATGGGACTTCCTGATCGAGATCGCGCAGGAAGCGATCTCCAAGGGCGTCGATGAGATCCAGTTCGACTACGTACGTTTCCCGACCATCAGCACGAAGAGCGGTGAGGCTCCGTACTTCGGACCTGAGGACACGACACCGACCCGTATCGATGCCATCAACCGTTTCCTCCAGACCGCGAGAAGAAAGATCCAGGATCCGACAGGTATCCCGGTAACCGCCGACGTATTCGGTATCATCCTCTCCAGCGAACTGGACGGCAAGCTCATCGGTCAGGGCTGGAGCACAGTAGGTCTTACCGGTGTCGATGCGGTATGCCCGATGCTCTATCCTTCGCACTACGCACTCAACACACAGCTGAACGGCAAGACCTTCGACAAGCCGGACAAGTATCCTTACGAGGTCATGTTCAATGCCCTGATGGCCGGTAAGTCGTCTGCCGATCAGGAAGGTTACGCGACAGTCCGTCCGTATGTACAGGCGTTCACCGCCTCTTATATCGGAAAAGATAACTACCTCGATTACACCGAGGTCGAGATCAAAAAGGAGATCCAGGCGATCTACGACGCCGGCTATACGGAGTGGATCCTTTGGAACGCCGCAGCGAAATACGCCAACCGCTTCAGCTGATCCCGAACAGATCTTTTCAAGAAAAAACATCAATAACAAAAGGGGACTTCAAGTGAAGTCCCCTTTATTTGTCTGCTGCTTTGAAAGTATCAGATCGCTCTTCCGTAGGTATACTTCGCCGTCTGCCCCACGATCATCTTCCCGTTACTGTCCTTAAAGTATGGGAATACCCAGTAATAGTTATACTCTGTTGAGGACGCCGTCTTATCCGTAAAAGTCGTTCCCTTCGTCGTCATACCGACATAGCCGTAAGGCTTTCCGGCAACGATCCCATATACGAGGTAACCTTCTGCTCCCGTCACCGCATTCCAGGCAAGCTTTACACCGCCCTTAACGGAAGATGCTTTAAGACCTGTGACCGCAGTTAGAATACCTTTCGCATAGACATATGTTTCTGTATTATGGGGAACCATATTTCTAGCACTATCCTTCACATACGGAAATACCCAGTAGTAA
>JAEEWG010000034.1 GCA_016287245.1 Clostridia bacterium
CGCCGATTAAAGTGGTACGCGAGCTGGGTTCAGAACGTCGTGAGACAGTTCGGTCTCTATCTATCGTGGGCGTAGGAAATTTGAGGAGTGCTGTCCTTAGTACGAGAGGACCGGGATGGACAAACCTATGGTGTACCAGTTGTCACGCCAGTGGCACAGCTGGGTAGCTATGTTTGGATTGGATAAACGCTGAAGGCATCTAAGTGTGAAGCCAGCTTCAAGATGAGATTTCCCTCTTTTTGGTAAGGGCCCTGGAAGACTACCAGTTGATAGGCCGGGTGTGTAAGTGCAGTAATGTATTCAGCTGACCGGTACTAATGCCCGAGGACTTGACCACAAGTTAGGTTTCTCAAGATTTCAAATCTAAACCAGAACATTTGAAGATTCTCATTCCAATCTTCCCCGAAATATGTTATAGTTTTCTATGCAGTCTTGAGGGTGCAGCTTGAAGACCCTCAACCATTCCGGTGGTTATTACGGCGAGGCCACACCTGTTCCCATACCGAACACAGAAGTTAAGCTCGTCAGTGTCCAAGATACTTGGCTGGAGACGGCCCGGGAAAATAGATCGCTGCCGGATTATATGAAGCTCAATTACGGAAACGTAGTTGAGCTTCTTTTTTGTTTCCTCCTCTCCCTTCGAAGAATTCACAAAATTGTAATAATCGGGGTTGCAAACGCAATAAGAATGGTATAATTGTAATAACTATTGTGTGAGGATCTCGTTGACACACAATATATTGTGGATATTTAGTGATGGGAGAATTGTTATGTGCGCGAAGATTTTAGTCGTTGATGATGAACAGCAGCTGGTACAGTTACTGAAAGAGAATCTGGAACGCGAAGGCTACGAAGTGATCACGGCAAATGACGGTGATACCGCCATTGATCTGGCTGAACGTCAGAATCCTGACCTGATCCTGCTCGACTGGATGATGCCGGAGAAGAACGGCCTGGATGTCTGCAGAGAACTGCGTCCGAAAACGAAAGCTCCGATCATTATGGTTACCGCGAAGGGCGAAGAGATCGATAAGATCCTCGGCCTGGAGATGGGTGCCGACGACTATATCACCAAGCCTTTCAGCCCGCGTGAAGTACTGGCCAGGGTCAAAGCCCAGCTTCGCCGCGGTTCCTATGTAGAGAAAGAGTCCGCTGGACAGGAGAATATCATTAAGATCGGCGAACTGGAGATCGATAAGAGTGCGTATCAGATCCGTCGCGGCGGCGTGGATGTTGCACTGACATTCCGTGAATTCCAGCTGGTCCTTTTCCTGGCGGAAAACGCCGGACAGGTATTCTCCAGAGAGAATCTCCTGCAGCATGTCTGGGGCTATGAGTATTACGGTGATGTCAGAACCGTAGACGTTACGGTCCGCCGTACGCGTGAGAAGCTCGAGCCGGATCAGAACAACTATCGCTATATTCTCACCAAGCGTGGAGTGGGGTATTATTTCGACAAAGCTCAGTGATCCGCTGATGCGAGGGTATGACATTTGGAGACGACATGGGTGAAACTTACTATATGGGACCGGGTTCTCCAACCCGTTCCCATGCTTTTTATTGGACTTGTGATCGGTGCGGTGATCTCAGGTCTGCTTGTCTATAACTTTTTGCGTCTCTCCGTACATAACACCAAGAGGAAACTGCAGTTTCTGAATGCAGCCAACGGCGTTTCGAACTCGGTGCTCAACATCGTCCAGATGGGCGTTGTCGCATTTACCGAGAGCGGAATGCTTCTTTTTAATAACCGGACGTGTCTCAAAAAACTTCGTGTCGAAAAGCTCCCGCAGTCTTTTACCGACTTCGTTTCCCAGTTTGTGGAGGACAAGGATATCCTGATCCAGCTTCGTCTTTATGAGGATCTTCTGCCGAAGACGAGACCTGCGGAATCCGAGGACGACATGCCGGAGAGCGAGAAACTCGAGTCCGTGACCACGCGTGTCGAGATCAGAAACAGGATCATCCAGTTCCATTTCAGTAAGCCGTTCTTCCCGCAGTCCACTGTACGCGGCTGGGTCGTGGTGCTCGAAGACGTGACGAAGGCGGCCCGTCAGGAACAGCAGCGACGCCTTTTCGTATCGACAGTATCGCATGAACTGAAGACACCGCTTGCGACCATCAACGGATACTCGGAATCCCTGATCGACTGGGGTCTTCGCGAAAAGAGCCCGGACCAGATCTTTAACGATATCCTGAAGATCAATGAGGAAGGTCACAGAATTACGGACATTATCTCGAACCTGACGTTCCTTTCGCAGATCGAGAATAATAAAGAGAAGATCAACATGACGCTCTACCGGATCGATAAGACGGTGGAGGAGGTGTGCCGGAAATATCTGCCCGAGGCCGAAAAGAAGAATATCAGGCTTTACTATGAGAGCCTGACCCGTTCGATGCCACCGATCTTCGGAAGCAAGAGCATGATGGAACAGATGGTCGGAAACCTCATCAATAACGCGCTCAAATATTCCGAGAATGATAAGAATATCTGGGTCTTCATCCAGGCTCATGAAAATACCGTTACCATCAAGGTACAGGACCAGGGCAAAGGCATCCCGAAACCGGCGGCGGAGAAAGTCTTCGAGGCATTTTTCCGAGTCGATGAGTCGGGCGCAAGAGCTGCCGGCGGATCGGGACTCGGACTTGCGATCGTAAAGATGATGGCGGAGGTGCAGGAAGGCGAGGTCAGCCTCGTGACGCGCACCGCTTCGGACGATGACAGCCAGAGATCAGAGATCGGAAGCGACTTTTATATCACGGTGCCGACCGCGGAAGCAACTTTCCGCGAGACCATTGAAAGCATCCGGGATAACGCTGAAAGAGAAGAGGTCCTCTACCGAAAGGCCAAGCAGTATATCGAGAAGATCAATGACGATGATTACGACCTCGGATTCGACCTGAAGAACATCAGTGACCCGGCTGATCAGCAACTTCTCATCTCACATCTGATATTTATTGATGAATGTGATATCATAGATGAGGTTCCGCCTGCGACGCGACAGGAAGTGGTCACGGGAATGCCGCAGGAATATATACCGGAGCCGGTCGTGCCGGAAGAACCGCAGATCGTTCCCGCAGTGGAACAGCTTGTACCTTCTGAGGTGCAGGAGATCGTCGAAGAACCGGAACCGGTAAGAGTTGAGCCGGTAAAGCCGGCAGAAGAAGAGAGTACCTGGGTACCTCTTACGAGTCGCGGCGCAACGGTATTAGTGCCGGATCCGCCGGCACTGAAAAAACCGATCCTGAGCAAGATGCAGATCGGAGCGCAGAATGCGGAAAAACGGCGTCAGTCGAAGAAGGGAACGGCGAAGAAGACCAAAGCCGTTTCGGAGGAAGAAAAAGTGAATGTGGTAGCCACTCCTCCGACGCCATCTTCAGGAACGCCGCCTGCCACGAGGAGCCTCCTCCGCCAGATGACGGATCCCGTGCCACCTGCCGGGAGAAGTGAGGAGTGAGCAGGCAAAGACCTGATATAGAGGATTAAGAGGGGATTAGTAATATGTCAAGTTATAAGATCGTTGGTGGCAGGAAACTGAAGGGAGACGTAAACATAAGCGGAAGCAAAAATGCCGTACTCGGTATCCTGGCTGCAGCCATGATGCTCGATGGCCCGTGTAAGATCGAGAACGTTCCGGATATCGTCGATGTACAGGCGATGCTGGAGATCTGTGAAACGATCGGCGCGAAGATCACGCCCTGCGGGGAAGGTGTCTATGAGATCGATCCGACCAACATCAATACATTTGAAGCGGTCCATCCGAAGGTAAAGAATATCCGTGCTTCCTACTATCTTTTAGGTGCACTTCTGACGCGCTTTAAGAAAGCGACGATGTATATGCCGGGCGGATGCAATTTCGGTACCCGACCGATCGACCTTCACCTGAAGGGCTTTAGGAAGATGGGGGCGCAGGGCACGAAGATGACGGATATCCGCGAAGGTATCATCCGCATCGTGGCCGATGAACTCAAGGGCGCACATATCTTCCTGGATGTCGTCAGTGTAGGTGCGACGATCAATCTGATGCTGGCTGCGACCAAGGCCAACGGCATGACGATCATTGAGAATGCGGCAAAAGAACCGCACATCGTTGATGTCGCCAACTTCTTAAATGCCATGGGCGCCAATATCAAGGGCGCCGGAACGGATACGATCCGTATCAAGGGCGTACCGGTACTTCCGGGCGGATATTCCTATTCCGTTATCCCGGACCAGATCGAAGCCGGTACCTATATGATCGCCGCTGCGGTAACGAGAGGCGATGTCACGATCCATAACCTCATCCCGAAGCATATGGAGCCGCTTACGGTAAAGATGCTCGAGATGGGCTTCAATATCGACCAGGGCGATGACTGGATCCGTGTTTCGATCGATGACGATCAGGAACTCGAGCCGGCCAACTTCAAGACCCGCCCGTATCCGGGATTCCCGACCGATCTGCAGCCGCAGGCGACCGTGCTGCTCTGCCAGGCCAACGGCCAGAGCCAGATGCACGAGAATGTCTGGGACAACCGTTTCCAGTATGTCTCCGAACTTCAGTCCATGGGTGCTTCGATCACAGTCATGGAGCGCATCGCGCTGATCAACGGACCGGTCCATTTCTGTGGCGCCCGCGTTACAGCACTTGACCTTCGTGCAGGAGCAGCCATGGTGCTTGCAGGACTTGCAGCTGAAGGCGTAACGACGATCTCTTCTGCGAATCGTATCGAGCGCGGATATGAGAAGATCGTGGAAAAGCTCCGTGGTATCGGTGCTTCGATCGAACACATCTATGAGGATGAAGATCACGTCGTTCCGATCGACGATGAGTAATTAGATAAAATGATCTCCGACAAAACCAATCAGGGCATAACGATCACACCACTTTTCAGCGGCAGCAGCGGGAATGCGATCCTCGTTTCTACCGCGAATACTTATGTGCTCGTGGATGCCGGCATGAACTGCAAAAAGATCGTTGAGGCGCTCAACATGGTCCGGATCAATCCGTTTGACCTGACGGCGATCCTTATTACCCACGACCATTCCGACCATATCTCCGGACTGGATGTTTTCACGCGGAAGTTTTCGATCCCGATCTATGCGACCAGACCGACCTGGAAGGGCATCCACAGCGCGGAGAAGAAACCGCATCTTCCGAGTCTCGATAACGAGATCGTTCCGGAGGAGACAGTCACGATCGGCGACTTCGAGGTGACCGCTTTTGATACGCCCCACGATACCAGCGGTTCCTGCGGATACTGCTTTTCGAGCGGATCGAAAAGAGCCGCGATCGCGACGGATATCGGGTATATGACCCCGCTGATCTTCGAGCATCTTTCCGGTTGTGACGGGATCCTGCTGGAAGCGAACTACGACAAGGATATGCTCTGGAACGGAGAATACCCCTACTATCTGAAAAAGAGGATCGACGGCGAATACGGGCACCTGTGTAACGATGACTGTGCACGAACGGTGGCGCAGCTCTGCAGAAAAGGCACCCGCCACTTTATCCTCGGTCACTTAAGCAAAGAAAATAACCTTCCACAGGTCGCGGAAAGAACGGTGCTTCGGGCGCTTGAGGCGGAGGATCTGGTGAGAGACAGAGACTTTACGCTAAAAATCGCCAACCGCTATACACCGACGGAACCCCTTTTCCTCGGGGACATCTGAAAAAAGCAGGAACACGCAGGTTCAAAGTCAGGAGAAAAGATATGAAACTTGTGATCGTGTGTGCAGGGAAGATCAAAGAGAAATGGCTCAGCGACGGCATCGCGGAGTATATCAAGCGCCTGTCCAAATACACTTCCGTGGAGATCGCAGAAGTCGCCGACGCTCCGGATTCGATCCCCATCGAACAGGCACTCGATCAGGAAGGAAAACGCATGCTCTCTCGCATCCGTCCGGGAGCCTATGTGATCGCTTTGGATCTTCACGGAAAAGAAATGCCCTCGGAAGTATTCTCGGAGCATGTGATATCGGGCTTTGAAAAGGGCGGATCGGAGCTGGTCCTGGTCATCGGGGGCTCGAACGGACTTTCGAAAGAACTCACGGAACGGGCCAATGAAAGACTGTGTCTTTCCCCGATGACATTTACGCATCAGATGACCAGACTGATCATACTGGAACAGGTCTATCGAGCCTTTAAGATTCACTTTAACGAGAAATATCATAAGTGAAATGTGAAATGCAAAGAAATTGCAGGAGAAGACAAGGAATTTTAAGAAAAAGTTCTTTTCACATTTGAAACGTTATTATACAATGATTATTAAGTGAAAGTATGTGGAGCGTGAGGGCTTATGAGAGATTCAATAAAAATCATCATTGCATGTATTGTTTGTCTTGGCATCGTCGGTGCCGCCGGCGTCTATGTTTTCCTTTCCCAGAACAAGAAGGTTGAGGATAGACAGATCGTCACTGACCAGCGCGGAAACGTCGTCGTCTATAAGTATGAAGACGAAGATGATACGATGTGGAGAGAGCTCGTAGATGTCAATAAACTCCCGAAAACAGACTCCAATACGAAATTTGATGTTCAGAACGGTTACATCGTTTATCTCGATAAGGATGGCGTATGGCAGAAACTGGTATCCACAGGAGACCTGATGGGTGCTCAGGGCCAGGCCGGTGTCAAAGGTGAGCAGGGTGCACAGGGTATTCCTGGTCTGCAGGGTGAATCCGGTCAGGATGGTCGTTCTGTTGAACTTCGTTCCAACAGTGGTTACCTCCAGTGGAGATATACGTCCGGATATGATCAGGACTGGAAGAATCTCGTAGCCATGTCCGCAATCTCCGGTATGAATGGTGTCGATGGTCATGATGGTGCAGATGGACGTTCGATCGAAGTTACGAATACAGGAAGTGCAATCTGCTGGAGATATATCGGTGAATCTGACAGTGACTGGCGTACGATCATCTCGATCGCCGCTCTGAAAGGTGAAGAAGGCCCGACAGGTATTCCGGGTGACCCCGGCGAAAAGGGCGATAAGGGCGACAAGGGTGATACCGGTGACAAGGGCGATACCGGTGACAAGGGTGATCCGGGTGATATCGGACCTAAGGGTGACAACGGTAAGTCCATCGAGATCCAGAAGACTGATACGGAGATCCAGTGGAGATATGAAGGTGATGATCAGTGGAAGACACTCATCACTCTCGATACACTTACAGGTAAGAATGGTGCGGACGGTATCAATGGTAAGTCTGTTGAGATCCGCAAGAATGTAGGAGACAACAAGACGACGATCCAGTGGTCTTACTACGGTGAAGATAGTTGGGTCGATATCATCGATATCGAAGCGATCCGCGGTGAAAAGGGTGATCCGGGTGAACAGGGTCCTTCCGGTGTTCCGGGTAAGGATGGTAGAGAAGTTGAGCTCACGCTTGCTCCTGCACAGCCGGCGATCACTCCGGATCCGAATGATCCGGAAAGCACAGGCAAGCCTGCAGAACCGGCAGCGATCAAGTGGAGATATGTCGGCGATACCGAATGGAAACATCTCCTTTACGCATTCCAGCTTAAGGGCGAACAGGGTGAGACGGGTAAACTTGAATCCGGCATGGATCTGAAGATCGTTGACCGTCCGGCTGATCCGGCCGAAGGTATCGACGCCGGCAAGTGGTTCATGTGGAAGCCGAAGGATGCTCCGGAATCTGCATGGGAGTATCTGTGTCCTCTCGGAGACATCAACTTCATCACTCCGGTCCCGGTCAATAAGAATGCATGGTCGGCGACCAACGGGGCTCCGTCCGTGACACTGGAAGATGGCAAGCAGTATATGCTCTATATCACAGTTACAGGTGAGAACGATCAGACTTCGGCAGTAACCACGAGTGTGACCTGCGGAGGTCAGACTGTAAATGGTACATGGCCTGCAGCGACGACTGAAGATGACGGTCAGGGTGGAACCACGACGAAGAACTCCTCGGCGACTTACTCCGGTTCGTTCCTGATCACAGGAACCGGCAGTGCAGCAAGCTATACCGGCCCGGTCGGACTTGCAGATTCTACTGTTACGATCACGATCACGGAGATCTGAGTTACATTTCAATAAGAGAGGTCTAGCATGGAGCGTAGAGATAAGATCAACTACTATCTGGATCTGGCTGAGGTAGTAGCTAAGCGCAGCACGTGTCTGAGAAGACATTATGGAGCTGTTATCGTAAAAAATGACGAGGTCATCTCCACAGGATATGTGGGTGCGCCGAGAGGAAGGAAGAACTGCTCGGATACGGGAACATGTGTCCGTGAGGAACTTCAGATCCCGAGAGGTGAGAGATATGAGCTCTGCAGAAGCGTGCACGCCGAGCAGAATGCCATCATCTCCGCGAGCCGCGACAAGATGATCGGCGGCACGATGTATCTTTCCGGATACGATGCCAAGACCGGCGATTATATCCCTCATTCCAATTCCTGCTCGCTTTGCAAAAAGATGATCATCAACGCAGGCATCGAAAAGGTCATCGTCCGTGACAACAAGGACGAATACCGAATCGTCAATGTACAGGACTGGATCGATAACGACGAATCACTGGAAGGAAAAAGAGGTTATTAATTCCGGCATTAAAGAAAACTAAAACGAATAAAGCCTTTCGGCACTGGTCCTCGGGCAAGCCCTGCGGAGGTGCCAAAAGGCTTTTTCGTTTGCTTTTTTATCTGCCGGAATCAGAGCTGTTTTTCCAGTATGATGTTGCCGTTGAGGTCTTTGAAGGTGGCGGCTTCTTCCGTGAGAATTATATATCCTCTGTGGGTGTTCTGTTTCGGATAGGTCGGGGAACCCGGATTTAAGTAGAGGATCCCTTCCGGAAGTTCTTCGCAGGCGACGACGTGGGTGTGGCCCGTAATGAGGATATCCCCTTTTTTGAGCGGCGGAAGATGCGCCGGGTGAAAGACGTGACCGTGTGTCAGGTAGACGAGTCTTTTTCCTAAGGAAAGAACGGCGTAGTCCGCGAGGATCGGAAACTCCAGGACCATCTGGTCGACATCGGAATCGCAGTTGCCGCGGACACAGAGGATCGAGTCTTTGCGGGAATTCAAAAGAGCGATCACGCCCTTCGGGTCATAGGTGTCTCCGAGGGGATTTCTCGGTCCGAAGTAGAGGATGTCGCCGAGGAGCACGAGGCGGTCGGCCTGCTCCCGGTCGTAGGCGGAAAGGATCTTCTCGCAGGAGTCGGGATAGCCGTGGATATCAGAAGCAATAAAGTATTTCATGATCAGGTTCCTTTCGGGCCCCATTTGAAGATCAGGTTGATGAAGATCAGCTGAACGATCGCAAAGAGGGGGACCAGGATATAGAATTTCGGTTTTCTCGTCTTGTGGTGGAAGACGACCATGCCGAGGATGCCGCCGAGGGCTCCAAAGCATGCGGAGAAGCCCAGAAGGTCGCGCTCCGGGATGCGGAAAGCGTTCTTCTCGGCCTTTTTCTTATCCGAATGGAAAAGCGCAAAAGTGACGAGGTTCATCAGGAAAAAAAGGACCACGAACATAAAGTTGTGCTCATACAGGAATTCGAAAATAAACTTCATTTGCGCCTCCGTTTCATACCACGACCCCATTATACCGCGAATATAGGATTTTTCCTTGACAAATACGGCACCCTCGAATAAAATACACACATGGTATTTTATCGCTTTAGCAAGATAAAGTGATAAAGCGCCAGGAAGAAGGGTGCCTGCAAAAGGGTTTCCCCACGCAGTATATCTATTATATATGAAAATATTAGGGAGGACTACCTCATGGGTAATTATCGGTTTCATACTCCGGACGGCGTGATCGACATTCTGCCGCAGGAGTGCAGCGTAAAAAGAAAACTGGAGACGGATCTGCGGGAGCTTTTCTCCGAGCACGGCTACAGCGAAGTCGAAACGCCGGGGATCGAGTACTATGATGTATATGCCAGTGGCGATTTCGTCGCGACAGAAGATATGTATAAGATGACGGATAAGGACGGACGCATCATCGCGATGCGCTACGACGGGACGATCCCGGTGGCGCGCCTTGCGGCCACACTCCTTAAGGATGAGAAGCCCCCGCTTCGTCTTTCCTATATCGAGAACATGTTCCGTTTCAAGGAAAGCGGCGGCGGAAAACTTCGTGAGTTCTCCCAGGGAGGCGTCGAGCTCCTGGGCCTCGATAATGCGGAAGCGGATGCGGAAGTCATCGCACTGGGCATCACGGCCGCGCTGAAGACCGGCCTTACGGATCTTCAGATCTCCATCGGCCAGGTCGAGTTCTTCCGGGGACTCGTTGAAGAGTGGGGACTTTCCGCGGAGGATGCGGCGGAGCTTTCGACGGCGATCGACCAGAAGGATATCGTCCGCATCGAAAAGACAGCCGGAAGACTCGGTCTTTCTGACGATGCAAAAGAACTGCTCGACATGATCTCCAACCGCTTCGGCACATACGACGTGCTCGATGCTTTCGACCAGAAGGTAAAAAACGAGACCTCGAAAGCGGCCCTTTCGAATCTGCGTGCGATCCTCGATGCGCTTTCCGACTATGAGCTACTGCAGTATGTGAGCATCGACCTCGGTATGCTTCGAAGCCTCGACTACTATACCGGCATGATCTTCAAGGGATTTACCTATGAAGTCGGATTCCCGATCCTCGGCGGCGGCAGATATAACAAGGTCGTCTCCACGTTCGGAAGAGAACTCTCCGCCGTCGGCTTCTGCCTGGGCATCAATCTTTGCCTCACGGCTCTGAGACGTCAGGATAAGCTGCCGGAGTTCGTTAAAGTCGACGCCATTGTCGGATATGCCGAGGGCGAAGGCATGAGAAAAGCTGCTTTTGCGACAGCGAATGCACTCAGAGAGACCGGACTTAAGGTCATCGTGGACACCCAGGGCTTAAGTGAAGAGGCACTGGACGCCTACGCGGAAGAGCACGGCATCGATCAGGTCGTGTTCGTGGATGAAGAGGAAGATACAGAGGAGGAAGATACATGATAACCATCGCTTTATCGAAAGGCCGTCTGGCACAAAAAGCACTGGATCTTCTCGAGGCTGCGGGATATGACGTTTCCGCGGGCCGTGAGGAATCCAGAAAACTGATACTGGAAGATGAAAAGACAGGACTTCGCTTCATCATGGCCAAGCCGTCGGATGTACCGACATATGTCGAGTACGGAGCCGCTGATATCGGTGTGGTCGGAAAGGACACACTCCTTGAAGAAGGAAGAAATCTCTACGAAGTGATCGACCTCGGATTCGGCGCATGCAGAATGTGCGTATGCGGTCCGGTCTCTCTTAAAGATAAGCTTGACCAGATCCCGAATAAGCGCGTCGCTTCAAAGTACCCGAACATCACCCGCGCGTACTTCGAGGGAACGAAGAAGGAGAGCGTAGAGATCATCAAGCTCAACGGTTCCGTCGAGCTGGCGCCTCTCATCGGTCTATCGGAAGTCATCGTCGATATCGTTGAATCCGGACGTACGCTGAAGGAGAACGGACTCGATGTACTGGAAGTCGTCGCAGACATCAGTGCTCGTGTGGTCGTTAACCGCGTCTCCATGAAGATGAAGGAATCCGAGATCGTACCGATGCTCGATGCCCTGAGAAAACAGGTCGCCATCTTAAATGCGAAGAAAGAGGAAGAAAAATGAAGTGTAAGAAGATCAAGGCTCCCAAGGGAGAACTGAAAAAGATATGTGAAGAGCTCGGCATGCGTGGCAAGATGGAGCTCGGCCCGATCATCGATGTCGTAAACGATGTGCTCGATGACATTAAGAGAAACGGCGATGCGGCGGTATTTAAGTACACCAGAAAGTTCGACAAGGCCGACATTACTTCCGAAAACGTCCGCGTGACCGACCAGGAGATCGCCGAGGCGATATCTTCCCTCGATCCGAATCTGGTCGAGGTCATTAAGAAGGCGGCGGCCAATATCCTCGCTTTCCACGAAAGACAGGTCGAGACCGGCTTTAAGATGGATGTAGGAAAGGGCGCCGAGATCGGCATGCGAGTCCGTCCGATCTCTGTTGCAGGTATCTACGTTCCGGGCGGTACGGCTCCGCTTCCGTCAACGGTCCTCATGAACGTGATCCCGGCAAGAGCCGCAGGCGTTCCACGTATCGTACTTTGCACACCGCCGAGAGCAGATGGCTCCATTGCTCCGGTCATCCTGGCTGCGGCCAGCATCGCCGGCGCGACCGAGATCTATAAGGTCGGCGGATCCCAGGCGATCGGCGCTATGGCATATGGAACAGAATCCATCCCGCGTGTCGATAAGATCTGCGGTCCGGGAAACATCTATGTAAATACCGCGAAGCGTTTAGTCTATGGTCAGGTGGACATCGATATGTTCGCAGGCCCGAGTGAGATACTGATCATCGCAGACGATTCCGCTGTGCCGGAATTCGTGGCGGCGGACTTCCTTTCCCAGGCGGAGCACGACGTGCTCGCTTCCGCGATCCTGCTGACGACGAGTGAGAAACTGGCCGAGGCCGTTTACGAAGCAGTGGACCGTCGTTCGGAAAAGAGCCTCCGAAAGGAGATCTTAAGTAAGTCCCTTCCGACCTACTGCGCGATCTTAGTCGTTGACGATATGGAAGCGGCGCTTGCCTTCAGCGACGAGCTTGCACCGGAGCACTTGGAGCTCTGTGTCTCCGAGCCGGACAACTACATCGACCGTATCAACAACGCCGGCGCGATCTTCGTCGGCAACTACACACCGGAGCCGCTTGGCGACTATTTTGCCGGTCCGAACCACACGCTTCCGACATCCGGTACCGCGAGATTCTTCTCTCCGCTCAACACCGGTGACTTCTTTAAGAAGATCTCGGTACTCCGCTATAACGAGGAGTCTTTAAAGGAATGCTATAAGGACGTGGCGGCCTTTGCCGATGCCGAGGGACTTGAGTGCCACGCGAGCGCCGTACGTGTAAGATTTGAAAAGTAAGAATCAGAATTAGAAATGAGGAAAAGAAACCATGAGCCGTTTCTGGAATGAGAAAACGAGAAATATCGAGCCCTATGTGGCCGGCGAACAGCCGAAACCGGGGCAGAAGATCATCAAACTGAATACGAACGAGAATCCCTATCCGGCTTCTCCGAAGGTAAGGGAGGTCCTCTCCGAAGTGGAGATCGGATTGCTTGCCAGATACCCGGAAACTTCGTCCCTCGTGGTAAGAACCGAACTGGCGAAGGTGCTTGATGTCACTCCGGAACAGGTCTTCTGCGGAAACGGTTCCGACGAAGTTCTGGCATTTTCTTTTCAGGCGTTCTTCGAATCCGGTGAAGGCGCCGCCCCGCTTCTGGTGCCGGATATCTCCTACAGCTTCTACCCGGTCTATGCGGAGCTCTACAGTATTCCGCTCAAAAAGATCCCTCTTAAGGACGACTTCAGTATCGATGTCGATGCTTTTTGCGAAGGAAACGGAGGCGGTGTGGCATTTGCCAATCCGAACGCCCCGACATCGAAACTTCTTTCCCTGTCCGATGTGGAGAAGATCCTCCTGGCGAACCCCGATCATGTAGTCCTCGTGGATGAGGCATATGCGGCCTTCTCCGGAGTTACCGCAAGAACACTTCTTCCGAAGTATAAGAATCTGCTGGTGACAGGGACCCTCAGTAAGTCCCACTCTCTGGCGGGACTTCGTCTCGGTTTCGCCGTCGGCGATCCGGAACTGATCGAGGGACTTACCCGGATCAGAGATTCCTTTAACTCCTATCCGGTCGACGCGATCGCGCAGAAAGTCGCAGCCGTTGCGGTCTCCGAGAACGACTGGGTCATGGAGAATGTCCGGAAGATCTGCAGTACCCGTGACCGCATCGCGGAAGAACTCCGTGCCCGCGGCTGGGTCGTACCGGAATCGAAGACGAACTTCCTTTTTGCGAAACCTTCTGGCCTGACCGCGGAAGCTATCTACACAAATCTGCGCGGGAAAGGTATACTGGTAAGGTATTTTAATAAGCCGAGGATCAGCGAGTATCTCCGCATCACCATCGGTACGGATGAGGAGATGGACGCATTACTTAAGGCGGTCGACGAGATCGCGGGAGGAAACTAAATGAGCAGAAGCGCATCACAGGAAAGAAATACGAAAGAGACGAAGATCAAAGGTTCTCTGGAGCTTGATGGCAAGGGCCTTTCCGACATCGAGACCGGGATCGGCTTTTTAGACCACATGCTGGACCTTCTGGCCCGTCACAGCGGCATGGACTTAAGTATCCGCTGCGATGGTGACCTCAACGTGGATGGACACCACACCACGGAGGACATCGGTATCGTGATCGGCAAGATGCTCTGTGAGGCGCTCGGCGAGAAGCGCGGCATCAACCGATATGGCTTTGCTTCCATCCCGATGGATGAGGCGCTGGCCCAGTGCTCCCTCGACATCTCCGGACGTCCGTTCCTGGTCCTTCAGGCAGAATTCGGCGGCGAGTATGTCGGCGAGTTTGCAACCGAGCTCGTAGAGGAATTCTTCCGGGCCGTTTCTTTTAACGCCGGACTGACACTGCACCTCAAGTGCGAATACGGCGCCAATGACCACCACAAGATCGAAGCGATGTTCAAGGCATTCGCGAGAGCGCTCCGTATCGCAGTGGATATCGATGAGAAGTTCAAGGACCAGATCCCTTCGACGAAGGGAGTACTCTGATCATGCTCGAAAAGTACCCGTATAACGAAGATTTCGAAGCATGGGAAGTAGAGTGCACGATCCTCGATGAATCCGTTACCGTCCTGGCGCAGGCACCGGATGAGATGGAGTTCATCAAAAGATCTGTCGAGCTTCGGCAGAGGATCGAATGGCTGAACGATAAGGGACAGGAGATCTGTGATCTTCTTTCGTCGGAGGATCTGACCGTCGACGGGGAAAACCGGATCGAGCTTCGTCCCGCTGAGATCGCGGTGCTCCGCTGCTATGCGGAGATGACCGGTGACGGGATCGCATTAGACCTCATCGTCGGTATCGTTGCTCCCGGTATCGAAAAAGAAGTCAGCATGTTCGTCGATGAGTTCGATAACATGGAAGTCCTCGGAGAGGTGTTCGGCGGAATATCCGATGATCTCGTTGAGGAAGAATAAGTGGCGGGGAGAGGATCTTTTCGCGCCGAATAAGAAAGTATCTTAAGAAAAGAGAGGATAGTAACATGGCAACATTAAGAGACACTGATTTTATCGATCTTCCGGTATTCGTCAAAGGAAAGGTCAGAAACGTCTATGATCTGGGAGATTCGCTCCTGATGGTCGTGACCGACCGCATCTCCGCATTTGACGTGGTATTTGACGAGTGCATCCCGGACAAGGGCAAGGTCTTAAGTTCGATCTCCGCTTTCTGGTTCGATTTCACGAAGGATGTCATCGACAATCATGTCATCACGACCGACCCGAAGGAATATCCGATGGGTCTTGATAAGTACGAGGAAGAACTTCGCGGCCGCTCCATGCTGGTCAAGAAGGTAAATATGCTCCCGGCCGAGTGCATCGTTAGAGGATACCTCGAGGGTTCTGCTCTTAAGGAGTATAAGGCCAATGGTACCGTCGGCGGCATCAAGATGCCGGAAGGACTGCGCCAGGGAGATAAGCTCCCGGAGCCTCTCTTCACACCTTCTACGAAGGCGGATGAAGGACACGACATCAACATCACCTACGAGCAGCTCATCGAGCTCCTCGGTGAAGAAGACGCGAAGGCTCTGAAAGATGCCGCACTCGCGCTCTATACGAAGGTATCCGAGTACGCACTTACCCGCGGCCTGATCCTCGCTGACACGAAGTTCGAGTTCGGAAAGATCGACGGAAAGCTCGTCGTGGCGGATGAGATGTTCACCCCTGACTCTTCCCGTTTCTGGGATCTTGCAGATTACGAGCCGGGCCGTGCGCAGAAGAGCTTCGACAAGCAGTACCTGCGTGAGTGGCTGGAGACACTGGACTGGGATAAGACCTATCCGGCTCCGACACTTCCGGAGGAGATCATCAACAAGACAGCAGAGAAGTACAGAGAGTGCTATCGTCTGCTGACCGGAAAGGAACTTGCATGATCGCCATTATCGATTATGGAATGGGAAACCTGGGATCCGTGCAGAAGGCGCTGGCATTCTTAGGTTTCGAAAGTGAGATCACGAACGATCCGTCCACTGTCATGGCAGCGGACGGTGTCGTTCTTCCTGGCGTCGGTGCGATCGGCGCGGCGATGGAAGCGCTGAATTCCAGGGGCCTTGATAAGGTAGTACACGAGTATATCGCGACAGGGAAGCCGTTCCTCGGGATCTGCCTCGGCATGCAGATGCTCTTTGACACCTCGGAGGAGTCTTTTGGTGGAGAACCGGTAAAAGGACTGTCGGTCCTTCCCGGCAAAGTCGTGAAATTCCCCTCTGACATGGGACTGAAGATCCCGCAGATCGGCTGGAACGACCTTTCCTCGAGAAATGAGATCCTCCCGGATAAGGAATTCGTCTATTTCGTGCACTCCTATTACTGTGTTCCGGAAAATGAAGAAGACATCGCAGCGACCGTTACCTACGGGATCGAGTACTGCTGCAGTGTCAGAAGAAAGAATGTGTTCGCCTGCCAGTTCCACCCGGAAAAGAGCGGTGAAGCGGGTCTTAGGATATTGAACCGCTGGGCGAAGCAGACTGAAAAATAACAGGGGCGCTGTTGCGCCTGAAGTATACGGTACGGCACCTGCGATGAAGCGGTGTCATGAAGAGAAAGGATGGCGACCTCATGCTCAGTAAAAGAATCATTCCGTGTCTGGACGTTAAGAATGGCCGTGTGGTAAAGGGAACGAACTTTATCGCGCTTCGTGATGCCGGTGATCCGGTCGAGTGCGCCAAGGCCTACAACGAAGCCGGTGCAGATGAACTCGTATTCCTCGACATCTCCGCAACGGTGGAGGGCAGAGGGACCGTGGTCGATATGGTCAAAAGCGTGGCCGAGCAGGTGTTCATCCCGTTCACGGTCGGCGGCGGCATCCGTTCCCTCGAAGATATCCGTGAGATCTTAAATGCCGGTGCGGATAAGATCTCTCTGAATTCCGCTGCGGTAAAAGATCCGGAACTCGTACGCCGTGCAAGTGAGAAGTTCGGTTCCCAGTGCGTTGTCGTAGCGATCGACGTTCGCGGAAGAACAGGCGGCAACATCCGTATCGCTAGCACAGATGCCGACTTTAAGGGCATCGACGAAAATGCCAGTGAAGAAGATAACAGTAAATTCCCGTCCGGCTACGAAGTCGTCGTGGCCGGAGGTACCAAGGCGACGGGCCTCGACGCTCTCGAATGGGCGAAGAAGGTGGAAAAGCTCGGCGCAGGCGAGATCCTGCTGACGAGCCTCGACCGTGACGGCACGAAGAGCGGCTTTGATAACGTCATCACCCGCATGATCGCGGATGCCGTATCGATCCCGGTCATCGCCAGCGGCGGCGCAGGAAAGATGGAAGACTTCTACGACGGAATCGTGGATGGCGGCGCGGACGCAGTTCTGGCGGCCAGTCTTTTCCACTTCGGAGAGATCAAGATCGAAGACCTCAAGGAATATCTCGAAGGCCGCGGTATCCCGGTAAGAAAACTCTCCCCGGCCTTAAAACTCTGGCAGTCCCTGAAAAAAGATGCCCTCGGTCTTGTTCCGGCGATCGTCGTCGAGGAATCCAGTAAGGATGTCCTCATGATGGCCTATATGGACTACGAGTCTTTAGAGAAGACGATGGAAACGAAGCTGATGCACTATCACAGCAGATCCAGAAATTCCCTGTGGCTCAAGGGCGAGACATCCGGTCACTTCCAGCATGTGAAGAAAGCTTTCCTTGACTGCGACCGAGATACCCTGTTATTCTACATTGACCAGGACGGCGCAGCCTGTCACACGGGAAACCACTCCTGTTTCTTTACGGAACTGGATATATAAGAAAGGAAAAATAGAAGATGGATTCAAACAGCACAAACGTAAGCAAAGATCTTTATAATCTGATCCTCGACAGAAAAGCAAATCCGGTAGATGGTTCTTATACCAACTATCTCTTCGACAAGGGCATCGAGAAGATCGGCAAGAAGGTGGGCGAAGAGGCCATCGAAGCGATCATCTCCGCATCCAAGGGTGACAAGGAAAATACAGTTCTTGAGCTGGCGGATCTTTTCTATCACGCGCTGGTAATGATGGCGCAGCTCGGCATTACGCCTGAGGAAGTGGAAGAGGAACTGAAAAAGCGCTGAGAACGACGGTAGTTTTTGATTTGGCTGATTTACAAAAACGTAATGAACAATAACTGAGAGATGGGGGTTAGCTCCGTGAGAGTATTTACTAGATTATTATCTGTCATTTTAGCACTGACTATCACTGTAAATGTTTGTGTTGAAAAATCACTTGCAGATTCAAAATTGTACGATGAGCACTCATTTTCAGATAATTACAGTGACGACTATACCGATTCGGATTGCGGTATAGATTTATATCTTGTAAAACTCGATGATGAGTATCGAATTGTATCACAAACTCAACGTGAAAAATACGGTGCTTCAGCAAGAAGCATTGGTGTTTTTCACGTGGGGGTTGTTAGAGATTCTGCTACCACAGCACATCTGTATTGGACTGCGACAGGGAATCAGTTGACATATGTGTCTGCTAAGATATACTGTGTCAAGTCTTCAAAACTAAGTCCACAAACGTATTATTCTGGTTATATTGAACGATATCCGGATTTAAATGGGACAACAGGAATAGCTGGAGGAGCTACAAATTCGTTTAGTGTGCCATCTAAGACTACCAAAGTTAAGGTTGGATGGAAGAATGCCGTTATTATTACTGTCCAGGACGGTCCAATTCATCTCCCGAACTCGAGTTGCGCGGTGGAACTGTAATGAAAAATGGTTTGAGTAAAGCGTTAATAACAGACTGTATCAATCAGGCGGAGCCGACAGGCTCATCCGACGGACCGAGTGTCTTGATTGTGCGGGATGAACATGGGCAGCCTTATTCGGTTAAAACATGGCCAAAATCAAAAAGAGTTGCGTTCGTCTATAAAACTGACCGGAAACATGTGATTCCGTATCGTGTTTTCTTTTTGCGCAGATGGCGGAACAGCTAGATGAAGATGCTTTATGAGTCTTTTTAGATAATTGCGAATTTTTCGTTGACACAGGCTTGACCCTGTGGTATCATATCCGTTGCTATCGCCGTTTAGGTCTATTTTTTATGCGCGAAAAACCGCATGATGAGATGCGGAAAAGCACAGATATTTTGGAGGTGTTCGAACATGGCAACCAAAGCAGGAGCACGTGACAAGCTGACACTGGCTTGTGAAGAGTGCAAGCAGAGAAATTATCAGACGTATAAGAACAAGAAGAACGATCCTGATCGTTTGGAAGTGAAGAAGTACTGCAAGTTCTGCCGTAAGCATACTGTACACAAAGAAACCAAGTAATATCGTTTAACGATAGGAAACAAGATAGAGGGTATGACCAATGGCTGACAAGAAGAAGAAACCGAACATCTTCAAACGTATAGCACAGAAGTTCAATGATGTTCGTCTGGAGCTCAAGAGAGTAATCTGGCCGACAAAGGAAAAGCTGATCCAGAATTCTGCTGTGGTTCTGGTAGTTATCGCTGTATGTGCGATCCTTCTGACTGCAATCGGCAAGGGTGCCGGTTGGGTACTGGAGAAGGTTGGATTCTATAAGCAGAATACAGAGACGACTGTCACAACGATTGCACCGTCTGATGAGTCTGAGCCGACAGCGACCGAAGCACCTTCTGATGCTTCTGCTGCTGATGCAACAGAATCTGAGACAACTGCAGCATCTGAAGCGTAAGTCAACGTTTTATATACGAGGAGCAAAACATGGCTGAAGAACAGGCATATGAGGCTAAGTGGTATGTCGTACATACCTATTCGGGATATGAGAACAAGGTCAAGAGCACACTCGAAGCAGTGATCGAGAACCGTGGTCTTCAGGAGATGATCCAGGAAGTATCCATCCCGATGGATGAGAGCGTTGAGGTCAAGGATGGTAAGAAGAAGGTCACGCAGAAGAAGCGTTACCCGGGTTACGTCCTGATCAAGATGGTCTATACCGAAGAGATCTGGTACATCGTAAGAAATACACGTGGTGTAACAGGATTCGTCGGACCGAATGCCAACAAGCCGCAGCCGCTCTCTGACGAGGAGCTTGCTCTCATGGGTCTGGAGTCCAGCTGGGTTCCGTCCGTGGATTACGAAGTCGGCGATTCCGTACGTATCATCTCCGGTCCTTTCGGAGACTGCGTAGGAACAGTCGAAGAGATGAACCTCGAGAAGCACATGGTTCGTGTACGTATCTCGATGTTCGGAAGAGAAACACCTGTAGAGATCGATTTCGCTCAGGTAGTGAGAGTTTGATAGAACTCTCACAAAGAGTTTAATAGCTTATCAACATCTCTTTTTGAGATGAAAGAAATATATCGGTCCGGGATAAGACGGATCGGAGAAATTTTTTGGGAGGTGGCCACATATGGCTAAAAAAGTTGTAGGGTACGTAAAACTTCAGATCCCTGCAGGCAAAGCAACACCAGCGCCGCCGGTTGGACCAGCCCTTGGACAGCATGGACTTAACATTGCCCAGTTCGTCAAGGAATTTAATGAAAGAACAGCGAAGGATGCAGGTCTCATTATTCCTGTAATCATCACAGTTTACGCTGACCGTTCTTATTCTTTCATTACAAAGACTCCGCCGGTACCGGTACTGCTTAAGAAGGCTTGCAACATTGAGAAGGCTTCCGGCAAGCCGAACAAGGACAAGGTCGCTAAGATCTCGTTCTCTGAGTGCAAGAAGATCGCGGAGATCAAGATCGTTGACACAAATGCCGCAGACATCGACGCATGCGCACGTATGGTAGCTGGTACTGCCAGAAGCATGGGTATCGTTGTTACTGAGGACTGATTTGAAGGAGAGTTACTATGAAAAGAGGAAAGAGATATCAAGAGCTCGCTAAGCTCGTAGACAGATCTGTTTCTTACGATCCTTCCGAAGCAGTTCGTCTGGTTGTAGAAACAGGTAAAGCAAAGTTTGATGAGATGGTAGAACTTCACGTTCGTCTGGGTGTTGACTCCCGTCACGCTGACCAGCAGGTTCGTGGTGCTGTAGTTCTCCCTCATGGTACAGGCCGCACAAAGCGCGTACTCGTTATCGCTAAGGGCCCGAAGGCTGATGAAGCTCAGGCTGCAGGCGCAGAGTATGTAGGTGCTGAAGAGTACATCGATAAGATCGCTAATGAGAACTGGTTCGATTTCGACGCTCTCATCGCGACACCGGACATGATGCCGAAGCTCGGCCGTCTTGGTAAGGTCCTCGGCCCGAAGGGCTTGATGCCTACACCGAAGGCCGGCACAGTTACGATGGATGTAGCAAAAGCTGTTACAGATATCAAAGCCGGTAAGATCGAGTACCGTCTCGATAAGACAAACATCATCCACTGCCCGATCGGTAAGGTTTCCTTTGGTCAGGAGAAGCTCGAAGAGAACTTCAAGACCATCATGGATGCGATCATCAAGGCTAAGCCTTCCGCTGCTAAGGGTCAGTATCTGAAGAACGTTTCCATCTGCTCCACCATGGGCCCGGGTATCCGTGTAAACCCTGCAAAGCTGTAAGGAATAGAACGTTCAGGGGGCGTATCCACTCCCTACTCGGAAAAGTGCTTTTCCGGGATGGATATCCTAACTTAATAAAATATCCACTGCTGAAGACAGCGGGAGAGCGATCGTAAACGTTAAGACGTCCCGCCGAGGTGAGGAACCGTATTGAGTACTTGATACCCCTCGCGACGCAGCGTGGGGTATTTTAGTAATCAATATAAGGAGGTAAAAAGATCATGCCAAGTGAAAAGATTTTGGAAGCAAAGAAGAAGATCGTTGCTGATCTGGTTGCTGACTACAAAGAAGCACTGTCCTTTGTTTTCGTTGATGCTCGTGGTCTGACTGTTGAACAGGACACTGCTCTTCGTACAGAAATGCGCAAGAACGGCGTTAACTACAAGGTAGTTAAGAACACGACACTGAATCTCGTCTTCAAGGAGCTCGGTATCGAAGGTCTGGACGATATGTTCAAGGGCCCGACAGCTGTTGCTTATTCCAAAGAAGATATGATGGCGCCTGCTAAGGTTAGCAAGAAGTTTGCTGATGATTTCGAGAAGCTCTCTATCAAGGGCGGAATCATCGAGGGCAAAGTTGCAACTGTTGCAGAGGTCGAGGCTCTCGCAGCTGTTCCGTCCAAGGATGTACTGCTCAGCCAGATCGTCTATGCATTGCTCTTCCCTATTACAAAGCTCGCTATGCTCACCAAGGCTACTGCCGAAAAGCTCGAGTCTGAGGGTGGCGTAGCTGCTGCTCCGGCTGAGGAAGCTAAGGCAGAAGAGGCTCCGGCGGAAGCTGCTCCGGCAGAAGAAGCTAAAGCGGAAGAAGCTCCGGCAGAAGAGCCGGTAGCAGTTGCTGCTGAAGCAACAGAAACACCTGCTGAGTAATATCAGCGGCCGGGGCTGACCCTCGGCGACCTACTAGTTATGCCGTAAGGCGTTTATGAAAAAATTAATGGAGGAATAATAAAATGGCTAGTGAAAAAATTACTAAGCTTCTCGAAGAAATCAAGACACTGTCCGTTATGGAACTGTTCGAGCTCGAGAAGGGTATCGAAGATGAATTTGGCGTTTCCGCTGCTGCTGTAGCAGTTGCTGCTCCGGCTGCCGGTGGTGCAGCTGATGCTGGTGCTGCTGCTCAGACAGAGTTCACAGTAAACCTCAAGAGCGCTGGTGCTCAGAAGATCGCTGTTATCAAGGTTGTTCGTGAGCTCACAGGTCTCGGCCTGAAGGAAGCTAAGGAACTCGTTGACACAGCTCCGAAGGCTGTTAAAGAGAACGTTT